>NZ_JQKO01000037.1 GCF_000746085.1 Methylocapsa aurea | reverse complement strand
GCCCCCGAGGGCGAAGAAATTGCCGTGGATCCCCACTCGCTCGAGGCCCAATGCCTCGGCGAAGATCGCGGCGAGGATCGCCTCCGCGGGAGTGCGCGGCGGTTCGTCGTCGGCGCCCGCCGGGCGGGACGCTTGCGGCGCCGGCAAGGCCTTCCGGTCGATCTTGCCATTGGCGGTCAGCGGCAGCCGCTCAAGCTGAACAAAAACCGACGGAATCATGTAGTCCGGCAAGCGCCGCGCCAAGTCGGCTCGCCAAGCCGCGCTCAAAGCCGCGCTCAAAGCCTCGCCCGCCCCAGCGGCCTCGCCCGCGACATAGGCGACGAGGCGCCTGCCGCCAAGCCCATCCTCCCGCGCCAGCACCGCCGCCTGCGCGATCCCCGCAAGGCCGGACAGCGCCGCCTCGATCTCGCCCAGCTCGATGCGGTGGCCGCGCAGCTTCACCTGATGGTCGATCCGGCCAAGATAATCCAGCGTCCCGTCGGCGCGCCAGCGCGCCAGATCCCCGGTCCGGTAAAGCCGCCCCCCGGACGGACCGAACGGATCCGGGACGAACCGCTCCGCGCTGAGGCCAGGCCGCCCAAGATAGCCGCGCGACACGCCGGCGCCGCCGACATAAAGCTCGCCCGGGACGCCAATCGGAACCGGCTGCATCGACCCGTCGAGAACATAGGTCCGCAGGTCCGACAGCGGCCGGCCGATCGCGCTCCGCCCGCTCTCGGGTCCGCTCAGGGCCTCGCCCAGATCGCACAAGGTCACATGCACGGTCGTCTCGGTGATCCCATACATGTTCACAAGACGCGGATGCCCCGCGCCATGGCGGGCGAACCACGGCTTGAGAGCGCCAGGGTCCAAGGCCTCGCCGCCGAATATCACCAGACGCAGAGCCAGGGCGCTCTCCGATGCTTCCGCCGCGAAGGCCTCGCTCCGCAGCAATTGCCCAAACGCCGAGGGCGTCTGGTTCAGCACCGTGACCTTCTCGCGCGCGAGCAACTCGCAAAAGGCGTCCGGCTCGCGGCTCGCCCAATAGGGAACGACGACGAGCCGGCCGCCATGCGCCAGCGCCCCGAACATCTCCCAGACCGAAAAATCGAAGGCGTAGGAGTGGAACAAGGTCCAGACGTCCTCCGGGCCAAAGCCGAAGGCTTCCCGCGTCGCCGCGAAGAGGCGCGTCACATTGCGATGCGCGACCATGACGCCCTTGGGGC
>NZ_JQKO01000036.1 GCF_000746085.1 Methylocapsa aurea | reverse complement strand
GGCGATGAAATTTGTCGACGCGTTTCGCGATTCCGCAAAGGCCGCCGTTCTGCTCGACGCTATCAGCGGCGGCGGCGGCGCCGAGCGATCCGCGCTGGAGGAAGCGGGGCGATGAAATTTGTCGACGAGTTTCGCGATCCCGCAAAGGCCGCCGTTCTGCTCGACGCCATCAACAGCCTTGTCCCCGCCCTGGTTCGCGATGATGGGCGGCCGATCCACATCATGGAAGTCTGCGGCGGCCACACCCACTCGATCTTCCGCTATGGCGTTTCCAACATGCTGCCGGCCGAAATCGAGCTGGTGCATGGGCCCGGCTGTCCGGTCTGCGTATTGCCGATGGGGCGGGTCGATGATTGCGTCGCCATCGCGCAGACGCCGGGCGTGATCTTCACGACCTTCGGCGACGCCATGCGCGTGCCCGGCTCGAAGCGGAGCCTCATGCAGGCCAAGGCGGAGGGCGCCGACGTGCGCATGGTCTATTCGCCGCTCGACGCGCTCGCCATCGCGCGCGACAATCCGGGGCGCGAGGTGGTGTTCTTCGGCCTCGGCTTCGAGACCACCATGCCCTCGACCGCCTTCACGATTTTACAGGCGGAGGCGGAGCGGATCGGCAATTTCTCGCTGTTCTGCAACCACATCACCATCATCCCGACGATCAAGGCGATCCTCGATTCGCCGGACCTGCGCATCGACGGATTCTTGGGGCCGGGGCATGTCTCGATGGTGATCGGCTCGAGGCCTTACGCCTTCATCGCCAATCATTACCGCCGGCCGCTCGTCGTCGCCGGCTTCGAGCCGCTCGACATTCTCCATTCGATCTGGCTCGTTCTGAAGCAAATGGCGGAAGGGCGCTGCGAGATCGAAAATCAATATGGCCGGGTCGCTCCGACCGAGGGCAATGCGGCGGCGCTCGAGGCCATCGCCCGCGTCTATGAATTGCGCGAGTTTTTCGAATGGCGCGGCCTCGGCTCGATCGATCATTCCGGCGTGCGGATCCGCGCGAGCTATGCGCGCTATGACGCGGAGCGCAAATTCGCGATCCCGGCGCTGCATATCGCCGATCCGAAATCCTGCCAATGCGGCGAGGTGCTCAAAGGCGTCATCAAGCCTTGGCAATGCAAGGTGTTTGGAGCGGCCTGCACGCCGGAGGCGCCGCTGGGCGCCTTGATGGTGTCTTCCGAAGGGGCCTGCGCCGCCTATTACCAATATGGCGATCTTGCGGGACTGCGCGCGAAGCGCGATGCGGATGCGGCATGACAAGGGACCCGGCATGACAAGGATGGATCCGGCCAAGACCCTGCGTCCGCTGCGGAAAATCCGCGATGGAATATATGTCGAGAAAGTCGGCCTCGCCCATGGCGGCGGCGGCAAGGCGATGCGCGATCTCATCGACGATGTGTTCGTCCGCGCTTTCGACAATCCGGTGCTGGCTCCGCTCGAGGACCAGGCGCGGCTGGCGATCGCCGATCTCGCCGGGCGGGGCGACCGGCTCGCCTTCACCACCGATTCCTTCGTGGTTCATCCGCTGGAATTTCCGGGCGGCGACATTGGCAAGCTGGCGGTTTGCGGCACGCTCAACGATCTCGCGGTTGGCGGCGCGACGCCGCTTTACCTCTCTTGCAGCGCGATCATCGAGGAAGGGCTCGAGGTCGCACTGCTGCGCAAGATCGCCCGCTCCATGGCGCAGGCGGCGGCGGAGGCCGGCGTCGCGATCGTCACCGGCGACACCAAGGTGGTCGAACGCGGCGCTTGCGACAGGCT
>NZ_JQKO01000035.1 GCF_000746085.1 Methylocapsa aurea | reverse complement strand
GCCCCGCTCCACCTCCCCAGAACCAGATCAAGCTCCGACCCCCGAAGCAATGGCAAATCACCAAGCCGCGCGCGCGGAGAAGCGATAATGCCCGCGAGCAAAGTTGAAAAATGCCCCGCGAGGCGGGCGATCGTCGCGGCTTCGAAGAGGTCGGCGCTGTAATCCAGCGCTGCGGTCAAGCCCTCGGGCTCCTCGGTCACGGTCAAAGTCAGATCGAATTTCGCCGTCATCGTTTCAAGCGCTGCCGGGGCAACGGCGAGGGCGCCCAATTCCAAGAGCGGCGCTGGCGCGTTCTGCATGACGAACATCGCCTGAAACAGCGGCGTCCGCCCCAGATCGCGCTCCGGCCTCAATTCCTCCACCAGCCTTTCGAAAGGCAGATCCTGGCGCTCCTGCGCGCCCAAGGCGGCCTCCCGCACCCGCCGGAGCAAGGCGAGGAAGGACGGATTGCCGGAGAGATCGGCGCGCAGAACCAATGTATTGACCAGAAGGCCGATGAGTCCCTCGGTCTCCAATCGATTCCGGTTGGCGACCGGACTGCCGACGCAAAGATCGGTTTGGCCGCTGATGCGGGAAAGAAGGACAAAGTAGGCGGACAGCATCGTCATGAACAAGGTGACGCCTTCGCGCCGGCTCAGTTCGACGAGGGCGCGGCTCACGCTCTTGTCTAGACGCCAGCCAAAAACCCCGCCGCGATGGCTTTGAACCGCCGGCCGCGGCCGATCGGCCGGGAGATCAAGCGCGCCGTCGCAGCCGGCGAGACGTTCGCGCCAATAGGCGAGCTGGCCCTCAAGTACGCCGCCGGTGAGCCAGCCGCGCTGCCAATGGGCGTAATCCGCATAATGAATGCGTAGGTCAGCCAGCGGCGAAGAGCGTCCGGCGGCGAAAGCGGGATAGAGCGCCGCCAGTTCCCGGATGAGAATATCGATGGACCAGGCGTCGGCGACGATGTGATGGAGGACCGCCACCAGGAGATAGTCGAAGTCCGCCGTCTGGCTGGCCTCCCCGCAGGCAAGCTTGAGGAGACGAACGCGGATCAGAGGCCCCGCCGCAAGATCGAATGGGCGCGCCGCCTCCTCGCGCGCGATAGCGCAGGCCGCGGGCTGGCGCTCCGGCTCCGGCAAATCGGAGAGATCCTCGGCGGCCAGCGTCAGGTGCAGGCGCGGCGCGGTCACCTGGACGGGCTGTCCCTCGATCGCGGGGAAGCTTGCGCGCAACGCTTCGTGACGGCGCAAGATCTCATTCAGGGAGCGCTCCAGCGCGGCGACGTCGAGTGGCCCTTTCAGCCAGAATCCGGCCGGAATATTGTAGAAGGCGCTGGCCGGTTCGAGCTGGTCGAGAAACCACAGCCGCTGCTGCGCGAAGGAAAGCGGCGGCGGTCCAGGCGGCCGGGGCCCGATCGCCTCGCCGGCCGGAAGCGCCGCCATTTCGCCGTGCAGCCGCTTTCCGAGAAGGGCGGCTTTGGCGCTGGAGAGTTTCGACCGCGCGGGCGCTGCGTCTGGCCTGTTCATGCGCGCTCGCGATCGTCACCGGCGGCGAGCAATTGCTCGGCCTCCTCCTCGGACATCGCCTCGAGAAGGTCGATCAAGGCCGCCTCGACAATTTCCGCCAGTCTTGCCGGCGTCGGCGCCTCGAACAGGCGGCTCAGCGGCAGCTCGACCTGAAACGCCTCGCGCAGACGCGACATGATCTGCGTCGCCAACAGCGAATGGCCCCCGAGGGCGAAGAAATTGCCGTGGATCCCCACTCGCTCGAGGCCCAATGCCTCGGCGAAGATCGCGGCGAGGATCGCCTCCGCGGGAGTGC
>NZ_JQKO01000034.1 GCF_000746085.1 Methylocapsa aurea | reverse complement strand
AGGATGTCCTGTTCTCCGCTGATCCGGCTGAGAAGAAGGGCCCACGCGCCTTGCGCCAAGGTGTTCACGGTAAGCTGATGCTGGCGGGCGAAAGCCTCCATGGCCGCCGTCAGCGCTGACGGCAGGACGCGCGTCTGCTCGGCATAGACCGGGTCGGGACGCTCCGCTGGCGCCGCCGCGCCTAGCGACGTCGGCGTCGCAAATCCCGCTAGCGTCCCACGCCAATAGGCCTCCGCCGCCTGCCGGTCCTGGTTCGCCAACCAGATCAGGTAATCCCGATAGGGACGCGGAGCGGGACGCAGCGAGGCCTTGCCCTGGCGCAAGGACTGATAGGCGGAAAAAACTTGCCCCAGAACCAGCGCGACGCTCCAGCCATCGAGCAGAATGTGATGATGGCTCCACAGGAACAACCATTTGTCCTCGCCGCAGCGCATCAAGGCGAGCCGCATCAGCGGCGGCGCGGCAAAGTCGAACCCCGCCCGCCGGTCAGCCTCCCGATAGGCCTCCCAGCGCCGAGCCTGCTCGGCCTCGGTCAGGCCGCGCCAGTCCTCCTCGATGAGCGGGGGCTCCGCCTTTGCATGGACCGCCTGCAACGGCGCTTCGAGCCCTTCCCATAGGAAAGAGCTGCGCAAGATTGGATGCGCCGCAGCGACCCGCCGCCACGCCGCTGCAAAGGCGGCCGGCTCGAGCGCCCCCCGCAGCGCGCAGCCCAACTGCTCGACATAGACGCCAGATCCCGGCGCATAAAGCGCGTGGAACAGGATGCCCTGCTGCAGCGGCGTCAAAGGATAGAGGTCCTCAATTCCCCGCTGGCCGCCAAGCGCGGCGTCGAGCCGCTCCTGGCTGAGCCGGGCCAGCGGAAAATCCGAGGGCGCATAGCCACCCTCCTCAGGCGATAGGCAATGCGCGATCAAGCCGCGCAGCGCCTCCAAATAGGCCGCCATCAGCCTTTCCGCGCTCGCTCTCCGGTAGCGCGCGCCGCTATAATTCAAGGTCAGCTGCAGCCGGCCGGCCAGCACAATGCCGGAAAAATCAAGATCATGCGCGCGCATCCCGCGCCCGTCCTGCTCCTGCCCCGCGCTTTCGCCCGCGGCTGAAAACAGCGCCCCCTCCGGCAGGCTCTGGTCGAATTGCCCTAGATAGTTGAAGCTGATCGGCGCTTGCTGCGCCCGCAGCCGGGCGGCGATCGGGCTTTCGGGATCGCCATAGCGCAGCAGACCATAGCCGATGCCCTTGCCAGGTATCGCCCGCAGTTGCTCCTTCACGCCCTTCAGCGCCTCACCCGCCGACGCCTCGGGGCGAACCCGCAGGAGCACCGGAAACAGGCTCGTGAACCAGCCGACGGTGCGCGACAGATCGACATCTGGAAAAAGCTCCTCGCGGCCATGGCCCTCGAGATTGACCAGCGCCGTCGCGCTGCCGCTCCAGGCTCGGAGCGCCAGAACCAAGGCCGTCAATAGAATGTCGTTGATCTCGGTCCGATAAGCGGCCGGAGCGTCCCGCAGCAGCCCAATCGTTTCCGCAACATCCAGCGCGCCGACCGCGACCTGCGTCAGCGCCACGGCATTCGAACCGCCGGCGTCATCGACCGGCAAGGGCGGCGCCTCCAGCCGGGCCGGATCGCTCCAATAGGCGGCCTCCTCCGGCCCGAGGCGCGCGCCCGCATAGTCCCAAAGCCGTTCCGCCCACCGCTTGAACGAAGTCGTCTTGGGCGGCAAGCTCGGAGGCCGGCCGGGGTCCGCCGCGAGCTGGCGACAGGCGCTCTCGACATCCTCCAGCAGCACCCGCCAGGAGACCCCATCCACCGCCAGATGATGCGCCACGATGAGCAGACGCTGCGATCCTCCTAGATCAAACCACGCCGCCCGCAGCAAAGGGCCTGCAGTGATATGAAGGCTGGCTTGGAGCGCGCTTGCCGCCGCCGCCAATGCCTCCTCCCGCGCCGCCGCCGGGACCGATCGCAGATCCACCCGGCGCAGCAGCTCGCCGCCCGGCTGACTTACATGAGGCCCCGCGGCGATATGGTGCTGGCGCCACCCTTCCTTCGTCTCGACAAAGCGCAGCCGCGAGGCGTCGTGATGCCCAATCACATGCCAAAGCGCCTGCTCGAGAATTCCGGGGTCAAGCGCATGCCGCGGCGCAAGCAGAACCGATTGGTTCCAATGGTGCGGATTTGGCGGACGAAGCTCGAAAAACCAGCGCTGGATCGGCGTCAGCGCAACCTCCCCGCTGATCGCCCCCTGCTCCGCCGTCTCTGCTTTCCCCGTCGCCTCGCCTTGCCGCTCCGCCGCTGCGGCCAACGCGGCGATGGTCTGATGCTGGAAAACCAGATGCGGCGTAATCATCACCCCGTTCCGGCGCGCCCGGCTCACGACCTGGATGCTCAAGATCGAATCGCCCCCGAGGGCGAAGAAATTGCCGTGGATCCCCACTCGCTCGAGGCCCAATGCCTCGGCGAAGATCGCGGCGAGGATCGCCTCCGCGGGAGTGC
>NZ_JQKO01000033.1 GCF_000746085.1 Methylocapsa aurea | reverse complement strand
CTTGAGATGCTGGTCGGGGTTCTGGCGATCCTGAAGGCGGGGGGCGCCTATCTGCCGCTGGATCCGGCCTATCCGGGCGAGCGGCTCGGCTTCATGATTGAGGACGCCGGGATCGCGCTGCTGCTGACGCAGGAAAGCGTAATCAACCAAAGCGTGGAGGGCGGGCTTGGCGGTTTGGCGTCCGGCGCGGGCAAGGGCGGGGTGTCGATTTTGCGGCTTGACCGCGACGCCTTGCTTTGGGCGGGACAGCCGGCCTCCGATCCGCCGCCGCTCGCCGGCGCGGACAATCTCGCCTATGTGATCTACACCTCCGGCTCCACCGGCCGCCCCAAGGGCGTCATGGTCGCGCATCGGAGCCTTTCCAATTTGGCGCGGGCTCAGGCTCAGGGATTCGCTTTGAGCCCGCGCGACAAGGTTCTGCAATTCTCCTCGATCAGCTTCGATCAGACGGCCGAGGAGATCTTTCCGACATTGCTCAGTGGGGCGACCTTGGCCCTGGCGCCGCGCCGCGCGCTCGACTCCATGACGGGATTTTTGGATTTCATCGCCCGCGCCGAACTGACGGTGCTGCCCTTGACGACGGCTTTCTGGAGCCAGCTGACGGCCGAACTGGCGCAATCCGCAAACCCGCTTCCGGCCGGATTGCGGCTGCTATTTGTCGGCGGGGAAAAGGTCGCCGCGGAAAGCCTGCGTTCATGGCGCGCCTTGGCGGACTCCAAGATCGTTTGGGTCAACACCTACGGCCCAACCGAGGCGACGATTACCGCGACGGCCTTCGCAATGCCTGGCGCAAGCGCGGTGCTTCCCGCCGACGTCCCGATCGGCCGGCCGATCGCCGGCGCCAGGGTCTATGTGCTGAACAGGGATCTTCAGCCGGTTCCAGCCGGCGTTGCGGGCGAGCTCTTTATTGGAGGGCCCGGCGTGTCGCGCGGCTATCTGCGGCGCCCTGGCCTCAGCGCGGAGCGGTTCATCCCCAATCCTTTCGGCCCGCCGGGCTCCCGCCTCTACCGCACCGGCGACCTCGTCCGATACCGGGAGGATGGCGCGATCGAATTTCTTAGGCGCGTCGATCATCAGGTCAAGCTGCGCGGATACCGGATCGAACTCGGAGAGATCGAGGCGCGGCTCGGCGAACATCCCGGCGTCCGCGAAGCGGCGGCGACGGTGCGAGAGGCGGGATCGAGCCGCCAATTGGTCGCTTATGTGACCGGCGCGGGGAAAGCGGCTCCCGATTGCGCGACGCTGCGCCAATGGCTGCGCGAGCGCCTGCCAGGTTTCATGATTCCAGGCGCCATTGTCGCGCTGGACCACTTTCCGTTGACCCCTGGCGGCAAGATCGACCGCAAGGCCTTGCCGGCGCCGGACGCCGGGCCTCGCGCCAAGGAGGGACATGCGCCGCCCAGGGATGCGGTGGAGGAGATCTTGGCCGGCGTGTTCTCGCAGGTTCTAGGCCGCGATCCTGTCGGAATCGACGAGAATTTTTTCGAGATTGGCGGCCATTCCTTGGTTGCGTTACAGGCGGTGTCCCGCATCCGGCGCGACCTCGGCGTGGAAATCACGCTTCGCGCCATGTTCGAGGCGCCGACCATCGCCCAACTGGCCCATGTGGTTCGGCGGACCGCTGCGCCAGGGTGGCGGCCGGCCGCCCAATCGGCCCTGATCGCGAGGCAGCGCGGAGCGACCAACCCCTTGTCCTTTGCGCAGCAGCGGCTTTGGTTCCTCGACCGGCTGGAGCCGGCCAGCGCCTTTTACAACATGCCGCTCGCCCTGCGCCTCATCGGGCGTTTGAATGTCGTCGTCTTGCAGCAGGCTTTGCGGGAGGTCGTGCGCCGTCATGAGGCGCTGCGCACCAGTTTTCCGACCGTCGACGGAGAGCCGGTTCAGCGGATCGCGCCGGAACTGCCGATCGATCTGTCGATCATCTCGCTGCGCGGCGTCCCCGCCGCGGCGCGCGCCGCCGAGTTGCGCCGCCTGGCCGAGGCGGAGGCCGCCGAGCCCTTCGATCTTGCAGCCGGTCCTCTGATCCGGGGCCGGCTGCTCGAATTGGGCGAGGCGGCGGAAGGCGCGAACGAATATGTGCTTCTCCTGACTTTGCATCACGCTATCGCCGACGGCTGGTCCCTGGAGATCCTCACCGGCGAACTTGCCGCGCTCTACTCGAGCTTTGAAGCAGGCGCGGCTTCGCCTTTGGAGGATCCAACTTTTCACTATGCCGACTATGTGCTGTGGCAGCGCGCGTTCCTCGAAGGGGAGGAACTGGCCCGGCAGCTGAATTATTGGTGCGCCCGCCTCAAGGATGCGCCGCCATTGCTGCAACTGCCCGCCGACTGGCCGCGTCCGCAGGTCCAAACCTATGCCGGAGCCAGCCATGACATGGTTTTGCCAGGAGAACTGGCGGACCGGCTCCGGGCCTTGGCGCGGCGCAATGGCGCGACGCTGTTCATGGCCCTCCTCGCCGCGTTCCAGCTGCTGCTTTCCCGCCATAGCGGTCAGGACGATATTTGCGTCGGAACGCCGGTCGCCGGGAGGCGGCGGGTCGAGTTCGAGGGAATGATCGGCTGCTTCGTCAATACTTTGGCGCTGCGGACCGACCTTGGCGGCAACCCAAGCTTCACCGAGCTGCTGGCCCGCGTGCGGGCGGCTACCCTGGAGGCCCAGGACCATCAGGACCTCCCCTTCGAGCGGCTTGTCACCGAGCTCAATCCCGCGCGCGACCTTGACCGCAATCCGCTGTTCCAGGTCCTCTTCGCCATGCAGAATGCGCCGGCGGCGCGGATCGAGGCGAAGGACCTCGTCATCGAGCCGGTCGAGGCTCGGACGCAGACCGCGATGTTCGATCTTTCGGTCGACGCGCTCGAGACTTCCGGCGGGCTGGAGTTTGTTTTCGAGTATAATACGGATCTCTTCTTGCGCTCGACCATCGAGAGGCTGGCCGGACATTACGCGGGTCTCCTTGCGTTTTTTGCCGCGCGGCCCGATGCGCGGATCGGCGACGCGCCCCTTGCGAGGGAGGCGGAGCGGCGCTGGCTTCTCGAGGCGGCAACTGGCGCGGCGCCAAATTGGCCCGCCAGCGCGAGCGTCGTGCGTTTGTTCGAGGATTGGGCCGAGCGCCGTCCCGAGCGGGTCGCCCTCGTTGACGGCGAAACGCGGCTGACTTACCGGGAACTCAACATCCGCGCCAACCGCCTGGCTCATCGTCTGATAGCGCTCGGGGCCGGACCAGAGGTCGTCGTTGGAGTTCATGCGGAGCCTTCGATAGGCCTCGTCGTCGCGCTCCTTGCCGTCCTCAAATCGGGCGCCGCCTATGTCCCGCTCGATCCCGCCTATCCCCGCGATCGCCTGCGGGCGATGATCGAGGATTGCGCGCCCGCTATTTTGCTTTCTCATTCGCATGCGGCCGACGATCTCGCCGGCGCGCGCCTTGTGCTGGATCTCGAGTCCTGCGCCCGTGAGGGCTTTCCCGATGCAAACCCCGCCGCTCCAATCAATGGCGAAACCCTCGCCTATGTGCTCTTCACTTCTGGTTCGACCGGGCGGCCGAAGGGGGTCGCGATCCCGCACCGGGCCCTCGCCAATCGGGTGACGTGGGGCGCGGCGGAATTCGGCCTTGGTCCGCAGGACGTCGTGCTGCAGCGGACCTCGCCGAGCTTCGACGTGTCCGCTTGGGAAATCTTCGGCGCTCTTGGCGCAGGCGCCTCCCTTGTCATCGCCGGGACCGCGGGCGCCGATCCCGAACGTCTTTGCGACCTCGTTGCGCGTCACCGCGTGACGATGATCGAGACGACGCCCTCCCTCCTGCGCGCATTGATGCTGACGCCGCGCTGGCGGGACTGCGTCAGCCTGCGCCTCGTTTGCTGCGGCGGTGAGGCGATGACCGGCGCCTTGCGGGCGCAATTCCACGCCGGCCGCGATTGCCGCCTCTACAACATGTATGGGCCGACCGAGACGACCGTCGACGCGAGTTTCTGGGACTGCGGCTCACAGGCCGATGGCGGCGGCGATGCGGGCGCCCCGATCGGGCGGCCGATCTTCAATCTCCGCATGCATGTCCTCGATCGGCATCTAAATCTTGCGCCGGTCGGGGTGACGGGCGAACTCTACATCGGCGGGATCGGTCTTGCGCGCGGCTATTTCGGTCAGCCCGGCCTCACCGCCGAGCGCTTCATCCCCGACCCATACGACGCGGCGGGCGGGCGGCTGTACCGCAGCGGCGATCTCGCGCGGCGGCGCGCCGATGGCGCCATAGAATTCCAGGGCCGCGCCGACCATCAGGTGAAGCTGCGCGGCTTTCGCATCGAACTTGAGGAGATCGAGGCGCTGCTGGAGGGGTTTCCCAGCGTCGGCGCCGCCGCAGTGTCCTTGATGACGGATGCGAGAGGCGAACAAATGCTTGCCGCCTATGTGGAGACGCAGGATCAAGCGGTGACGCCGGAGGCGCTGGCCCGCCATGCTCGATCGGCGCTGCCTGCCTATATGATCCCCACCGCCTGGCGCATTATGGCGGCGCTGCCGCGCGACGCCAATGGCAAGCTGCTTCGGTCCGCGCTTCCTGCCCTTTTGCCGCGCCGCGCCTTGCCCAGCAAGACGGCCGATGCGGCGCCCGCTAACGAGACGGAGGCCATGCTCGCCGGCCTCTTCGCCGACGTCCTGGGTCTTCCTTCGGTCGGGCGGCGCGATGGGTTTTTCGAGCTTGGCGGACATTCGCTTTTGGCGGTGCAATTGGCCCAGCGCGTGCGGGACGCCCTGCAAGTCGACATCTCGCTTGTGGCCTTGTTTCAATATCCGACGGTGGCGGCGCTGGCGCAATGGCTGCGCTCGGAGCGCATGGCGCCGGCCTCGCCTTTCGTCACATTGCGCGAAGGCGGCGCCGACCATGCGTCCCTGTATCTTCTTCCGACGGGCGCCGGCCATATTCGCAATTACCATCCGTTGATCGCGGCGCTTGACTGGGCCGGCGCAATCCATGGACTTCAGTTTCGCGCGGTCGAAAACCCCGCGATCGAGCCGCAAGCCTTCCAAGCGCTCGTGCGCGATAGCGTCGAGCTTCTGCGCCAGAATCATCGCGGCGGCGCTTATCGTCTGCTGGGATGGTCGCTTGGCGGGCTGATCGCGATGGGGGTCGCGGCCGGGCTCGAAGCGCTGGGCGAGAGGGTAGGTTTCCTGGGGTTGATCGACACGCTCCCGCCGCGTAATTTCGATGAGGGAGACTGGAAAGGACGCCTCGTCGAATTTATGGAGGACCCTGGAGACCAAGCCAATCTCGCCTCGCTGTCGGGGCGTGACGTCCGGGAGCTGGAGCGGCTCCTGGCGGAGGCGCCGCCGGCTCAACGTCCCGCCTGCGCCGCGCTATGGGGGCGGGAGAGGGGTCTTTGGTTCAACCAGGCGCCCATCGAGATTCTGCGGTTGGAGGCCGCCATGTGGCGCCATGGCGCAGCCATCGAGGACACATTCGTCTGTCCGCGCCTCGATCAAGGCGCGCTCCCTGGCCTCCATCTTTGGTGGGCGCAAGCCTCGCTCAACGCCGACGGCTCCCCGCCGCAGGATTGGGCCAGCAGGCTCGGGATCAAGTCGCATGTGAAAATCATCGAAGCGGATCACAACGCCATCATTTCCAGCCCCGATTTGCACGCATCCGTCAGGGATGCGCTGTCCCGCGTCGATCCATGAGTCCCCAATCGTGACCCGCCAAGCCTCGCGCTATATGGGCAAGGTCCTTCGTCGCGCCGCGGTCGCCGCGCTGGCCCTGGTCGGGTGCTTCGCAGGTTTCGTCGTTTACGCGGTCCGGGCGCCGCTGCCATTTGAACAAGGCGTTCTTAGGCTTGCCGGTTTGCGGGCGGAGGCCAGCGTCGACTTCGATTCGCTGGGGACGCCGCGCATCAATGCGGGCAGCCGCGCCGACGCGTTTCATGCGCTTGGATTCGCGACGGCGGGGGATCGCCTGTTCCAGATGGACCTGCTCCGGCGCGGGACGGCCGGGCGGCTGGCCGAGATCTTCGGCGGGCCCTTGCTGGAAGAGGATCGCTGGAACAGAGTCATGGGCTTTGGCGAACTGGCCGGCGTCATTCTGGCGTGGCTTCCGGCGGCGCAGCGCGAATTGCTGGATGCATATGCCGCCGGCGTCAACCAGGCGATGGCGGCCGCCGATATGTTTCCGGTCGAATTTACAGCCTTGGGCTATCGGCCCGAACCATGGCGGCCGGAAGACAGCATCCTTGTCATGCTGGCGATGCACGCGATGCTATCCTGGTCGGGCGATCAGGAGCGGACGGCGAGCGTCATGCGGCGATCCTTGCCGCCTTCCGCCGTCGCCTTTCTGACGCCCGAGAGCGACTGCTACAATGAGTTGCTCGCCCCCCGCGATCCGGCCCGCTGTGCGCCCGACGCCATACCCGTAGCCGATCTCGCCACGGTGCTCCGCGAGGGCGCGCAGAAAGAGGGCGACCGCGGCGGCGGCGCCAATCCGGGCATCGTTTCCAGCGCCGGCAGCCCGCGCGGCTCCAACGCCTGGGTCGTCGGCCCGACCAAGACGCGCGACGGACGCGCCATTCTCGCCAATGACATGCATCTCCAGCTTGCCGCGCCGGACATCTGGTACCGCGCGGAATTGCGCTATCCTGGCGCCAACCTGTCGGGCTTGACCCTGCCCGGCGTTCCCTTGCTGATCACTGGAAGCAACGGCGCGGTGGCCTGGGGATTGACCAGCGTCGAGGGGGATTTCGCCGATCTCGTCGTGATCGAGGAGGACCCTGAAAATAGGGACCGCTACAAGAGCCCCAAGGGTCCGCTTTCTTTCGAGACCAGACTTGAAACGATCCGTGTTCGCGGCGGCGCGGATGAGGCGCTGCGGGTTCGCACGACCATCTGGGGACCGGTGCTACAGGAGCCACTGCTAGGACGCGCGGCGGCGGCGCGCTGGACGGCGCTTGATCCGGCGGCCACCGATCTTGCTCTTGCGGATATGGACGGCGCCGCCACGGTGAATGACGCGATGGCGCTGCTCCATGGCGCCGGCGGACCGCCGTTGAATGTCCTTCTGGCGGATCGCTCGGGCAATATCGCCTGGACCTATATGGGGAGATTTCCGCGCCGGGCCGGCATGGATGGGATGTTCGCCGAATCATGGGCCGATGGGAGCAAAGGCTGGGACGGATACATTCCTGCAGACGAATTGCCGGCCCTCGTCAACCCGCCGAGCGGATTTCTCGTCAACGCCAATCAGAGGATGCTCGGGGCAGGTTACGCCAATGTCATCGGCCATGATTTTTCCAGCGGCTATCGGGCCTGGCGCATCGCCGAGCGCTTGAGCGCGCTCCAAGGCATCGGCGAGCCGGACATGCTCGCCTTGCAGCTCGATACGGCGACGGAGTTTTATCGCTATTACCAGCAGGCGGCGTTGCGCGCTCTCGACGGCGAGCCGAATGCCGGCCCGTTTTCGGCCGCGGAGCTGCGCCGCTATCTTGAGGCCTGGGACGGCCGCGCCGAAGTGAACTCGCTGGGGTTCGCGCTCATCGTGGAGTTTCGCGAGCGGCTGATCGAGGCCATTCTTACGCCGCTGTTTCGCAAATGCCGCGAGATCGATCCGACTTTTTCCTATCGTTGGAACGGAGTCGACGTTCCGGTTCAGCGCATGATCGACAGCGGCCGGACGGAATTGCTTCCAGATCGCGGGCGCTATCAGGATTGGCCCGGATTTCTGCGCGCAATTTTGATCCGCAGCGCAGAGACAGTGGCGGCCCGTCAGAATATGAAGACGTTCGCCGGATTGACGTGGGGCGAGGTGAACAAGGTCGACATAGCTCACCCCTTGACGGCGGCGGTCCCGGCGCTCGCGCGTTTCCTCGACATGCCTGTGCTTGCCTTGCCTGGTTGCGGACATTGCGTGCGATTCGCCGACGGAAAATTTGGCGCGAGCGAACGCATGGTCGTCGCGCCCGGACGCGAGGACGAGGGCATCCTGCATATCCCTGGAGGGCAGTCCGGCCAGCCGGGTTCGACGCACTATTTTGATCAGCAGGAAAGCTGGGTCGAGGGCCTGCCGACAAAGTTTTCGGATAATAAGGCGGGTCGCCGGTTGATGATGACGCCGGGGCCCTAAGGGCTCGCCGATGCGAAAACCTATGTAGGTTGCATTTAGCGTGTCGGAATTAGTCAGCCTGGAACGTTCTAACTGCAGAGAGGCGCCGGGCGGCCAGCACTAGGCGTCTCGCGAGCATTGATCTTTCCAGGGGGATAAGCCCGAACAATCGGAATTTCGAGTCCTGTGGCCGCCGGCGCCGGGATCAGCGCCCGCGCGCGTCGGCGACGGTTGCGCGTGCGCGCCAGCCCCAACCGAAGCAAGTCTTTCGAATAAGGCGGATCGGATGGCCTCATCCGATCCGCCCATGGAATTTCGCGCTCAGCGAATGGGGCCCGGCCCATCGTCCGGGTTACGCGGGACTATGTCCCCACATGCATTGTAAACGGGAGGAATCATATGAAGATGAAACAGAAGCTTTTGGCCGCGGGCGCCATGGCTGCCTCGAGCGTCCTTTTTGGCTCGGCGATCGCTCATGAAAGCCGCGTTCTTCCTGCATCGGTGAACAATATCCGGCTGACCGTTGGGTTCCACGCCGAGCCGGCCTTCGAGGACACCTTCAACGGCATCGACGTTATTCTCTACTCCTATGACGGCGCCTGCGCCGATCCGACGGATTTCTGGGGCAATCCCATCGATACCCGTGGAACGGCGGGCAATGCTGATCCTGACACCGTCAATCTGACGGTTGACGCCCTCTACCTGAAAAACCAGACCCCTCCGACTGGACCCAACGGCAGCGTCGCCCCCGCGGGAATCTTGAAGACTCTCGCCATCACCAACGCCTCCCCGCTGAAGGCGTCCTTCTCGGACCCCGGCACCTACAACAGCTTGTTCCGGCCGACGAATCCGGGCGGAACCGCGTCGGGCGGCGCCTATGGCTTCCGCATCAAGGGCGCCGTCCATGCGGGTCCCAGCACCTATAAATGCGAAGGCGAAGCGTCGGATCATGCCCTTGCCGCAAGAACCGCCACCATCGACGCCTACTTCATCTGCGGCGCCGGAACTTTCTCGCCGGGACATTCTTTCAATTGCATTGAAGCGATTCAATCCTTCCCCGGCAAGGCGGAGGATGGGTATGAGCCCAGTAAAGCCTACGGAAGCAGCGGCCATCGCTGAGCACAAGTCTATAATTGCTAAGAGCGGACCCGCTTATCGATGGGTCAGGCTCCAATTCTCTGAATTAGAGCATTTTCGAGCGAAGTGGATACCGGTTCGCGTTAAGAAAATGCGACAAAACAAAGACCTAGAGCTGCTTTCTGAATGCCGCCAAAACTGAAAGCGCTCTAGAAGCCTTCCAAAGCCATTGCGAATGGAGCGCGCTTCGAAGGGGCGTTCGTCCTCCGGGCGGTTGCCTGCCCGGAGTCATAAGAAGAAGCGTGACTCAGAGCGGCTTGCAGGGCGCCGCATTGCTCGCGCCGGCCTTCGCGCTGTGTCGGGACCATCGAGATCATAGCCGCCTGAGCGCATTTTCGAGCGATGCGGATGCCGGTTCGCACAAAGGAAATGTGACAAACCTAAAGAGGCGAAACTGCCTTCCAAAGTCCATTGGATCTGAAAGCATTCTCGCGAGAATCGTTTTTCAAGCGCGAGGCCGGTGTCAAACGCAACAAAATTTGCTATTTGCTGGGGATCCGAATTGGATGGATCCGTATTGCTTTGGGTAGGATTTTTGTACAGCGTTTGGGGACGGTTTTGCGGATTGGGACGCGGCGTTTTGGCGGGCGCGTTATTTTCGTTTGGGTTGTTTCTGCTGCTGGCGGGGCTGTTGGGGGGGTGCGCGCCGACGTCTTTTGGGGTTGGCAGCGGAGGCACTGAGCTGCCGGACGCGATGGACCATGTGCGCGGCCTCGATCTGCAGCCGCGCGCGCCGCGGGCGGCGGAGGCCGTCAATGTCGAAACCGGGGTCGGGGACCGGCCGCAGGTCTATTATGGGGTCGGCGGCGCGTCGGCGGCGCGGCCGTTGGGCG
>NZ_JQKO01000032.1 GCF_000746085.1 Methylocapsa aurea | reverse complement strand
CCGCACGATCCCTCACTTTCGCCATCGACCTCTTCGAACTCTGCACCCGCCTGCCCGTCCTTGCGGTCATCAGCCACTTGGCCAGCGCATTCCCAGTCGTCATTTCCCGTTTCTAGGAGGAGCCTCTGTGCGCACCCTCTCGCTGACGCCGGCGGAAGCCGCCCTGCTCGACGTTCTATTGACTCAGACGATCCTCGACACAGGAAGCAACAAAACCGCGGCCGCCTGCAGACGCATGCTTGTCAAACTCTCTCGACGCAAATCATCCAGGCGCCCAACCTCCAACCCTACGCCGCCGCACAAAAAGGACGCCTCATCATGAGCGAACTTGAAATGGTAATGAAAAACCTCGACGCCGTCGCCAAATGCCGGCGTTGCTCCTGCCTTTCCTGCGGCAGAGAGGGCGCCGGCGAACTGCACGATCATGTTTGCACACAGGGCGAACATTGCGTCGATACACGCAAAAAAATGATTCGACGCCTCTACACCCTCTCGACTGTCGCCGGACAAGCCTGCACAATGATCAAGCAATTGATCCGGGAGCGGAACGCCCTCCAGACCAAACCGGACCACCCCGTCTTCGAAGATGATCAAATCACCGAGGCAATGGCGGCAGCCGCCGGATGCACCCTCGCCAAAGGTCTCTTCATGGCCTGGGTCGGCCTCGCCCCGGGCAAAGTTAATCCACAATACCCGCCTTGGAAAGTCGGAGGCCACTTCAACGCGCACCAGGGCGATTACAGCGAACTCGGACGTCAAATAGTCGAAGCAGCCCTTCGGGCCAGACGCCAGACCTCCTAACCTTCGATCTCTTTCATCATCCACCTGAAGAGCCCGGCCAGAGCGCCGGGCTCTTCGCGTTTCAGAGGCGCGAAAATGGCCGATTACTACACCCCGACAGTCGTGCAACAAAACATCCCAAAAATTGACATGACGCCGCTCGACCGGCTCTTGCTCGAACAGATTTTCGACAGCCACGAACCCAACGAAGACGAACTCTATTTCTATGCCGAGATCGCCCCTAATGATTCGATTGCACTCGACAGGCGCAAGCTCGAATCCGCCATCGCAGCGTCCCCGCATCCCAGCGTCGTAGATGAAATAATCGCCGAACAACTATTGGACAGCGACCCGGCCGAAACCGACATCACCCTCGATCTCAGCGGCATATCCTGGGAATTCCTTCTCCAAGAAATTGTCAGGCGCTCGACGACGCTCCGCTATGTCACCGTCCTCTCTTCGTTCACATGCTCCAAGATGCGGTCGGATGCATGGGGAGGCATGGCAGTCCTCATTACCGCCGATGCAATCCTCGGCAAATCAACCACCGACATTCTCGAAGATTTCCTTGTCGAAGCCGGCCTGGATCAAATCGAGAGCGCTCCATCGGCAAAAGACGAGGCCGGCCATGCGTAAAACAGCAAAAGACCTGAGAAATACGCTCGCTGGCAGACTCTGCGCCGCCCGATATCGCTTGACCGCGAAAGCGGAACGCCTGCGACGCGCCTGGCGCTATGCCTTCAGTCGCCTTTCGCCAGATGACGCCCAGCACGTCATTCTCGAATGCCGCGACTCCGCGGGCTGGTATCCGCTCCTGATATTGAGCGTAGACGAAACCCTCGAGGAAGCCCGCAGAAACTATGCCGACCATCCGGCTCTGCCGCAATTGATCACGAGCGCCTGCGCCCGAGTTGGCGCCAAGTGGGAGGACTATGGAGAAGCCATCCGTGAAGCTCGCAGCTGGGCGATCGAGCTCGCCGAAGACTACGCCCGACACCTGAATATCGTCCTCATCCCATGGGACGACATCCTGCCCCCGGACAAAGCAAAGCCCCATGCCGACCTATCTTGAGGCGCGCTCGCGCCTCCGCCAATGGACCCCACCCGCAGCGAGACCGCCCGTCATCTTGGCGCCATCCCGTTCAACATCCATCCCCTCGCCGACGGCCGCCGAGGAGAGTTGTAAACTTACGCCCAACGCCGCTATGGAGACCATCGCCGTGCCTCGATTCACGATTGAAACCACTTACCGCCTGCCAATCTATCGCCACCGGACCTATGAAGGTCAAACTGTCGAGGCGGCTTGCCGACTCGCTCTTGAGGACGATGATTGGAGCGGCGAGAAACAAGACTACGAAACTGCCGGACAAACCTACGTCACCGGCATCTGGCCCGGCGAGAACGCCGCCTATAAGAGCGAGGCCATCCCCGTTTCCACGGCCTTCGAAGACTCCCTTCAACGCAAGGCCGATCATTTCGAGGCTCTCGTCGCCGTCCTAACCGAGGCCGCCCAGCCCATGGGCCCTTCCCCCGCCGATTTTGAACTGTGGCTCTCGCGCGCTCAACCAGCCCTCGCCAAAGCCGACGCCATTTGCGCCGGTCTCCCTGATCCCGAACCGCCCAGCGCCTGAATGTAGGAGAATCCCAGATTCTCTCTCATCCACCTTTGAGGCCGATAGAGATGTCCAAACAACTCACTCTCGACGAAATGCTCGAAACCATCCACACCCTGAAACACCCGACCGCAGCGGCATGCCAGATCGCGCTCGAGGCCATCGGCTGCGCCATGGCCCAAGTGATCGCCATCGAACTCGGCGTCACCGCTGGTCCCGCGATCTACGAAGGAACCGCGTTCGCTGGAACATGCGCGCCCTTCTCCCCAAGTTTCGAAGGACAGAAATGCCCGACACCTCTCCCAGATTACGACGATGAGGCCGAATGGGGCGAAAACCTGCGAGAAGCCGTTGGCTCCTCGGAGTTGCCTAGAGATCTGGACGGCGAAGAAATTGGATCGCATGAATGAGCGCTCTGCCGCCGGCACACGGATTCCGATCAAACGCGAAACGGCTCCAAAACTTTTACCTTCAACAAAATGATTTAGGAAAAGGAACGCCCCATGGCAGTCGAATATGGAAAATCCGGCAAGATCATTCCAAAACGCTTCACCTTGGACGAGATCGAGCAAGCGTCCGAGGACATGGTGGGGTTTTGCCTCGCATGTGGAGAGGAGGCCGAATGCTGCGAGCCCGACGCTCGCAATTATAAATGCTCTGCTTGTGGAAACTCCCAGGTGTTCGGCGCCGAAGAGCTCGTCTTGATGGGACGCGTTACACCGTGACTGGTTGTTGCGAGACCTCATCGCTGCAAAACCCAAAAAATGAAACGCAATAGACGAAACGCCGCTACCGCATTCCGCGCCTACCGTCGGCAAGGGGTCGCTCGGCCGAGCCGCTACGCTAGTCTCGACCTCACCGCTGCGCGCCCTTGCGCCGGCGGCCTGGATGCGGGGCGTGGGGAACTGTTCCAGAAATCCGTAAAGGAAAGGGCAGTCCCCATGACTAAATTCAAAAGCCGAGCCAAGGACAATTTCGCTCGCCGCGATCATTATCAGGAAATAACCGACAAAATCATCGCCGCCCTGGAAGCCGGCACGCGCCCCTGGCAGAAACCCTGGGACCCGAACGTAGCAGGCGGCTCGGCAATGCCGGTCAACGCAGCCACGGGCCACCGCTATCGCGGCATCAATGTTCTGATGCTAGGAATGTCCGCACTTGCTTTTGCAAGCCAAGACCCGCGTTGGTGTACCTACAGGCAAGCTGCCGAACGGGATTGGCAAGTGCGCCGGGGCGAGAAGGGCGCGGTTGTCTTCTTCTGCAAACAGATCCAGATCGAAGACGGTGAAACAACCGATGTTTGCGACGATCGCGCGAAGCGAATTCCGGTGATGCGCTCATTCACAGTGTTTCACGCATCGCAGATCGAGGGCATTCCACCCTTCACCCCGCTGAAAGCCGACCACACGCCATGGGCGCGGGCTGAAGCGGCAGATATCATCCTGCGCAACAGCAAAGCCATTATTCGGATCGGCGGCGATCGCGCCTTTTACAGTCCGTCCACCGATCACATACAACTGCCACCAGATTCCGCGTTTCATTCCGCCGAAGGTCAGGCTGCTACAGCTTTGCATGAACTCGCACATTGGTGTGGAGCCAAACATCGGCTGAACCGCGATCTCACCGGTCGCTTCGGATCGGCGGGGTATTCGCGGGAGGAGCTTCGAGCCGAGCTCGCATCATATTTCGTCGGAAACACACTCGGTCTTCCGACGGACGTCCCCAATCACGCCAGCTATTTAGCATCCTGGATTTCTGTTCTCAAGAGCGACAAGCGCGAAATTGTTCGCGCCGCCGCCGATGCGCAGAAGATCGCCGATTATCTGCTCGCCTTCCACCCTGATTACGCCGCCCTGGCTGATGATCCCGACGACGGTATTGAAGCCGAGCAAACGGATGGAGCGACATCCGTCGCCATCGCCGCCTGATTCCCCCATTTGGCGCTGAATGCCTGCACGCAGGCCCTCCGCCTTGCCCGCGCCCAACACATACCGCCGGCCGCAACAAACACCGCCGTCGCGGCGTAAAGCTTCAGGAGAACGCTCTCTTATGACCAAAACAGCAGACAATCACTTAACGCCCGAGCAAGCATCGGCCTTGCGCGCCTTCGCCGATCGCAACGGCCGCACCTGGAAGTCGCGCCTTCTTACCCTGTGGCAGAATGGCCAAGACTGGCGCGAACCCGAGGCCCCGTTCCTGCGCCAAATTCGCAACGGGATAGGCCCCTCCGGTCTCTGCCGATTGCCGCCCCTCACCAAAACCGCGGAGGCCGCTCATGGCAGGCCGGGACTGAAAGCCGGTCAATCGCTCCCCCCCTGACCCGAAAATTCAAGGCGCTCGGACACAACTGCTGAAAAATCGGAAGAAAATAAGAGGCGCCACAGCCTGCCGTCCAGCGACAAAGGGCGGGTCTGCGTCCGGCCGCTACCGCTCGGCCGCGCAGATCCCGGCGCAAGCGCCGCCTTTGCGCCGGCCGCCCGCCCGCGTCGGTTTGATTGGCATCTTCAAATTATGAAGAGAAACCAATGAAGGGAACGCCGACATGCAAACACCATGGGGTTTAGCCCAGACCATCAAGACAGTGGCTCCGGGCATTCAATTGGTCACTACATCCAGCCACGGCGGGTATCTGCTCGATCCGGCTCGATCCGCCGCCATGCCCGCGTACATGGCGGGAAAGAAATTCACCGAAGGGCGCTCCGCCTACGAGGAAGACTGCGACTGGTGCATGCCCGCTCTCGTCTTCGAGCCCGAATTCCGCGCCTTCCTTACAAAAACCGGCTCTCCCGACGTCGAGACTGTTTTCAAGTCCGCCAAGGAAACGCTCCGCCATTGGCTCCCCGACGCCTATGAGATCTTCTACGGCGTCACGCTCCAACCGGGCGAAAGCCGCAAACGTGACCAGCAGAAGTTCAATATCGACAACAAGGCCAATTGGATCACGACGGCAGCCTGGGGCGATTGGAAAAACGGCGTTCCCAAGGGCATGGTTGGAGTTTGCGCCCGGCTCGGCGGACGATCCAGCGCAAATTCGTCGGCGGAGCGGTATTTTCTCGTGCCCGCCGATGAATACCGGGGCGGCGCTTTGCCATTCGGCTTTGTGATCGACCCAGATCGACACGCCGAGATTCCGCCGCTCGTCTGATCACGCGACTTAGAGCGAACGCGAGATCGTCGCCAACAGCGGGTCGCGCCCATTCCCGGCCATTGCCACCCGCCGTTGAATTCAAGCCAAAAGCCGGCGGCATGAAGCGCGCTCTATCCCGCCACATCCGCCGTTCTCTCGATCCTCGGCATCGGCGCAGACGGCGCGCGTTCGCAAATTAGCCCGCCTCCTCGCGAACGCGAAAACACGTTTGGCCCCGGCCGCCAGAGCTTTTTTCATTCCTCAGAAAATCCGTTCGGCGTTCGCGCGCCACCGCGCCAACTTCGGTCCATCGCCATGCGAGGCCACCGCGCATTCCGCGCGCGCCGCGCGTCACTGACTTCCTCCCTCACCGAGAAACGCCAATGCGACATCCGCTTCACAACGCCAAAACCACGATCGTACTCAGCCTCTGCATCAGCTCACAGTGTTTTTCGGGCAGCATGGCCGCTACTCCAAAACCACAGCCTCCCGGTCTCAGCGACGATATGAGGCGGGTCCTGGCGGACAATTATCCGCGCGACTCAATATTCGCGACCCACGACAAAGAACTCCATCCGCCGCGAGAACCCTTGAATATCCACAAGACGACAATCCTTCGAAAAACTGTCCACAAACATCATCTGCGCAAGGGGCTCCGCAAACATTTGATAAAAGTGTGGAGAGCCAGGGCTCGGGCGAAACAGGCAACGCGCGTGCTAGCAATCGCGCCACCGCAAGCGGCTTCATTCACTTATTCCTTCGACGGACCTTACGCAGGCTTCTTATCCGGTAGCCATAGGATCTGGCGATCGAACCCAAGCGTCTACGGATCTCTCGCCCCGTTCGACCGCTACGGCCGTGCAAGCAATAGCCCAGCGGTGGGACTCTGGGGGTTCACCGGCTACAATAAGCAGATCGGATCCGTCATCGCCGGCCTCGAAACCGACATCGGCTACGCCGCTCGGATATTGACCCAGGACCCATCGCCCTATGGGACTCTCCCCGCCACAAGCACGGGCGTCAGCGGCTCATTCAGAGGACGTATTGGTCTCGCACTTTTCGATCGCGTCATGGTCTACGCCACGGGCGGACTGATTGTCTCCAATCTCACAAGATACGATCAGAGCGGCGCCTATAATTCGGTCGAGGCCGGATGGACGGCGGGCGCTGGAATCGAAGGCTACCTCTCGCCGACGCTGTCGCTGCGCGCCGAATATCTCTGGAGCCAATTCCCAGGACGACGCGTCGACACCCAGACAATCCGCGGCGGCGTCGGGTTCAAATTCTAATTCGAATGATCCTCCGACCTGACGCTTTCACTGCGATAGGCGTCATTTCACAACGATCTCAAGAATCCGCCCGTCCGCCTCGAATTTCGTAACCAGGGCGATACTCATGACACAACCAATGGGTGAAAAAAAAGACAATAGGGAAAATGGAGAAAGCGCCACAGCCGTTCGTCCGGCGACAAAGGGCGGGTCTGCGTTCGGCCGCTACCGCTGGGCCGCGCAGATCCCGGCGCGCGCGCCGCCTTTGCACCGACCATCCGCCCGTGGCCGCGTCATGGGGTCTTCAGGAAAAACACATAAGGAGATCCCAATGAACCAGATGCTTTCCAGCACAATTTCCTTGCAGAGGCGCAATAACGCAACCCCCTTAACGATCAACGACTTCGACTACAAGGCGGCACATCGTGAGGGATGGACCGTCTCCGACTACGGCCGTTTCAAGGACGGCTCGCCTCATATCGAGTTGCAAAAGCTCGACAATCCAAAGGACGGCGCGGCGATCTTCGCTGAAGACAGAGAAGTTTGGGCGCATGTCGTCCAACAGGCGCGCACCGGTTCTCCCCTCCATATCCAGGCGCTCGATCTCATCGACCGGCGTGAACGCCTGACGATTGAGACGGCGTTCGGCCATTGGTGAGCAAGATGGAAAAACACGGCGTCGCCTCGCTCGCCACTCGAACATTAGTTCGTGACAGCTTCGCCTCCATCCTACCGGAGCCTCCCGACTTTCTCGGCTCCTGGCATTGGCGCGACCCGGCCCCGGGCGAGAGGATTCGCTCCTGGATCGCCCGCCAGGACCGGCAAAAGACAGAGATCAAAGCGCGAGGCGGCCATTGGCTGCGCAAAGGCAAAAAGTGCGCGTCATTCATGACCCGCACGCGAACGGCCTCCACGGCCGCGCCGGCGTCATCATCAGCCTCTGCGGCGAAGAATTCGTCGATTACGTCTATGTCCGCTTTGATCCCACTGGCAGCCAACGCGGCGAACAGATTCGTATGATCAGCCTCGAATGCCTCGACCCCTACAAATAGGCATCAATGGCGTCTGTTCAGGTTCCGCCTGACGTTCCGCTCGGCGCCTTCTGGAACACCATACGCGCCGCCTTGAGTAACCTCGAGCACGTTTGAGCTTACCGAAGGCGCGGCCGCGCCGCTACAGGGCTCCGCCGCGGCGCTTCGCCCATCCTCCCACCAATCCACGCACGCCAACCGGCCGCCCCAGGCGCTCCGGCGCTTCCGCTTGCGCGAAAGGAACCCCGCATGACCCGAATGCCCCGCGAAAGCAACCAACTCACGCTCTCATTCCTCGAAACGACGAGCCATTCCGGATGGGGGGTAACCTTGGACGCCGGCTTTGGAAAGCCGTCGATTCCAGACTCATTCCCTGACGACGACAGCCCCGATCCTGGCGATCCCTCTCCTCAGAGCATCAAGGCGCCAGCGCATGACTTCCGCCTCGCCGGCGATCGCCCGCTCGCCCGCGGCTGGAAAGCCCGCGCCATCGACAATCTCGCCGCCATCCGCCTGGCGCATGAAATCGAGGCGGCGAAACGCAACGCAACGGCCGAGGAACAAGATGCGTTAAGCCGCTTCACCGCCTTCGGAGCGACGGAGCTCGCCAACACGCTGTTCCGCCGCGCCGGAGAATCATTTCCGGCAGGATGGGAGGATCTCGGCGATCAGTTAGAGCAGAGCGTCTCGCGCGCGGATCTCGCGAGCCTCGCCCGGGCGACCCAATACGCCCATTACACTCCGGAATTTGTGATCCGCGCGATCTGGACCGCCGTCGAACACATGGGCTTTTCCGGCGGCTCCATCCTCGAGCCTGGATGCGGGACAGGTCTTTTCTTCGCGCTCATGCCGGAAGGGCTCACAGGCAAGACCAGCCTCTCCGGCATCGAAATGGACGCCACCACCGCGCGCATCGCCAAACTGCTCTATCCCAACGCCCATATCCGGCATGAGGATTTCACCAAAGCCCGGTTGCCTGAAACCTATGATCTCGTCATCGGCAATCCGCCCTTCAGCGACAGAATCGTCCGAGGCGAGGATCCCGCCGGCCGCCTCCACCTGTCCCTTCATGATTATTTCATCGCCCGCGCCATCGAGCGGCTAAAGCCGGGCTCCCTCGGCGCCTTCGTCACCAGCCGCTTGACCATGGACAAGGTCGATCCGAAGGCCCGGGCGCATATCGCCTCCATGGCGGAGCTCGTCGGGGCGATCCGGCTGCCCGAAGGGGCCATGAACGCCGCCGCCGGAACCGACGTCGTCGTCGACGTGCTCTTCCTGCAGAAGCGGCTCACCGAAGGCGCGCCCGTTGGCGCCGCCTGGGACACGCTGCTCGAGGCTGTCCCCACTGAGGACGGCGATCCCGCGCTCTCCATCAATCGCTATTTCCTCGAACATCCCGAAATGGTCCTCGGCCGCCACTCCAGGACTAGCAGCGCCTTCGGCCCGGCTTACACTTGCCTGTCCCAGTCGCGCGCCGATCTGGAGGACGCCCTCTGCCTCGCCGTCCATCGTTTGCCTGCCAACATCCACACGCCGCCCTCCCGCCAAACACGCGGCCAGGTCGTCAAACCGGATATTCAGGTTGGAACCGCCGCCGAAGGGTCGATCATCAAGGAAGGCTCCTACGTTATCGTCGATAACGAACTTATTCAGATTCTCGATGGAATTCCCACCGCCGTCGCAGTGCGGCATGGCAAGGGGACGGAAGGCATCCCTGCCAAGCACGCAAGAATTATCCGGCATCTCATCCCGATCCGCGACGCCACCCGCGAGGTGCTGCGCGCCCAGGAAGCCAATGACCCTTGGGGCGCCGCGCAGGTCCGCCTCCGCGTCGCCTACAACGCGTTCGTCCGAAATTTTGGACCGATCAATCTCACCACCATCAGCGAGACTACCGATCCCGAAACCGGCGATGGCCGCCAAACCCAGCGCCGGCCCAACCTCCAGCCGTTCCTCGACGACCCCGATGTTTGGCTCATCGCCTCAATCGAAGATTACGACATCGAAACCGGCAAGGCCAAACAAGGGCCAATCTTCACCGACCGTGTCCTCCATCCCCCGGCCGAGCCGCTGATTGAAAGCGCGGCCGACGCCCTCGCCGTCATTCTTCACGAACTCGGCTATGTCTGTCTCAATCGCATCGCCGAGCTCCTGGGGCGCTCGCGTGACGAAACAATTGTGGAACTTGGCGACCAAATCTTCATCGATCCCGAGCTTACGACGGAAGGAGTCGAGAGCTGGCAGACCGCGGACGCCTATCTCTCTGGCCCTGTCCGCACCAAACTTGCCGCCGCGGTCGCCGCCGCGGCCCTCGACCCCCGCCATCAGCGCAATGTCGAGGCCCTGCGCCAAGTCCAGCCAGTGGACCTCAAGCCCTCGGACATCACCGCGCGACTCGGGGCGCCATGGATTCCAACCGACATCGTCGCCGCGTTTTCGGCCGATGTGATCGGCGTCAAGGCGCTTGTCCATCACACCGTCGAGATCGCCGCCTGGACAATCGACGCCCACGCTTTCGCGGGCCAGGCCGCCGCCACATCCGAATGGGGCACAGCGCGCCGTCACGCCGGACTGCTCCTCAACGACGCTCTAAATTCCTCGATTCCGCAAATTTTTGACGTCGCCATCGAAGACGGAAAGGAAAAGCGCGAGCTGAACCCCGCCGAAACCGAAGCGGCGAAGGAAAAACTCCAAAAGATCAAGACAGCCTTCGAGCGCTGGGTCTGGAACGATAGCGAGCGCACCGACAGATTGGCCCGGATCTATAATGACCAATTTAACAATCTGGTCCCGCGCCATTTCGACGGAAGCCATCTGCAGCTGCCCAGCGCCAGCAGCATCATCAAATTTTACCCCCACCAAAAGAATGCAATCTGGCGCGTCATCAGCACCGGCCAGACCTACATTGCCCACGCCGTCGGCGCCGGCAAGACATTCACCATGGCCGCCGCGGTCATGGAGCAGAAGCGCCTCGGCCTCATCACCAAGGCCATGATGGCGGTCCCCGGCCATTGCCTCGCGCAAGCCAGCCGCGAATTCCTGATCCTCTACCCGAATGCCCGCATTCTCGTCGCCGATGAAACGAATTTCAGCAAGGACAAACGCCAACGTTTCCTGGCCCGCGCCGCGACGGCGAGCTGGGATATCATCATCATCACCCACAGCGCGTTCAAATTTATCTCGACCCCGGCCGCATTCGAACAGGAGCTGATCCGCGCTCAGATCGAGAGCTACAAGGATATCCTCGAAAAGATCGCCGGCGACGACCGCATCTCTCGCAAGCGCATCGAAAATATGAAGGAGAAATTGGAAGCCAAGTTCGAGGCGCTGCAATCGCTCAAGGACGACCTGCTGACGATCAGCGAAATCGGCGTCGACCAGATCATCGTCGATGAAGCTCAGGAGTTCAGAAAGCTCTCCTTCACCACCAACATGACGACTCTTAAAGGCGTCGACCCCGACGGCTCGCAACGGGCATGGGACCTTTACGTGAAATCCCGCTTCATCTCGGCCAGAAAAAACCCGGGCCGCGCTTTGATTCTTGCCTCAGGAACGCCGATTACCAATACCTTGGGCGAACTTTTCACGCTCCAACGTTTCATGCAGCCAAACGTGCTGGAAGAACGCGGCATCCACGAATTCGACGCCTGGGCGTCGAACTTCGGCGAAACCCGCACTGAACTGGAGTTGCAGCCCTCCGGCCATTACAAGCCGGTGACTCGGTTCTCGGAATTCATCAACGTCGCCGACCTGATGGCGATGTATCGCTCGGTCGCGGATGTCGTCCTCAAATCAGACCTCCGCCAATATCTCCGTCTGCCCACGATCCGCTGCGGAAAACGCCAGATCGTCACCGCGGACCCAAGCCCCGCTTTCAAAGCTTACCAGCGACTCCTGGCGGAACGGATCGACAAAATCGAGGCAAGAAGCGGAAAATGTTGATTTCCACTGAGATGTGACCCTGGAAGGCCAGAGTTTTTCACTGAGAACTGACCCATGTTTTGACCTCCCCCTGGCTGATTTGTCGGGGGATCCAGGAGTGATCGACATGGCGTTATTGAGCGTAATCCGGCGCTGGCATTTCCGGCAGGACGTCCCGATCCGGGAGATCGAGCGGCGGACGGGATTGTCCCGGAACACGATCCGCAAATACCTGCGGGCGGACGCGGTTGAGCCAAAGTTCAAGGTTCCCGATCGGCCAAGCAAATTGGACCCATTCGCCGAGAAGCTGGCGGGTTGGCTGCGGCAGGAAGCAGTCAAATCGCGCAAGCAGAAGCGGACGG
>NZ_JQKO01000031.1 GCF_000746085.1 Methylocapsa aurea | reverse complement strand
CCTCGCACGGTCATCGGCGTCCCCGCCTGTACCGTGGAGCTAGGCTAGCACAAGGTTGCGGCCTCCTGTCCATCCTCCAAAACTTATAGCTACGCTTTAGTCTTGCAATTTATGCCTCATATATGGTACATGTACAATACATGAGGCATAATGGAACAAGCGGCTCGCAAAGTACCTGTCGTTTTTTATCGAACCAGCGCCGGTGTGGAGGTTGTCCGCGACTGGTTGCGGGGGCTGAGCGATGCGGATCGCGCCATCATTGGGCAAGACCTCATGCGCGTGCAATTTCGCTGGCCGGTCGGCATGCCGCTCTGTCGGCCTTTGGGTGAGGGGCTTTGGGAAGTCCGGAGCGGCCTTACCGGCAATCGCATCGCGCGGGTCTTTTTCTGTTTCACGGAAGGCCGATTGGTGGCGCTTCACGGCTTCATTAAGAAGACCCAAAAGACGCCCGACGACGAGTTGAAGCTTGCCCGCAAACGGCAGCGCGAATTCAAATGAGAGGAGGGACATCATGACGACGAAAGAACCCCGGAGGACTGAGGGCTTCACGACGCTTGACGATTTCCTTGAGGAACAAGGCGTTCGTGACGCGTTTCAGGCCGTGGCGATCAAAGAGGTTTTGGCGTGGCAGATTAAACAGGCGATGGACGTTCAAAAGCTGTCACAGGCGCGGCTTGCGAAGCTTATGGGAACGAGCCGAAGCCAAGTTAGCCGTTTGCTCGATCCCACGGATGGCAATGTCACTCTAACGACCTTGCAACGCGCGGCAGAGATGTTGGGTCGGAAAGTCCGGCTTGATTTGGTGTGATGCGCTTAAGCTTATCATCTTGCCCGTAAATATCCCGCAGGGGGCGCGGGGGACGCGAAGTCCCCCGCCTATCTTCAAAAGATTGCGCGCTTTAGCGCGCCCCGCTTTTCACTTCGGCTTGTAGCCGAACGTCGCGGACAGGGCCGATTTTTCCAAAGGCGCGGGGCTAGGAGCCGCAGCTTGTTGAATGGGAGCCGATGACGCGGCCAAGCGACCGAGCATCCGCGCCGTTTCCTCTTCGACTTGCGAGAGGGCAGGGCGGGGAGGCGGCACCGGTGCGGTTTGTTGATTGGCGGGATGCGCCATTGGCGGGGGGAGCAAATCGGCAATGGCCTCGCGATCCATGGGGCGACCGACGGAAGCGGCGAGGAGTTTTCGCACCATGCTTGCGAGCACGGAATCTTTTCCCATTTGCGCGAGGACGGCCCCGCCGACGATGATCTTGCGGCGCGTATCGCGTTTGCGGGTTTCTGCCTTGGCCTTTTGTTCAAGCGCGCCGAGCCGTTCGCCGAGCTTTTCCTTCTTCTCTTTCAGCTTGGCGATTCGATCCGCATAATCCTTCGGCATGGCTTGTTCCTGAAAGCGGCGCGTTGATTCGAAAAGCGTAACCGAGACTTGGCGAATCAGGAAGAACAAGCTAGCGTCAAAAGGGAGACCCGAGTTTGGTAGGGCGCACTTATATGTCGCCGCGCGACATGTGCTCTCACTCGTTAGCCTGTGCGAATCTGCTAAAGGAAAGCGGCGGCGCACAAGCTAACGAGTGAGAGAAGGCCGCGCCCTCCGGCGCGGAAGAGCAAGCGAAGAGCGGCAGCGCATGGCGATCTTTCACCTTACCGCCAAAATCATCAGCCGAGGCAAGGGCCAGAGCGCCATTGCGGCGGCGGCGTATCGGTCGGGGGAAAGGCTGCGGGACGAGCAGGCGGGCGAGCAAAAATTTTATCAGACGCGCGCCGAGCGGATTCAATTCACGGACATCATGGCTCCATCGGGCGCGCCGGAATGGGCGCATGATCGCAACCAGCTTTGGAACGAAGCGGAGCGCGCGGAAAAGCGGAAAGACGCGCAGCTGGCGCGCGAGATCGAAATTTCCTTGCCGCATGAATTGACGCCAGAGCAACGGGTTTGGCTGGTCAAGGATTTTGCGCGCGAGGCGTTCGTGCGGCGCGGCTACGCGGTCGATCTTGCGATCCACGCGCCGGACAAGGAAGGCGACGAGCGCAATCACCATGCGCATTTGATGGTGACGATGCGGACGCTTGGGCCGGATGGGTTCGCGCTGAAGAAAGACCCGTCCATGAACAAGCGCGAGCAGCTTACGGAATGGCGCGGACAATGGGCGCACCTGGCTAACCGGCATTTGGAGCGGCACGGCTTTGCCTCGCGGATCGACCACAGGAGCCTTGAGGCGCAGGGGATCGAGCGCGAGGCGGGGGTGCATGTCGGCTATGCCGCCAATGAAATGACCCAGCGCGGGGCGCAGAGCGACCGCATGGACGCGCTGAAACAGGTCATGGCGCGCAACGATATTCGCGTTGAGATAAAGGCGATCGACGGCGAGGTGCGGGAGCTGGAGCGGCTGGCTGCAAAGGCCGAGGAGCTGGCGCGGGAGCTGGACGAGCGCCGCCGCACCGAAGAACAGGCGCGCGCGGATAAGGGGCTTGATTGGACAGACCGCGGCGGCATGGTGGCGCAACAGCAAGCCGCCTTGCGGAGCCTTCGCCGCGCCGCCGCCGAGAAAGCGCGCGTTATACCCGGCGAGTCCAAGACCCCCAAGCAGCAGCCGGAACCCATGCGCTTCAGCTTCACGCCGATGACCGGCACAGCGACCCCCGCGAATTTTGCCGAGTCTTTCTCGCCGCCCGCCTCGAAGCAGCCGGAGCCGGACAAGTCCCCGCCGTGCGGCGCGGTTCCCGCCGAAAAGCAAGCGGAGCACAAGGCCGCACAGGAGAAGACAACGAAGGAGCGGGTCTTTACGCGCGACATTGGCGACGGCGACCGGGCAAGGGATCGTGACCACGATCAAGAGGGCGGGCGCGGCGGGAGAGGGCGAACGCGATGAACCGCCGGGGGCAGGGGTCTCCCTTCGGCGGATCGACGAAAAGCCCCTGCCGATGCGTCCATCGGGGGGCGATGCGGGCGCGGCGTTTCGGATCGCCGCACGAAGCTTGATGCGGCGCGGGGAGGCCGCGCCGAGGCCGAGAAAGAGGGTCAAGACCGGAGGGGACGACAAAGGCGGCAAACGCTATGCGGCGCGAAGTCTTGCTGCGGATTACCTCAAGCTGTGCCACGATCCGGTGAAGGATTTGCGCCGCTGGCTGGCCGAGGACAAGAAAAAGGCGGGAGGGACAGGGCGACGCTTTCAACCAACAAGGAGGGAGGGACACGACCATGCTCAGGATGCAAAACAAACCCGCGTGGCAGAAGCCCACGGGTTACGCAGCCAGTCATTGCCGGACATGCGCGGCGGGCTGGACGCGGACGGGAAAAGAGGGCGGGATGCTGACGGTGTGCCTGCTCGACCGCGAGCCTGTGCTGGGGGATATGACGGACTGCGACCGGTTCGAGGCGAAGGAACCGGCTTAGCGTCGCGCAGCGGCATCGCTTCCGCGCAGGGCTTATCGTTCGCGGGCGAGGGGGCGGGAATTCGCGCCCTTTATGGCGCGAAGATCGAGGCGACGCGGCGAAGCCTGCCCGCGCGCGAGATCGCCGCCGCCGTGCGCGCGCTCCTTGACGAACAGCGCGCCGCCTTTCGGGCGCTTGCCGAACGGCGGCAGGCGGAGACCGCCGCGCGCCCCCGTGATGAAAGTATTCCAAGTAAGCCTACGCTTATGGTATAGTTTAATGCCAGAAAGTGAGGCCAAATGGACAAAGAAAAACAACAACTTCCGCCGGGCTTTCGCCCGCTTGATTTAGAGATTTTTGAAAAGTGGGCATTGCTTGAAGCAAGATGTGTCGCGTTGAACGAGCGGTGCGACGCCGTGCCCGCTATTGTCAAAGTGCTCAAAGAAATTATTGACGCTCAGCGCGAGGAACTTGAATCTATGCGCCGCAGGATGATGAAGTACGACGACGCCTATTATCATATTTTCCCGGAACGGTTGGCGCATGATGTTCGGCTTCTCGACCAGCTCGACGCCCTCACGTCGAAGCCAGTCTCGGATGCAGACTCAAAGAAGGGATGATAGGGTGAGCCCTAATGGGGCTTATCCGACTTTGCGCACCGGTGCGCACGTCACCATGTGCAGGCGCTGGCAGGAGTCGAGGCCGGTTGTCGGTTTAGGCCGACGATGGAGGCCGGTTAGTCTCCCACAATCTCCGCCAATCGAAAAACGGGGGAAGGGCGCGGACGGCTTGAAGGTGTCCGGCCAAAGCAGGGATAGGGACAAAGCACGGCAAATGCTCATACAGTAGGTTGGTCGTGCGACGTTCAGAGCCTAAACGTCTATTTTTATAGTCCCCAACAAACTTAGTATTCTCAAAATAATTCCAGTAATCCCTAACCACATGGGAGTGAGTAAAAAGGATGTGGGTGGCGTCGCTTACGGAGCGCCAGTGCCTAAAAGGGCTGAGAACAAGGTAAGACGGGTAGTGTGAGTTGTCATAAAGGGACTCGTGTTCTTGGGGGTGCAAGACAAGATGACGGTTCGTCAATTGGAATATCTGCCGATAGAACGCCCACATTTCGTAAACGGCGCGGTTTTCATGGATGTAATCGTCCTCGCAGAAATAGAAAAGCGCGTCGTCGTTTCTCGCTAAGTCAAACTGCTGGTGCAGCGAAGCTCCCTGCCCTTGCGCGGCGCTCATTCTCACAGTCCACTGACAACGCAACTGGCCTGCGACGCGCTGAATTCTGTCAAGAAAAGCTGGTTCTGAACGATCATCGAGTATCAAAACCTCTATGTGCGGCGCGTCCTCTTCCTCTAGCGCCGCGTTGACGCTGGCGACAAGGGACAAAAAACAACGCTCGACTGTATCAACCAACGGCGACTCGGACAGCTTGCTATGCGCTTTTAGGTTTCGTTCCTGATTTAAGCAGGTGCGGTAAATAATCTTGAGTGTGCAGAGGTTAGACGAGGACTTTCTGTCCGTACCGCCGTCATAATCGAAATGCTGTCTGACTCGATCAAGGCATGGTAGGGGATCCGCACTTCTGAATGGTAGTAGATTGTATGTATTGCGTTTGCGAACATCGTAACCAAACGGTCGTAATGACCGCCTTAGCAAACGCAATACATCATTCATTTAGACAGCACTCCTTCAGACTAAATCTAGGTTATCAACGTTTGTCGCTGCCTTTGATTTTTATTCGAATACGTGGCATGTATTGCATCAATATACATAAATAACAATGGTTATGCACGCCAAGAATCAATTCTAGCGCCACTTCGCGCCAAGCTGTGTACAAAAATCAAGAATTCTGTGACAGGGCGCGATTTAACAGAATGGGGCTTATGCGACTGGCGCGAGCCGGATTAACAACCTTTCAGTTCTTTTTGAACGGGATCATCTCCCAACTGTAATCAAACCGGGCAAGGTCCGGGTCGATGGGAATATTGCATGTGTCGCGTCCCTCTTTGAATTTGACGAAGCGACGAGGGCCTATCGTTTTGATTTCTGCTGAGAAGGGCTGGTGATTTAAAGGATGGATGCCAAACTGATTCAGCCTTGCGATGTTCTCAGGCGAGAAAAACATGAGGCAGTCTTGAACGCGTTTTGAAAACTTCTCATAATTTTTGTCTGCTAGATGCAAGCTTGCAACGGTAGCGCGCCGTTCTCCTTCGGTCATTTCTGAGATGAAGTTGATTGCAGCCTCTTCATCACCTTCAAAGTTCAGAAAGCCGATGTTGCGATCAACGTCATTTAATTCTCTGACGGGTTGGTAGTCGTTCATCAACGCCGTGGTGCCCGACATAAATCCGAAGTCGACATCTCGCGTTTCGGCGGCAGAGTTTCCCGCGCCTCGGAAGCCAGCGGGACCAAAGTAGTCGTCTTGGGTCTCATCCTCTTCGCTTCGGATTATCTCGTACAGCTTCAGGTGGGAATTGCCGCGCTCCTTGATGGCCCTAAGACGGATTTGAAGGTCATGCATATCCCTTCTAAAAAGCCGAAAGATTGCTAAGGTCTGCTCGGCAATCGAGCGGGCGCGGCGAATTGTGCTTCTTTTCGAGGAAAGGAAACGGAAGGCCTCGATCAGGTAATCTTCCTCATATCTTTTCTGCTCTGCGATCTTGAATTGACGTTCGGCTTGAACAGCATGATTCGCGCAACATCTTCCGATGACCGCCGCCGCCGCTATGCTGGGTACATAAACCAAATCGCCATCAAGGAATCTGTTGGGCGAGCACATAGGGCAGGGGGCCATGTCCCCATTCGGACGCTTCTTGCCGTCAATTTTTATCCTGCGAAGGATAATATACTCAGCATCCTTCGGTATGTGATTGGTGTAAAGATCTGGATGCTTTTCCGGTTCTCCGGTTTTGTTCACAAACTCTGTAACATCGTCGCAAAAGATATTGCTTGGTTTTTCTTTGAAAACCCGAGGTGGCATATTTGACCCTCGCTGAGAACGAACCCAGAAGATCACGGTATGTTCCGCTCTCTCTGGTCGCCAGACCAAGCCAAACATTACACCCACCCACCAAACTACGCAATCTGTCAACTCTATATATTGTGCCTTATAAACATAATCAACGCTTCATTTTGTGCAAATCGCATGGGAAGATGCTCCTCAGTTCGTTCATTTTCCGGCAAAGCGCTACATCCATTTTTCTCAAACGGTCGAAGTGAGAAGCACTTCCGCGTCTCGTCGCAAGCAGGGAGATTTATGCACATGGGCTGCCTTGGTCGAAGGGGAGCTTCTCACCATGTAACTCTGCGCGCGTTTTGCCGAAGGCTGGGTTGTACTTACGTGCTTCTTCAATTGAAACTGACGGTATGGTGAACTTCGCAGTGTAATAGCCACCAAAAACATCCTGAACACGCACCTTGATTCGAACACGGCCGGCCCGGACGGATGGAAAGCCGCCGCCCCAACTATCGGTCTGCTCAAAGTAGACGACACCGGCTGTCGATCTACCGACTTCAAGGTAAGTAATAGGTTCAACAGAATGCAAGAAGCTTTTCTGGATGAGAAATGGGAAGACCTTGGTGTTTTCGCCGATCAGGACTTGGAAGTCCGCGAGGACGACTGTCTGGTTCGTTAACCAGAACCAGCCCACAGAATACTTTAACCATTGGACTGTGAGTGGGCGTAGGTGCCAGTGATACCCAACCGAGATGTTCTCGATGCTTGATGCGGAGGAGCCTACGTTGGCGACTACCAAGAAAAGTGCAATTCCTGTTCGATGCACTTCGAAGTCGGCGTGCTTCTTTCCTATACGGTAGGTACAGCAAAATGTTGGGCCATCATTCAGACTAAGCGTGAACTTCGGCTTGCGGCGGAGCGCAGAGAAGATGCCGCTCGCCCAGCCGAGGGCGAGTGTTACTGCGAAAATAGTGATACTAACAACGCCCTGGTTGTCATTAGACCACTTGCTGGACTGCGAGTATAGATCGATGAGTGAAGCAAGCATCTGGCTAGGGTGCAATCGCAATATGACGTAATGGGGCTTACGAAATTTTCTGAGGAGGCGTTCGGCGCATCTGAATTACACTATTCCCTATATTTGTCTTTGCGCAACGTTTGCTCTTCCTCAAGCGCGACGATCCTCTTTTCCAGGCTTTCGAGTTTTTTCAACAACTCTTGAACGCCTGCGATGACATTCCGAACATGCGACTGAACAAGACTTCCGTTTTTTTCATTGGCGAGGTTTTTGATCGCATTGGGTAGGCTGTCGACGGCGCTCATAGATGCTTCCTTGTCCGACTCAAACTCTTTGAGTCGAACGCTATCATGGATTCCTTGTTATGATGGATGTTTGGGGCCGTAGAGGATAGCGTTTTCCGTAAAGCGGGTTATCCGACATTGAGGCCCGGCAACGATGTTATGTGCAAAACTCAAAAATGACGCACCAAGACACAGGCTCTGATCTTAAAAGGCGTTTTTGGTGCAAAACTCCGGTGCAGCGGCGCTCGAGTTGGTAGCCGGTTTGATATTATGGATTATGGTACGATATTACTTTCGCAGCTTGACCTAAGGAATTTGAAAACATGGCTAAGGCCCCCCCTAGTTCTAACCAAACGCTCGCACAGGATGGCCTAACCGTCCCTCAGATCGAAAAGGGGCTAACCGTTGACCATCTCCAGAGGGGGCTAACGACCGCCCACCTTGGTCAGGGACTTGCCGCCGCGTCTCCGGCCAATCAGCAAGGCACTGGTAGTCAGCCTGCTGCAACCCCAGCAGCGCCGGCGGCTCCAGCAGCACAAAAAAAGTGAGCCCTTGCTGGCGTTGAGCCCTTCAGACCAGATAGCGATAGCATCAGGGGGGGTCTCTGTGATCGCCCTTGTTGTTGCCCTCTTTGCTATCCGCAAAGGTAACAGGAACTCCTCTGCCGCGACGATGGTCACCCTCAACGAGGCGTTCCGCCAAGCATGGCGTCGCTTTCTTTCAGCGGGTGAGGAGGCAGAGCGCCAACACGAATTCGCGGAGTTGATGAACCTCCTAGAGATTGGCTGCGCTATCTACTTGGAAGGCTCCCTCTCCGGTGTTTCCCGGGAACTAACGGAGGAATATCTTGGCAACACGCTTTCGCTGTTAGAATCCAATGATGACGCGCGAAAGCGGATCGAACTGCTGAGGCATTCATCAACAACGTTTAAGTACATACGTCGCTTTCTTGTCTGGTCGGGGCGTTGTGGACATCCACACAAACTCACCGGCATTCTCTCGTCTAATTGAGGGGCTCGACGCCACGCTTTAGTATATGATAATGTCTTTTATCATATAGAATGACAGGAGCTTCGGAATGGCGATCACGGCTAAGGATGTGGAGCAGCTTCATGAGTATGCAAAAGGTGTCATGGGCCGTGCTGACCATCATGCCGGTAAGGTAAAGGGCGCGGCCCTTGCCATTCTTGGCGGCATCATCTGGCGCGCTGATCCGGACTCGATCCGAATTCGCCAATATGCAGGCAACCCAGCAAACATGCTTTGGGTCAGAATTGGCGGAAAAGACTATGCTTTCAGATACGAACATGGAACGGAGCAGATTGAAATTCGCGATGGATCTCAAAATGGCCCGATTCTCCATAAGGTCGATGACTCGACGGCAGTAGCTGATATTGAGGCGGTATTCCGGGCATTATGACCCAGCTCGTCCCCTTCGCCGATCGCGTCCCTGCCCTCGTCGCCGCCGTCGGCGAACGCGCCTCCTATCGCTTCTTTGAATTCTTCACCGCCAACATCCGCAACCCGAACACGCGCCGCGCCTATGCGCGCACGGCCGTGGAATTCTTCGGCTGGCTCGATGTGCGCGGCGTGACGCAGCTCACGGCGATCGAGAGCGTCCATGTCGCCGCCTATATCGAGCAGCTGCAAAAGGCGCGATCCGCGCCGACCGCGAAGCTACGCCTCGCCGCCTTGCGGCATTTGTTCGACTGGATGGTGATCGGCCAGATCATGCCGGTCAATCCGGCCGCCGCCGTGCGCGGGCCGCGCCATATCGTGCGGCGCGGCAAGACGCCAGTGCTCGACCCGGACGAGGCGCGTCAGCTCATCGACGCGATCAATGTCGCGACCGTCATCGGTCTTCGCGACCGCGCCCTTATCGGCCTCATGGTCTATTCCTTCGCCCGCATTGGCGCGGCGATCGGCATGCGCGTCGAGGACGCATATCCGCAGAACCGGCGGCTCTGGGTGCGCTTGCACGAGAAGGGCGGCAAACAGCACGCCATGCCGTGCCATCACAATCTCGAAGCCTACCTGCATGAATATCTGGACGGCGCGGACCTCGCAGCCGACCCGAAGGCGCTCCTGTTCCAGACCTACAGCCGCGCGACCGGCCAGCTGACCGGCAATCCCCTGCCCCAAGCGAACGCCTATGCGATGATCCAAAGGCGCGCCAAGGCCGCCGGCATCACCACGCATGTCGGCAACCACACCTTTCGGGCGACGGGCGTCACCGCTTACCTCAAGAACGGCGGCACGCTCGAACGCGCCGCGCAGATGGCGAACCATGCGAGCACGCGCACGACGCAGCTCTACGACCGCCGCGCCGAGGACGTGACGCTCGACGAGGTGGAGCGGGTTTTGATTTGATGCGGAAGCGGCCCAGCGAACCCGCAAGGTTGAAGACCACAGCCCGCCAGCCGAGAAGGATAAAAAATGATAGAAGAAAATAACAATCTCGGTAATGAAATGCCTAAAGGGATTAAGGGCGGCCGAGCCTTCCGAGCAGTTTTGAATGCTGCCGGAGGAGCTATCCCGTTTATAGGCGGTATACTTGCGGCCAGCGCGGGGGCTTGGTCGGAACAGGAGCAGGAGAAAATAAATAGCTTCTTCGAGCATTGGCTCAAAATGATGCAAGACGATATGGCTGAGAAAGCACAAACGATACTAGAAATTATGGCTAGAATTGACATGAATGACGAAGAGACAGCGGAACGCGTTGCGGGTCCTCAATATCAATCTTTGATCCGCAAAGCATTTCGCGATTGGGCAGGCGCTGAGAGCGAGCAAAAACGAGAATTCATTAGAAATATTTTGTCTCACGCAGCTGATGCAAAAATAACAAGCGATGATGTTGTCAGGCTATTTTTGCAGTGGATAACCATGTACAGCGAACTGCACTTTGCTGTCATTGCGTCAATTTACAACGACGCGGGCGTGACGCGCGCGCGTATATGGGAAAAAGTAGGCAAAGAGGATGTTCGAGAGGATTCCGCCGAGGCTGATCTGTTCAAGCTATTAATCCGCGATCTTAGCACCGGCAGTATCGTTCGCCAGCACCGAGAAAAAGACTATGCCGGAAATTTCCTTCGGAAATCTGCACAGAGAGGGCCCAGGGGTACTGCTTCAAGAACCGCTAAGTCTGCGTTCGACGACCTTGAGGGTTATGAGCTGACGGAATTGGGCCAACAATTTGTTCATTATGCAATGACCGATCTTCCGGTTCGGATTGAATTCAAACCAGCGGAAGCCTCAACGCCCTAGACCCGGACGCCGCAGCTCAATGACCGTCGCGCCCAAGAGTTTACGCTCGACGAGGTTGAATGGATACTCGTCTGGGGAAGCTGCGTTGCCGCGCGACGGAAATCGGCATTCGTAATCGTATTTGTTGGTGATACGTTCCGAAAATTCTCCGACCTTTTGATTCGGAATCCGCTTGCACGGAGAGATCGAGCACCATGGGCGTCATAGGCGAATTGCTCTTTTACCGGCGCGACCAGGTCGATCTGGACGCGGTCTTGCGGAACAAGGTAGATGCGGTACGCGCGGTTGTGGACCGTCTTTCAGACCATGAGTTCGCGACAAAGAAAAATGACGAACTCGCAGCTCTTGTTGATAAGTCCGAAAGGATGACACCCCTAGAGGTTCACTTCGACAAAGCAACCCCACATGTGGAAGAAGCGCAGGTTGATGTCCAAGACCAGTTCGGTTTCGAAGGAGGCACGGTCCGGGTAGCGGGATTAATGGCAACGAAGACGATCCCTTTCTCTGGCGACTCGATGCTATGGTCTCTCCGGACAAATCCTTACAATCTCAACCCGCCCCGCGGGGTAGTTCGGGGGCAAAATCTTGTAATCGGCATTACGGTCCGGGTGCAACAAGCTGACGAAGCAAAGCGCTACATCGACGATGTGATTGCGCGCCTGCCAGAATATCTTGGGTGGCAGAGGTCGCAGATAGAAACCTACAACAATGGACTCACTGGGCGAGCTATGCCTCGGATTCAGGAGCGCCGCGCGCGGCTAAGCCAAGCCTCAGATGTCCTGAAAAAGCTGCAAGGCTGACGAGCGCATACATCAATTCTTTTAACAGACATTCCATATTGCCGCTTACGCGATAAGCAGAACCCGCAAGCGGCGTCGATCCCTGACGCGATCCTGCCACGGGGCAGATGAGGCGCATGCGCGCCGGTAATTCCGACAGGAATTACAAGACTCTCGACGAATCACGAAAATCTAGGCAGGTTGGCGGGATGCGTGGCCGATTACGCCGCGTCATGTCCTGCAATTTTTTAGGAGAAACAGACCCTAGAAACACAAAACCCGCCTAGGAGGCGGGGTCGGTGTCCCGGCGAACCGGGGAAATTCGATGATCTGGACAATCACGAAATTCCCCCAAATCAGGCCTCAAGTCAAGCGGAAACAGTGTTTGCGCTAATGAGGGCGTTTGCGCCGGTTTTCGTCCCCTTTCCGAGGCGGGTTGAGCAATCAACCCGAAGGAGAGGCCATGTCTTTTGTTCAAATAATCCCGAATCATCTTCGCCCGCGCCGTGAAAAAGTGTTCGGCACCGGTCGCCCCCTGCCCCTCGACCGCGAGGCCAAGGTGCGCATCACGGCCCGCGCCCGCGCGCTCATGCGCCGGACGGAGAAGGGCAAGCATTACGGCCAGATCACCGCCAAGGCTCTCGCGGTTCTGAACGCCCTGCTCTGGGGCTTCCACAACGCCAGCAGCGGGCTTTGCTTCCCGTCATTGGAGAAGATCGCGGAAAAGGCCGGTTGTGCGCGTTCGACCGTCGCCGAGGCGATCAAGGCGCTTGAGGAAGCCGGTCTTCTGTCATGGGTGAACCGCATCACGCGGGAGCGAGAGCCTATCCTCGACCTGTTCGGCCAATGGGCGATGCGCTGGCGGGTCGTCCGGACGAGCAACGCCTATCAATTCCACGATCTGAAGGGAGCCGGAGGCGGACAAAGCGCAGGATTAATGGGCGGTTCTTCTAAGTCCGAAAATCCGACTGGAATAGCTAATCAAGATTCTTCTTCTTCTCTTATTTCCCCTCCCCTACCCCAGCTAGACCCCATGACTCCCCTAGGAGAGGCCCTTTTACGCCTCGGAAAGACGATCGGCGCTCTGTCCTAGGCAAAGAGACAAGCGGAACAGCCTTCGGCTGTACCTTCTTTCAAGGAGTTTGAGTGCCACGGTGCTCGAACACGTCAATCCCTTGCCTGCGCCCACCCACGCCGCAAACGCGGCGCGGGTCCCTGCGGCTCGGCAACCCGCTTCGCGGGCTTTGGGGATTGACCCGTTCTTGCGCGCCGTTGCCTTCTGAAATTGTCGGGACGAAGGGCGTCCCTTTTTGCCGCGCTCCGCGCGAGTTCAACACGCCTGCGGCGCGTCGAACAAAGGGCTATCCAAGGAAGAAGTGGGGGCGGGGGACTATCGACGATCAGTTGGATGCGGCGTCTTGGTCATATTTCGCATAGGCCTCTTTCCTTTGGTCAAAGAGGCGCGATCCAAGCCGGTTCAACAATTTCTTGACAAGTTAGCAGCTATCTATTAGTTAGCAGCTAACTACCTGCTAGGTAGCAGGTATCTATTAACTAGCAGCTATCTTATAGGTAGCTGCTAACTATGGGCTAGCAGCTATATGGCCGATTCAGAATCCGGGGCGACCGTGATCGCGTTTGTTTCGCAAAAGGGCGGTGTGGGGAAAAGTACCCTTTCGCGTGGCCTTGCGCGTGAAGCCGCTAAGAGCGGCCTTGCCGTCAAGATTGCCGACCTCGACACGCAGCAAGGCACCTCCGTCGATTGGCATCGCCGTCGACTCGACGAGGGCGTCGAGCCGGTTATATCGGTCGAAGGCTTTAAGACCGCCGATCAAGCCCTTGCACAGGCTGATCGCTATGACCTCCTGATTATTGACGCGCCCGCGCGGGCGAGCGAAGCGACACAGAAGATCGCGCAGCGCGCGGCGCTCGTCGTGCAACCGACCAACCCGGCGCTTGACGATTTAGGCCCAGCCGTCCGGCTGTTTCACGAACTCGTAAAGGCTGGAATCCCCAAGAAGCGCCTCGTCTTCGCGATCAATCACGTTCTGACCGACGCGGAGGAAGTAGCGGCGCGGGAGTATCTCACCGAGGCCGGGTACGACGTTTTGCGAGGCTATTTGCCTTCGAAAACCTCTTACCGGGACGCTCAGAACCACGGGCGCTCAGTGACCGAAACCCGTTACGACGCCTTGAACAGCAAGGCGGACGCCCTCATCCAATCGCTGATTAATTTGGTGTGACGCTATGGCCGACCTCTCGAAACTCATGAAAAAACGCCTTGGCGCGCCGCCGCAGCTCGACGACACCCCCGATAATCTAAAGGCTCCGGAAGTCGCGCCAGCGGCTCCGGCCGCCACGCCGCGCAGGGGCGAGGACGGACGCAGCGCCCGCCGCACCGGCCGCACAGTGCAATTTGCCACCCGCGTAAGCGAGGAATTCGATAAGCGGTTCCGGCAAGTCGCGAAGCGAGACGGTCTTTTGCTGGCGCAGCTTTTGGAAAAGTCTTTGGAGGCTTACGAAAAGAGATAGCAGCTATCTATAAGATAGCTGCTATCCATC
>NZ_JQKO01000030.1 GCF_000746085.1 Methylocapsa aurea | reverse complement strand
GCAAAGCTTCGCGGGCGGTGAGCGGTCCCTCAGCCTCGCGCAAGGCGAGCACGGTGAGGCTGTGCTGGGCGACGCTAAGCGGCAGGTCCCATTTGGAATAGCCGCCCCAACGATAGGTGCGCGAGAGCCCGATCGCGAGGTCCTCGTCGGTCCAGGCATCGGGTTGCGGGTCGAGGAGATCGAGCCGCCCGCCCGACTTGAGGAGGATGACGGCGCGCGGCAGCGCAGCGCCTGAGGGCGACGCTTGCTCGCTGACCTGTGGAAAAGAACCATAGCTGTCTTTTGGAATGCCCATTTGGTCCTTCAGTTGGTTGAGCGGTTCGAAGTTGGTGAAGTTCGGGAGTTTCATGGCGCTGTGCTTTGTTGGGTTTGTTGTTTGAGGACGTCGTTCCAGTCGCCGGACTCGATCGGCGGCCTCAGTCGCGAGAAGGCGACACCGGCTTTGGCTGCGATTGCTTTGTGTTGGGCGGCGTAGCGGTCGCCGGCGGGATTGGCGTCGGTGGCGCTGAAAAAAGCCGAGTTGGCCATCCCAGCCATCCCGGCGAGGAGCCGCTCGATCGCTCCGATGGTCGCCGGTCCCATGCCGCCGCCAGTCGCGGCGTAGAGCGTGCCGGGGCTGAAATTTTCGAAAGCGGCGAGGCTCATGGCGTCGATCGGAGCCTCGGTCACGACGAGGCGGCTGAACGGCGGGGATGCGCCTGTAAAACGAAACAGTGTTTTTGCGCCGCCCGTAAGGGATCCTTTGTAGCCGGGGCCGCGGATCTCGACGTGGGTCACGCTTCCTGCGTCGTCGCGGTGGGCGAACCAGGCGCTCGCGTAGGGGCCCTCGCGCACCACGTCCGCCCCGATAGCAGCCTCGAGCATGCGGGCTGGGAGCCGACGGTCCAGGTTGAGATAGCGCCAGGCCGGCGAGCCGCGCCTGAGGCGGGGGCGTCGCCTCCATCTCGCGGCAATTGGAGAGGTTTGAGCGGTCTTGCGCCGTGGGTGGTTATCTTCGGCAAATGTCGGGCGCAGGCCGATGAACTCCCGCAGGAGTTTGCGGGCCTGACCGAAGTTCAGGCTCGGATCGAAATGCTGAACGAGGTCGAAGACGTCGCCCTTCGCTTCACTGCCTGGGTCCCACCATCCTCTGCCCTCGTGGTTGACGATAATGATCTCGCCGGCGCCGCGACGGCATTTCAGGCAGTTCTTAGTGCTCTCCGGCCAGTCGAGCCGCCATGGCGGCGGGAGGCGTTCCAAAAGCGCGGCGCAGTTCACCTCCTCGCGGAGCTTCTCGATTTCTGGATCATGTTTGGTCAATTTCCTGCGCTCCTGTTCGCTGTTCGCGGGCAGGACGGCGGGGTCTTTCTCCTCCTCCGTATTCTTGCCCCGATGCCACTGGCCGACCGCGAGGCGGTCGTGTTGCAAGGGCGCGCGGTACGCGCGGGAGCCTGCGACGAATCCTTGTCAGCGCGGCCGTCGCTAGCGGTAGCCATGTGAATCTCTTTCTTTCGCCATTCCCTCCATTCGTGATGGCCCCCCGCGCGAACGCGAAATCATTTGGCGGGGCGTGACGTCGGCGGTAGACGGGATTTTGATTCTGCCACGCGCCGGCGACCCGGCGGCCGATCGCGACCGATCGTGGTTCGCCGATGCCAGGCACCGATCTGTTCGGAAATTGGATTGCGCGCGTGGCGTTCGGCCGGACTAAGCGCAAGGGACGCACGACTTTGCGCGAATTTGCCTCGGACGAATTGGTTAGGGCGTTCGGAAGAGGCCTTCGCTCCCGTCGCGCTGCTATCCGGTGATTTTGTGTTCGCGCGGAGTTGTGATTTTACCAGCAGTCGTCACGGCAGGGTAGCCATCGCCCGGGACCCCCGAGAGGAGGCTTGCGGCTGATGAGGACGCCGCTGATTTTCAAATGGTTGAGGATTGTCCGCTCCAGAGCCGTCTTGTCGTCGAGCATGAGCCGCCGTCCCCCGCCACGACAAAGCTTGGTGTCCCGGAGCGCCATGACGATGTCCCAGGCAAAATCGAACCGGTCTGGGCCCGGATCGGAAGACGGTGCCTCGTTAACGGCCATGTCCTATTTTGAGATAGAACAAAAATAGCAGATGGTCCCTTTGCGCCGGTGCGGTTGAATTGCGCTATCGAGCACCAGCCTGGATTATTTCTCTTGGAAGCGACTATCTCGGAATGGGACGGTGTCGGCCGGCACAAAGTTTCCGAATCTGCCTTTATGGCCTTGGCGGACGACCTGGAGAACGCCGTTGATCTAATGTCTCGGCGGACCGCGAGGTGGGCGCGGTGCAAGGGTGCGCGGTGCGCGCGGGAGCAAGCGACGAACCCTTGTCGGCGCGGCTGTCGCTAGCGGTAGCGTTATTCAGGAGCAAACATTTTTGTCCGCTGGATCAGGATGCGTCGCGATCCAGATGACGTGCCGCGCTCCGCCACGCGCTCCGTTGGCGCGCACCCGGACCTCATCTACGCCGAAACCGATCTTGCGAAGCCGTTGGGTAAAATTCCTATCTGGTCCCGACGACCATACCGCCAGTACGCCGCCGGGACGCAGCGCCGCGCAGGCGGCGCTCAGTCCTTCCATATCGTATAGCCCATCATTGGCTTTGCGGGTCAGACCCTCGGGGCCGTTATCGACATCGAGTAAGATCGCATCGTAGGCCGACCGATTGGACCGTATCAACCGGCCGACATCCGATTCCAGGATGCTTACGCGCGGATCCGTCAGGCTGTTGTGGAAAATCGCCGCCATAGGACCGCGGGCCCATGCCAAGACGGCCGGCGCCAATTCGGCGACGATGATGCGGGCCTCGGCGCCAAGTGCGGCAATCGCGGCGCGGAGCGTGAAGCCCATGCCGAGCCCGCCGATCAGTATCCGCGGCCGCTCGCGGGCGCGAATTCTTCCGCAAGAAAGCGTGGCGAGCGCCTCCTCGGATCCGCTGAGACGGCTGTTCATCAGTTCAGTATGACCCAACCTGATGGAGAATTCGGCGCCACGCCGCATAAGGCGGAGTTCGCCGCCTCCACCAGGTATTTGCGCCGTATCGAGCAGGGACCAGGGAATCACTGATAACTCGTCAGCCCGTTGCGAAGCATTTAGCGCGACAGCATGCACTGGCTCAAAAGCGTGCGCTTGTCACTAAGGAATCGATCCACGGCGCCAGTGTCGCCGTCGCCGCTCCAGACCACCGATGGACATCAAATCGGACCCTCTGAACGTCAGAGGTGGGGCATGCGCGTCAATTGCTGAAGAGGCGAAGTGTGCCTTAACAAGAACGGACTTGCCCTCGCCCAAGTTTAGCCCAATCCTCACTGGCGACCATTTCCTGCGTGTCCGCGAGCAAACAAAATCATAAGGCATCACTCGAAAGCGGTGCCGTGCGCAGCGCAACAGTCAAAAGGGCTGCCTAAATAGGGTTGGTAAATTAGTGAAGGTGCTTCTTTGAGCAACCGAGGAACCGCCAACGTCGATTGAACGTTACGCCCAAACAAAGCTCACGCTTGCGATTCACCGAACATCTGGAGACGAGGATAAATGCACTTTCACGAGGCGGTATCGGCGTTCGCGGTCATCGCGGCACTCGCGTTTATTGGCGCCGCGCCTGCACATGCGGCCGCAAGTTCGAGACATGTCGGCGCTCATCGCGCCTATGTCAAGAATACAAGTGTCGCATTTGTAGGCGTGAGATCCGCTGCTGGTCGAGTGCGCGGCCGGATTACGACCTTTGGTCGGTCTCCGCGTTTCGTCGACCTAGTCGGCGATAGAGACAGCGGATTTGGCTTCTATCCATTGCCTCTGCGGTATCGTATTGGCGCATGGCGTGAGCGGCAACGTCGCGCGATACGGTCCGCCAACGCCATTCGTTTCGCTATAGCCAGCACGGCCATTTACGACTATGCATACGCGGGTGGCTACGGCTACGGTTATCACCACGGAATCTTCAACCCCATTGATGGTTACGGCACTCCCTTTTTCCCAGGCTATTATGGCGGCGCGGAGGAGCCCTATGAGGACCGAGGTCCGTTTGGGAGGCCATACAATTGACGGGTGCGATCGAGCCGGCTCCCCGGAGCTCCCGCTTTGACGCTCTGCTATTACCTCACCATCGTTCGTTGGCCGAACCTCTTGCGGAACTCTAACGACTTCTGCTTGCCAGCGGCTTAGGAATGCGCAAATTTACGCGGTTAAGAGCCCTGCGCAGGGTCCCGGGAGAGTAAATCTCCGGCCCACGGCGTATTGGCCGGGCAACGCGGGGGGCGACTGCCATGGCGATATCCCAGGCGAATCCGAAATGGATGGCTTCACTGGGAGATGCTTGGGGATCGTTGTCAGCCATGTCTAATTTATATACAAAGCACAAACCGACGACGGCCAATGCAAACCTCCAATTGAGCCCCTCGTTGCGATCAAGGCCAACCTCCTCGACGTTGACTGGACTGTCGTGAGAGCGGCACTGGATCATGACATGGCCGATGCGGCCGTCGCAGCGCTACCGCTGAAGTGGTTTAGTCGATTGAACCGCCGCCAACATTCGTCACTATCTGTCTGACGGCCGGCAACGTATTGCAGATTGGAAGCAAAATTCAGATGCCGATGCTGAGCAAATTTGCGGGTTGAACCCAACATGACTCTGAATCCTCAGCATCTAGAAGAAATCGCAGACCGAACTCTGGAACATTACAATCAGCGGGCCGAAGCGTTCTGGCAAGGCACGCGCGAGCACGATGTCACGGAGAACATTGCAGCAATGCTGCAATATATCGAAGGTAGCCACCATTTCACGGTGCTTGATTTTGGCTGTGGGCCAGGGCGCGACCTCAAAGTCTTTAGCGAACTTGGCCACATCGCGATCGGCTTGGAAGGAGCCACGAACTTTGCCGCCATGGCGCGCTCCCACAGCGGCTGCGATGTGTGGCAGCAAGATTTTCTCAAACTTGATCTGCCTGATAGGCATTTCGACGGCATCTTCGCCAACGCGACGCTTTTCCATGTGCCCAGCCAGGAATTGCCGCGCGTGTTGCTGGAATTGCATGCGTGTCTAAAGCCGAGCGGAGTTCTGTTCAGCTCTATTCCACACGGTCATAATCAGGAGGGCTGGAGCGCCGGGCGCTATGGCGTATATCATGATCCAGAGACTTGGCGCAGCTATGTGTCCGCAGCGGGCTTTATTGAACTAATTCACTATTTCCGTCCCACCGGACTCCCGCGCGAAAGACAACCTTGGCTGGCAAGCGTCTGGCGTCGACAAGAACAAGAGTAGTATTCGCAAATTTTTTTACGACTTAGTTCAGCCGCCCGAGCGAAGGCTGGGAGGCTTCCTTGTTGATGAACGCCGCAATCGGGCTCGCCTGATGGTGAATCAGTCGCCAGTCTCCACCGATGCGTCTGAACCAGTTGGTTGCGACGAGGGTCATCCCGCCGACGATTTCGGTGCAAAATACACGACCTTCGCTTCCCGAAACCATGGCGAGACCGTCTCGATAATCAATTGCCGCTTGCAGGGGACTGCCCAAAATATCGCGATAGGACTGCAAGACTGCTTGCCGGCCGATCAACGCCGGCCATCCAGGGTGGACGCAGGAGACATCGTCATCCGCCCAGACTAACGACATCCGGGCCAAATCAGCTGCGCCAAACCCATGATAATATGCGGCATTCGCCGCCAGAATTGCATCTTCGTCGGTCATTGTTCCGCACGGCGCCCCAATCGGTCGCGGAAATCAATCGAGGCTCGTCCGCGACCTTAAGGCCGAGACGGCTGCGACGAGCTCCGGCATAAACGTGGAAAATAAGGCATCGACAGCCAGGCCGAAACGCTAAATCGAGATCAAGGTCTTATGAGCTTCCTCCAGCCGTCGGACAAGATCGCGGAAAGTGGCGGCGCCTTTATGATAGACGCCTTGCAAGCCGTCCTTCGAAGACCCGATCGGCGGTTGAGAGGAACCGCACGAGTCGATCGATTGCGGCGTTCGGATCCCCTGACGGCAGTTCGCCGGGATGGTTGCCAAAGTAAAATCCATTTTACCACAGAAGCGCAATCGCGCGCGCACCGCGCGGGGGATAAACGCGGGTCCACCAAAAACTTCTGGTCCGTAGCGCACGTCGACGAGCGCGGGGCCCGTGGGAGCGCCCATCAGGCCAGCGAGAGAAATCGAGGCATATGCAGCTATGTGGCGTCCTTGGCTAAAGAAGCTGGACGCGATGCTTGGGTATCTCGCCTCGTGGGGAGATCGTAATCCCCATGGCCGCAATGAAATAGAAGCCGCGCTGCGCTGTCAATCCCGGTATCGCCATCGTCAAGAGTGTTTCTTGTGGGTCACTTGCGCGCCATGGCAGCGGCTCCTCAATCTATTTCTGCTTCCCGCGAAAACATCTGCTCAAAATCATCGTCGCCGAAGCGTCCAGGCTTTCAAGGCTTGGGCTGAGGTCTCTGGTGGGGTCACCACAGCGCGAGGCCAAGCTGAAATCGGCTTTGGCGCAACCTCGTTTCATTAAAGTGACGGCGCCACAGAGTGGCTGCCGCCGGGGCCTGAGCGTCTACTCCGGCGGCGTGATCGTGAGAGGGCCTTCATAGGAGAAAGCTTGCCGAAACCGGGTCGCCTTGCCGCCGCAGGCGCCCTCGAAGCGCAGCAGCGAGGGAAGCCCGGCGGCGCTGATGCGCAGCAGCAACCGGCCCTGACAGGACGCGCCATTCGTCCAGGCCATCCCGCCTTCGATGCTGCTGCCGCCATCCGGTCCGGGCTGCTCTATCGCGTCGGTCAGACCTTCACGGAACATCTCCGCCATGGATGGGATGAGGCCGGCGGTCTGGGGCGCCGGCGATTTCTGCCACCCCGCCGCGGTGCGCAGCCACTGCACGCCCTCCACGACGATGAGCTCCAGCCCGCCCTGACCAGGGTTTTTCAGCATGCGAAACCGCCCCGGACGAGCGCGGTCGATGTAATAGATATCGGCGACGCCGCCGCGCTCAATGAAAAAGCGCACCCGCTCGATCGGCTCCGCCTCCTCGGCGGCGAGCGCCGCGAACACGGTGTCCATTGGCGAGGCCCGCGCCGCGGACGCCGCGAGCACGACCAGCAGGGCGACAATCGCGCGGATCACGGGAGGTCTCCGGGGGTTGATGACGAAGCGGGGAGCGGGGAGCTGTCCGTCGGCGTGCTCGGCTCGATCGACCCCAGCCCGCCATCGGGCCCGCTGACTTGCGCGCCCGGCGGGGGCCGGTAGCCTTCCTCGTCGGAAAAGTCGTCCTGCTCGGTGGCGTGCGCCTCGTGGCGGTCGGTGCGGCGGGACAGCTTGCGCACGGGCCTTTGTTCAAAGGCGCCGAGCGCGCAGGCGGCCGGGTCCAGCCGACCCTGGAATGCCAGGTCGAACCCATCGACCGGGGCTCCCTTGCATATGGCGGGGTCGCCAGCGTGCAGCGCCGGACTGCCCGCGACAGGAACATAGAAAGCGTCCAGGAACGCTTCCCCCGCCGCGACCTCCGGACATGTAGCGTCGGACGCCAGATTGCTGCTTTGGAAGACCCCGGCAGGGACGCGGACGCAATCCGCGGGCGCGTTATGCGCCAGGATGGCGTTGGCGACGCGGGCCGACGGGTCCTCCAGCAGCAGGCCAGCCGCCGCGTTGTCGGCGATGGTGACATTGACCAGGGTGACCCCGCCACCGGCGATCGCGCCGGCCGGCCCGGCATTGCTGACGATCAGGGCGTTGGAGAGCGTCGCCCGCGCATCGGGCGCCACAGCGAGCGCCGCTCCGCGTCCACCAGCGCGGTTGCCCTTGAACAAGGCGTGGGACAGCCGCAGCATTCCGCCCGAAACGGCGACGGCGCCGCCGGCGCCGCCGGCGGCGTTGCCGATGAAAAGGTCGCCGGTCGAGATCATGCCTCCGGTATGCGCAAGATTGGCGGCGATGGCGCCGCCGCGGGCGCTGCCGTTGGACTCAAACCGGTTATAGCCGAACACAAAAGCGGACGGCGGCAACGATGCGAGCGCGTTGACGACTGCTGCGGACTGCCCGCGCTCGCGCGCCTCCTGCGCCAAGTCGAACAGGTTGATCGCGCCGCTGCCGTTATCGCGGAAGATGTTGCCGCGCAAGGTCACCGTTTGCGGGCCGGCGCGCCCGGCGCGTTGGGACAGAGCCAGCGCCGGTCCGCCGCGCGTCGTCGCAAAGGTCGAATGCCGAATCTCCGTTGGCCCGCTTGCGGCGCCGACCCGAACCGCGCCGGCGGTCTGGCCCGTGAAATCGCAGCGCCGCACCGAGCCGGAGCCCATCAACAACGCCGACCCGTTGCCGGTGAAGCGAGTGCGCTCGATAAACGCCGCGCCGCCGACCACCAGCGCATAGCCGCCAGGATTGCCGACGAATGCGGAGTCCTTCACCGTGGCGCGGCCGCGAATATCGATTGGACCGTCGCTCCCCTCGATCGTGACGCGATCGAGTTCGGCGTCGCCGGACGTGGCGAGGACCGAGCCCGTCAGGCGGCCGAGCCCGACAGCGCCGGGCTGCACTGGTCGCCTGCGCGGCTGGGCGAACCCGCGCAGCGTGATCCGAAGCAGGATCGTGTTCTGCGTCGCGCGCAGCAGTGGCCCGGCCGTACCGTGGCCGTCGAGGGTCACCGAGTCGCCGCCATCGATCCGCGCGCTGCCGGCGAGCGTGTAGCGGCCGGTCACGCGGATCGACGTGCCCGGCGGGCAGGCGAAGCGGATCACCCCGCCAGCGGCCAGAGCCTGAGCGAGATTAACGCCCGCACCGGCCTGAATGTCGGAGGCGCAAGCGGTGACCACGGCGTCCGCGCGCGCCGCTCCCGCGCCCAGCGGCAGCATCAGGGCGGCAAACGTCATCCTTCGCAGAAAAGTCGTCATGGCGTGCGCTTCGGGTTGGACCAGTCGGAGAAGTCGATGGTCACCGGTCCGCCGGGGCCCTTCAGCACGGCGCGGCCGGCGCCGTCGGCGTCAATCGCGTCGCCGGCGGTCGTCCAGGCGGGCGGCGCCACATCGTCGACGGCGCGGATCCTCGGACCCGCCTCGTCGAGGTTGAAGTCGATCCGCCGTCCGGCGGCGGTGACGTAGGAGGCGTCGCCATTCGCGTCCGGATTCAACGCTTCAAGCGGCGCTCGGCGCTCGGCTTGAAATTGGTTGAAGGCGGGATCGGGGGCCGCGCGCAGGACCTCGCCGTCTTGGATCGGGGGCGGCGGGCTCGCTTCGACAACATCCATCACGCCCCATTGACGTCCGTGCACGCAGAAGCTGTCGGGACAGTCGACGATGCGCGCCGCAAGATAGAAGTGCGGCCCGGGTATGGCCGGGAGGCACCCCGCGGAGCTGACGAACCACAGCCCTTCCCCCGGCAGCACTTCACCCTTGGTGCAGTTCTCGAACGCCGCCGAGAGATTTGGCTGGATGCCGCAGGCAAATCCCTCGGCCACGCAGGTATTCGGGGCGCGCTCATGCTGACCGCCGACGCCGTCAAAGCGGAACAGGTCGGCAATCCGCCACGCCGCCACGGTGGGGATGATCGTCGTCGGCATCGCCACGCCGCGGTCCACGCCTTCCGAGAAACCCGAGAGAGTGGCTGTCGGCCCGGTGCGCACGCCGCCGGCGCTGATCGTGAAGGCTGGCGATTGCACGACCTGTTCGATCCCGGTATGCCGGATCGTCTGCATCGACGCGCGGCGCTCGATCGCGGTCGCCAGCACCGGCGACGGCAGGCGATAGGGACTGGTGGCGGCGTTGACCATCTGGGCCATCGCTTCCCTCGATGGACCGCCATTCAGCAGTTGTGTCTGCCCGGCGAGCAGCATCGCGCGGGCCACCTCATGGTCGCCGCCGCGGACGATATTGTAAAGGTCAGCCGGACCGCTGTTTTCTGGCGCGGGGTCGTAGCCATCGTACTCGCTCCGCCGGCGGAATGGCGCGGCGCGTCGGCCACGATTCGACGTAGCGGCGAATTTTGCCTCAGAGAGATCGAGCACGATGCGGGCAGCGGTCGCCATGGCCGCGTCGCCATGCGCGGCGGCGAAGTCATGCAGGTTCAGCACCGCATTCAAACTGTAGCGGGTGTAGGGCCGGGAATTGTATTCTTGGAAATCATGCGCCGCGATGTCCTGCAGGCGGCGCAGCAACCAGCTGCGCACCTCGGCCTGGTCATCGCGAATGTCGTCGACATGGTAGTAGCCCTCGGCCTCCAATCGAGCGATGATGTCGGCGTTGGTCAGGAAACGCGACGTCTCGATCATCAGGCGATGGTTCTCGGTCTCCCGGACGCGAATGTCGGTGTGCGGGAGAATGAGCTCGGTTGGATCCTCGCCGGCGGCGATTAGGAACGGCGCGGCGACCAGCCCCGCGGCGGTGGACACCGCGCTGCCGACAACTCGGAAGAAGGTCACCGCCAGCCACGCGAAGAAGTCGCCGATGCCATCGGCGAGCTCATTGTACCACGCGTGCCGGTCGGCGGTGTCCTCGGGGCTGCCCAGTTCGTCGCCGGCTGGCTCGCCGCATCCGGCGATCACCGAATAGCTGTCGTCGGAGGGCCCGCCGCGCGCCGCGAGCAATGCGCTGTACATGTGGTCGATCGTCGCCGGCGCAAGAATGCCTTGCCCCCGTCCACGCGGACCGCCGAGATAGAGCAGCCGAACAAGCTCGCGGACGTTGACGTCGAACTCGCCTTTGCTCTTCGACAAATGCTCGAGGCAGCGCAGATCGGAGCTGCCGAGCTGCGTCGTCTTTTGCATCGCCAGGATTGCCTCGTTGACCTGGCGCACCATGCAGTCCGGCGCGACGACGAGGTCGATCGAAATCTCGTCCAACTGATCCATTTCGCTGAGCTGCGTTTTCTCCGCGTCGGTCAGCGTGTTTGGCTCATGCAGGCGTTTTGTCTCGTTTGTCTCGCGCGCGCAGGCTGTCGGGCCGGCGGCGCGAAGGGCCCGATCGGCGTCGGCGAATTGCTGCAGCGTGGCGTGAACGAAGCCGCCTTCGGCGTTGCGGGCGCGCGGCCGAACGATGACGCCAGCGCACGGCGCATTGCTATGCGCTTCCGCCTGCGCGCGAATATAGGCAACCTTGCCGATGAGAATCCCCGTCAGATCCTCGCCCTGGCTATCGAAATTGCCGGCCGCCATTTCCGTGCGGATCCGTAGATAGTCGTCCTCGCGGCTGCACGCGTTGGCGGCGATGACCGCGGTCGCCCGCGCCTCGAACCCTGCGGCGGCGGCCGCGGGAGAGGCTGCCGCGGGCGGAAACGGGATCGGCTGCGCTTGGATGGGACGCTCGACGACGAGAGCGAATGCCGCAGCGAGCATCAAACACCGCACGACCGGAAGACTGCCCAACCCGGCCATGCTGATGTCCGTCTCCTGAGGCGCTGCTGCTCCAAGGGCTACAGGAGGAAACCCCAACGGTCAACAAACTAAGCTGTGTGGACAACGCTGATCCGGAGGCGGCGCGCGGTGACGAGAGGGACGAAGCCCAGGAAGCTGCTGGCGGTACGGCCGAAGCGGGCCGCGACGCGGCGGCCGTTCTTGAGACGGCTGATGAACGGCACGATGCGCTTACGTGACGGCGCCCAAAAGCCAAGGGAGAGTTGCGCCTCACCCTACATGACAAGCAAAGACATCATGGACACATCACTCGAACGCATCCCCGCGAAGATCGCCGATCTTCGAATCGCCGAGCGTGAGCTCCAAGCTCTGGAAAAGCTTTCGGCGCGAACGCCAAGACCAGCTCCAGGACGAAAACCAAACCGCAAGCCCAAGGCCTGTGAACCGCCGGAATCAGGCGACCAGGCGGAGGCGCACCAGACCATCGGCGCGGCCATCACTGACGTCTTCGACCAGCAGGGCGCCCTTTCCGTCGGCGAGAGTCGCCGCTCAAATCAAGGCGACCGGCCGGGACATCAACAATCGAGCCGTATCCTTCTCGCTTCAAGGCATGAAAAAGCGCGGCCTCGTCAAAAAGGCGCGGATGGCAAGTGGGCGCTGCCGAAGGCGCGCAGTAGGCGCGCTCCCTCATGATGGCGCGCCCAATGGCGTATGGCCCGCGCCGTCCTGCCCGCGTTTGAGCGTTGAGCGGCGCGCTCGAGAGCCATGAACGAGCGGGCGGGAGCGACCGTCCGTTTCCATCGTTCGAACAGTCGAAGGCGAACAGCGAAGATCCATGAAGGGCGCCCAAACGAGGCGCTCGTCATCCGAACGGGTGGATGCCGGACCGGGAATCTACGGCGCCGCAGGGACGCGCGGGCGCTGGGTTACATGGTTTGGCAGTCGGTACGGGAGGTTTCGTGAATCGGCGGGCGCGCGGAGATGAGTTTCTCCAATGGGTTGTCGGGGACGCCCTTGTGCCAAGTTTGCGTACTGCGTAGGGTCCGAAGATTGAAGCGAATGTTTCGGAGATTTCTGGACCGGAAAGCCCGGGAATGACGGCATTTTCCGGAGGCGGCGGCTCTGAGTTCGTGAATCGAGTCCGCGAAACTCGGCGCACCGACATCCGCGAGCGCATCTGGAGACGCCTACGCGGAACCGTGCAGAATTATTATGGAACCTTAATGCTCTACCTGAGTGATTGACATGGATAATCTCCATTCGCATAATCTATCTTATGGAACCTTATAAGATGAAATGTTGGTCTTTCCATTCGGCCCGGACGTCCGCGGTTCGGATCATGGTTTAGTGCTGCTATAGTCCCGTTTATCGGGTGTGGCTGACGCTGGCCTGATCGCCCGCTTCGACGGCGGATCGAAGGACATCATGAACGACGCTGCTGTGGTTCACCCGCCTGGATTTCTCGCCGATCCGAGCCGCTTTTTGTTCTTCACCGGCAAGGGTGGCGTCGGCAAAACCTCGATCGCTTGCGCCGCCGCCTTAGCGCTCGCTGACGGCGGCAAGTCCGTTCTGCTCGTAAGCACCGATCCCGCATCCAATCTCGACGAGATATTGGACGCGCCTTTGGGCAATCTACCGGTCCCAGTCCCCGGCGCTGAGCGTCTGGATGTCCTCAATATTGACCCCATCGCCGCCGCCGATTCTTATCGCATGCGGGTGCTGGCCCAAATGGGGCCGGAGGCAAGCGACCAAGACCGGGACATGGTTCGGGAACAATTGTCTGGCGCCTGCACGACGGAGATTGCTGCGTTCGACGAATTTGTTGGCCGCTTGGCCGTCGACGATGAGACCCACGATCATATCGTCTTCGACACGGCGCCAACCGGGCATACGCTTCGTCTCCTCAGCCTGCCGAAGGCGTGGAGTGGCTTTCTCGAGGGCAATGATCACGGCGCCTCCTGCCTTGGGCCGCATTCCGGCCTCAAGATGCAAGAGGCTCGGTTCAGGACGGCGATGGCGGCGCTTTCTGATCCGGCATCCACGACCATCATCCTCGTGACGCGACCCGAAATCGGCGCAATCGCCGAGGCGGCGCGAACCTCAGTGGAGTTTCGCGCGCTCGGTCTCTCGAACCAGCGTCTGGTCGTGAACGGCGTGTTCTTGGCCAGCGACCGATCCGATTTGGTGGCTGCGTCGCTGGAAGACCAGGGCAAGCGGGCGCTCGCGGATCTGCCGGAGAACCTTCGGGATCTCCCGCGCGACGATATTCGGCTACGACCTTTCGACATGCTGGGGATAAGGGCCTTGCGCTCACTGATTGGCCAAGCCTCGGCGCCTGCCGCGGCGGCGACGGCCTTTCTAGACGGAAAGTTTGCCAGCGACCTTCCCGCGTTAGATCGCCTAATCGACCGTCTGGCGGCGGATGGAAAGGGCCTCATCATGGTCATGGGGAAGGGCGGCGTCGGCAAGACCACGATCGCCGCGTCGATCGCCCTCGGTCTGGTCCAGCGTGGTCACACTGTGCTTCTCAGCACGACCGATCCCGCGGCCCATCTTGCGATGACGCTCGCGGGAGAGGTTCCCGGTTTGCGCGTCGACAGAATCGACCCCAGGGCGGAGACCGAACGCTACGTCGAGAAAATAATGAAGGATCGTGGTCGTGATCTCGACCCACAGGGGCAGGCTCTGTTGCGCGAGGATTTGCGCTCACCCTGCACCGAAGAGGTCGCCGTCTTCCACGCCTTCTCAAGAATTGTCGCGGAAGCGCGCGGCGCCTTTGTGGTGCTCGACACCGCCCCCACCGGACACAGCTTGCTGCTTATGGACGCAACCGGCGCCTATCATCGACAGATTACGCGTCAGACGGAGTCGCACCCGCCAGCAGGTCGGATCATTACGCCGCTGATGCGCCTCCAGGATCCGGCCTATACGCGCGTGATATTGGTCACTTTGGCGGA
>NZ_JQKO01000029.1 GCF_000746085.1 Methylocapsa aurea | reverse complement strand
CGTCATTTCCTTGATGAGCACGAACAAGGCGGCATTGCCGGGCTGGATGCTTTCGGCGATGTCTTTCATGAACTTGTCATTGATGCCGAAGTCCGTCAGCGCGCCGCCCAATGCGCCGCCCGCCGCCCCTAAAGCCACGCCGAGAATCGGATTGAGGAAAATCACGCCGACCAACAAGCCCCAGAAACTGCCCGAGGCGGCGCCGGCCGCCGTTGTGTTGACGACCTGGTGCAGTTGGATCCGGTCATCTGCTGATTTGGTGGCGACGACAGCGTCCGAGAGTTTGATCAGATATTCCTTCTGCAAATCAAACAGGCGGTTTCGCACCTCCTCTGCTTTTTCCTGGGACGGATAGACAATGACGATGAGATCGGACATTGTAGGTTACCCCGCTTGCAAATGAGCCTTATCGGCAATGTAGAATGCGCTGCCCGCCGCGCTTTTTCAAGCCGCCGATCAGCGCAGCGGGTCCGAAAGGCAAGCAATATCGAGGACGAAACATGGACAATAGCGTCGTCCGCATTGCCTGCGCTCTGATCATCGCTTTTCTTGTCATCGATGCGTTTTATTTCGCCGACGTCGTCTTCGAACCGGTCGCCTTCGCGCTCTTCGCGATCATCATTGTCTGGCCGCTGCAGAAGGCGCTGGAGACCCGGATGCCGCGCGGCTTGGCGCTGATCGTCACCGTTCTCGTGACGCTGGCCGTCGTCGTCAAGCTCGCCTCCATGGTGGCGTGGGGCGGCGGTCAGGTCGCCCAATGGGTCAGCCAGAACTTCACCCGCGTCCAGAGCCTTTATGTCGCGGGAACCAACTGGCTCGAGGAATACGACATTTTCATCGTCTCGACGGTCGCCGAGCATTTCAACGCATCCTCGCTGCTGCGCGTCTTTCAGGAAATCGCCACCAGGCTGAACAGCCTTGTCGCCTTCTCCCTTCTGGTTTTCCTGTTCATGGCGATGGGGCTTCTCGAAGCCGAGGAGTTCAAGGCCAATCTCCAATCGCTGGGAGACCAAACCCATAGCGCGAGGCTGATCGCCGCGGGGGCGAAGATCGGTCAGAAATTCCGCCAATATATGCTGGTGCGGACCTTGGCGAGCGTCTTGACCGGGCTTGTGGTATGGGTCTTTTCGCTTGTGGTCGGCCTGGAGCTCGCCGCCGCCTGGGGCGTCATCGCCTATGCGCTGAACTACATTCCATTGATCGGGACGCTCGTCTCGACGATCCTGCCGACGCTGTTCGCCTTCGTTCAAACGGGATCGTGGGAATTGCCCACTCTCGTCCTGACAACGCTGGCCATCGTCCAGTTCCTCATCGGCAGCTATTTCGAACCTTTGTTCACCGCCAAGACCCTCGCCATTTCTCCCTTCGTCGTGATGTTCGCGGTGTTCTTCTGGGGCTTCATCTGGGGCTTGCCAGGGACCTTCATCGGCGTTCCAATTCTGATCGCATTCCTCACCGTCTGCGAGCAATACCCTTCCCTCCAATGGATCGCAGTGCTCCTCTCGGGACAAGCGCCACCCGACAAGACACACAACGCATGATCGGCGAAGCGACGCGCCGCGAAAAAGCGGACGCTCCGCATGAAGTGAGGAATCTGCGCTGCTTGTCGGCGAAAGGGAACCGGCTCAAGCGCCGTCGTTGTCAAGCGTTGATGGCTTTCGCAACATTGTCGCGTTTGCGGACCATGATTTGATTCGTCCTAAAGCGTTTCCCGATCAGATGGGGTCATCTGATCGAAAAGGAATCGCTCGGATTCAAAGTGTTGGAGCATGTTCTTAAGAGACATCGGATATATCCGATGTCCAAATATCAAAAAGTTGATCAACTTTTTCGGGCAAGAAATCGAGCGCTGTGAGCGACGCCCGCGTGAGCCTGCGCGCTTCGCAAACTGAATGTGCGTGACGCTATGGTCTAGCCATCTTACAATATCCAGGTCAGCTACGGCTTATCCGATGATTTCCGCGAGGTCCGATGTCCATGGAATCAACTGGGGCCGCCATCACGCGCGATCCCATCCTTGTCGATCTTGCGTTGCAGGGCGGCGGCGCGCATGGCGCGTTCACGTGGGGCGTGCTCGATCGTCTGCTTGAGGAGCCTTGGCTTGGCGTCGACGGCATTTCCGGCACCTCCGCCGGAGCGATGAATGCCGCTGTGCTGGTCGATGGCCATGCGAAGGGCGGGGCCGCCGGCGCACGGGAAGCTTTGGAGACATTCTGGCGACGCGTCTCCGATGCGGCTCGATTCAGTCCGCTCCGGCGCGGGCCTTTCGATGTGCTGCTCGGCCGCTGGACGCTGGACTCCTCGCCCGTCTATGTCGCGATGGATCTCATGTCGCGGCTGCTATCGCCCTATGACTTGAATCCGAAGGGCAATAATCCGTTGCGGGCGATCCTGACCGAACTCGTGGATTTCGAGCGGCTGGCGCAATCGCCGATGAAGCTCTTCATCACAGCCACCAATGTCCAGACCGGCCGCGGTCACGTGTTCAAAAACGACGCCATTACGCCGGACGTTCTACTCGCCTCGGCTTGCCTGCCGACCATGTTCCAAGCCATAGAGATCGACGGCGAGCCTTACTGGGACGGCGGCTATTCCGGCAATCCCACGATAACGCCCCTCATCCGGGAGTGTAAATCGCACGATACCATTCTCGTCCAGATCAACCCGATCGAGCGCAAAGAATCGCCGCGCTCCGCATCCGAGATTTTGAACCGCCTGAATGAAGTGTCCTTCAACTCGGTTCTCCTGAAGGAGCTGCGGATGATCGCCTTGCTTCGGCACGTCGCCGATCCGGGCGACAGCGAGGGCGCGCAATGGGCTGGCATGCGCATCCACCGGATCGCGAGCGAGATGATGACCGAGCTCGGCGCCTCTTCCAAACTCAACGCGGAATGGGAATTCTTCTCCCTGCTTCGCGATGAAGGGCGAAAAGCGGCGCAGCTTTTTTTGGAGACGCATGCCGCCGATCTCGGGCGCCGGTCGACCCTCGATCTCGATGTTTTCCTGGAAGGAATCTGACGCATGGGACTGCTCGGCATTCTTGTCGCTCTCGGGCTGCTGATCTGGCTCGCCTATCGGGGCTGGAGCGTGCTTCTGCTCGCTCCCCTGGCGGCGGTGCTCGCCGCCGGATTGGCGGGGGAGCCGCTGCTCGCCCATTGGACGCAAACTTTTATGGGAAGCGCCGCGCGTTTCATCATGCAGTTTTTCCCGATTTTTCTCCTTGGCGCCCTCTTCGGCAAGCTCATGGAGGACAGCGGCTCCGTTTCGGCCATCGCAACCTTTATGACAATGCGCCTGGGGACAAAGCGCGCGGTGCTAGCGGTCGTCCTCGCCGGCGCGCTGGTCACCTATGGGGGCGTCAGTCTCTTTGTCGCCTTCTTCGTCCTGGCTCCCATGGCGCATGAGCTATTTCGCGTCGCCGCGATCCCCAAGCGATTGATGCCGGCGGCGATCGCTCTTGGCGCATCCACCTTCACGATGTCGGCGCTGCCCGGAACGCCGGCGATCCAGAACGCGATCCCGATGCCATTTTTCGGCACCACGCCCTTCGCGGCGCCGGGCCTTGGGGTCATCGCCTCGGCCATCATGCTGGGGTTCGGCCTTTGGTGGCTCGCCCGCGCCGAGGCCAGCGCTCGCAGGAAGGGCCAAGGCTACGGCGCCGATGCGGCTTCCGGGGCCGATGCGGCGGACGACCTCGTCGTCCGCGAGCGCGCGACAACCTCCAGCACGTTCGATCCAGCCGAGATCCGCCACGGCCATGAGAGCGTTTCCGCTCCGTCCATCGCCGTGGCCGTTTTTCCGCTCGTCATCGTGGTCGGCGTCAATCTCTTGATGTCCTTGTTTATATTGCCTCGTCTCAACGCTTCATATCTCGCCGACGAGGCGTGGGGTTCGACATCGCTGTCCGCCGTCGGCGGCGTGTGGGCGGTCGTGACCGCGCTCGCAGCTGCCATCGTCGTGCTGATCGCGGTCAACTTGCGGCGGCTGCCCGACCTCCGCGGAAGCATGGACGCCGGCGCCAATGCCTCCGCGCTGCCGGTGTTGAGCGTCGCCAGCCTCGTCGGCTTTGGCTCGGTGGTCGCGGCGCTGCCCGCCTTCGCGATGGTTCGCGATTGGGTGCTGTCGATTCAAGGCGGCCCGCTGGTTTCGCTGGCGGTGGCCACAAATGTGCTCGCCTCGCTCACCGGTTCGGCGTCCGGTGGACTGACGATCGCGCTCGACGCGCTCGGCGATTCCTATATGCGCCTTGCCGCCGAAAAGGGGATCGATCCGGGGCTGATGCACCGCATCGCCGTGATCGGCGCGGGCACGCTCGACAGTCTGCCGCACAATGGCGCCGTAGTCACGCTGCTCGCGGTCTGCGGATCGACCCATCGGGAAAGCTATTTTGACATCGTTATGGTGTCGATCGTCGGCGGCCTCCTTGCCCTCGCCGCCGTCATCGGATTGGGAACCGCCTTTGGCTCATTCTAGTTTTGGTTCACCGACGAGCAATGGGCGCAGATCGAGCCGTATTTGCCCAAGGTCCACCCGGGGCCGCGACGCTACGACGATCAACGCATTTTGAGTGGGATCTGCATGCGCTGACGATCGGCTGTCGTTGGGACGATTGCCCGCGGGAGTGGGGTCCGTCCAAGACGATCTACAATCGGTTCGCGCGCTGGAGCCAGCGGGGCATCTGGCAAAAGATCTTCAAATCGGTCGCGGCGCCTTCCGAGCCGCCGGAGCAGGTCGCCTTGGACAGCAGCCATGTGAAAGCCCACCGCTGCGCCAGCGGCGGAAAAGGGGGCCGAGTTTCAGGCGATCGGGCTCACGAAGGGTGGTGAAAACAGCAAGACACACGCGATTGTCGACGACCATGTCAGGCCATGGCCGTTGGTCCTGCCCCCCGGCAACACCGCCGATTGTGTCAAAGCGCAAGAATGCGTCAGCCCGACCCCGTAAGGGAACTCCTGGCCGACAAAACCTATGACACGAACGCGTTTCACGCCTACCTCAAACAGCAGAACATTAGCGTTGCCATTCCCGGCAAATCCAATCGCAAGGGGCGCATCAGGCACGACAAGAACGCCTACAAGAAGCGCAACGTCATCGAGCGCCGCTTCGGAAGGTTGAAGGATTTCCGGTGCATCGTCACGCGATACGACAAGCTCACCGGACGCTATTTCGCCACCCTTTGTCTTGTCGCTACCGTTGCGCATTGGCTTTGAGCTATTTGAGCCCTGAGCCTAGTCTAGGGAAGCTGATAGCAATAGTAGAGAATTTTAGCGGTCCCAGCGGAAGTGCCAACGCCCGTCAAGAAGTTGACAAAGTTGGTCAGCACCGTGTTTTGCGCTGTCGTACGGCCACTACGGTTAATCTTTATGGCGTATTGTTTGATTTGATCGTAGGGGTGCGCCGGGTCGTTGTAAAGATATGAGTGATGGTAAGTGCCTGCGGGATATACCTCGGAACTACCGGGCTTTGTGCAGATTGCCGATTTGGCCACAAACCCATACGCAAAAGTCCCGCTGTTGACTGCTTGGTAGGTCGTAGTGATATTGGGCCGTGTGAAAACGAATCCGCTCGGGATTGTCGTAATAGACCAAGGCGATGATGCCAGGACTTGTTGGGCCGCCTTTCCATAAGGGGCTTTGGTCGGGTCGGCGATCACGATATTTGTTGTTAGGGGATTTGGCAGGCCCGCGCTGATATTCACTGTTTTGGACCAAAGCTCCAGAGAGCCAGTGGCATAATGAAATGGGGCGCCGACGACCAGGCTATTGTGATTCGCATATAAGTCTTGCGGTGCAGCAAAGTCCGCTGACAAAAACAGATCATATGTCGTCGCCGTGCCGGCGCTAATGATAGCGTTTTTGATATTTGTCGTGGAATCTGAGACCAGCGAGAATGAATCACTTGGGTAGAGGGATTGGAATGGTCCAAGCATAGAATTCAATGTAGCGGCAAAATTCGCCGCCACAGCAATCTTGATGCTGGTCGCATAAGCCGGCGCGCACATTATGGTTAAAGCGGCAGCGACGGCGAAATTCAGCTGTTTTAGCTTGCCTATTAACATGACCTTTTCCTATTCTTTAGAGATTGGACGGCGCGACTTTGATCTTGTCCGCTTCAAGCCATTGGCCGCGCGGAGATGTCGGGCAATCTATTGTTGATGTGACAAAGGGTTTGCCTGCAAAGCAGCAGGACATGCGCGAAGGGGCCCTGCGGCGCGGGCAGCGCGTAAGCTGAGGATTCTGAGATGCTTCAGCCGACCCTGCCGAGGACGCGGCTTCTTAAGATGCTTTATAGCAATATTGTTTTATTAGGCTCGTCCCGACAGTGGCGCCTTGTCCAGTCAAGAAGTTGACGAAATCGGTGAGTTCGGTTTCCTTGTCTGTTGCACGGGTTACGGCGATCTTAAGACCCTTTAAGCTAATTGGAATGTACGGGTGTGCGGAATTCGTAGGACTATATTCGTGATGATAAGTGCCTTCGACATAATATTCAGAGCCGTTATTGTATTGACAGATTTGCGACTTAGCGACAAATCCATAGGGGTAGCTTCCCCCGTCAACCGCGGCAAACGTCGTGCCTATGTCGTCTCGTGTCTTAATGTGGTTTTGACGAAGGGCGGTAACAATCCCTGGCGTTGTAGCTAATACTTGCGCCGTCGCCCGCCCATAAGCGTCTTTGAGCGGATCGGCGATCACAAAATCTTGGGTCAACGAAGATGGCAAGCCTGCGCTAATATCTACTGATTTTGAATAAAGCATCAGGGAATCTGTAGCATACTGAAATGGTTGACCGACCACCAGGCTGGGTTGCTTAAGCGCCAAATCGTACAATGCCAGATTGTCCGGTGACAATAACAGATCATATGGTCCTGATGGAGCGCCATTTATAATCTCACTTTTGAGATTTGCCGTAGAGTCGACGGTCACAACGACATTGTAGTTGAGATTTCCATGAGTGATGTAGTACTCCTGGAAAGCGCCTGACAAGTCAATCAAGGCTTCTGCAAAACTCGGCGCCACGCCAACCGAGATTGTGGTCGCGTAAGCGGACGAATACATCGTCACTAGAGCCGCCGAGGCGCCTAATGTCAGTTTTTTAACCTTACCGATTATCATGATATTCTTCCCTTTTCGTCAAATGCTCGATGCGCGATCTATGAATTCATCGGCCTCAAGCGATTCGGTTGTAAAGTCACAGGCGGCGCGCAACTCACCCAACTCTGTCCCATTGGGCCATGACCGCGAGCAGCGACGCGACGAAGGTGCGCGGCGCTTCCATGTTGTTGGTTGAAATCGTGGCGATCTGATCCTTGCGGATCATCGCAAAGATCTCATAATCGCTGATGTTGCATCGTGCTCATGGACTTGACGCCAAGACCTGGCCGAACGAACCGCGTGATCCGACGATGATCCTGACGATGTTGTTGAGATATTTGCCCTGGCGTGCAGCGCCGCGTCCAGCGCGACGCGATTCGCCGGCGTGCGCTCTACATCTTTGAAGCGGACGGGGAACCGCGGAGACCACTGGACAGCCCAAAGGAAGCCGCCTGCCGCAAACTGGCGGCCCTTGAACGCATTGACTCTCTTTGCCCATCGATCAGCACCCCGCGCACGCGACCCTAGTCTCACCGCACCCGTGAGCCGAATGGCGACCGAGCCATTCTTTGTTTCTTATGCATGATTGATGTCGCATGAACCGGAACGGGCGGCAGCACATCGACGTATAGCTATATTGTGTACGATATTGCTAAAGGCAAATCAAGGCCATTTCAGCGGGCATCCCTTTGCTGCCAGCCAATTACGTTCCGCGCTGAGGCTGGCGCGTTTCGGGCGCTAACTTTTGCCGTCGGCAGGGAAGGCCAGGACGCCCGAAACATCGTCGGTGGGCTGTATTTGGGGGGCAGCAGACGGCCCCGAAAGCGCCGCTGAGCTCACAGACTGAATTTGACATTTAACAACATCCGAACAGGGCGCCTGGGTCGGCGCCGACGCCAGCGTAGCTAATATGCCACAGCGCCGAAATATCGCTCGCGTACGAGTTGCGTGGGCACTTTTTTCGGTTGACCTGGGTCGAGGCGTAACGGACCATACTATATATCAAAATATATCGATAAGCGCCGACGCACTGCCTGCCGGAGCCCCTCTTTAGAGACTGCCAGCCATGACCTCAACAGCCCCCAAAATGGCTCTTCGCCAAAAAAGCATAACTTCGAAGCGCGCCGCAGCGCGGCTTACCACAGATCCGCTCTCCTCGCCGCGTCCTTCCGGTCGCCTGCGCGCGTTCCAGGGATCCTTCGCCACAATGACGGCCATTGCAGCGCTGATGGCCTTGCAGCGCCCTGCTTTGGCGGGGCCCACCGGCGGCACGGTCATAGAGGGCTCGGCGGGCATCTTTCACGCTGGAAGCGTCACCAACATCAATCAGTTCTCCAACAAGGCAATCATCAACTGGCTGGGTTTTTCGATCGGCGCGCAGGAAACCGTCAACTTCAACCAGCCAAGCAGTTCGGCGGTGACGCTCAACCGCGTCATTGGCAACGAGACGAGCGTCATCGCCGGCGCACTCAACGCCAACGGGCAGGTCTTCATCGTAAATTCAGCGGGTGTGCTCTTCACCAGAGACGCGCAGGTCAATGTCGGCGGTCTTGTCGCCTCCACGCTCGATATCTCCAACTCAAATTTCATGGTCGGGAACTACAGCTTTTCCGGCTCCTCGAAGGCTTCCGTCGTCAATCAGGGCAAAATTCAGGCGAGCGAAGGAGGCTATGTCGCGCTGCTCGGCAAGACGGTCTCGAATAAGGGCGTGATCACCGCGACTCTTGGGACTGTGGCCATGGCGGCGGGAGATAGAATTGCCCTAAATTTCGAGGGCAACTCGCTCATCGACGTAACGATCGACCAAGGGACGCTGAACGCTTTGGTCGAGAACAAGGGGGCGATCACGGCTGACGGAGGGCGAGTGATCATGACGGCCAGAGCGGCCGACGCCGTCCTGTCGGCGCAGGTCAATAATACCGGCGTCATTCGGGCGCGCACCATGGCCGATCTCATGGGCGGTCCGGCGCATGTCGGCTCGATCAAACTTTCCACCATCGGCGGCAAGGTCAAGGTTGCGGGCACGCTCGACGCTTCGGCGCCCCAGGGCGGCGCGGGCGGCGCGATCGAGACGAAGGGCAACAGGGTGACTATCGCAAACAGCGCCGCTGTCACAACCGAGGCTTCGATTGGCGTGAACGGGACCTGGCTGATCGACTCCCAAGGGTTTGCCATCGGGGGCAAGGGCGCCAACATCAGCGGGACCACGCTCGGCAGCCTGCTTGGCGCAAATAACATTATTCTGGCCTCGACCAACGGCGGTGGAACGGACGGCAGCATCTATGTCAACGCTCCCGTGACCTGGTCGGCCAATAATATTCTGACGCTTGACGCCGCAAACAACATTAACATCAATGCGCCCATCGCCGCCACGGGCGCCGGCGCCGGGTTGGCGATGAACTATGGCGGCTACGCCACGACGGGAAGCGTCAAGGCCGGCGCTGATTATTACATCAATAATGTCAGCATGGACAGAGATGGCTCCTTGAAGATCAACGATGCTTCGGTGACGCTCAGCGGAGCCAACGCCGGTTTGAGCATCAACGGCCAGACCTACACGCTGATCCACAGCATCGACCAACTGGCCGCGATTAGTCCCCCGGTTCTCAACCCAGACGGCAGCCAAGTCATCAGCGATTGGGATGGCCGAGCGGTATTCACTCCGGCAACAGGCTTTTACGCCCTGGCGCAGGACCTCGACGCTTCCGGCAAGATCTTTTCCGGCGCGGTGGTAAATACCCTAAACGGCACTTTGGCCGGGTTGGGTCATACGGTCAGCAATCTGACCATCAACGACACCGCCGGGTATGGCAATGACGGCTTGATTGGACAGCTTGGCTCTGTGCAAGGGAATTTTCCCTTGCCTCCAACGATCATTGGCGTTGGCGTTGTCCGCGATATCGGCGTGGTGAACGCTAGCATCACCGACAAGAATACTAATGGCCCTGGCGCCGGCAACGACGGCGCCCTCGTCGGGCTGATTAGCATCGGCAGCTCCGTCAGCAACGCCTACTCGATCGGGGCGAAGATGGATGGGGTTTTCAACGTCGGAGGGCTGGTTGGCGTCAACCAGGGCGTTCTCGACAATGCTCACACCGACGACGTGAACATCTCCGCTCTCAACGGCGGCAGCTCCTATGGCGGGTTGGCAGGGGCGAATTATAAAACCATCAGCAACTCCTCCGCCAAAGGACAAATAACGGCGGCTGGCATCTTGAGTGATGATGGCAACGGCCTCACTAACAGCACCGACATCGGCGGCTTGGTCGGGTTCAACGTCGGCTCCATCATCAACTCTCACGCCTTTGTAAACGTAACGGCAACTAATAGCGCTTACGTCGGCGGTCTCGTCGGAGAGAACATCGCCGGCACCTCCTTCGACGGCACTTTCAACCCCGGCCTCATCATCGGCTCCACCGCGAGCGGGACTGTGACGGTGACATGGAATTACGTCTCGGCCAACGGCCAAAACTATGGCGGGTTGGTTGGCAACAACGATGGCGGCACTATCGCCAATTCTTCCGCAAATGTGAATGTGAGCGTGACGGCGGGGTCGGGCATCCTTGATGGGGTAACCTCCCCCGCCGGCGTCGATAACGTCGGCGGGTTGGTGGGGAACAATACGGTTGGATACAACCCGGATGGAACGACTTTCAGCGGGCAAGTCCTCAACTCCTCCTCCTATGGGAATGTGAACGGCGTCGGCCTTGTTTCCAATATCGGCGGAGGGGTCGGACATAACGATGGATCCATCGTCGGCTTGCAAGCCTACGGAGATGTGAACGGCTTTTCAGATGTCGGCGGGCTGGTCGGCTCAAACTACGGCGACGTCAGCGACAGCGCCGCCAGCGGGACTGTTAAGGGGAGGAGCAATGTCAGCGGGCTGATCGGGGGCAATGTCGGCACAATCGCCGGCAGCACGTATCACGATGCGGCCGCCACCGCCCGAGCCGCCGCCGCCCGAGCCGCCGAGGCTGCTCTGGCGGCGACGTCGGCGGCGAATGTGATTGCGACGACAGATGTGGAAATGACAGCGGCTAAACCGCCGAGCTCGGCCATGTCCACTGCCGGCGCGCAGTCGACCGCCGCCATCGCGGGCCCAAAGGTCGAGGATAATATCAAGTTCGAGGAGCCGGCGCGGCGCGCCGTTGAGAGCGAGGGGCAGCGCGCACCCCGCCGCGCCGACGACGCCGCAGTCGAGGAGCAGCGCGCACCCCGCCATGCCGCCGCCGGTCAGACGACGACGGCTCGGAAAGCTAGCGCCAAGGCTTTCGGAGCGGGTTTTGGCGCCACGATCCGCAGCATCGAGATCGACGGCCAGCATTATGACCTGGAGGATCGAGCTTCCAAGAACGGCGCATCCGGTCAGAAATCCCAATAGCAATTCTCTTCGGTTCTAAAGGTTTATCGCAATGAAGGAAGGCACATTCATCGCCTGTTGCGGCGCGCTTTTGGCGACGCTGGGCGCGATGCCCCATGCCAGGGCGCAGAGCGCCGTCCCGGTCCTCCCCTATAATATCGGCGACGCGGTCCGGGACGCCGAAGCGGCGCGACGGGCTCCGCTTCCACGGGCGGAGGCCGCGCCCGTGCTGCCGCAGCTTGTCGAGCCGCAACTGGCGCTCAAGGACCAGGAGACCCTGTTCGTCCGAAGTTTTGAGGTCGAGGGTCCAAAGCTCGTCGGCCAGGCGGAGGTGCGCGAGATATTGGAGCCTTATGAGAATCGCAAACTGCCGCTTGGCGAAATTTATGCGGCGGCGGACAAGATCACGACGCTGTATCGCACCCGGGGCTATCTCGTGGCCAAAACCTATGTCCCGGCTCAGGACGCCCGCAGCGGGGTGCTGCGGATCAAGCTCGTCCCCGGCCAATATGGGGCGATCGCGATCGCCAACCAGTCCCTCGTCCGGGACGATTACCTGCAAAGCGTGATCGATCGGGCGCTCGGCGGGTCGCCGCTTATTCACAAGGACGCGCTCGAACGCGCCATGCTGCTGATTTCCGATCTGCCGGGCGCGGGCATGCCGCGGGTTGCAATTGGGCCCGGGCAGCGGCCGGAGACATCGGATTTCGTGTTCAGCGTTCCGGAAGGGCGGCGACTCGAGGGCTTTCTTCTCGGCGACAATTTCGGCTCGCCCTACACCGGCCGGAACAGGGTGAGCGGCAGCCTCGCCCTGAATTCGCCGCTCGGCTACGGCGATAGGCTCTCGGCTTTCGGCATCGTATCGGAGTCCACCAGCCTCGTGAATGGGCGAGCCGCCTATTCGTTTCCGCTGGGCTATGACGGGCTGCGCGGCGAAATCGGCGCGTTCCGGACGACCTATGTTCTCAGCGGCGTCTACAATGCCGTCAATGCGACTGGCACGGCAGACGCGGTTACCGCGACCCTGACCTATGCGCTGCGGCGGCAACGGGACGACAGCATCTATATTTTGGCGAATTTCACCCGAAAATCGTTGAACGACAAGATTCTCGGCGTCTCTTTCGCCAACAGGACAATCGATCTCGGAACGGTGGCGCTCACCCGCGACACGGTGGGAGCATTCGGCGGCATGCCGCTGACGACGAGCACGACCTTCTCCTTCACGGCTGGCAATGTGAACTTCCCGAACGCCGCGCAAAGGGCTGCGAATATCGCAAGCGTCGACACCGTCGGCAATTATGAGAGGATCAACCTGTCGTTTAATGCAACCCTCGCCTTTAGCGAGAAGCTGTCGCTCTCAACTTTACTAAGGGCTCAGAAATCACTGTCGGGCAACCTTGATTCGAGCGAGCAAATGAGCCTGTCCGGCTATTGGGGCGTCCGCTCCTATGACGAAGGGTTGAGCGGGGACAGCGGCTATCTCGTGACGCCCGAGCTCAAATATGCCCTTCCCGACATTTACCTTTATCGCCACTCGATCGGCTTGTTCACCGACGTTGGCGCCGCCTGGCTCGAGAACGGCTCCTACACGACGACGCAGAAGAGCTACACGCAGCTGAACGACTTCGGTCTCGGCTATTACGCGACCTACGAATATTCCGCCGCCCGGTTCTTCCTCCTCAAGGCGCAAGTCGCCCATACCTATGGATCGGATGTGGGCGCCCCAACCTACAATCAGTGGACCAAGGGACTGTTGCAGGTCGGCCTCACCTTTTAGACGCCAGGAGCAAGACGTCTTGAAGCGCCTCAGTTTTCAACCACGGATGCCTCGTCAAGCGAATCGCCGACGCGTCGCCTCAAAGGCCTCTGGATAGAGGTTTGGAGAAATTCGCAATGCAGATGGAATGGCTTTCAGCCGTCATCGACTTCGGCATCATCGGGCTTCTGGCCGCGCTCAGCGTCATCGTCGTCGCCATCGTCCTGGAGCGCCTGTTTTTCTATCGCTCCATCGAGCTGAAGAGCTTCGCCAGCATCAAGGCGCTCGAGCTGGAATTGACTAAGCGGCTTGTCGTGGTCGCCTCCGTCGCCTCTAACGCGCCCTATATCGGCTTGCTCGGCACTGTTCTTGGCATCATGCTGACCTTCTATAACATGAACCTCGACGCTTCGGCGGATGCGGGCAAGATCATGGTCGGCCTTGCTCTCGCCTTGAAGGCGACGGCCGTGGGACTCATCGTCGCTCTTGTTTCGGTGGTCGCCTATAACGCGCTTTTGCGCAAGACTAAGGTGCTGCTGCTCGAATGGGAGATTGGCCACGATGGATGAGCGGCCTTTTGAATCTCTCAACGTCATTCCGTTCGTTGACATCATGCTGGTGCTCCTCACGATGGTGCTGACCACCGCGAATTTCATAGCGACCGGACGCATCCCCGTCTCGCTGCCCCAGGCGTCGCGGTCGCAGGTCGAGAAGCATCAGGACAAAACGATCGAACTTGCCGCCAACGGGAACGTCTATTTCGACGGCGAGCGGGCGTCGAAGGACGAGCTCGAGCGCCGGCTCGCGACGCTGCCGCCCGACACCTCTTTCCTGATCCGCGCCGATAGGACCATCGCGTTCCAAAGCTTCATCGATGTCGCAGATGTCCTCAAGCAGCTGAATTTTACCAAGGTCGCCGTGCAGACTCGAAGCGGCTCCAAATAGAAGTTTTCAGGGGACTGACATGCTCGAAAAAAAGATGAATGGGAGACTGAAGTTCACGATCTATCACGGCTTCGCCGCGTCGCTCGCCTTGCATTCGGCTGTCGGCCTGCCCTTCGTCGTGCATGCCTTGGCGGCGGCGCCCGAAGAGCCGCCGTCGCTCGTCATCGAACTGCAAGGCGTCGTCGCGCAAAGCCAGACCGAACAAAAGCTCCTTCAGGAAACGAAAGAGAAGGCACAGCAGGACGAGGCCAATAAGGCGAAGCCCGAAAAGGCCTTCGACGCGCCGACCGCGCCTTCCGACGATCAGTCGGCGGACGCCATCGAAAGCGAAAAGGTGACTTCAATGCCGCCGCCCGAGGCTGCGACGAGTCCTTCGGCCGCCGAAGTTTCGGCGGGAGCGGCGGGCTTGAACAATGTATCGGGCGCCGAGGAGCGGCAGAAGGCGCAAATGCTCAGAATGGATCGCGACGCGGAGCTCGATCGCCTCAAGGACTATGTCAAGCTGCTGACGAAAAAGGTGCAGGCCAACCTCGTCTATCCAAACGAAGGACGGCAGGCCGGCCTGCAAGGCGCCGCCACCGTATCCTTCACCATCCTACACAGCGGCCAGATTCGGCCGGAAACTTTGAAGATCATCGCAAGCAGCGGCCAGCCGAAGCTCGATGCGAGCGCATTGAAAACCGTTCGCGCAAGCGCTCCGTTCGATCCGCCGCCAAAGGAGATGACCGTAGCGATCGCTGTCGCCTTCGGCCGCAAGCCTTGAGAGAAACAGGAGAGAGCAAGCAACATTGTGTGTGGGGGGATGAAGTATTGAGGTTAAATCGTTCGCCAGGCCGGCGGCCGATGCCATGGCCAAATAGCTGAACGAGTTCGGCGCCCACCGGGTGCGGCGTTTTTCAGGTGGCTGGTCGACAAATGTCTGCCGCTCGCAAGCTTTATTGCAACAGCGCCAGCGCCGCATCCGAAGCGTCACCGTCACGCCCGCGCCTTGCGCCGGAACGTCGTGCAAATGCCGCTGATGCCAGCCATGCCGATGCTTTGACTGTTTGCGGCAGCCGGGACAGACGCCAAACGCGTCGCCGAACGCCAAAATCATCCAGCGGCCGTGGACCTGTTCCGCGTCCAAAACCCGCACGCCACACACCGGAGCCCTCGGGCTGAGTCGGCTTCAACGATTCAATGCGCTGCTGGTGCGTCTCACTGCTGAGGCCACTCAGTTTCGATGCCTGCTGGATTCCTCATGCCAAGGTGAACGTCAGTGCGGATTGCCCCTGATAGGCGTTGTCCTGTCCCACCGGCGCTGTGGTGTCGAACCAGCGCCGGGTGATCTCGAACTGGAGCCGATATTCCCCGCTTGGCAGGGCGCCGCTCGGCATCAGGAGCGCCTGGGTGCCGCTGGCGTTCTGAATCGCGACCAGGCCGATGGCGCGCCATTCGCTCTCATCGGGGCGGGTCCAATCGACCAGCCGGCCCAGCCGGTCGAAGAACAGCGTGACCCCCGCAAGCGCTAGGCGATCCGCGCGGGAGAGTGCGGTTGCGGGCCGCGTCGTGGTGGCGCCGGTGGCTAGGAGCGTCACGACGAAACGGTTCCCGACCAGTTCCACCGATACGAAGGGCCTGGCGCCCGGCGCGGGGCGAAGGTCCGGCCGCTGTCGGCCGGCCATCGCGGCCTGGCCGCGCGGCCCCAACATCCCGGGATCGCGGCTCAATGGCGCCGGTCCGAGCCGCCGCGTGGGGTCGAACGCCGGCGGGCGCGTCGGCGGCAGCGGCCGGAAGAGGTCGGCGACCGCATCGCGGACCCGGTCGACCAGGGCGGGATCGATCGGCGGCAGGGGCGTCCGACGGCGCAGGTCCAGCACGACCTCCTCGACCAAATCGATCGGTTCCGGGCTCTCCATGACGAACCAGCGGTCGGCGCCGGCGGTCGCGAGGTCGAGGTGCACGCGCTCCGGAGCTTCGCGGAGCGGGACGGCGAGGCTCCGGACCGCCTCCCCGAACACGCGCTCGCGGTCGCTGTCGGCGGCGTCCGGACGCATGGCCGCGGCGATCTCGCCGCCGAGCCGGGCGAGCACCGCGGCGAGGGTGTCCTCGGCGCCGGCGATCGGCAGCTGGCCGATCGCTCCAGCGGTGGCGATGTGGTCGGCGAAGCTTTCGTAGCGGCTGGTGTCGAAGTCGAAGCCGTACATCTCAAGCCCGCGCACCCGCAGGCTCAGGATGCGCGCCTGTGCGCCCCCGATCTCGCACAGCCCAGGCGCCTCGGCGCCGCGGTCGACCCCCAGCGTGACCCCCGCGACGCCCGCTCGGATGCGGTCGGCGAAGACGTCGACGCGGAGGCTGATCGTCTCCGGCAGGGCGGCGATGGCCTGCGACCCCACCGCGTGTCCGCCGGACAGCGCGTGCGCCTCGAGCGTTCCGGAGCCGTCCGGATTGGCGGTCACGCTGAAGCACAGCCCGCCGCCAGGGTTCGCGGCATTGATCAGAACCGCGGCCGAGAGATGGCCGGAGGCGGCGAGGCTGCCGGTGAGCTGGAGGCTGAACGAATCCCAGTCGGGTTCGCCGAACCGGCCGGTCGCCGCGGCGTCAGCGCGGAGCGCCCCATCCTCGACGGTCCAGGCGCCGGTGATCGCGCGGAATGCGCTGATGTCGGCGGTCTCGAACGGCGCGCGTTCGACGACCGGGCCGCCGGCGGGCCGCATCGCCGCGTGATAGCCGCTGCGCGCCTGCCAGAGCGGACGGCCCGCCGAGTCGAAAGGCTCGACTCCCAGGCGCGGCCGCGATTCGGTCCAGACGTCGTCCGGCGGGCAGGTCCCGCCCGAGTCCTGCGAGAGGACCTGGTAGCGCCGCCGAAGGCCGCCTTTGCCCTGCGCGGCGATCAGGTCGTGCAGGATTTCGGCGAGCGTCAGCCCGCCCGCGCCGCGATGGTCGAGGAACCAGTCGTTGCTCTCGAACGAGGACCTCTCGGGTCCGGTTTCCGGGCGGGTATCGAAGCGGGTCCCGACGGTTAGCGTCACCGGATAGCGGAAGCCCGCCTCGTTATCGCCCCCGGCGCCCGGCCCGAACAGCCGCAGATCGGGCGAGAGGACGAGATGCACGCTTTCGTCGCGGTAGACCCGGCCGCGGCCGCCCGGCGGACGGCTCACCACGTAGGGCCGCAGTTCAAGCCCGGGTTCGACCGTCTCATTGAGACCTGGCGCGCCCGCGGTGACGAAGCTCGCCCGTTCGATCATCGAACGGGTCTCGAACGAGGTGTTGGTGTGGCGGATCTTGACCTGCGTCGTCAGCGCGATCTCGTACTCGTGCTGGGGCAGGAACGGGGCCTTCGAACCGTGGCCGTCCTCGTCGATTCGGTCGCAACGGAGCCGGTCGTCCTCGGCATGGGCGCGGTCGGCTTCGAGCAGGCACTCGATCCAGTCGATCTCCAGCGCCTCGAACAGCTTTTCGTCGCCGGCGTCGGGCTTACTGGCCGTCTCGACCGTAATATCGAGGCTGCGGAATACGCCGCCCGGATGGACCGCGACGGTCTGGAACATCAGGTTGACGCTCAGCGTCTTTTCCGCCCGCTCGACCACCTCGCCCTCCTCGTCGCGGGCGGTGAAGACGACGACCAGGGCGCGCGCCACGGCGGCGAAGCTGATCGTCGCCTCGGCCAGGTCCTCCTCGGAGGTGAGCGATATCGCGCGGCCAGCGGTGAAGCTCGCAACCCGGTCGCAGCCCGATCCCGGCTGGAGCGGCGGGCGGATCGAGCAACCGCCGAAGCGGGCGCGCATCGGAGCCGGGGTCCCGCGGCGCACGAAGGCGAGGGTTTGTTGATTTCCGCTTCGAACTGACCCGGGATTTTCATTGAGAAGTGACCCGGGTGGATGTTGTGTCCCGCGTTGCGGGCGAGGGTCAAGCGGCGGATTTTTCCTTTCGTGTTTTGGGAGCTGCGGCGCTTGC
>NZ_JQKO01000028.1 GCF_000746085.1 Methylocapsa aurea | reverse complement strand
GGGAGATTCCTGCCCCGAGTGCGGAAATTTCACCATGATTCGCGCGGGGTTTTGCCTACGGTGTGAATGTGGGGCCACAAGCGGATGTTCATAGTGACAACGTGTGTCGGATGCCAAATATCGCGAGACTATGTCGCATATGATGAGACTGGCGATTTGAGGATTGCCACATGTCCCGAGACTGAGGGATACTGAAGACGACGGCATCAAGGACGGGCCGATCGTGATTTGGGTCGCCGATGATCGCGGGCCGTGATTCGAAGCGGTCGTTGGCCGTTGCTAACTCGAAGGTCTCCGAAGGGTGCTCTTGCGACTGACCGCTTGCGAGCCGCGTAGCGCGGAACCGGAGATTCGGTTTCCGGCGGGGTCCGGCCGAAACTGGAATGGACGCATTGGACGCAAGATAATGCAATTCCGGACATTCCTGCGGCATCGTTCATTGAGCTGACAGAGCCCTGCCCGTTCCGTCGCGCGCCGGAGCTTGGCCCGGTGAAGGCGGAGCTTTATATAGACGCGGAACCCCAATCCGGAGAGCGAGGAGTAAACGATGGCCGAAATTGAAATGTATGCAACGCAGACCTGCGACTATTGCGCGGACGCGAGAGCCTTATTCAAAAAGAAAGACGTGACATATAAGGAAATCGACGTTACGGGCTCGAAGGAGCTGCGCAAGGAGATGACCAAGCGCGCCAATGGCGGCGACACGGTTCCGCAAATCTTCATCGACGGAAAACATATCGGCGGCTACGACGACATGCGTGCGATGGACAAAAAAGGCTTGCTCGATTCGTTGCTCGGCAAGACCGCATAAACGCTTGCATGATCGCCTGTTTGCTGATGAACGCAGGCAACGAAACAGCGGCCGACATTGGTGCGGCGTTGCCTGGCGCCAGCGTGGCAGGAAGCGCTGTTCCATAACGACCGGGGATCGAGTTCCCGACGGCTCAAGCAAACTGAAATGTGCCGGCTCAAACGTCTACTCCGAGGGATCCACGGGCACCCCCTTGAACGACCAGCCTGGGCGCTCCGCCGCCTGTCGGCTCGCCGTCACTATTACCGGTTTCGGGAAAAGCTGATCGGCGCCTGAACGACAGGTTGGGTCGATTTGGGTATTTCGACCGCCTCCAGCGAATGACCGCTATGTCCCATCGGAGGCCAAATTCTTTCTGACGGCGGGGCGAAGGGCAGCCCTCGTCGACCATGGCCCGCTACGCCCGCGAATTTTGGCACGCAGCGTCATTTCTACTGGCAAAACTGGCCCGCAGTGTCAGGTCTTTTGGCAAAAGGGGCTGCGGTAACTGGCGAGCCAAAAAGAAACTCGCGCAAACTCAACAAGCCCAGTGTCAGAATATTTGGCAACCGACAACGTGGTGACGCATTCATCTGTCGGTTGCCAAATATAATGTCACTCTGCCAGAAAAACTGTCACCATTTGCGATTGAGATCTTGCCAAATAAAATGTCACCAGATCCACGGTGACATTTTTATGTCCTGATGCCCCGCGTAGGTGTCAGGCCGTGAATCGAAATGGTCATTGCCTCTTGCTCACCCCAACGTCTCCGATCGGCGGACTTCAGAGATAGCCCGCCCCCTCCTTAAGGGCCGCTCTGCGCCCATTATGGCGGGTCCCGGCCAATGCGGCGGTTCTCGAAAGCGGCCGCGATGCCGGCGGGGCGCTTTTGGCGACAATGGGTGGGTTTCCGCCGGTCCGATCCCGGGCCTGCAATTTGGAAAGCGGTCATTCTGCTTATGGCGTGGCCCGGCCGAAACCGGTCAGACCGCTCTCGATCAACAGGGCGGACAAGCGGACATCCGACCATGGCGTTCTATGATGGCAGTCGTCATTCGAACATGGTACCCCGATCGAACTACGATGCCGGATGCAGGTCGGCCATTGTTGCGATATGCACGGCAATGCCGAGCGATGCAGCCGCCTGGCCTAAATGCGTTGCTTTTTGGAGTCTTGCACAATGCGAAATCCATCCCCCGACATAATTGATCCTAAACGGCCCCTAATTCATCCTGGGCTGAAAACGCCGCGAGCGGCTGCCATCGCCGGTATCCTTTTTTCTCTCCTACTCATTTGCAGCCTCTGGATATTTTGGCAGTCAGTGCCCGTTAGCCCACACGAGACCGGTTCATGGCTAAAGACGGGTTCGGAAAGAGTGTCTCTTGCCTTGAACCTCATTCCATTTGCAGGAGTTGCTTTCCTGTGGTTTCTCGGCGTGTTGCGTGATCGCCTGGGAGAGAAGGAGGATCAGTTTTTTGCGACCGTTTTCTTGGGAAGCGGTCTCCTGTTCCTTGGAATGATATTTGCTGCAGCTTCGGCTATGGGAGGTCTCATCCATGCCTATTCAGTTGCGACCGGCACGCTCGTCGGCTCTCCTTCATTTGCTTTCGGCCGCGCATTCGCTTTTGACGCCATGCAAATTTACGCATTCAAGATGGCTGCAGTTTTTATGATCTCGACGTCTACGCTAGCCATAAAGACCCAGCTTGTCGCACGTTGGATTGCATATCTGGGATACGCATCTGCTCTGTTCCTTCTTATTGGCAGCGGTTATCTTGACTGGGCCCTGTTCGTTTTTCCTGCATGGGTCCTATTGGTAAGTATCTACATCCTGATCGATAATTTGCGTGGCTCGAATAATTTAGAAGGATAAGGAAGCGTCAGAGGACGTGCTCTTTCAGTCGCGCCACGATGGCGTCGTAGAACTGATCAAACGTCGTCACCGGTCTTCGGCTTGAAACCCCGGCGGCGCATGCTCCCACGGGTAACCCCTCGCTGCCTTCTCATAGCCGAAGCGATACAAAGCGCGCATGTATCCCGGGTCGAATTGCTCCTTGTGCTCTGCCTGAAAGTCGTCGCCGATATAAGCGACGTTGAAGCCCGCGCCGGCGCGTTGCATCGTCAGATAAATCCGATAGAGATCACCAAGGCCGATATAGTTGATCATTATCGAGACGGCCTTGCCGGCAATCGGAAGGGTTGCCCTCTGCACATCGCTCCATTCGGCTGTCAGTCGGGAATTGCGAATGATATAAGCGACGTAGCCCTCTCTGCGGAACCCGGTTTTTTCTTGGGCTATGCGCACGTCGAGACTAGGCGGAGCAAGAAACGCTTGGCTGACGGCGCCGCCATCGACATGCATTTCCTGATAGGATTTGCCATTAGCAATGACGTCGAACAACACCGGTGGGAACGCCCCTGGTATGGATGAGGACGCAAGCATGATTCGACGGATGAGATCGGCCGCGCTTGGATGGCCGCTCGCGGCGATCGCTCCGATGTTCCACAGGACTGGCAGACCGGCATCGAGATCGGTGGTCTGGATTAGCAGCAGTCGTCCTTTCTCGTATTCCGCGGCGATCTTTCCGAGCATCTCTTCGTTGACATAGCGTGAAATCGTTCTAAACAACGGACTCGTGTCGGCCATCGCGTCCTGCAAAAGCGCGGCAAAGGGCAGGAACCTCTTCTTAAAGACCTTCGATGGGCCGATGTTCGTATAAACGTCAGTGAGAGCTGCATCATATTCAGGGCCCAGGAAAGCGAACGGCGCGGTCAGAGCGCCAGTGCTCACTCCGGTGACGAGCTTGAATTTCGGACGGTCGCCATGCGCGGTCCAACCGACGAGCAGTCCAGCGCCAAAAGCGCCCTTGTCTCCGCCTCCCGAAAGCGACAGGTACTGCGCGTTTGGCAGGACGCCCCCTCGGCTGACGCCAAGGCTTTTGGCTTCGCGAATGAGCGCTAGCTCTTGTTCGGTGGAAATCGCTCCCGGCTCATCGAGGAAAAAGCGCGCATTCCCGAGACCGAGTGCGATCGCATCACGACGTTCGGAAGACGGCACAGCAGTGCGATGTCCGAAGCTGGTGCAAGCGGATAGTATCGCGAACACGGGGTTTCGCCACAGCCGTCGGCTCGAATCGAATTCGTCTGTGCTTCTCATATTTTCACCGGAGACACCGGATCGTGGACATTATTATCCCGGCATGGCAGTTGCGTGTCGAGCATATCAAGCGGTTCTACGCTCGCATCCTGCTGCGCAGTGCCGAGACGGCCAGCGACCAGCCCTCGCACCGCCTTTCATCATAGCCGATGACTGCGTGCGGTTTTGGCGTGCGGATCATCCAGACAACTCGGGATAGCAAAAAAGTCCCGACGACATAAACAGCGAGAACCGCCTCGCCTTTTGAAATTGGCAGCTTTTCCGCGAGTGGCGTCGCGGAATCGACAGCCATCTTGCCCGCCTTGATGACAACAAGGAGAACCGCAGCGAAGGGGAGCAAGAAGATAGCGCCACCGACCACCGTCGTTTTCACAAAGTCGAAAATTTGCCTCATGACACCCTGCGTGCTGGGCGAAACCTGTTTTCCTTAGAAACGCAAAACACCCGCGCCGATCGGCGCAACCTCGCCTTCAGCAAAAATATGTCGGGCCTTTGCCACGGAGCCTCGTGCGCGCCAAAGGGCGTTATCGATGAAGCTAAATGCTTTAGGTGCGGCTGCAGGCCCTCGCCTGCAGCCGCTTGCTACGCTCGACACTCATTTTATCACCCGCCGCGCTCGGCGGCCATCATCTTCGCGGTTCAGTAGCCGTGGCGACGGACTGTCCGGCGAGCGGTGCGGCGCACCGCACGACGGGCATAAAGCGCTTTCTCCACAAAGCCGTTGGACGCAACGAAGCCGTTGGACGCAACAATTTCCGTGCAGGCGCGCGAATAGTTCGCGGGGGCAGCCGCTTGAGCGGGAGCGCTGAGCCCTACTGCTAGCGCCGCACCTAATGCCGCGGCAGCGAATCCATGAACCGTCATCATCCTCATCGCAAATATCCTCCGTTTAAGGCGTTCGATAATGGCAACGCGTGACATTTTTTGCCTATGAGAGCGCATTTAAAAAAGACTGCGCCCGAGTCTTGCCTCCGCCGCAGTCTTGTCGAAGCTTCTGTATCCTTCGCCCTCGCTAGACTCTACTCAACAGTTCCCCGCGCGTAGCCGTCGTAGACCTTACATGAACAGCCAGTCCCAAGCCATCCCGGCTCATAGAGCAAGCACGTCTTCACGGGAGTCGCGCAATAATTTCCGGAGCCCGCCGCGGGGGAAATCGCCACGCTTCGGCCAGTCATCAGAGGCGCGGTCCCGAGGGCCGCCAATCCGGCTCCGTATCCATAAGGGTAGCCGTAGCCGTAACCGTAGTGGTATCTGTGCCAGCCAGGGCGCCAGCCATAGTGTCTCCAGCCATGGTGCCTCCAGCCATAGTGCCTATAGTGATGCCGATAGTAATGGTGGGCCTGCTCGATCTGTGTTGGTGGCGTTATAAGCTGCGAGCTCGATACGCTCATAGGACCGGCTGAAGCGGTTGCGGTGAGCGCGAACAGGGCGGTTCCGGATACGATCGAAATTGTTTTAATATCCATAACGCACCTCCTATGAGGCCATTCGACGCCTCCTGTGAGGGTCAAAGATAAAGACCTCGTTTGCCTCGAACGCCAATTTGGATGTTTCGTTCCAGTTTGGTTTGAGGCGGTCTCTGTGAGACGTCGGCCAGTTTCTCACTAAGCCGCGCCAAGTTCACTCTCGCCCTTCCCAGCTGCTTGGCTTTTCATTATGATGGCCTCTGTTGAGCCTTCTGAAAGGAGGAGGGGCACGGCTTTCGCCCTATGGTTTGCAGCGTGGCGGCTGCGCCATTCGCTGCCAGCGCCCTGCAGCCGGAGAAACTGCCGGCCATTGGACTTAATAGTCCCACTACGCCTTCGACCCGTAAGCCACTGGTTACCGCCTCTGCAGGGGGGCGGCTTCGGCTAAACCGAGGACTTAGTCCGGCTGAAGGTAGATAACATTATCACCTATTGAACATCGTCACTGTCGCAGCCAATGACGCAACTTCGGTCATCACAATCCTAGCTAGCGCTAGACTGGAAAGGAGGAAGTTATGTCTGACACATCGAGGCAAGGCGACTGGACGAAGCCCGCGGCCATGGCGATCCCCGAAGGGAGCTTCTTCAAGGATGAAGTTAAGCAAGGCAGATATGGCCCGATCTTTCCCAAGACTCCGGCTTGCTACGGCTTCTCCATCATCGCGAAGATCATCCCCGGACGGGAGCCGGTCTTCTATGAGTACGCCAAGAACATCGAGAAGGCCGTGGCTGGTCAGCCCGACGTCCTCGCCGTGCTCAAGCTGCATTATCTCCGATGGAACCTTTTCGAGATCAAGGGGGAAACCTACTTCCAATATATGGGCATTTTCGACACCGACTTCGACAAATATGTCGAGGATGCGGTGGGCCTCTTTGCGGCCTCCGGTCTCGTCACCGTTTTTGAAAATCTCGAGGGCTTTCCGAATGATTGGAAAACGAACGCCCCGGCATTCATCAAGTTCGTCCGTGACCATCATCGCCCGAGCTTCCTTGAATATGGCGAATATCCGTTCGTGAGTGCGGACGAGATCAAGAAGGCCCTGCAGCTCAAGGCGGCCTTCTCGAACATGCTCGACCAGATGCAGTGAGCCACCGCAGAACAAAGCCATGATTGAATACGAGGACATCCAGCACATACTGCTTACGCGCGTGCCCGCGCTCACGGGGCGATACGAATTTCTTTCGTTTCGCAACGCCGCAAGCGGACGGGCTTGGCTGTCGGCGATTCTTGAAAAGGCGCAGTCGGCCGCGGAAGTCCGGGCTTCGGTCGAACAGGACAAACGCTGGGTGACGGTGGCCTTCACCTGGAACGGCCTGCACGCACTGGGCGTGGATGAGCGTTCGCTCGCCACGTTCCCGGAAGAGTTCAGGCAAGGCATGGTCGCGCGCGCGGAGATCCTCGGCGACACCGGACAGAACCATCCTGACAACTGGGTGGGTGGCCTCGCCAGCCCAGACCTCCACGCCATTGCTATCCTGTTCGCCCGTGACGCCGCCGAGCGCAATCGCTGTCAGATCGAACACGCCAACCTCGTCGCGCAGTGCGAAGGCGTTAAGGTGCTCTCCGCGCTGGATCTGGAGGCGACGCCGCCGTTCGACTACGCGCATGACCATTTCGGCTACCGGGACCGGCTTTCCCAGCCGGTCATCGAGGGCACTGGCGAAGTGCCAACGCCCGGCACCGGCGCGCCGCTCAAGCCGGGCGAATTCGTCCTTGGCTATCCGGACGAAAACGGCCCGCCCGCCAATCTGCCGCAACCAGAAATTCTTTCCCGCAACGGCAGCTATATGGCTTATCGCCGCCTGGAAGAGCATGTCGCCAAGTTCCGCGACTTCCTGCGCGAGCACGGCAAGACACCCGAGGAACAGGAACTTATTGCGGCAAAGCTGATGGGCCGCTGGCGCAGCGGCGCACCGCTCACACTGGCGCCCGACAAGGACGATCCGGCGCTCGGCGCCGATCCGCAGCGCAATAACGACTTCAATTATAAGCAGATGGACCCGCATGGCTATGCGGTGCCACTCGGCTCGCACATGCGGCGCATGAATCCCCGCGACACGGCGCACAATATGAACCGCCGCCGCATGATCCGCCGCGGCGCCACCTATGGCCCTCACCTGCCGGAGGGCGCTGCGGAAGACGGGGCCGAGCGTGGCATCGCCGCTTTCGTGATCTGCGCGAGCCTCATCCGCCAGTTCGAGTTCGCACAAAATGTATGGGTGAATGATAGAAGTTTCCATGAACTCGGCAATGAGCGCGACCCGATTATAGGCAACCAAGACGGCACGCTCGAATTCAAAATCCCTAAGCGCCCAATCCGCAAAAAGATCACCGGCCTTCCAGCGTTCACCACCGTGAGGGGTGGCGCCTACTTCTTCCTTCCTGGTATCAAGGCGCTTCGATATCTCGCGACATTGGATGATACGTCCATTGAAACGGGATAGGTCTCTTCATCGTCGGGGTAGCCCAAGATGATTGACACCATTGTTATTGGCGCTGGACCGGCGGGCGTACTCGCCGCACTGCGTGCCGCGGATCTGGGCGCGCGCACCATGCTGGTAACTCGCGCTGAGTTTGGCGGCATGGCCGCGAACGACGGACCAGTTCCGGTGCGGACCCTAGCCCATGCAGCACGGCTGATTCGTGAAGCTCGACAGTTGGGTCAATACGGTATCGTCGTGGGTGTGCCGGTACTGGATTATCCCCGGCTGCTTGCGCGCGTGCGCGAGGTCGTCGACGATGTGCGTGCGCATTCTTCGTTGCGCCGGCAGATCGATTCCTTGGGAGTGATAGTCCACGAGCACGCCGGCGTGGCGCGCTTTGCCGACCCGCACACCATCGTCACCGAGGCCGGGCTACGGCTTCAGGCCGACAAGATCATCATTTGCACGGGAGGCGTGAGCCGGCGGCTCCCCCTCCCAGGCGTCGAGTTGACAAGTACCCATAGCGACGCCTGGAGTTTGACCTCGATCCCACCGTCGATGCTGGTCATTGGCGCCGGAGCAACGGGTGTCCAGATCGCTTCGATTTTCAACGCATTTGGCTCACGAATCCAACTCTTCCAGACTGGCCCGCGCATTCTGCCGAGTGAGGATGCAGATGTATCGGCTGCGGTTGCGGCGGCGTTCCGCGAGTCGGGCATCGTGGTGCATGAGAACTTCGGCGCCATCGAGTCTTTCGAGAAGACCCCGACGGGGGTGCGAATGAACTTCTCCAGGAACGGCAACCGGGAGAGCGCCGAGGCGGCACTAGCGGTCGTGGCGATAGGCTGGGTCGCCGATACTGCCGGGCTGACGCTCGCTGCGGCGGGAGTCGAGGCCGATCATCGGGGGTTCGTGCAGGTTGATGGGTATCTGCGAACTTCCACGCCCCATATCTTCGCCGCTGGAGACATTACCGGTCGCCAGATGCTGGTCCCTCAGGCAATACAGGACGGCTTCGTGGCGGCGAGCAACGCCGTACTGGGCCCGACTATGAAGATTGGGGACCCGGTGAGTCCTATCGGCAGCTTCACGGACCCGGAGTATGCCCAGGTGGGTCTGACTGAAGCAAAGGCCCGTGAAACACACGATGTCGCGACTGCGGTTGTACGCTTCGACTCGACCACGCGCACAATCATTGATGGGCGCACGGTGGGCTTTTGCAAACTGATCGTCGACCGCACTACCTGCAGGATATTGGGCTGCCACGTTGTTGGCGAGCGAGCAGTAGAGATCACCCAGTTGGCGGCGGTAGCCATCGCCAGCGGGATGAGGGTGGACGACCTGGCTCATATTCCGCTCTCGTTTCCTACCTACGCGGGAATATTGGCTCACGTGGCGGCCAGCGCGACACGCGAACTCAATCTGAAAGTGAGTTGGCAAGCACATCAAGCAGAGAGCATGTGGCATCAATTCTGAGGGGGTGAAAGGGATAAGGGAACAGCCATGAGCACACAAACACCGGCACGAACCTACAACCAAACTCACATCGCTCGCAAATACATGGCGGGCAAACGCCGCCTAAGCATCTACTGGACGTGGAGCTACCCTTGGGAATCCCAGCGCGACCCCGCGGCAATGGAGAACCGCTTCTCAACGATGACCGAGGTCCGCACGGTGCTGTGGCCGGCCTACGAGACGCCGGAGTGGAGCGCAACACAATTTCTACAAGGGATTGCGGGTACGCTGGAGCTTTTCCATCGTTCCACGCTCAGCTTCCAGCAGATTGCCGGCGAGGCCACCGGCCATCCGGTCGCGGTTTTCCAGCGCATTGACCAGGCGGGTTTCAAGCTGCCGATTGACGAAAGGATTCTCGCCGATACCGACACGCTCATGGTGTTTGGACTCGACCACCTCCTTTCCGAGCAAGAAGCCGCGCCAGAGGAAGTCGCGGCCATCCGCGAGTGGCTCAAGCGCGAAGGAACCTGCCTGCTGCTCGCGCCGCACCACGATGTCGGCTTCACCAGCGACTTCAAGCAGCGCCAGATGGAATACCTCCACCACGGCGACGCGCTCGTGCCGCGCCAACAGCGCTTCGGGCAATACACCCGTTCGCTGATGAAGGCTCTCGACGTCCCAGTGCATAACCTTTGGGGTCTCCGGCCAGCGCTCGTCAAAGGCACGAACGAGATCGCGCCACTTACGGCCTTTCGGGACATTGATAAGCTGGGTCTGCTCAAAAACGTCCCTACTCTCAATTTCCATCCTCATCTGCCACACTATGAGCTGACCACCAAGGACACCAAGTCAGTGCATTTGCTGGCTCGCCAGCCTATTGATCCCGACCGTCCGCATCCCTTCACCGCAGCCGGCAACACGGAGTTTAATTGCCTGCTCTGGATGCCACCAAATCAGCAGCGCGCCGGCGACGTCGTGCTCGTGGACTCGACGAATTTTACCACCCTGTTCGGCGGCACGGACAGTCTGGTGAACTTCTGGCGGAATCTCGCCCTGATGAAATAAGCGCCGGCAACTATGGACGCCCGGAGTGCTTCTGGAAGAGCCTTGGCACGGCGAAGGGCCATAGCCTAAGCGTCGCCACTTTGAATCCCGATACGGAGACAGGTGCGTGACGGGTGGTGCAAGCTCAAGCTCGAAGCTCAGCCTGCCGCCGTCAAGCTCCTCATATCGATGGGTCGGCTATGTGCCGCTCTCATAGACGGGTGCAGAGTTGCTCTTCGAATTCTCCGGTGCGATCACGATTTTGCTTGGTATTGCCTTTAGCGCGATCTCCAGCGTGACGAAGTTATCCGATCATCCAGCGAGGTCAATGATGTGATAGGTAGTCTTTCGGCGAGGCTTCGCCAGCCATCGACCTTGCGCATTGTGATCTGACCGCGAGCCAGGAGAGCCCCGAACAACATCGCCGCGGTCTCCGCCGACGGCAGCCTCGTTTGGGTCTTGATCCGCCGTTTGAACTCTTCGTGCAATCGTTCGATTGCATTCGAGCTGCAGATCGAGTTCTATTGGCTTTTCGGGAAGCGCGTGAAGGTGAAAAGCGTGTCGCTGGCTTCCTCGAGGCTCGGGGCGACCCGCTGGGCATTTCAGCCGCCATTTGCGGATGAAAGCTTTGCGCTTCGCCTCGATCTCCTACTTCGCATCCGCGCAAATCATGTCCTGTAATCGGCGGAAATTTCCTCGCGCAGCCAGTCGGGGGCATGAGCGAGAAGGTTGCGGTGTTTACGAACGGTACAGCGTTGGACCGGGACGTTGGACCACAGCGCGGCAAGCGCCTTCTCGAGGCTGTCAACGGCGGAGGAAAGCCAGGCCATTTGGCGGCTGGGCGCAGAGCTCCACGCGGTTTTTCGGGCTCTTTGGTCCGCGCGTAGCCTGGCGGCGTCGAATAGTGCTCAATCCGAAAACCCGCGCCGCCTCGCGCCGGCTCTTTCGATCAACGAATACAAATCGACGAACCGCTGATGCTCGAGATGGGTCAACCCCAAAAGTGACTGGACTTTACTCCGCCACGCAGCCGCAAAATGCCGCCGCTCCCTGCCACACCGCGCTCCGCCATCCAGCTAGTCGAGCAGGCGCACCTTTGGGGCTTGGCGCACTGAGGCAACTATGGGGCGTCTCGCGTGCCGTCTTCAGCCGATGCGTTGGCGGAGCCGCAAGCGAGCTTTGGGGATGATAGCGCTGATCGCCCTCGCCGCAGAGCGTGAACGAATGGCAGCTTTCGGGCGAACTAGTTTGGCTTGAGATCGGCGACGATGGGCGCTCAGTCGCCAGTCGGTTCGGTTCCCGCTACGGCTGGTTTCGGGATGAGCTGATCAGCGCCCGAGCGACGTAGTTGGGTCGAGCGCTGCCGATCCACAGCACGGGTGGGAAGCGGACTGGCGGCTTCAGGAATTTGTCTTCGATTGCAGGCATCGGCCTGCGCTCGCATCGCTGCGAGCAACTTCTCAGCGGACTCGGCAACGGAAGCCGCCTGCTCCAAGAACTCGCGCGTTTGGGCGGAAAAAACTTAGCGACTTGACGAAGTTTTCGCTTGCGCCACCTTCAAATCGAGCGATAGTTAGTGACATGGCTAAGCATGATCCTGATCTCTCGCTGCTCTTCCATGCGCTGGCTGATCCGACCCGTCGATCAATCTTGACCCGGCTCGCCGAAACACCTGCGCGGGTGTCGGATTTGGCTGGTCCCACGGGACTGCGGCTGCCCACGGTGATGCGGCACCTTTCCGTGCTGGAGGAAGCAGGATTGATAACCACGTCCAAAGACGGGCGGATACGCACCTGCGCCATCGTACCCGCAGCTCTGGATCCGGTGCGGACATGGCTGGATGAACAGCGGGCCATCTGGGAGACGCGTCTCGACCGGTTGGACGCATTTGTGATGAATGTGATGAAGGAAAGCAAAAAATGACACCGAACCTGGCTACAAACGACGCGATCAATGCCGCGCCGGTTTATGGAAGGAACCGTTTTGCAACGCTAACCTTCGAACGGGACGTGGCCGCGCCATTGGCCGTGCTGTGGGAGGCCTGGACGGCCCCGACCGCGCGGGCGATCTGGGCTGCGCCATCGACCTCAGTCACCGTGGAGTTCTTGGAGGCCGACACCAGGGTGGGTGGTCGTGAGATCTCGCTCTGCAAGGTAAAGGGCCAGCCAGACATCCGCTGCGAGAATGGCTGGCTCGCGTTGCAGCCAGAGGTGAGCAGCGTGAACTACGAGGTGATCTCATCCGAAGGCATGACGCAATCTGTAGCGCTCGTGACGGCGGATGTCTCAGGTACGCATCAGCGCAGCCGGTTGGTCGTGACGGTGCAGCTTTCCTCGCTGGCGGAGGACATGGAGCCAGGCTACCGTGAAGGCTTCGGCTCCGGCCTAGAAAACCTCGTGGGCGCGGCTGAACGGACCATGGTGCTGCAGCGGGTGATTCAGGCACCACGATCCGTCGTGTGGGGCGCGTGGATGAACCCTGAAACGCTGCCGTTATGGTGGGGGCCGGAAGGCTTCTCCTGTCGCACGCAAAGGATCGACCTGCGGAAGGGCGGTGAATGGGTATTCGACATGATCGCGTCTGATGGCACGGTCTTCCCTAACCACCATCTCTATGTCGATGTCCGGCCCGAGGAGAGGCTCGGCTATACGCTGTTGTGGGGCGAGAACGGGCCGAAACATGCCGACGCCTGGGCCTCGTTCGAGGATCAGGACGGGGCAACGAAGGTAACGCTGGGCATGGTATTCAGCACGGCTGCCGAGTTCCAGGAGGCGAAGGGCTTCGGTGCCGTGGAACTGGGACTGCAAACACTGGGCAAACTGGAACGCTTCGTCACGTCCCGTTGAAATGCTGCGACTTGCCGTCGGCTCGAATTAGGCTTGTCGAAATCGGAGGGCCTGGGGAAGCGGCGCGCTCCGGACGATCGGCGGCCAAGGGGCGTAGCTGCTATCACCTTAATCTGTGAATGACCGCTTATGGGTTTGGCGCGGCCAGCTCGGAACAGGTGAATTGGGTGCGAAACTGCCGAAGGCGAATACGAGGACTGTGCCGAAAGGGGCCGGTCCGTCATCGACAGCGGACGGCCGGCGCCCGGTTCATCCGAACGCCCAGATCCTCCATCCGGAGACCTGGATTAGCGAAGCGCCTCCTCGGCCAGGAAAGCGGCTATATCGCGCGCCACCTCCGCCTGCATTCGCACACGCTCCGCCGCTCCCTCGCTCGGCTTCTCGGGGCCGTCGCCGTCTTCGGCCATGTCCAGATTGACGGCGGCCCGATCCCTGAGCGCAGCATAAGTCCGCACGCGGTCGATACAGCGCCGCCGCTCGGCAGCGATAGCGGCCTCGATCGCGGCGTCCGCCGCCTCTCCGCGCTGGTGTTTTTCAACCGTCGATTGACCGCTCATGGTTTTTCCCTTTCCCAAGGTATATGGTGACCCTAGCGACCCTGAAATCCATAAGGAACGCCAAAGGAAGGCGCGAAAAAATCCGAGCGCTGGCTTGTCTGTGCCCCGGCGGGCCCGTACTCGCCGCCCGGGCTGACGCCCGTTACCATAACTTGCGTATTCGCCAGGCCGTTCTCCTTCACCAGCGCATAAAGTGCGGCGGCATTCTTGGGCGAGATGCGCACGCAGCCATGCGAGACCGGCCTCCCAAGATTCTTTACGTCCAAGCTGCCGTGGATGGCATGGCCATCTTTAATAAAGAAAATAGAATGGGGCATGGGGGCGTTCTCCCACTGTTTGCTATACCAAATTTCGTTCATCGAGGTGGCGTTATAGGTTCCTGACGGAGTTGAATATCCCAGCCGGCCAGTTGATGCCGGCCATTGATATTTTGCTACTCCGCCCAAAAAAACCGTCATTGTTTGACTTGTCTTGTCGATGTTGACGAGGACAGCGCCCTTCCTGACGCCCGCCGCATCCGCGTTGATCGTTCTGCGGGATCCGGATCCCGCGTGAGCCGACGCCGCGAAAGAAACCGACGCCGCGGCCATGGCGGCCAACAAAAATGCAGTTCTCATCGCTTGATTTGAGGGAATCCGCATTCGCGCCTCCGAGGCCGGGGAAATGAGCATACGTCAGGTTTGGGAGCGCTTCCGATCGACGGCGTCGCGCCCAAGTGGCGGCCGCCTTTTTGCAAGTCGGCAGCGATTTCTAAATCGCCGCGAACGGATCTTGTTTCAGGCTGGCATTGACCTGTTGCGCGGCCGCAGGTGCGACGAGCCCAAGTCTTATCGCGATCCAGGCAATGAGGACGCGAGCCGCGCGCCCCGAAATTCGGCCGATGCGTAGTTGTGGCCTCCGCCATGCTCCTCCCCCCGCACCGCATGGTGAAGCTGCGCGGCTTTTTGTCAATGCGTCTCAAAGTTCCTGAGTCCGATTTGGGCCGAACGTCCGCTTCGGAGCGGCGGCGCCGTTTGGACCGAAGGGCCGGGATGGGCGCAGCGCGGGAGACACCATTGCAGGCACATAACTCCTCGGCGCTGACGTCGAGGAGATCTTAAGATCGCTATACCTCCGTGCCTTCTGCAAGGGCGAGCGCATCCTCTATGTCGACGCCGAGGTACCGAACGGTGCTTTCGATCTTGCTATGACCGAGCAATATCTGCACCGCGCGTAGGTTGCCTGTCTGCTTATAAATGATCGACGCCTTGGTTCGGCGAAGCGAATGCGTCCCGTAGTCCTCCCGGCGCAATCCGATCCCGGTGACCCACTCATCAACGAGCCGAGCATACTGCCGAGTGCTGATATGATCGGCATGATCGACCCGGCTTGGAAAGACGAAGTCGTCGAGCGTGCCGCCGCGGCGTTCGAGCCATGCCAGAATACTGCCGCGAGCGGGTTCGAGGAGCTCGAACTGAACAGGTCGGCCGGTCTTCTGCTGGATGATGATCGCGCGTGATCGAACCCGGCCACCGCTGACGAGATCGCCGATCTTGACTTTAACGACGTCGCATCCCCGGAGCTTACTGTCGATCGCGAGATCGAACATCGCGCGGTCTCGAAGCCGCCGTTCTCGATCCAGCCAGAACCTGATGGCCCAGACCTGCTGTGGCTTCAGCGCGCGTTTGCCGCCAAGCTTCCGGCCCTCGTTCCATGGGCGCCGCTCGTTGGCGCCCGGGTCAAATTCCGAGTGTCCCATTGCCTTTCTCCTATCGGCCATCCTTGGCCAAAAGAAAAACTGGGCGCCATCACGCTCGACACCAGAGGGCTGGGCAGAAAGAGGAACGGCAGCTTTGGACGAGCGGGCGCCGGAGCGGACATTCGTCCGCACGGCCGAGCGACGGCTCGCCCATAGGCAGTCGTGGACTTAGAGCCATCGGCGCTTGTCAAAGAAACTGGCCAAGCGGTTCAGCCGGCAAAGCTCATTTTCCCCGAGGCTCGCGCGCTTCATGGCGGCGGAACGCGCCTTCGCTTATTCAAACGCGCCGAAGAATGGGAATGGTTCGCGACAAAGCGAGCGACCAATCCGAAGTCTGCGCAACATAATGAGCTACCGCTCGAGTGAGTTTGGCGTGTTCGCGCTCTCCCGTTGCGCCGTTTGGCGTTGAATCAAAGCAGTGGTGGAACACGTGCCGGTATTGGCGCCTATCGTCAGCGTCACGCTCACCGGATTTGAGGTCCCGCTCAGATTGGCGTTACGGGCGGCCGCGGTGAGGGAGTATCTCTGCTGTCCTGTCGGCGTCAGTTGAATCTGCAATGCCACGCCATTGACGGTCCCGGCGAATTGATACGCCCCGGACCCATTTGGTTTGAGCGACCCCGCCGGAAGAGTGGTGCTGAAGGTCCCGACCGCGAGCGACACCGCGTCCGTTGACGGTTTAATTCCTGGGCTTGTCTTTCCCAGGAAGAACTGGGATGTGAGGTTAAACGAGTCGGTGTTCGGCTGCTTGCCGAAGTCTATGGCAAGGTCGGCGAGGATGGCGTTGAAAGGCACTGGCTTTGCCAGGAAGCCTGTTCCGGTCAGCTCGAACACCGTGCCCTGCCTGCTCGCGCCCCCTATGACTGTCGTGCCATAGAGGTTGCCGTTCGAATCGGCAGTCAGGCCGGCCATCGGTAAATCCCCTTGCTCCTTGTGCTCAAAGTAATGGAGCACGGTTATGGCGCCGTTTGGCGCGATCTTGAACACTGTTCCATTGGTGGCTCCATCTCCGGGCGTCGTGCCATAGAGATTGCCGGCCAAGTCTACGATCAGGTTCCCGGAGGGATGCGCCCCGTCGACGCCCGCGAAGGAATGGAGAGGGAACGAAGAGTTTCCGTTCGCCGCGACCTTGAACACCGAGCCGAGGCCGTATGCGCCGCCATGCGCTGTCGTGCCATAGAGATTGCCGTTCGAATCGAAAGTCAGGTTGGCTGAGGGACTCCGCCCGTCGAGACCGCCGCTAAATTGCCAAATCACCATTTCGGCGCGGAACAGCGGTCTCTCCGCGAGCTCGAACACCACGCCGTTGTTCGACGCGCCGCCATGCGTTGTCGCGCCGTAGAGATTGCCCGCGGCGTCGGCGATCAGGCCCGCCAGGGGATAAGCCCCGTTTCTGCCCGAAAAGGAGCGGAGGACGGTCTCGGCGCCGTTTGGCGCGAGCTTGAACACCGCGCCTTTGCCGAAGTCACCCCCGGTAAATGTCATGCCATAGAGATTGCCGTCCGAGTCGACAATCACGCCTCCATAAGGATTAGCCCCGTCCTTCAGACCCCGCCCTTGGCCTTTGAAGGAATAGAGCACCTTGGTGGCTACGCCCGGCGTCAGCTTGAACACCGTGCCAAAGCCGAACGCGCCGCCACCGACCGTCGTGCCGTAGAGGGCGCCGCTCGAATCGGCAGTCAGCCCGGCCTGTGGACTATTCGCTTCTGCGCCGGAAAAGGAATGCAGCACGGACTCCTTCCACGGCGCTCCCGCGCTGGCCGGCGGCGTCAGCTCGAACACCGTGCCGTTGCCGAACTCACCCCCGACAGATGTCGTGCCATAGAGATTGCCCTTCGAATCGGCTAGCAGGGCGCCTAGGGGCTGGCCCCCGTCGCCGGCGCCCGTAAAGGTATAGAGCACCGTGTAGCCTGGAGCGGCGGAGGCCGCCATCGGCGCCGCAGCCAGCGTCATCGCGAAAACAAGGGCCCTGAATCTCCATACCCGTAGCGCAGATCTTGTCGCGCCGCTCTTGTCTTCCATAATGATCTCTCGTCTAAAAGTTGGGCTCGATCAAGCTCTGGCCAAGGATCGCCAAAGAGGGAGGCCAACGGGCCGCCTTGACCCTGACGATACAGGCGATGGCCGCAGTTTGGTAGATCGAAGGCCCCCTTGAGCAATTCATGAGAGCCTCGTAGAAGGGATTCGAAACTCTGCCTTCGATCACGCCCGCTTGACTGTTTGACGGCTTTGGAGATCATCACGAAGCTGCACGGCAATTATTTGAGCGCCTGCAAGCAACGACATAAGGCGCGCGTTTTTGATGCCCGACACTCTCTTTACAAACGCCAATCTCGTTCTGGACGGCTTCACGGAACTGCAGCGATCGTACAATGTTCTTATCAAGAATAATCGCATAGATTCACTATCTACCGAGCCAATCGATCCCGCCGGCGCGGTAATAATCGACTTGGGCGGACGGACGCTCATGCCCGGGCTGATCGACGCCCACGCGCATATCACCGGACTTTCCCTAAGTCCGAAGAATATCGCCTATTCGGCGTCGGAAATCGCCATCGCTTCGGCGAACTATTTGCGCAACAGCCTCATGGATGGCTACACTACCATTCGGGAGGCGGGCGGCGCGGATTATTCGATCGCCCACCTTGTCGCGACGGGCGCAATCACTGGCCCGCGCGTATTTTATTCAGGCAAGGCGCTGACGCAGACAGGCGGAGGCGCTGACTTTCGCAAAGTCGGCGAATTGATCGACCCTTGCGGCCATATCGGTCCATTTTCCGTTATGTCGGTCATCGCCGACGGCGTTGACGAGGTGCGCAAAGCGGCGCGGGAAGAATTGCGGAAAGGCGCGACGCAAATCAAATTGTTCGTGTCCGGCGGCGTTGTATTCCCTTCGGAATCCCACTCCACGCTTTATGAATTTTCCGAAGAGGAATTGCGCGCCATCGTCGAAGAAGCGAAGGCGCGCGGCGCCTATGTCATGGCCCATGTCTATACCGATGAAGGGGTGCGGCGGTGCCTGAAGGCAGGCGTGCGTTCGATCGAGCACGCCAATTTCGCCAGCGAGGAAACCGTTGCAATGATCGCGCAATGCGGCGCATTCCTTGACCTCACCTTCATATCGCTTGTTCAACGCATCGAAAGCGCTCAAGAAACGCATCTTTCGGAAAAAATTGTCGAAAATGTCAAGCAAACGGTCGAAAGGGGCAAACAGGTCTATAGATGGGCCAGGCAATATAATGTTCCGATCGCCTTCGGCACCGATCTGTGGGGCCCGGAGGCGCAAAAAGCGCAGCTCAGAGAATTTGAGATGCGGATTGATCTCGATACGGCTCCCAATGTGATCCGATCCGCTACGGCAATCAACGCGGAGCTGCTGATGCAAAAAGGCAAATTGGGGACAATTTCGCCAGGCGCTTATGCTGATGTCCTCGTTATCGAAGGCGATCCGCTCAAAGATTTGCGCGTCATGCTGCAGCCGGAGAAAAATCTCAAGCTCATCATGAAAGACGGCGTGATTTTCAAGAACGAACTCGGGTGATTGGTTACGGGCGAGCTTCCCTTGCCGGTCCTGGCTCGGCGGCGGGGCGCCGATTGATCAGACCGTCAGGCCAAAAAGCCTGATTGCGTTCAGGCGGCCGATCTTTTCGCGATCGTTTTCGGCGATGCTCGCTGCGTCAAACCAGGTCGCAGCGTCGCTGACCTCCTCGAATGGATAGTCAGTCGAGAACAAGACCCGATCGGATCCGATCTCCGAAATCGAGTTGATCAAGGCTTGCGTTCGAAATGAGCCCGAGGTGGTGATGTAGAAATTTCGATGGAAATACTCCTGAAACGTCTTCTGGATCTGAATGCCCCTTGGCGCCGTGGCGACCCGATGATCCACGCGCCAGATCAGGAAGGGGAGGCCTTCGCCATGGTGGCCCATGATGACCTGTAGATCTGGATGCCGGTCGAACAGACCGCTTCCCATCAGCCGCAGAGCATGCGTCGCCGTCTCGACGCCAAAGGCCCATGCCGAGCCAAGGAGCCAGGGGTGGCCGTCGTAGATGCGGGCCCAAGATGCGATAGGATCGCGAGGGTGCAAGTAGAACGGACGATTCAATTTCGCAAACTCGGCCCAGAATCCTTTGTATCGGGCGTCATCCAGATAGACGACCGTCTCTTCGTCGCCAACCTGAGAGAAGCCGTTGACGAGGGCGCCGACGAAGCCAAGATCAGCGACGCATCGGTGGGCTTCGAGGGCGGCGGCATCGGGGTCTTGCAGCGGCAAAGCCGCGAATCCACGAAATCGATCGGCTCTTTTGGCGATGTGTTCGGCAAGGAAATCGTTTGCCCGTCGCGCTATCTCCGTCGCTTTGGAGACGTTGCCGATGGCCTGGATAGCCGGCGAATTCAATGAGATGATCATCATCTCCATGCCATGCTGATCCATGAGCCTCAGGCGAATCTCTCCGACATCGACGAGGCGTTTCTTCATCTCATCCCATTTTTCCGCCACGAAATATTCTTCCGAGTCGCCAACTGTGTCGGGATGCGAGAAATGCTCCTCAAGACCGATCTTTCCCTTCATCCTGTCACCCCCCGAAAAAGCAAACGAAGTAGAGATCACTTGTGGCACGACGCGCCCGGAATTCCAATTGAGAACAAGGCGCACAAGGCGGGGTGTGCGCCACGTTGAGCGAGCCGCACGTCTTAACGACGTCGATCCGGAAGGCTAAAGCATTTTCGAGCGAAGTGGAGGCCGGTTCGCGTTAAGAAAATGCTCTAAAACAAAGATCTAGAGCAGCCTCCCGCCCGCTTTTCGGACGAGGTTCACAGTAGTCGGAAGCAAGCTCAACAGGTCTCTTCCTTCAAAAGCACGATCCGCGCGAGCGGAATGAGCATCGGCTCTGGCGCCGCCGCCAAGCGCGTCGCCATGCGGGCCTCGAGGTTCTCGACAAAGGCGCCCGCGCGCGCATCGCCGGCGCCGCCGTTAAGACCAAGCACAAGGGTCGGGAATACCGACGCCCGGGAGAACGCCGCCCATTGGGCGCCGAATTTGCCGGCGTCGTGGTCTTGCGCGAACTGGCGCCAGATCAAATCGTCGCCCTCGAATACATCCAAATGCTCGATCGAAAGCTCGCCACAGCGCCCGTTCTCGAGGAACGGCGCCGCCAGATCGGCGCGGCTGCGCCCCACCGTCGGGATCGCCATCCGCCGAGCCTCTTGCGCACTAATCAGGCCATCATCGATGAGGCTCAGCAGCGCTGCATACATCGCGCTAAGAACGCCGCGGTAGCCGAAGTCGCCGTCATCGCGCAGCGCCATGGTCAGAACGACGAGTCGTCCGCCATCACGCAGTTCGCGCCCGCGGCTGATGAGGAAGGTTCGCCAGTCTTCAACAGCCTGTTTCGTGAAGGCCTCACGCGCTGCCGCGTCGCCGCTGTAGGCGACCTGCAGCTGGTCCGGGATCTGCGCCGGCGTGCGGCTCAGCCATTGTACGGCCCATGAGCTCCAGCCCAGCGTAACGCTGCCCGACGGCAGGATCTGCTGATAAAACGAGCGCCCCACTGCAGATGGAAATACCGCCGGATCGCCGCGAAGATAGCTCTTCGGATCGTTGACCAAGGTCTGAAAAAGCGCGCCGAAATCATTATCGGGCATGTCCGTATGCACGACCGAGATCGCCTGCGCAGGTCCGACTCTGTCCCGAAATCTGCGGATCGCAACCGTCATCGGCGCTAGCGAGTTGCGCCCTTGGGATGAACCATAATCGGCAATCAATATCGGTTGCGATGCGTCGGGTAGCGGGACCACGCGAGCCGCTTCCTCGAGCAGCAGAATTGCAGGAGAAAGCCCAGCCGACTGGACGCGCGAACTGCGATTATAGGCGCCGTGTCCCTCCATTGGAGCGGGAGCGGCCGAAATCGAGGCGTCTGTCATGAGCGCTGTCCGATCATTGAAGGGCGCAAAGAGGACATTGGCGAGAGGAGCGAGAGGTCCAGCTACTTTCTGTCTGATAATCAGGCCGCAGCCATCTGATAAACCTCTGCGGTTCTTCAGCTACCTTTCTCGTAGAATCCATTCAGTCGACTCTGAAGGTCTCGCGCAACCAACTCACGAGGCGCGCCTGATCGCTGAGAATATCCAATTCGGGTTCACGGACGCGGCGGAACCCATGTTTTTCAAGCAGATCCGCTATTCGCAGCCCGCGGTTAGCCGGGTTAACGACGGCTATGGTCTTCGTGGCGATTTCGACGGCAAGAGTGCGAGACATCGGCTTGGGAGTCGGTGGCATGTATGAGGGGCCTACGGGTTGAACGCGTCTCACGGCGATTCGATTCGGCGATTTTCACCGGCTCAAACTAGCACACTCGAAGGTGTCGGGGTAACGCCAGCAGATGTCGCCAGATCCGGCAGATGGAAGTTCTATGGCGTTGGCCTTTCCAGCCATGACTGCCTAAGCCAATATGGCCGTCTTTTATGTCCGCTTTTGGGAGACGAACCGCTTTAGCTAAGCGACCGACATGGGTCGAAATCTGTTGTTCGTCTGTCCGCTGGCGAATGACGGCTTTGGGCGCAGACCGACAATTCGGCCGTTGCGCGGCATGGCCTCTGGCTTGAGCGGCGACGACTTCCTGCTGAACGCGCGCCTGCAGCACCTTCGCTTCCGCCAACGTCAAACCCAGGTCGGCGATATTCCCCAGATCATCGGGCCTGACGATCTCCATGACATCCGTGCTTTGCGATTGCCCCTCGCCCTTCGCTTCAACCAACCGCAAAACCCAACGCATCCATAGTCCCCCGCCGCCAAATAGCTGATGGCAAGCAATACTTTATAGTTCATACCCCCAAGTTCTAGACAGTCTCATCACTCGCCACCGGATTTGGGGCGTAGTCTCTTTCACGGAAGAGTCTTTCATGCGCGCTCACGCGGCCGCTCGCCATTCTATTTCAGCTTCGGCCGCGAGCGCTAAAAGCGGCATTTACCGGGTGACAGCTGCTGTTTTGAGCTTGGACAAGGCGCGAATACTTACACGGACGCTAGCCGGTTTCGCCGCGCCCTTGATCATCTCGCCGGTAGCGGGATTGCGAACCAGAGTTCCAGCCCGTCGAGCCGGCACTTTGCGCAGAGACACCTTCAAAAGACCTGGCAAGGTGAACTCGCCAACACCGCGGGGATGTACCGAGCCAAGGAACACCGCTTCCAATGTAGCGTAGACTGCTGCAGCCGTTTTGCGCGGAAGATCGTTCTGCGCCGCAACAAGGTTGATCAGCGCCGACTTCGTCAAGGTTTCTTTGACAGGACGAACAGGCGGCGTCCCGGTTACGCTCGCCTTACTAGTCGCCGCGGGCTTACTTGTTTTTGCCTTTGCCATAAGAACTCTCCTTGCTTCGCATGAACTTGCGCATGCAGAGCATGCGCAAGCTGACTCTTGCTAAGGATTTAGGGTTAATTCCCAATTAACAAATTTTGCCGTCCCATGCCTTTTCGGACTGTGACCCAAGAGAGACAGTCCGAGCACTAGTGGCAACAGCGGCTTCGCGCCCATAGTGGCGGTTGCGATGACTCGGTTGAGTGCCTGAAAGCGGGCGTCGATCACGCAGTCAGAGGCCGAAAAAGAGAAGAGACCCGACTATCGCATTTTCGCCGGCATGACGGATTATGCAGAGAGCCAGATTATGCAGAGTATCGGCCTATGAGGCTTGGTTTTCCGCCGATTTTGGAGGGCTTTTCTCGGCATAATACCGAGATATCGTCGGCGGGCATTTGCCGCAGAGGGGACGTGTCGTTATGCCTTCGGAAATAGAGGCATACCGACCTCGATCCTGCGCCCTGCCACCGCATGATCGCAGTGTCGGTCGGTTTCGCCGAGCTTCTGGAAGAGCTTCCGGCTTGCTTCCGGTAGCAGCGGGGCGATGCACTTCGCGATCGTGAATAGAGAAGCCGACAGGCTGAACAATGTGCCATGCAACTTGGCAGCGCTTGCCGAAGCCGCTTCGCGGTCACACGAAGTTGCAGCTTTGGCTAAATCCCACGGGGCTTCTTCCGTTACATATCGGTTGGCATCGGCCACAAGTGTCCAAATCGCATCGAGCGCGCGGTCAAAGGTGAAGGCACGCAGATGCACCGCAACGTTTCCGGGAAGGTGTTTGGCCGTGCGTAGCAACCTGTCGGCTTCCACGAAACCCTGGGGAGGCGCCGGCGTGGTCCCATCGCAGTAGCGCTCGATCATGCTGAGCACACGATGCACGAGATTGCCGAGTTGCCCGGCAAGCTCGGATTCATAAGCCTGTCGGAAGCGCGCGTGCGAGAAATCGCCATCGCCGGTCGAGCGGATATGGCGTAGCAGAAAATACCGCAGCGCGTCCGATCCCAATTCCTCCGCCAGCGGCACGGGATCAACGGCGTTGCCAATGGACTTGCCGATCTTGCGCCCCTCCGCAGTGACATAGCCGTGGACAAGAATGCGTGTCGGCACAGGCAAACCTGCGGACAACAGGATGGCGGGCCAGTAGACCGCATGGAAGCGTGTGATGCCCTTGCCGATGACGTGCTCGCGTGAGGCGGCCTGCGTCCACCATCGCGACAGATTGTCGTCATCGCTTCCATAGCCAAGTGCCGTGATGTAGTTCCCGAGCGCGTCGAACCAGACGTAGATCACCTGATCGGGGTCGCCGGGCACGGGTATGCCCCAGCCCCGCGCGCGAGTGGCGCTGCGCGATATACTGAAATCTTCAAGGCCGCCGTCGATCCAGGACAACACCTCCCTGCGTCGCGTTTCTGGGATGATCTCGATCTCGCCATGAGCATAGAGGTCGCGTAATGTGCCTGCATAGCGCGAGAGCCGGAAAAACCAGTTCTCTTCCTCGATCAGTTCAGGCTTCGTGCCGTGCTCGGGGCATCGTCCTTCATCGAGGTCTCCAGGTTTATAGAACTGCTCGCAGCCGTTGCAGTAGAGACCGCTATAAACACGCTTATAGATATCACCCTTATCAAAGCATGCCTTCCAAAGCCGCCCGACGCCGCATCTATGTCGCTCGTCGGCGCTGGTCCGGATGAAGTCGTCGTAGGAAAGATCGAGACTTGTCCTCAGAGCGATGAAGCGCGCAGCGTTTTGCTCCACCAACTCCGTGACCGGGATGCCCGCCGCCTCGGCCGCCTGCACATTCTTGACGCTATTCTCGTCGGTGCCTGCTTGAAGCCGGACGCTGCACCCCTGAAGGCGGTAGAAACGGGCCAGCGCGTCTGCCTGCACCACCTCCAACGCGAAGCCTATGTGAGGTGCGGCGTTTACGTAAGGAATCGCCGTCGTGATGTAATGGTTTGTGGCCGAGGCTCTACAGGTCTGTTCGATGGGCATATGGAAACTCCTCTGGAAAAAGCGAGGCGGTTTCCGGACAAGAAAAAAGCCGCCCCGGGACGGAAGCGGCTCTGGCGTGTCGTTTGATCTGATCAGATCACATGCCGAATAGCTCCGCTTCCGAAATGGAGAGCGGCATCATTGCGGTCGAAACGAAGGTCGGCACGTTGTTGATCATGGGTTGCTTGGTAACCGATCTGCAGCTCCGGGTCAATCTCAGAAGAGCATATTCTGCCGAAAGGCCTGAGTTTGCACCTATTGCAGTCCGTGTCTGAAGGAAGAGAGGTGTTTTGATGCCTCTTGTCAAATATACTGATCTAGCCCTTCCTACCAAAACCATTGAACGTCCGCCTCCGCTTCTGATCGTCCGCAATTTGCCGTTCCGCTCTCGGCCCACTGAAGACCAAATTCGAGCTGACCGCACCCCGAAATGCGGTCCTCATCGAGCGGTTAGCACGCAACGTCCACGAACTTTGGCACGGAGTGTCATTTCTTCTGGCAAATCTGAGCCGCAGTGTCACGTATTTTGGCAAAACGTGCCCCGAGAACGGGCGAACCAAAAAGAAACTCGCGTAAAATCAATTAGGCTAGTGTCAGAATATTTGGCAACCGACATCATCCGACGTCATCGACACTACAACTGCCACCAACCAACGGACACCAACCGTCGCCTTTCGTGGAGATCAACAATGACATCATTCAACGCGTTAACACTCGCCCAGGTCGAGCGCTTAGCCATCTTGCTCGAGGAGCTTGGCGAGCGCCAGCAAATCATCGGAAAAATCCTTCGGCATGGCCTCGAAAGCAGACACCCCAATGGCGGCCCCGCGAACCGCGAGTTGCTTCAGAGCGAGCTTGGAGATGTCAGCTTCGCGATGAGGCTGCT
>NZ_JQKO01000027.1 GCF_000746085.1 Methylocapsa aurea | reverse complement strand
CTATCTGCCGTTCAGCCCATCAGGGGGCGCGCTCCTGTTCCACCTGCTCAGCAAACTTTACGAGCGCACCAGCGTCGTCATCACCACCAATCTCAGCTTCAGCGAGTGGGCCGGAGTGTTCGGCGACGCTAAGATGACCACCGCACTGCTGGACCGGCTGACCCACCATTGCCATATCATTGAGACAGGCAACGACAGCTACCGGTTCAAGGCAAGCGCCGCAGCTCCCAAAACACGAAAGGAAAAATCCGCCGCTTGACCCTCGCCCGCAACGCGGGACACAACATCCACCCGGGTCACTTCTCAATGAAAATCCCGGGTCAGTTCGAAGCGGAAATCAACACCATGCGATCCGTCTCAAATTAAGACTTAATTTGAGACAAATAGACGAGATTTGTCTCAAATTATCCTTGCATGCACCGCAGCAATGATCTGAGTCTCATAATTAACCTGGATCTGACACCGGCTTCCGGCTTCCGGCTTCCGGCTTCCCATTGGCGCAGCAGGAACTCCTGGAGATAGCTTGGAGAACTCGGCGTGAGAGCTGCGGGACGGCGATCCGGCAAACAACCCGAGCGAATCCATTTGACCACGGTCGCCTATCCAATGCCAGTTTGCGCAGCTATATGCCGACTGCTTTTGCCGGCCAGGTAAAGCGCCTGGGGGAGTGGGAAAAAGCTGGGGGTCATGCCGCGAGGTCAAGTGAGCCGGCCCGCAGGCGGCCATCGATCACAGCGGCTCGCACTTGAGGCACGCGCTGCGCACCACGTGGCGACCAGCGCATCCGCCGTAGCTTGTTCATGCGCGCATTGACCAGAACATTGACCGTCGACTCCGCTCGGGAGCTCGAGATCGGTAGACCCTTCCAGTAGCGGCGACAATAATCGATCATCGAACGCTGATTGAGGCTCAGATAAGTCCTAAACTCCTCGATGAGCTGCAGAAACCGTTTCATTTTTGCGTTGATCGCACGCGAATGTTCGGAGATGACGCCATGGATAAAGTACCCGATCTGCTTGAGGGCATCGCGCGTTTCACGAACATAGCCGCTCCAAAGAAGATGGCGCAGGCGCGGAACGTGGAAATAGGCTGATGTCAGGCAGCTGAACTTCAATTCAGACTCCAACTGGCAAATGCCTTCGAAGGCATGCTCGATGTGGCGGACCCGCATAGAAACATGGAACCAGTCGAGAATGCGAGCAACTTGCTGTCGCGTCGCGCCGATCGCGGCGCCTCTGAGCGCTGGATCACCGTCGCTGAAGACCGTGACATTTCGGCCAGGCGTCCACCCCTGGGCGCGCAATGCTGCCCGAACGGCGTCGGATTCACCCGTCGAAATGTTGGGAGCCGTTGCAAAGTTGTCAATCGGCTTCGAAAATTGCCCCGGTCGGCGTCCACAATTGACCCCCGTGCCGGCGTTGACCTCCTTCGCGCACGGATAATCCCGTTGCAGGGCTAAAGTTTGCACCGAGATTGACGAAGACCCTGATTAAATGTATGCTGAAAGCCCGCCAATACCGCCGAGCCGGGATTTCCCGCCAGTCGCATTTTTTTGTCGCGACACTGGGCCGATCCCTGCCGCGAGTTCCCGCCCGGGTCCGAAATAGCCCCGTCATCGACCGCGGCGACCACCGGCCCCACGCCTAGAAGATTCGAAAGCCGGCGGCAAGCTTCGTTCGTCCGGCAGATTACTGCGAGCTGTCGATCGAGTTTCTCGAGCCGAAGATCGACGCTGTCAAGCATGTCGCTGAAGAGCGCCCGCGCAAGATCGGACAACTCGGCCTCCGCGATCGCGTCGCGGGTTTGCGCCCGGAAACGCCACGCCCCTTGCGGTAAAATGACCCCATACTCGCCAAGGAGTCCCCGCGTATGGTTGATAAGGGCTGGTCGAGCACACTGCGCTTCGAAGGAATGATTACCGTCGAGGTGCGGCAGGATATGCGACGGCGAACAGTGAGGTTGGCAGTCATCTGCCGCAGGTCGATTGCTACTTGTCAACCGGCTGAAGTTAGGCGGCATGAATCATGCCTGCTTCTCCATGACGATGCCGTAGCTGAATTGTCGTTCTCGATAGACCCGGAACCCAAGAGGCGCGAGCAGTTTGCGGGCCACACAAATATGGACCCAAAGTGCGCCTCGCGTGTTGTTTGGCCCTCCGTTTACGTCGTCACCCCATAGTGCGTGCTCAAGCTCTTGAAACGTCACGCAACCTCCTGCCCTAGCGAGAAGCGCGCCGATAATAGTGAGCATATTTTGGGTGAGATGGACGGACCGGCCGCCGCGCGCGATCCGTCGGGAGCCTGCGCAGAAAAACACGGCGTGGGGATCTGCCAACGAGCGGTCCAGAAGAGTTCTTGGGGTCCACACACCAAGAAGGATGCGCGCACTCATTTCACGGCCACTGATGTGAGAGACACCTGTTTGGGATTAGCTGGAATCTTCCCCACTCCAATTTTTCCGCTGCCGGCAGCCTATGTGGCCCGGCAATGCAATAGGCCAGTCATTGCTAACGACGCGGCAATCACCACAACATCGCCGTGTGTTCGAGCATTCGCTTCAGGACCTTCGACCAGTTCCCTAAAGGAATTCCAGTACCGCATAGCTTCGCTCACCGCGAAATGTCGATGCCGATGAAAGCAGTCGTGCTTTGCGTGGACCTGTCCACGGCCTTCCACAGGTCTATTGCTGAGCTTGCGTCGCCTTGAGGGCGCAGGGCATGTCGCGAGATGGACAAAGCTTACGGAGAAGGAAGCGCGCGGCCACCTCAAAAAGGTAAGAGCGAGCTGGGCGCGGCCCTGGCATCACAGTCACGTATTTACGAGGTCCCGAAATCCTTGGATCACCAAGATAGGGAATTTTGCGTCGCCAGAAGTGGAGAAGTTTCTCGCGCCACGCTAAGCTGACTGCCTATATGAGACACTTTCATTTTGATCTCCGGGCGCAAGCAAGCGCGTGATCCAGGGCGAACAACAATTGATAGATTTAATCACCCGTCATCGCTGACAATTATAGTCTATCGGCCGGAATGGCTCGCGAGTTGAGCAGCAGCTGTCCCCTGACCACACCCTCATTTTGAACCCGCTTCAAAAGCGTCAAGCAATCGTACCTCCAATCGAATCAAAGGATCATTTTTGTTCGTGACCCGCATCATGATGAGAGCGCCCTGCAGGTCCGCTACAAAATCATCGGCAAGCGAGCTAGCCACGTCTAACGCGTAAGCGCAGGAAAAGATCGCTCGATACGCAGAGGCCCAGGAATTAAAGTAGCACTGGATCGCGTCGACGAAGACCTGAGTAGCGTCTATCTTTTCGATTGCAAAGTTCCCAAACAGGCAACCAGCATCTTCAGAAAAATATAGCATGACCGCGTCACTTATTTTTACCAAGCGCATTTTGCCAGAGAGCGTACTATCATAAGCATAGTTAAACACACACCTATCAAAATACGCTTGTACTTTAGCCATGACGGCAATTGCAAGCTCCTGCTTTCCTACAAAATGTCGAAAAAGACTTTCTTTTTGGATTCCGCAAATCTCCGCTACATCATCCATAGAAATAGCACGATATCCCTTTGATCTAAACAACAATTCAGCTACTTCCAATATCTCGTCTTTTCGGCTTGTTTCGGAGGGCATGGAAACAATCTTCTTTCGACTTCAAGGCACTTTGTGCAAGGCACTTTGTGCTATGATAAAATTAAATTAGTGACTTTTTGACGGTCAGGATCAAACCTATGCACCGCTGTCGCACACCGAATATCCCGGTCATACATTTCCTACGGCAATTTGACCTGCGCGCTTAAAAAATTGAGTCGCATATTGCAGCATGCGAAGAGGACGGTGCCTTGAAATGTATAAGAATAGGTCTCTTTTTAGATGCCCGTTCTAAGTATGATTTTAGATAAATTTTATGATTATTAGTATTCTACTAAATACCTATGATATTATATACCAGGAATGCTATATATATATATAAAATATATAAGTGATAAATATGCGGAAACAAATATAGTAATATAACTATAACAATATATCATCATTCTAGATAGCAAATATTCTAAGTACGAGGATACCTCGCAAGATCCATAAGCAGCTAGCCGCGAGGCTGCCGAAAAACCGCTTCCTCATTGGCGCCGTCGCGATTTCGGTTGGAATTGCTTTTAGCGCGATCCCCAGCGTGACGAAGTAACCCGATCATGCGGCAAGGTCAATGATGTGGTCGGACGGCCATTCGGTTCGGCTTTGCCAGCCATCCACCTTGTGCATGGTAATCTGACCGGAAGCCAGCAGAGCCCAGAACAATATCGCCGCGGTGTCGGCAGAGGGTAGCACGCTCTGCGCCTTGATCCGCCGTTTGAACTCCGGTGCAATCGTTCAATCACATTCAAGGTTCGAATTGATTTCCATTGGCTCTTTGGGAAGGGCCTGAAAGTGACAAGTTGTCGCTAGCTTCCTCCAGGCTGGAGGCGACTGCTGGGCATTTCAGGCGCCATTTGCGGATGAAGACTTTGCGATTCGCCTTCGTCTCCTGCTTCACATTGGCGCAAATCACGTCCTTTTTATCGGCCGCGATTTCCTCGTGCATGCGCTCAAATCCTGACTTTCAAAGCTACATCAGCGATCTATACTCCAACCTACCGACCACGGTCCGGCCTGTCCCTGAACGCCGCCCGAACGCACTCCGCCCGAAACAAGGCAAACTCTTGGCGAAGGCAGGCAATTCCATGGGACCAACATACGGTCGGCCTTGACAAGATTGGAGGCCACCCGCGAAGTCCATGCTTCGGGTGTAAGACGGCTATGTTCGCCATTTTCAGTTCCTCATGATGCCGGAGGGCCCAGCGGGCCCGGACACGAGTGCCAGCGACGCCCGAGTTCCAGCCGCCGCGTCTGACCAACTTAGGGATCAAGATCGCGACGGAGCGCCAGAAGTGCTTGCATCGATCTGTTTGCTCTGTCCATGGCTGCCGCGCGTCTTGGCCGACGCGATGCTGCGCCAACGCTCCCGCACGCGACGAGCCGGATCGGCGCATGGACGCTCGAAATCATCAAGCGACCCGATACGGCTAAAGGCTTCGAGACCCTGCCTCGACGCTGGGTCGTCGAACGCCCCTTCTCCTCGCTCGGGCGACGCCGACGGCTCGCAAAAGATGTCGAGGCAACAGTTAAAGGCGCCGGCGCTTGGATCTTCATCGCCCAAATCTGAACGCTCACACGAAGGCTCGTAAAACCTTGATCCCGGAGCCTTCGTTTTGAGTCAGACCCTCGGGGACTTGGTATGATGCGTCGCCGAAAGGTGAGTTTCTACCTCCCTACGGGCGTTTCCAATTTCAGGTGGCCGATAAGGCAGCGTACTGCTAACTATCCCAGATTGACCGAACTCGGCTTATGAGGCGATGTTGTCGAGAAAAGCTACCGTTCGCGCCGATGTGCTGCCTACGATTGCGGAAGTCTTTCGAGAGCATGGATTCGATGGCGCTAGCCTTTCGCTGATCAGCGAGAGGACAGGACTCGGCAAGGGCAGTCTCTACCATTTTTTCCCTGGCGGCAAGCAGGAAATGGCCGCGGCTGTGCTGGATGAGATCGATGGCTGGTTTCATCGCAATGTTTTCGCACCGCTGCGCCAAGACCCCGATGCGGGGGGTGCGATCGAGCAAATGCTTCAAGCGGTAGAGGCGTATTTTAGGTCTGGTCAGCGAGTATGCTTGGTGGGCGTATTTGCGCTCGGCGATGCGCGCGATCGGTTTCGTATTCAGGTCCGCACCTACTTCGTAGCTTGGACAAACGATCTGACGGATGCGCTGATGCGTAGCGGCCACGACGCAGTAACCGCCAGGGAGCTCTCCGAAGAAACCGTGGGAAGCATACAGGGCGCATTGGTATTGGCTCGCGCGCTAGATGATCCACAATCCTTCCAGCGTGCCTTAAACCGCTTGAGAAAAAGGCTTGAAGGACGACAAGCCTAACAACCTGCAAATATTCGGAGGCGGGATCGCAGTCAGGCCTAAAGCGATAAAGCGCCCATGGGATACGCTGTAAGCGCTGGTGCTCCGCCGTTTTTGGTTGAAGGCGGCTATAATCTAAGAATTGAGACGTTCAGATGATTGTCGATTTCAGAGCGTAAGAGTCTGTCGGAGCCGGAACGGGATAGACCGTGTTCCAGTAGACGATCGCTGCGGTTACCAGATTGAGGCCGGAGGTTCGGTCGCTCTGGCTTTTTGAATGTGCGACCGATGATCCGGCCCTGCTTTTGAAGAAAAACGGCCTGCGCGAGCACGGTGTGATTCGCCTTTGTTCAGGCCGGCATGACAGCCCCGGCGAAGTTTCGCACTCTCCGGCCAATCGAGCATGAACACTGTGCGCTCGAGACGGCAAGTTCGGAAAGCGCGACGTGGAACCGGCTCCGCCTCGGAAACGCGGCAAGTTCTTTCAAGATGACCGATGGAGCCACGGCGCGAGCTTTGACTATGCGCTGGCTGTCAATGCTGTCGACCTTGATGCCAATCACTTCCGAGATCCGCAAGCCGACGGCATAGGCTATCATCAGCGCCGCCCAGCTCTTCGGGCTCGAAACGACTTCGAGAAACCGCACAACTTCGTCGGCGCTGAGCATGACCGGAAGCGCGCGCGCCTCACAGGCGTAAGAAATGCGCTTGGGGATCCTGTCCTGCCGGAGCGTACCCTATAGAAAAAAGCGCAAGGCGCAGACAATCTGGTTTTAGGGTGGCCCGGAACTCTTGGCCGAAACGAGTTGAACCCGGAAAGCGCGAACGTGCTCGACCCGGAGCCGACCGAACGACCGAAATGACGGCTGAACCACGAGACCGAACGGATGTATGATTGTTGCGTCACCGCGAGAGATTGCGGACATCGTGTCCTCGGTCATGCGATGGCGCAGAGGGCTTATCTCGGCCATCGGGAGCTCTCCTGTCCTGAGAGGGGTTGATGTGGCGATCACATCCTCTCAGACAGGAGCTCTCAGACAGGAGGCTTCAGCCCAGAAATATCGCCGCTTCTGCCGCGTTAGCAGCTTCGTTGATTTCCTCCTGAGTCAGAATTTGAGGCCGCTGATATTAGACGCTATTTCAGTAGATTAACGAAAACGGATCTTATTTTCGTAGCGTATTGGACGGACAAATGATTGATCCCAAGCTGAGTTGGATGTCCGTCTGACGAAAGGTAGAAATCAGAGTTTCCCGTGCCGTTGGGAGATGTGACTCTGCTGGTTCCGCTTATCACCGAGCCATCCTGCCCTGAGATCAACGGAATGAAGAAAATATTCGGATCATTGAGTTGCTGCACGGCATTTTTAACCGCAAGTTCACTGTTCAGGTTAGCGGTGCTCGGCCACCTATCAGCGGAAAACGCACCCATTACTAACAAAGGAACCTTCGGAAGTGCGGCGCGAAGCCTATGCAAAAGAGACACAGCCGCAGTGACGAGCTGCGAGGATGGATAGTTGACATCATTGATTGGTCCGCCAACAACCACAATATCTGGCGAGATGCTGATGGCGTCCGCAATATGGGTCATGTAGTTCAGGCTCTTACCTTGTGCATTGGCAATATAGCCCGTTCCTCCCAATCCTAGATTCCATGGATCGGTCCAACCTAAAAGCTTGGAAGCTCCTTCCGGCCAATGAGGCATGCCGAGCATGGGAAAGCCATTGCCCCCCGCCTCAATTGAGGACCCTAGAAATGCTACGCGGACCCTGTCTGAAGCAAAGGGAGCGGATACAATGCTGCCAACATCGACTGTGACGCCAGCAAATCTTATATTGCCGTAATCCTCAAGCGTGATAGTTCGGGACTTCCGCCCGCCGGCCCGAGTGAAATCTAGTATAAACGCTGTTTGTGCCGATGGCCCCTTATAGCCTCCCGGGAAAAGCCTCCTTCCGTCTATGATGATGTTTGCAGGCGACCCTCCAAACGAGACGCTGATCGCCACGATCGGCGCGTCAGTTACAAATGTTGCTGACCAATAATAGTTATTTGTGCCATTATTGAAGCCAATATTGCCCCCCGTATCGTTAGCGGACGCATGAACTGCGGGAAATGAGACCAGCTTCGCATTTTGCTGCCGAGTGGGTACGCCTCCGCCAAATGAGAAGCTCGAGGGGCTGTCTACAGGGTTGTATGATTTAGTAAGGCCCAACGACGTTAGAGTCGCGAAATTTGCCGTAGCGGATATTGTCGGCGCGGAAGGATCCGGTATGTTGACCACAGAAGGTCCGTTGTAGAACCAGACGACCGTTCCATCGACAATGCCAGAGTATCCAGTACCTGCTGGCCCACCAGAAGCGGCGCTTGTGCCAGAAGTATAGCACAAGTAAATATTTTGTCCGTTTTGCACGACTTCGCCCTGAACGTAGGCCCTAGTCGGGGCCCACGCAGATGCGGGACGCAAGGGATGCTCTGTGAGCGGATTGGAAATTTCAGCAGCTGCCGCAAGACGCCGTAACTTGGCGCCGAACGTCTCGTCTGTTGCCGTTTGCGGCCAAGCGACGTTGACAAACGACAAAGTAAAAACACATACAACAAAATAGCAATTTCGAGATGTTTTTATTGTAGACGCCATGTATTTGTATCCTGCAAAGCATGTGCGTATGCTGCGTGAGGTTTGTTATATATTTATGATACACTAGCGGCTTGAGCCAAACGCTTGGTTCCCACGCGTTCAGAGAAGTCTCCCGCAAAATTAGTAACCTTGCGGACTGTCGGCGTATGGGAACTGTTTATTGGACTGATCACTAGCAAAAGCCGCATCACTAGCCCATTTTTCGGTCGCCGCAGACGCGACACAACCGCGGGCGTACAGCGCTCGCAAATCAATGAACTCGCGCTCATGCCCAGGCCATAGCCTGAGCCCGGAGACTCAGGCTAAACGGTGCGGACCGCGTTAGAGCGCGCGTCGGCTTAGTCGATTCCGGAGCGCGTTCAAATTAATGACATCGAAGGTCAACTAAGGATCCATCAAGGTTGAAGCGCGGATGATAGTCCATACCGATCCAAGAATGGAGCATGTCAGCCCATAGAGCTATGCCCTCAAGGGCCTTGGCCAGAAGTTGCTGCGCACGCGCCGAAGATGCATCCTGAGCTTCGATGAAGTCTAGCCCCATGATGCTGTGATGCTCGTCCGCCTCGACGTGAACGTCGAAATACGCATCGCCTGCGCCAATTTCGTGCATCTTTGGGGCGACTGCCTTAAAGAAATCGTTCGAGCATCGTTCGATTCCGCTGTTAATCGTCACCAACCATTTGTCGCGATCCTGTTCAGCCGCGAGACGATAAGCAAGATTGATGCATGCGTTAGTTTCGACAGCGACAATAGTTGAATCAATTTCTTCTGGATTGGAAAGCAACCCGTGTCGTAGCATCCATTCCAGAAGCATTTGATGATGATCCGCTTCTCCAAAGGCATGTTTGGCATAGAACGGCATCATGTAGTTTTGAGAAAAAGGGGTCAGGCCGAGCATGAGACCCATAACCTTTGGAAAAGTTGCGGAGTGAAAATAGAGTTGGGTCGCGACGGGCTTGAACTCCAGCGGAGATCGCAATTGCGAAATATAGCGGTAGAACGGCATCTTGCTGACTGACGCGCTCGCCCGGAATATTGGCTCAACAATCCACGCGTGCCGATCCTCCAATTCGTGAATCTTAGCGTGGTCGATCTTTTGATAGGTGATGCTTTTCGAAGCTACCATTAACATTCAACGTCTCCTTAGACTCGACGAGATACTTGTTATATTCACAGCCAATATTTCGGATAGCTGCGACCCACGAGCATGTTGTTATAGAGGAACGCAACGGCGACCAACACGCACGCTCCTGCGAGTGTGGGGATGAATAGAAATGACCAAGCCGGCGCACTCAGCATGACGATCACTGGATTCGAACCCGCGGGCGGATGAGCCGTTTGCGTCACTTGCATAAGCGCGATCGAAGTCGCGACCGCGAGGCCCATGCTCCACCAATTCGCGCCAAACAGCGCGAGGAAGAACAGTCCGCACAGCGATGCCAAAAAATGACCGCCGATCACGTTGCGCGGTTGCGCAAATGCAGTATCCGGAAATCCGAAAAGAATGAGACAAGTAGCTCCGAACGAGCCCAATATCAGAGGAAAATGCGTAACCTCGGTTGCCGATGCGGCAATGGAGATGGCGATGAAAGCGCCGCAGAAGGCAACAGCGATCTGTCGCAAGGGAGGCCGCGGTGGACAAGCCCGGCTTTCGTAGAGGCGCTTTACGACGCCCGAAAATGAAACGGGGCCTCCGTAACATATCTTCGCAATGATGCTGCTGTTATACACCCTTGTTTTACTCCCCATAATATCGCGACTGACCGAGGGAGAGATTAGTGTTCAAACCCTGCTCCAACCTTGCGGGCTGCAAGCTTCCGGGTAGATCGGCGATTTTGGCCACGGGCCTATATCAGGCAATACACAATAGCTTGTGGCCGATTCTCGCTCCCTGACTTCGAGAGCTACGCAGTGTACCGAGTGGTACACTGCGGATCAGCCGTTAAATTAGATGGACACTCCAAACAAACATCCGCCTTCACCTCGTTATCACGCTCGAAACCGCGAAACGGAAAGTTCGATTATCCGAGGATCATCCGTTTCACGCGGGCGACCTGGACCTTCGTCGGGTCTGCGTCATTCTCGGTGCTCGCACGACATTTCGAACGGCAGCCTGTCAATCATGCAAAATTCTTATGACCGTTTGGACGTGATTTTGGCGCCCATGACCAGCCTCGGCGCAAGATGCTGCCAGGATAAATGCGTGCATGGGGGCAAAGGTCAGGGCACCGGCGTGATTTCGACGGTTGAGCCGTTTTTCATTCGGGGGTTGGATACTGCATGCGGAGCTTTCGTCGTAGGGATACCTCGATCTGACTCGCGTAGATCGGCGATACCGCTCCAAATTTTGGCGGAGGATCCCTTGACCGATGCCCCCGCCACTTCGCCGGACTGGCCATAGCCGAAAACTCGTCCAGCGCAACGACGTATTCCGCGTGCGACAGAAGTCGCTGGAATAGCATTCATATTGGAGCTTCTCGGCGCAGGTAAGCAAGACCGGATCAATCGTCGTTGCCCCCAATGCGCTCCGGATCGCGCGCATCAATTTGCGCACCGCGTCGAGGAAGGCGGCACTCGCATTCTCCATGAGATGCCAACGATCGGCGACGTGCGTCGCGTTGGGCGAGGCCTTCGCAGTCGCCTTTCCGCAATCGCCACCGCGATCCCGCGACAGGATCTTGATCTCTGGATGCTCGGCGAACCAGGCCTCGACAGTTGCGATTTCACGGTCCGGCAAGAGCGCTATGATCCGCCGCCGCTCGAGATCGCAAACGATTGATCCATAGCGATGATTTCGGCGAAAGGCGTAACTGGAATGTTATACGGTTTCCGTCTGATTGACTCGCCGTTAGAGGGGGGATTCACGCGGCCTTGCAAAACATTTAGGCTTGCGCGCCATGAGTCGGGGGATGCGGACACATGGCGACGGTCAACGAGCATTTGAGTTTGGACGATCTGCAAGAGCGGCATGTGTCGTGTACAGACGTCGCGGCAGCGCGGCATTTCCAGGCGATCTGGCTTTTGGCGCGTGGCCACACCATTTCGCAAGTGTCGGCGACGACGGCATTCGGCGAGCGGTGGATCGAACAATTGCTCGCGCGTTGCAACGCCGAAGGACCCGATGCGCTGGGTGATTTGTCGCCGCAACGGCGCATCGGCGACGATCCTGAAGCCTGAGCTGCTCGACAAATTGCGCGATCGCCTTCGCGAGCCGCCGCCCGATGGCGGGCTGTGGTCGAGCCGTAAGGTTGCGAACTGGATGGCCGGGGAACTTGGTCTGGCGTCGGTCGCGCCGCAGCGGGGCTGGGAAGCATTGAAGGCGATCGGCTTTTCGATCCAAACGCCGCGTCCGAAGAACCCCAAATCGGCCACGCCCGAAGAAGCGGCCGCGTTCAAAAAAAGCTCCCGGACGCCCTCGCCGAGGAAGCGGCGAAACATCCCGGCAAGTCAGTCGGGTCTTCGCCACAGACGAGCATCGCATCGGCCTGAAGCCGATCACGCGCCGCGTGTGGCGCCCGTCGGCGAATGTCCCATCGCGCATGGCCATCATCGGTTCGATTGGCTCTACGTCACGGGCTTCGCATCGCCGGCCACGGGCGAAACTTTCTGGTATCTTTCCAACGGCGTGTCGAAGCCGCTTTTCGAGGCTTTGCTCGAAACCTTTGCGCGCGAAGCCGAAGCAGGTCTTGGACGCATCATCCTGCTCGTGCTCGACAATGCGGGATGGCTTGGCGCGGCGGGCCTAAAGATCCCAGATGGCCTTCGCCTTGTTTATCTACCGCCCTACAGTCCAGAGCTGCAACCGGCCGAAACCCTTTGGGTGCTCGTCGACGAGCCGATCTTCAACAAGCACATTGCGACCATCGAGGACCTCGAAGAGAAAATCGCCAACCAATGCATCACCCTCGCCGAGAACCCCGAGCAAATCCAGACCCGAACCGGCTTCCATTGGTGGCCAAAGCGGATCGTTCCGAACTAATCACCCGAAAACCGTATTAGAAGGGACAGACTCTCAATGTGTGCTATTTTTACAACTATTCTGGTATTTAGCTGGCGGCGGCCATCGCCAGCCTACAATTGCGCAATAGCTATGCAATAATTGTTGTGAAATGTGGTCGGCACTTTGTTGAATATTGACAATCGTAATTATATCGGAACGCTTGGCATGGATAATCTGAGCAGTTTAATCCTGATTACCGAGCAGACAATCGTGATTCCCGCGGGTTCTGTATACGTATAATGCCTCGGAATTGAAAGATTGTCAGATAGTAATTCAGAATACATAGGCTTTTCAGTGTGATATATTTATATATACAAATAGCTTAGCGGATGTCTAGTAAAATATTGTGCACAGGCAGAAGTTTCTACTATGATAACAATAAATGACAAATCCGAGCATATCGTAGCGGCCTCAACATTGCTGTTTGCTGAGAGGGGCTACCTTAAGACCTCAATGGATGAGGTTGCAATGAATTGCTTTATTGATATTTCCACATTGTATAATCTCTATCCAAATAGAGAAACGCTAGCCATGGCCGCGATGACTATGGCAATGTCATATATTGAGGAATCAGTGTTACACTATGCATATAATAACGAAATTGATACAAGGGATAGATTAATATATATGAATGCATCTGCAGAATGTTTATTTTCATCTGAAAGGCGTAGCTATTTATTTCTTACGTTAGTAGTCGAAAGGTTACATATTGTTGCGCCATTTACGATTCCTATCCAGAATTATTTCGACTCTTGGCGAAACGCCTACCGCGCCATTTTTGTGGCTTCACACATAACTGACGAGGCACGGTCGTTGGCCTGCGATTTCGTGTCCGACCTACAGGGCGCACTGATCATGATGCGCGTTACCGGCTCCGTTGAGCCCATGCGGCGACTATCTGCGCGATTGCTTCAATTATATGACAGAACCATCCGGTGTCAGCGTCGCGAATTTCGATCCGTCGACGAAGGCGAAGATTTCTGATGGCCGGGAATAGAGAGGCTGCTCGGCAAATTTTGACAGTGGGATGAGTGGAGTTTCTGCCTGATAGCGGGCAAAATGGCCGCTATCAAGAGAGACGATGAGCAAACGACCCCGCCGGAACCACGCACCGGCCTTCAAGGCGAAAGTGGCCTTGGCTGCAATCAAGGGCGAAAAGACGTTGGCCCAACTGACGCAGCAATTTGATGTCCCCCCAACCAGATCACCCAATGGAAGGCGCAGCTGCTCGAAGAGACCGCCGGGGTATTTGGGGCTGAGGCTCGTTCCGAACCTGTGACGCCAGCCGTCGATTTGAAATCCCTTCACGCCAAGATCGGTGAGCTGACGCTGGATCATGCTTTTTTGAAAGGCGCGCTCAGCAAGGCCGGCCTGCTGAGCGCAAAGCGATGATCGACGGTTCCCATGCACTGCCGATCGCCAAGCAGGCGAAGGCGCTGAACATCAGCCGAGGCAGCGTCTATTATCCGCCTCGGCCGGCGTCCGCCGCCGATCTCGCCATCATGCGCCGAATGGACGAATTGCATCTCGACTTTCCGTTCGCGGGCAGCCGGATATTGCGGGATCTTTTGAATGCAGACGGCGTTGAAGTCGGCCGCCGGCATATCGCTACGCTGATGAAGCGCATGGGAATCGAAGCGATTTATCGCAAGCCGAACACGAGCAAGCCGGTGGCGGGGCACAAGATCTACCCGTATCTGCTGCGCAAGACGAAGGTCGTCCGGCCCGATCACGTCTGGGCGGAGCTGGCTTGAGGCTCCGGCAGGCGTAGCCTGTTGGAGAAGCCAGCGGAGGGCATGGACATAACCTACATCCCAGTGGCGCGCGGCTTCGTCTATCTCGCCGCCGTCGTCGACTGATTCAGCAGGCGCGTGCTTTCTCATCGAGTGTCGATCACGATAGAGACGGGGCTTTAGCGAAACGTGGGCGGCCGGAGATTTTCAACACGGATCAAGGTTCGCAATTCATCAGCGCGGCCTTCACGGATGTTCTCCTCAAAGCCGGCGTCGCCATCAGCATGGATGGCAAGGGCTCCTGGCGCGACTATGTCTTCGTCGAAAGGCTTTGGCGATCCGTCAAATACGAGGAGGTCTACCTTAAAGCTTATAGGACGGTGGCGGAGGCCGCGCCTCGATCGGCAGCTATCTGCGCTTCTATAATTCTAGCAGACCGCATTCCAGACTTAACCGGCAGACGCTCCACTTATCATTCGCAGGACTCTGTTCAGACAAGCGGAGCCAGCTCTGACGCTCGCGTAGAGGCGCACCTTCTCGTTGATGGCCCTGGAAGTCCCGGCGCCGTGCTTCGGCTTTGCGGAGCATGGCCCCAATCAGCCGGTCGAAAAGCTCGATGGCCTTGTCGGTTAGATCGGCGGCGAGATCGAAACTGACGGCAACCAGGGTGGCCTGCCTGCGTTGACGCTCAAAGCCCGCCACATTCTGTACCGTGGTGCGGCTGGCTTCACGGACAAGCTGAGCGAGCCGCACCTGATGAACCCGGTGTCCGCGCGCCGCTTCAAGACAGGACAACCGGACGGCTTCGAGGCGCTCGATCAATCCGAGCAGCGCCATGGGCGTCGCCGCTTCCGGCATCTGGCGCATCCAGGAAAGCCCGCTCTGGCTGCTGTCCTGCCGGCGCGGCGTCATGCTATCCAATGGGAGCCGCTGATCGACGGACAATCTATCGGTCAGCCGTCGATGGACTTCCCGCCGCTCATAAGGCGGGCTTCAACGCAGAGCCGCGCGCTGCCAAACTGCTATCGATTTCTGAAATCCGTTTCATTTAAGAAGCACAAACGCTCTGGCCCCGGCCGCCAATAAAAATTCCACATCTTTTTTGGCTTAATACCCCTTGACAGCCTACCGACCGGTAGGTAGCGTTGTTACATGCAATTTAGAAGGAGCATGTCAAATTTAGACGGTACCACGACACAAACATGCAGTGCTATTTACAATGCTATACCACTTCTTATGGGGACAGTAATGCCACAGCGCCACACGAAACAGCACTCATCTGACGTACGTAAGGGGTATAAAGGTGATAATATCTTAGTAGAAGATGAAACTGCTTTATATATTGCAGACATGACAGCAGAGTTAGCGCAGATGGCCAAGTCCTGCGGGCTTTATCTCCTATATAATTGCTTGAATGGCGCAAAGCTCCAGGCCGAGGTCTGCTGTTTTCATCGCAGGCAGGATCGCTTAGCTGACGGAGAATGATGGCCGAAACGTTTTTCGCTCAGGTTGCATCGTATCCTGCAGCGGCGAAGACGTTTGCGCGTTCTTGCGGAGTGAAGAGGTCGATGAGGCGGCGGATGGCGTCCCAGAGGCCCCTGACGGTTCGTTCGGAGGCTCTTTTGCAGATGCGCTTTGAGTTCGAAAATGCTTTCTCGATCGGGTTGAAATCCGGGCTGTGATACCAAGTCTCATTGATTATGACCTGTATGCCCAGTCTCTTGTACCGATGGAGATGATTTTCCAGGGCATGTCGACGAGCCTGTTCCAGGCGAAGCAACAGTGATCGAGAATGTCGTCGTAGGATTTGAAAACCCGATTTGAGAGCCAGTTACCGCGCATGTGCTGCCAGACATTTTTGGCTGGGTTGAGCTCAGACGATTTCGGCGGCAACGGCAAGAGGGTGATGTTGGCGGGAACCGGCAGCTTCTTTGAGACATGCCACCTTGCTTAATCGAGGACGAGGATGGCGTGCCCGCCAAGCTCTTTAGCAAGCGAAATCTCCTCGAGATGGAGAGCCAGGGCCTCGCTGTTGCATGACGGCAGGACAAGCGCTGCGCCTTTTCCTTCGGCCGGGCAGATGGCTCCGAAAATGTAGGCCGACGCCATCCTTTGATCATGCGGCGCAGAGGGCCGTGTTCCACGCCGTGCCCATCGCCGGGTAATTTTGTTCTTCCGCCCGACCCAGGCCTCGTCTTTACATGAGGCTTCCTTTGTCAATTCATGTTACCGACCGATTGATGGATCCGTAGAGATCTTTGTCGCAGTGGCTTGGAGGTCGGGGTCGCTTGCTGAACAGCGAGCGCTGTATCACCTTACATACGGTCCGGGTCTGCTGTGACCCGGCAACCAGAATGCCTCATGCACGAGGCGTCGATCCCGGTCGAATGTGACCCACCTGAAACGCGGGAAGCATAGCCGCCAATGACGAAGACGATCACATCTCCTCGAACAGCCGCCAGCTGCCTGCCAACGGCCTATCAGGCTGAGACTTGTGCGCCCTCCGGCACGAGGCCGGTGGCAGCGTGGCGCCAAATCGCGATCAATAGCTTGCAGCAACCCTTTGCTTTTGTGACGAAACACAAGCTGCCGTGTTCCCCTTATGTCTGCCTATAGGTATCAGCCGGTCTTTTCATTAGTTGAGGCCAGCTTGCGGGCCATGGCGACGATGGCGATGCGGCGGGTGCGCCCTTGCAGATTTCAGACACGCTCGTGAAACCAAACCGCTAGGCGGCTGTCTGGCTGGTAGCGCAGCCAGAGCCAGGCAAGCTGGATGAGCGCCTGGCGCTCCCTCCCCATTGCCGGCTCGGCTTATCCGCCGATCGCGATCCATTCCGCCCCTCTGGAAGGGTGTTGGGGTAAGACCGAGATAACTGGCAATTTGCCGGCGGTTTTCGAACGCCCGATAGAATACTTCGCGCGTCAGAACCGCGGCGAAATTCTCGCCGACGCCACGGATCCGGTGCAGTGCCTGAATCGTTCGGTGGGCCGTATCGTCTTGCGTCTGGAGCGCCTGCTCGCGCTCGGCTTCCACCTCGCGGATCATCTCCAGGGTCATCACGAGGCGGCGTCGCAAACGGTGCACCTCGGCGCGCAGGAGGGGTGGTATCGGGCGGCCGTCTCCGGTCCCCATTTCCGCCATGTCCTTTTCCCATGACCGCAGCGATGGTCTTTTCCGGATGCCCTGCGTCGCCCTTCCTGACACCGGCCAGATGGGCGTTCAGCGCGGCCGCGAAGCTTTTTTGAACGCCTCGATTGTCCGCGCATCCTGTCCCGGGTGGAGCGGGCGGCCGCTGATATGGGAGAAGCCAGGCGCCTTGAGGAGCTTGCCGACCGTACGCTCATGGTAGAGGACGCCGAAGCGCTCGGCGATGACGCGTTGCAAGTCGACGCGGCGCCAACGCACGACGCCATGCGCGATGCGGTCCGGGCCGGTTTCGACAAGCCCGGCCACTTCCGCTCGCTACTCTGCTGAAAGGCGCGACGATTTGCCCTTCGACCAGTGGCTTTTCAGGCCGCTCGGCCCATGCTCGCTAAAGCGTTGGACCCAATCGCGCAGGGACGAACGGTCCATGCCGCCGATCCGCGCCGCCTCGGTTCGATTCATCCCGTCGAGGACCGCGGCGAGCGACAAAAGACGCCGGCTCTCGTTCGCGTTCGCCGCCGCAAGCCGGCGAAGCTCTTTAGCCGAAAAATCCGTCCGTAATTCCACCGCTGACGCCATGACGCGAATCCTCCCCGCGCCATGGAATCATCTTAAGCCCGACGAGGGAATCTGGAGGCTTCTGTGAGGTCCCCGAGCCGAAATCAATGGGTTCCGGTAATCTGGGACCTCATTGAAGCCGGATTGAACGAAGGCGCGGCGGGGATTATGAGGATTGTGTTTTTTCGCGCTGGCGGATGTCGACGCCTGGCGTGGCGGCGAACGGCGCCTGACCGTTTTTATGCCGCAACGATTGGCGCCGACTCGATCGAAAAAGGTCGGCGGCGCCGGTTTTGGCGGCCTTCGTCGATTCGCGAGCGTACGGCTTCATCGCCGGCGAAGGCGACCGCGCCAAAAGTCTCGGGCAAAGCATAGTTGTTGCGCAAATCATCGATGCCCGTCTCATGACGTGTCGCACCAAAACGGCGGTGTGGGAGCTTGGCGTCGCCGGGATGCGGGCAAAATGCGCTCGATGATCCGCATGGCTCCGCCGCAATCTGGGCAGAGGCGCCTGGCGTCGACGGCGTCTTTGTCCAAAGCGTCCGGCGGCGAGGATGCGTTCTCGGGCTTCGCGTCTTCATCGACGAGCAGTGCGCGGCACGCCGCGATTTTTGCGGCGCGGCAGCCATTGGCCATGAATCCGAAGTAGCGGATGCGATGGAAGCCGTCGGGCAAAGTATGAAGCAGAAAGCGACGGATGAACTCGTCCGGCTTCAGGCGCATGATCTTCTCGGCGCCGTTCTGACGGTAATCCTTCCAGCGGAAGGCGACGTGATCGTTGTCGCAAGCCTTGAGGCGGCTGTTGGCGATGGCGCCGCGATGGGTGTAGCGGCCGAAATAGGCGAGAACCTGGGCGGGGCCGCCGAACGGCTTCTTGGCGTAGACTATCCAGTCAATGCGGCGCATGGCTTGGACGAGAGCCGTGAAGGCGTCGCGATCTCCAAGGTGCGCCAGGCTATTGAAGAATCCCAGCATCCCGGCCTCGAAAGTCGCCTGCAGGCGTTCAAGAAGCAGACGGCGGAACAGTCGGGAGAGCGGTTTGACGGCGAGAAAGAAGTTCGGCCGTTTCGCGATCCATCGGATGAAAGACCGCCGCCCGGCGCGACGCAATGGACGTGCGGGCGATGGGTCAGGGCCTGACCCCACGTATGCAAAACCGCAAGGCCGCCGATACTTGCGCCCAAGCTGCGCGGATTGGCGGCGAGCGCCATCATGGCGGCGGCGGCGGCCCTGAACAGGATCGCATAGACGATGGCTTTGTTCTGGAAGGCGATCTCGGCGATCGGCGCAGGCAATGTGAAGACGAGGTGGAAATAGGGAGCCGGCAAGAGCGCGGCTTGGCGGTCCGCCACCCACTTCGCCCGCGCGCGGCCCTGACACTTCGGGCAGTGACGATTGCGGCAGGAGTTGCAGGCGATCCGGGTCCGGCCGCAGTCGTCGCAGGCTTCGACATAGCCGCCAAGCGCCGCCGTCCGGCATGCCGTGATCGCGCTCATCACGCGCCGCTCGACCCGCCCGAGATGCGCGGCATGGGCACGCGCGTAATCCTGGCCGTGGCGGCGCAAAATATCGGCGATTTCGATGACGGCCCGGTTTTGATGAAAGCCGGCGCGGACCATGATCCCGCGTCCCGGCGCCGTCTCAACCTGGCGGCGTCACTTCCAGCGACAGACGATCGAGTGGGCTCTGCGTCGCGCGGATCGTATGGGTCGCGACCTGCGTGTAGCGCGCCGTCGACGACAAATTGTTGTGGCCGAGCAGGACCTGAATGATCCGGATATCGGTTCCGTTCTCCAGGAGATGGGTCGCGAAGCTGTGGCGCAGCGTATGCATCGTCACGCGTTTGGTCAGACCCGCTGCTTTCGCCGCCGACCGGCAAGCGGCGTGCAGGACGGTCGGATTAATCGGATGACCCTCGTCGCGGCCGGGAAAGAGATCGAGCCGTGGCCGGGCCCGCCGCCAATAAACGCGGAGGATGCCGAGCAGCTGCGGCGACAGCATCACGTTGCGGTCTTTCGCCCCCTTGCCGTGCCGGACCAGGATGACGCCCCGCGCGCTGTCGATGTCGGCGACCATGAGACCGCCGACTTCAGAGGCCCGCAATCCGGCCGCATAGCAGCAAGTGAGCGCCGCCCGGCACTTCAGGCTCGAAACGGATTCAAGGAATTGCACGACTTCGTCAGGGCTCAATATCACGGGCAGCTTGCGGGGCTCCCGCGCATACGGAATGCGCTCGGGAATAACCGCTTCTCCAAGCGTCACGCCGTAAAAGAACCGCAACGCACAGACGATCTGGTTCAGCGCCGGCCATGAAATGCCGGACGAGACGAGATGCACCTGGAAGGCTCGAACGTCCTCCAACTCCAATTTGTCGGGGTTGTCCAAAATAGCGGCTGAGCTTCGAAACCGCGCTGATATAGGATCTTTGCGTCGCCGACGAGAGATTGCGGACGGTCATGTCCTCTATCATGCGGCGGCGCAGAGGGCTCACCTGGGTCATCTGGAAATCTCCCGTCTGGGAAGGGGCTGCAACACCCAATCCTCTCAGACAGGAGGCCAACAATTACGCGACCTCGCCTCTCCCGCCGCGATAGCGGCTTCGTTCAATCCATCACGAGTCAAAAACAACGGCCGTTGGTATTAGGCGCAGCTAAAGCAGGCTTGCCCCGCCGCTGCGATCATTGCAGAGACGGCGGTACGCTTGTGGCTCGACAGATTATCGGTCACGACGACGACGCCCGGCTTGATTTCGGGGATGGGAACTTTTTCCATATAGGTTTCGAAAGCGTTCCGGTTGATCGGACCATCGAGGACGAAAGGCGCCGTGACCTCGTCGAACTGCAGGCCGGCGACGCAGATCGTCGTCTTCCAGTGATGGGGTGGAAGCCCCTTCGACGGCATGGGCGGACTAAAGTCGCGGTGTTTGAGAGCCGCTTGAAGGAAAGTGTCCATGATGGAAGTTAGCACAATCGGGTTGGATCTGGCGAAGAGCGTTTTCCAGGCGCATGGCGCGAGCGCTGTTGGCATGGTCGTGTTCTGCAAGAAGCTCCGGCGCGAATAGGTTCTCTCGCTTTTTGCGGGCTAGCTCGCTGCCTTGTGGCGACCGAGGCTCGCGCCAGCGCTCATCATAGCGCGCGGGCGATCGGGGATCTCGGCCATGAGGTGCGACTGATCCCGCCCGCCTATGTGAATCACTAAGCGCCAAAAGAACGACATGGCCGACGCCGAGGCGATCTGCGCGGCGCAAAATCCCCCATACGAACAACATTGAGAGCGTTCGGGCGCTTGTCAAGCGCCAGATTTTCGACATTCCCCATTGGGTGTCGGACAAGCCCCTGAACCGTCATATTCAGATGAGCACGTGAAGCATGCCGCTATGATTAAAGTATACAGTATTAGTTTGAGATTATCCAAAATATATTGGAGCTAATTAGGAAAAATAAGGTATGAGTTTAGAGCGGCGTAAAAAATATTTGCCGTAAATTATTTTTTATTAGTCGTGTATTACAACGTATAGATCAAAAATTGATGGGTATCGAGTATGATTTTCTTCTCCAGCATGGTGTCTCGCATAGACCTGAGCCGTCGCATCTCATTTCAGCAATCGTTCTTCGCGTGTGCGCTTGCATCCACAGCTGCTGTGGTGGCCTACGGCGTAGCCACCACCATATCTAGGGAGTCCGACGAACGATCTGCAGCTGATGAAGCTTTCTATCAGAATAAATATATTTTAAAAAATGCAGACGGTATTAGCGCAGTCTTCAAAACGGAAGACGGATTCAGTCTTGTAATGGTTGGCTCATCTCTTTCGTCAGCTGGCAGGGTGGTATCGATCGAGAAGCGAAATGGACGCTGGACAGTCACTACAAGCAAAAATTTTAACTTTGTACTAAGTGAGCGTCATTGATAGATTAACTGCGCTCATTTGTCTCTGGCCAAGAGTCTCCAGACCCGCGACAGTTAACCAACGTGTCACGATACACTTAAATAAGGTCTTCGCCGCATTCTGTGGCGTTAATTGTCAAGGTCGCGTCTTCCGTGCAGCGCAAAACGTGCGAAAGAAAATTGAACTGGCCTTCCATCCTGGAATAAAAGTAAGCGACGTCAAGTTTCGCGCCGGCCGCAGGGTCCTTTCGGCGCAAGGGGTAGGAGAGCGGTCCTACCCGGTTGCGGCGAGGTTTCGACGTCTCGGCACACCTGGCATCGTCGGCTGCTGCAGGATCTTCCCGTTTAGGAACGCTGCTCATGCTCGGCTTGAGTCTTGGGCGCTGGGGCGTCGCAATGAGTAGTGTAGCGGGGGACGTTCGTCGAGCGCCTGCCCCTGGTCGCCGCTCCTAAGGGGCACCGTACGGACCGCGTAGCAGACCGTCCGCTATTCGGGCAGACCGCTGGCGGTCTGCCGAGAGAGGTTGTCGGTGCGCCTCGCCATTCCGGTCAGCGACAGCGCGATTTTGCGGCCGCTAGAGTATCCGTTAAGGGCAAGGAGCATTTTCGGTCCAGAGCCACTCATTTCGCAAGAGTGCGTTTGCGAAGACGAGAAGCTTGCGCATGACGGCGGTGATGGCGACTTTTCGGCGTCAACAAGCTTTTGGTAAAGCGTCCTGCTGTCTTTGTTGAACCTGCACGCGACGAGCGCGGGCATGTAAAGGGCTTGGCGGAGAAAGGCTCTTCCGCCGCGGATGAAGGCGCGGCCTTTCCATGAGCCGGATTGTCTTTGGATGGGCGCGAGGCCGGCGAGGCTCGCGGGCTGCTTGCCTTCGAGCGTTCTGAGTTCCGGCATTTCGATGAGCAACAAGGGGCCTCCCCTCATCTGCGCCGCCTCGAGGCGGAGGCGATCTTCATCATGCGCGAGGTTGTCGCCGAATTCGAGCGCCCGCTGATGCTCTATTCCATCGGCAAGGATTTGAGCGTGATGCTGCATCTCGCGCAGAAGGCCTTTTTTCTATCGAAGCCGTCGTTTCCACTGCTCCACGTAGACACGACCTGGAAATTCCGCGAGATGATCGCATTTCGCGATTAGGCCGCGCAGCGGGTCGGGATGGAGCTGCTGGTCCATGTCAATGAGGACGGCGTAAAGCGCGGTATTTCCTCCCGCGGGCGCAGCGCCCATGCGTGCGGGCCATCATCGTCGAGGTCCAGGCTTCGTCGATGAAGACGAGGCGCAAGGGATCAAGGTCGAGCTGGCTCTCGAACCAGTCTTTCCGCCGCTTCCGGACGTCGGGCTTATACTGCTCGCTCGCGGGCGCGGTCTTCTCTGCGCGTCAGCTTGTGGCAGTCGCAGAAGCGCCAAAGCGCGGCGAATGCTCGCCGGCGCGCCGGACTGTGCCAACCGCGCCTCCGACTCCGACATGGCGATGTCGGGCGTCTCGACAAGAGGGCGCGGATGAGATCGCCGTGCTGTTCGGCGCGCCGCGACAGCCGATCGCCGCCAAGCGGGTTGGGACGCCCCTCGCTGCCCACAACCGGCGCAACACCTGCCAGCGGATTGCACTCGAGGCGTGGGCCCCAGACCGTGCCGCGGCCTGACTCCCATTCATTAATGGCGGCACGGACACGGCTGCGAAAATCGAAAGAAGAGACTTAGGCATCAAGGCCAACCTCCTTCTCCCGCCCTCGTCCTGAGTCAGATCAAAGCGGATTCGCGAATCCCAAAACTGACTCAATCAGCCAGAATTCCGCTCTAGATCCTGCAGCTCTCAAAAAAGGTCTATCTTTTGTTAGCCAAAGATTTCTGTTCTGATTCCCGCTGGCTTCGCCCCGCAAGTGTATACTCTAAATCGGATTCTTCGTTGGGAAGAGGCTTCGCGTGCGCGGCTCGAAGCAATCTTGCTGACAGCCTCCGCAGAGGCGCATCTGTCCCCGTAACTTTCATCATGATGAGCGCGCCCTGCAAGTCAGACACGAAGCTGTCGGCTAATGCCTTTACATCGTCCTTTCCATAAATTGTATTAAATATTACCTGGTATGATTTCGACCAACAATCAAAATAGTGGCGAATAGGCGCAACAAAATCAGGAATAGAATCCATTGTTTCAATAGCAAAATTCGCGAATACGCAGCCACTATGCTCAATTGAAAAGTATTTCTCAAGAGTCTGGATAATCTTCAAAAGTCTGCCCTGTGGAGAAAGTGTCTCATCATAAGCATATCTAAATAAATAGGAATCAAAATAGGCTTGAGTTTTGCTCATAACAGCAAGAGCAAGATCTTCCTTACTTGCAAAATGATGATATAAACTTGGTTTTTGGATGCGACAACGATCCGCTACGTCGGTCATCGACGTAGCGTGATAGCCCTTAGCTCTAAACAATAACGTCGCAACCGATACTATGTCATCGGATCGGCTGATCTCAATTTTCATATTGTTAGAAAATCTCATTGCCCTTACGTTCAAAACCAAATGCCCCCGCCGATACCCCCGCTCTGGGAGGCTTGGCAAACCGAGGCGTTGAAAGGCCGCTGTCGGCGTCCCACCCAAACTCGCATTTTCGATTGGCCAAGGCTATCCCCTAAATCGGGGACCGTCGGACTACACACACTTTAGTTGTAAAGGCGCGAAATCACCACTCGTCACAAAAGCGCCTAGCCGACTCAGGCGCGCCCGCTTTTCTTTCAATTAGGCGCGAAACTACGTCTAAATCATTCCACGCGGAGCCCCGTGCGATAAGCGGCACCTATAGCGGTTTCTTTCGTTCGAAAAGCCAAGCAGCAAGGATCGCTAAACGGATCAATACTGCTACCCTAGCGATCTCAATTGCAGAGCGTATATATATATATTGCGGTTGTTGTATTGCAGTTTTAAGCGTGCTCTTCCATGGATTTCTTGCTATTTTGACGAGCGATCACATTCACGTCATGGTCGAGCCAAAGCTCTTCCTGGATAATCTGCTCAGTCATTGTCGGATTAAGGATCGCGACACTCATTGCACTTCAGACGCTCATCAGGGATCGGTCCTTTAAACTTCACTTACTATACCCGCAAATGGCTGAATGCACGCCGATATTATCTTTGCATTCACGATTAAGAGCAAACTGAAAAATCCTGACGATATTTATAAATCAATATAGCCACAAGCAAAATTGTGTGATTTCATCATTGAGACGAAAATGAGGCAGACAAAAAAAGGTCCCGGGTAATCATGAACCGAAAATGCCCTCGGCAAGTCTCATGCTCCTTTTTCAATTTCTATACGTGGGCATTCATCTATGCCTACGATCCTAAATCAGCGGTCCGGGCCCAGTTTGGGAGACGCCCAATCTGCTATTGATATGGGATTCGCATGCAATCCTAGCTTATGAATAGCGAGCAATCCTAAGCCGAAGCGTCTAAGCGCCATGATGCGCGACGACATCATGGCCGCATGACTAATAATCCTATCCTAACCGCTCAGAATCGATCTTCTGCTATGGACACTCACAAGATTACAACTGATATGATATTGTCCGCTGCCGCAATTCTGTTTAGGGCGAAAGGTTATCATGAAACCTCTATGAATGAGGTTGCAAAAACCTGTAAGATTTCTGTTCCATGCCTCCATCATTACTTTTTGGATAAAGAGGCTCTAGCTTTAGCCGTCATGACAAAGGTACAATTAGACTTTGATAAATATATATTCAAATACGCATATGACAAGGATCTTGCTCCGGCGACACGACTTGCCAATCTAAATAGCGCAATTGAGAATTTTTTTTCAATCGAAAATAGCGGATGTGTATATGTAAACTTCGTTATTGAGGCGATGAATTCTGTTCCTTGCTTCGCTGGCCCTATTTATCATTATTTTCGTTCCTTTTCGAATGCTTATAGGGAGATTTTTATCAGCGCATTTGAAGCGAATTTAGCCCAATCGCTGGCCGATGACTTTGTATCGGATTTGCAGGGCGCGCTTATTATGACTCGAGTTACCGGAACAACTTTGCATCTCCGCAGGTTATCTATGCGCCTCTTCCGGGTGCTGGAGTCGGACCAAATCTCCCTTGTATAGGCCTAGGTGTTTGGTCCCGAGGAGTCATGACGCTCAGCTAAGCCGGAAGGCTGAGGAGGCGTTATGGCAAACATTCTTCAAGGCAGCGCCCAAACTGTTGATTTCCACTGAGATGTGACCCTGGAAGGCCAGAGTTTTTCACTGAGAACTGACCCATGTTTTGACCTCCCCCTGGCTGATTTGTCGGGGGATCCAGGAGTGATCGACATGGCGTTATTGAGCGTAATCCGGCGCTGGCATTTCCGGCAGGACGTCCCGATCCGGGAGATCGAGCGGCGGACGGGATTGTCCCGGAACACGATCCGCAAATACCTGCGGGCGGACGCGGTTGAGCCAAAGTTCAAGGTTCCCGATCGGCCAAGCAAATTGGACCCATTCGCCGAGAAGCTGGCGGGTTGGCTGCG
>NZ_JQKO01000026.1 GCF_000746085.1 Methylocapsa aurea | reverse complement strand
ATGCGTGACGCCCATGCGGGGCTGACCCGCTTCGATGATTTCCGCAAGAGTCTCGGTATCGCGCCGACGATGCTGACGGGGCGGCTTTCGGCCCTGACCGACGAGGGGCTGCTGGATAAACGCCGCTATTCCGACCGTCCGCCACGTGACGAATATGTGCTGACGGAAGCCGGCCGCGATTTTCTGCCGGTGCTGTTTGCGATCGGCTCGTGGGGACGCAAGCATCGCGGCGGGGGCAAGGTGACCCGGTTCTTCGACGCCGAGACCGGAACGGAGATCGATCCTGTCACCATCGACCGCGCGACCGGCGCTCCGGTCGGAACACGTCCCATTCGCGTCGCCGCGCCCGAATGAACGCCTCACGGCAGATGAAGCAGCGCCTGACAACTCCCATTGGAAGCCCGCTTCCAGCGCAAAGTTGGCGGTGGTGGTCCATGACCTGGGATCGAAGACGAAAGCGTCTTTCCCAATACGGACAAATGGCGGCTATTCCGACTTCAACACTCCGAACTGGTAATTCCGCTTCCGGCCCGTTGAAGACCAAATTCGAGCTGACCGCGCCCCAATACGCGGTCCTCATCGACCGGTTGGCACGCAACGTCCACGAACTTTGGCACGCAGTGTCATTTTTTCTGGCAAATCTGGCCCGCAGTGTCACGTATTTTGGCAAAGCGCGCCCCGACAACTGGCGAACCAAAAAGAAACTCGCGTAAAATCAATTAGGCCAGTGTCAGGATATTTGGCAACCGACAGAGCCTCTGCCCTGCGTCCTTGAAAGGCTATCTTAATGAGCGATGCTCCAATCCGCATCCGTCCGCTCGAGGCCCTCGATCGGGCTGGCTGGGAGCCTTTATGGAAAGGCTATCAGACTTTCTACGAAGTGGCGCTTCCCGTCTCGTCCATTGATCTCACCTTCGCCCGCCTGCTCGAGCCCGCCGAGCCGATGCATTGCGTCGTCGCGACCGATGGCGATGCTATCGTCGGCATTGCCCAATTTCTGTTCCATCGATCGACATGGACGCCCGGAGATTACTGCTATCTTCAGGATCTATTCGTATTGGAGACGCGGCGGGGCAACGGCGTCGGGCGGGCGCTGATTGAGGCCGTGGTCGCGCGCGCCAAGGCGCAAGGAGCCTCGCGCGTCTATTGGCTGACGCACGAGACGAACAAACAAGCCATGTGGCTCTACGACCAAGTGGCGGAGAAGTCGGGGTTTTTGCAATATCGGTTTGTCCTGTAGGATGGGCAGCGCCCCGCCCATCCAGTTCTTGACGCTCTGCGATCGTTTGACGGAAGTCTATGAAGCAAGACTTTTGGCGCGGCTTTTTCGGTGAGTCAGATCAGATTGGAAGCCCGGACCTTCCTCACCTGCAATCCCCATTCTCAGCGGCCCCGGCGCCAACGATAACTCCGGCCGGGGCGCCGAGATGAATTTCGTCATTGCTTACTTCGGCCAGAAGGATCTCTCTGTCCGAAGATATTCACCCGCGGTCGCCAGCCTACGCGTTCGAATTTGGTAGTTTTTCAGAGCGGCTCTGAAAGCCGTCAGAAAGAAAATCAGGCAAAACGGCGCAAACTCCAGCACCGGAAGAATATGCCCCGCCGCCCACGGCATCGTCGCGGACCTAATCAGCCAGGCAACAAAGAACAGCCAACCCAGTCCGAAGGACAGATAAGCGGTCCGCGCGGTCTCGCATTGACGTCGGAAAAGCAGATTCTCGAGCTCCTCAATCGATATCCCGTGATGAAACGCGGTCGCGGCCAGATCGAAAGTTCGATCGGCCAGCGTCCGTATTCCTCCATTAACGCGATGCCCACCAAAAACCGCCCCGCCAAGCGACTGGATCAGCCGTGCGTTCTGCGCGATCTGATCTCTTGGAATGGACTGCAACGGGCTGGCGGCGAGCCACTTCGCACCGCCCCATGCTCCGCTCAATAGCGACCTTTTCTCAGCTCCGGCGGACTTCTTCTCAGCGCGCAAGATAGGCATGGCTCTCGCTCCCCATTGATCCGATCACGGCGTTCCAATCATCCGGGAGCCCATCGACTCTCCCTTCTGACCCATCCGCCTTGCGCCACACGACCGTCGGCGTACCGCGCAGCCCGATCTCCTCGGCCGCCGCCATATTCACGCCAAGCCGCGCCGCAGCCTCCGGGCCGGCATGCCCCTTCAAATCGCCGCGCGACCATGCCGTCACCATTTGATCGGCGGACTTGCTCACCATCGCCAGCGCGGCGGCCGTGCTCCTACCCTGATCTTCATAGTCGAGAACCGAGACCGGAATGATCGCAAGCTGGACCTTTCCGCCTGCCACAAACAATTGCAGTTCCTGCAGCGCCCTGACGGAATAGCCGCAAAGCGGATCCACGAAAACCCACAGCCGCGGTGCGGAATCCGGACCGGATGTCCCGAAAGTCGTCCCCCTTACGAGATCGAGCGCCGATCGCTTCGCGCCAACGGGCACTGATGCGGTAGTGTCCTTCCCGATGACCGCTGTCGGCACGGCTCCGGTGATCGGCGTCACCTGCTCGCGCGTGACATTCTTGCCCGTCGCGTCCCACATGACCCCCGGGATCACGCGCTCGCCATCCGGCGTCGCATAGAGCACCTGAAACTGCTCTCCGTTACGCACGAACAGCCCGCGCAATCCATGCGCGGAGCCCATCTCCGTCACCTGACTTCCAGCGATCGTCAGCAGTTTCGACACCGGCAAATCCGACTGTAGGCCTGCGACCACGGCTTCCCCGTCGGGGGTCACCTCGAGCAGCATGAACTCCTCGCCATGCCGGGCGAGGACGCTTCGCAATCCATGCGCCGAACCGAGATCGGTGATCTTCGCTCCGGTCCCCGCGATATGCTTGAGCACGGGGACACGATCTATATCGACCGGCGTCCCCAGCACCAACCCGTCAAGAGCTTCCGAAACCGGCCTTGAATTGACCGCGTCCTGGAACACAATTGGAGGCTGACTTTCTAAGGCAGCCTCCTTTGCATTCTCGGCGATCTTGATCAACGGCGCTTCCAACGCGCAGCTCGGCGCTTTGAGAAGACTATCCGCGCTACAAATGCTTGGCGCGAGGAACATAGCGATGAGAAAAGTACCGGTGCGCATTACAAACCTCCTGTTACCTGCCGACAGGCTACAGGGACCCAGCGCGAACGCGTACAGATTAACTACCAGAAACAATGGCTCAAAATAATCAGGGCTAGGCGCGATAGCGCTGGCGACTCCGTCTAAAAGGGGGCCATAAATCCACCCGCCACATACAAACAATTAGAACGACCTCGATTCACTCGGCTGCCTCGGCATCGTTGCTCCGACGCCTTATCCTCAAAGCCCCGTTACCGGTCCCAACCAGTCGGTCAAAATCGTCGAAAAACGATCGTTGCAACGCATCCACTCGCTCTCTACAGCACCATTCAACGCTTATACATGCTTCTAGCACTGTTTTCTTTGCTGCCAGCCCTACAATGCTTCTTGCCTGCGTCCTTGCTATTCTTTCCATAGCTTCCACCCACGCCTCCCAAGGATCACGCCCCATCCAGTCAGGTATTCCACATCTAAAACTTATTTCAAGGGAAGACCTGTCTTCGGAGGACGCTCCAAGCCTCGCTACGATATAAAGACACTCGTCGCGCATCCGCACCAAGATTACATCGCCATCTAAACCGGACTGATGTCCCACTTTCCTCTCATCACCAAACACCGTCCCGCCACCTTCTTCGCACGAGTCATCTTCAACCGCATCTCCGCCCTTGACGCGAAAGTCCATAAACGTCAGCCCCGACACCCGACTACCCCTCAAAATATTTGCTACTCAATGATCGAACAACCACTCATCTGGCAGCGCGCGTCAGAAATTGCCAATACCGCAGTCAGACGTAGCGCGACTAAGTGATTGTTGCATTGACCAAGTGTTCCACATCCTACAGCAACAACCAAGTTCATATATTTATCACACTTAGTAGCGCCAGCCGCTGACGGCTTGGCAATCGCCCTTCTGATTAAACGACACGCCAGGCGGTTCCTCGCCACTCTTTCTCACCGGCTTCCAAGCTGAGTCGCTTTGCCGCACCTCCGCACTCCACATACCCCTGCATGCCACGCCCGAACGCGCGTTCGTGGCCAAGCGCTCGAGCCGGCCCGCCCCAGTACTCACATTCGAGATGCGCATGGATCAATCGATCAACCCCGCCCGAAGCGCTTTGGCGATGGCATGGGCGCTATTCAGCGCCTGTAGTTTGTGTCGGGCGGAATTGAGAACCGCCCTCACCGTTTCTGGCGAGATGCGCATCAAGATCGCGATCTCCCTCAGGCGGTTTCCTTCCGCGAACAATTTCAACGCGGTGATCTCGTGCTCCGCGATCTCATCCAAATCGGCGAAATCCTCCTGCACATGTAGGTGACGCGCGCGTTGATGCACGTAATGGGCGATTTGGACCATGTCCTTCATGAGCTCATCGCGCCGCGCGGACCATTCGGCGTCGCCTTCGTGCGATGTCGCCACGAAGATCGCGGAGAGCCCATTCATCGGTCCACTCACCGGAATTACGAGGCCCTGCCGACCGGTGCCGGCATCCGCGGCGTCGTTCAGTAGGCGTGCGATTTCGGCCTTGACTCGCGGTAAAAGCGACCACTCAAGCGAGTGGCGCCTGCGCAGCTCTTCGGCGCCGAACAAATTGTCCCGCGCTTCGCCTTGTCCTTCGCCTTGTGCCTGCCGATGAGCGAACCAGGCGTCGCTATAGGCCAGAGCCAAGAACGGGTCCTTGATCCGCCCCCAGCCAAACGATGGGCATATGTAAGCGATGTGGGCCAGCCTGTAGCGCCCGCGAACGAATTCGAGAAACCCGTGCAGCGCCATTTCTGTCAGATCCGCCTCTAATTGAAGCAGTGTCCTTAAATCGACATTATCAAGATTTCTCATTCATCTCACTGGGACCTTAGAGCAATAGTTGTCGGTCCATAGCTCAAGCTCGACCAAGATCATATTCCACTAAATGGGGAGGGGAATGTGCCGCAACCTCCATCAACAGCGCTCTCCCCGGCCGCCGTCATTTGGCCTTGTTTCTATGCGCCGCACGCACGATCCGGACCCTTTGGCTTTCCACCGCAGTGACAAAGCTAAAGGCGACGGCCCAGCCCACGAGATGCCGCGCCAATTCGAAACCACGAAGCCCCTGCCTTTTCGCATTCGCGCGGATCTCAACGATCCTCGGCTCATGCAGTCGAGATCGAGGACCATGACCAAATTTCGCGCGCCCCAACAAAGCCCTCATGGGCATGCTCAACCAGCAGATCCCCACATCCAAAAGCGATTTGAGTCGCCGACCAAAAAGCTCCCATCCAAACCATCGCTGCCAGACTCGCTCCGCGAGGGATTGCGGGAACTCTTCCCGACGCCGTTCGGCGAAGACATGCCCGACGAATTCCAGAAATTGCTCCAACAGATCGACCCGAAGTGACGATCCCCGCCGCCCCTCCTCCAAGCATTCGGCGCAACTCGCCGGCAGCCTTCGCGATTGACCAATTATTCAGCGGCGCAAGCTCCTGCGTCCAGGCTGGAGATACGAGCCGGGGAGGGACTGCGCCGGCATGACCTTTAGTCTGGCGAGCTTTGCGGTTCGATCATCTCAGAGCGCGGTTTTTTACGGCAGGCCACCGTCAAGATGAGCATGCAGAACGTTGAAAGCGGCAGAGGCGAGCAAACACTGCTCGGCCGCAGGTCCAACTACGGCAACGTCACGATCCTCGGGGCTCGGAGCAGTTTGGAGGATCTTCGCATCATCGACTCGCGGCTGAACCTGCCAACAACGACGACCGTCGGGTGACAGCGCCTCTTCGCCAAAGTTTCCTACCATATGCAGAGACTGGACAATTGAAGGAGATAAGGTGCAGCCGGGAGAATATCTGTTAGTTTCGAGGATCGCTGATCTCGATTTGAGTTCGATTCAATCCTTCCCGTCACCACACTCCTCGTAAGCAAAGGCATCATGGACACTCCAATCGAACGCATCCACGCGAAGATCACTGAACTGGAAGCGAAGATCGCGGATCTTCGGATGGCCGAGCGCGAAATCCAGGCTCTCGATAAGAGTCCGGAGCCAAAGACAAGTGTTGCGCCTGGGCGAAAGCCAAGACAGAAGCCTGGGCCAAAGGTAATCATTCGACCGGCGCTCAGAGTCAGGCCGAAGGCAAGCGGCGGCGACGCGGCGCCTCAAACCATCGGCGGGGCCATCGCAGGGGTCCTCGATTAGCATGGAGCCCTTTCGGTCGCCGAGATCGTCGAGCATATCAATGCCGCCGGCGGAGACATCACCAACCGGTCTGTCTCCTTTACGCTTCAATCGTTGAAAAAACGCGGACTCGTCAAAAGCGCGGACGGCAAGTGGCAACCGGGGAAGACCCGCTCTCCTCGTGTTCCGACGTTGCCCGCCGGTCGGGCCCAGGAGACAGGCCCGGCGGCTTAAGGAAGGCAGGATTTCTGGATTATCATTGCCATCCGAAGCGCCAGGAAGAGCCAGAAATCCAGTCCGCCGAAAGCAATCGAATGTTCCGCCGCCACCTTACCATCGGCCCGATTTCCTGCTAAATTACTTGCATGAGCGCGCTGCCCAAGATCCCGATCCGGATGACCGTCGCGGAGTTCTTCGCCTGGAACCCGCCCTCGCCCCAGCTCTGGCAGCTGGTGGATGGCGAGCCGCAGGCTATGGCTCCTCCCAACCATACCCACGGAGCCATCCAAGCCGAGCTCGCCCGACTCATCGGCAATACGCTCGGGGAACGGGGGAGCCCCTGCCATGTCGTCGTCACACCCGGCGTGATCCCCCGCGTTCAGTCGGAGACCAACGTCCGCATCCCCGACCTCGCCGTGACCTGTTCCGGCTATGACGCCGAAGAAAGCGCTCTTGCGAATCCCATCCTGCTGATCGAGATTCTCTCCCCGAGCAATCAGGCGGAAACCTGGGCCAATGTCTGGGCCTACACGACCATCCCCAGCGTTCAGGAAATCCTCGTCCTCAAGACCGCCTCGATCGGCGCCGAGCTCCTCCGCCGCAATCAGGACGGATCCTGGCCGAGCAAGCCCTTGACCATCGAGACCGGCGAGCTGACGCTCGAGAGCATAGGCTTCGGCATTCCTCTCGCCGCCGCTTATCGAACGACGCGGCTCGCGACGAACAAATAGCAAAATCTCCTCATCACAAGATTCCCCAAGCGCGATACCGGCCGCGCCCAGTGATCTCGCGGAGGCCGAGCTCGGCGACCATGTCTTGCGCCGCGCGCGGCGTCACGCCGAGTTCCGCTGCGATCATCCCGGCCGAGGCGATCGGCCTCGCCATGACGAAATCGACCAGGGCCGGCAACCGGGAGCTGGATCGCTTGCCTTTGAGCTTGCCCTCCAAGCTCCGCCGGGTGAGCAGCCAGCGGTCGTGGTCCTTCATGCCGGCCTCGGCCCCCGTCGCGATCGCCTCAAGGAAGGCGACTAGCCGCGTCGCATGATCCGGGGACCGACGCTTCTCGCGGCGGATGTGGCGCAGCCCGGAATTGAGGCAAAGGAGATGCGCCCGCGTTTTCCGCCGCTCCCGAATCAGCGCAGGAACCAGCAGATTGCCGAGCCAAACCTGACGCTCGAGCGGCGGATTGGTCTCCCAGGCGTCCCACAGCAGAGCCGCCGCCAGGAGGGGAGGAGTGGATCGGGACGCCGCGGCGCCGCTCCGCCAAGCCTCCAGCTTCTCGCCATCCTCCCAATCCGGATCATAAATGAGCGGATCCCGCACGAGCCTCGCCACGGCTGGGCCTGCGGCGAGAAATTGGTTGCTGCGCTCGAGCGCGCGATCCAGCGCCGCGAGTTCGTCGGCGAGTGGGTCTGCGCCGGCGTCGTCGAGCAATCCCGGCGCTGTCCCGTCCCCGCAATCCGCGGCTTCATCCGCGCGCGTTGCGTCCGCCGGTCCGCTTTCGCCATCGCCGTGAAGGGCGGCGAGGCCCTCTGCGCTCATGGCCCAATCCGGCGCGCCGCCGGCGATCCGCCGACGGATCCGCAGCGCCGCCTGGGCGCGGGTCAATTCATGCGTCGGCGAACGGACGTCCATCCGCGCGTCGTGCAGGACGAGATCCTCGAGAGTCACGAGCTCGCCGGCGAGCCAAAGGCTCGCGCAGGCGTCCTGGAAATGAGTTCGGCTGATCCAGCCCTCTGCGATCGGGCTCGACCGCAGTCGTTCGTCGAGCCGGGCGAGCGCGTCTTCCGCGGCCGCGAGCGGACCCGAAATTTTATCCCAAGGGATCAAATCAGGAATTGCTTGCTCCCCCATCAGCTTCGTGTGCTTCTCGGGCTTCAGCCGCCGAGCGTTGGCGCCGGGTCAGCCGCCCGGACCTCCGCCATGTGCCTGCGCCATGTGCCTGCGCGAATTGGAAAGGACCTTCCATAGTCTCGAAAGGCCCGGCGGACCTCCCCCGCCCCAATCCTCAAACCACACCCTATCGCGTGGGCGACTTTGACGCCAATGTTCCGGCAGCCAGATGTTCGAAGAAAGAGGATATCAATATGCGCAAGCTTTCCTCTTCAATCAAAGACATCGCCGCCGTCGGTTCAACCCAGCGCGTCTCTCGCTGTTGGGACTCAGGCCAGGTCTTGCTCTGCCGCTTCACCAGCAGGGGAAATACGCGCACTTCGCAGGGAATGATAATTCCATCCTCATCCGGGCGCTTGTCGTAGGAGAAAACTCCTATGGCCTTTGTCTTGATCGAGCCCCGGACCCCGGCCTCCTCGAAAGCTTCGCGGGCGGCCGACTTCGCCGGAGTCAGTCCTTTGATGGGCCAGCCTTTGGGAATGATCCACCGCTTCGTCTGCCTTGTGGTGACGAGAAGAATCTCAGGAGCTCCTGATTTCGTCAGGCGGTAAGGCAAAGCGCCATATTGAAGGCGGACCGCCAAGCTGGGCTTCGGAGCAGATTTGCTTCTGGAAATCGGTCTTCCCCTAATTGGGGCGCCACATCGTGGCGCGCCGCGGCGAAAATTTTAGGCTTTCAGAGAAAGCTCCAGATGTCTGTCCGCTTCATCGTGGCGCCTTCCAAAGCCAGCGGGACCGGAACATCATAGGAAGCGAGCGAGCAAAGCTTTTCTCGGGGAAGATAAGCGCGCCCCGGGTCGCCAATGAGAACCGGGGTTCCGCTCCTTGCGCGATCTTCCAGCCAGATTGTAATTCGCGCGGCCATATCAGGCTGATAGGAAACATCACCCGCCAAAATAAGATCCCATGGCTCCTCGGAGCCGACCAGGTCGCAGAGTCGCGTTTTGATGATCACCGCGTTTTCAATTGCATTCAGAGCAATCGCCGCCCCGGCGAAACAATCGAGATCATTGGCTTCAACTTCACTTGCCCCAGCCCGCGCCGCGGCGATTGCGACAAGGCCGGAGCCCGCCGCCAAATCGAGCACTCTTTTTCCCCTTACCAGTTCGGGATGATCGCAGATATAGCGCGCAAGCGCCTGGCCTCCGGCCCAGGCAAAAGCCCAGAAGGGTGGCGGGCCAAGCCCTCGCTCCATTTCATCCTCGGTCTTTCGCCATAGTTCCGTCCCCTCTTCAGCGAGATAGAGTTTTATACGCGGCGTCAGAGGGACCTGCGAGAGCCTGGTGTTGGCGCGGATGAAAGCGCTACAATCTTTGATCAAGCCAGGCCCAACCCTCATTAAATACACCTGGCCATTATACGGCAGTTATCTGTTGGCCCTGTCAACGTTCAGATCCGGGATAGACCTTTTGGAAGAGCGGAAATCGCATTCTGCTGTCCGTCGCCACAACAATATCCGGGTCACTTTAAAGCGCGACGCGCCAACATCATGTTTAGTTCGCTGCGCCGCCGCCTTCACGCGACGCGCCGCGTCGCTCCAACACTCATTGCAGCGCCTCGCTAGTCTGAAAAACACGATCGAAATTCCGTCTAAACGCTCCGACCGCATTGACGCTCTCAATGACCACGAGGTCATTGTCCTGCCGCTTCAGGCCTGACGGCGAGAAATTGGCGGAGCCGGTGCGTAGGACGCGCCCGTCAATCTGGAACGCTTTGAGGTGCATGAGCGGCTCGCCCGCTTGCTTTTTCTTGATTACGACGCCAGGCGTCAGCTTCAAGTCATGGAAGGGTTGTTTCGGATCACGCGAGCCAAACTGCCCACCGTCGAGATAGACACGAATGGCGACGCCACGATCTGCGGCTCGCGTAAGCGCCTGGATCACGGCAAAATCGGTGAGAACGTAGGCCGCCATATCGATGCGCGTCTTTGCCTGATCGATCAGGGCGACGTCTATATGCTCCAGGTTTTCGGCCGGCGCATAGTGGAGGGCGGCCGCCTCGGCGACAATCCGCTCGGCGCCGTCATGATGCAGGCGCATGGCAGGGCCGGCCGTCGTCAAAGCGAGAAGGCTAGCCGCTGCTGCGATGACATAGACGATGCGGCGATAAGTCATGCTAAAGGCGTGAATCGCCGCGGAATCGATGCGCGATTGGCTTTCCGCCGTTTGGCGATACTCGAAAGCCTTCCGCCCCGCGCGCGTCGTGAATGGACGGCCAGAGCTGATTTCCCTCGGCAACGGCGTCGTCGAGGCTTTCAAACGCGCCGGCGACAACGTGCAAGACTTCAGGCTCCGTAAATCCGTCCATGTGACGGATGAACTCGATCCGATAGTCCGTTCGCGCGGGCTGACGCCACACGCTTTTGATTGTCCTCGCCATGGAATATCCCCTCTTTGCCCCCGCATTTTTCGCGATCTCAAACGGCCGCCTGGACGATCAATTCGATCGCCTTGACGCTGCGCACCGGCCCTTATGTTCGCGGTTCGTTCTACCACTGGTTGGTGGCGGGCGCAAGAGCAGTGCGCTCGGTTGCAATCGTCAGCTCCGATAGGCCCGACTGTGAATAGGCCCCGCCGTGCGCCCCTGCAAACAGGCCGCTCGCCGCGATGTCCCGGGCATTCCCCCGTTCGCACCGAGCCGCTCCCGCTGTGGAGTCCGGTCTGAGGCGCGCCGATGCAAATGCCTTCGACACTTCGCCCCTGGACGTCAATGGTCGTGTCTCCAACGCCTTCGCCGCAGAGCGGCCGGGTTTTGGCGCATTTAAGGTCATGGCGCTGCCGGACCCGTCAAGCGCTTCCGGGTCTTGCCGAGAGCATCGGTTCTCGTCTATCGATTCAACATGCCTATTCGGCCGCAATTTCGCTGGTTCTATCCGATCGATTGGCGGGAGCTTTCGGCCGTGATCCGCTTCGAGCGGGCAAAAGGCTGCTGCGAACATTGCGCGCGGCCGCATGGTCGGATCGTCATCTGCCTCAGTGACGGGCGTTGGTGGGACGCAGGGCGCTCGGCGTGGCGCGACGGCCAAGGCCGACTTTTGCGGCATGGGCCCGAGATAATCTCGTTGGCTGAGATCCGCTCCACACGCGTTTATTTGGCGACGGCGCATCTCGACCATGATCCAGCAAACAACCGTCCGCGCAATCTGAAGGCTCTTTGCCAGCGCTGCCACCTGCGGCATGATCGGGACGAGCATCGCCGCCAGCGCTGGCTCACGCTGCGCATGCGCAAAGCGCTCGGCGATCTGTTCCTCGGGCCTTACAAATTCGGGTAATCGTCTAAGCGCGCTTGATCACGCCTTAAGTCCGCGCCGGCCGATATGCTCAAAGCGCGAGTGAGCAAAGAGCAGAGTCGCGTTGGCGGTTGGCGGCTCTCGATTGCTATGCAGGTCTCATAATCCAACTGAGGCGTCGCCGCTTGCAGCCAACGACCAGACCCGCGCCATTTTCCGGGAGCCGCGATCCGGGTGACCGCCGCCGTCGATCACAGCTGTCGCTGCGTTGGAGCATTATCCGCGAAATAGTCCCTCAGGTCTTTCGCGCTGGCCTCATCCACTCTTCCAGTTTCGTCCAGCGTCGCCGTCCTGCCCCGCTCTTCACCGCGATCGCCATCGCCCGGCGCTGGCCGACAATGACCACGAGGCGCTTGCCGCGCGTAACGGCGGTATAGACGAGGTTTCGCGCCAGCATCGTGTAATGCTGCGTTGCAAGGGTGATGACGACGGCTGGATATTCGGAACCTTGCGATTTGTGGATCGTCATCGCATAGGCGGGAAGCAGCGCGTCGAGCTCACTGAGCGGATATTCGACCTCGCGCCCGTCGAAGCCGGCGACCAGAAGGCCTTCAGCCTCATCGATGCGCAGCACCGTCCCAAGGTCGCCGTTGAAGACGTCGCGGTCGTAATCGTTCTCGGTCTGCATGATCTTGTCGCCGGGCGCGAAGACCGAGCCGAATTTTTCAATGCGGACGGAGGGGTTGGGGTTGAGCGCCTTTTGAAGATCGGCGTTGAGCGAACGCGCGCCGAGTGCGCCGCGTTGCATGGGACACAGAACCTGGATGTCTTGGATCGGGTCGAGGTGATACCGCCGCGGAATGCGTTCGCGGACGAGTTCGACGACCTTGGCCGCTCCGTCCTCCGGACCCTTGGCCTCGACGAACCAGAAGTCCGACTCTTCGCCGCGCTTCGGCCATTCCGGCATCTCGCCGCGATTGATCCGGTGGGCGTTGACAATGATGCGGCTCTCGGCGGCCTGGCGGAACACTTCGGTCAAGCGGGCGACCGGGATCGCGCCGGAATTGATAACATCGGAGAGGACCTGGCCGGGCCCGACCGAGGGGAGCTGGTCGACGTCGCCGACGAGCAGCAGGGCCGCCCTCGATGGGACCGCCTTCATGACGGCGAACATCAATGAAATATCCACCATGCTCGTCTCGTCGATCACGAGCAGGTCGCAGTCGAGCGGATTCTCGGCATTGCGCTTGAACCCGCCGTGCATGGGATCGATCTCGAGCAGGCGATGGATGGTTTTCGCCTCGAGGCCGGTCTGCTCCGTCATCCGTTTGGCGGCGCGCCCGGTCGGCGCGCCGAGGAGGATTTTCACGCCTTTGGCGGCGAGGATGCGCAGGATGGCGTCGAGCAGCGTCGTCTTGCCGACGCCGGGCCCTCCGGTGACCACCGCCACCTTCGCCTGCAGCGCCATCCCAATGGCTGCGCGTTGCGACGCGGCGAGCGTCTTGCCGGTCTTCTTCTCGACCCATGGGATCGCCTTTTCGGCGTCGATCGCGGGCCAAGGCGGGGCGCCCTTCGCCAAGACGAGAAGCCGGTCCGCGACGCCGCGTTCGGCGAGATAGAGGCCGCGCAGGAAAATGCAGGGCTCTCCGCCGATCGCGTCGGCGACGACCTCGTCATGAGCGAGCTCATGCTCCAGCGCCGATTTGACGATGGTCTTGTCGACTTCGAGGAGCTTGGTCGCGAGCTCGACGAGTGTCTCAACCGGAAGCCCGCAGTGGCCTTCGTCGGTCGCCTCCTGCAGGGCGAAGGAGATCCCGGCTCGAACCCGCTGCGGCGCCTCGCGGGTCATGCCCATCTTCATGGCGATCGCGTCGGCGGTCCGAAAGCCGATGCCTTTAATGTCGCGGGCGAGCCGATAGGGATCCTCGGTCATCACCTGAATGGCGTCATGGCCATAGGTCTTGAAGATGCGCACCGCCCGCGACGTGCCGACGCCATGCGAATGCAGGAAGACCATGATGTCCCGCACCGCTTTCTGTTCGGCCCAGCCCGCGGCGATCTTCCCAGCGCGGAATTCGCCGATCCCAGACACTTCCCTTAGCTTCTCTGGATTGGCCTCGATGATTTCGAAGGTCGCTTCGCCGAAGGCGGCGACGATCCGATTGGCGAGCTTGGGACCGATGCCGCGCACCATGCCGGAGCCGAGATATTTCTCGATGCCTTCGGCCGTCGTCGGCGGCGTCGTCTTGAGCAGATCGGCCTTGAACTGAAGGCCATGCGTTCGGTCGGTGAGCCAGACGCCGACGGCGTGGATGAATTCGCCGGCGGAAATCGAAGCGGCATGGCCGACCACCGCGACGAGGTCGCGCCGCCCGCGCGCCTTCACCCTCAGGACCGCGAAGCCATTCTCCTCATTGTGAAAAGTCACTCGCTCGACGGAGCCGACGAGCGTTTCACGGGAAGAGGCGGCGGAGACGGCGGGTTTCAAGGCTCACGGCCTTTGCTCAAAGTGGAAGAATAAATGATATCAAACGACTCTTCCGATCCACTTGCAATCACGCCCAAGCCATCAGCGGCGGCCGATGCGCTTTCGTTTGGTCATGGCCGAGGAGTTGTTCGGCGCTCGGGATGGACCGCGGTCTCACGATAGGCTGGGAAATTCTTACGATCGTTTGCGTGGATTTGGCGGCAACCAAATAAGCCTGCCGCGCGATGCGGCGACGGCGAATGCTCGTTGGGAGGCGGAGGTTGGGAAGCCGGCGCCATATCTCCGGTTGAGGCGTTTGGCATGCGCAGATTGGATATCGCGTGCGTAAAATCCTCGGGGAGTTGCCTCAGCCTGACCAGCCAGGATTAGTTAAGCGGATCCTTAAGCCGGCAGAAAGTCTCATTACGGACGCCGATAGCCAGCGCTTTGGATACTTACCTATCCGATGGTCTCCTGACGGATTCTCAGTTGGCGTAGCGTCAAGGAACTGCGCGATTGGAAAGCTGGAACTTCAAATCTCAAACGGCGTTGTTGGAAATCAGCTGTTGACTTTTCGGTCACGATATATTCGAAGACGAATCAATGCGACTCACAGCGCCCCTTGGAAAAGGTTTCCTACAAAGGGAGCGATCTGAATAATTGAATTCAGAGTACGCGCTCGCCATTTCATAGTTTGCAGGATCGGCCGACTCGGTTTGATTCGACAGCAACAATCCCCGCCCCCCGATCAACAGGAGCAAATTCATCATGGACACTGCACTCGAACGCATCCACGCGAAGATTGCTGATCTGGAGGCGAAGATCGGCGACCTACGCATCGCCGAGCGGGAGCTCCAGGCTCTGGAAAAGACTTCGGCGCGACCGACAAAAGCGGCGTCGGAGCCAAAGGCGAAACAGAAGCCAGGGCCAAAGCCGGTTCGTCAACCGAAGCTCAAGGGTAAGCTGGAAGCGGGCGAGCCGCGCCAGACCATCGGCGCCGCGATCTCCGCGGTCCTCGCCGAGCATGGTCCCCTTTCGGCCGCCGAGATCGCCGAGCAGGTCAAGGCCACAGGCCGGGACATCAATAATCGGACCGTGTCCTTTTCGCTTCAAGCGTTAAAAAAGCGCGGCCTCGCCAAAAACATCGACGGCAAGTGGGCCGCGCCAAAGGCGCGCGGTCGTAAAGCAGCATCAGCGTCCGCCGTCAGCGCGAACGAGACGCAGGCGGCGGCTTAAAGGCTGCCAACAGAGCCGCCGGCCCTACCGGAAATCCCGCGCCTTCACCTTGATCGCATCGGGGCAGAGAGGTGGGGCGCCGTGGGTTTTAGGTCCGCCGGGCGGCGGATTGAGGCCGGGACTTGCGTGATGGAGCTCGTCTCCGCGCCCATCCGGCGGCGGAACGGCCAAGTCGCGATTGCCAACGCTCGCGAGGAGCCCCGAGAGGTCGGCAAGTTGCCGGGCGACGAGGTGCACGACATCCCCTTCCCGCTGAATCCGGCCGTCGACGGCGAGCATGCCGGCGGAGAGGATGATGCGGCGCTGCTTTTCGAAGGGCTTTGGCCAGATGACGAGATTGGCGACGCCGGTCTCGTCCTCGATGGTGATGAACATGACGCCCTTGGCGGAGCCTGGCATTTGCCGAACGAGGACAAGTCCGGCGGCGCGAACCCAGCGCCCGTCGCGCGCCTGCATCGCTTCGGCGCAGGTTGCGACGCCTTTGCCACGCAGGTCTTCGCGGAGGAATGAGACAGGGTGGGCGCGGAGCGTCAGCCCGACATGGCCGTAGTCCTCGACGACCTCGCCGCCGTCCGTCATCGGGCGGAGCGCAACCGCAGGCTCGTGGATTTCAGCCACTGTCCGGGCCTCGCGGGCCGAGGCGGCGGCGAAGAGCGGAAGCGGTTCATCGCGTAGCGCCTTGATCGCCCAAAGGGCCTCGCGCCGGGCGAGTTTCAACGACGGTTGGAAGGCGTCGGCCTTTGCGATTTGCACGAGGGAGGCGGCTGGAACGCCGGCGCGACGCCAAAGATCATCGACGGATGCGTAGGGGCGGTCGGCGCGCGCGCCGATGATGGCGGCGGCGCTGGTATTGGACAGACTCCGAACCATGCGCAGGCCGAGCCGCACGGCGAAGCGGTCCTCGGGGCCGGCCGGCTCCAGCGTGCAGTCCCAACGGGAGGCGCTGACGCAGATGGGGCGAACCTCGACGCCGTGGTCGCGGACGTCCCTGACGATCTGCGCGGGCGCGTAAAAACCCATGGGCTGCGCGTTCAAGAGCGCCGCGCAGAAAACATCCGGGTGATGGCATTTGAGCCATGACGAAGCGTAGGCGATGAGCGCGAATGAGGCGGCGTGGCTTTCGGGGAAGCCGTAACTGCCGAAGCCCTCCAGCTGGTTGAAGGTCTTTTCCGCAAACTCGCGTTCGTAGCCCTTGGCGACCATGCCGGAAATTAGTTTGTCGCGGAACTTCGAGACCCCGCCTGTATGCTTGAATGTCGCCATCGACCGGCGAAGCTGATCGGCCTCGGCGGCGGTGAAACCGGCGCATTCGATCGCAACCCTCATCGCCTGCTCCTGGAACAAGGGAACGCCGAGCGTCTTGCCGAGCACTTTCTCCAGCTCGGGCTTGGGATAGACGACGTTTTCCTTGCCCTCGCGGCGGCGCAGATAGGGATGGACCATGTCGCCCTGGATGGGGCCGGGCCGGACGATCGCCACCTCGATGACAAGATCATAGAAGGTGCGCGGCTTGATCCGCGGCAGCATGGCCATTTGCGCGCGGCTCTCGATCTGAAAGACCCCGATCGTGTCGGCCTTGCGGATCATCGCATAGGTGCTGGGATCCTCGGCCGGGATCGAGGCGAGGTCGAGCGCGACGCCTTTGTGGTCGGCCAGGAGGTCGAGGCCGCGCTTCATGCAGGACAGCATGCCGAGCGCCAGGCAATCGACCTTCATGAATTTCAGCGCGTCAATGTCGTCCTTGTCCCATTCGATCACCTGCCGGTCCTTCATCGCCGCCGGCTCGATCGGAACCAGCTCGTCGAGGCGGTCATGGGTGAGGACGAAGCCGCCCGGATGTTGCGAGAGATGGCGCGGGGCGCCGATCAGCTCGCGGGCGAGGTCCAGAGCAAGGCGCAGACGCCGGTCGCCGAGGTTGAGGTTCAGCTCCTCCACGTGCTTGGGATCGACGCCTTCCCTCGACCCGCCCCAGATCTGGGAGGAGAGCATTTTGATGAGGTCTTCGGGCAGGCCGAGGGCCTTGCCGACGTCGCGCAGCGCGCCTTTGGCGCGATAGCGGATGACGGTGGAGCAGAGCGCGGCGTGATCGCGGCCATAGTGATTAAACACCCATTGCATGACGATCTCGCGCCGCTCGTGCTCGAAATCCACGTCGATGTCGGGCGGCTCGCGCCGCTCCTCCGAGACGAAGCGCTCAAATAGAAGGTCGTTGCGCTCAGGGTCGATCGAGGTGACGCCAAGCACGTAGCAGACGGCGCTGTTGGCGGCGGAGCCGCGGCCCTGGCAGAGAATGTCCTGGCTGCGGGCGAAGCGGACGATCGCATTCACTGTCAGGAAATACGGCGCATAATGCAGCGTCTCGATCAGACGCAGCTCATGCTTGAGGAGCGCGACTGCCTTGTCGGGGACGCCCTCGGGATAACGCTCGGCCGCGCCGTCCCAAACCTGCTTCTCCAGCGCCTGCTGTGGCGTCAGGCCCGGGATCGTGGCCTCGTGCGGATATTGATAGGCGAGTTCCTCAAGCGAGAAGCGGCAGCGATCGGCAATTTCGAGCGTGCGCGCCAGCGCTTCAGGATAGCGGCTGAAGAGCCGGGCCATTTCCTCCGGCGCTTTGAGATTGCGATCGGCATGACGCTCGCGCCGGACCCCGGCGTCATCGATGGCGCAATTGTGCCGGATGCAGGTGACCACATCCTGCAGCATGCGCCGGGCCGGGACATGGAAGAGCGCGTCATTTGTGACGACGGGCGCGACCCCTGCCCGCGCCGCCATCTCCGAAAGATGATGGAGCCGCAGCGCATCGTTCGGCCGGCGGCGGAGCGTCAGCGCCAGATATGCGCGGTCGCCGAACGTTTGCGCGAGCCGGCGCAGGCGCCGCGCGCAGGCGTCATCGGCCTCGTCGGGGACGAGGATCGCGATCAGGCCCTCGGCATAGGCGACGAGATCGGACCAGTCGAGCCGGCATTGCGCCTTGCCGCCGCGCCTCTTGCCGAGCGAAAGCAGCCGGCAGAGCCGGGCATAGGCAGGCCGATCGGTCGGATAGACGAGGACCGACGCGCCGTCGGTGAGGTCGAGGCGGCAGCCGACGATCAGGCGGACTCCGGTCGCCTTCGCCGCCTCATGGGCGCGAACGATTCCGGCCAGGCTGTTGCGGTCGACGATCGCGAGCGCCTCCATGCCGAGCAATGAGGCTTGGGCGAACAGTTCGTCACAGGAGCTCGCCCCGCGCAGAAAACTGAAATGCGATGTGCATTGCAGTTCGACGTAACGCGGCGCGCTCATCCGAATAGTCCGTGCAGAAACCAGCGTTGCGAACCGGTTGCGGCGTCCTCGCCGTCGCCGGCGCGATAGATCCAGAACCGTTCGCCCGCCTCGTCCTCGACCTGAAAATAATCGCGCACCGCCGCCAGTTCGGCGTCGCGTTTCCACCATTCGCCAAAGACGCGCTCGGGACCATCGGCGCGTTTCACGCGGCGGCGAACCCCGCGCCAGGTGAAGCTCGCCGGCGGATGATCGGGAAGCAGCGCCAAGGCGTCTATCGGCTCCGGAACGGCCAATAGGCGGGAAGGCCGCGGCCAATGGTCCGGCCATCCCTCCCCCGTGCCGGGCGCCAACGGCGCGATCCGCGCAACGGACCGTTCCGGCACATCGCTGGCGACCGGGGCGAAACGATAGATGCGGTCTTCGCCGACGCGGTTGGCGAGCGCATCGATCAGAGCCGAGACGTCGGCCTCCGGCTCGTCCGTCAATGACGAGATCGTCTGTTTGGCCTCCAGGGGCTCGGCGACGGAAGCCGCCAGCCGCATGATCTCGATGCCAAAGCCGGGATCGATGGTCTCGATCTTGTCGCAGAGCATCCTCGTGAGACGCTTCGCGTCGCGAACGGGCAGCGCCGTTCCAATGCGGATAGCCCCGATGCGATTGTCGACGCGATGAAAGACAAGGTCCAGGCGTCGGGCCCCGAGGCCTTTCGCCTCGAGCGCGTCGCAAAGCAGGACGACAAGCTTGCCGGTGTAGCGCGCTATTGTTTCGGCCGCTCCGATCGGTTCGGCAAAGGCTCGGCGAATCTCAACAAGGTCCGGCGGCCGCACAGGATCGATCGGCTCGCAAAGCCGCCCCAAGGCCTGATCCAGGCGGCGGCCGAGTTCGGGACCAAAGCGCAGGGCGAGCGGCGCGCGGGGCGTCGCCGCCAATTCGCCGATGCTCTCAAAACCGAGGACGCGAAGTCCGTCGACCATATCCTTCGGCAGGCGCAAGGCGCGGATCGGCAGACCGAGGATCGCCTTCGCGCTCTCGCCTGTAGGAATGATGATGGATGGACGCGGGGCGAAACGCGCGAGCGCATGAGCGGCGCCCCAACTGTCGGCCAGCGCAGCGCGGGCGGCGATGCCTGCGGCGACGATCCGCTCGACCATCCCCTTCACCATGGCGTCTTCTCCGCCATGAAGATGCGCCGCGCCGGAGATGTCGAGGACGACCCCATCCGGCGGGTCGGCCGCGGCGATCGGCGCATAGCGCTGCAGCGCCCAAAGGGCGAGGCGCTCGAGCGCTTCGGCGTCGGCCTCCGGATCGGCGTCCATGACGATGAGACCCGGCGTCAGCGCCTGCGCCTTGGTCACGGGCATGCCGACATCTAGGCCTGCGGCTTGAGCGGCCGCATCGACAGCGAGCACCACGCGCCGTCTCCCATCCCTGCCGACGAGCACAAGCGGTGCCTCAGCCGGCGGCGCGGTGGCGCCCAGCTTTCTTCTGATCCGGTCTGTGGGCCAGGTCGGAAGGAAGATGGAGACGACCCTTGGCATCGCAGGCCTCCACTTCGAAATCGGCGCTTTCGCCGGCGCGGCACCGGATCAATTCGAGCCGCCACCTTGCGCGTCCAACGCCTGGGACCGGCAAAGGGGCAGAGGGAAGCGCCGTCACGCGCCAGCGGGTGACGGAGGCGGTCGGCTGCCCGAATTCGGCGGCTTCAGCCTGCCTCCGCCAGCGACGGATGGCGACGCCGATCGCGCCGGAGCTTTCGGCCGCGAGTTGCAGCCGGCGCGAGGCCGTCATGGAGAGACGGGCCACTTCGGCGACGACCCCGCCAAGCCCGCCATGGCGCAGACCTTCCTCGAAGCAGGAGAGAACCGACTTCTCATCACCGGCCTCGACATAGATCACGCGGTCTGGAGGCAATCCCGCCTGCGCGAGCGCGGGGGCGAAAAGATCCTGGCGGGCGACGCACCACAGGATCTTGCCGCGCGTCCGCGCCGCGATCCCCGCTGCGAAAAGCGCGGCCGCCGCGCCGTCGATCGCGCCATTGCCGCCGCCCGCCGCCTCATGCAGCGCGCCCAGCGCCAGCCCTCCTCCCGGCAAATGCTGGTCTATCTCCTTGATCCCGAAGGGCAGCACCGCGCGACGGTGCGCGCGTTTGCCTTCAAGGCGCTGAATGCGCTCGCGAAGCTCGGCGACGATGGGGCTGGCCGCGGCTTCGTTCATCGGACAAAAAGGCCCTCCAGGCGGTCTTCCCAACGCAGTTCTCGAATGTTATGTTCCCTAAATGTTCTGATCTGGCCGCGTGAGTCAATCCGTCGCATCAACCTTCATTGACGCAGCCGCGGAGCTTGAAGTGCGGTATGTAAAAGGGGTCGGCGAATCACTGAGGAATAACAGCAAGATATCGGGGCATTCGTGAGCGCGGCGCATCTGGAGACATTGAACAGCGAACAGCGCCGCGCCGTGGAGCATGGGGTTGGCCTCGCCGACGGAGCGATCGGCGGTCCGCTGCTGATCATCGCAGGAGCGGGTTCGGGCAAGACCAACACGCTGGCGCACCGCGTCGCCCATCTGATTGTCAGCGGCGCCGATCCTCGCCGCATCCTGCTGATGACCTTTTCCCGAAGGGCGGCGGCCGAAATGAGCCGACGCGTCGAGCGCATCTACGCCAAGGTGCTCGGGAGCAAAGCCGGCGTCATGACCGATGCGCTCGCATGGGCGGGGACGTTTCATGGGATCGGCGCAAGGCTGCTGCGCGATTATGCCGAACAAATCGGCCTCGATCCGGCTTTCACGATCCACGACCGGGAAGATAGCGCCGACCTCATGAACTTCGTCCGGCACGAGCTCGGCTTTTCAAAGATGGAAAGCCGGTTTCCGACCAAGGGGACATGCCTCGCGATCTACTCCCGCGCCGTCAATGCGGAACTGCCGCTGGCCGACGTGCTGCGCGGCTCCTACCCGTGGTGCGTCGGATGGAGCGAGCAATTGCGCGAACTTTTCGCGGCATACGTCGAGGCCAAGCAGTCGCAGAATGTTCTCGATTACGACGATCTCCTGCTCTATTGGGCGCAGACGGTCGGCGATCCGATGCTCGCCGAGGATATCGGCGGCCGGTTTGACCATGTGCTGGTCGATGAATATCAGGACACCAACCGTCTCCAGGCCTCGATCCTGATGGCGCTGAAGCCCGGCGGCAGGGGCCTCACGGTCGTCGGCGACGATGCGCAGTCGATCTATTCCTTCCGCGCCGCTTCGGTGCGCAACATTCTCGATTTTCCCGCCGGGTTCAGCCCGCCGGCCGACGTCATCACGCTGGACCGGAATTATCGCTCGACCCAGCCGATCCTTGCCGCCGCCAATGGCGTCATCGATCTCGCCGCGGAGCGCTTCACCAAGAAGCTCTGGACCGAGCGTCAGTCAGCGGATCGCCCCCGTCTCGTCAGCGTCCGCGACGAGGCCGATCAGGCGCGCTACGTCGTCGAGAGGGTTCTGGAAAACCGCGAGTGCGGCGCGGCGCTGAAGCAGCAGGCCGTCTTGTTCCGCGCATCCCATCACAGCGGCCAGCTTGAGGTCGAACTGACCCGGCGCAACATTCCCTTCGTCAAATTCGGCGGCCTCAAATTCCTCGACAGCGCCCATGTCAAGGACATGCTGGCGCTGCTGCGTTTTGTGCAGAACCCGCGCGACCGGGTCGTTGGCTTCCGCCTCATGCAGCTCCTGCCAGGCGTCGGGCCGACCACGGCGCAGCGCGCGCTCGACCTCATGGCGGATGGGCCGGATCCGCTTTCCGTGCTTGCGGACAGTCCACCGCCGCCGCGCGCCGGCGCCGCCTGGACGGAGTTCGTGGAAATCTTGCTGCGCGTTAGTGCGGGCAAGGCCGGATGGCCGGCGGAAATCGAGCAGGCGCGGCTCTGGTATGAGCCGCATCTCACCCGCATCCACGAAGACGCTTCCGTCCGGCAGGCCGACCTCCTGCAGCTCGAACAGATCGCGTCCGGCTATGCCTCCCGCGAGCGCTTCTTGACCGAACTGACGCTCGACCCGCCGGATGCGACCAGTGATCAGGCTGGCGCGCCGCACTTGGACGAAGACTATCTGATCCTGTCCACCATTCATTCCGCAAAGGGGCAGGAATGGAAATCGGTGTTTCTGCTCAATGTCGTCGATGGCTGCATTCCGTCCGATCTTGGCGCGGGAACGACCGCCGAAATCGAGGAGGAGCGGCGCCTTCTCTACGTCGCCATGACGCGCGCGAAGGACGATCTGCATCTCGTCTTGCCGCAGCGCTTCTTCACCCATGGCCAGAACGCGCAGGGCGACCGTCATGTCTATGCCTCGCGCACGCGCTTCATTCCAGCGAAGCTTCTGCAGCTCTTCGAGATCTGCGCATGGCCCGCGGCGCCGGCCGCGGCTGAGGGGCGGCTCGATGCGAGGCGGGTCCGAGTCGATGTCGGCGCGCGCATGCGCGGCATGTGGCGCTAGGAAAACCGCCGATGTGCAATTTATATTCGTTGACCAAAGGGCAGCAGGCGATCCGCGAGTTCGCGCGCGCCATGAGCGACCGCACGGGCAACCTGCCACCCTTTCCTGGGATCTTTCCCGACTATGCGGCCCCGATTGTGCGCAATCAGCTTGACGGACGCGAACTCACGATGGCGCGGTGGGGCATGCCGTCGCCTGTCTTCGCGCTAAAGGGGAAGAAATCTGATCCAGGCGTCACAAATGTCCGCAATGTGAAATCGCCGCATTGGCGCCGATGGCTCGGCGTCGAGAATCGCGCGGTTGTGCCTTTCACGAGTTTTTCTGAGAACGAGGCGCTGCCTGACGGCACGCATCCATCCGTCTGGTTTGCATTCGACGAGGCCCGTCCTCTGGCTTTCTTCGCCGGAATCTGGACCAATTGGACGTCGGTCAGGAAAGTGAAAGAAGGCGAGACGAACAACGACATCTTCGCGTTTCTGACGACTAAGCCCAACGCGGTCGTGGCTCAGATCCATCCGAAAGCCATGCCCGTCATTCTGACGACGCAGGAAGAAATCGATTTTTGGATGACCGCGCCCGCGGCGGAGGCTCTGAAGCTGCAGCGGCCGCTTCCCGACGCCGCTCTCATGATCGTCGCAAGGGGCGAAAAGAAAGACGAGGGAGGCTTTGCGGCCTGATCGTCATGCTCGTGCAGGATTCCGATCGAAACAAGTCAACGACCCCGTTCGATCATCAGGATCGAAGCCAGTCGATCGAACCCGCGCGACAACGCAAGATCATCCATGTCGACATGGACGCCTTTTTCGCTTCAGTTGAGCAGCGCGACAATTCCTGGCTACGGGGAAAGCCGGTCGCGGTCGGTGGTTCACGCGAACGCGGAGTTGTCGCGGCCGCGAGCTACGAGGCGCGGGAATTCGGCGTCCGCTCGGCGATGCCGTCGATCACGGCCAAGCGGAAATGCCCAGACCTGATTTTCGTGAAGCCGAGGTTCGACGTCTACAGGGAAGTCTCCCAACAGATGCGGGCGATCTTCGCCGAATATACGCCGATCATCGAGCCGCTGTCACTCGACGAAGCCTATTTGGACGTGACTGAAAATCTCAAGGGGATATCCTCCGCGACCGAGATAGCGGAACAGATCCGAGCGAAGATCCGCGCCGAGACGAAGCTCACCGCCTCCGCCGGTGTATCCTACAACAAGTTTCTGGCGAAGCTCGCATCGGATCATCGCAAGCCCGACGGGATCTTCGTGATCACGCCAAAGATGGGGCCGGCCTTTGTCGAGACACTGCCGGTCCGAAAATTCCATGGCGTCGGACCTGCGACCGCCGCGAAGATGAACAGGCTCGGAATTGCGACGGGACTCGACCTGAAGACGCATCCGCTTGCCTATCTGCAGGATCAATTCGGGAAAGCAGGGCCATACTACTACTGGATCGCGCGCGGGATCGACGAACGGCCGGTTCGCGCCGATCGGATTCGCAAGTCGGTTGGCGCGGAAAACACCTTTTTCGCTGACCTCTTCACCGTTGAGGCAGCGCGCGATGCGCTGCAGCCGATCGTGGAAAAGGTCTGGCGTCATTGCGAGAGCGCTGGAGCGCGTGGGCGGACGGTGACGCTGAAGGTCAAATACGCCGATTTCCAGCAGATCACGCGAAGCCGGACGAGCGCAGCGCCATTTGAGACGCGCGCCGACCTTGAACGGCAAAGCCTCGAACTCCTCGAAAGCCTTTTTCCGCTCGCAAAAGGCATCCGGCTTCTGGGCGCGTCATTGTCGTCGCTGGACGACGATCGGGCGAACGAGCAGTCTCAATTGAGCCTAGCGCTTTAGTCGATTTGTGAGCCGAAATGACGCGCGACCGGCTGTCCACTAGGCGTAATGGGGCAATATTCAAGTCCTCAATCGCCTTTACAGCATTGCCGGCGTTTCCAGTTCCGTATTGAGGAGTTATGCGACAGCATGACATGTCTCGCGCAACGCGTGTACGGCAATATTTTCGAGGAGGGGTTGAAGATCATTGACGCGGGGGCGTTAGGAGAGAACATGCACAATCCTTATGTCGAGATCATCAAATCATGAGAAGATTGTTTTGGAGAACTTCCATCGCACTTGGAGTCTTCCCGCTTAATTTGGTCGGTTCTGGGTCGGGGAGCGGCACCCCTGTCCATCGCTAGCGTATGTGATACGAAGCAAATATTTGGATTTTAAAATTGCCGGTACAAGGAGCTAACGCGTCCATGCAGGACGAGACCGAACAATCCCGCCTTGCGAAACTTTATGAGCAGCTTCGCCTGAAACTTCTCGACTTGTCGAAAAGAAACCGAATGCTGAATTACAGCTTCGCCACGAGGTCGAAGAAGCATCTGCAAATCATCGATCATGTATTTGAGGATGTTTACCGCAAACTCGTCGCGGAAGAAGCCGCTCTCGAGATCCAGGGCCTCCCTGATCCCGACGACATCCCGGCGGATGAGAGAAGCGAAGAGTTTAAGTCGGCCCTGGAGCATGCAAGGGTGTCAGATGTTGAATACCTCGTTAAGCGCGAGGCCCTCGAGAGCAAGGGCAGGGACGACGAGATCGCCGTCGCAACTCTCGAACGTGAACTACGTGAAAAGGTTCGAGGTCAGCTAGGGCTACCGCCGCGGCCGTCTAGAAAAGAGATTAATCGGGCTGACCACGCGAGATCGATTGGGGTTGACCCCAGTCTCGAGCTCCGACCGAATCGGCAAAGGGAAGTTCACCCCGATTCTGCGCTCCAGACTCTCATGTATTCGGACGAACTCGAAAGCATCCTCGAAAAAATCTCGAGCGATGCACGGCTTGCTGATCAAGAGATGGGGCTTTCAACACTGTTTCTCGCTTTCGGTTTCTTGGAATGGTATGAAGCCGACAATTCTGATAAAAAATTCTTCGCCCCATTGCTGCTCCTTCCGGTGCGACTTGAGGAGAAAAAGGTCAAGGGAAAATCCGTCTATTACCTCTCGATCCGTGAAGGTTCCGTCGAGGTAAATCTCAGCCTTCAGAAAGTTGTAGAAAAGGATTTCAACCGCGCCCTTCCCGACTTCGAATGCAGCGAAGACGATCCTTTCGGGTCCATCGAGTCCTATTTAGAGAAGACGCGCGCCGCCGTTGATGGACTGAAGCGATGGGGGATCCGGCGATGGCTCGTGCTTGGACATTTTGCATTCGGCCGGTTCGCAATGTATGCGGACCTCAATCCAGAAAATTGGACCGAGCACCCTTCCGCCCACAGTCTCGTAAACGCGATTTTGAGTGGAGTCGAGCGCACTGGCGAGGGGCCGGGACTGCTTGGCGTCCCAGCGGATTATCCAATTGACGATCCAGAATTCGAGAAGATCGCACCGATCCTGATCCATGACGCGGACGCATCGCAGCACAGCGCGCTTATCGATGTGATGAAAGAAAAAAATTTGGTGATTCAGGGACCGCCTGGCACCGGCAAATCGCAAACGATCACCAATATCGTAGCAAACGCGCTAGGGGCGGGCAAACGCGTCTTGTTCCTTGCTGAAAAGCAGGCTGCTCTCGACGTCGTCAAGCGCCGTCTCGATCAGGCTGGCCTCGGCGACTTTTGTCTTGAGCTCCATTCGGACAAGGCTTCACCAAAGTCGGTGATCGAGAGCCTTCAGGCGCGCGTGCAGCTCGGCCGGGAATCCACTCCAAGCGGCACAGTGACCGCTAAAGACCCAACTTGGGTTGAAAGCCGCGATGAGATTAGTCGCTATGTTGCTGCCCTGCATGCGGAGGACGCAGATGGATTGACGCCTTTCAACCTCATCTGGAGGGCAGTGCGTGGCCGAAGTCGCAATAGCGATGTGATGGACTCGATGCGACCAATTGTTCTTTCATCCGACGTCCTCGATGACCCAAATCGACTCGCCGAGCTGCGCGGCCAGATCGAAATTTATGCTCACCTCTCGACAAGTTTTGCATCGAGCTTCGGCCATCCAGCCCATTCCCCTTGGGCGTGCGTTCAACTCGGGGACTTCCCAACCTTTGAGATTCCCCGGCTCATCGACACGTTGACGAAGCTGCATGACGCTGCGTCGGAGCTCACTAAGTATTTCGCTCGGAATGATGATCTGGGCGCCGGAACACTCGGGGGCATTGATCATCTTGTCGTGCTTAATGATCAAATCGCCGATGCGCCCGACGATCGCCTCATTGCGGAACTCGTCAATTTCGACCTCGCCGAACTTGAGCACGGTTTTGCATTGCGGCGTGACATTCTCGGCATCGAAGCTGAGTTGAGATCGCTGCCAGACCTTCGTTGCGAACCACTCGACAGGCTCAACGTCGCAACATCTATCCTAAGACATCCTCTGGCAAATGAATTTCGAACATTGACAGCTCGGGACGCCTACGCGGCTGCCGGAGGACGATTGGCTCAGGCTCTGGCGGTTGTCGAAATCCTAAATGAATTCATGCCTCTTCTCGATCAGATCGGACTGGACCGCTCGCACCCAGCGAACGGCCTTGATGCTGTCGCCGCAGCGGCTGTAATCGCTTCCAAGATAAATCCAGAACATCGGCCTTGGATTGGCGAGCTGCCGACTCTCCACGACGCCGCCTTTTGGCCACTATATGCCAGATGGGCAGCCCTCGTATCCTTGGAACAGGACTGGCGCGACAAGCTCCACCGCTATGGCTCACGAAACTGGCTGCCAGCCGACGAAATTGACGCGGCGGCTCCGTTCTTTCGAAAAAGGGGAATAGGAAAGGGACTCGCTAGCCTGACGGCAGCAGGGAAGGCGGCGCGCGCACTCGTTGCTAAGCTCTCTCTGGACGAAACAAACGATACCGCGGATCATCTCGAGTCGTTAAGCCGACACGTCCAGGAGTTATCCGCCTTCGTAAACGATGTCGGCGCCGCCACGATGTTGGGCGTGCATTGGCGCGGCCTCGACAGTCCCTTTGAGAATATCTCAATCGGTCTGAAGCTACGTGGCTTTATCGAAACGAAAGTTTCGACGCTTCCGACCGGCGCGCGTGTGAGCGCGCGAATATTCTCGCTCAGCCCTAGCCAAATTGAGGCGATCGGCCTTTATGCCGACCTAGGACAAACGTTGGGGACGCTAAGTCCGGAGATCAAGTGCCTATTAAGTTCAAAATCCATTGATCGCGTACTCGTCGAACTTGACGCCGAAATTGCGACCATACGGCAATTCCTCTCGCTGGATCCGCAACAAGAGCTCGCGCTGATTCACTTTCCGATCAAGCAAATCGCCGAGACGGCGGAGCGCATCGCCAGACTGGAGGAGCTTGGTAAGCGGATCGCAGCTAGGCCGACGCGGGACGTTATTGAAGCGCTGGGGCACAGCGAGGCCGACATAGACTCCGCCTTTGCGGCAATCGCATGGATCCGGGATATTCGCCGATCCAATTGTCCCGAATTCTGGAAAAAACGCCTCGTCTCCGCAAATGCGAGTACCCAGCGCGAAATATTACGCGAGGTCGCCCAAGATGGAGGATCGCTCAAATCACGATACAAAGGGCTGTTGGCTGTTGTCACTGGCGAATTCGGGATGCGTGATTTCGAAACGCTTCCAGCGTCGTCCCTTGCCGAGCAAATCGATCTCTTGACCGAACACCAGGTAGAACTCAACGAATTGATCGCTATAGGCCGTCAACGGCAGATCCTCTCACAGGCCGGCCTTTCCGAATTCCTGACCAGCGCAGACAAGCTCTTGCTAGAAGGCATCCGCTTACAGAACGTGTTCGAAACGTTTGTCTCGGAGCGGCGCGCCGACCGCATACGCCGAATGACGCCAGCCCTCGGTAGCAACGGATCTACTCTTGAAGCGCGGCGCAAAATATTTGCTGAGAGGGATCATCGAAAAATTAAGAGCGATCGAAAGACGGTGAAGGACAAGCTCCTCCACGCTACGCCACCCAATGGTTCAAATTACGGACCGAAATCAACTTGGACGGATGCGGCGCTTCTCCGCAATGAATTCGCAAAGCAGCGGCGCTTCGCACCAGTGAGGGACCTTCTGTCAAGAGGCGGCCAAGCCATCCAGACATTGAAGCCGTGCTTCATGATGTCGCCGCTCTCTCTTGCCAAGTTTCTCACGCCCGGAAAGCTCGCGTTCGATCTCATCGTGATCGATGAAGCCTCTCAGATGCAGCCTGAGGATGCTCTTGGTGGATTGTTGCGGGCCAAGCAAATTGTTGTGGTCGGTGATCCCAAGCAGTTGCCCCCGACCGATTTCTTTACGCGTTCGGACGACAGACCCTCCTCTGACGATGATTTCGAGGATATCGATGATGAATCGATCCTTGAGGCCTGCCAGAGAAGTTTCCGTGAACTCCGTCGTCTAAAATGGCATTACCGTAGTCGCTGCGAAAGCTTGATCGCATTCTCGAACGCCGAATTCTATGACAATGCCCTCATCACTTTTCCACAAGCAAGGCCCGCATCGTTTTCGGTGGACCTCGTGCGTGTTGATGGCTTCTATCAGGCTCGCAGAAATGTGATCGAAGCGGGTAGGCTCGCGGAAGAAGCCGTCGAATTCATGCGGCGTTTCGCAGAGGAAAGTGAAGAGTCGATCCCGACGCTCGGCATTGTGGCGGTCAACGCGACCCAGTTTGAATTGCTTCGCGAGGAGGTACATCGCCTTTCCGCCAATGATGTGCTGGTCGACCGCTATCGGGAGAAGGTGAAATCAAAGGGAGAGGAAGTCTTCATAAAGAATCTCGAGAACGTTCAAGGAGACGAGCGAGACTTTATATTCATCTCCCTTACTTATGGCCGTGAGCCAGGTGCGACAGCTATGAAGCAGCGTTTCGGGCCCATAAATGGGAAGCAAGGCCATCGGCGTCTCAACGTCCTCTTTTCGCGAGCGCGCATACGCGTTTGCATTTTCGCATCATTTGGATCGGCCGATGTGAAGCCGCCCGAAGGGAGCCACCAAGGCGTCCAGATTCTAAAACGCTATCTGGAATACGCTGAGACGCGGGGGCGCGCGGCGGTGCAGACGCTTGGGGGCGAGCCAGACAGCGACTTCGAGATTGAAGTGGCAGATCGTCTGCGCCGTAAGGGTTACGATATCGTCCGGCAGGTCGGCGTTTCCGGTTACAGGATCGATCTCGGTGTTCGCCATCCAGATCACCCCGAGATGTTTCTCGCCGGTGTCGAATGCGATGGCGCGAGCTATCATTCGAGCAAGAGCGCACGAGATCGCGACCGCCTGCGCGAGGAGGTACTCCGAGGGCTCGGCTGGGATCTAATCCGCGTTTGGTCGACAGACTGGTTCGACAACCCGGCGCGTGAAACCGAAAAACTCGTAAAGACGCTCGAGCAGCGTCGGTTGCAACCGGTCCGCGGCTTCAACGACTATCGGTGGGTCACTTCGGTATTTCCGAATTCTGAGCAGACTGAAGACATATTACGAGACGGTTAGATTGGCGATTGCATGTCGTTTCAGGCAACGCTAAAGATCGATCGCCCACGGTATAAGATTATGTCTTTTATCCCATTGTTTATGATATATATTCTGTCTACGTACATTGACGGTGCAGGAGCATGAGTCAACAGTCTCATTTCGCCTCCGTCGTGAACCCCACCCATATGGTGTAGTCTTGAATAATTTACTCTCCAGTCTCACCATCAACGAAGAGGTCGCGGCGCTCAAACCCAAGGTAATCGACCAGTTTTCCCAGTGGGCCATTGAAGGTGCGCAGCGCGCGTTGACGGACAGCCAAAACCCGCTCCGACTCCCGCCAAATTTGGCGATGATCTCGGCGATCTTTTCGTCGGCCGGCTCGGCAAAGGGGTCTTGCTCGGCCGTTGCGGGCATCGTTCCGCTCCGTCTTGATATAAGAACAAAAATAGAACATTTTGGAGATATCGAGTCAATGGGGTCTGGTGCCCGTCCGGCAGCATTGGCAGGTACGTTGAAATAGAAAACCGTTGACGTGACCATTGGATCTCAGAGGCTTCCCAGCCTGCTTCATTCATGTGCTTTCGAGCCGAGAGGTTCTTCATGCAACTGGTCTTCTCATGGTTCGCCGACGCCGGTGCTTGGCCCGAGCATCCGGGGACAGATTGCGCCGTTCTTGACCAAGAAGTCGTCGGCCCGCTTCGTTTGCTGGACCATGTAGAGACCATGCTCGGACTTGGGCGTCCCGACATCGCCGCCGTGCGGCGGATCGCGGTGCACAGGCAAAAGATCGAAGCCACCGGTCCAGAAAGGTTCTGGTCGAAGTCATTCGCCGTCGATCCGTGGTCGACCGCCCGCGAACTTCTTCGATGGCGCGACGAACTCATTGAAGCTGGTTGGAAAGCCGGCGTCGGCAGTGAGCGAAGCCGCCTTGCGGACCTGGGAGCCGCAGAGACATCCGGACCTGTCCTGCCGCTCGGCTTGGCCGACAGGCTCCGAACCGCGATCGAAGGACTGAACGGGTCTCCGCCCCTGTCCACGCTCGAAATCGGCCTCGTCGACGACCGTTCCTTGTTGCCGGCCGGGTGGCGATCCCTGCTGTGCGCGCTGGAAGACGCCGGGGCCTCCGTTCATCAGATGCCCGTTCCGGAGCCAGAATCCGTCGCCGGCGACCTTGGACTTCTCGCGTCCGGGGCGAAGAACATTGGACTCTCCGGCGATGGAACCCTAGTCCTGCTTTCTGCGGACACCGAGATTTCGGCCGTCGAAGCCCTGTCTGCATGGCTTGCCGCCGACTCCGAGGCCAACCGGAACCTGACTTTCGTACTCGGCAAGGACACGGATCTTCTCGACCACGCCCTCGCACGGTGCGGCCTGCCGAGGTTCGGCGTCTCGGAGCCGTCTCCGCACCGCGCCCTGTTGCAGGTGCTGCCGCTCGCCTTCTCCCTCGCGTGGGAGCCGCCGGATCCGAACAGGCTCCTCGACTTCCTCCTGCTGCCGACCAGCCCCCTGCCGCATTTGGTGGCCAGAACGCTGGCCAAGGTCGTCGCGAAGAACCCCGGCGTAGGCGGCGACGAGTGGGCCAAGGCATGGGACGAGATCGCCACCGATGTTCCAGAAGGTGCCGATCCAGTCGGACACGCGGCCAAGGTCGCGACGTGGCGACCGTTCCTCGAACCCACGCGGCATGATCCGAAGGTCGGCATTCCGAGGCTGGAGGCGCGCGCCATCGCCGACCGGGTCTCGCAATGGGCCACGAAACGGGCCACGATGGAGGACGACGGGCTCATGGCCACCCTCGCCGTCATTTCCGCCGACTTGTCCGCCGCCGTCGACGCGACGGGGCTCGACAGGCTCGACCGGGTGCTGATCGAACGCATGATCGAGGAGGCCTTGTCGAACGGCGTGCCGGATCCGTCCGCCGTCGCCGAAGCCTCCCCATGGCGCGCCGTGCGCCATCCCGGCGGCGTATGGGGCACGGCAGGAACCGTCGTCTGGTGGAACTTCGCGGACGCCGGAGAGACCTCGGCCTTCGCCCGGTGGAACGAGGCGGAGCTGGCCGCACTCGCGGCCGCAGGATGCCCCCCGGATGACCCGGATTTGGAACTTCGACGCTTGGCCGCCGCGTGGGAGCGACCGCTCCGTCACGCGCGCGACAGGATCCTCCTTGTGCGACCCTCCGTCGTGGCCGGCGTCGAGACCAAGGCCCACCCCCTATGGCATTCGCTCGTCGCGCGCGCGCCCGACGTCGGCGACAAGGTCACTTTCCGGGCCGAGGAGTTTTTTTCGAGCGGATCAGTCTCCTTTGCCGGGCGCGCCGTGTCGCGTCTGGCCACCGCAGTAGCGACGCCTCCCGCGACAAGGCGCGACTGGACGACCCGGCCGGACGCGGTGCATCCCCGTCCGACGGAATCCGCCTCTTCCCTAGAAACCATGCTCACCTGTCCGCTGCGCTGGACTCTCCAATATGCCGGCGGACTCAGGCCCGGACTGCGCCAGTCCCTCCCCGAAGCAGGAAAGCTCCTCGGCCTCATCGCTCACCGCGTCGCCGAGGAGGCGTTTAGGCCCGGTCCTCCGCCCGCGCCCGAAGAGGTCGAGGCCTACGCCGGACGCCGCCTGCCCGAACTTCTTCCCCAAATGGCGGCTACCCTGCTTCTGCCGGAATTCGCCGCCGAACTCTCGGCGGCCAAGGCCGCGATCCCGTCCGCGCTAGGCGACCTCGCCCGTTTCCTCCACGCCGACGGGCTGACCATCGTGGGCGTGGAGACTGAGTTCTCCGAGCCCGACACGCTTTCGCCCGGCTTCGGCGTCTCGGGCCGGATCGACATGAGGGCGACGACGCTAGCCGGTCGCCCCGTCGTGATCGATCTCAAGTGGTACCGGACCGACTCCTACGTTCGCAGGGATCTGAAGCTCGGGACCGCCATCCAAGTCGGCGTCTATGGTCGCCACGTCTCCGACCCTTCCGTCGACGCCCGCGTCGGCTATTTCATGCTGCGCCAGAGCAGGTTCCTGACGACCGACCCCGGCGGCGCCGGCGTCATGGTCGAAGGACCGTCCGCGAAGGACACGTGGGACAAGGTCGCCGCCTCGTTTGGGGCGGTAGTCGCCGACATGGGAACGGGCAGGATCCGTTCGGCCGTCGAACACAGACGGCTTAAGGACCACGAGAAATACGACGACCCCTATCTCTTGGCGCCGCCCAGGTGCGTCTACTGCGAATTCGCCGGCATCTGCGGGGAGGAATGACCATGGACCAACATGTTTCCCACCCCGTCGGCGTCGTCACCGCCTCCGCCGGCACGGGCAAGACCCACACGCTGACCGAACGCATCGAGATCGACGTCGCCGCAGGGCGCGACCCGGCCCGAGTCGTCGCCACCACCTTCACCGTCAAGGCGGCCGACGAGCTGCGGGAGCGCGCCCGCGGGCGCCTCCTGTCGCGCGGCAACGCCGCAAACGCCGTTCGCATGCTCGGCGCCCGCGTCGGGACCGTCAACGGCGTCTGCGGCGGGCTCGTGAAGGAGTTCGCCTTCGGCCTCGGGCTTTCCCCCATCGTCGAGGTGATCGACCAGGACGGGGCCGCCGCCGCCTTTCTCAGGGCGGCGGACGTAGCCGTCGCCTCCCACGCCGACGAACTCGACCGGCTGGCCACGCTTCTCGGGACCGAGGAATGGATGGGCGACGTGGTCCGCGTCGTCGAACTCGCCCGCGCCAACAACATCCCCGAATCCGCTTTCGCCGTGTGTGCAGACCGTTCCATGGAGGGCTTTCGTAAACTGATGGAAGCGCCACTCCCCGGAGAGACCGCATCCTCCATCAACTCCAACCTCGTCGCCGAGGCGCAGGGCGTGCTCCGCGAATTCGACGGAGTTTCCAGCCTCGTCGGCGTGACGCTGACCGCGTTGAAGGAGGTGGGCGACTTTCTCGACGGCAAGGTCGAGCGTCAACCTTGGCAGCGATGGGCGAAGCTCGCCAAACTGAAGCCCGGCGTCAAGGACGAGCCGAAGTTCCGCGGACTCAAGGCGGCCGCCTCCGCCTTCGCGCGGCACCCGAGTTTGCTCACGCAGGTCGACGCCTACGTCCGAGCGGTCTTCTCATGCGCCGCCGCCGCCGTGCTGGCGTACGAGGAATACAAGCGCGCTTGGGGACTCGTGGACTTCGTGGACCAGGAGCGGCTCGCCCTCGAACTGCTCGGAAAGCGCGAACTTGAACAGCAGCTTCGCGAGCGCCTCCAGACCGTGTTCGTCGACGAGTTCCAAGATACCAGTCCGCTCCAGCTCGCCGTTTTCGTCGCCATGTCGCGCCTCGCAGGCTCCAGTGTGTGGGTCGGCGATCCGAAGCAGTCGATCTACCGTTTTCGTCAGACCGATCCGGACCTCATCACCTACGTCGCGCAGGACATCCGCAACGCGACCGGAGGTGCGGACCTGACCCTCGACCGGAACTGGCGCAGTCGTCGCGGCCTCGTCGACTTCTTCAACGACGCCTTCGCCCCGACCTTCCAGTCCCATAGTTTGCCTCCCGAGGCGACCCGGATCGCGCACGTGGAAAGGAAAGATCTCCCGGGCCAGCAGACGCCGCTCAATGTCTGGCGCGCCGTCAAGGATTCCAATTCGTCCTACGTCGGCTCCCTCGCGACCGGCATCCTCGACGCCCTCGCGAACGCCGGCGATTGGATCGTGGCCCGCGGCAATGAGGCGCGTCCGCTAGCCCCCGGCGACGTGGCAATCCTGTGTCGGTCGAACCCGGCCTGCCTTTCTGTCGCGGACGTCCTCGCGCGGTCCGGACTCAAAGTTGCGATCAAGCGCGGCGGCCTCTTCGGGACGCTCGAATGCCGTCTCGCCTTGGCCGCGCTCCGGTGGTCTGTCGACCGCAGGGACGGAGTCGCACTCGCCGAGTTGGCGCACCTGTTGGGGAACGGCGAAGGACAGCCCGCGTGGTTTGAGGCCAGCCTCGAAGAGGACGGCCACTCCAGGATGGAGGCCATGGTCCCGATCGCCGCCGCCCTAAGGAACGTCGCCGACGGCGGCAGGCACAAGACTCCGCTCGAATTCCTCGACGCGGTCCTCGGGGCCGGCGGGGTCTCGCAGGCTGTTCTGCGGTGGGGCAGCGTCGACGATCGCCTCTTGAACCTCGAAGCTCTGCGCGGCGTCGTCGCCGGCTACGAGGAGGAGCGTCGTCGGGGACGCGCTCCCGCAACGGTCTCCGACCTTTGCGCGTGGCTGGCCGATCAGGAGGCCGAGCGTCCCGCCAGCCGCGCCAAGGACGCCGTCACCGTCCTGACCTACCACGGTTCCAAGGGGCTGGAATGGCCGCTCGTGATCCTGACCGATCTCGATTCCGAGCCCAAGGGCGACGCCTTCGGCGTCCAGATCGCGAGTGATGTCCCGTCGAACGCCATAGACTGGCGCGACCCGCTCGCCGGGCGCTGGATCCGGTTCTGGCCCTGGCCGCTCGGCAAGCAGGCCAAGGACGTGTCGTTCGACGTGATCGCAGCCAATTCCCCGGAGGGGCGGGAGGCTGCGCGGGCCGAACGCGCCGAACGGGCCAGGCTGCTCTATGTCGGCGCCACCCGCGCACGCGACTACCTCGTTCTCGCGGCGAAAAAGGTAGTCACCAAAAAGGAGCAGCGCATCGAAACCGAATGGCTGGACGAGCTCGTCGCCGACTCAGGCAGCCCCGTCGTGGCAGTCCCAGTCGGCGAAGTTTCCACGGTTCTCGTCAACGGCGTCGACCATCCCGTCAGGGTTGCCGAATTCCGCGCCTCCGACGACAGTATCGCGTCGGCGCCGTCAGTCGCTTTCGGCGCCGTCGCCGTCCCATCGGCGTCGCATATTCCCCTTCGCCTGCGTCCCAGCGACGTCGGACGCGACGACGAGGCCGAGATCGTCGACGAGGTTGATCTCGGCTGGCGGCTGCCGTTCGGCGGCGCGGCCGACATGACGAGCGTCGGCGAAGCCACCCATCGCTTCCTCGCGGCGGATGACCCATCCCGTGGAGATTCTTGGCGGGTCGCGGTCGCATCCCGGCTCCTCGACGCTTGGGGCGTCACTTGTCTCGACCCTCGCCATGTCGTCGAGATGGGGACGCGTTTTCGCGCATTCGTCGACAAGCGATGGCCGGGCGCGGTCCTTCGCCGCGAGGCGCCGATCATCTATCGCTTAGGGGATAGGACGATGTCCGGTCGCCTGGACGTCGTCGTCGAGACCTCGGACGTGATCGTCGTCGTCGACCACAAGAGCTTCCCCGGTGCCCGGCTGCAGTGGCTCGAACAGGCAAGAAAACACGGCGGTCAACTGCGCCTCTATCGCGACGCGATCACGGCGGCGATGCCGGTTACGAAGGCGGTAAAGCTCGGCCTGCATCTGCCCATCGCGGGTGAGGTTTTGATGGTCGAATGACGTCGGAACTACAATCAACGACTCGAAGTCATCAAAGACGAAACCTCGACGCAATTCCGGGGTCTGCGACCCTCGATAGACGGCAGCGCGAAAAGCGGGCTGATTGACAATCGACCGGCTATTGACCCTTATTTAGCTCGTCAATCCAAGACCCCCTCGAAGCGCGCTCGCATCTGGCGAGTCTCCATGATCAGGCTGTTGATTTCCACTGAGATGTGACCCTGGAAGGCCAGAGTTTTTCACTGAGAACTGACCCATGTTTTGACCTCCCCCTGGCTGATTTGTCGGGG
>NZ_KN050806.1:10834-43292 GCF_000746085.1 Methylocapsa aurea | reverse complement strand
AAATAGAACCAGCCCCAGTCGATCAGAAGATCGAATTTCTCGATCCCGAGATCGGCCTGGTATTTGTCGAGCGTATAGGTCTCCTTGGCGCCGGCGAAGACCCGCGTCGTGACGTCCATCGAGGCCCCCGGCGCAAGGGTCTTGGCCTCGCTCTGCTGGAACCCGGCGCCATAAACCTTCTGCGGCGTGGCGCGCTCGGAAAAGCTCGCCTTCACCGCGGCGCTCTGGTCGGGAATGACGGTCGCTGCCCAATATTTATCGGTGAAGCCGAGCCAGCCGCCGACCCCCTCGAAGGTCTTGGTCGCCTTCTCTTCCTTCTCGATGGCGTCATATTTCCAGGCCTCGACGCCGGAGGCGCCGATGACGCCGACGAAGCCTTCGTGCAGGACGGCGTAATTCTCGGTCGCCGGCAGGCCGATCCGCGACACCAGCCCATAGGGCGTCAGGGTCACCGGCCGCGCCGAGGCGTTCTCGACCGCGTCGGTCACCGTGAACATATAGCGGTCGTCGACGGCGATCTTGCGGCGGAAGATCAGGCCCTGGCCATTGTCATAGCTGAGCGTCACCGGGCTCGACGGGGTCAGCGCCTCGCGATCGGCGCGCCACAGCGTGTCGGCGCGGGGGAGCGCCAGCGCCTCGCCGGGCGCGGCGAGGAAGCCGGCCTCGGCGTAATAGGGATGCGGCGACCCGGCGGGGGAGAGCAGGACGATGTTGGGGCTCGAAGGATCGGTGGTCTCGCGATAGGCTTTGAGCGAGACGTCGTCGATCCGCCCGCTCTTCAGCGCGATCGAGCCGAACAGCGCCGGGGTGTCGAGTTTGATCCGCGGGCTGGCGGCCAAAGCCTCGGCCCGGGTCTTGACCGGCTCGCTCAAGGCGCCGCCCGGCCCAGCTGGCGAGCCTGCGCCAAGCGAACCGGGAGCTTGTGAGCCTGGCGCTTGCGGGCCGGGGCTTTGGGCGCCGGTCTGGCCGCCCCGCATCTGCGCCTGACGCGTCTTGTCAAGCTGCGGCCCGGTGTAAAACATGTTCCAGCCAAGCACGACAAGGCATGATAGGCCAATCGCCAGATAAAGATTCTTGGTGTCCTGCTTCATGCCATAGGCGTCCTGTCTGGAGACGTTCCCGCGCGCGACGTGGTCGGTCCCGCGGCTGGCCTTCCGACGCTTTTGCGCCGCTGAAGCCCTTGCTGAACGTCTTGTCGCTTATCTTGCCGGCTGTCTTGTCGAGATTTCGCGGGCTTGCCGGCTGCGCCGATCTTGGCGATCGCGCGCTGAAGCTCCGCCTGCATAGCCGGGAAAGGCATTCGAAGCGCTTCCGGCCGCGCTACGATCACATAGTCATGCGACGGCTGTCCGGGTAGTGGGGCCAGCAGCCGCAACGCTTCCCTAAGACGGCGGCGGATCCGATTGCGCGCCGCCGCGCCGCCGATTTTTTTTGTGACCGTGATGCCAAACCGCGCGTTGGCGGCTGCTTCCAGGCCAACGATTCCCAGGCCGTCAATCCCGGCGCGGTCTGGGGCGCCAGATTCGCTTGGGCCAGCGCCCATTTCGTCTTGGCGCGGCGCCGCCACCTTTCGGTGCGTCTTGACATTGCTTTGGCGGGGGGCGGCCTGCAAAACGAACCCTTTGGCGTGAAACCGATTGCCCTTGGCCGCGTTCAGGAAATCCGACCTTCGCCGCAAGCGTACTGGTGGCGCGGGCGCGGGCTTTGCGGGAGGCTGTTCCGAGGGCTCTTCCAAGAAATCTCCCGAAAACTGCGCCAAGACCAGCGCGCCGCTTGGGATCAAGAATCCCGCGGCCGGAAAAGAGACCTCAGGCTGAAAGCCGTTTGCGGCCGCGCGCGCGCCGGGCCGCGATGACCCGGCGGCCGCCGACCGTCGCCATCCGCGCGCGAAACCCATGCCGCCGCTTGCGCACGAGCTTGCTCGGTTGATATGTCCGCTTCACAATTCAGCTCCAATCTTAAGAATTCGCGCCCGCGCCCAAGAAGTCGTCCCGCCGCAAAAAAAAACCATTTCGCGAGCGCGCGAGGTCCAGAAACTCCAGCCGAGCTTTCTGGTTCGGGCGCCAAAAATTACAAATTCGGCCAATTGACGGTTCGCCCCCCAGCGAACCGCCGCGAGGCGCCAATCGATCATGGCCGGAAAGCGTGGCTCTTATAGAGGCAACTCTTGCGGGAAGTCAATTTGGGAAGATGCGCTCCAGCGCCTCGCCTTGTCTCGACTGGCGGCCGGTTTCCGGTTCGTCGAGAAAGGCCCGCAAGCCGGCAAGATCGACGTCATCTTTGGCGAGGCGCCAGCCGGCAAGCTGGCGGCAAAGCTGATACGGTTCGCCAAGATCGCCTGGCGCGCCGCGATCACGCCATTTTCCGAAATCTTCAAAGGCGATGCAGGTGGCGGCGCGCAGCCGAGGGCGCGGAAGCCCGCCAGTGCAGTTCCTCGGTTTCGGCGAGCGTCCCATCAACGTCGAAAATCAACGCCTCAAGCGGCATCGCGGCGTTGTTTGCCGGCGGCGGAGGCGCGGATCGCCGCGATATTCTCGGCATAATGGGCTGGTCCGCCCTTGAACACGGCCGAGCCGGCGACGAGCGTGTCCGCGCCGGCGGCGGCGACGAGGGCGGCGGTCTCCGGATTGATCCCGCCATCGACCTCGATGCGGATCGGCCGGGAGCCGATCATCGCCTTCAGCTCCGCGACCTTATCTACTGCCGAAGGGATAAAGGTCTGGCCGCCGAAGCCGGGATTGACCGACATGATCAGCACCAGATCGATAAGATCAAGGACATGCAGGACGCTGGAGGCCGGGGTCGCGGGATTGAGAACGACGCCCGCCTGCTTGCCGAGCCCGCGGATCGCCTGGAGCGAGCGATGCAGATGCGGTCCCGCCTCGACATGGATCGCGATCAGGTCCGCGCCCGCCTCGGCGAAGGCGGCAAGATAGGGATCGCAGGGCGCGATCATGAGATGCACGTCGAAGGGAATCGTCGCATGGAGGCGCAGGGCCGCGACCACGGCCGGGCCGATCGTGATGTTTGGCACGAAATGGCCGTCCATGACGTCAACGTGAATCCAGTCGGCGCCCGCCGCGGCGACGGCGCGGACTTCCTCGCCGAGGCTGGCGAAATCGGCGGAAAGGATCGAGGGGGCGATGACGAGAGAGGCCATTTAAACATCCTTTCCATTTTGCTTATCGCGACATGCGCTGACTTTTGAAATTGAGCGAGCGCTTATCGATCGAATGAGTCTATTTGATCGGGCCGGGCCCTAAAGACGCGGCTCGCGAGCACGTCGGGCGCGTCGATGGTCATGAGATCTTCGAGCAAGACGGGGCCCGCCTGTTCAAAATGGCGGTTGGCGTGCCGGAGCCTCGCCCGATCGAGCGCGTTGCGGATCGAGCGGGCGTTGGAGAAAAGCGGTTGCTGCCGGCGCGCCGCGATATAGCTTTCGAAGGCAGCCGCGCCCGCCAGGCTGAACTTGTAGCTTTGCGCGGCGAGCATCGTCGTTGCGATCGACATCAATTCGCCATCGCTGTAATCGGGAAAATCGATGTGATGCGCGATGCGCGAGCGAAAGCCGGGGTTCGAGCGGAAGAACTGGTCCATTCGATCTGCATAGCCGGCGAGGATCACGACGAGATCCTCGCGCTGATTTTCCATCACCTGCAACAGAATCTCGATCGCCTCCTGGCCATAGTCGCGCTCGTTCTCCTGCCGGTAGAGATAGTAGGCCTCGTCGATGAACAGCACGCCGCCCATCGCCTTCTTGAGGATTTCCTTGGTCTTGGGGGCGGTATGGCCGATGTACTGGCCAACGAGATCGTCTCTCGTGACTGAGACAAGATGTCCCTTGCGAATATAGCCGAGCTTGTGCAGAATTTCAGCCATTCGCAGCGCAACTGTCGTCTTGCCGGTGCCGGGGTTTCCGGTAAATGACATGTGCAGCGTCGGGGTTTCCGAAAGAAGGCCCAAACGCCGCCTGACGCGATCGACAACGAGCAGCGCCGCGATCTGCCGGATGCGGGCTTTGACCGGGGCGAGGCCGACAAGCTCGCGGTCGAGTTCGTCGAGCACTTCTTGAGCGTGGGTCTCGGTCAGCTCCCGGCGAAGATCAATGGTCTCAGGGGGCGCGTCGGAGCCGCCCTCCGCTAAGATGTCGTCCGCCGCCATGCTGGAACCTCCACTTGAACATCCGCCGGGCGCTAGGCTGCGTTCGGCGCGGTGGCCTCGCGATCAGTAACGCTGGCCTTCCGGCCGATCGACCGCATAGGCTTGGGTCGTGTAGATTTGCTGGCGTCCGGGGCCTTCCTGCCGGACGAGACGGAAGCCCGGCTCTTCCTTCGGGCGGTTGACGATGAAGGAAATCCTCACGCTCTCCCACCCATGCGAGGAATCGAATCCCGAGAGGCGGATATAGGTGCGGTCGGCATGGGCCTTCCGGCAAGCGTTGAGTTCGAGCATGACGCCGGCGGCGTCCTTGACGTCGAACATCGGCAGATCCCACATCTCCCAGAACGTATTGCGAGGGTGCGGATCGTCGGTATATTCGATGTTCACCGCCCAGCCTTTGTCGATGCAATATTGAACTTGGGCGCGGATCTGATCGTCGGTGAGATCGGGCAGAAACGAAAAGCAGCCTTGGGTGATGCGCATGGCGGGGCTCCTTACTCGGCCGGGGTCACGGAGGCGACGAAATCGGGCGTGTCCGTCGAGGCGTAGTTGAAGGAGACGTCCTTCCATGTATCGAGCGCCTGCTTGAGCGGCGTGCAGGTCTTGGCGGCGTCTTCGAGAATTTCGGGGCCTTCGGCCAGGATGTCGCGCCCAGAATTGCGGGCGAAAATCATCGCCTCGAGCGCGACGCGATTGGCGGTGGCGCCGGCCGCGATCCCCATCGGATGGCCGATCGTGCCGCCGCCGAATTGGAAGACGACGTCTTCGCCGAGAAGGTCCAGAAGCTGGTGCATCTGGCCGGCGTGAATGCCGCCCGAGGCGACCGGCATCAGCTTGTTCAGCGAAGCCCAATGCTGGTCGAAGAACAGGCCATGCTCGAGATTTTGCGGATTATAGTCCTCGCGGCAGATGTCGTAATAACCCTTGGTCGCATTGGGGTCGCCCTCCAGCTTGCCGACGACAGTTCCGGCATGGATGTGATCGACGCCGGCGAGACGCATCCATTTGGCGATGACCCGGAACGAGACGCCATGGCTTTTCTGCCGCGTGTACGTCGAGTGGCCGGCGCGGTGGAGATGGAGAATCATATCATGCTTGCGGCACCACTTGGCCATGGACTGGATCGCGGTGTAGCCGATCACGAGGTCGATCATCACAATGACGGAGCCAAGTTCGGCGGCGAATTCGGCGCGCTCGTACATGTCCTCCATGGTCGCGGCGGTAATGTTGAGATAGGTGCCCTTGACCTCGCCGGTTGCGGCTTGCGCCTTGTTGACGGCCTCCATGCAATAAAGGAAGCGCTCTCGCCAATGCATGAAAGGCTGCGAGTTGATGTTCTCGTCATCCTTGGTGAAATCGAGACCGCCTTTCAGAGCCTCATAGACCACGCGTCCATAATTGCGGCCGGAGAGTCCGAGCTTCGGTTTCACCGTGGCGCCAAGCAGCGGCCGGCCGAATTTATCGAGCCGCTCGCGTTCGACGACGATGCCGGTCGCCGGCCCCTGGAAAGTTTTCACATAGGCGACCGGAAAGCGCATATCCTCCAGGCGAAGCGCCTTCAACGGCTTGAAGCCGAACACATTGCCGATGATCGAGGCCGACAGGTTGGCGATCGAGCCGGGCTCGAACAGGTCGAGTTCATAGGCGATGAAGGCGAAATAGGAGCCGGGCGCATTCGGCACCGGATCGACGCGATAGCATTTCGCCCGGTATTTTTCGCAAGCGGTCAGGCGGTCCGTCCAAACCACCGTCCAAGTCGCGGTGGAGGATTCGCCGGCGATGGCGGCGGAGGCCTCGATCGGATCGACGCCGTCCTGCGGCGTGACCCGGAAGCAGGCGATGATGTCGGTGTCCTTGGGCTCATAATCGGGCTGCCAATAGCCCATGTTGCGATATTCCATCACGCCGGCCGAATAGCGGCTGCGCGCCTGTCCGTCGGCCGCTTTCACGGACTTGTCGACGATGCTCATATTAAAGCTCTCCTCTTATTCGGCGGCGTTGCGGCGCAATTCCACGCGGGGATCGAGGCTGCCGGAGGCATAGCGCTTGGCCATGGCGGACATTGGGAGCACCTTGATCTTAGAAGCATTTCCGGCGGCGCCGAATTGCTCGAAACGCTCCCGGCAAATGTCGCGCATGGCGTCCATCGCGGGCTTCAGGAATTTGCGCGGATCGAATTCGTCCGGCGACGTGTGCGCTACGCGCCGCAATTGCGCGGTCATCGCGAGGCGGCAATCGGTGTCGATATTCACCTTGCGAACGCCGTGCTTGATGCCGCGCACGATCTCCTCGACAGGGACGCCAAAGGTCTGACGCATGGCGCCGCCATTGGCGTTGAAAATGTCCTGCAAATCCTGCGGCACGGATGAGGATCCATGCATCACGAGATGGGTGTTGGGGAGTTTTGCGTGGATCGCCTCGACGACCTTCATCGAGAGAATCTCTCCATCGGGCTTGCGCGTGAACTTATATGCGCCGTGCGATGTCCCCATCGCGATCGCGAGCGCATCGACCTTGGTCCGGGTCACGAAATCGACGGCCTGATCGGGGTCGGTCAGGAGTTGCTCGAGGCTGAGTTTTCCTTCCGCGCCGTGGCCGTCCTCCTGTTCGCCGGCGCCGGTTTCCAGCGAGCCGAGAACGCCAAGTTCGCCTTCGACAGATGCGCCGACCCAATGCGCCGCCTCCGCGACCTTGCCGGTAATCGCGACATTATATTCGTAGGATGCGGGGGTCTTGGCGTCGGCCTCGAGCGATCCGTCCATCATCACCGATGAAAATCCATATTGGATCGCGGTGAGGCAGGTCGCTTCGCTATTGCCATGGTCCTGATGCACGCAAACTGGGATGTCTGGATACATCTCGACCAGAGCCTCCATCATCTTGGCCAGCATGATGTCATTGGCGTAGGCGCGCGCGCCCCGGCTCGCCTGGATAATGACCGGGGCTTCGACCGCGGCCGCGGCCGCCATGATCGCCAAGCCTTGCTCCATATTGTTGACGTTGAAGGCGGGAACGCCATAATCGTGCTCGGCGGCGTGATCGAGAAGCTGACGAAGTGTGATGCGGGCCATAATTATTCTCCGACACGGATTGCGGATGGGCGCCTTGACGCCAGGAAAATTCGCCGAACCGACCTGCCGGCCGTTGAGCCCTTCGAGCAAAGGCTCGACGGCTGCGATGCGGCCTTCCGACGCCGCCGCCCACAAAGCTCGCGCAGTGGCCGGATCGTCGTCGGAGCGGCTTGCATGAGCGTCAGGCTGCCTTGTGCTCCAGCTGTGTGCGGACCTGCGCGATGATCGCCTCGACGGTAATGCCAAACTTCTTGTAAAGTTCGCTGGCGGGAGCGCTGGCGCCAAACGATGACATGCCTATGAACCCATCGTCTGGCCCGAGCACGACGTCCCAGCCCTGGCGAATCGCCGCCTCGATGGCGATGCGCGGCGCTTGGCCGATGACGCCCTTGCGATAGGCGAGAGGCGCTGCGGCGAAGAGTTCGAAACAAGGCATCGAGACGACGGCGGCCTTGACGCCGTCGCCGGCCAGCCGATCGGCGGCCTCGAGTGCGAGCGACACTTCCGACCCGGTGGCGAAGAGCGTGACGTCGCGCCCGCCCTCCGGCTCCCTCAAAACATAGCCGCCCTTCGCCGAAAGGTTTTCAGCGACATGTTCGCGACGCACGATCGGCAGGTTTTGGCGCGAGAGCGCAATCACCGAAGGCGCCGTTCTGCTGTGCAGCGCGAGTTCCCAAGCCTCGGCCGTCTCGACCGCATCGGCGGGGCGGAACACGAGAAGATTGGGAATCGCGCGCAAGGAGGCGAGATGCTCCACCGGCTGATGCGTCGGCCCATCTTCGCCGAGGCCGATCGAATCATGGGTCAGCACGTGGATGACGCGCACGCCCATCAGGGCGGCGAGGCGGATCGCCGGGCGGCTGTAATCGGCGAAGACGAGGAAGGTTCCGCCGTAGGGGATGAAGCCGCCATGGAGGGCGATCCCATTCATCGCCGCGGCCATTCCGAACTCACGAATGCCGTAATGAATATAGCGGCCGGTGAAATCCCCTGGCGTCACGCTCTTCATGTCGGCGGCTTTGGTATTGTTGGAGCCGGTGAGATCCGCCGATCCGCCGATGAGATTGGGCTGCGCCGGGCTGAGCTTGTCGAGTAGCTTTTGCGAGGAGACCCGCGTCGCCTGCGCGGCGCCGCCTTCGCTCGCGGCCCTTTTGAAGGCCTCGACCGCCCCGGCGACGGCGGGCGCCACGGCGGCCGAAAGATCGGCGTCGTATCTTTGCCTGGTGGATGGATCGAGCTTGCCGTAGCGCGCCGTCCAGCGTGCATGCTCCTTGGCGGCATTTTCCGCCGCCTCGGCCCATGCGGCGGAGATATTGGCGGGAATTTCGAAGGGTGGGCTCATCCAGGCGAAATGCGCCCTGGCCCCCGCGATTTCCTCCTTGCCGAGCGCCGCGCCATGAACGGCATGGGTTCCGGCCTTGGTCGGCGCGCCATAGCCGATGATCGTCTTGCAGGCGATCAAGACCGGCCGGTCGGAGGACTGCGCCCGCTCGATGGCGGCGGCGATCGCTTCGGGGTCATGGCCGTCGACGCGAGAGGACGACCAGCCCGCCGCCGCGAACCGCGCCAATTGGTCGACCGAATCCGCGAGCGAAACCGCGCCGTCGATGGTGATCCCGTTGTCGTCCCAAAAGACGATCAATTTGGACAGTCTGAGATGGCCGGCCAAAGCGATCGCCTCATGGCTGATCCCTTCCATGAGGCAGCCGTCGCCGGCGATCACATAGGTTCGGTGATCGGCGATTTCCGCTCCGTAGCGGGCCGCCAGCAGCTTCTCCGCGATCGCCATGCCGACGGCCGCGCCAAGCCCTTGCCCGAGCGGTCCTGTGGTGGTCTCGACGCCGGGCGTATGCCCAAATTCCGGATGGCCTGGCGTTTTCGAATCGAGTTGCCGGAACCGCTCCAGCTCGGCCCTGGTCACGCCCGCGTAGCCAAGGAGATGAAGCAAAGCGTAGAGCAGCATCGAGCCATGGCCGGCGGACAGGACAAAACGGTCGCGATCGGGCCAAGCCGGGTCGGAGGGATCGAATTTCATAAATTGCGTGAAGAGAACGGTGGCGACGTCGGCCATGCCCATCGGCATGCCTGGATGACCTGAATTGGCCTTTTCCACGGCGTCCATCGCGAGGAACCGGATCGCGTTGGCCATTTCGGCATGGGTGGCGTGTTTGGAAGTTCTGGCGAGCATGTTCATTTTGGCGTTGCTCCGTCAGCTTGTCCGCCGCCGCCGCTCAACGAGCTGGAGGATGAAGGGGGTCAAGATGAGCTGCATGGCGAGATCGAGCTTATTGCCCGGAATGACGATCGAATTCGCGCGCGACATGAAGCTGTCGCGGATCATCGAATGCAGATAGGGAAAGTCGATGCCGCGCGGTTTGCTGAAACGGATGATCACCATCGATTCGTCCGCCGTCGGAATCCAGCGCGCGGTGATCGGGTTCGAGGTGTCGACCGTTGGTACGCGCTGAAAATTAATGTCGGTCTCGGTGAATTGCGGACAGATGTAATGGATGTAATCGGGCATCCGCCGCAAAATCGTGTCCGTCACCGCCTCCGTCGTATAGCCGCGCGTCGACCGGTCGCGATGAATTTTTTGTATCCATTCGAGATTGATGACCGGGACGACGCCGATCTTGAGATCGGCGTATCGGGCGATGTTCACCTTATCGGTGACAAGCGCGCCATGCAGTCCTTCATAGAAGAGAAGATCGGTTTTCTCCGGCAAGGGCGCCCATTGCGTGAAGGTCCCCGGCTCCGATCCATAGAGCTCGGCTTCCTGCTCATCATGGACATAATGCCGGGTCGTCGCATTGCCGGTTTCGCCATAGGTGCGAAACACGGTCTCAAGCTCTTCGAGTAAATTAGCGCTCGGTCCGAAATGGCTGAAATGGCGATTGCCGGTCGCCTCCTCCGTTTCCATCACCTTGCGCATTTCGGCGCGGTCGTAGCGATGAAAAGCGTCGCCCTCGACATAGGCGGCCTCGACCTTCTCTCGGCGGAAAATTTGCTCAAAGGTGCGCTTGACCGAGGTCGTTCCGGCGCCGGAGGAACCGGTCACCGAAATAATTGGATATCGGGCTGACATGAGGACCCCGTCGTCAATTGCGCATCAGACCGCGCTTGCCGAACAATGGCGCGCGTTCGGCCGAAAATTGCGGATCGTTATGATAGCGGGCGACGAGTTCGACGAGGTTTGACGAGCCGAAGACGAGCGGCGCGCGCTCGTGAATGACGGACGGAGCGATATCGAGCACCGGCCGCACGCTGTCGGTCGCAAGGCCTCCGGCCCGCTCCACCAGCAAGGCGACCGGGTTCGCCTCGTAAAGCAGGCGCAGCCGCCCGTCGGCATAGCCCGCCCGTTGATCGGCGGGATAAAGAAAGACGCCGCCGCGCAGCAGAATGCGATAGGCCTCGGCGACCAAGGACGCGACCCAGCGCATGTTATAGTTGCGTTTTAAGGGCCCTTCGGCGCCCTGCACGCAATCGTCGACATAGGTGCGGATCGGCGAATCCCAATGGCGGTAATTCGAGGCGTTGATCGCATATTCGGTCGAATCGCTGGCGATTTTGAAATCGGACGCGGCTTGGAAAAAGCAGCCGTGGCGCCGGTCCAAGGTGAAGATCTGGGTCGCGCCATCGCCGAGGACGAAGACGAGCGAGGTCTGCGGCCCGTAAATCACGAATCCGGCCGCGATCTGCGCCCGGCCTGGCTGCAGGAAATGCGCATAAAGGTCGGAGGCGTTCGGCAGCGCGGGAAGGACGGAAAAGATTGTCCCGATCGAGACATTCGCGTCGATGTTCGAGGAGCCGTCGAGCGGATCCATCGCGACGACAAGCGGCGCCGTTGGATCAAGACCCAAGGGATCGCTCAGTTCTTCCGACACAACAGCCGCCACCGGCGCCCGCTTGAAAGCCTCGATGAACATGTCGTTGGTCAGGACGTCCAGCTCCTTTTGGACGTCGCCATCGGTGTTGGTGCTGTCACGGCTCGCGCCGAGGCGGCCGAACAGGAGTCCAAGCGCAATGAGATCGGCGACTTCGATCGAGGTCGCGGCGATTTCGCGAAGGATCTTAGCGGCGGAGCCCAAGCGCGCGTCCGCGGCGACGCATTGATCCAGATAGGCTTCCAAAACCAGAGTGCCTGCGAGTCTCGGCATGTCGGCCCTTTATGCTTATTGCAAGTGCGCGCAATGTGGCCCAAAGCCGGAAGAAATAAAAGTGAATAAAATTGAGATTGGATTCAGAAATATTTAAGCTGATCCTATGCGGCGTTTAACATTGAAACATCTGGAGACCATTCGGACCGTGGCTCAGTCCGGGACCATTGCCGCGGCTGCTGTCAAGCTTAAGGTTACCGCTGCGGCGCTGACGTCGCGGATCAAGCTGCTCGAGGAAGACGCCGGCGTTCCGTTATTGGATCGCGCCGGAGGGCGGCTTCGCTTGACCGACGCTGGACAAGAAGTCGTCAGCGTCGCGACGCGGATCGATCTGGCCTTGGTCGAGCTCAAGAATACGCTGTCGGCGCACCGGGGAATGCACGCCGGGCGGATCACGATCGGGGTCGTCTCCACGGCCAAATATTTCGCGCCCCGCCTGATAGCGGCGTTCGCGCGGCAAAATCCGCGCATTGAAATTTCGATTCTGGTCGGCAATCGCGCCGAGATCGTCGCCTGGCTGCGCGACTATGCGATCGACATCGCGCTGATGGGCAGGCCGCCGCTCGACTTTCCGGTCGCCAGCGAGGTTTTTGGCCCGCATCCGCAGGTGGTCATCGCGCCGCCAGATCATAGTCTCGCCAATCGCACAGGCCTCGCTAAGACCGATCTCTGTAATGAAAGCTTCATCGTGCGCGAGGAGGGGTCCGGCACGCGCAGCGTGTTCGATTATTTCTTCGATGGCGTCGTGGTGCTGCCGCCGCGAGTCCATGTCGAAATCGGCTCAAATGAGACGATCAAGCAAGCGGTCATGGCCGGACTCGGCCTTACGCTGATCTCGGCGCATACAATCGAGGCCGAGGCGGCGGAAGGCCGTCTCGTCTTGCTCGACATTGTCGGCCTGCCGATTATCCGGCATTGGTTCGCGGTTCGCCACGGCGACCGGGAGCCTTCGCCGCCCGCCCATACCATGTGGGATTTCATCGTCGCGGAGGGACGCGGCTTTCTCCCGAAAGTCGCGTTGCCGGAGGGGTGAGCCGCCTGGCGCGTCGCGACGGAGGCGCTGCGCGCGGCTCGTCGGCCGATGGCGGGAGCTTCGTCGGTTAACGCGGCGCGCCCTATTTCCCAAAGCGCCGCAGCGATCTATTCTGATGGCCGCGCTTGATCCGCAAGCCAGTTTAGCGCTGTGCTCGGCGCGCCGTTCGAAGGCCTGATCGTCCGGCCATCCAGGGAGGGCTGTTTGATGGAGCCAAGCAATTTCGGAATTGAGTCAGTCGGCGAGGAGGATCGCCGTTATGCCGGATCGCGATTCGCCGAGGTGCGCGACGCGATCTTCGCCAATCCGTACCAGGACGTTTGGGGTCGCGACGGCGAGCCGCCTCTACCCAACTATGAGACCACGCTATCGAGTGTGTTGCGCGGCATTCTCCCTTTTGGCCAGCCCTACCTGTTTCGGCAGGCCTCGGAACGCGCTGTCGACTCCCACGCGGATTTGCGCTGGGGTCCGGATGGAAAGGGATTCCGCCGCCTCGTCCATCCAAATGGAGTATGTCTGACGGGCTTATGGGAGATTACAGAAGAAACCGAGTACTCGGGCTATTTCGGCAAAGACCGTCAAGCCTTGGTTGTGGGACGCTATTCGAGCCGGCTCCTCCAACGTGGCGAAACGCGATCGTTGTCGCTCGTTGGCAAGCTATTTCCCACTACGGACCCCAACCATGCCGCCCCACTTCGCACGGCGAGCATCTTTTCTCAGGAGGACATCGGCGGCGACCATACCGAATATATCAACGACGCAGAGCTTCGCAATGCTCCCGATGTGACCCCGTGGCGTCAAGGCAAAGGTCTGCCAATCTTGCTAGTCTCGGGCATTGTGTTCACCCTCGCCGATAAGCAATCCACCGTGCGTCAGGTGTATCAGGTCGCTGAACTCGGTAAGCCGCCGCGCGAACCCACGCGGGCGCCCGCGTTCATGCGCCTCCTCGTCGCACCCGATCAACCGAGGATCGAAGGCGAAAACCTAGACTTCCGCGACGAAGTCATGGCGCAGATTTTCGACAAGGGCGATCCCATTCCAAAACGCAAGCTCACATTCCACATCGAAGTGACGGACGAAGGGGCGACGCGCGACATTCTCGGTTTTGTACGGCGGACTTTCAAGAACTGGCGCCGCATCGGCAGACTGACTTTCGACGATGCGGTGATCTCCTACAATGGCGACTTCGTCATCCATTTCAATCACCCGGGCTGGCGCGCCGACAGGAACGATCCAGCGACAGCCAATCGGAGGCCGCTGACCAGAGAATAGAACTTTAGAGCATGACGCCTTCAGATTGACTCGCATCATGCCCTAGAGTCTTTGATTTCGCCCACGGGACCTGAAAGCGCTCCAGCGCTTTCAGTTTCGGCGGAATTGGAAAGCAGCTCTAGGTCTTTATTTTATCGCATTTTCTTAACGCGAACCGGCATCCACTTCGTTCGAAAATGCTCTAGTAAAGCGGCGGAAGGCGAACAGGCGTGCGCAGCGGGCCGATCGACAGCCAGCCGTCGGCGAGGGTCAGCGGCATGGACGCATGCGCCATCAAACTCGTCACGAGCGCGCCAGCGGCGGCGGTAGCCGGATCGACGCCAAGACGGACCAAGGCAGTGTCCAAGCCCGCGATCGTGGCGTCGAGGGAGCCTCGAATGCGATGTTCGTCATCGAGATCAAGATTGCCCTGCGCGTCAAATTCGGACCTTCCGCTCGTCATCCGTGCGGACTTGAGTTCGATTTGGCCGCTTGTCTTGCGCCAACGTTCAATTCGGTCCTCGAACTTTCCGGAGCCGGAAAAATCGGCTTGAGTAATCATGCCGTCAACAGAAATCGACATGGGGGCCTGCAGGCCGAGCGCACTGGCCAGCGCCGGAAACAAAGCGTCGTTCACGGCCAGCCGAAAATCATATGCATTGTCCTTCCGGCCAGGCGTCGACACGGCAAAGCCATTGAAGCTGCCGACGCCTCCCGTGATCGCCGAAATGTCGCCGATCTTGCCTTGCAGCGTGACTTGCTCGCCGATCAGCGCGGCGCGCGCCAGCCGTTCGGGTCGATTGACGAGTTCGAGGCCAAGATGGCCCCATTGCAGGATGACATCTAACGTCCCGTCGCTGGTCTTGGCGGTAAAGGGCGGATCCAGTTCCGCAATGATGGTTTCGGGCCGGAGGAGGGGAGCCGCGGCGTGGAAACCGCGCAAGGTTCCGGTGAACTTCTTGCCGAGGATTTCGCTTTGAAAAAGCGGATTGACGCAGGAAATCTCGATTTCGAAAGGATAACCGCCGCCGCGCCGGTCAGGGCAGATCCAATTCCGCCCGACTTTCGCCTCCCGCTCCATCCAGGCGGTGAGAACGGATTCCGCTTTGAGGGATGCGACATACCAGAAAATCGACCAGCCCGCGACCGCCAAGGCGAGGGCGCCAACAATCAAGAGGAGCGGAAAATTCCTGGTTAAAAAATTCGGCTCGGAGCCTTTGGACGGCATGTTTTTCCTCCCTCAGCGGATGCGCGGACTTTGGCTTTTCTCGCGGCGCCTCTTCGTTTATAGCGCGTGCGGCCAAGGAGCAAATTCGCAATGAGGTTGGGTGAAGAACTTTGGGTGTTCGGCTATGGCTCGCTCATGTGGCGGCCGGGCTTTGTCTTTGCCGAGCGGCAAGGGGCCTTCGTGCGCGGCTATCATCGCTCCCTCTGCATCTATTCGCATGTTCATCGGGGAACGAAGGAGCAGCCGGGTCTCGTGCTCGGCCTCGACCGAGGCGGCTCTTGCAAAGGCGTCGCCTTTCGCGTCGCCGCCAAGGCCTCCGACGCGACCCTTGCCTATCTCCGCGCGCGCGAACAGGTGACCCTCGTCTATCGGGAGGCGTTGCTGCCCGTCCGCCTCGTCGATGGGCGCATCGTCGAGGCGGTTTGCTACGTCGCCGATCGCACCCATTTCCAATATGCCGGGAGGCTCGAACGGGACGAACTCGCGCGGCTTGTGGCGCAAGGGGTCGGGCTTTCGGGAACCAATCCCGACTATGTGCGCAATACGCATGATCATCTCGCTGAACTCAGCATCCGCGACGAGACCTTGGAATGGCTGGCGAAGCGGTTCGGCTAATCGATTTCTGTAGCTTCTTGTTGTCATCATGCACTTAGGTCATCGATCGCCGCCCGCCTTGCTTGCGGACTGGCCGCCAGCAGGTGAACATGCCATTCGCTAGCGCCGGCCTCCAAGGCGTCTCTGATGCATTTGGGATCGCCCTCGAATCGTCCATCGCGCCAACAGAGTTCGAAGACCGAGACGCGCGAGCGGCGGCCGCAGGCATCGGCCGTGACCGCGATCGCCACAGCGGCGTTGAATTCCGGCAAGCCGCCTAGCGGACCCTCACAGGATGCCGGAAAGACCGAGCAGACATAGCGCCGCCCCGAAAGGCCGCGCCAAGCGCGGAAGCGCGAGGCCAACGCGCCGCCCGCGAGGCAATCGAGCGGCGCGTTGGCGGCGGCGGAGCGGTCTTGGGGAGGCGTCAACCGCTCGGCATCCGGAAACGTCGGCCGAGCATGGGGCGCGTGGCGGTCGCCGGCGATCTGCAATTGAACGACAATGCCCATAGCCCTATGCCCTGGTCAAAAGATCAGAACAAACATAGAACATTAGAAGGCTTTGTCAACCATGTTCAGGGGGCGTTCTCACGATTTGCCTTGTGCTTTTAGGGAACGGCTGGGCCCAGCCGTTCCGCCAAGGCGTTCTTCAAGGACGGATCGTTGGCGAGCGACTCGGCGATGAGGTCGGCCGTCGCGGCTTCGATCCGATCTTGCAGCAGGCTCATGAAGCCCTGCTTGTCGAGCCCTGGCTGGATCGGCTCGAGGAAGGCGATCACGGCGACGCCGGGCTGGATCGAAAGGCCACGGCGCGGCCAGAACAATCCAGAGTTCAGCGCAACCGGCGCGCAGATGGCCGAGGTCGAGACATAGAGATGGGCGACGCCTGACTTATAGTCGGGCGGAGCGCCTGCGGCCTTGCGCGTGCCCTCCGGAAAAATGAAAATCTGCCGGCCTTTCGCAACGGCTTCGCTGACTTGCTTGGTCAGATCGGCCAAGGCTTGGCCGCGTTTGGCGCGGTCGAGGGCGATTTGCTCGGCGCCTTTGAGATACCAGCCGAATATCGGGATCGACAGCAGTTCGCGCTTGAGCACGTAGCTGAAGTCGCTCGTGATTGTGGTGAGAGCAAGGGTTTCGAGCGTGGACTGATGTTTCGCGGCGATGATGCAGCCGCCTTGCGGCAGATGTTCGAGGCCGCGGAATTCGACTTTGGTCCGGCAGATTTTGTCGAGAAGCCAGATCGATGAGCGCGCCCAGAACCGCGCGAGATTTTGAACGGCGTGGCGACTCAGCAAGAGGACCGGCAGCCCTAAAATCGCGAGAACCGTCGTGAGCAGGTAAAAAAGGAGGATGAAGAGGAGCGAGCGAAGCAAAATCATGCGGGTTCGATCTGTGAGCCAGGCGTCAAAATGAGCGCCCGCCGTGAGGATGCGTCGCGGCGAGCCGGTCCGATCGCGAGGAGGAGCGCAGAGAAATTTATGTGCGCGCCGCTTCCTTATACGGAGGGTCCCCGCGCGTAAAGCGCGGCCGGGTCGCATCGGCGACGCATCGCCGTGAATGCGCTGAGCGCCTCTCAAAACATTGCAAGGAGGATGCCCTCAGGCGCCGTCGCGACGGCGCCCTTTTTGGAGCCGCGATATCGTAAGGCTGGCATCCAACCTATTCTCTCGTTGACGCATGATCTTATTCAAAAAGTCTGAGCCTGCTTGGCGTCATGCCCTACGCTCAGCCTTTCTTGCATTTCGCGCGAAATGCCTTGCGCGCCTCGCCGTGCAGTTTCTTGGCGTCGGCGAGATCCGAACATTCCTTGGCCTTGGCTTTCTTCTCCGCGTCGGTCAGCGCGCTGGGTTTCTCCAGGGTCGCCGCGGGCTTCGGTGCCACAACTTCCGCAACTGCGGCTTGGCCGAGGGAAAAAGCGAAGGCGCCGGCGATAATCCAGGACAGAGCAGTTTTCATTGATGCGACCTTTCGCGTCGAGCGTTGCGATGCGTCCTTACCCTAACCTCCGGCGACGGCCGAACCAAGGCGGAAAAATAAGGTGATGTCCAATTCGAATCTTTACATATAAATATATATGCATGTATAAAGTTTCCTTGGGTCATTGAGGAAGGAGCGCCATGCCTCAGTCCGGACACGCGCCTTTCGACGCCATTCTCGCGGCCTTGACCGCGGCCGGCGAAGCGACGCGCTTGCGTTTGCTCGCCCTTCTCGCGGAAGCGGAGCTGACGGTGAGCGAACTCGTCACCATTCTCGGCCAGTCGCAGCCGCGGGTTTCCCGCCATCTGAAGCTTCTCGCCGAGGCGGGGCTTGTCGAGCGCCATCGCGAAGGCGCCTGGGTTTTCTTTCTCATCGCTCAAAGCGGGCCAGCGGCGGGCTTCGCCCGCGACATCATCGCGCGGCTTGCGCCGGGCGACGCCCATCTCCTCGCGGACCGGGCGCGGCTCGCGGAGGTGCGCCAAGCGCGCGCCGAGCAGGCTGCGCGCTATTTCGCCTCCCATGCGGCAAACTGGGATGAGGTGCGGGCCATGCATATCCCTGAGGAGCGGGTCGAGGCGGCGATCGTCGAGGCCATCGGCGCGCGTCCGGTGCAAACTTTGCTCGATCTTGGAACCGGCGCCGGCCGCATGCTCGAGCTTCTAGCGCCGCTCGCGACCCGCGCGGTTGGGGTCGATCAGTCGCCGCAAATGTTGAGCGGCGCCCGCGTGCGGCTGGAGCGGGCGGGATTGCGCAATGTGCAATTGCGCCAGGGCGATATTTACGCCTTGCCTGTCGAGCCCGACTTCTACGATCTCGTCATCATGCACCAGGTCCTGCATTATCTCGACGATCCCTTGCGCGCAATTCGCGAGGCGACGCGCGCCTTGCGTCCGGGAGGGCGTCTGATCATCGTCGATTTCGCCCCGCATGCGGAGGAGAATCTGCGCGCGGCGCATGCGCATCGGCGGCTTGGCTTTGGCGCCGAGGAGGTCGCGGGATTCTTCGCGGCGGCGGGATTGGAATTTGTCGCAAGGCGCGACCTTGTGCCCGACGCGGCCGAGGGCGGCAAGCTCACGGTTTCTCTGTGGCTTGGCCGCGACCGCCGCATGATCGCCGATCCTCTTCCCTTAACCGCGCGAGAAGTTGCATGAGCGAAAACCTGTCCTGTGATTTTCCGCGCGCGAGTCGCACGCTCTGTCATGACATTCGCGTCTCCTTCGAGTTTTTTCCGCCGAAGACGGAGGCCATGGAGGAGACTCTTTGGGAGTCGATCAATCGCCTTGCGCCGCTGGGGCCAAGCTTCGTCTCGGTCACTTACGGCGCCGGCGGCTCGACCCGCGAGCGCACCCATGCGACGGTCGCGCGCATCGTGCGGGAGACTTCGGTCAAGCCGGCCGCGCATCTCACCTGCGTCGCCGCCGCGCGCGAGGAGATCGACGCCATCGTCCAGGGCTATTGGGACGCCGGAGTTCGCCACATTGTCGCGCTGCGCGGCGACCCGCAAGAGGGCATTGGCTCGAAGTTTCGTCCGCATCCGGACGGCTATGAAAATTCCGCCGCGCTCGTCGCCGGGATCAGGCGGGTCGCCGATTTCGAAGTGTCGGTCAGCGCCTATCCGGAGAGCCATCCCGAAAGCGCCTCGGTCGAGCACGACATCGATGTCTTGCAAGGCAAGATCGAAGCGGGCGCGAGCCGGGCGATCACGCAATTCTTTTTCGAAAACGACATCTACCTCCGCTTTCTCGACAAGGTCCGCGCGCGCGGCATCGATATTCCGATCATTCCGGGCATCGTGCCGGTGCAAAGCTTCAAGCAAACCGCGCGTTTCGCCAAGCAGGCCGGGGCCAGCGTTCCGCAATGGCTGGCCGATCGTTTCGAGGGCCTCGACGATGATCCGCAGACGCGCCGCCTCGTCGCCGCGACGGTCGCCGCCGAACAGGTCCTCGATCTCGTCGATCATGGCGTCAGGGATTTTCATTTCTACACGATGAACCGCGCCGATCTCGTCTATGCGATCTGCCATCTTTTGGGGCTTCGGCCGAAACTCGAGCAAAAGGCCGCCTGAATGACCGCCCCATTGAACGGAGACGATATCCGCAAGGCGTTCCTGGCCGCCGCGCGCGAGCGCATTCTTGTGCTCGATGGCGCGATGGGCACGATGATCCAGCAGCACAAGTTCAGCGAGGCCGACTTCCGCGGCGAGCGCTTCAAGGACTGGCCGAGCGATCTGCGCGGCAACAATGATCTCTTGAGCCTCACCCAGCCGGACGCGATCAAGGCGATTCATCTCGCTTATCTGGAGGCGGGCGCCGACATTATCGGGACCAATACATTTAATTCGACGGCGATCTCGCAGGCCGACTACGGCATGGAGGCGCTGGTCGGCGAGTTGAATTTCGCGGCGGCGCGGCTCGCCCGCGAGGCGGCTGACGCGGCCGAGCAAAAGGATGGCCTGCGCCGCTTCGTCGCCGGGGCGCTCGGGCCGACGAGCCGCACCGCTTCGATTTCTCCCGACGTCAACAATCCCGGCTTTCGCGCCGTGAGTTTCGACGATCTGCGCGCCACCTACGCGGAAGCCGCGCGCGCCCTGATCGAAGGCGGCGCCGATATTCTGATCGTCGAGACCATCTTCGACACGTTGAACGCCAAGGCGGCGCTCGCCGCCATCGACGATGTGTTCAAGTCGGTTGGCGCAACCTTGCCGATCATGATCTCGGGGACCATTACGGACCTTTCAGGCCGCACCTTGTCGGGCCAGACGCCGACTGCGTTCTGGCATTCGCTGCGCCACGCCAATCCTTTGACCATCGGGCTCAATTGCGCCCTTGGCGCGCGCGAGATGCGCGCCCATCTCGCCGAAATTTCACGGATCGCCGACACGCTGGTCTGCGCCTATCCGAACGCCGGCTTGCCGAATGAATTTGGGCTCTACGATGAGAGCCCCGAATATATGGCCTCGCTCGTTGGCGAATTCGCCGAGGCCGGTCTCGTCAATGTCATTGGCGGCTGTTGCGGCACGACGCCGCCGCATATTCATGCGATCGCCAAAAGGGTGAAGGGAGTGGCGCCGCGCGCAATCCCCGTCATCGAGCCTTTGCTGCGGCTGTCGGGACTCGAGCCATTCGTGCTCACCCATGACATTCCCTTCGTCAACATCGGCGAGCGCACCAATGTCACCGGCTCGGCCAAATTCCGCAAGCTGATCAAGGAAGGCGATTTTTCGGCGGCGCTCGATGTCGCCCGCGATCAGGTGGCGATGGGCGCGCAGGTTATCGACGTCAATATGGACGAAGGCCTTCTCGATTCGGAAAAGGCGATGGTCGAGTTCTTGAATCTCGTCGCCGCCGAGCCCGACATTGCGCGGGTGCCGGTGATGATCGATTCGTCCAAATTCGCGGTCATTGAAGCCGGGCTCAAGTGTGTGCAGGGCAAGGGGATCGTCAATTCGATTTCGATGAAGGAGGGCGTCGAAAAATTCATTCATGACGCCAGAACCGTGCGCGCCTATGGCGCCGCGGTCGTGGTCATGGCGTTCGATGAACTGGGCCAGGCCGACACGCTGGAGCGCAAGGTCGAGATTTCCTCCCGCGCCTATAAAATCCTGACCGAGGAAGTCGGCTTTCCGCCAGAGGACATTATCTTCGATCCGAATGTCTTCGCGGTCGCGACCGGCATCGAAGAGCACAATAATTACGGCGTCGATTTCATCGAAGCTGCGCGCGAAATTCGCAAACGGTTTCCGCTCGTCCATATTTCCGGCGGCGTCTCGAATCTCTCCTTCTCGTTTCGCGGCAACGAGCCGGTGCGCCAGGCCATGCATTCGGTGTTTCTGTATCACGCCATCGGCGCCGGCATGGATATGGGCATCGTCAACGCCGGCCAGCTTTCGGTCTATGCTGAGATCGACCCAGAGCTGCGCGAGGCTTGCGAAGACGTCGTCCTCAACCGCCGCGCCGACTCCACCGAACGATTGCTGACGCTGGCGGAGAATTACAAAGGGCAGGGCGTCGAAAGGCAGGAAAAAAATCTCGCCTGGCGCGAGGAGCCGGTCGCCAAGCGGCTCGAACATGCGCTCGTCAACGGCATTACCGAATTCATCGATGTGGATGTGGAGGAAGCGCGGGCGCTGTCCACGCGGACGCTCGACGTCATCGAAGGCCCCTTGATGGCCGGCATGAATGTCGTCGGCGATCTGTTTGGCTCGGGAAAAATGTTTCTGCCGCAGGTCGTCAAATCGGCGCGGGTGATGAAACAGGCCGTCGCTTATCTCCTGCCTTTCATGGATGAGGAAAAGCGCCTCACTGGCGGCGGCGAGCGCTCCAGCGCCGGCAAGATCTTGATGGCGACGGTCAAGGGCGATGTCCATGACATCGGCAAAAACATCGTCGGCGTCGTGCTCGCCTGCAACAATTATGAAATCATCGATCTCGGCGTCATGGTTCCGGCGGCGAAAATCCTCGCTACGGCGCGCGCCGAAAAGGTCGACGCCATCGGGCTGTCCGGCCTCATCACGCCCTCTCTGGATGAAATGTGTTTCGTCGCCGCCGAGATGGAGCGTGAAGGCTTTGACCTGCCGTTGCTGATCGGAGGAGCGACGACGAGCCGGGTCCATACCGCGGTCAAGATTCACCCCAACTACATAAAGGGCCAGGCAGTCTACGTCACCGACGCCAGCCGCGCCGTCGGCGTCGTCCAATCGCTTCTCTCGCCGCAGTCCCGCGCGTCGGCCATCGAGGGGGTTCGGGCCGAATATGGCAAGGTGGCGGAGGCGCATCGCCGCTCGGAGGCCGACAAGCAACGCCTGCCGTTGGTGAAGGCGCGCGCCAATGCATTAAAGCCCGACTGGGCGAACTACGCGCCGCCGCGCCCGATTTTCACCGGCACGCGGGTGTTTCGCACTTACGATGTCGCCGAACTTGTTCCCTATATCGATTGGACGCCGTTCTTTCAGACCTGGGAAATGCGCGGCCGCTATCCGGCGATTTTGGACGATCCCAACCAGGGCCAAGCGGCGATGCAGCTTTTCGAGGATGCGCAGGCGATGCTGAAACGCGTCGTCGAGGAACATTGGTTCGATCCCAAAGCGGTCATCGGCTTCTGGCCGGCCAATGCGATAGGCGACGATATCGCGCTCTATACGGGCGAATCGCGCGCCGAAAAGCTGGCCGTCTTCCACAGCTTGCGGCAGCAATTGCTGCGGCGCGATGGGCGGCCCAATGTGGCGCTCGCCGATTTTCTCGCCCCGGCCGAGAGCGGCAAGGCGGATTATATCGGCGGTTTCGTCGTCACCTCCGGCGCGCAGGAAGGCAAGATCGCCGACCGTTTCGCCAAGGCGAACGATGATTACGGCTCGATCATGGTGAAAGCCCTAGCCGATCGCATCGCGGAAGCTTTCGCCGAGCGGATGCATGAGCGGGTGCGGCGCGAATTCTGGGCCTATGCGGCCGATGAAACCTTGACCAATGAGGAGCGCCTCGCCGAGGATTATCGCGGCATTCGCCCGGCGCCCGGCTATCCGGCGCAGCCCGATCACACTGAAAAGGCGACCCTGTTCAGTCTGCTCGAGGCGGAGCGGCGGATCGGCGTCGCGCTGACCGAGAGCTATGCGATGTGGCCTGGCGCTTCGGTGTCGGGCCTCTATCTCGCCCATCCCGACGCGCATTATTTTGGCGTCGCGAAGATCGAACGCGATCAGGTCGAGGATTACGCTCGCCGCAAGGGGATGAGCGTCAACGAGGTCGAGCGCTGGCTCGCGCCGGTGCTGAATTACGATCCGGCGGCGCTGGAGGAGGCCGCGGCGGCGGAGTGAGCGAGCAAGGATCTCCTAAGGATAACCCGCCGATCATCAACCTGCGGCTTGCCCAAAGGGGACTGTCGATCATGCAAGCGCCGCGGACGCAATCCTTTTCTATTTGGGTCACATTCAAGAGGGCGAACGCGGCGCGTCCGCCGCGCCTCTATGCCTGGGATCAGCTCTTTTTGGTGATGACCGCTTCGAGATATTCGCTGGGGACGACCAGCGCGCCGTCCTCGGCGACGTTGAATTTGTCGAGGAGCGCATAGAGATCGGCCTCAAGCGCCTCGCGCGCCTCCGGATCGATCGCCGCGAAGGCCTTCACGATCGGGCCGTAGTAGCTGCGGAACGTCTCGACCCAATGCTCAGGCGACTTATAGCGGAAGACAAAGTTCCTGCTCTTTGCCGCGACGGTCGCGCTCGAGCCGAACAGCGTTTCAAGATGCGCCATGCTGCCCCAAAGCGCCGGCGACTTCACGCCGGGCGCAGGGGGAACATATTTGCCGATGGTTTTGAACAATTGGCCGATGAAGCTCCCCGGCGTCCAGTTGGCCATTCCGATCTTACCGCCCGGGCGGCAGACGCGCATAAGTTCGCTTGCGGCTTGTTGCTGATTTGGCGTGAACATGACGCCAAAGGTTGAAAGGACGACATCGAAGCTTGCATCTGCGAAGGGAAGAGCTTCCGCATCGGCTTCCTGAAACGTGACCGGCAGGCGGTCGGCTTTGGCGCGTTCGCGCCCGCGCTCGAGAAGCGCGCCGACATAGTCCGTCGACACGACGTCGGCAAAGCGGCGGGCCGCGGCGAGCGTCGCATTGCCGTTGCCGGCGGCGACATCGAGGACGCGCTGGTTGCTGCGGAGATCGACGGCCTCGCAGAGCATTTCGCCGACGATCTGCAACGACGTGCCTATTATGGCGTAGTCGCCGGAAGCCCAGGCCGCCTGCTGGCGGCTCTTGATCGCAGCGAGATCAATGGTGGCGGGGGTGGTCGCTTGAACGTTCATTATCTTATTCCTTCTTTGAGGATGGCAACCGCATTTTCTTCAGGAACGGACGCTCAATTGTCGTAAACTTTGATGCGCTGTCGCCCGCCGGCCGAGGATCTCGGCGCAAGCCGCCCCCGTCGAGCGTTCGGCGGGCGCGATCTCAGGCGGAGGCGCTTGCCTCGGCCTCGGCCGGGTCGTCGCGGATGACGACGGTGTCGACGACCGGGAAAATCTGGTCGCCGGGCATGCCGACCCGCCGGGCATGTTCGCGGATCGATTCGGGATCCTGCGCCTGGTAGACGCAGAATGTCCCAATCCGACCGTCGGGCTCCTTGACCACATAGCTGCGGATCCAGCGAACGCGGTCGGGCATCTCCTCATTGCCGATCTTGGACGACTTGGCGCCGGCGACTTCGAGTTCCTGCGCGTTTGCCCAGGCGCCGGGGCGGCGAATGACATAGAGATCCATGATTTTCCTCCTATTTGAATGGGTCGTATTCTAGGATTTGTCGCAGCGCGTGCGAATGACCCGGCGTCCGCAATGCTTGACGCGGCGTCGGGAATTCTTAACGTCGCTTGATAGGGCGTCCCGTTCACTTGCTCGGGCGTCCGACGGAGCCCTAATGGCAGCGGACGCGCTATCGGATGTATTGCGAACGGTGCGGCTGACTGGCGCGACGTTCTTTGACGTCGTGGCCAAGGCGCCGTGGGTCGCCGAGTCGCCGCCGCGGGAGATCATCCTGCCAAAAATCCTGCCGGGCGCCGAGCATCTGATCGCGTATCATGTGATCACCGAAGGTCGCTGCTTCGCCAATATCGTCGGCGGGGGGCCGATCGCACTCGAAGCCGGCGAAGTCATCGTCTTCACCAAAGGCGATCCGCATGTCATGTCGAGCAGTCCCGGCATGCGCGTCGATCCCGTGGCCCCGGGCGCGCTCGACGCCGCCGCCGGCAGCCAATTGCCGTTCTTCATCAGCTATGGCGGCGACGGGCCAACCTCGGCCAAGCTTGTCTGCGGCTTCCTTGCCTGCGACGCCCAGCCGTTCAATCCGCTTCTCGACAACCTGCCGCCGGTCATCAAGGCGGGAGACCCGCGGGGCGGCGATGCGGGCTGGCTTGGCCAGTTGATCCGTCTCGCGATGATCGAATCGGCGGACAAGCGCGCTGGCGGCGAAAGCGTGTTGGCCAGGCTGAGCGAGTTGATGTTCATCGAGGTGATTCGTCGGCATCTCGAGGCCCTGCCGCCAGAACAGGCGGGATGGCTGGCCGGTCTGCGCGATCCATTCGTCGGCAAGGCGTTGTCGCTGATGCATTCAGGGCCGGCGCGTAACTGGACGATTGAGGATCTGGCCAAGGATGTGGGGCTTTCGCGCTCCGTGCTGGCGGAGCGTTTCGCCGATCTCGTTGGCATGCCGCCGATGCACTATCTCGCCAAATGGCGGATGCAGATCGCTTCAGGCCTTCTGAGCGGCGGCGCCAATATTGCCGCCGTCGCGGCTGAAACCGGCTACGGATCCGAGGCGGCCTTCAGCCGCGCTTTCAAGAAGATCGTGGGGACGCCACCCTCGGCCTGGCGTCGCCGCCTTGGGAATGAAGCCAGACCTTAGCTCTTCGGCCGCGCCGCGATCACTTTTCGAAGGGTCTCGATCGTCGACTGATCCGCGATCCCATCGACGCGCTCCGGCCGGAAATGGCGCTGGAAAGCGCCGACGATGGTTTCCGTCTTGGTTCCATAGAGGCCGGTGATGTTCAGGCCATAGCCATAGATGGCGAGCATGGATTGCAGCGATTCGACAGGGATCCCTTGCGCGCCGCGCTCCAGCCGCGGTCCGTCTTCAAGCGGGCAGGGTGCCACATAATGGCCGACTCCGCTCTTGGCCAATTTCTCCCAGGGAAAATATTCGCCCGGATCAATCTTGCGGTCGGGCGAAATATCCGAATGGGCGAGCACGCGCTGGGGAGCGATGCGCCAGCGGGCGATAATGTCCTGGCAGAGCGCGATGACGGTCGCGATCTGCGCCGATGGATATTCGGGCGAGCCTCCCCGGTGGCCTGGATTGGCGATCTCGATCCCGATCGAGACATCGTTCATGTCTCGCTCGCCGGCCCAATAGCTGCGGCCCGCATGCCAGGCCCGCCGCGCTTCCGGCACGAGCTGCAGGAGTTGTCCATCCTCGAACACGAGATAATGCGATGAAACCTGGGCGATCGGATCGCAGAGCTGCCGCAAGGCGGCCTCTCCGGTTGGCAGCCCGGTATAATGTAGGATGATAGCGTCTGGCGTCCGGCCCTTGCGCTCGCCGTGGTTCGGCGAGGGGTGGAGCAACGCGGGAAAAGAACTGTCTGGTTTCAATCGACGTGATCAATAGCCGTAATAAGCCGTGCAGACGGGATTGCCATAGGCGTCATAGCCGACCTGCGCGCAACGGGGCGGCGGCGGGGGATAATAGCCGGGCGGAGGCGGCGGAGGAACCGGACGGGTATTTGCGCCGACGATAGCGCCGGTCGCGGCGCCAAGCACCCCGCCGGCGACCGCCGCGCCGACGCCGCCCCCGGTGGCGGCGCCAAGCGCAGCGCCGGTCGCGCCGCCAATCGCCGCGCCGCTGCCGGCGCGCTGTTCAGGCGTATAGCCACATCCCGCGAGGGTGAAAGACGCAGCGGCCAGCGCCGCCAGAGGGAAAATCTTCTTCATGCCAAGTCCTATAGCGTTGCTGATCGCTCCACCCCGTCGGCCTAGTCATCCTAGGCGATGGGCGCGGTCAAGCCCGAATGCGCGCTTCGGTTGTGGATTTCATGATGACGCGGCATTTGCGCCACACATTAGAGCATGTCCCGAAAAAGTTGCTCGATTCTTTCGATATTGAGACATCGGATATATCCGATGTCTCATGAGGACATGCTCCAACTCTTTGAATTTGAATGACTCCTTCCCGATCACGTCATTCTACGTGATCGGGAAGCGCTTTAGAATGAGGCGTCTGATTGTGAAAGAGTTGGATTGACGATCAGGCGCCGCGCGCCTATGTGGCAAGCGCCAGCCGGCCGGATGGCCGCCGCATCAGCGCGGAGGAAAGTCCGGGCTCCATGGAGACACGGTGCCGGATAACGTCCGGCGGGGGCGACCCCAGGGAAAGCGCCACAGAAAACAAACCACCTTCAGGCTCGCGCCTTAAGGCAAGGGTGAAACGGTGCGGTAAGAGCGCACCGCGCGCATGGCGACATGGGCGGCACGGCAAGCCCCACCGGGAGCAAAACCGAATAGGGGTGACGCAAGGCCTATTGGCCTTAGGTCCGTCTCCGGATCGTCGCCCGGGTTGGTTGCTTGAGACGGCCGGCAACGGCCGTCCCAGAGGAATGGCCATCACGCGTGCGGGGACCCCCCGCGCGCCATACAGAACCCGGCTTACAGGCCGGCTGGCGACTATACCAACAAAACCGGGGCCGCGCGGCCAAGCCGCGTCGATCGGGTTTGCTCAGCCGAGCCGCCCCGCGGCATGGGCGAGCATCGTGTAGACCTTGCCGGTTTCCGACGTGAGATAGGTCCGCGTCACGGCTTCGTCGTGATTGTCGCGGCCAAGTTCGCCCAACAGCCGTTCGAACTCCTGGACATAGCGATCGACGGTATTGTGGAACTCCGGGTCGAGCCGGTAGCGGCGGCGGACTTCCTCGAAGGTCTGCGGCCCCCTGCCGATATAGATCCGCTTCGAAAAAGCGTTAGCCTCGCCACGGCGATAGCGGTCCCAGGCGTCGGCGGCGGCATTATGGTCGATCATCCGGGCGACATCGAGGGACAGCGTTTCGAGGGGCTGCGTGGGCTGTGGGATTTTCGCCGCGATCCCCGGCGCTTCGGCTGGCTCCTCGCTTGAAGCGCGGGCGAGAAGATCGGAGAGCCAGCCGCCGCGTTCGGAGGGCTGACCCTGGGCCGGACGCGCCGGGGCCGGGGCTGGCTGGCGTCGCGGCTCGGGCTGAGCCGCGGGAGCGCGCGCGGCTTCAGGCGGGCGCGGCGGCTCCACGCGCCGTGCGGGAGCTTGCGCGGCGCCGGCATGGGGTGGGGTCGAGACGTCGAAGGCGCGGCCGGAGCGGGTGACGATTTCGCTCAATTCCTCAAGCGCCTTGATCTGATCGGCGACGACCCGGCGCATCGAGGCGGCCTGCTGCGCCGTTTCTTGCGGCAAGTCGGCCGTATTGGCGCGCAAGGCTTCGCGCGTGGCTTCGAGCTCCTGCTGGATCTTGCGCGACATGTCGCGAATTTCCCCAGCGGCGGATTGGAAACGTTGCGTGGATTGCCCGAAGATGCTGTCAAGTTCGGCATTGGCCTGTTCGCTGGCCGCGCGCAGCGTCGCCGCCATGCGCTCGCGCTCCTGCCCGATATTGGCGCGGATGTCGGCGAATTGCCGGTCGATCGTTCCGCCGGCCGATTGCGAGGTCTCGGCCAGGAAGGCGCCGATGTCGCGGGCGCGCGTTTCGGCATTCTCGAACGCGTTCTCGACAAGCGCGGCGAAGGAGCCCATCACGCTCTCGAAGTCGTCGCGGCGCTCTTTGATGCTTTGCAGCAATGTCTCGAGCGAAGTGCGGCGGGCGTCGAGCATTCGGTCGAGTTCGCCTTGCGAACGGGCAAGTTCGCCGGCCGAGGCGGCCAGGCTTTCCCTGTGGCCGGCGATCGTCTCGGCGAGGCTGCCGGCTTCGCCGAGCGTATTTCCGGCCGCCCGATTGAATTGATCGACCTCGTTGGTGATATTGGCGAGCATCGCCCGGAAATCATCCATGCGGTCATTCAGCGAATGCTCGACGGCGGCGAAATCGGCGCCGGCGGCGGCAATCGCATTTTGCAGCGACGAACTGCTGGTGACGAGCCGATCGACGACCTCGGTCATCTCGGTCCGCAACGTTGCGTTGGCGTCGATGAGGGCGCCGATCGAGGCCGCGGCGCCGGATTCGATGGCGGAGCGCAAACCGTCCGAAGATTGGTCGATCGCCGCGGTGAGCTCGCTTTGCTTGCGCCCAAGGTGTTGAACGATGGCCGCTCCGCGGCCTTCGATGGTTTGGGTGACGATCTCGCCGATGTTGGTCATCTCGCGGGTGATTTCGTTGCCGCGCGCCGAAAGGAGTTCGACGAGCCGCTGGCCGCGCGTGTCGAAAAGTTCGTGCAGATCGCTCGAACGCTCCGTCAGGGCGGCCTGCAATTGTTGCCCCGGTCCGCTCAATGCGCCCTCAAGCTCGGCCAGCCGGGTCGCCAGGGCGATGCTGATCTCATTGACCCGCGCGGCGAGGGATTCGCCGATCTGTTCGGCCCGCAGCGCGAGCGTCGTGTCAAGATCCTCGGTCGCCTGCGAAACAGTGTCCTTGATCTCCTCGGCGCGGCCGGAAAGCAATTCGCCGAGATGACCCGATTCGCGATCGAGCGCGGCATTGATATTGCCGGCGTGAAGGCCAAGCGTCTGGTCGATCTCGCTTGTCCGCGCCGCGATATTGTCGGCGACGGCGCGGCCCCGCGCATCGAGCTCGCCGGAGACCGCGTCGAGGCGGCCGACGACGCGCTCCTCGAATTGGGTGATGCGTCCGTCGAGAGTGTCGGCGATCGCGGTCGCGTGTCCGCCCAGCGTCGCATTGATTTCGTCGGCTTTCGCGGCGAGCGTTTCGGCCAGCGCGTTCGAGCGCGTCGTGAGCACGGCGCCGATTTCCGTCGCCTTCTCATCGAGGGTGTGGATCACGTTTCGGCCGCCGTCGCCGAACGCATTGGCTATGTCGAGCGCGCGGTCGCTGAGGGTGTCGTTGAGCGTCTTGGCGCGCGCCTCAAGGTCCTGATCGACGCGGTTGGCGAGCGTCTCCAGCGTCTCGGTAATCTGCCGCGTCTTGGAGGATGTCCGCGTTTCGAAGGCGTCGATCTGCGTCTCCAACGCCTCGGCTGTTTCAAGCGCGCGCATCGCAAGCCTGTCGTTGAGGTCGCCGCCATGCACGGTCAGCGTGTGCTCGATGGCGCCGAGACGGTCGGCGAGGGTGGCGGTGAAGCGCTCGGCGTTCTCGCCGATGCTGTTGGCGAAGGCGCCGCCGTGGCCGATGAACGTGTCTTCGAACATCGCGAGACGATCGGAGAGCACTTCATTGATCCGGTCGCTGTGGGTCGCGATCGCATTGATCGACTCGTTCGCGGTCTCGGCGAAGCGGTCGTTGAGGTCGTTTGCGTGATAGCCGATCGATGCGATTGCCTGTTGCGAGGTGGCGTCAAAGCTCTCCTGAAGCGCCCCGATATGGCCGGCAAAGGCCGTGATCGCGTCCTGCGCTTTCGCCGCGAGCTGTTCGCTCATCTCATTTGTATGGCTTGAAATGGCGCCGAACGTTTCGCCAAGCGCCGAGGCGAGGCGTTCATGCAAGGCTTCGGCGTGGCTGGCGAAAGCGGTGGCGGACTCCCGGCCGGTCGCATCCAGGCGATCGCTCAACTGTTCGGAGTAGCCAGACAGCACGCCGAGGGTTTCGCCGAGCGTTGAGGCGAGGCGGGATTGCAGCGCTTCGGTATGGCCGGAGAGCGCCGCGACCGAATGTTGCGCGGTGGCTTCCAGGCGCTCGCTCATGCGGTCCGAATGAGCGGTGAGGGCGCCAAGGGTCTCGCCAAGCGTTGACTCCAGGCGCGCGTGCAGGGCCTCGGTCCCGTCGGTGAAGGCAGTGACGGAATGCTGGGCGGTTTCCTCCAAGCGCGCGCTCATCTGCTCGGAATGGGCGGTGAGCGCGCCAAGCGTTTCGCCAAGCGTCGCGTTCAGGCGCGCATGCAGCGATTCGGTCTGGCCTGTGAAAGCGGTGGCCGAATGCTGGGCGGTCTCCTCCAAGCGCGCGCTCATCTCCTGCGAATGGGCGGTGAGCGCGCCAAGGGTCTCGCTGAGCGTCGAATTCAGGCGCTGATGCAGGGCTTCGGTCCCGCCGGTGAAAGCGGTGACGGAGTGCTGCGCGGTCTCTTCCAGGCGCGCGCCGATCTGTTCCGAATGGGCGGTGAGTGCGCCAAGCGTCGCGTTGAGGCGCGCGTGCAAGGATTCGGTCTGGCCGGCGAGAGCGGCGACCGAATGCTGTGCGGTCTCCTGCAGACGCGCGCTCACCTGCTCCGAATGGGAGGTGAGAGTCCCGAGAATGTCGCCGAGCGTCGCGGTCAGCCGCGATTGAAGGGATTCGGTCTCTCCGGAGAGCGCGGCGGCGGATTGCGCCGCGGTCGCCGCAAGACGTTGGTTGATCTGGTCCGAATGGTCGCTCAACGCGCCAAGGGTTTCGCTGACCGTCGTATTCAGGCGCTCATGCAAGGCTTCGGTGCGTTCGGTAAATACGCCGACGGAATGCGCTGTGGCTTCAAGGCGCGCGCTCATGTGCTCCGAATGGTCGGTAAGGACGCCGAGGGTCTCGCGGACCGTTGAAGCCAGCCGCGTTTGAAGCGCTTCGGTATGGCCCGAGAGCGCCGCGACCGAATGCTGCGCGGTCTCTTCCAGGCTCGCGCTCATCTGCTCCGAATGAGCGGTGAGGGCGCCAAGGGTTTCGCTGAGCGTTGATTCCAGGCGCTCGTGCAAGGATTCGGTCTGGCCGGCGAAAGCGGCGACAGAATACTGAGCGGTCTCTTCCAGGCTCGCGCTCATCTGCTCCGAATGAGCGGTGAGGGCGCCAAGGGTTTCGCTGAGCGTTGATTCCAGGCGTTCGTGCAGGGATTCGGCCCCACCGGTGAAAGCGGTGACGGAATGCTGCGCGGTCTCTTCCAGGCGGACGCTGATTTGTTCCGAATGGGCGGTGAGGGCGCCAAGGGTTTCGCTGAGCGTTGATTCCAGGCGTTCGTGCAGGGATTCGGCCCCACCGGTGAAAGCGGTGACGGAATGCTGCGCGGTCTCTTCCAGGCGGACGCTGATTTGTTCCGAATGGGCGGTGAGGGCGCCAAGGGTTTCGCTGAGCGTCGCATTGAGGCGCTGATGCAGGGCTTCGGTCCCGCCGGTGAAAGCGGTGACGGAATGCCGCGCGGTTTCTTGCAGGCGGGCGCTGATTTGGTCCGAATGGGCGGTGAGAGCGCCAAGGGTTTCGCTGAGCGTTGACTCCAGGCGCTGATGCAGCGCCTCGGTCCCGCCGGTGAAAGTGGTGACCGAATGCTGCGCGGTCTCCTCCAAGCGCGTGCTCATCTGCTCCGAATGGGCGGTGAGGGCGCCAAGGGTTTCGCTGAGCGTCGCATTGAGGCGCTGGTGC
>NZ_KN050806.1:0-10779 GCF_000746085.1 Methylocapsa aurea | reverse complement strand
TTGAGGCGCTGGTGCAGGGCCTCTGTCCCGCCGGTGAAAGCGGTGACGGAACGCTGCGCGGTCTCCTCCAAGCGCGTGCTCATCTGCTCCGAATGAGCTGTGAGAGCGCCAAGGGTTTCGCTGAGCGTTGACTCCAGGCGCTGATGCAGCGCCTCGGTCCCGCCGGTCAAGGCGGCGATGGAGCGCTGCTCGGTCGCCTCGATCCGCTCGCTCATCTGATTGGAGTGATCGGTCAGCGCCGTCACCGCCTCGCCGAGCGTGGATGCAAGTTGTGCGTTCAGCGCTTCTGTATGGCTGCTGAAGACAAGGACGGTGTCTTGCGCCGTCGCATCCAAATAGGAATGAAGCTGCTCGGAGTGGCTTGTCAGGGCCTTGAGCGTCTCGCCAACGGTTGCGGCGACGCGCTCGTGCAATGCCTCTGTGTGGTTGGTCAGAGCGCTCGCGGTTTCTTCGGCGGTCGCGGCGAAACGCTGGTGCAGCGCCTCGCCGTGGCGTTCGAATTGCGATTGTAGTTTCTCGTGGCCTTCTTCGAAGACGGCGGTGACGCCTTGCGCCGAAGCGTCGAGCGACTCGCGCGCGGCGCCGACGCTGTCTTCGATCAGGCTGCCGAAGCGTTCGCTCATTTCCGCGAGGCGGTCATGCAGGGCATTGCCCTGAACCGCGACGACCTCATGCAGCCTGTCGCCGGTTTCCGCAAGCCGGCCCGCAAGATTTTCGCCGCGCGAGGAAATCGCATCGGCGATCTGGGCTCCAGCGGCGTCAAGCCGTTCGGTCAGGGCGTCGGCGCGCATGCCAAGATCGGCGGCGAGGATTTCGCGGGCGGTCTTGAACCGATCCTCCATTTCCGCCAAACGCTGCGAGAGCGTCTGCGCGATGCCGTCGCCGGCGGCGGCGAGATTGACCGAGGCGTCGTTTCTTGTCTGCGTCAGAGTATTGACGAGTTCGGTCCCGTGGGCGGTCAAGTGATTGACGAGATCGTCCCGGCCGCGGTTCAGGGCGGATTTAATGTCTTCTCCCTTCGAGCTGAGCGAAGCGGTGACTCGCCCGGCCGCCTCGCCGACGCTTTCTGCGAAACGGGAGGAGGCGGATTCGAGATCGCGGGAAACCGTGTCATGCGCGACAGAAATCGCGCCGCGCACGCGATCGGCATTGGCGAGGATGGACTCGCGCTCGGACGCCAATTCGTCGATCAGCGAGCGGACGCGGCGCTCATTATCCGCATAGGAGCGCTCCAGATTGGAGACTTCGGAACGGACCAGGGTTTCGAGTTCGCCTGCCCGCGCGAGCGCGCGCTCGATCCCGTCTCCCATCGAGGCGACCTCGCGGCGGATGGCTTGCGACAAGGTCACCATCTGTTCGGTGGCGATGGTTTCGGGTTCGGCGAGGCGGATCGCGACCTCGGTCATCGAGCGGGCGGTCATCCGCATTTCCTGGGCGCGCTGGACCATCACCGCGATGATGAAGAAGAAGATGGCGGGGCCGGCGATCGTCAGGAAATAGAGCACCGCCGGAGGCAGCAGGGAGCCCGTGGGCAGGCTGAAAAGCGCTTCCCGGTTGGCGATGAGATAGCCGAGGGAAAGCACGATCCAGAGGCCTGAGCCGAGCGCTGCAAGGAGCGTCGGAGTCCGGCTCGACCGGGCCTGGAAGGCGCGAAGAATCTCACCGACGGAATGACGGTCGTCATTGGCCGGCAGCGCCGCCGGCGCGATCGAGCCGGATCGCTCTCCGCGCCCAGCCCCGCGCTGCGCCGGGGAGCTGCTGGCGCGCGCGGGACCGAACAGGAGGTCTTCATCGCTCGCCGGCGGCTTTTGACCTTGTGGCCGCGCCGCCCCCTCGCGCGGCTTTTTCGAGAAGTCCGGTTGCGCGGCCTCGGCCCCGCGTTTGGCGGCAAGCGGCTCATTCGCGGTTTCGGCGGCTTTCGCGCCGCTCGAGTCCGCGCCCAAATTTTCGGCGGGATCGCCGCCCCTGAGGTTCAAGGCCTCTTCAATGGCTAACAGCGCCGCCGCCGCGGGATCTTGAGTTTTCTTGGAACTCGCCATCGGGTGCCTCTTGAAAGTCGTTCGCGACGAGCCTGAGCCTGGCGCGAATACAAACCGGCGCCGCCGCAAACGGAACCGTTAACCAAATCTTACTTTACAGCTGGAATGAAAGGATTCAAACCCGACTGGCGCATCCTTTTAAAAACATCGTTAACGCGGCCATGAGCAGACAGCGGCCAAGACAGTCGCGAAGACAATGACCATAATCGAAATAGACTGGGCCAGCGGTCTCTCGGCCATCTCAAACCCCATCATGCATGAAACTTAGCGGCGCCATCTTGGCTTTCACCGTTGGCGGCGAAGTTCTGAGCGAGATTTGCAATCTCAGCTAAAAGGCTCGGACGCGCAAATCCGGCAAGATTGCCGCAAGACTAGCTGGTTTACATAGTGAGACCGAGATTGAACGATTTCTTCGGATCGCCGGCGCCCTGCGGGAGAAGGCCGGAAAAGCGAGGTGATGGAGCTTATGAAACGTCCATGCCGCGAGACCGGCGCTTCCGACGCGAAGGAAATGGAAATTTCTTGTTCGGAGCGCGAAACGCCTGATTTGGCGCTCGATTTTGCTTATCTTGCCCGGCAGACGTTCGGCGACGCCGATCTGGAGGCGGAGCTGCTGCGCGCATTTCAAAGCCAGGCCGCGAGTATTTTGCAGCAGTTGCAGGGGCGCCAGCCAATGACGGCGCGCCAAAAGGCCGATTTCGCCCACCTGCTGCAAGGTTCGGCGCGCGCCATCGGGGCGATCCGCGTCGGCCAGGCGGCCGAAATCTTTGAGACCCATTCCGCCGGCGCCGGTCCCGCGGCCGATGCCGCGCTGCGCGAGCTTGCGGCCGCCATTGGAGAAGCGTCGGATCTCATCGCCGTGACCTTGGCGAAACCATCGTTCGAGGGGCGGTTAGCGCCGCCCGTCGTGGATCGCGCCTGACGGCGGCAAGAGCCGGATCGCGGCGTCCGCCGCTAAATTGGGGCAATGGAGGAGCGCCAGGTTGGGCTCGCGTGGATTTTAGAGTCTTGCAGGATTTTCGAACTTCGGCCATGTGTGGTCGGTCAAGGGTGGTCGGCGTGTGGAAGTTCCGCAAGCGCGTCGAGCGCCTTCCTGGGCGGTTGAAGGACCGCCCATAGAGCATTTAAGCGAGATCCATGCCCAAAATTACTTATAGAGACTCGTTTGGCGAAAGCCGGACCATCGAGGCGGAATTGGGCACGACGGTCATGGAAAACGCCATCCGCAACGCGGTGCCGGAGATCACAGCCGAATGCGGCGGCGGCTGCGCCTGCGCCACCTGCCATGTCTATGTCGACGAAGCCTGGCTCGACCTGGTCGGCAAACCCTCCGACCAGGAAGAAGACATGCTGGACTTTGCTTATAAGGTTCAGCCAAACTCGCGGCTGAGCTGCCAGATCAAGGTCACGGCGGAACTTGACGGTCTGGTCGTCACGACGCCGGAGCGCCAAGGCTGAACCTTTGGCGCGATGCGGATTCTGGCCATAAATTCCGGAAAGCAATCGTATGAGCGCGCAGACGCCGGCGATTGCCGGAGCGCCTCGACAGCCTGCGTTAAGGCGCGTTGGTCAGCAATGCGCGGGCGAGCGCCGTTCCCGAGCAGATCCTTCGCCGGCAATTTCGAGCAGAGCGATTTGGAGCAAGGCATGAACGGGGGCAAGATATGAGTGGCGGCAGGGCGGAGTGGGAGCAGGCATGAGTGAAAGCATCAAGACCGACGTCGTCATCGTCGGCGCCGGGCCGGCCGGGCTGTTCGCGGTCTTCGAATTGGGCCTGCTCGACATTAAATGCCACTTGATCGACATTCTGCCCAAACCCGGCGGCCAATGCGCCGAACTTTATCCGGAAAAGCCGATCTACGATATTCCGGGCCATCCGCTCGTCACGGGGCAGGGCCTCGTCGATCAATTGCTGCGGCAGATCGAGCCGTTTCAACCGACCTTTCACTATGGTGAAATGGTCGAGGCGCTGGAGGTCCTAGGGACTGCCGAGGCGCCCCTGTTTCGCGTCCGCGCCAGCGGCGGTCAAAGCTTCGAATGCAAGGTTGTCATCGTGGCCGCCGGCGGCGGCTCGTTCCAGCCGAAGAAGCCGCCAATCGACGGAATCGAAGTCTTCGAGGACAAGTCGGTCTTCTATGCCGTGCGCAAGATGGAGGATTTTCGCGGCAAGAATGTCGTGATCGTCGGCGGCGGCGATTCGGCGCTCGATTGGACGCTCAATCTGGCGCCGATCGCCAAGCGCTTGACCTTGATCCATCGCCGCGACGATTTCCGCGGCGCGCCGCATTCGGTCAAGGCGATGCGCGAACTTGTCGCCGGCAATCAAATCGATCTGCACATTGGTCAGATTTCCGCCCTAGCTGGCGAGGCCGGCGAGCTTTCGGCTGCAACGCTCAAGGCCAGTGACGGATCCGCGCGCGAAATCGCCTGCGAAAGGCTGATTCCCTTCTTTGGGCTGACGATGAAACTTGGCCCGATCGGCGATTGGGGCCTCAATCTCCACGAGAATCTCGTTCCGGTCGACACCGAAAAATTCGAGACGAATATTCCAGGGATCTTCGCCATTGGCGACATCAACACCTATCCCGGCAAGCTAAAGCTCATTCTCTGCGGCTTTCACGAGGGCGCGCTGGCGGCGCAAAAAGCCCACCGCTATGTTTATCCGGACAAGCGGCTGACCTTCCAATACACGACCTCATCCTCCAACCTGCAGAAGAAGCTCGGCGTGAATTGAGGCGGCGGATTCAAAGCCTCGATTGACGTCTCGCCTCGTTCGCCCGAGCAGAAGGATCGCATGACCCGCATCGCGCTCTATACGGGCTCTTTCGATCCTTTGACCAATGGTCATGTCGACGTGATCGAAAGCGCGGCGGGCCTCTGCGACGAGCTCATTGTCGCGATCGGCGCTCATCCGGGCAAGACGCCCCTTTTCAGCCTCGAGGAGCGCGTCAAGCTGATCGAGGAAGCCTGTCATGATTTTCTCGCGGCGCGACTGTGCAAGCTTTCGGTGCGCGCATTTTCCGGACTTGCGGTGGACGCGGCGCGCGCTGCTGGTGCGAGATGGCTGGTGCGCGGCCTTCGCGATTGCGGCGACTTCGACTATGAGATGCAAATGGCGGGCATGAATGCGGCGATGGCGCCAGAGATCAAGACGGTGTTTTTTGCCGCTTCGCCGCCGGTTCGTCACATTACCGCGACATTGGTCCGGCAGATCGCCGGCATGGGCGGCGATGTGTCGAGCTTCGTGCCGGGCGCAGTCGCCCGCGCGCTTAGCGCTAAAAGGCAGGCATAGAAACGCCTGCGACGAATTTTCAGGGAAGGATTGCACGCCAATGACGCTTCACCGCATGGTTTTTTGTTTGGCCTTGGCTTTCGCCATTGTTTCGAACGTCGCCGCCGCCGCGCCGGCGCAGGACCTGCAAAACACGCTCTATCTCGACACCAAGGACGGCCGGATCACGATTTTGCTGCGGCCTGATCTCGCCCCCAAGCATGTCGCGCAGATCGAAGCGCTGACGAAGCGGGGATTTTACGACGGCGTCGTCTTCCATCGCGTCATCGACGGCTTCATGGCGCAGACCGGCGATCCGACCGGGACCGGGACCGGCAAGTCCGATCTGCCCAATCTTCCCGCCGAGTTCACTCCGACGCCCTTCAAACGCGGCACGGTTGGAATGGCCCGTTCGTCGGATCCGGATTCGGCCAACTCGCAATTCTTCATCTGCTTTGGCGACGCCTCTTTTCTCAACGGCAAATATACTGTCGTCGGCCAAGTGGTTTCCGGGATGGACGTCGTCGACAAGATCAAGAAAGGCTCGAAGGAAAACAACGGCCAGGTTTCCACGCCCGATAAGATCGTCAAGATGCAGATCGCCGCGGACGCCGGTTCGGGCAAAGCGAAGTAAACGCTACTCAATTTCAAGAAGATCATCTTGGAGTGGAGGAGCGAAGCAGCAGGGCGACAAGCTCGGCTTGGCGCCGCGTGTCTGTCTTCGCGAAGATGCTTTTGATCTGATTGCGGATGGTGGCGGGGCGAACTCCCCGCGCCTGCGCGATTTCGTCGATGTCTTGACCGCAGGCAAGCGCTGCCGCGATCGCGGCTTCGGCATTGGTGAAGCCGAAGACTTGGCGCAAGAATGCTTCCTGCGGCGCCCGATGCTCGTCCGGATCGACGAGCATCAGAGCAGCCCTTGCTTGCTGGAAAAGATCTCGCGCGGATTTCGCCATGGGGGCTCCATGGACGAGAAGTGGACGCGCTCTTGGCCGTTCAATGGCGATTGCGCCAATGGGATCGGCCTCATGCAGCGGCCCTCTCGCTATGACCGAGGCGATCAGCTTTTGGAGCGCTGAGTCGCAATCCTTGTGTCCTGCATTCAAGAAGCCAGCGCGGACCGTCAGCCAGGGACCCATCAAAGCTTCGGCTTTGGCGTTCACCCGCAAGACTCGGCCCTGCCAGTCGAGAAGAATTGCGCCGCAATCGAAAATGTTGAAAGCGTCCAGCAGGCCGCCCTGGTGTGCGCCGGCAAGACGCAGCGACAGCTGTCCGGCTCGTCGAATATGCGGGACCAGTCGACGCAGCATCTCTACCTCGAAAGATGAAAATGGGTCTTGTCCAACCCGGCGCTCGGCCGACAAGGCGAGGCTCGACGGTCCCTTGCCGCCAATGATCATCCCTGCAAACGAACGGAGTTTGAAGGGATTGATGAGTTCGGCATGGAAGGGAAGGTGATCGAGCTCCCAGGGGCTAAAGAGCATCCCTTCGGTCACCACGCCATTGCGGGTTTTGAGCGCCTCGATTCCACGCATCATCCGAATATTCTTGTCATGCCATCCTTGCTCGATGCAGGCGGCGCAGAGCTCGTCCATCGAGGCGGAACAGACGGGTTGAATAGGCGATGCCGATCCAGGAACGAGCACGCATCCCTCAGCGCCAAGAGCGCCCGCCATTTGCTCCAGCAAGCCGCGCCAAAGCTCTGGTCTGGCCGCGGCCTCATAAAATCCGTCTATGAGTCCCGCAGCGCGGCGCTCGTCGAATTTCGCCATATGTGCAAGCCCCCTTCGCCACGATAGGCGGGATCTGCTCGTCGGCCAACGCTAAAGTTGAGCTTTCTATCCTATTTGGGGGATGCGCAGTGATCATTGTAGGCGCAATATAGTCATCACTTCCGGGGATGCGATCCGTGGCCTCGCTTTACGGCTTGGAAGTCTTCTCCGGGATTTTGAATCACGGAGGCGGAAATTTTTATTGATCGCGGGTGCTGGCGAAAACTGTCCGTAAATACATTTACCCTTAGCTAAGTCATGTTTTAATTCTTGCGCATTCGCCAGCAGATGCGCAAGAATTTTTTTATCTAGATTCAATGGCGTCCGTCTCGACTTAGCCGGCGCTTTGCCTCGCCAAGACGATGTCCGAGCATCTCGAGAACTATGCATGACGAAGATGTTGCATGCGAAGCTTGGCTCTCGCGTTCATCTTCTTGCATAATTCGGCAGATCGAATTCCTTGCCGCTCTCGTCCAGGCTTTCCTTGTCTTGCCGCTGCCGCGCCTTTCGGTTTACCTCAACGCGCGCATCGGCTATTGCGTCGGCCCTGAAAGATGTCAATCAAGCAGGAGTTCCGCATGTCAGAGGCCGGCAACACGCTCACGTTAGAGACCACGCAAGGACCGGTGGTCATCAAGATGCGGCCCGATCTCGCGCCTGGCCATGTCGAGCACATCAAAAAGCTGGTCGGCGAAAAATTCTACGACGGGATTGTTTTCCACCGCGTTATCGATGGCTTCATGGCCCAGACCGGCTGCCCGCGCGGGACAGGGACCGGCGGATCGAGCTATCCCAATCTTAAGGCGGAGTTCAACGCCGAGCCGCATGTGCGCGGCATTTGCTCGATGGCCCGTTCGCAGGATCCGAATTCCGCCAATTCGCAATTCTTCATCTGTTTTTCCGACGCCCGCTTTCTCGATCGGCAATATACGGTCTGGGGGCAGGTGATTTCGGGCATGGAGAATGTCGACAAGATCAAGCGCGGCGAGCCGGTGAAGGATCCTGACAAGATCATCAGCGCGACCTTGAGCTGAATCAAGCTTTGCGCCCGGCGGTCCGCGTGGCGACGCCGGAGCGACATCGCGCGATGCATCGTCGATCGGATCATCCCATCTGATCGGGACGCGCTCTAAGCCATCATGCGCGTAGATCTCTTCGACTTCGATCTGCCTCAAGACCGCATCGCGTTGCGCCCGGCCGAGCCGCGCGATGCGGCGCGGCTCCTCGTCGTTCGGCCGCATGAGTCTCTTCCTTTGGAGGACCGCTCCGTCCGCGACCTCCCCGACATTTTCAACCCCGGTGATGTTCTGGTCGTCAACGATACGCGCGTCATCCCCGCGCGGCTTGCGGGCTTTCGCGTCAGAGGCGAAGCCAGCGCGCGGATCGAGGCGATGTTGCATAAGCGGGAAGCCGCCGCGCTGTGGCGCGCTTTCGTCCGGCCCGCCAAAAAGCTGAGGCAGGGCGAAATAATTCGCTTCGCCGCCGGCGCCGAAGACCTGGAGCGCCTTGACGCCGAGGTCGTCGGCAAAGGCGAAGCGGGCGAAGTCCTGCTGTCTTTCGCGCTCTCGGGAGTCGCGCTCGACAAGGCCATCGAGCGGATCGGATCCATGCCGCTGCCCCCCTATATTTCCGGCAAGCGCCCGACCGACGCCAAGGACGCGCGCGACTATCAGACGCTCTTCGCCAGGCGCCCCGGCGCGGTCGCGGCGCCGACGGCGAGCTTGCATTTCACGCCGGAGCTCGTCGAAGCGCTTGCAGCGCGCGGCGTTGCGATCGAGACGGTCACGCTGCATGTCGGGGCGGGCACGTTTCTGCCGGTCAAGGTCGAGGATACCGCCGACCACAAGATGCATGCGGAATGGGGCGAAGTCGGCGCGGCGACGGCCGAGGCCTTGAACCAGGCGCGGGCAAAGGGCGGGCGGATCATCGCCGCCGGCACTACCAGCCTGCGGATTCTGGAATCGGCGGCCCGCGCGGATGGCGCGATCATGGCGTTTGCCGGCGACACCTCGATCTTCATTACGCCGGGCTATAAGTTCAAGGCGGTCGATGCGCTCTTGACCAATTTCCATCTGCCGCGCTCGACTTTGTTCATGCTTGTCGCAAGTTTCTCCGGCCTTGCCTGCATGCAGCAGGCCTATGCCCATGCAATCGCGGAAAACTATCGCTTCTACAGCTATGGCGACGCCTGCCTTTTGTTTCCGGCTTCGGGTGGAGAACCAATGTGACCGAGGCCTTCCGCTTCGAAGCAGCGCAGAGCGATGGCGCGGCCCGCACGGGGACGATCGCGACGCCGCGCGGAGCCATCCGCACGCCGGCCTTCATGCCGGTCGGGACAGCGGCGACCGTCAAGGCGATGCATCCCGAAGCGGTAAAGGCGCTCGGCGCCGATATCGTGCTCGCCAATACCTATCATCTCATGCTGCGCCCCGGCGCCGAGCGCATCGCCGAACTCGGCGGCTTGCATAAATTCATGAATTGGCCCTGGCCGATCCTAACCGATTCAGGCGGCTTTCAGGTCATGTCGCTCGCCAAGCTCAGAAAACTCGACGAAAACGGCGTCACCTTTCAATCCCATATCGATGGCGCGCGGCATCTGCTGACGCCGGAGCGCTCGATGCGGATTCAAGACCTGCTCGGCGCCGATATTCAGATGCAATTCGACGAATGCGTCCGGCTTCCCTGTTCCGAGGAGGAGGCGCGCCGGGCGATGCTTTTATCGCTGCGCTGGGCCGAGCGATCGAAGGCGGCCTTCACAAAGGTCCCGGGCCGGGCCTTGTTCGGCATCGTCCAAGGCGGCGCCAGCGAGGCGCTGCGGCTTGAAAGCGCGCGGGCCCTCGTCGACTTGGAGTTCGATGGTTACGCGCTGGGCGGCCTTGCGGTTGGCGAGCCGCAGGCCATTATGCTCGCCATGATCGAATGTGTGCTGCCGGAGCTTCCCTGGACCAAGCCGCGCTATCTGATGGGCGTCGGGACGCCGGATGATCTCATCGAGGCCGTGCGGCGCGGCGTCGATATGTTCGATTGCGTGATGCCGACGCGGGCGGGGCGCCATGGCCTCGCCTATACGCGGGCCGGACGGCTTAATCTGCGCAATGCGCGCCATGCAAGTGATCCGGCCCCGGTCGATCCCAATTCGGCTAACGCCCCAACGCGAACCTATTCCCGCGCGTATCTCCACCACCTCGTCAAGTCCGGCGAGATTCTTGGGATGATGCTGCTGACCGAAATCAATCTCGCCTATTACGAGGATCTGATGGAAGGGATGCGCCGCGCCATAGCGGGGGGCCGTCTCAACGATTTCTGCGACGAAACGAAAGCGGCGTGGCGGCGGGGGGAGGCAAGTAGTGGGGCAATTTGAATGTCGCCTACCGACCGAGGTCGTGTAAAAACGCGGTGTGTTCGCCGGCGATTATGACGGGCCGGACTTTCCGGTAATTGAAGGCAGACGGATTGAACCGAGCGATTACGCGCGCATCGCCTCAAGCAGCGGTCCGACGCCGAAGATCCGGATCATTCTTTTTATGTTATACGCCAGAATGTGAAAGCTCATCTCTGTTCGCACCTTTTCGAGGGTCTTGGTGAGGAAGTGCGCGCTTCCCATCCATGATTTCAGTGTGCCGAAGGGGTGCTCGACGGTCTGCCTGCGGATCAGCATGGCGTCTGGCCGATGTTCAAGGCGGGCTTGCATTTTTTC
>NZ_JQKO01000023.1 GCF_000746085.1 Methylocapsa aurea | reverse complement strand
CGGCTTCCTCGACCGCACCGGCGACGAGATCCACACCTCGATGGAGGCGGGTCCGATGATCCGCAAGAACGAGATGAAATCGACGCCGTGGATCGCGGCTTACGAGAATGCGAATGTCGATGTGGGCCTCGCCTGCGGCTTGCCGGGGCGGGCGCAGATCGGCAAGGGGATGTGGGCCGCTCCGGACCTGATGGCCGACATGCTGGCGCAAAAAATCGCCCATCCGCTGGCCGGGGCCAGCACCGCCTGGGTGCCCTCGCCGACGGCGGCGACGCTGCATGCGGTGCATTATCACAAGGTCGACGTCGCCGCCCGGCAGGCGGAGCTGCGCAAGCGCGCCCCGGCGCGCCTTGCCGACCTGCTCTCCCTTCCGGTCAGCCGGACCAATTTCGCGCCGGAAGACGTCGAGGAGGAGCTCGACAATAATTGCCAGGGCATTTTGGGCTATGTGGTGCGCTGGGTCGATCAGGGGATCGGCTGTTCGAAAGTGCCCGACATTCATGACGTCGGCCTGATGGAGGATCGGGCGACCTTGCGGATTTCGAGCCAGCACATCGCCAATTGGCTGCATCACGGGGTGGTCGGCGCGGCGCAGGTGCTGGAGCGGCTGAAGCATATGGCGGCGGTGGTCGATCGGCAGAACGCCGGCGATCCGGCCTACCGGCCGATGGCGCCGAACTTCGACGGGCCGGCCTTCCTCGCCGCCCAGGATCTGATCTTCAAAGGCCGCGACCAGAAAAACGGCTACACCGAAGAAATCCTCCACCAAAAACGCCGCCAGGCCAAGGCGCAGCAGGAGAGCCCGATCGCTTCGAACTGACTGAACTCATGCGCTCAATCTATTGTCTCGACGCATGATTCTATCGAAGCGTCCCGCGCCTTCCTGATCTTATCGAGGCGCCTTGCGCTTTCTTGGCGTCTCGCTCTGTCACGATTTTCACGATATTTTGCTCTATCCGGATGGATCGGCGGCGGCGATGGTTCGCCTTCGCGGCCTCGAACCAAAGGGAGCGTCGAGCATGACCAAGGAACGCGGGCACGAGAAATACGAGGCCCTGATCTTCCTCTGTCATGGTCTGGCGCCGGTGCGCACCGCGGTCGCCCATCCTTGCGACGAAAGCGCCTTGCGCGGGGCGCTTGAGGCCGCGAAGGCGCGTCTTATCGAGCCGATCCTGGTCGGTCCCAAAACCAGGATAGAAGCGCTCGCGAGGACGCTTGGCCTCGACATTTCGCCCTTTCGGCTGATCGACGCGCCCCATAGCCATGCCGCCGCCGCAAAGGCCGTGGAACTTGTGAGGATGGGCGAGGCCGATGCGCTCATGAAAGGCAGCCTGCACACCGATGAATTAATGGCCGAGGTGGTGAGCAAGGAGACCGGCATCAGGACCGAGCGGCGCATCAGCCATGTCTTCATCATGGATGTTCCGACCTATCACAAGCCTCTGTTCATCACCGACGCCGCGGTGAATATCTTTCCGACGCTTGAAGACAAAACCGACATTATTCAAAACGCGATCGATCTCGCGATAGCCCTTGGCGTCGCCCAGCCGAAGGTCGCAATCCTTTCCGCCGCCGAGACGGTCAGCTCCAAAATACCATCGACCATCGAAGCGGCGGCGCTGTGCAAAATGGCCGACCGCGGCCAGATCCTGGGCGGTCTGCTCGATGGCCCATTGGCGTTCGACAACGCGATCAGTCCCGACGCCGCCAAGGCCAAGAATATCAAGTCGCCGGTTGCCGGCGACGCCGACATTCTGGTCGTTCCCGACCTCGAGGCCGGCAATATGCTTGCAAAGGTCTTCACCTTTCTCGCCAATGCGGACGCAGCAGGCATTGTGCTCGGGGCGCGCGCGCCGATCATCCTGACCAGCCGCGCCGACACGCTCCGCACGCGGCTGGCGAGCTGCGCAGTGGCGGCGCTCTACGCCCACGCCAAACGCGTCGCCGCGGCGAGCGCCGCCAAGCTTGTTGGATGGACTGCTTAGAGCGCGTCCCGATCACATCGACTCATGTGATCGACAAGGACTCGCTCAAAATCAAAGAGTTGGAGCATGATGTCGTCCGAAAACCGGTTTCCACTTTTCGGCATCATGCTCTAGCGCTGCGCTCGCGCCAAGCCTATTCCAAAATGACGCGCCGGCCCTATTTTAAGGGCAAAAGAGCAGCTGGCGCGTCGCCGCGGCGTCCAAGAACAATTTCCGCTTAGGGAGGCAAAATTGGTCGACAAGATTTTGGCCGACATCGCGCATGAGATCGCAATTCGTCCTCACTACGACAATTTCATCGGCGGCAAATGGGTCCCGGCGGTTAAGGGCCAAACCTTCGAGAATATTTCGCCGATCGATGGTCGTGTGATTTGCACGGTCGCGCGTTCGAGCGCCGAGGATGTCGAATTGGCGCTGGACGCCGCGCACGCCGCGCGGGGGGCCTGGGGCCGCACATCTCCCGCCGAGCGTTCGCTCGCGCTGCTTCGCATTGCCGATCGGATCGAGCAAAAGCTCGACATGCTGGCGATGGTCGAGACCATCGACAATGGCAAGCCCATTCGCGAAACCAAGGCCGCCGACCTGCCGCTGGCGGTGGATCATTTCCGCTATTTCGCCGGATGCCTGCGGGCGCAGGAGGGCGGCATTAGCGAGATCGATCATGACACGGTCGCCTATCATTTTCATGAGCCGCTCGGCGTCGTCGCTCAGATCATTCCGTGGAATTTTCCGCTCCTGATGGCGGTGTGGAAACTCGCGCCCGCGCTCGCCGCCGGCAATTGCGTCATCCTGAAGCCAGCCGAGCAAACCCCGATGAGCGTCATGGTGCTGGTCGATATGATCGGCGACCTATTGCCGCCGGGCGTCCTCAACGTGATCAACGGGTTTGGCGTCGAAGCCGGCAAGCCGCTGGCGCAGAACAAGCGAATCGCGAAGGTCGCATTCACCGGCGAGACGACGACCGGCCGGCTCATCATGCAATATGCGTCGGAGAACATCATCCCGGTGACGCTGGAGCTCGGCGGCAAATCGCCAAACATTTTCTTCGCCGATGTCGCCGATGAAGACGATGATTTTTTCGACAAGGCGCTTGAAGGGTTTTCGATGTTCGCCTTGAACCAGGGCGAGGTCTGCACCTGTCCCTCGCGCGCCTTGGTGCAGGAAAAAATCTACGACCGCTTCATGGAGCGGGCGGTGGCGCGGGTCAAGAAAATCAAGCAGGGCAATCCGCTCGATCCAGCGACGATGATCGGGGCGCAGGCCTCCAACGATCAGCTCGAAAAGATTCTATCCTATCTCGATATCGGGCGGCAGGAAGGGGCCAAGGTGCTGGCCGGCGGCGGACGCGCGGATGTGGGTCCCGAACTAGCGGGCGGCTTCTATGTCCAGCCGACGATTCTCGAAGGCCACAATAAGATGCGCATCTTCCAAGAGGAGATTTTCGGCCCGGTGCTTTCGGTGACCAGCTTCAAGGATGATGAAGAGGCGCTGGAGATCGCCAATGATACGCTCTACGGCCTCGGCGCCGGCGTCTGGACCCGCAATGGGACGCGCGCCTATCGCTTCGGCCGCGCGATAGAAGCCGGGCGGGTGTGGACCAACTGCTACCATCTCTATCCGGCGCATGCGGCGTTCGGCGGCTATAAGCAATCTGGCATCGGCCGCGAAAACCACAAGATGATGTTGGATCATTATCAGAAGACCAAGAACATGCTGGTCAGCTACAGTCCGAAGGCGCTTGGATTCTTTTGAGCGCGGATGCGCCGACCCGTTGCGGTCAAGATATATCAACAAGGGGACTCATTGGGTGATGCAGCGCGTCGTGGCGACCGAAAAAGCCTTGGCGCTGATCGAGCGCCTCAAGGAGACGCATGGCGCCTTGCTGTTTCATCAGTCGGGCGGGTGCTGCGACGGCAGTTCGCCGATGTGTTTTCCGCTGGCGGAGTTTCGCACTGGCGCCAGCGACATTCTGCTTGGCGAGATCGCCGGCTGCCCGGTCTATATCGGCGCCGCGCAATTCGAATTCTGGGCGCATACGCAGCTCATCATCGATGTCGTCGCGGGGCGCGGAGCCGGCTTTTCGATCGAGGCGCCGGAAGGGGTGCGGTTTCTGACGCGCGGGCATGTGTTCAGCGACGCGGAGGCGCAAGCGCTCGAGGAGGAGCCAAAGCCCACTTCGGCCTGACGCCGTGGGCCATGCCGCGCTGGGCGCTTTCGCTTGCATGATTTTGGTATGGAAGGCCTAAAAAGCCGGCTGGGCGCAAGCTCAGCCGGCTGTTGGATTGGAGAGGCCCTGATCCGCTCACATTGAAGCGATCGGCGATTAACGCCGTTCCCACGGGGGAGGAGGAGGACCATTGTCATCATCATCATCGTCGTCGTCCGACCCGTTGTCGTGCGAACCAACGTCGTCCGAATGGTCGCCGCCGCGCCAGCCCTCATGCATCATGCCATGATGGCCGCCCATGCCGTGATGGTCGCCCATTCCGTGAATGCCGCCGAAATGCGGTTTCATTGCATGAAGCAGAATTGGCAGGCGATGTTTCTGCTCGTCGCTCAACGTCGCGTAGAGTGGGGAAGCGGCGTCGGCGATCGCCTTGAGAGTTTCGCCATGCGCGATCTGGGCTTCGCTGATGGCCCGCAGCTTGGCGATAATGTCGGCGGGGCGCTGCTCGGATTGCATTTTTTCACGTCGCTCGGCGGCGGTCTTCTGCGCGGCGCGCAGCGCGGCTTCAATCGGCGGCCAAAGCTTTTCCTGATCCGCAGTGAGCTTCAAGCCGGCATGGAGAGCTGCCAAGCGCGCGTCGAAAAAAGCGGCGCGATCGGCGGACGAAAATTCCCAATGCGGGGCGTGCTTCGCCATTCCCGGCGGGGTAGGAGGAGGGCCGGGCGGCGGCTGTTGCGCATTAGCATCGAAAGCGACGCCGGCGCCGATGAGCGCGGCTAGTGTAAAAGCCATCGGTAAGCGCGATTGCATGTGTGTCTCCAAGAGTTGCACTCTGTTGTGTTAGTCCTCCGCGATATGCGGTTCAAATTAAGCTTTGGTCATGTAGCCAAGGAAAGGCTTGCCAGGCCTTCGCGCGGAGAGCGCCGCGAGCTTGAGAATGCCGCGGCATTGGGCCGCGCCCGGCGGCGGTCCAATCCAACTTCCCGATTAGCAAGACGGTTTCACTTCAAGATGACGCTTTTGTCTTAACTTCGGTTCAATGGCTGGCGTGCAAACTCTCGTGAATTCTTTTCAAACCGCGCCTCGATGGGGTGGGTTGTCGCCATGATCCAGATGAAACGAAACAGCAGCGCCGCCGATTTCGGCGACATTCTCGCCTCGCTCGACCACGCCAAGACGGAGCGGCCTTCTGACGCCGGCGCCGGCAAGGTAAAGGCGGAGGACGATCAAGCCGCGCTGGAGCCCGAGCCGCGGCCGGCTCCGAGGTTGCGGCGGCTCCTGGGAAACATTTCCTGGCGCTGGTGGGGCGAGAACGACGCCGCCCAGTCCGGGCCATCGGCGCCCTACGTAGAGGAAGCCTATGGTCCAGCGGACGCGGCCTCGCCAAATGAGCCTGCGCCACAGGCGTCGGCGCCTTCCCAGTCCGCGCCGCCTGCCCCCGCACCGGCGCCAACTGAAGACGAGGAAATCGCCCAGGAGCTTGGTCTTCATGCGGATCTGGCGAGCGTCGAACTCAAGCGGATCCGTCGCGATTTCGCCAAGATGAACCATCCAGACCGCTTCGCTCCGGCGCAGCGGATCGCCGCCGCCCGCCGCATGACGATCGCCAATATGCTGATCGATGCGCATTTGAAGCAAAAGCCATCGGCGCGCAACGTGGCGGCGGAATAGGCGCCGCGCTGGGGCGAGCTAAAGGCCAGCGGGGACCTAAAAGGGGAATATAATACAGGCTTGCCGTGGGCGGCGTCCTGCGATGAAATGGCGGCGATCGACTTCACCGCCACATCACGGAGGTGACATTTTCACGGAAAGACGCCCCATGACCCATGTCGCGACGCTCGTCTGCAACCCGACCTTTCCGAGCCTGACCGAGAGGCTGCTGCAACTGGCGATCGACGCCTTGCCGAAGCCCGGCCCCTCCCAATGGCTCGACAAGGGCGTAGCGGCCGATATTCCTTTCGCGCCGGACGAACCTGTCGATGCGCGCGCCATCGCGGATGCCGTGCGGGCGGTGATCGGCGCCGCTGAGATCGACGTCATCGTCCAGCCGGCGCAGGGCCGGCGCAAGAAGCTGTTCCTGGCCGATATGGATTCCACCATGATCGGGCAAGAATGCATCGACGAATTGGCGGCGCAAACCGGCAAGAAGCAATTTGTCGTCGAGATCACGCAGCGCGCGATGCGCGGCGAGATCGAATTCGAGCCGGCCTTGCGCGAACGGGTCGCCCTCTTGAAGGGCTTGCATCCCGACACTATCCTGCGGGTGATCGCCAAGAAGATCACTCTGACTCCCGGCGGCCGGACGCTCGTGCAGACCATGCGGCGCGATGGCGCCTATACGGCGCTCATCTCAGGCGGGTTCACGAATTTTACGTCCGTCATCGCCGAGAAGATCGGCTTTCATGAGAATCAGGCCAATGCGCTGCTTTTGGGCGAGGATGGCCGCCTTCTCGGACTTGTCGCCGAGCCGATCCTCGGTAAGGAAGGCAAGCGCGCGGCGCTGCTGCGCTTGCGTGAAGATCATGGCTTACCAGCCGAGGCGACGCTGGCCGTCGGCGACGGCGCCAATGACCTCGCGATGCTTGAGGCGGCGGGCCTTGGCGTTGCCTATCGCGCTCAGCCGATGGTCGCCGCCGCGGCGCATGCGCGGATCGTCCATGCCGATCTTACCGCGCTGCTTTACGCGCAAGGGTACAAGCGCGAGGAGTTCTTCGCGGAGCCGCGTCCACAATTGGATCCTGCCGATTGGAAGCGCAAATATGGCGCGATGGAGAAGGCTCACGAACGCACCCGCTTGTGAGCCATTCGCCGCGGGAATGATGAAGTCATGCGCAGCGTGGATTTGAATTGCGATTGCGGCGAAGGCTTCGGCGCCTATGCGATGGGCGATGACGCCGCCATGCTCGATATCGTGACCAGCGCCAATGTCGCATGTGGCCTGCATGGCGGCGATCCGGAAATCATGGCGCAAGCCTTCAAGCTCGCCAAAGCCAAGGGCGTGGCGATCGGCGCGCATCCGGGGTTTCCGGATCTTTGGGGATTTGGCCGCCGCATGCTGCCCTTTACATCGGGCGAAATCGAGCGGCTTGTCGCCTATCAGATCGGCGCCGCGCAGGCGCTCGCCGCCTATGCCGGGCATCGATTGACCTATGTGAAGATCCATGGCGCCTTGAGCAATCGCGCGATGGAGGAGGCGCCGATCGCGCGCTCCATCGCGCGCGCGGTGAAGGCCGTCGATCCGCGCCTCGGTTTTCTCGCCATCGCCGGAACGGAGCTCGAAGCCGCAGGTCTTGCCGAAGGGCTTTCCGTCGCCCGCGAAATCTACGCCGACCGCGCCTATACGGATGCCGGCCTTCTCGCGCAAAGATCCAATCCGGGCGCGGTGCTGGACGCGCCCAATGTCGTCGCCGATCGCGCGCTCGCCATGGTCGAGGCGGGCGCGATCATCACGGTCTCCGGCAAGCATATTCCGGTCGGCATCGACTCCATTTGCGTTCATGGCGACAGCGCCAATGCGGTGGCGATGGCGAGGGCGGTTCGCTCGCGGCTCGAAGCTGCGGGCATCGCGCTGGCGCCGTTTTTCCGGACTTGAGAAGGCCATGCGATGAAGAACGCCGCGCCGCGCTATCTGCCTGCCGGGGAGAGCGCGCTTGTCGTCGAGTTCGGGCAGGCCATCGATCCCGCGATCCACGACCGGGTCGTGGCGCTTGATGCGGCGATCGCCCAAGCGGAATTGGCCGGGGTGAGCGAGACCGTGCCGACCTATCGGTCTCTCATGATCCACTTCGATCCGCGCCGCCTGACGACGCAGGGCTTGATCGAGGCTCTCGCCGGTCTCAAAGACGCTGAGGTCACGCGCGCGCGGCCAAGGCGCTGGCGTCTTCCTGCCTGTTACGATCCACCCCATGGCGAAGATCTCGCCGAGGTCGAAGCGATCCTCGGGCTGCCGCGAGAGCGCATCGTCGCCTTGCATGCGAGTGCGGTTTACCGGGTCTATATGTATGGCTTCGCACCCGGATTCACATTTCTCGGCGGCCTTCCGGCGGCGCTTACCATCGCCCGCCGCGCCGCCCCGCGCGCGCCGGCGCCGCCGGGATCGCTGCTGATCGCGGGCGGTCAGGCGCTCGTCGCCAGCGTCGCCATGCCGACTGGCTGGTATGCGGTCGGCCGGACCCCGGTGAAGATTTTCGATGCGCGGCGCGAGCGACGTTTTCTCGCCGATATCGGCGATGAGCTTGTTTTCGAGCGCATCGATCCTGCCGCATTCGACGCCTTGAGCGCCGCCGCCGAGGCTGGAGACGCTGGCGCGCTGGAGGAGGCCTGAGATGCGGGCGCGGCTACGGGTGCTTCGCGCCGGTCCTGGCGCGACAATCCAGGACGGCGGCCGCCATGGCTTCCTGCGCTTTGGCGTCACGCCGGCAGGGCCAATGGACTGGACCGCGTTTCGGACCGCCAATCTCACCCTCGGCAATGACGACCGCGCGGCCGCGCTCGAAATATCGGCCGGCGGCCTCTCGGCGCTTTGCGAAGACGCGCCGCTTGCGGTCGCATTCGCCGGCGGCGCCTTTATCTGGCGGCGCGATGGCGTCTTGCTGCCGCAGGCCGCGCGCCTTCTGTTGCGGCCAGGGGAAGTGTTGGCGGCGCAAGCGGGGAGTTTTGGCGCTTGGGCCTATCTTGCGGTGGAAGGCGGTTTCGACGCGCCGCTCGACATGGGAAGCCGGGCGACCCATGTGCGATCTGGCATGGGAGGCGTGGAAGGGCGCATGCTGCGCCAAGGCGATGTCCTGTTCGCCGACCTCTTGCCCGCCGCAGCGCGAATGCAATCATTGGAAGCTTCAGAATTCGACGCGGCGATCGATGCGCCTTGGCTCGCCCGGGACGCCGAAGCTTTTCGCGTCGTCCTTGGTCCCCAAGACGATTATTTCACCGCGGCGGGGCTCACAGCGTTTTTCGCGGAGGAATTCACATTGACGCCGAGGGCCGATCGCATGGCCTATCGGTTCGAGGGACCGGAGATCGCGCATGCGCGGGGCCATGATATTGTCTCGGATGGCATCGCGCTCGGCGCGATCCAGATTGCTGGCGACAAGAAGCCTCTGGTGCTCCTGGCCGACCGCCAGCCCACCGGCGGCTATCCCAAGCTCGGCCATGTTATTTTGGCCGACATAGGCCGCCTCGCCCAGATGCGTCCGGGCGAAGCCTGCCGTTTTGCCGCTGTCGGTCTCACCGAGGCCCGAGCGGCGCTCTTCCGGCTCGAAGACGAAATCGCCGCGACCCCCTCGCTCCTGCATCCTTTGCGCCGGGAGCCCACCTCGAAAGCGCTGATCGAAGCCAATCTGATTGATGGCGTCGTCAATGCTCTCGAGGGATCGAGCCAATATTGCGATTGGCCTAACTAGCGACCGCCGCCGCCATGCCCGCCGCCGCCGCCATGACCGCCGCCACCGCCGCCGTGACCACCGCCACCGCCGCCATGTCCGCCACCGCCATGACCGCCGCCGCCCCAGCCGCCGCCGCCATGACCGCCACCGCCATGACCGCCGCCGCCCCAGCCGCCGCCGCCATGACCGCCGCCGCCCCAGCCGCCGCCGCCATGACCGCCATGCCAGCCGCCGCCATGACCGCCATGCCATCCGCCGCCATGACCGCCATGCCATCCGCCGCCGCCATGCCAGCCGGGGTGACGCCAGCCTCGCCAGCCATAACCGCCGCCCCAGCCATAGCCGCGACGCCACGGATAGCCGCACCAGTACCAGCCTGGCCCATTCCAGCCGTTCGAATACCAACAATAATTATAGCCGCCCCAGTAGAACTGGACCGCTTCTAACGGAAGCGCTTCGCTCGCCGGCGCGTTCACGCCTGCATTCGGCATCGGCCCAGCTTGCGCGGTTCCGCCCAACCCGGCACCGGCCGCTAAAACAACCGCGGCTGCAATGGTCTTAAATCGGAGCATTTGCTTCTCCTTGAGAGTTTCGGTTTCCGCCCCACAGACAGTACATAGTCTAATCTGTGAAATATGAATTGAGACGGATCAAAAGAATTTATCGCCTCGGAACGGATTCTCAGCCGCGGCCGGCGATCTTTCGGGCGCGCTTGGCGAGCGTGCGCAGCCGCAGCGCGTTGAGCTTGATAAAGCCGGCGGCGTCACGGTGGTCATAGGCGACCGCGCCCTCTTCGAACGTCACAAGATCCTGATCATAGAGGGAATTGGGGCTTGACCGCCCGACAACGAAAGCTGAGCCTTTGTAGAGCTTGAGGCGGACCTTGCCGGTGACGAATTCCTGGCTGCGGTCGATCAAGGCTTGCAGCATCTCGCGCTCGGGCGAGAACCAAAAACCATTATAAATGATCTCGGCGTATTTTGGCATGAGTTCGTCCTTCAAATGCGCCGCGCCGCGATCGAGGGTGATCGATTCGATGCCGCGGTGGGCGTAGTAAAGGATAGTGCCGCCAGGCGTCTCATACATGCCGCGCGATTTCATACCTACAAAACGGTTTTCAACGAGATCGAGCCGGCCGATTCCATTAGCGCGCCCGAGGTTGTTCAGATGCGTGAGCAAAGTCGCCGGGGACATGGGCTGCCCGTCGACCGCGACAGGGTCGCCCCTTTCGAAATCCACCTCGATGAAGGTCGGCGCATCAGGCGCGTCCTCTGGATTGAGTGTGCGCGAATAGACGTAGTCCGGCACCTCTTGCGCGGGATCCTCCAACACTTTGCCCTCGGAGGAGGCGTGCAGAAGATTGGCGTCGACGGAGAAGGGCGCGTCGCCGCGCTTGTCCTTGGCGATAGGGATCTGGTTCTTTTCGGCGAAGGCGATCAGAGCGGTGCGCGAGGTCAGGTCCCACTCCCGCCAGGGCGCGATGACCTTGATGTCGGGTTCGAGCGCATAATAGGAAAGCTCGAAGCGGACCTGGTCATTGCCTTTGCCGGTCGCGCCATGCGCCACGGCGTCGGCCCCCAGCTTGCGGGCGATCTCGATCTGCTTCTTGGCGATCAAGGGCCGCGCGATCGAGGTTCCAAGGAGATAGAGCCCTTCATATTGCGCATTGGCGCGAAACATCGGGAAGACATAGTCGCGGACGAATTCCTCGCGGAGGTCCTCGATGAAGATATTCTCGGGCTTGACGCCAAGCAGGATCGCCTTGTCCTGCGCGGGCGAAATCTCCTCGCCCTGGCCGAGATCGGCGGTGAAGGTCACGACCTCGCAGCCATATGTCGTTTGCAGCCATTTGAGAATGATCGAGGTGTCGAGCCCTCCCGAATAGGCGAGAACGACCTTTTTGACGTCTGATTTCGGCTGCGGCATTTGAAGCTCATAAAGGGGGTTTCGGGGCGGGTTTCGAAGTCGCGCGACTATAGTGGGCGGGCCTAGGCGCGCAAGTGAGCGCCTCGCGAGCGAGCGGCAGGCGCGGGGTCGTTTCGGAAGGGCGAAGTTCAATTTTCGAGCGTCCGGCGCTTCCGCCGCTTGAAGCGCCGGCGCGGCGGTCGCCTCGTCCTGGAGCTTGAACAAAAGCCGCCGGCCAAGCGGCGATCGTCAACCGGCGCAGGATCGTGCTGGAGGCGCGCCCGGATATGGCGGGGACGCGGCCAGCCGAGGGCTGGGTCTATTGTCCGGAGGGGAATGTGATCGTGAAAACCTGGCCGCCCTTACAATAATTGTTCGGCTGATATTTGTTCGCTGGCGGATCGAACATCGGGTAAAAATAGGCGTTCTGGCAGGAGGGAGTGCTTTCACAAGCAGCAAATGGATTGCCGCAATGCGAAGGATAGTTTTCAGGTCCATAAGTATTGTTTGCTGGTCCTTGGCAGGCATAATAGGTGACGCCGCTGCAGCCTAGCGTAACCGGGAGATTGTAGGAGGCGCCGCCTGTCCTGGCGCATTGATTTCTTTTCCACAAGGCGTCGGTGCAGTTTGAGGGTATGACGCTGATGTCGAACCAGACGCAGTTTCCTGTCTTGAAGCAGCCTGGAGCGCCGACCGGCAAGAAGATGGTTTCGATCATCGTCTGATGATTCGCTTGCGCATTGTAGCAATTGGCCGGCGGTTGGTTCAAAGCCGCGCAAAAGCGCGAGGACATGCCGTTGCTGGAGACCGTCGCCAAGCAGGTCGCCCCAGCGGCAATCCTCGCCCCTGTCCCGGAGGTTGTGCAGCCTGCGCCCCAAGTAATCGGCCCCGATTTGAAATCGCTGGTCGTAAAGCTCACGAAAATCGGCGCGCTGCGGAGGTTTACGATCTTGACGGGGGCGCTTTTGACCACAGAGAGCGCTGGATTGCATGATTCTACTGCGACCGCCTTGAGCTGAGGATCCGTTATTGGAAGGATCGCGTCTGTATTCGCGTCCTTGAATTGGGGCTCGCTTGTCGCGTCGCTCGGGCAGATCAAGGTCAGGTTATTCTGTGCAGCCAGGACGATGGAGGGGCTTGCCAGCATAGCGGCGATTATCACGAGAATCGCCTGTCGGCGCGCTCTTTGGGTTGTGGGTCGCGTTGGCATTGTTTGACCTCCTCTCGGGTTGCATTCGCGAGATCAAGGCTAACATCTCCGCCTTGCGCCATGCAGACCTGCGCGGCTCGATCCAGTGCGCTCCTTCGAACCTGGCCAGTTGGATGTTCTCCTTGACGACGTCGTATAACGGTCATATCCCCATAGGCGGGACACCTTTCCCCAACGAAAGGCGCCCATCTGAAAGGATGGCTACTATGACAGCGATGGTTCCCGCAGCGCGCCCAGGGTGCGCGAATTTTTCTTGCGGTCCTTGCGCCAAGCACCCCGGCTGGCAATTCAAGAACTTGCAGAGCGCCCCGCTCGGACGCTCGCATCGGGCCAAGATCGGCAAAGCTAAGCTGAAGCTGGCAATCGACCTCACCCGCGAGGTCCTGCAGGTCCCGGCCGATTATCGCATCGGCATTCTCCTGGGCTCGGATACCGGCGCAGTCGAAGTGGCGCTATGGTCGCTGCTCGGCCAGCGCGGCGTCGACGTGCTTGCCTGGGAGACCTTCAGCGAAGGCTGGGTGATCGATGTCATCGAGCATTTGCGCCTGAAAAACGCCCGCGCCATGGTCGCGGATTTTGGCGAGATCGTCGATCTGTCCAGCGTCAATTTCGACAATGACGTCGTCTTCGCCTGGAACGGCACAACGTCGGGCGTGCGCGTCCCTAACGCCGATTGGATTCCCGCCGACCGCAAGGGCCTCACGATCTGCGACGCGACCTCGGCCGCTTTCGCCCAGAAACTCGATTGGCCGAAGCTCGACGTCGCCACTTTCTCCTGGCAAAAAGTGCTGGGTGGCGAAGCCGGCCATGGCATTTTGATTCTCGGGCCGCGCGCCGTCGAGAGGCTGGAGAGCTATACGCCGCCGTGGCCTTTGCCCAAACTTTTCCGCCTGACCCACGAGGGCAAGCTGATCGAGAGCATTTTCGAGGGCGAAACCATCAACACCCCTTCGATGCTCTGCGTCGAAGATTACATCGACGCCTTGAATTGGGGCAAATCGCTCGGCGGCCTCGATGCGCTCGTCGCGCGCGCCGACGCCAATGCGAAGGCGCTCAGCGACTGGGTCGAGAGAACGCCCTGGATCGACTTTCTCGGCAAGGATCCGGCATTTAGATCGAACACCAGCATTTGCCTCAAGATCGTCGACCCGGCGGTCACCTTGCTCGGGCGCGAGGCGGAAGCCAAATTCGCGAAATCGATCGTCAGCTTGCTCGAAAAAGAAAACATCGCCTATGACATCGGGTCATACCGGGATGCGCCGCCTGGCCTTCGCATATGGTGCGGCGCGACGATCGAGACAAGCGATGTCGCGGCGCTGACGCTTTGGCTGGATTACGCCTATCAAAAGACAAAGGGCGATCTCGCCAAGGCTGCGTGATTGCGGCGGGCGGCGGCTTGGTTCGGCGCGGGCGGCCGCCGGCTAGCGATCCTGTCCTGCCCTGCGCTCCGCCGCGCGCGGGATGAGCAAGCGACGCGTCCGCGACGTTTCGGGCGTCTGCAAGACCTGAATATGCTTCAAGCCTGCGTTCCGCTTGCATTTTCTTGACGCGAATCCCGCTCCGCCTTCGCGTGAAAAAATGCTCCAGATATGGAGACGTCCGATGCCGCCGCGCGTGCTTATTTCAGATGCGCTTTCCCTCGCCGCCGTCGCCATTTTCAAGGAGCGCGGCGTCGATGTGGATTTCCAGCCGCAACTTGGCAAGGACAAAGAGAAGCTCGCCGCGGTCATCGGCGCTTTCGACGGCTTGGCGATTCGCTCGGCGACGAAGGTCACCGCCAAAATTCTCGATCAGGCCACTAGGCTGAAAGTGATTGGCCGCGCCGGAATCGGCGTCGACAATGTCGACATTCCAGCCGCGACGGCAAAGGGCGTCATCGTAATGAATACGCCTTTTGGCAATTCCATCACCACCGCCGAGCACGCGATCGCGCTGATGTTTGCGCTAGCCCGCCAGATTCCCCAGGCCGACGCCTCGACGCAGGCCGGAAAATGGGAAAAAAACCGTTTCATGGGCGTCGAGATCACGGGCAAGACGCTTGGCGTCATCGGCTGCGGCAACATCGGCTCCATCGTCGCGGAGCGCGCCATCGGCCTCCATATGCATGTTCTTGCCTATGATCCCTTCCTGACGCCCGAGCGCGCGCTCGCTCTCGGCGTCGAAAAGGTCGAGCTCGAGCCTCTCCTCGCCCGCGCCGACATCATTACCCTGCATGCGCCGATGACGCCGCAGACGAAGAATATTCTGTCGGCCGAAAATCTCGTCAAGACCAAGAAGGGCGTGCGGATCATCAATTGCGCCCGCGGCGGCTTGGCCGACGAGAAAGCTTTGCGCGCGCTCCTCGACAGCGGCCATGTCGCGGGAGCGGCTTTCGATGTCTTCGTCAGCGAGCCCGCAACCGAAAACCCGCTCTTTGGCCACCCGAATGTCGTCTGCACCCCGCATCTTGGCGCCTCGACCAACGAGGCTCAGGAAAATGTCGCGCTGCAAGTCGCCGAGCAAATGTCGGACTATCTGATCCGCGGCGCGATTTCGAATGCAGTCAATTTTCCCTCGATCACCGCGGAGGAGGCGCCCAAGCTCAAGCCCTTCATCGCGCTCGCCGAACGTCTTGGATCTTTTGCCGGCCAGCTCGTCGATAGCGCCATCATGAAGGTGACGATCACTTATGAAGGTTCGGTGGCCGAACTGAAGACAAAGGCGTTGACGGCGGCCGCCATCGCCGGGCTGTTGCGACCCTTGCTTGCGGACGTCAATGTCGTTTCAGCGCCCCTGGTCGCCAAAGAGCGCGGCGTCGCGATCGACGAAGTGACCAGGGCGGCCGACGCGGACTATGAATCGCTTATCACTTTGTCCGTTGAAACCGAGGCGCATAAGCGCTCGGTTTCCGGCACGGTGTTTCACGACGGCAGACCGCGAATCATTTCAATCAACGGAATCCAGGTTGATGCGCTCGTCGCTCCAGCGATGATTTATGTCAGCAATGAGGATAGGCCGGGCTTCATCGGCCGGTTCGCGAGCGTTCTGGGCAATGCCGGCGTCAATATCGCGACCTTCGCGCTGGGCCGCGATCGGGCGGGCGGTTCGGCGGTCGCGCTTGTCGAAGTCGATGGCGTCGCGCCCGGGGATGTGCTCGTCGAAGTCGAAAAGCTTCCCGGCGTGAAGGAAGCCAAGGCGCTGGCGTTTTGAGGGTGCCAGAGCATGTTCAACATGCTCTGCTCCAAATCATTGAATCTGAGCGCTTTCGGATTCCGCAAAATCAGACGCAGCTCTAGCTTTGGTATTGGCAGGCGCTCAAAACAGTATAGGTTAAGGCTGTTGGACGGATGTTGCGCCGTTACGATTGACCGAAATCTATTGTGATTTTTCGCCGTAGAAAAAGGCGCTCTGTTCCTGCTCAATTGCTCGCGATGTGCTGGCGCATTGTTGGGCGATCGGGATAAGGGTCAAGCGAATTGGCGTCTGATGCGCCTGACTGTTGCAGGAAAGCATCGTGGCCCCCGAAAGCAAGTTTGCTTAACCCAACAGATATTGAACCCTTCACCGTCATGTGCGCCTTTTAGTGCTCCAAATCGCCTCTGTGGGAGTGCAAGCATGGCGCATCTACGCAAGTTTTCTGTTTTGCCGACGCTATGCGCCGGTTTGCTCGTGGCGAACGCAGGACAGTTCGCGCATGCCGCGGACCTCGCCGCGACGACTCCCCCGCCTCCGGCCAGTTGGTGGGATACGGTGACGGTTTCCGGCGCCATTGAAGGCGGCTATACCGCAAATCCCGATTATCCCGGCGATGGGTTGAATTTCGGGCATTTGCTCACCGACAAAGCCAACAAGCCGCTGCTCAATCAGGCGCTCCTGACGGTCCAGCGCCCGCTCGATCCGAAATCGACGGATTGGGATTTAGGCTTTCGAGTCCAGTTCATGTACGGATCCGACGCGCGCTATACGCGCTATCTCGGCCAGTTCGATTATCTCATCAATGACTGGAGCCAGTTCACGCCCGTCGAGGCTTGGGGGGTCGTCCACGTTCCCTTGTTTTATTCCGGCGGCATCGATGTCAAGTTTGGTCAATATGCCACCTTGGAAGGCGCCGAGGTCATCTCGGCCGGGGACAATTACCTCTACTCGCATTCCTACATCTTCAATTTTGGCGTCCCGCTCGTGCACACGGGCATCATGACGATCTCGCATGTCGATCCGATGATCGATATTTATGCTGGCGTCGACACCGGCGTGAACACCACCTTCGGCAATCGCCAAGGCGACAATAATGGCGCGATCGCGTTCCATGGCGGCCTCGGCCTCAACCTGCTGGACGGCGCCCTGACGATCATGGCGACCACCCATATAGGTCCGGAAAATCCCGATACCGTCGCCACCGCGCTCGCCTGCAACTGCAATCCAAACAAGGCGCTTCGCTACCTCAGCGACATCACTGCAATTTGGAAGGCCACCGAGTCATTGACCTTCATCACCGACCTCAACTACATCCAGGACAACGGGTTTCGGGCGAGTGGCTATGGCGTCGCTCAATATGCGATCTATGCGGTCAATGATTGGCTGAAGCTGGTCGGCCGCGCCGAGGTGTGGCGCGACCAAAACAATTTCTTCGTCGCCGCTTTCCCTGGTAATTTCGATTTCGTCAATATCCAATATGGTTTCCCGAACACGGCGATCTTCGGGCCGTCGCCGACCCCCTATCTGGAGTTGACCGCGGGCCTCAACATCACCCCGCCGCTTCCGGAGGGGCTGCCATTGGTCAAGTCGATCGTTCTGCGGCCGGAAATTCGCTACGACTCCTCGTTGAATGGAACGCCCGCTTTCAATGGCCAAGGCTATCCCAATTTCGGGATCGGCACGAAAACGTCGCAATTCACCTTTGGCGGAGACGTTATCGTGAAGTTTTAGAGAATAATTCCGTTAAGGCGCGGAGTTTCCCTCGAGATTATACGAAGCCGCCCGGCCAAAACTCTTTGGCCGGGCGGTTCTTTTTTGAGCGCGACCATCGGAAAAAGTAACCCAGGCGTCCGATTTTGTAGATGTTTGCGGGCTCGGCGGTGATGAGACGCCGTTGGTTTTGGCTTTATTACTTTTGATCCACGCAGCTGACCTTCGCCGTCAAGGCCGCTGTTGATCCAGCTCAATGCGGATTGCCATCGTCTATATGAAACTTATATGCGGCAAGCATTTAAGCGCTCTCGATCCTTTATCCCCTGCTTGCGATATCAGGCCGTGGGAGCCCCGCGATCCGTCGGCAAGCATCCCGATACGCTCGGACGGGGTGGGGTTCATCTCTTTGATTTGCGCATGATCCTATCGTCAAACCGGCGTCCGCCTGTGCGGATCATGCTGCAAGGATCGAAAGGACTTCCGATGGAAGGCGTTATCCTCGACTTTGTATTCGTCGTGATCGGCGCGGCGGCCTTTGCCGGCACGGCGCTCTATCTCGACGCATGCGCCAGCTTATGAGGGCAGCCATGACATTCGACAACATACTCGGCGCGATGGCGATCGCCATCGTCATGATCTATCTCGTCGTTGCTTTAATACGTCCCGAGCGCTTTTGAGGAATAGTTTCGATGACCGCTAACGGTTTCATCCAGATCGCGCTTTATTGCGTGGTCGTTATGCTGCTGGTCAAGCCGCTCGGCTATTACATGACACGCGTTTTCAACGGCGAGCGCACCTTCCTGTCGATTCTGTTGCGTCCAATCGAGCGCGGGCTTTATTTCATCAGCGGCGTCAGAGAAAAGGAAGAGCAGAGCTGGCGCGGCTATGGCCTCGCGATGCTTGCCTTTTCGCTGGCCGGTTTTCTCGCCCTCTACGCGCTGCAGCGCCTGCAAGCTGTTTTGCCATTCAATCCACAACAACTCGATGCGGTCGCTCCCGATCTCGCCTTCAATACTTCGGTGAGCTTCGTCACCAACACCAACTGGCAATCCTACGTGCCCGAGACCACGATGAGCTATCTGACCCAGATGGCCGGGCTCACCATGCATAATTTCGTTTCGGCGGCGACCGGCATAGCGCTCGCGATCGCCCTTGTCAGGGGTTTTGCACGGCGCTCCGTGCAAACAATCGGCAATTTCTGGGTCGATATGACCCGCGCTGTTCTCTATGTGCTCTTGCCGGCGTCGATTGTGGTTGGATTGTTCCTGGTTTGGCAGGGCGTGCCACAGAATTTGAACGCTTACGTCGAAGCGACGACTCTCGAAGGCGCTAAACAGGTGATCGCCCAGGGGCCGGTCGCTTCGCAGGAAGTCATCAAGGAGTTGGGCACAAATGGCGGCGGCTTCTTCAACGCCAATTCGGCGCATCCTTACGAGAACCCGAACGCCTTGACCAATTTCGTCCAGATGGTGCTGATCTTCTCGATCGGCGCGGCGCTCACCAATGTTTTCGGTCGGATGGTCGGCAAGGAGCGCCAAGGCTGGGCGATCTTCGCGGTTATGGGAATTTTGTTCCTGGCGGGCGCATTTTTCGTCTATGGGACCGAGAGTAAAGGCAATCCGGATTTCGCCAGCCTTCCAATCGACGCCGCCGCGGGTCCGCTTCAGGCCGGCGGCAACATGGAAGGCAAGGAGGTGCGTTTCGGCATCGCCAATTCGTCCCTCTTCACGACCGTCACCACCGACGCCTCCTGCGGCGCCGTCAACACGATGCACGACAGCCTGCTGCCGCTCGCCGGCATGATCCCGATGGTCAACATCATGCTGGGCGAGATCATCTTCGGCGGCGTCGGCTCCGGTCTTTACGGCATGCTTCTCTTTGCGATTGTCGCGGTTTTCGTCGCCGGCCTCATGGTTGGCCGCACGCCGGAATATCTCGGCAAGAAGATCGAGGCTAAGGAAGTTAAAATGGCGATGTTGGCGATTTTGATCCTGCCTCTGTCGATCCTCGGCTTCACCGCGCTCGCGGTCGTTCTACCGGCCGGGCTTTCGAGCCTCGCCAACGCCGGCCCGCATGGCTTCAGCGAGGCGCTATACGCCTACACCTCGGCCACGGGCAACAATGGCAGCGCCTTTGCCGGGATTAGCGCCAATACGCCTTTCTACAATACGACGCTCGGCCTTGCGATGTGGATCGGGCGCTTCCTGTTCATCGTTCCGATGCTGGCGATCGCCGGGTCTCTCGCCAGCAAGAAACTCGTCCCGGCTTCGGCGGGCACCTTTCCCACCGACGGCGGGCTTTTCGTCGGCCTGTTGATCGGGGTGATCCTGATCATCGGCGGCCTGACCTTCTTTCCCGCCTTGGCGCTTGGCCCAATCGAGGAACATCTCGCCCTGCGCGCGGGCGATCTTTTCTGAGCGCCGCGAGAGTCGGCGAAGCGGAAAACCGTTCGCCGGCAAGGCCCTTTAGCAAATTGCAAGGTCAATCCAATGGAAACCAGAGATAATCCGCGCAGCACTGTGCGCTCCCTGTTCGATCCGGCGATCATCCTGCCGGCGATCGGAGGCGCGTTCCGCAAGCTCGACCCACGCCTCATGGTCCGCAATCCGGTCATGTTCGTCGTCGAGATCGTGAGCCTGCTGGTGACGATTTTGTTCCTGCGCGACCTCATCAAGGGAGGCGCAGATTTGAAATTCAGCTTCCAGATCCTCGCTTGGCTCTGGATTACCTTGCTGTTCGCTAATTTCGCCGAGGCGGTGGCCGAAGGCCGCGGCAAGGCGCAGGCGGCGACATTGCGCAAGGCGCGCACCGATGCGCGGGCAAAGCGTCTCGCGTCGCCGCAGGATCACCGCGTCGAACTGGTTCCGGCGGCGGCCTTGAGACAGGGCGATCTCGTGTTTGTCGAAACGGGCGACATCATTCCAAGCGATGGCGAGATCATCGAAGGCGTCGCCTCGGTCGATGAATCGGCGATCACCGGCGAATCCGCGCCGGTGATTCGCGAGAGCGGCGGCGATCGCTCTGCGGTGACCGGCGGCACGCGCGTTCTTTCCGACTGGATCAAGGTCCGCATCACCGCGGCGCAAGGATCGACGTTCCTCGATCGGATGATCGCGCTTGTCGAAGGCGCGCAGCGGCAGAAGACGCCAAATGAGATCGCGCTCAACATTCTCCTCGCCGGCCTGTCGCTGATCTTCGTCTTCGCGGTGGCGACGATCCCGAGCTTTGCGAATTACGCCGGCGGCGAAGTGTCGGTCATCGTCCTCGTCGCGCTTTTCGTCACCCTGATCCCGACGACGATCGGTGCGCTGCTCTCGGCGATCGGAATCGCCGGCATGGATCGCCTGGTGCGGTTCAACGTTCTCGCCATGTCGGGACGCGCTGTCGAGGCGGCGGGCGACGTCGACACCTTGCTTCTCGACAAGACCGGCACGATTACCCTCGGCAACCGGCAGGCGGCGGAGTTCGTTCCGCTCGCCGGGGTCACGGCCCGGGAGCTTGCCGACGCCGCTCAGCTTGCATCCCTGTCCGACGAAACGCCGGAAGGCCGCTCGATCGTCGTGCTCGCCAAAGAGAAATACGGCATCAGAGGCCGGGACATGAGCGAACTCAACGCCAAATTCATCCCCTTCAGCGCCTACACGCGACTGAGCGGGATCGATGCCGGCGCGAGCGTGATCCGCAAGGGAGCGGTGGATGCGGTCCTGGCCTTCGTCCGCTCGGAGGCCGCAAATCCTCCGCCCGATGCCGAGGGCGCGGCCGTCGCGGCGCGCTCATTGGTCTCGGAAGCGGCGGTTCACGACCTGAACGCAAGCGCTGATCGCATTGCGAAACTGGGCGGGACTCCGCTTGCGGTCGCCAAGGATGGCCGTCTGCTCGGGGTTATCTATCTGAAGGACATCATCAAGGGCGGCATCAGGGAGCGCTTCGGCGCGCTGCGCCAGATGGGAATCCGGACGGTGATGATCACCGGCGACAATCCTTTGACGGCGGCGGCGATCGCCGCCGAGGCCGGGGTCGATGATTTCCTCGCCCAGGCGACGCCCGAGGCCAAATTGAAACTCATTCGGGACGAGCAGGCGCAAGGCAAGCTTGTCGCCATGTGCGGCGACGGGACCAATGACGCGCCGGCCTTGGCGCAGGCGGATGTCGGCGTCGCCATGAACACTGGAACCATGGCCGCGCGGGAGGCGGGCAACATGGTCGACCTCGACAGCGATCCGACGAAGCTGATCGAAATCGTCGAAATCGGCAAGCAGTTGCTGATGACGCGCGGCGCGCTGACCACCTTCTCGATCGCCAATGACGTCGCGAAATATTTCGCGATTCTTCCGGCGATGTTCGTCGCCTTCTACCCGCAGCTCCAAAGCCTCAACATCATGAATCTCGCCACGCCGCAAAGCGCGATTCTTTCGGCGATCATTTTCAACGCCTTGATCATTGTCGCGCTCATTCCCCTTTCGCTGCGCGGCGTCGCCTATCGTCCGGTCGGGGCGGCGTCGATCTTGCGGCGCAATCTGCTCATCTATGGCGTCGGCGGCCTCGCCGTTCCTTTTATCGGCATCAAGCTGATCGATCTCGCGGTCGGCGCGGCTGGCCTTGCGTGAGGATTCCAAAGTGATCAAACATCTGTTTCCCGCGGTGATGCTGACCGTCCTCATGACCGCGCTGACCGGGCTCGCCTATCCGCTCGCGATGACGGGCTTGGCCCAGCGCCTTTTTCCCTATCAAGCCAATGGCAGCCTGGAGATCGGGCAAGATGGAGCCATTATCGGATCGGCGCTGATCGGGCAGAGTTTCACCCGAGAGGACTATTTCCATGGAAGGCCCTCCGCCACGGGCGGCGCCGACCCCAATGATGCGACGAAATCCATACCTGCGCCCTATAACGCCAGCAATTCGGCGGGATCGAATCTGGGTCCGACGTCGAAGGCGTTGATCGAACGGGTGAAGGAGGAATCCGAGGCGCTCAAGGCGCAAAATCCATCCGCGCCGGTTCCCGTCGATCTCGTCACGACATCCGCGAGCGGCCTTGATCCCGACATCACGCCGGCGGCGGCGCTGTTTCAGATTCCGCGGATCGCCAAGGCGCGCAAGCTTTCGGAAGATGCGCTGCGCAGCCTTGTTGAAGACAATACCACCGGCCGTCTGCTCGGCATTCTGGGCGAGCCGCATGTCAACGTGCTGAAACTCAACTTGGCGCTCGACAAGGCCTTTCCGACGCGCGAAAGCCGTAAGAGCAAGGAAAACTCGGCCACAGCTGAGGCGACTCCGGCGCCTGCTGTTGTGCCGTCAATTGCTGCGCCGCCTGCGCTCGAGACGCCCGCAACGACTGCGGATGCCTCGCCTGTTGTCGCCGCGCCTGCGCCGCCGGCCCCCGTCGTCGCCGAGGCGGCGGCGTCGGCCCCCGCGATCGATGCGCCGGTTGCACCTGCTGTCGCGCCTCCATCCGCTAATCCCCCCAAGACAGCGGCGTCAGAGCCGGTAGCGCAAGCTCTGTTTCCCTCGGAAATTTCTTCCGCCCATGCCGACAAGAAGCCGTCCGTTGCGCGCCTCAAGACCTGTTCCGACCAATTCCGCGCCAACGCGGCGACCAACTCCAATGGCGGCCTGAAATGGATGGACTATTGGAGCGCGTGCAAGAAGCGCTTGAAGGGCTGACTCAACATATTGAGCTAGACAAATGAGTAGAAAAGGCCAAGTATTTTCAACGCGAATTCGTTCTCGCTTGGAGCCGTTTTCTCTTCGATAAAGGATAGAGTGCTTCTGATCGTCCCAGCTAAGCACTCTAAGCGAAAGCGCCGGCCGGCATGGAGAAACGCGATAACGCCGAACGTCGGCCTTCACCCGACGCTCTCCTGCGCGATGCGCAGCACGCCGAACAAGGCCGCCTGAAAATCTTTCTTGGCGCCGCGCCGGGCGTCGGCAAGACCTATGAAATGCTGATGACGGCGCAGGCCAAGAAGGTCGAGGGGCTTGATGTCGTCGTCGGCGTCGTCGAGACGCATGGGCGCAAGGAGACCGAGGCGCTGCTGCGCGGTCTCGAAGTCGTTCCGCGCCGCAGCATCGTCTACAAAGGCCATGTCCTCGCCGAGATGAACATTGACGCCATTCTGGTCCGCGCGCCCAGTCTCGTTCTGGTCGATGAGCTTGCGCATACCAATGCGCCGGAGAGCCGCCATCCCAAGCGCTACATGGATGTCGAAGAACTGCTCGCAGCCGGGATCGACGTCTACACGACGCTCAACATTCAGCATGTCGAAAGCCTCAACGACGTTGTCGCCCGGATCACGCGGGTCCGGGTCCGCGAGACCGTGCCGGATTCGATTATCGACCGCGCCGACGATATCGAGTTGACCGATCTGACGCCGGAAGATCTGATCGCGCGGCTGAATGATGGCAAGGTCTATGTGCCTGATCAGGCCGAGCGGGCGATTGCGCATTATTTCTCGCCGGGCAATCTGACCGCCTTGCGAGAGCTGGCGTTGCGCCGCACCGCTCAGCGGGTCGATGAGCAGATGGTCGATTACATGCGGCTGCATGCGATCGAAGGGCCCTGGCCGGCTGGCGAACAGGTGCTGGTCCTCATCGACGCGACGAAAAGCGGCAATGCCGTCGTGCGCTACGCCAAGCGAATGGCCGATCGCCTGAAGGCGCGATGGGCGGCGATTTATGTGGAGACGCCAGCCGACGCGCGCGCCAACGAGGCCGAGCGGGACGCCATCGCGCAGAGCTTGCGCCTTGCCCAACGGCTCGGAGCGGAGGCGATCTCGATCCCGGGCCAGGATGTCGCCGACTCTGTCGCCGAATATGCGCAGGCCAATAATTTCACCCATATCATCGTCGCCAAATCGGAGCATTCGCGTTGGCGCGATTTTTTTGGCGAATCGGCCGCCCAGAAACTGATCCGCGTCGCCTCTGGCGCGAGCGTTCACGTCATCGCACGCCCGACCGACGGGGCCCTCAGCGCCCCCGCGAGGATCGAGCCCGGCAAGAGGGAAGTGAAGCCGGGCGCCTTCATAGGCTATGCCGCGAGCCTTTTCTACGTCGGCGTCGCGGCCATCATCGCCATTCTGCTCCGGCAAAATGGCGTCTCGAATGTTTCGCAGGCCTTTCTGATTGCGGTCCTGGCGAGCGCTGTGAGTTTTGGACTATGGGCCTCGCTGCTCGCTTGTCTCGTCAGCGTGCTCGCCTATAATTTCTTTTTCCTGCCGCCGCTCTACACATTCACGATCGCCGACCCGGAAAATGTCGTCGCGTTGTTCTTCTTCGCGGTCGTCGCCATCATTGCGAGCAACCTCGCGGCGCGCGTCCGCGCCCAGGCGATCGCCGCGCGCCAACGCGCGCGGATCACCGAGGATCTCTATCTTTTCAGCCGCAAGCTCGCGGGCATCGCAACGCTTGACGATCTCCTTTGGGCGACCGCGCATCAGATCGCGCTGATGCTGAAGGTGCGGGTCGTTCTCCTTCTGCCCGAGGAGGGCCGCCTTGACGTCAAAGCGGGGTTTCCTCCCGAGGACATGCTCGACGAAGCCGATCTCGCCGCGGCGCGCTGGTGCTTTGAAAAAAATCAGGCGACGGGACGCGGCGCCGATACGCTGCCGGGCGCAAAGCGCCGCTTCATGCCCTTGCGCACGGCGCGCGGCGCCGTCGGCGTCGTCGGGATCGACCGCGACAAGCCGGGGCTCTTGCTGACGCCCGAAGACTCACGTCTTTTCGACGCGCTCTCCGATCAGGCCGCCGTCGCGATCGATCGCGTCAACCTCGCCAAGGACATCGATCGCGCCCGCCTCGCCGAGGAGACCGATCGCCTGCGCTCGGCGCTGCTCACCTCGATCTCGCATGATCTTCGCACGCCTCTCGCCTCGATCCTCGGCTCGGCGACGAGCCTCGTCAGCCACGGGCGGGAGTTCGACGATTCGGTTCAAGAGAGTCTGCTGCGCACCATTCAGGAGGAAGCCGAGCGGCTCAATCGCTTCATCGGAAATCTTCTTGACATGACGCGGCTCGAATCCGGCCCGCTCAAGCCGCAATCAGGGCCGGTCGACCTCTCCGACATCGTCGGCGCGACGTTGCAAAGGGCCGGCAAGATCTTGGCCGAACACGAGGTCGATATCGATCTCGAGGCCGGATTGCCAATGCTGGATGTCGACATGGTGCTGATGGAGCAGATCCTGTTCAATCTTTTCGACAATGCGGCGAAATACGCCCCGCCTCATTCGCTCATCACGATCGCAGCGCGGCGCGAGAACGGCAGCGTCGCCATTCGAGTCCTGGACGAAGGCGAGGGCATTCCCGAAGCTGACCTCGATCGAATTTTCGATAAGTTCTACCGGGTTCATCGCTCCGACCGGCAGCGCGCCGGCACAGGCCTTGGTCTTGCGATTTGCCGCGGCTTCATCGAGGCGATGGGAGGCTCGATAACGGCGGCGAATCGGATCGACCGGCGCGGCGCGGCTTTCACAATCAAGCTGCCGGCGCTCATCGCGCCAGGGGCGCAGTCTGAGGCCTTGTCTTGACGCCGCGCGCGGGTCCGCTTCGCGTTCTAGTCGTAGACGATGAGCCCGCGATCCTGCGATTTCTGCGTGCGACCCTGGAGAGCCAAGGCTATGTCGTGGCGACCGCCGCCAGCGGAGGCGCCGCTCTCGACATGGTCCGCCGCCACGCCGCCGATCTTCTCGTCCTCGACCTTGGGTTGCCCGATGTGGATGGCCTCGAGGTCATCAAAACCATCAGGGCCGCGAACGAGGCCTTGCCGATCATCATCCTATCGAGCCGGGAAAACGAAAGCGCCAAAGTGGCGGCGCTCGACCTCGGCGCCGATGATTATGTGACGAAGCCTTTTGGCGTTGATGAGCTTTTGGCGCGCATCCGGATGGCGCAGCGGCACCGGTTGCAACAGGAGGGCGAAAAGCCCTTGTTCCGCGCCGGCGATCTTTGCATTGATCTCGTCCGGCGCATCGTCACCGTGCGCGGTAAGGAGGTCAAGTTTTCGCCGCGCGAATATGAGGTCTTGCGCCTCATGGCGGCGCATGCGGGGAAGGTCCTGACCCACCGCTTCATGCTGCATGAAATTTGGGGCGGCGACGCGGATGTGCAATATCTGCGCATCTACATTCGCGCCTTGCGCCAGAAGATCGAATCGGACCCGGAAAGACCTCGTCATATTCTTACCGAGACCGGAGTCGGCTATCGTTTGCGCGAGCCGGATTAGATCAGATCAAAATCCTTTGCTAAGGCATATCCATGGATCTCGCCGATTTTATCGATCCGAGCCGGGTCATTTTTGGCGCCCGCGCGAGCAACAAGGAGCAATTGCTCCGCGATCTCGCATCGAGGGCCGCCGCCCAGCTCAACCTTGACGCTCAGACGATCTGCGCCGCCCTGCAGGCGCGCGAGGAACTGGGGTCGACGGGGCTTGGCGAAGGATTTGCCCTGCCGCATGCGCGAATCGCCGGGCTCGACGCCTTCTTCGGCATGTTCGCGCGGCTCAACCGGCCGATTCATTTCGACTCGATCGACGGCAAGCCGGTCGATCTCGTGTTTCTTCTCCTCATTCCGGCGAATGCCGGCGGCGAGCACCTCGCCGCCTTGGCCGCCGTCTCCCGGCATCTGCGCGACAAGGAATGCGCGGCGAGATTGCGCAAGGCGGCCAGCGCCGCGGCGCTTTGCAGCCTCCTCTGCGACCGCGCGATTCCTGAAGCAGCGCGGTTGGAGCAAAATCAGAAGAAGGTATAGGCTTCTCTGATGGGTCGGCGCGAAGCAAAACTTTACGCCACAGTGAAAAATCCGGGCTGCGCCTCCAGGACCTCGGCGTCGACATGTGGTTCGAATTTCACGAAATTCGCGCGGAACATCTCGACAAGTTTCTTCGCCGTCGCGGCGAATTCTTCCTCTGAAGCCCAGGTCCTCACCGGATCGAGCAGATCCTGTTCGATTTCCGGAACGGACTGCGGCGCCAGCAGGCCAAACCAGGGATCCCGGCGAAAACTTGCGCGCGCGAGCGAGCCGTCTAGCGCCGCGGTCAAAAGCTTGCGCGTGACATGGATCGGCATGCGCCGGCCGACGCCATATTTGCCGCCGGTCCAACCGGTATTGACCAGCCAGCAATCCACCTCATGCGCGGCGATCAGGTCGCGCAGAAGATTGCCATATTCACAGGCGTGACGCGGCATGAAGGGCGCGCCAAAACAGGTCGAGAAGGTGGCTTGCGGCTCGCTCACGCCTTTTTCCGTCCCGGCGACTTTCGCGGTATAGCCGGACAGAAATTGATACATGGCCTGCGCGGGATCGAGTTTGGCGATCGGCGGCAGAACGCCGAAGGCGTCGCAGGTCAGCATGACGATGTTTTTCGGATGGCCGGCGCGTCCGCTCGCCGAGGCGTTGGTGATGAAATCCAGCGGATAGGCGATGCGGGTATTCTCGGTCTTCGAATTGTCGTCGAAATCCAGGGCGCGCGTCAAAGGATCGACCGCGACATTCTCCATGATCGTGCCGAAACGCTCCGATGTCGCATGGATTTCAGGTTCGGCCTCGCGCGATAGTTTGATCGCCTTGGCGTAGCAGCCGCCCTCGAAATTGAAGACGCCCGCCGCGCTCCAGCCATGCTCGTCGTCGCCGATCAGGACGCGCGAGGCATCCGCGGACAAGGTCGTTTTGCCGGTGCCGGAAAGACCGAAGAAAAGCGCCGAATCGCCCTGCGGGCCGACGTTGGCCGAGCAATGCATCGGCATGACGCCAATCGGCGGCAGGACGAAATTGAGATAGCCGAAAATCGACTTCTTGATTTCGCCGGCATAGCTGGTGCCGCCGATGAGCACGATTTTTCGGCTGAAATCGACCGCTATCACGGTCTCCGAGCGGCAACCATGCCGCGCCGGATCCGCTCTGAAAGAGGGCAGATCGAGGATGGTCATCTCGGGGACGAAAGCCGCCGCTTCCTCTTCCGAAGGGCGGATCAACAGGTTCCGAATGAAGAGAGAGTGCCAGGCATATTCGGTGTAGACGCGGACTTTCAATTGATGTTCAGGGTCAGCGGCGGCGAAGAGATCCTGGGCGAACAGATCCATTCCCTTGGCATGGGCGATCATGTCGGCCTGTAGAACGTCGAAATTTTCGGGCGTCATCGCATTGGCGTTTTCCCACCAGATCGTCCGATCGGTGAGCGCATCGCGCACGATGAACTTGTCTTTTGGCGAACGTCCGGTATGGGCTCCGGTTTCGGCGACGAGAGCGCCGCCTTTGGCGATTTTCGCCTCGCCCCGCAAAATGGCTTCTTCATAAAGGCGCGGGGCTTCGAGATTGTAGGAAATGCTTTTCAAATCCTTGAGGCAGAAAGACCCGGATTCAAAAGAGGGGATGAAATGATTGGCCTTGAGCATCGTCTTCTCCGGCGCGTTCGCACCAAGCGCTCTTGCGCTGGGGCGTAGAGACAACGCTGGACGACGAGATAAGATCAGCGGAAATCGCAAATCGGCGCTTGTCGATGCGATTTCATTTGATGGAAGCGCTCTAGATCACGATGCTTTTAGATGGAAACATCCAAAAGCATGAAACGTGATCTATTGTTGAGAAGAGAGCGGGATTTGACGCGAAAAACCGGATTCCACTTTTTCGCATCCCGCTCTAGGCTTCTTGGTCGTGAGGCGCGGCGTTTTGCTGGGCTTCATTGGCGAGTTCCGCCAGCACCCTGCGCAAAGCCTCAAGCGTGCGAACGGGCCCCGGAAAGGCGATGCGGACGGTTTCATCGCCGCTGACGAGATCGAGGCCGTCTGGATCGATCCCGCTCGCGCGCCATTCCCCTTCCGACTTGGCGGAGCAGGCGCCCGCGTAAAGCGCGAGCGCGTCCTTATGCTCGGCGTTGAGATGCGCAAGCGCTTGCGCTTCGGCCGCAACGAGCGCCTCGGCCCCCTCGAGGGATGTGAGGATCAATGCCGCGTCGAAACTTCCCGCCCGGCCAAATCCGCCGTTCAAATGGGCATGGTCGATCGTGACGCGCCAAAACGAAAAGTCGGCGAAATCGGCGTAGAGAGCGGATTTCGGATGTCTCGCCAGGAAGCGCGCTTTCAACTCGGCGCGGCGGATCGGGTTGTCGGCGCGCTCGGCGAATCCTGTGAGGGTGAGGCGCGGATGGGCGAGAGGATCTCCTTCTCCGCCCTGCGCCAGAAGAAGCGAAAGACGCGGGTCGGCCTCAAGGTGCCTTGTATGGGCGGCCAGCCGCGACATGAGCAAAATTGGGCCGCCGTCAGGCGCCGTCGCGACATTGACGAGACTTGCGAAAGGCGCGTGCTGAGCGGTTACTGTCGCCAAGGCTCCGGCGCGAACGGTGCGCAACAGCTGCTTAGCTTGCGCCAAGGCGTCGTAAGAGGGAGCGGCGGCCTCAATGCCAGCGGGAGCGTCGGTCAAGAGGCGCCGCGTTCGATTTCTAGCGCCTTCATCGCGCAACCGGCCTCGCGGCATGGATTTTCACTGAAGCGAACGCATCGAAAACAGTCTCCAAGCTCTCGCAATCATGCTTCAGGGCTTGCCATGCGTCAAACATGCTTAGGGGTCGTGACGCGAGCGTCAGTGGACGCTCACCATCTCAAGCTCGTGCTGCATGGCGTTCGCGACGGCGGCATCGCGTGAATCGGTCACAGCGATCGGCGTGCCATCGGCGGCGAGCAGCGCGAAAAGCCGCAAGCCCGGCTGGAGTGGAGGAGCGGCCGGAAAGAGTCGGGCGACATCTTCCGAACGGATCGGCTTTAGATAAGCCACCCTCCCACCCCCAAGATTGGCGAGCTGTTCATTGCTCAGCAGAGGGGCGGGTTCGCTCTTGGTTGCGGTCAACATGATCAAATCTCCTGTGTTGCGGTCCCGTAGAGACCCGCATTCGTGCGAACCATCAGTCTCGCACCGTTATGTCTATCTTTTGGACGGCTCGCTCCGCCTCCGGCCGAACCAACTCGATGCAAAGAAGGCCGTGATCCAGAGTAGCCCCGGCCACTTGCATGGCTTCGGCGAAGTGAAAGACCCGCTGAAATTGCCGCGCAGCGATCCCCCGGTGGAGATAGACCCGCGCTTTTCCCTCACTCTGGCGGCCGCGTATGATGAGCTGCCCTTGCCCCTCCGTGATCTCGAGTTGAGCCGCAGTGAAGCCGGCGACAGCCAAGGTGATCCGCAACCGGTCGGCCCCATTATTGGCGAACCGCTCAATATTATAGGGCGGATAGCCGTCCGAAGCAGTCCTCGCCATCCCCGCTGCGGTTCGTTCGATCTCGTTGAACCCAAGCAAGAATGACGACTTTAAAATGGGCGCTGACGCCATCTGCGAAGCCCTCAAGCCTTCGTCGGAGGGACCCTGAAGAGGCGTCCCACGGCGCTTGCCGTTTCTCGAATATGGCGTAACCAGGCGCTGATTCAAGAGCCCTGGCGGCCCGGAGCATGGCGCGAAAAACGCCGCGACGGTGAGCGGATCCAATGGGATCGCTTCGCCGACCAAAGAAAAACCCGGCGAAGAGCCGGGTTTTTTACTTCTTTTCAGTCCGACGCCGGCGCTTACGCGGCTTCTTCTATATCGGCCTCGTCGGCTTCGATTTCTTCGGCCTTGCCGCGACGGGGGCCTTTTTGAAGCTGCGCCTCAATCGCTTTCAACGATTCTGACTCGGTCAGCTTCTGGACCACGACGACTTCCCGCGCCATGCGATCGAGCGCGGCTTCGTAGAGCTGCCGCTCGGAATAGGATTGTTCCGGCTGCGCGTCGGAGCGATAGAGGTCGCGCACAACTTCGGCGATCGCGATCAAATCGCCGGAGTTGATCTTGGCTTCATATTCCTGCGCCCGGCGCGACCACATGGTGCGCTTGACGCGCGCCCGGCCAGTCAGGGTGTCCAGCGCCTTCTTGACGACATCGGCGTCGGCGAGTTTGCGCATGCCAACGCTCGCGACCTTCGGGGTCGGCACCTTCAGGATCATCTTGTCCTTGATGAAGCTGATCACGAAAAGCTCGAGCTTGAAGCCGGCGACCTCTTGTTCCTCTATCGCGACGATCTGGCCGACTCCATGCGCCGGATAAACGATGAATTCATGCGGCTTGAACCCCTGTCTCGGCGCAGTGGAAGCCTTGCCCGGCCTGACGGGCGGCGCGACGGGCCTGTCGCTTGGCTTCGACTCGGCCGGTTTCAGCTCCGCCGCGGCAGGCGCGGCCTCAACTGTGGCGGCCGCAGATGGGCTCGCCGGACCGCTGGGAGGAGGCGACGCCTTCGTCGCCGGGGTCTTCGCCGGCTTTTCAAGCGCCGTGACCGTAGAGTCCAAAGCTACGCGCGCCGCGCCCTTAAGGGGCTCGACTGTGGAGTCCGTGGCAATGGAAACCGCCGCCACCGCTGTTTTCTTTTCAATCTTTTTTGTCACCGTCGTCCGCTCATTTGCCCCTGGAGTGGGATTCAAGGATAAGGCAGCCCCTTTGGGGGGAGCCGCCGGGTTCAAGGCTCGTCTCGATTTCGTCGCGCGAATCGTCGCCGCTAACGTGGTGGACTGGGCCGCAACCGCCGTGGACGCGGCCGGGCCGCTCACCTTGCGATTGGTGGCCGACCTGGTGGAACGGGACCGCGCCGACGCGAGACGCGCAGAAGTGGAGCCGCTCCGATTGCTTTCGCGCTGGACCGCGGCCGCTTTGGCGGCTTTCGCGGACGGGCGGACGGTGCTGGCGCCAGACTTGCCTGTTCGCGAGTTGCTTGCCTGTCCTCCTTGGGCCTTTTTCGGCGGCAAGGATTTAATGGCGGGCGCCGCGGTTCGTCCCGTGGTCTTGACCGATCTTGCCGCGCCCTTTGAAGCGGGGACTGTTCGGGTGACAATCTTCGCGGCGGCGGGTGTTGCCGACTGGCCGCGCTTCTTTCTGGCGGGGCTGGCGGTTGCCGAAGCAGTCCTGGCTTTTTTTGGCGCGAGCGCGGGGCTCGCGGTTGAAGATTTCCGGGCAACTGGGGCGTTCGAATTTCTCTTGCTGGCGCCCCGCTTGGCCGCTGCCGCCCTCGATGCGGCGGCGACGGTTTTCTTTGATTTCGGTTCGACGGCTTCCTTGGAGTTTGCTGCTTTGGGTTTTCGCGTTTGCGCCCGTTCCGGCTGAGGAGGGGCTGGCCTTGCCTTGGACGATTTTACAGTCTTCTTGACGGACGCCATAAGCAGCGCGCTCCTTTGCTTGTCCCGCTTTGGAGACGGGACGGGTCATCAACGGCGGAACATAGGTCCGCCGCTCAGAGAACGCCGCGTTTCGGCCCTGGAAAGGCGCGCTGCGGGTCGCTCCTATACGATGATCATCCGTGCATGACGTGGCGAGATGAACGAAGCGAGGCTTCGACTCGAGCGCGGCGTCACAAAATAATCGCCTTGGCGCTTTGCGGAGCCTTCCAAGACGCGGACGATTGACAGATGGCCGAAAGTTTGCACTTTGCTGACCAATAAAAAACACTCTAGCACAAAAAAGAGTGAAAATCAAAGAATATGCTTCTTGTCGGCGGGCAAGGCCGATTTGACGCAAATGCTGGGGCCTCGCCTAAGGTTGCGGAGGCGTGAAAGCGGATCGACTCCGGGCCTCAGTCCCCTTTGCCTGGCTCGGCGGAAAAATAGGCGTCGAACTTGCCTGGCTTGCCATCGAACGCCTTGGCCTCTGGCAGGGCGTCGCGCTTGACCGTCACGTTCGGCCAGGACCGGGCCATGTCGAGATTGAGCTGAAGCCATTTCTCAAGCCCGCGCTCGGTATCAGGCTTGATGGCTTCGGCGGGGCATTCGGGCTCGCAGACGCCGCAATCGATGCATTCGTCCGGATGGATGACGAGCATGTTCTCGCCTTCATAAAAGCAATCCACCGGGCAGACTTCGACGCAATCCATGTATTTGCATTTGATGCAATTTTCGATGACGACATAGGTCATGATCTTGTTCCTTGGCGGGGTAATGCCAGCGAAACGTCGCCAGCGCATCAGGTCTGCCGCGGGTTGCGATTCGGTCCTGCCCGGCCCTTGCGGCGTTCCGTCAGGAGCTTGAGCCTAAACCACAACTATCTGATTTCGTGGAATGAATTCTCCGCCAGATGCGAGTCATCCGATGGGATCGATCAACTACCGCCTTTGCGCCAGTTAGGCAAGGATGTTAGCGGCTCGCGCCGCGGCCGCCGCGCGCGACTCCCACCTGAGAGTCATTCATGCGCGACCTCGCCGGGGGATAGATCCTCGAACAAAAGCTTGGCTTCGGGGTAGCCGCCGCGCCGGGTTCCAGGAGCCGTGACCTTCAAGACTCGCACTTGGCGTTCGAGCGCAATCGTCAGAATGTCGCCGGGCGCCACCCCCTTCGCGGGAGTTTCGATCCGGCGCGCATTGAGGCGGACGTGACCGTCGGCGACGAGCCGGGCCGCGAGGCTTCGCGTCTTCGCCACGCGGGCGTACCACAGCCATTTATCCAGCCGTTGCGTTCCGTCCATCCGTTGCGTTCCGTGGACGCCTTTCCTTCATAAGCGCGGACGCGGTCCAAGAGATTTATTCATTGCAATCGGCTTTATCAAGCGAGCAGCCCGCGCGCCGAGGGCGCCAAGGGATTGGCGGCGAGGGCGGCGCCATCCGCGCGGTCGATGGCTGGAACGCCCGTGAACGCGCTCCAGAGCCCCTCGACGAAAGCCGGCTCCAAGTCGCGCAAAATGAATATGACGCGGGTGTCGCGATCATCGTCAGGCCAAGCCGGCAGGCGCGCCGGCGGATGAAAAACATGCTGCACGCCGTGGATGACCACCGGCCGCGACGGATCGTCGGAGAGGGCCACGATCCCCTTGACGCGCAAGAGGCTCGGGCCGTGCGCATTGCGCAGCAATTCAAGGAAGAGGTCGAAAGCGGCGGGCGCGATCGCCTCGGCGCGGCGCATGCAGAAGGCGCGGATGCGGGCGTCATGGCGATTGACGTCATGGTCATGGCGGGTGTGATTGTGGCCGGCGCGATGATGGCCGCGCGGCTCATCTAAAGCGAAAGCTTCGGCGTTCAGCCATCGACGCACATTCGGGCTCTTGCGCTCGGGATCGTAAAGGCCGGCGTGCAGAAGCGCCGCCGCCGTCGCTTCGCCCTTGGCCGCGTCGAGCTGAAGCGCGCCCGGATTGAGGCCGGCCAGTCGCTCCCGCAAAGAGGGCAGGCCCGCTGCCGCGTCGTCGTCGAGAAGATCGGTCTTGGCGATGACTAGGCGGTCGGCCATTGCCGCCTGTTTGACCGCCTCTTCATGCGCGTCGAGCGTCGCCGCGCCGTTCACTGCGTCCACGAGGGTGACGACGCCATCGAGACGAAACCGCAGCATGAGATAGGGGTGATGCATGATCGTGTGCAGAACCGGGGCCGGATCGGCAAGGCCGGTGGTCTCGATCAGGACCCGTTGAAAGGGCGTGATGCGGCCATTGTCGCGCCGGCGCAGGACATCCTCGAGCGTCGTGATGAGATCGCCTCTGATCGAACAGCAGAGGCAGCCCGAAGTCATGACCAGCATGTCGTCGCCGGACTTCTCGACGAGAAGATGGTCGAGGCCGATTTCGCCGAATTCATTGATGATGACCAACGTGTCGGCCAGCGCCGGATCGCGCAGCAGGCGGTTCAGCAGGCTGGTTTTGCCAGCGCCGAGAAAACCGGTGACGATCGTCAGCGGGAAAGGCGGGGGCGGCCGCCTGTCGAGATCCGTCATCCGCGCCGGCATCCTTTATCGTCTCAATTTCAACTGGCCGATCTTATCCCACTCCGCGCCGTTCAACAGGCTGTCTTCGATCGGCAACGCCGGCCGCGCGGTGACGCCTAACTCACTCTCCGGCATGGGCGGCGCCTGTTTTCGCCTTAGGGGCGGGCGGCGCGGCTTTCGCCTCTCTGTTCGGTTTTTTGGCGGGTTTGGCGGCGGGCTTGGCCGGGGCCGCTGGATGCACAGCGGCGACAGGCTTGGCGGCGGCGCCCTTTTTGGCGGAGGCGCCGGGTTTGGAAGAGGAATGCGCGTCCGTGGCCGGCTTGACCATCACCGTTTTGGTTTCAACGCCTTGGCCTTTTGCAGCCCTGCTTTGTTTGACCGGAGCGGCCAAGACCTTGCTGTCTCTTGCCGCCAATGCCGATTTTGTCGGGGTGGTCGCCGGCGCATGGCGATGTTTCCGAGCCGCTTGACGGGCATGTTTGCCGCGAAGCTTTAACGGAATTGCGCCGGCATCGGGCTGCAGCGGCGAACCGCCTTCGGCAAGCGTCGGCTCCTTGACGGCGGCATAGGCGCTCGCCGTTCCTGGGGGCGGTTCGGTTCCGACCGGAGAATGCGCCGGGCGCGCTTGCGCAATCGCTCCGGCATAGCCATCGGGCGCTCCGATAGAGACCGGCACCGGGTCGTAGGATGGGGCCGGCACCAGTGCGATGCGCCGCGCCATCGGCGCCGGCCTTGCCAGCGCATTGGCGTCGATGACGGACGAACCCTCGCGCCCCGCGAAAGCGCGGCCATTGGCCGCCTCCAAAGGCGCGATAAGGCGTTCGTTCTCGGCGTTGAATTCGGCGATGGCCTTGCCGCGCTTGTGGCAGATCGAATTGCGCATATCTGGCGGCGCGGATCCTTGCCCGGGGAGCGCGGCCACGGGGCCGCCGGGACGATCTATTCCGGCGAAGCCGCGGTCGAACAGAGCCGCGGCTTTAATGGTGCGCAGGGCGACATTCGGCGCCCCCAGCACCACGGCGATAAGCTTCCTGCCGCCTTGGTTGGCGCTGGCGACCACATTGAAACCGGCGGCGCAGGTGAAGCCGGTCTTCATGCCATCGACGCCCGGATAGCGGCCAAGGAGATTATTGTGATTTGTGATGATGGCGCCGCCGAGCCGCAAGGCGCCGATGCTGAACAGGTCCGCTTGTTCCGGAAAAGTCACATAGAGCGCCCGGGCTAGAATGGCGAAGTCGCGCGCCGAGGAGACATGGCGCGGATCGGGCAGGCCATTGGGATTGACGAAATGGGATTGGGAAAGGCCCAGCGACGCCGCGGCCTCGTTCATCTCGTCGGCGAAGGCTTCGACCGAGCCTGAAACCCCTTCCGCAATCGTGACCGCTATATCGTTCGCCGATTTCACCATGAGCATTTTCAAGGCGTTGCCAAGCGTTACCAGAGAGCCAGGGCGGAAGCCCATTTTGGATGGCGGCATCGACGCCGCGCGGGCGGAGACGGCGAGCGGGGTCTCGAAAGCGATGCGGCGCTCGCGCACGGCCTTCAACGCGACATAGACCGTGACCAATTTGGTCAAGGAGGCCGGATACCAGGGCTGGGTCGCTTGCTCCTCGTAGAGAACCGCGCCGGACGACGCCTCGATCACGATGGATGGGGCGGCCAAGGACGTTCCAGCGAGGGCGGTCCAAATCCCGGCGGCTATGGCCAAGGCGGCGAGGCGGCGGGGTCGAGGCGGCTGCCCATGCCGGGGAAGCCTTGAACGATCTGGTCCCAGCTTCGCCAAAGGATGCTCCTGGCCATGGGAAGGGTCCATATTTCTTGATCCTTGGCGGAATCGAGAAAGCCGCGGCGGCGCAATGCTCGACCTTATTTCTACTGCGCGAGAGCCCGATTGGAAAGCGCCATAGCGAAGCTGTCGCGTTCGGCGGCGAAAGTGCGGCTGTTTTGCCACACCTCCTCGCAGCGAGGCTTCCACCAGCTCCGCGTTATGTGGCCGCGGCCTTGGCGCGCGTCATTGCTCACTGGGGAGGGAGATGGCCGGCGCGCGGACCCGCTCGGGTCTGACCCCGATCCCGATCAGGCGGGCGGGCAACCGCCGCAGGATCGGCAGATAGATAAAGAGGCGCAGGAACCATGGCGGCTCGATCTTGCCGCCAGCGGCGAGAACGCGGGCGACCATGTTTTTCTGAAGGAAGACCTGGATGCCTTGCGTCGCCTTGGTCGGCCATTCCCGTCGCGCCTGGACCTGGGCCAGACTCTCGTCCGGCGGCCGTTGCTGGTCGAGCAGGGGGCGCGCGAGAATATTGGCGGCGGCGATCGCATCCTGAATGGCGAGATTGATGCCGACGCCGCCGATCGGCGACATCGCATGGGCGCTATCGCCGATGCATAAGAGGCCTGGCCGGTGCCAGAGCGGCAGCCGGTCGACCGCGACCGTCAAGAGTTTGACGTCATCGACGCTGGCCAGTTCAGCCACGCGATCGGCGAGGAAGGGCGCCAGCGTCGCGATCCGTTCGCGCAGAAGGCCGATGCCCTTCGCCTTGATCTCGTCGGCGGAACCTTTGGCTATGACATAGCCGCATTGCCAATGTTCGCCGCGATTGATCAGGGCCAGGATCTGTCCCGCGTCGATCCGGCCGAAGCTTTCCAAAGGGTCGTCGGCTTTGCGCGACAGCCTGAACCAGAGCACATCCATCGGCGCGCCAATGTCCAGCGGCGCGAAACCGGCGGCTTGCCGCACCCTGGAGTGGCGCCCATCCGCGCCGATGGTCAGGTCGGCGCGGATTGACAAAGCGCCGTCCTTGGTCCGCGCCGTAACGCCGGCCACTCTGCCGCCCTCCTCGATAAGGCCAATGACTTCGGTCGACATCATCAGCCGGAAGGTCGGATAAAGCTTGGCTTTCGCCGCCAGAAAATCGAGGAAATCCCATTGCGGCATGAAGGCGACGAATTTGGCGCGGGTCGGCAAATGCGAGAAATCCGCTAAGGGGATCGTGACGTCGCCGACCCGCGCCTTGAGTTCGCGGGCCTCCTGGTGCGGCAGCTTCAGAAATTCATCGAGCAGGCCTATGTCGTTCAGAGCTTCGAGGGTGGAGGGATGAATTGTGTCGCCGCGGAAGTCGCGCAGGAAATCGGCGTGTTTTTCGACGACGATCGTATCGATTCCGGCGCGGGCGAGGAGAAGTCCAAGCATCATCCCGGCGGGCCCGCCGCCGACCACGCAGCAGCGGCAGGAGGCGTTTTCTGGAAGGGCCTCGCGTTCGCGAGCGTTCTCTTGAGCGTTCGGTTCCATCGTTTCGTCCCTGGTTCGTTTCGATCGAACAGAATCCATAGATCGCGGACGTCAAGACCGGGTGAACGAAGGGCTCTTCCTTAAATCACCGAGGTTCTAAAGCGTGGCGCGATCGCAGGCGGAGCGCGGCGCTGACGAGGCTCGCCACTAGAATATTGGCCGCGAGCGCCAGCAACCCTGAATAGACGGCGACGCGCGTCTCGCCGAAAGCCAATGTGTGCAAAGGCTTATAGTTGTTCAGCCAGACCAGCCAGGTGCCGCCGAAGAACCCGATCGCCCAGCCGGCGAGCAGGCCGGAGGCGCGGAACCAGCCGGTGTAAAGGCCGAAAATGACCGACGGAAACGTCTGCAGGATCCACAGGCCTCCGAGCAATTGCAGGTCGATCGCGAATTGGGTCGGCAGAAACAAGATGACGAGGAGCGCGCCGACCTTGACGACAAGCGAGGCCGTCTTCGCGACCTGCGCCTCTCCCGCCGGCGTCACGCCAGGATCGACATAGGCCTTCCAAAAATTGCGGGTGAAGAGATTCGCCGCGCCAATGCTCATGACGGCGGCCGGCACCAACGCGCCGATCGCGATCGCGGCGAAGGCGAAGCCGGCGAACCAGCCGGGAAACAAAGTCTTGAACAGAGCCGGGACCACGTCGTTATTGTTCGAAAGGGTCAGGCCGGCGGCATGGCCCATGTAACCCATGAGGGCGAGCAGGCCGAGAACGAGCGAATAGGTCGGCAGCAACATGGCGTTCCGGCGGATCGTCTTGGCCCCGGAACTCGCAAAAATAGCGGTAAGCGCGTGAGGATACATAAAAAGCGCCAATGCCGAGCCGAAAGCCAGCGTCAGATAGGGGACGTACTGGCTTGGCGCGAGCAAGATGCCGCCCGATCCCTTGGCCTTGAAGGCGGCGTCGGCGGCGTCGAATACGGCGCCATAGCCGCCAAGCTTCAAGGGGATCAAAGCGGTCGCGGCGATCACCACGATGTAGATCATCGTGTCCTTGACGAAGGCGATGAGCGCGGGCGCGCGCAGGCCGGATGAATAAGTGTAGAACGCCAGGATCAGGAAGGCGAGAATGAGCGGAATTTCTCCCTTCAGGCCCAGCGCGTGGATAATGGTCTCCATGCCGATCAGCTGGAGCGCAATATAAGGCATGGTCGCGATGACGCCGGTCAAAGCGACGGCGAGCTCGAGCGGGCGCGACCCGTAACGGCCGTGGACCACATCGGCCGCGGTCACGTAATTGTTCTCCTTCGCGACTTTCCACAGGATCGGCATCACGGCGAAAACGAAAGGATAGATGATGATCGTATAGGGCATGGCGAAGAAGCCAAACGCGCCGACGGCATAGACGAGGGCCGGCACGGCGATCATCGTATAGGCGGTGTAGATGTCGCCGCCGATCAGAAACCAGGTGATCCAGGTTCCAAATTGGCGCCCGCCAAGGCCCCATTCGTCGAGATGCGCCAGCGTTTTGGGGCGCCGCCAATGGGCCGCGATGAACCCCAGCACCGTCACGAGCGCGAAGAAGAAAATAAAGACGGCGAGGGCCGGGTAGTCGAACTCACCGGTCATCGCGGATCCGCCGATAGACAATATAAATCAATCCGGAGGTGACCGGCACGAAAAGCAGTTGATACCAATAGAAAAACGGGAAACCGAAAAGCTCGGGCAGGCTCTTGTTGTAAAACGGAACCCATACCAGCGCGGCGTAAGGAACGAGCAGAAAGAGCCAGATCAAGCGCAAAGGAAATATGCTTTCATCTAGAGCATGATGCCGATAAGGCGCCGGCTCTTCAGGTAAATCATGCGTCAAAACAAAGAGATATCGCGCCGATCGATTTCCGCGGACATAGCGCTGCAGGGCGCCCTCCCGACCGGATGGACGCATCGGATCGAAAAGGACTCCCTGAAATTCAATGGGTTAAAGCATATTTTGGACTTTGGTCAAGCGCCCCGCCGAGACTCTATTCCGTCACGATTTTGTAAAACTCCCCGGCCTGCAGCGGACCTTTGCGTTCGAGCCCGTTGATCAGCAGAAAAAAGTCGAGCTGACGGTCTGGAACCGCCATCCGCTCCGCGAAGGCGTCGGCGTCGTCGCCCGGCTTGGCTGCGACGACGCCAATGCGCAAGGGTCGCATCGCCGCGATCTCGTCCGGTGAGGCATGGTGGAACGATTCGATCGCAGCGCGAAAGCGCCGCTCGGTTTCGTCGGTCAGCGCGCGCGCTGCGAAAATCAGCCGATAAACCTGCCCCGGCTCGAATCGGATCACGGCGAGCCGAAAATTCCATTCCCCGGCGCGGGCCGTGGCGATCGCGGCCGGAGCGTTGTTCACCGCGATGGTTTGGATCGACCTCTCCATCAAGCCGTCGATCCAGCCGGAGGCGAGATAGGTTTCGAGCGGAGTCGAGGACGCCAGCTTGACGCTGTCGAGGCGCAAGGCCTCCGCGCCGCCCCCGCTCACGCCAAGGACGGCTTGAGACGAATTTTCGAGACCGAAGCCTTCTGGCGCGGTAAATGCGAAACCCAGGCGGCCATGCAGAAATTTCCGGCCGCGGATGGAGCCTTCGGCCGGATCGTCGCCAAAAATCATGCCGTCGATCGCGGCGAGATATGACGCCTTGTCGGTCGCGCCAAGGCCCGGCGCGCCGATCTGGCGGGCGGCGTTGATCGCCTGCGCGGTCCGCTCCGGGGCGGTGGGATGGGTCGCGAGCATATCCGGCTTGTTGGCGCTGGCGTTCTGGCCGATGAGCGAGGTCCGCAGCGCCGCCGAGCGGCCGAGAGCGGCGAGAAATCGCGACGCGCCGTAAGGATCAAAGCCGGCCCGCGCGACCACCTTGATGCCGATCTGATCCGCGTCAAGCTCTTGCTGGCGCGAAAAGCTTGCGATTGTTCGCCGCGCCGACGCGGCGACCTCCTCGCTTTTCTGTTTGTTCTGGATCACGCTCGCCGCCTGGCTGATCACCGCGGCGCGCTTTTCCTCCTCCTCACGGCGCAGAGCGTGCCTTGCCGTGATGTGGGCGATTTCATGCGCCATGACCGCCGCGACCTCGGCGGCGTCATTGGCGAGCGCCAGCAGGCCGCGGGTCACATAGAGGTTGCCGGGAGGCAGCGCGAAAGCGTTCACGATCGGCGAGTTCAGGATGATGACTTTATAAGGCTCGCTTGCGTTCTCCCCGGCATTGGCCAGCTTGACCAGGATCTCGTTGAGATAGCGCTCCGCCGGCGGATCTTTATATTCTCCATCGAACAGGGCGATCATGCGCCGATGTTCGGAGGCTCCCTTGGCTTCGATTGCCGGAGGGCGGGAGGGCGTCGGCGCCGGAGGCGCCGCCACTTGGAACGGCCGGCCGCTATGCGGCTCCATCGAAGCGCAGGCGGCTAAGGCAAAGGCGGCCGCAACTGCGATCGCCGCTCTAGCGCCGAGCCCGCGCGTCCGCGACGCGGCGATTTTCGCCGGCCGCAGCGACCGGAGGATATCCACGAGACTTTCCATTTTCCTGCCGACGACCTGTTTCAGCGCCGCAAGGGAGCCGGAGCGAGGGAGATCTCGCCTTGGTCCTCGGAGACCACCTCGATTTCATCGGGGTTGGCGATCTCGATCTGGGGTCCGAACCGCATGTCGAGGAGACCCCGCACGCGAAGGGTATGGCCTGCCAGTCCAGCCAAATTGAATCCTGCGGCGTCGAATATCTTGATGTTGCGTTGCAATATCGTGACCGAAAAATGCCAGCCCCGGCGTGGCCCGAATAACAGAGTGGAGCGGAATTGGCCGCTTTCGACGCCGGTGACGCGGCCTTCGACAATGACGGATGTCCCGGCCTTTTCCGGAAAGGACGCGCGGTCGGTCGCCGGGATAATCGCATAGTACGGATCCGCCCAAAGTCCAAGCGCAGCGGCGCGCGCGCCCGATTCCGCCGCTAGCAACGCCGCGCGGCATTGCCGCGCCTCGGGACCTGGTTCAAATCGGGCGAGCCCGGCGTCGAGCAGGGCTTCCGCGAGCGGCAGGGGCGGCGATCTTGGCGACGCGGCTGGCGCGAAGACGAGCGCGGGAAGGCGCCCCCAGCGATCCTGGCGCTGTCCCATCGGCCGATATAAAATTTCTTGTCCGGCGAGCCATTGGCCCAGCCGATCGCGAGATTTTGCATCGATGGTGGGTTGGTCTGGCGTGGGGCGGGGGGGATCGACGCCGGCGATCTTCAGCGTTTGCCCATCGACAAGGGTCAATTCAAGCCGTTCGTTGACGGACGCGACCACGCCGCGGCTGGCGCTCTTTGCCGAACAATCGCCATCCGCGCTTGCGGCAGCGGCGTTTGCGATGGTTTGCGCGAGGACGCCAAGACAGGCGGCGCGCAAACGAAATGAACGGCCGCGGCGTTTCGTCGCGCTGGACCCTAATTCCGATGCTTGCGGCGTGGCTCCCCTCCTCGCTTTGTCCAGTTAGTGATCATCAGCGGGTCCCTCGGTCGGAACCCTTCGCCATATCCGCGGCGGGCGCGGGACGCGCGGCAATTCAGCCCGGCTTTCGCCTTGGTTGCGCCACTATTTAGGGGCCGAGGCCCTTCCGGATGGGCGGCGCCTTCCATCCCCCGGGACCTTTTCCACGGCCCAGCGCCCCTCTTGGCGCGCCAAATTCCTTCGTCATCGCCGGCGTTGTCGCGCTGCTCTGGATCAAGCTTGCGGTTCTATCTCGAACATCCTGTGCAAATACCTAATGCTAAAGGCTTTATCGCCCGAACCAGTTGGCGCCGCGCTTGAGCAAAACGCCGCTTCGAGAGCCGTCTTCTCCGATGACCTATCCTAGTGGGTAGTCTCGACCTACCTGAACAAATGTCATCACCACCCGCCTGACCGAATATTGTAGCTGCACGTAGACCGATCTAATCGTTGGCGCGGACAATCGACCGATCTGTCGGCCTCATTGACCGAAATGGCGCTGACAATGAACCTGGTCCGCGGGAGCAGAATGCGGCCACTGGCTAGGTGCTTGGTCTAAATCCCACAAAAAAAAGAAAAACGATCTTATCCCCAAGAGCTGAGAGGCACGTGAGATGAGTTTAATTACAGAAACAAGTCCTTCCCGCGCGGAGGCTGGAGCCGCCTCCGCCGCGGCGAAGATATGGGATCCGGTGCCGATGTTCATCGGCGCTGGCGTGATGTGCGCCTTCTATCTCGGCGTGCGCATCTACGAGCAGAAATTCGGCTGGCTTTACGGGCTCGA
>NZ_JQKO01000022.1 GCF_000746085.1 Methylocapsa aurea | reverse complement strand
CCTCCAGCGCGGATCGCCCGCCGCCGCCGCTGATGGCGTCGAGCAGAACGGCGGCCTTTGCGGAATCGCGAAACGCGTCGACAAATTTCATCGCCTCGCTTCCTCCAGCGCGGATCGCTCGGCGCCGCCGCCGCGATCATCGGCGAGCAGCGCATGCGCGAGATCCCAAAGCATGTGATAGATCGCGACGTGACATTCCTGGACGCGATGGATGCTGTCTGTCGGTACGACAAGGCAATGATCGAGTCCAGCCGCGGCCATGCCGCCGCCGGAGCCGCCGCAAAGGCCGATCGTCTTCAGGCCCATCTCGCGCGCCTTGCGGAAGGCGAGGAGAAGGTTGGCGGAATTGCCGCTGGTCGAGAAGCCGATCAGGCTGTCGCCCGGCCGTCCATGCGCAATGATCTGGCGCAGGAAGACGTGATCGAAGCCGACGTCATTGCCGACCGCGGTCAACATCGCGATGTCGTTCGTCAGATTGACGGCGGGCAAGGCCGGGCGCCCCGCCGTCACTGGATGGAGGAACTCGACCGCGACATGGGCGGCGTCGCAGCTCGACCCGCCATTGCCCATGGCAAGCAGCTTGCCGCCATTGCGATAGGTCGCGGCGATGGTTCGCGCGGCGGCGACCACCGCGCGGCCCTCCGTCGAAAAGAACGCCTCGAAAGCCTGCGCGTGGCAGGCCGCCTTCTCCCGCACCGATGCGCAAAGCGCCGCCTCCATCGCGGCGGCGTCGGGCCGCTGTCCCGACAGGAAGGGATAGAGCGCCTGCAGCCGGATGTCCTCGACCATGTTCGTCCCTTTCGCCGCCGCCGCGCCGCGCTCCCATTTTCGCCGCCAAGCGATCCCCTCGGTCAGGCGGCCCGCCAAGCGCCTTGCCTGTCCAAGCCGACATCTCCAGATCCGACATCTCCAGATCTACGCCTCGAAGCGCCCCCGCATCGCCGCGATCTCCTGTTGCGCCTCGCCGAGTTCGGTCAAAATGCGCAAAGTCTCCAGCGCCTGGGCTTCGTCGATCCGGCTCATCGCGAAGCCGACATGCACCAGCACCCAATCGCCAACGCATTCTTCGACCGCGCGCTCGCCGAGGATGCAGGCGACATTAATCTCGCGCCGCACTCCGGCGACGTCGACTATCGCCAGTTTGCAGCGCGCGTCGGCGATGGCGACGATCTGGCCGGGTATCCCAAGGCACATGGAGTCATCCTTTGCGATCCGAAACAAGCCGAGCCGCCGCCACAACAGCCTGCCCAAGCGAAACCCCGCCGTCATTCGTCGGTGCCTTAGCCTGCAACAAAACATCAAAGCCATCCCCCTCAAGACGGACTGCGAGGGGTCAAGTTACGTTAAATCCGTGACCAGACAAAAAGATCCGCTCCGCACAATGCGCCCTCAAATACTTTCAGCCGGCGCCTCACCAAAGCGCTGGCGCTGCTTGAACATCCTGATCGCTGGCGCGGGCGCTGCAGCCAAAGTGGCGATCGCTGCGCCGCGGGGGGAGCGCCAACGGAGCCTTTGCGCCGCCAATAAAAGCGAGCCCAGCAAGCCATCGGTGGAACCAACGCTTTGAAGCGCCGTTACGCGTCCTGTGATTTCGGGTTCAGGACGATTGCGATGACCGAAGACTTGGCGACCCAAGACTTGGCGGTTGCGCCCTATGGCCGCAAGACGCAGAAAGCGCCCAGGGTGAGCGAGGTTCACGTTCTTTGGATCACGGCGGGACTCGGATGTGACGGCGATTCGGTGTCGATCACCGCCGCAAGCCAGCCGAGCATCGAAGATGTTATTCTTGGAGCCATTCCTGGCCTTCCCAAGGTGCATTTGCATAATCCTGTGCTGGCCTACGAGACGGGCGAGGAGTTTCTCGGCCCCTTTCACAGGGCCGCGCGCGGCGAGCTCGACAATTTCGTTCTCGTCGTCGAAGGCTCGATCCCCAACGAGAAGCTCAGCGGCGAAGGCTATTGGGCAGCGATGGGCGCCGATCCGACGACCGGGCAGCCGATAAAGACGACGGAATGGATCGACAGGCTCGCGCCCAAAGCCTTGGGCGCCGTCGCCATTGGCACCTGCGCAACCTATGGCGGCATCCATGCGATGGCGGGGAATCCGACCGGCTGCATGGGTCTTGCCGATTACCTCGGGTGGGATTGGAAATCAAAGGCCGGGTTGCCGATCGTCAATGTGCCCGGATGCCCGGTTCAGCCCGACAATTTCATGGAGACTTTGCTCTATCTGCTGCGTCAACTCGCCGGCCTGGCGCCAATGATCCCGCTGGATGAAGCGTTGCGGCCAACCTGGCTCTTCGACAACACCGTTCACAATGGCTGCGACCGCGGCTCCTACTATGAGCAGGCCGATTTCGCGCAGGAATATGGCTCGCGCAAGTGCCTCGTCAAACTCGGCTGCTGGGGTCCTGTGGTGCAATGCAATGTGCCCAAGCGCGGCTGGATGGCGGGGATCGGCGGCTGCCCCAATGTCGGCGGCATTTGCATCGGCTGCACCATGCCTGGCTTCCCCGATAAATTCATGCCGTTCATGGACGAACCGCCCGGCGCCCGCATCTCCAGCAATGCGATTATGCCCTATGGAGCGATCATTCGCAGACTGCGCCGCTTGACCAATACGACGCTGAACAAGGAGCCGAAGTGGCGCCACAACCGGCCCGAGCTGACTACGGGCTACCGCGGCGATTGACCTAGGTCGCATCGCCTCGCGTTGATCGGAAGCCGCCGCCGCACGGGCCTAAACAAGACCAACGCTTAGCCTCGGCGGGAGCTTCGCTTCAGGAGGAAACGACCGTGACCGAATTCGCGCGCGAAGTAGAGGGAAGAAGCGGCGCCGGGTCCGCCAAGCCCGCGAGCACATTGGTCGAGATGAATTTCGACCCGATCACCCGGATCGTTGGCAGCCTCGGCATTTACACCAAGATCGATTTCGAGAACCGCAGGGTCGCCGAGTGCCACAGCACCTCGTCGATCTTCCGCGGCTACAGCATTTTCATGAAGGGCAAGGATCCGCGCGACGCGCATTTCATCACCAGCCGGATTTGCGGGATCTGCGGCGACAATCACGCCACTTGTTCAGTCTACGCGCAGAACATGGCTTATGGGATCAGGCCGCCGGCCATTGCCGAATGGATCACCAATCTCGGCGAAGCGGCCGAATATATGTTCGACCACAATATCTTCCAGGACAATCTGGTCGGCGTAGACTTCTGCGAACAAATGGTCAGGGAGACCAATCCCAGCCTGCTGGACAAGGCGGAGCAAACCGCCGCGCCCCATGCCGCCGATCATGGCTATCGCACGATCGCCGACATCATGCGCGCGCTTAATCCATTTTCCGGCGACTTCTACCGCGAAACCCTCGTCGTCAGCCGCTACACGCGCGAGATGTTCTGCCTGATGGAGGGCAGGCACGTTCATCCCTCGACGCTTTACCCTGGCGGAGTCGGCACCGTCCCGACTGTGCAGCTGTTCACGGACTATCTGACGCGGCTGATGCGCTATATTGAATTCATGAAAAAATGCGTGCCTTTGCACGATGACCTGTTTGACTTTTTTTATGAGGCGTTGCCCGGCTATGAGGAGGTCGGCAAACGGCGCATTCTGCTGGGATGCTGGGGCTCTTTCCAGGACCCGATGAAATGCGATTATCATTATGCGAACATGGCGGAATGGGGCCGCGCCATGTATGTCACGCCGGGCGTCGTCGTCGACGGAAGGCTGGTCACGACGAGCCTCATCGACATCAATCTGCAGATGCGGATCCTGCTCGGAAGCTCCTTCTATGACGGGTGGGAGAACCGCGAGACCTTCGTCAAGCAGGATCCGCTTGGCAATGACATCGATCAGAACCACCCGTGGAATCAGACCACCGCGCCGCGGCCGCAAAAACGGGATTTCCATGGCAAATATTCTTGGGTGATGTCGCCGCGCTGGCTCGACAAGCGGACCGGCGAGCACCTCGCGCTCGACACCGGAGGCGGCGCGATCGCAAGGCTTTGGGCGACGGCGCTCGCGGGGTTGGTTGACATCGGCTATGTCAAGGCGACCGGACAAAGCGTCAAGATCTATTTGCCGAGGACCGCGCTAAAGCCCGAAGTAGAGTTCGAATGGAAGGTTCCGCAATGGAGCAACACCATCGAGCGGGATAGGGCGCGCACCTATTTCCAGGCCTATGCCGCCGCCGCGGCGCTCTATTTCGTCGAGCAAGGCCTGGCCGAACTGCAGGCCGGCCGCACCAAAACATGGACCGATTTCAAAGTGCCGGACGAAGCCATCGGCTGCGGCTTCCACGAAGCGGTGCGCGGCGTGCTGTCCCATCATCTCGTCATCCGCAAAGGCAGGATCGCCAATTATCATCCCTATCCGCCGACGCCCTGGAACGCCAACCCGCGCGACATCTATGGCACGCCCGGCCCCTATGAAGACGCCGTGCAGAACACCCCGATTTTCGAGGAGAACGGACCCGATAAGTTCAAAGGCGTCGACATCATGCGGACGGTGCGCAGCTTCGATCCCTGCCTGCCTTGCGGCGTTCACATGTTCCTTGGCGACGGCAAGACGCTGCGGACTGTGCATTCGCCTATGTTCGGCGTCGGCCGGGCCGACTTAAATGCCTGACAGGGATCGCGCGAGGCTCGATTCGTCGCTCTGCCACATCGATGTTCTGATCAAGGCGATCGAGGAGGCGCCAGAGTCGTCGGCGCGCGAGCCGGCGCGCGAATTGATCGAGATCGTTCTCGATCTGCATGCCTTGGCTTTGGCTAGAATCATGGCTGCGGCGGCGGCCTGCGAAGATCGGCGATTGCTTTCGACGCTTGCCGAGGATGCTCAAATCAAGGCGATGCTCCTGCTGCATGGCCTTCATCCGGAAGAGGCCGAAACGCGGGTTCGCAGGGCGCTCGACCGGCTCCGGCCGCAGCTTGGCGTTCAAGGCGTCGGCATCCAAAGCGGGCGCGTCGCAGTGGAGGCCGGCCGGCTCGTCGTTCATGTGTTCGCGCATGCTGGAGGCGATGGCGAACAAAGGCGCGCGTGGCGCCGCGAAATCGAACAAGCGTTGTTGGATGCTGCGCCAGATCTCGAAGAGATTGTCATCGTCGGTCTCGACGACGTCGACAGTCCCGCCTCCCCCGATAACGATCTTTCGCGCGCCGCGTTGGCGCGAGGGTGAGAAGCGAGCCGCAAAGAGCCAGAGCAGAGGCAAAATCCGGGGGTGGAGCCAATGGTCGGGGAAGCGGAGGCGCATTCGGGTTGGGCGGCGCGGCTGCGGCGATTCGCTTGTCCCCCGCCGATGGAATATTGTGAATTCTGCCGGGCTGAGATTCCGGCGGAGCATGCGCATCTCCTCGATGTCGCCGGCCGGCGCCTCGCCTGCGCCTGCCGGACCTGCGCCCTGGCCTTCGCGGGGCGCGTCGACGCGGCCTATCGCGCCGTGCCTTCGCGCGTGCAAGCGATGCGGGAATTTTATCTGACAGATTCGGAATGGAGCGGCTTTCACATTCCAATCGACATGGCTTTTCTGTTTCACAGCACGCCGCAGGCGCGGCCCATCGCGCTTTATCCCGGCCCGGCCGGAGCCGCGGAACAGGCGCTGAGCGTCGACGCTTGGTCGATGCTGATCGCCAATAATCCAACCCTGGCGGATCTTTCGCCCGATGTCGAAGCCTTGCTCGTCAATCGCTTGCGCGGGCGGCGCGATTATTATCGCGCCTCGATCGATCATTGCTATGCGCTGGTTGGATTGATCCGCGCCAATTGGCGCGGCCTCTCCGGCGGCGGCGAAGTCTGGGACTTGATCGATTCATTTTTCGCGCGGCTCCGGCTCGATGGCGATGGTCTGGCGGAGCAGCGCCATGATTGATCTCGATATCTCAGTGGAGAGCGTTGCGGTGGAGGCCTACGCGATCGCGCCGCTGCTTGTCTTCAAGCTGAAGGTGACCAACACGGTCCCGACGGTCCCGGTGCAGAGCTTGATGCTGAATTGTCAGATCCGCATTGAGCCGGCGCGCCGGCAATATGGGCCGCGCCAACGCGATCGGCTGAAGGATCTTTTCGGCGAGCCGGAGCGCTGGGGCCAGACGCTGCAAGGCTTTCTCTGGACTCACGCCAGCGTCGCGACGGCGCCATTCGCCGAGGAGTGCAGCATCGATCTGCCGGCGCCCTGCAGCTATGATTTCAACATCGCCGCGACGAAATATTTCCATGGGCTTGAGGAAGGCGAGGCGCCGCTTCTCCTGCTGTTCAGCGGCTCGGTCTTTTATCGCGATCCGGAAGGGCAATTGCAGGTTGCCCAGCTTCCTTGGAGCAAGGAGGCCGCCTTTCGGCTGCCGGTGGAAACCTGGCGATCCATGATGGATCATTATTATCCCAACTGCGCGTGGCTTTGTCTGCGACGCGACGTGGCGGAGCAGCTTTATCGCTACAAGCGACAAGGCGGCCTCCCAACCTTCGAGCAGGCGTTGGAGAAGCTGCTGGCGGACTCATCTAAGGACGCATTGACATGAATCTGGAGCGCGTGAAGGAGATCGCCGCGGCGGTCCTTTACGAGGGCTATCTCCTCTATCCCTACCGGCCCTCCTCGATCAAGAACCAGCAGCGATGGACGTTTGGCGGCGTTTTTCCAAGAGACTATGTCGCCTCTGGCGGCTGCGACTCTTGCTACATGCAGGCCCAATGTCTGCTGCGCGGCGGTGGGCAAAGCAGCATCGAGGTTCGACTCCGATTTCTGCACCTGATCGCGCGCGAAGTCATCTTGCTGAATGGGCCAGCGGAGAAAGCGCCCTATGAGTGTGCGAGCGCGTGCGACGGCGGCGCCTTCGCGCCATGGGAGGAGGCGCTCGAACGCGAGATCGTCGCGCCGGCGACGACAATCGCGCAATTGCTGGACGCCCCGGCGCGGATCGCCTTCGCCTTTCCGCGCCAATGCGAACAGGAGCTCTTCCGCCAATCGGAGCAGCGATTCGGCGTCCGTATCCGGACCGGACAAGAACTCGAAGGGGCGCTTGAAATCAGCGTGGAGCCTGTCGCCGACGCGATCTACCGGCTGACGGCGCGGGTCGAGAATCTCACCCCGCTCGAGCCGGCCGAACGCGAATGTCGCGACAAAGCGCAACGGCGCGCCTTCGCCTCGACCCATGCGATTTTAAGCGTGAGCGACGGCGCGTTCATTTCCTCGATCGATCCTCCCGATGAACTGCGCGCCGCGGCGGCGGCCTGTGAAAACCAAGGCGTCTGGCCGGTGTTGGCCGGCGATGAAGAGGCAAGGGATATGGTTCTGGCCTCGCCGATCATTCTTTACGATTTCCCGCAAATCGCGGCGGAGAGCCCGGGCGATCTGTTCGACGCCACCGAGATCGATGAAATACTCATCTTGCGCATTCTCGCCATGACGGATGCGGAAAAGCGCGAAATGGCGGGCGCTGACGAAAGGGCGCGCGCGTTGCTGGAGCGGACGCAGGCGCTTGGTCCCGAAGAACTCGCCAAACTTCATGGCGCGCTTCGGGAGCCGCGCTTGGGCGCTCTCAAAGCGATGCCGCCGTCCGCCGCGCATTCGATCGATGGCGTCCGGCTGAGCGTTGGCGATTGGGTGCGGCTGCGCCCGAAGGCTGGCTGCGACATCATGGATCTCGCCTTGAAGGATAAGGCCGCCGTCATTGAAGCCATCGAGACCGATTTCGAAGATCGGGTTCATGTGGCGGTGACGCTCCTTGACGATCCCGGCCGGGACCTTGGGCTGGGTCGCTATCCCGGCCACCGATTCTTCTTCGCGCCCGAGGAGGTCGAGAGTTTCGCCGCGGGGCGCCGGACATGAGCCGGATTCTGGTCGCCTGCGTCGGCAATATCTTCCTGGGCGACGATGGGTTCGGCGCCGCTGTCGCGCAAGCGCTGGCGCGACGCCGGCTTCCGGCGGGCGTGAGCGTGGTCGATTATGGAATTCGCGGCGTGGACCTGACCTATGCGCTGCTAGAAGACTACGCCTATGTGGTGCTCGTTGACGCGGTCCGGCGCGGCGGGCGGCCCGGCTCGGTTTATCTTATCGAGCCGGAGCGGCTCGCCGGAGATCCTGCGCCTGAGGATCTCTTGATGTCGCCGCACGACCTCGACCCGGCGAAGGTGCTTCGCTTGGCCGCCGCCATGGGCTCCGGCTGCCGCCGGGTTTTCCTCATCGGCTGCGAGCCGTTGCGTTTTGGCGGCGAGGAAGAGGGGTTTGCGGGTGAAGGGCTTCTGGAACTAAGTCCGCCGGTCGCCGCGGCGGTGGACATAGGCGTCGCCATGGTTGAGGATGTGATTGGAAAGCTGCTCGAAGCAGAACGGGTTCCCTGACGCATCGGCGCCTTGCGGGCGCCAGTGAGCAAACGGAGCGTGTCATGAGTGGTTGGGCGATTTTCGGGTTGATTCTCTTGGCGCTGGTGATCGGCTTGATCGCCATGAATCTACGGGATCTGATCCGCTATTTGAAAATACGGTTCATGTAATGCCGTGGAGGTCTCGCGCCGAGCGAGAAGCTCCCGTTTTGCTAAGCGATCGCTGATGGCGCCGCCGACGTCGATCGGGGCGCCACGGGCGGGAACAGTCGGCTTGTTCGTCGCGCTTGTCGGCGCCAATATCTGCGCTTGGTTGTGGGCCTATGCGCTATTTGCCGAGCGGCCAGCGATCATGGCGACGGCGCTGCTCGCTTTCGTCTTCGGTCTGCGCCACGCGGTCGATGCCGATCACATCGCGGCCATCGACAATGTCGTGCGCAAGCTGATGCACGAAGGCCATCGTCCGGTCGGCGCGGGCCTATATTTCTCGCTTGGCCATTCGACCGTGGTGATCCTCGCCTCTTTCGTCCTCGCCGCGAGCGCGGCGGCGATGAAGGACGAATTGAGCGCATTCAAATCGGTTGGCTCCCTTATTGGGGCCTCGGTCTCCGCCGGCTTTCTATTGATCGTCGGGGTCGCCAATCTGGTTATATTGCGCGGCGTTTGGAAAAGCTTCCGCCTTGTCTCGCGCGGCGAGGAACTCGATCCCGAGAGCCTCAATATCTTGTTAGCTGGGCGCGGCTTCCTCGCCCGCTTGTTTCGCCCGATCTTCGGCGCGGTGAGGAAGAGCTGGCACATGTATCCGCTCGGCTTCTTGTTTGGCCTTGGATTCGACACGGCGACCGAAATCGGCCTCCTCAGCATTTCCGCCGCCGCGGCGGCGCGGGATATGTCGGCGTTGGACACGCTGGTTTTTCCCGCCCTCTTCACCGCCGGCATGGCGCTCGTCGACACGGCGGATAGCGCGCTGATGGTCGGCGCCTATGGCTGGGCCTTCGTCGACCCGATCCGCAAGCTTTGGTACAATCTCACCATTACCGCAGCGTCCGCGGCGGTCGCCTTTCTCATCGGCGGCGTCGAGGTCTTGGCGCTGATTTCGGATCGCCTTGGCTTTGAGGGCGGATTCTGGCGGGCGCTCGACGGCCTCACTCAAAACCTTGCGCAATTCGGATTCGTCGTGGCCGGGATTTTTCTCATCGCCTGGATTGGGTCGTCGCTCATTTATCGCATCAACGGCTACGCGCGGAGCGGCTCGCTTGCGCCGGCGCATCCAAAACCGATCGGCTGGCCTCCGCTCGGGCCATCGCAGGAGAAGGTTCCGGCGCCGGAATAGCTGCGGTCAGCTTGCCTTCAAAGCCTCTGCCTCTCTCCGGACGCGCGGGCGCAATCCGTGACGCATTGCTCGAGCTCCGCAAGATTCTGGCGCAGCTGGTCCAGAGCGAAGCCGAGCCCGAAAATATGCTCCACGGCCTCGCTCGGCAAATCTTTGGTAAGGCGTTCGCGGCGAAGCGATGCGATCGCGTCTTCGTAGCTATCGATGGCGGAGTCGAACCCGGCTAGCGGCGCCGCCTCCTCGCGGGCAATGAGCGCGGCGGCGCTCGCACGCAAATACTCGGCCGCGGCATTGCCCACCCGGGCCAGCGGCGCCGCAAGCCGCGCCTGGAACGGTTCTGGAAGCGGCGCGCTCGCGCCGCGTCCAATCATGATAAGGTCGTGCCGCAGACGCAACACTATGCGCAGCAACGGACTAAGGTCCGGCTGGTCGGCGAGGTAGGTCAGCCGCTCGCGCCGCGCCTCTTCGCCAACCTCGTTCAACTGCGCGAAGGCCTGGCTGAGGCTGACCTGGATGGCGCGAATCGAGGACGCCTCCAGCCTTTCCGTGAAGCCGGCGAGCAGCTTGGGAAGAGCCCAGGCCGCGAAATCAAGCATGCGCGCCGCGGCGTCGATCGCCAAACCATGCGCCCGCGCCGGCAACACCAGAAACGAGACAACGAGGGCCGTCATGCCGCCCAGCGCGACTTCAAGAATCCGATAAAAGGCCGATTCGACTGAGCCCACATGGGTGATCGCGGGGGCCAAAAGCACCATGACGGCGGTGAAGGGAGCAACTCGAAAACTGGGATTGATCGTGGCCAGGAAGGCGAGCGGCGCAATCGCGACCGCGAGGACCACAAACACCCCGACCTCTGATGAATGGGGGGTCACAGCGGCGACCGCGCCACTGTAAATGGCGCCCCCGAGCGTGCCGATGAAATAGTCGATCGCCGCCTTTACCGACCTGCCGACGCTGAGCTGCGTCACGAGGACGGCGGTCAGAACGGTCCACAACACCTGGGGAACATGCAAAAATTCCGATAGCGCATAAGTGGCCAGGGCGGCGACCGTGACCCTGACGCTGAGGCGCAACTCCGCCTCGCGGGTGTGGATTCTGGCGCGAAGCCAGCTCCATGCTCTTGCAGCGCGGCTCATGGTCAATTCCAGACGCGAGCGTTTTTCATGCGACATGGAGACCTGAAAAAGGCTTCGGTTTCGCTTTGTCGCATATCATGCGTTAAAGCTGGAACATAAAGCGCATGCTCGGAATATGCGCTTGGGAGCGAAATCGCACGAGACGGAATGCGGCGTGATGCTGGCTTGGACATCATGGACTCGAACACCCATCTGGCCTGATTTCGGGACCGCTCCGAAGCAAGCGCTCGCTGCGGCGGCGGCCTTATCATCGCCATTATCTTTGCCAAAGCGATGGCATGGGAGCTTGCCGGTCGAGTTGGCGGGCTCTTCCCTTTCATGCGCCGCAGAGGTCCGATGACGCGCCGATTTTCCCTGCTGGCGGGGCTCCCGCGCGGCCGCTCCCCCCGCGCAATGGCTTGCTTGACCATCTTCTATCTGCTCGCCTTGGCAGGGGGGGCGGCGGCGGAAGAGGCCATGACCTTCTATTTGGCGGCGATCGGCAATCCCCACAAATGCGGCGGGGCGTGCCCGAAGGTGATCGCCGCGGGAGGGGAAATCGTCGATGCGACGCCGGATGCCTTTTTTGATTTTCTTGGCGGCCACCGGGACGACGGCAATGTACATGCGATCGTGTTCCTCAATTCGCCGGGCGGCAAAGTCGTCGCCGCGATGGAGTTGGGGAAAATCTTCCGCCGCGCCGGCATTGCTGCCGTTGTGGCGCGCGCCGAACCGCATGTCGATGATGGTCTGACGCATTTTACCGGCGGGCGCTGTTTTTCAGCTTGTGTTTTCGCTTTGATGGGCGCGGAAAAACGCGTCATCCCGCCCCAAAGCAAGGTCGGGCTCCACCGCATGTTCGCCTATGCTTCGGGGGGTGACGGCGCCGCTTCGGCGAGCGAGCGCCGGCGTCGATACGATGACGGAAGAATGGCAGGCGTCCTGCAGCGCTATAGCTCGACCATGGGCATCAATCCCGCCCTCGTCCGAAATGCGGAACACGGCGCCCCCGATGCTTTGCGCATCCTCACGCCGACGCAAATCGCCAGATGGCGGCTTGGCTCGCCGAATTTCTAAAGCGGGATGCGAAAAGGTGGAAATCCGGTTTTTCGCGTCAAATCCCGCTCTCTTCTCACCAATAGATCACGTTTCATGCTCTTGGATGTTTCCATCTAGAGCATTTTCTTAACGCGAACCGGCATCCATTTCGCTCGAAAATGCTCTAACCTCGCGGAGCGCTTCTGGAACAAACGCTCACTCACCGTTAGTGATTTATTTGAATAATGTTTATTTGACAGATGTTCTTAAAAAGCTCAGGCTCAAGCCCGTCGACAACGGTCGGCCTCCCGCGGCCACTGAGATGGCGCCCGATGATCACGATTCCAAATCATGCTGAAGGAGACCTGCAATGACCGCGACGTCAACCATGTGTTGCCGCCCCCGCGTGGCGCTCGCCGCCGCGGCTTTCGGCGCGCTGACGTTGGGGGGCATCCACGCGGACGCAATAGCTCAGACTCGGCCGCCCAGGCCAACCTCGCCGTTTGCAATCGCCCCGACCGTTCCAGCCGATGTTCCTGGCGGGGCCCAGAATGCAGATATCGCGACGGCGGCCGCCTTCGCCTGGCGAGAATTCTTCGCACTGAACTGGCCCGCCCTTCGAGGCGTTCGCGAGACGCCGGACACGAAGCTGCCGTTTGGACAAAACGCCGTGGCTGGCGGTCCGCCGCTGGTGTGGGAGACGATGCGCCATAAGGTCGAGATATTCCCGGCGCGCGAACCGGACAATATCTCCGCCCGCTTTCCGGCTCCGCAGGGGTTCAACGCCCGGCTGCCGTCCTTTGGCTATGACGCGCCGCCCGCCTATTTCTATGTGCCGGCGGAAGTGGGCTCCGTCGACGGCAGCGTCGCGGCCTGTCCCGGCCAGACGCCGGTCGCACAGCCGGCCTTTGTCAATCTCGACGAGACCACGCAGATCGGGCTCGACCAGATGTATGCCGGCGTTCTGCCGGCGAACGCGCCAGGTCCCAATAGCGCGCCGCAGCTGATTCGCTTCATGGCCAAGGGCAACCGCGCGCAGTATATCTACGTGCTGCAGCGCGATTACTGGTACCACTCGCCAAGTCTTGCGCTCGCCGAGCAGAATTTCAAGACCGCCGTTGCCAGCAATCGGCCTCCAGTCCAACCGGTGGTTTTTTTCCCGCATGGAACCATCGAGGTCAAATCAGCGTGGCGGCCGCTCGCGCCCGGAGAGGACGCAAGCCGCTACCACACCACGACCGTGCGTTTCTACGAAACAAATAATAACCTGCCTTGCTACTTCGAGGCGCAATGGGCGCTCCTCGCCCTTCACATCATCCACAAGACGCCAACCGCGCCGGCCTTCGTGTTCGCGACTTTCGAGCAGGCCGACAACATTCTCGCCCCCGATGGAAAGCCGGTCGAGGACGCCGACGGCAGGATCATCAATCCGCAGCCCGGAGCGCCCACCGAGCCGGAACTCACGTATACGGATTCACCGACCTTTCCGCACGTGTCGGTGGTTGGCGGGACCTATTGCGGGGATACCGGCAAGCGATTGTTCTTTCATGACATCCCCGGCAATGTTTCGCTTCCTACCGGCGGCGATATCTGCGTCAAGCAGCGCTATCATGCGATTCCCCCGGTCATCGTTGACGCCAATGCCACGGCGCATCTCGCGATCGCGGCTTATGAAACAGCCAATCATGTGGCGAACTCTCCCTGGCGCTATTACAAGCTCGTCAACGTGCAGGCCTTTCCATTCGACAAGTCGGAGATCGATCCCCCCTCGAATCCGAACGGGCGACACAATGCAGCGACATTCTTCCAGGCCAACGGTGTGGTCGAAACCGATTTCACGCTGCAGAACTTCTCCGGCCGTCTTTCCGGCGGCGCGTCGACCGACTTCCCGGCTGGCGGCGTCCTTCCCAATTTCAAGAACACGCATTTGTTCTCTGAGCGGCCCGCCATGGTGCATGCCTTTAATATGGGCGGTTGCCAGGGCTGCCACGCCAACGCTCAGCTCGGCGGCACCGATTTCAGTTTCATCCTAGACGGCAATGGCTTCCAGCCGGCGCCGGATACGGCCGGGCCCGAGACCGCGATCGCCGCAGCGGCGAAATATAAGCGACGGTTTCTGCAATTGAAGTAAGCGGATCCCGACCGATCCAAAGCCTCCTCCTTCGGTTTGACATTGGCCGAAGGCAAGTCTGTTCCCGAACAGACGCAGGCCCCAGATCGCCCGGAACCCAAGTCGATCAAATGCGGCGCCGCTCTTGCCCTGAGTGCGGTGCTTGGCGGGCGATCCGTTACAATGAGAGCATTTTCAAGCGAAGTGAATGCCAGTTCGCATATAAGAAAATGCAACAAAACCTAGACCGCCTCGCATGCGCCAACGCACGGGTTTAATTCAAAACAGGCATTGCGATTGCTTTGCGGATGAATGTGTCCCCGAAGATTTGCGCCTCGCGCTATATGAAATGTCGCTCGGCCACTGAAAATTTCGTTTGGGGAGCGGCAACGCGAAGCAAGATGTTCACGCCTGGACACGCTCCTTCAACCGAGCGATTTTTCTTCTCGATCCAGACCTCGACACGGCGATTCTTGGCCTTGCCGGCGTCATCGCCATTGCAACCTACCGGCGCGAGATATGACAGTGTTTGGATGTTTTCTCGGGGCGCCGGCTATGCGCGCGCAGCCTTGCCGCTCCGATCGAAAATCCTGCATGAAAACTGTGACGATCCGGCGTATGCCGACGCCGTCGGCATTTCGCGCAAATCGCTGAAGGAGGCAACGAGCGAAATGATCGCCACGGCGCGCCGCCGCGCGTTGGAAGCCGAGATCAAGGAGGCGATCGAAGAGGCGACGCACATCGAAACCGCCACCGAGGCGACCATTGTGCGCTCGGCAGCAAGGAGCGCCGCCGGCCACCAGGGTGGCCGGGATGGGAGCAATGATCTCGCGCACAATACCAGCTTCGAATGCGAAGATTCGCCGCGGTCGCGCGTCGCATATGCCGGTTACTGTGGCATTCTGCAACCCCACGAGAAAGGCGAGGCCCTGTGGTGAAGGAGACAAAAGGGGCGGAAAAAATGCTCTCCGCCCGCCAGTCAAGCCTGCTGGATCGCCGATAATTTCCAATCGCTGGGCGCGCCGCCCGGCCGCCGGGCGAAGGTCCAAAGCTCGGTCGCTTGCTGCGGCGTTGAAGGATCGCCCGATACGATCTTGCCGGTGGCGCGATCGACCATCGTGTCGATCAACGAAAACCGGATGGCGACGCTGGCGTATTCGCCGTTGTCCTCGCGCCAGGCCTCGGACAAGTCGCCTTGCAGGAAGGTCACGTCGGACAGCTTGTTGACGACGCCCTTCTTTGCGTTGGCGGCGATTTCCTCGGCGAAATAGGACGCCATTTCCGGGCTCGCCAAGGAGCGCAGGGCGTTGAGATCCTCTGCGCCATAGGCTTGCTCGATCGACGCTAGCCGCTGTTCGAACATATTGAAATCGGCCTGACCGACGTCGAGCTTGCGCGCTGCGCCGCCGCCAACTCCGGAAGCTGCGCCGCTTAGTCCAGAGCCCAAGCCGCCAAGTCCCGAGCCTAATCCGCCCAGGCCGCCAAAACCGCCGCCCGTCCCGCTTTGGGCGAAAGAATGCGCTGAGCCGCCGCCAGGGACGGCCGCCCGCCGGCTGCGAATGAAGCCCATGACGAGCTTGAACAGCAAAAACAGCAGGCCGATCTGAAGAATGAGGCCAAGGATCGACATGCCGCCGCCTAGGCCGCCGAACATCCCATTGCCGAACAGCATGCCGAAGAGTCCGGCCCCGACGAGGCCGCCGAGAAGGCCTCGGCCAAAGCCGCCGGAAAAGAACCCACCGCCAGGCGCCGTCGCCCCAGGGCGCGAAAAGCCCTGACTGGGCGAGGTCATCGAACGCTCCATAGGCGCCGCGCCTCTCGGGGCTGTCGTCGTGGCGGGCGGCGCGCTGAATGTGCGGCTGCCGCGGCTGCCGGACGAGCCGCCGCTCCCCGCGCGGGCGAAGGCGTCCGCGCTCAATCCGAACGCCAACATCCCGGCCAGAGTTAAAATCAAGGTCTTGCGGCGAAACGCCATTGTTTGGATCCTGCCATGAAATGGAAGACTATTTCCAAAGAACAATATGGGGAATATTGGCCCCTGGGCAATAGTCTCCCGTCGACAAGCGCGCTTTAGCGCCGCCGAAGGCTGGCTCGAGCTAACACACAAGCCGCCTCCGGTGGGCGGAGGACGTTTTCAGACCTATCGGAGGCCTGTCCGAAAGACGGCGCGCCTCCGCAGGTCCCCAAGCTCCCGCCTATTTCTTGCCGACGCAATTGGCGTAATAGGTCACGGTGCCCGGCCAATCCGAGAAGATCCCGATGATGCCGACGCGCTGCGTGAGGACATCCAGCACATTATAGTAATCGCCGGGGCCCTTGATCGCATTCGTCACGCTTTGGAAATAATAGCCGCCGCCGTCGGTGAGCGTGCCGGAGCGCTCGAGGGACCAGGTGATGATGTCGAAGCCGAGCCGCTTCGCCGTCAGCGCATATTCGGATGGGACGATCTTGCCCTGGGAGTCGAGGGCGACGAGGGCCCAGATCGGCGGCGCGATGATGTTGACGCCTTTCGCGCGCATGCCTGGCAGGGCCGCGATCGCCGCCGGAACGTCGTTCGGCACATCGACGGCGGAGAGCGCGACGGCCTGCTTGCCGAAAGCCGGCTCTTTCTTGATCCAATAGAGAATATCGGCCAAGTTGAAAGACTGCGGCCATACAAGGCTTGGCGAGACGCCGGCGGCCTTATAAGTGTCGATCATCTGCTGGGCATACATTTCCTGCGTATAGGTCCCTTGGTAGGGCATTGGGACCCGCGCTTCCTTGAGCTCGGGGGTATGGCCGACGCCAAACTTCTTCAGGAGCGCGATATGTTCCTTAAGCGTCATGAGCGTTCCGGTCGCGTCATAGGCCTCGGTGCGCCAGTCGGGAGTGCCCTTCTGATATTCCTCAACCGTCGTGGCTTTCGGATTGGAGCCATCCATCTTGCCTTTCAGCGTCTTGAATTCGGCAAGGGTGAGATCGCTGGTGCAGCAAGTCGCGGTCGCCGATTGGCCACCCGACGCCGGCGAGAAGGGCACGGAGCACTTGGCCGCGAGGGCCGGGATCGTCAGAATATTCGTGGTCGTGTGCAAGTCGCACTGGTCGTGCCGACATACGAGTTCGCGGTCCTTAGTGAAGGTCACATCGCATTCGATGATCCCGGCGCCCATGCGGGCGGCCGCTTCGTAGGATTCTCTGGTATGTTCGGGGAACTGCAGCGGGGCGCCGCGGTGCGAAATCGAGAAATTGCTCCGCCGCAGGGTCTGTTCCGAACAGGCTTTGAGGCGCGTTTTCAGAGCGCTGTCCTTCAGCTGATCGACGAGATAATAGGGGCGCGGCCCGACCTGGACATTGAGGCTGTTGCGCCCACGGTTGGCGGTGGCGCTGTCTTCGATTGCATCGGCCTTTCCCATTTGCGGAGAGAGGGTGGTCAGCATCAGCATTGCCGCCATATAAAGGTGTCGCACCTTCGGTTTCATGCGAAGTCCTCTGGTTGATGAATGAGCCGCAGCGGCTTTGGTCGCGAGCCTGGGGCTGAAAGCCGCCTTGCCAAAAATACGTTTAACGTCAGATGGTTATGGCGTCTTCGGTCGAGCTGAGCCGAGTCCTTTGCCGCGCGGATGCTCTAGCTTGGCGCGATGACCTGCGTGTGACGCCAGGGCGCGATCGGGGACGATGCCCTCGAAAATTCCCGCGTCAGTTGCATGCCCTTGGCGAAAAATGATCCTTTTGTTGCACTTTCGGCGCGCCGCTCGGTGTGTTAGAAGGCCGCGAACTTCGCCGGATAATGCCGTCTGGCTGCAGCGCGGGGACCGGAGAGTGAAACGAGCATGAGTGAGCGTCGCGCCAATTTCGATTACGAGGACCTTATCGCCTGCGGGCGCGGCGAATTGTTTGGACCTGGGAATGCGCAACTGCCCTTGCCGCCATTGCTGATGTTCGATCGCATCTCGGAAATTCTGGAAACCGGCGGCGCCCATGGCAAGGGCTTGATTTTGGCCGAGTTCGCAATCAAACCAGACCTTTGGTTCTTCGGCTGCCATTTTAAGGGGGATCCGGTGATGCCAGGATGCCTCGGGGTGGACGCGCTATGGCAGCTTCTCGGCTTTTATCTCGGCTGGCTGGGCTTGCCTGGTCGCGGCCGGGCGCTTGGCGTCGGCGAGGTGAAATTTTCCGATCAGGTGTTGCCCACCGTCAAGCGGATCATTTATGGGGTCGATTTGAAGCGTGTCTTCAAGACCAAGCTCGTGCTCGGAATCGCCGACGGGTGGTTGGAAGCCGACGGAGCGCGCATATATGAGGCCAAGGATTTGAAGGTCGGCCTGTTTCAAGGCGCGGCCTGAACCTCAAGAAATTTCGGCCTTAGAGCATTTTCAAGCGAGGCGGGCGCAGTACGCGTTCAGAAAATGCGATAAAATAAAGATTTAGAGCTGCTTTCTCATTCCGTCGAATCCGAAAGCGCTCCAAGCAAGGCTCCCGCGGGTCTGCGCTCAGGCGCCGCGACGTGAGCGGGAGAGTGGCATGAGACGGGTTGTCGTCACCGGAATGGGCATTGTTTCCTCAATCGGAAACAACACACAGGAGGTCGTCGCCTCCTTGCGGGAGGCAAAGTCCGGCATCGTCAAGGCCGATAAATATGTCGAACTTGGCTTTCGCAGTCAGATTCACGGCGCCCCGACCCTCGATCCCGAGGGCATGATCGATCGCCGCGCCATGCGCTTTCATGCCGGGGGCACCGCGTGGTGCCACGTCGCCATGGATCAGGCGATCCAGGACGCCGGCCTCTCGGCCGCGGATATTTCGGATGAGCGCGCCGGCATCATCATGGGCTCCGGCGGTCCCTCGACGCGCACTCTGGTCGAGGCGGCGGATATCGCGCGCACCAAGGGACCGAAGAAGATCGGGCCTTTCGCGGTCCCGAAAGCCATGTCCTCGACCTCTTCGGCGACGCTCGCCACCTGGTTCAAGATCAAGGGCGTCAATTATTCGATCTCTTCGGCCTGTGCGACTTCGAATCATTGCATCGGCAACGCCTATGAGATGATCCAATATGGCAAGCAGGACATGATGTTCGCCGGCGGCTGCGAGGAACTTGATTGGACCATGTCGGCCCTGTTCGATGCCATGGGCGCCATGTCCTCATCCTACAATGATCGTCCCTCGGTCGCCTCCCGCGCCTATGACAAGAACCGGGACGGTTTCGTGATCGCCGGCGGAGCCGGGGTGCTGGTGCTGGAGGAATTGGAGCGCGCCAAGGCGCGCGGCGCCAAGATTTACGCCGAGATCGCCGGCTACGGGCTGACTTCGGATGGCTACGACATGGTCGCGCCATCCGGCGAAGGCGCGGTGCGCTGCATGCGCATGGCGCTCGAAAACGTGAAGGCCCCGATCGATTACATAAATCCGCACGCGACCTCGACCGGAATCGGCGATTTGAAAGAGATCGAAGCGATCCGCACGGTGTTCGGTTCGGGCGAAAACTGCCCGCCGATTGCTGGGACCAAGTCCCTGACCGGCCATTCGCTCGGCGCGACCGGGGTTCAGGAAGCAATCTATTCGCTGTTGATGATGCAAAGCGGCTTCATCTGCGAAAGTGCAAATATCGAGGAGCTCGACCCCGCTTTCGCGGATATGGACATCGTCCGCAAGCGCCGCGACGACGTTCAATTGCGCGCGGTCCTGTCGAATTCCTTCGGCTTTGGCGGCACCAACGCCAGCATCGTCTTGAAACATGTCGACGCCTGAGTCGGAGTCACAGAGTTCCGGCCACGGTTCGCTGATGGCGGGCAAGCGCGGCCTCGTCATGGGGGTCGCCAACGATCATTCGATCGCCTTCGGCATCGCCAAGGCCCTTGCCGGCCAGGGCGCCGAACTCGCCTTCACCTATCAGGGCGAGGCGCTCGGCAAGCGGGTCAAGCCGCTCGCCAATAAACTTGGCTCGAGCTTGGTCCTGCCTTGCGACGTCGAGGATCTCGCCTCGATCGACGCAACCTTCGCCGCGCTCGAAAAGGCCTGGGGCGGCCTTGATTTCGTCGTCCATTGCATCGCCTTTTCCGACAAGGCGGAGCTGAAGGGGCGCTACGCCGATACGACGCGGGAAAACTTTCTGCGCACGATGACGATCTCGGCCTTCTCCTTCACCGAGATCGCCAAGCGCGCGGCGGCGCTCATGCCAAATGGCGGCTCGATGGTGACCCTGACCTTTGGCGGCGCGACGCGCGTCATGCCGAATTATAATGTCATGGGCATCGCCAAGGCGGCGCTGGAGGCGAGCGTCCGCTATCTCGCCGCCGATTTCGGCCCGCAAGGCATTCGCGTCAACGCCATATCCGCCGGCCCGGTCCGCACCTTGGCGGGGGCCGGAATCGCCGATGCGCGCTTCATGTTCAACTTTCAGAAGGCGCATGCGCCGCTGCGCCGCACCGTGACCATCGACGATGTCGGCGGTTCGGCGCTTTATCTCCTGTCGGATCTCTCGAGCGGCGTCACCGGCGAGATCCACTATGTCGATTCGGGCTACAACATCATTTCGATGCCGCATCCCGATAGCCAGAAGGCGGAGGCCGCTCCCGCGCCAAACGAAGCGGTTGTGTGAAGCCGCCGATTGAAGCGTCCGCGAGGGCGGCGCGCTTGTAAGGGCGCCATCGCCATGCTATCTGCGCCGCAGACCATCCGCGGCCTGTCCTGTCCGTCGCGGTTTGCGGAGAGGTGGCAGAGTGGTCGAATGCACCGCACTCGAAATGCGGCATAGGCGCAAGCCTATCGGGGGTTCGAATCCCTCCCTCTCCGCCAGAGCCCTGTTTGCCGGCATTTGTCAACGTCATTTTCTCCCAAAAAATCAATGCATTGACGGATTTCTCGTTTGTTCATGTTTCTCACAATTTGCCTGAAGCGCCGTTCTGAACTAGGAAAGCACTAGGAAAGAACGGCGAGGCTCTTGTGGCGAAGCTCCATCGGCTCACCGCGCGGTTCTGCGCGAGCGTGACGAAGCCAGGCCGCCACGCGGACGGCGGAAATCTCTATCTTCGCGTCGACGCCTCGGGCGCCGCCAGCTGGGTTTTTATGTGGGCGCGCGGTGGACGCCAGCGCGAAGCTGGGCTTGGTTCGCGGGATATTGTGTCCTTGGCGCAGGCGCGCGAGCTCGCCGGCAGAATGCGTGAATCTCTTGTCAAAGGAATTGATCCGCTCGACGCGCGAGCAGCCGAACGGCGCGCGAACGCCGCGCGCCTCACCTTTGGCGAGTGCGCCGATACTTTTGTCGCCTCGAAAGAGAGCGGCTGGCGCAATGAAAAGCACCGGGCGCAATGGAAGATGACGTTGCAGCGGTATGCTGCGACCTTGCGGCCGATCGCCGTCGCGGACGTATCGACGCAAGACATTCTCAAGGCCCTTCAACCGATTTGGCGGACCAAGCCCGAGACCGCCTCGCGCCTTCGCGGACGAATAGAGGCCGTGATCGATTCGGCCCGCGTTGCGGGTCAGATCGACGATCGAGCGCCAAATCCCGCTCGTTGGACGGGACACCTCGAAATGATGTTGCCTCGTCCTGCGAAGCTCTCGCGCGGCCATCATGCGGCAATGCCCTATCGCGATTTGCCGACCTTTTTGACGCGGCTTCGCGAAACAGAAGGCATGGGGGCGCTCGCCCTTGAATTTGCGATTCTGACGGCGGCGCGCAGCGGAGAAGTGCTCGGCGCCCGATGGTCCGAAATCGACGTCGACGCCAAGATATGGACCGTTCCGGCCGCTCGGATGAAAGCCGCGCGAGAGCATCGGGTTCCGCTGCCGAGCCAAGCTCTGACGATTATTGAAAAGCTCTCCGAAGCGCGAATGGGTGAATTCGTCTTTGCGGGTCAGAGACGCGGGAAGCCGCTCTCCAACATGGCGATGGAAATGACGCTTCGACGCATGAAGGTCGAAGGCGTGACCGTCCATGGCTTCCGCTCCGCCTTCCGCGACTGGGCCGGCGAAGAAACGCACTTTCCGCGCGAGCTCGCCGAGGCGGCGCTCGCGCACGTCATTGGCGACAAAGCAGAGCAAGCCTACCGGCGCGGCGACGCGCTCGAAAAGCGCCGGGCGCTCATGGAGGAATGGGCGGCGTTTTGTGAGGGGATGGAACGGCGTGATGATCGTAGGTGAGATCGCGTGTGATTAACGGCGACATCGCGAGTTGACACAAAGACTGTTTATTGTTTATAGCTGTTTAGAGAGATAAATTTTGGGGATGCGCGTGAAGGAAATCGTTGGGATTGGCGATCTCGTCGAAGATACTGGCGAATCCGTGCGCACTCTTCAGTTTTGGTGCGATATGGGCATTCTGCGTCCAAATCCCGTGACGCGCAGAAAGGGGCGGGGGCACTTCAGAGAATTCCCAGCGTCTGCGCCCATGTATGGAGAGCGAACTTGGGCTTTGTTGGCGTCGGCTCTGAAGAAAACTCATATCCCATTTGCAGATATAAAGGATTTTATTGATTGGTTTCGCGGGGTACATGATGCGCAAGAAGAGCCGCCCTGCGGTTGGTCAAAATACATGAATATGACGCCAGTTGGCCGCGCTTTGCTGGGAAAGTACGAGGTAGTCGTGCTTTTTATTGATGATCACGGTAAAATCGGCTGGGCAAGTCTACTACAGGCTAATTCCTTAGATGAATTGAAAAAACCAGAAATATGGCCGGTAATGATTAATGGTGAAATGAAAGATATTGAGGAGTGGGGAAAGGTATCCGTTGAATTCCCTGTAAACGTTATTGCAAAGCAATGGTCCATTGTATTGAACCTGAGCGCTGCCTTAACACCTTTGGTTGAGCCGAAACAAGGATGAGGTTTTTATGTGCTTAATACACAATGCATGTATATTGTTTAATAATGGAAGGAGCCAAAGATGACCGCGGAGGACTATGGCCTCAAAAATCCGACATACAGCGTTGGTGAGACGCTCAAGCTTTTATCTATCGGGCGCAACACACTCTACACTCTTGTTAACAAAGGCGAGTTGAGACCAATCCGGATCGGTCACCGGACGATTTTTAGCGCGCCTGAAATCGCTAGGTTTCTGAATTTGCGTCAAACGGGCGGCGACGCAAAGGCCGTCTGACTTGTCAGTCGAAATCGAGCGCTCGCGATCAACAGCCATGCGCGCGCACGACCCGGCTTTCGAGGATTGGCTCTCACGCGCTAGAGCCTTCACAGTGCGCGGCGAGTTGGAGCGGCGCGGGCTTTGGTCGCGCGCGATGCTTGGCGACGCCGGCGTGCCTTGCCCTCGTTGTGGCGGCGCTGATCGCTTTGCGGTCAATCTTCGAAAGGATGTCTGGCATTGCCGCGCCTCGGGGATGGGCGGCGACGCCATCGCGCTCGCGGAATATCTGGACGGGTCCAACTTTCTCGTCGCGGTGGAGACCATTCTTGGCGAGCCTCCGCCCGGCCGCGGATCGACCGAAAGCGATGACGCGCGGCGCATGCGCGAATACGCCGTCGACATGGCGCGAGCCGATCGCCATCGCCGTGAACAGGATGACGCCGATTCGGCGCGGCGATTTCGCGAGCGCGAGCGCCGGGCAGCGTGGCAGCTTTGGACGGCGGCCGCGCCGATCGCCGGCACGCCGGCGGAAGCCTATTTGAGCTTGCGCGGCGTCGAGGCTCCGCCTGGCGCGCGGCTGCGGTTTCATCCGGCGGCGCCTTTATGGGATCGCCCGAAAGATCAGGGCGGAAAGATCATCCACTCGGGCGCGGCGATCCTGGCGGCCATCGAAGGCGCAAATGGCAAGTTTTCCGGCGTGCAGCGGCTATGGATCGACCTCGATCAGCCGAAAGGCAAGGCGCTGATCGTCCATCCCGAGACAGGCGAAATCCTGCCGGCGAAAAAGACGCGAGGATCGGTCAAGGGTGGATCGATCCTATTGGTCAAAGGTGGGTTTGATAGTGACTTTCCCGGCGATCGGGCGGGCGTGCGGCGGCTTTTCCTCGGCGAGGGAATCGAGACCGTTCTTTCGGTCTTTTGCGCACTGAAGGCGTCCCGATCCAAGCTGTTGCAGGGCGCGGAGTTTAGGACCTCGATAGACCTCGGCAATCTGGCTGGCAAAGCCGTCGCGCGGGTCCGGCATCCGACCAGGACGCAGACCGATAGGCTCGGGCGCGTGCGGCCCGTCTTCGTGCCAAACAGCGAGCCGAAGGATGATCCCGATTTCCCCTTGATCCCGATCGCCGAAAGCGTCGAGGATCTTTGGCTTTTGGGCGACGGCGACAGCGAGCCTGTGTTCACGCGCCTCGCGCTCGAGCGGGCGGGCAAGCGGTTTTCGCGCGCACACCCGCATCTGATGATCCGGCTCTCAATGGCGAAGCCCGGCGCCGACTTCAACGATATGTGGCTCGCCATGAAAAGCGGCGGGGCGGCCGCTTGACCTCTTCCGACGATATCACGCCGATCATCGAAAGCGGGGAGGTCCTCGCATTTCCTGGGAAAGCCTCGATCGCCGCCCGCCCGCGGAGCGGGGAAGAGGCATCCTCCCGGGCGGGAGGATCGCGCGAAACGTCCGCTTCCGGCGGAGGAAAAAGCGGCGGCGAACACCCCGCGGATATTGACCGCCGCCTTGCGCATTTCCCCTTGACCGATCTCGGCAATGCCGAGCGCTTCGCGGAGCGCCATGGAAGCGGGCTGCGCTATTGCCCGGACATCGGCTGGCTCTCTTGGGACGGCAAGCGTTGGGCGCACGGCGGATCGGAAGAGATCGTCAAGCTCCGCGAACATGCGACCGTGCGCGCAATCCAGGACGAGGCGAAAGCCTTGCGCGATGCGCCTGAGGATTTCCTCGTCAAGGACGCGCGCGGCAAGGAAGTCTTGTATTCCGACAAGATCAAGGCTTGGGGCCGCGTCTCGGAATCGGCGAACCGCATGGGGTCGATCTCAAAACGCGCGGCCGCCATGCTCGCGATCGCCGTCGACGAGCTCGACGCGGACAAAATGAAAATCAGCGTCGCGAATGGCACGCTGCAGGTCGCAAAGCGCGACGACGGGCCTTATGTCGAGCTCCATCCGCACGATCCGGCCGATTACATCACGAAGATTTCGCCGGTCGCCTATGACCCGGCGGCGACGTGCCCGCGCTTCGATCTGTTCATGGACGAGGTGCAGCCGCCGGATGAGGCGGGCGGCCGCGACGTGCAGCGCTTTCTCGATCAATGGGCGGGGCTTTCCCTGACCGGCGACACGAGCGAGCAAAAGATCACGTTCCACTATGGCAAAGGCCGCAACGGCAAGAGCGTCTGGGTCAACACGATTTCCTATGTCGCCGGCGACTACGCCGACTCAATCCCAATCGAGAGCTTTCTCGATAGCGGGCGGGCGCGCGCTGGCGGCCAGGCGACGCCAGACCTTGCCGATCTGCCCGGCGTGCGCATGCTGACGACGTCGGAGCCGAAAAAAGGCGCGACCTTGGACGAAGGCCTGATCAAGCTTTTTTCGGGCGGCGACGTGATCAAGGCGCGCCATCTGAACAAGGATTTCTTCGCCTTCGTGCCGCAAGCCAAGCTCACCATGCAAGGCAACTATCGGCCCAAGGTCATGGGCGCGGATGAAGGCATTTGGAACCGCCTTGTGCTTGTGCCTTGGGGAGTCTTCTTCCCGCCGGAAAAGCGCGATCCGAAGCTTGCTGAAACGTTGCGAGGCGAGGCCTCGGGCATCCTGAACCGTCTCCTCGACGGGCTCTGCGCATGGCTCGACAAAGGGCTCTGCATCCCCGGCAGCGTGGCGGCGGCGACGAATGACTACCGATCAGACAGCGATCCGCTGGGGCGCTTCCTAGACGCCTGCACGCGCCAGGCGATCGGCCAGCGGGTGCAAGCGACGAACATGCACGCGCTCTTCGTCGCTTGGGCGAAAGTCAATGGCGAGACTGCATGGTCAGCGAAGGGATTTGGCGCAGCCCTAAAGGAGCGCGGCATCGCGGCGAAGAAATCCGTGAACGTCTACTGGCTCGATATCGAGCTCACGAAAGGCGTGACCGACTTCGTCGACGACTCCGGCAACCCGCGTTGCGGCGAGAGAGAACAGGATGGCTACGATTTTGACGGATCGACGTGAGTGATCCTCCCGTTTCGGGAGGATGCGGGAGGATCGCGGGAGGATGCGCCCTTGCGCAAGTGCCTGATATTACAGCGAACGGGAGGATAAAATCAAAACGGGAGGATTTTGTGCATTGACCGCGTCACATGTGCGCATGCGCGCGCGCCCGCATATAAATCTCATATGTATTTATCCTCCCGTTTTTAAGTGATCCTCCCGTTTGATTTTATATCAAACCCTTATGGATCATTCTTAAAGTTTTGATCCTCCCGAACCCTCCCGTCATCCTCCCGTTTCCGGGAGGATGGCCAAGACCCAGCGAATTTAGATGTAAGTCCTGTTGGGATGCTGCTTTGAAAATATGCAAAGGCAAGACGACGAAGCCCATGTCTGCAAAGTCTGCGGCATGGCGCAATGTGATGGTCGCCGGCGCCAACGAAGCGCTCCGCGCTGGTCTCTTCGAATTCAGAAAATCGCGATGCGGCGGCCTGGGGACGGTCGAGTCCTCGATCGCGATCCTATTCTCGATCGGCGGCTATCGGGCGCTCGGCGCGGTGCATGACGTAGGCTATGGCGAGGTTCAGATGAGCGTCGCCGTCAATCCTACCGGCAGGTTTTACGATTGCCCGAACGCAGGGTTCCGAGCTGGCGACGCTTTCGCGTTTGGCTGGTTCGAGCGGGAGACGGGCGCTTGGCTCCAAACGAACGGTGGCGGTATCCACGGATCGTTCTGTTGCAGGCGCACTCTTCAATCGGAACTGGCGAGGCTTCCCGTCGAACCTATTGGCTATCGGATCGGCCGGCCGAGGTGAGGCGGCAAAGGTCGGGTGCCCCGGGGGGTACCAAAACTCTAAGAGCCGATCGCCTTAGACCGGTTCCTCAAGAACGCGGAAAATGCCGCGATATCGGCAAAATCTTTTTTTTTGCTAGGGATCATCGGCAGTGCCGATCGTTTAATTCAATAAGCAGGGAATTCACCGTGATCTTACGGCGACGCTGAGGGCGCATCGTTTTGGCGCTGGCCATGTATCGACGCCAAGTCTTCGTCGTCGACGATGTCCTGAGAGCCTCCTCGCCGATCGCCGGCGGTTCGACGTCCGCGCTGGCTGTCTGTGCAGATTGCTTCGCCAGGGCGAGGCCCGCCGCTCCGCCTCCTTCCCATGCCATCGCCGGCGGCGGCCTAACGCCTGCGCCTGGCCGCTGGGCCAGCTTACATCGCGCGCCGAACGGTCCGGATGCGGCGTCGCTGTAGCTCCCTTGTAGAGAACTGCCGCGCCGCGTTGGTCTACAAATCCGCCGCGAGTCGGGCGGTAGGGAAACTCAGCATCGGCATGCGCAACTCGGTTGCATCCCGCGCGCTTGACGCTCTCGTGAGAGGGCGTGAGAGCGCCGTCAAAGAAAAGCTGTGGATAAGTATTGCCGACAAACATCAACAAACAAGTTGCCGATATTTCATAGTTTTAGCCTTTGCGCGCATTTTTGTTGAAGAGCTATCTTGCATCGATGGATGTAGATCAGCGGATTGCAAAGATGATCTCTCGACGGCCGCTTGTCGGCGAAGAAGTTGTCGCGGAACTGCTCGCAAAAAAGGTCCAGAGCCTTCGTCGCCTTCGTATGCGGGGCATGGGGCCGCATTTCGTTAAAATCGGCGGGTCCGTTCGCTACGACCTGTCTGACGTCGAGAAATATATCGACCAAAATCGGCGCTCTCGCACCAAGGAGAGTGACCCGTAAGATGTTGCCGCGTCATCGACGAAAATATGGCGCGCTCACGGATGCGGCGCGCGGGAGGCGCTTCACGCGTTGGTTGGCTCAATTCGCCAACAAGCGGCTCATTCTTGAACAGACGCAGCTTCGCCCGTCGGCGCGGCGGGCCGCTGTCGCCGCCGTGATCGCGGAAACTTCCGCCAACCGAGCCGCCTGGCGCTGTTCTACAAAACACCAGGAATCGTCATGTTGAAACCTGCATCATTTAAATCAACAGCCGCCAATCCGCCTCCGGCGCTCGAACAACAGCCTGCGCGTTCCACTATCGCCGGCGAGGATATCGAAGCGCGTCTGGCCGCTGTCCTCGCCGAAAAGGCGAAGGCGGAAGGCGACGTGGTTTCCCTTGCCGAGCGGCGCAATGCTCTCCTCGTCGACGGTGGGTCGGATGTCGAAATCGAGACCGTAGACCTCGATTTGCTCCGCGCGAAACGCGCCATCGAGCGCGCCAACATTGTCGCATTGGACTTGGCCGAGAAGATCAAGCCGATGCGGGCCGCGCGGATGGAAAGCGACTGGAGCGAGTTCTACCCGACATATTTGGCCGCGCAAGAAGAGCTCCGCGCCGCGCTCCACCTCGCTCTTAAGCGCCAAGAGGAGTTGCGACGGATGATCGGCGCTGCCGAGGCGAAATTCCCCAGTCGCGTGATCGACTACACGGCGTTCCCGCCCCAGCAATTGCTCGATCCCTGGTCGGTCAGATGCTTCGACGATGATTGCGCCCGCGTGATTGCCAACGAGGCCCGTCGCGCGAAAGGCGAGTGGTAGGCCCGGGCGCCACCCTTCATTTTTCTGGCCGATAAGCGGCCGCCCATTTCGACCGAAAGGAAATCAACATGCTCAACATGCACGGACTACAAGACCGCCGCGAGGCGAAAGCCGCTAAAGTGAGAGAGGCCCAAAACCTCCTCGACCCTGCTGTGACCCCTTACACCAAACAGGTTCAGGACAAGGTCGAAACCCTCTATGCCGAGATCGAAAGCTTGAGCTCCCAGATCGGTCAAATCGAAAAGGCGCTTGTGCTCGAAAATGATCTCAACGGCCCTGCGAGGGACCTTTCTGACCGCGAAGGCCGCTCAATCGACGAATCGGCGCATCGGATTTCCGCCGCCAAAAAAGCCTTCGTCAAGGCGCTGCGCTTCGGCGCTGAGCGCCTGAGCCCGGAAGAGGCGTCGCTGATCTCTGCGGACGCACCCAGCAATCGCAGCCGGGTGCAGAATGTCGCAACCTCGTCCTCGGCGGCCGGCGGCGTGTTGGTTCCGACGATCGTCATGCCGAGCGTTCTCACCAAACTCAAAGCCTTCGGGGGTATGCGGACGGTCGCCAAAGTGCTTGCGACATCGGGCGGCGAGACGATGCAGTGGGGCACGCTCGACGATACAGCGGCCGAAGGCGAGCTGGTCGCCGAAGGTTCGGCGACGACCGATGACGATCTGAGCTTCGGCTCGACCAGCATCGGCGCCTGGATGTTTTCGTCCAAGACGATTCCGGTCAGCATGCAGCTACTTCAAGACGCCAACGCCGATGCGGAAAGCGTCGTGCTCGACGCGCTGACCGAGCGCCTCGCGCGCGGTCAGAATCGCAAATTCACGACCGGCAGCGGCGTTGGGGAACCGCAAGGCGCGGTGACGGCGGCGGCCCTTGGCATAACACTGCCGGCAGGCAATACAACGGCCGTGACCTATGACGGCCTGGTCGACCTCTACCATTCGCTCGACCCCGCCTATCGGATGTCTCCCAGCTGCGCCTTTATGATGAATGACGCCTCGTTCAAAATCGTTAAAAAAATGAAGGACGGTCAAGGGCGGCCGATCTGGCTGCCTTCGACGGAATCGGGCTTCAAGAGCGACGCGGGCTTCGATACCTTGCTTGGCGCGAAGCTCGTCATCAACCAACATATGGCGGACATGGCCGCCAACGCGAAGCCGATCCTCTTCGGCGACTTCTCGAAATATCTCATTCGCGATGTGATGGATGTGATCATCCTCCGCTTCACGGACTCGGCCTACGCAAAAAAGGCGCAGGTCGGCTTCCTCGCCTGGGCCCGCGCCGATGGCCGGCTGATCGATGCCAGTAATCAGAGCATCAAATATCTGCAAAATTCCGCCACCTAATCGAATTGGCGCGCCGGAACCCGAGTTTTGCAGGTTCTCGGGCGATGGCGCGTCATGACGCCGAGGGGCTGCCTGGGTGTGGCGAGCTCCCAGTCTTCGGCGTTGACGGCGCGGCGGCATTCCTTTCGGGTCGCCGCGCCGTTCTATTCGGCCTTTGCGCCATGCCTCTCGGCGCTGGCCGAGGCCGCCAGCGAGCTGCAAAGCGAGGCCGCGAGTGTGGGGAGCTTGCGCCTCTATGCGGAGGCTCCCCCCGCCTTCGGTCCGCTCTTCCCGGAGACTGCCGGCGCCGCTCCGATTGCCAGGCGCAGCATCGGCGTTCGAGCGCGGCTTACCGCCCCAAGCGGCCATCGTTTGGACCGGCAGCTCGGCAAAAGCATCGAAGGGCAGTCGCATGAAGATCAGATGGACAGCGGACGCCGAAAAGCGGCTCGCCGCGGCCTGGAATGCCGGCTTCAGTTCCGGCGCGCTCGCCGAGAGATTCCGCACAAGCCCAAAGGCGATCCTTGCGAAGGTCGCGCAGCTGCGCCGCGCCGGTGGCGAACTGCGGTCGAGCAACAACGGCCGCACCGGACGGCGGGGCGGTGACTGAGGCCGGCCACGCTTGACTTTATGTTCGTGGTTTGTGCACATATGGATTATGGCGCTGGAAAACACTAACGGGGACAACGGCAGGGTTGGGTTGCTAAGTATGCCGCTAAGCATTAACGCTTGGGCGTCACGCGAGTGATTCGGCGCTGGTATGTCAAGAGACCTCAATCCTCGTAAAGCGCTGATTTTCCGGATCGTACACCGGGACAATGTGCCGTGGATTCTCGATCATGGGCTTCATTGTCGAAACTCGAGCATGGCCGACCCGAGCTATGTAGAGATCGGGAATCCCGATTTGATCAGCAAGCGGAACTACCATCCCGTTCCGAAGTCGCCGGGGGGAACTCTAAGCGACTATATTCCATTCTATTTTACCCCGTTTTCACCGATGCTCCTCAATATCGCGACTGGCTGGGGTGGCATCCGAAAGCGCAGCAATAACGAAATCGCAATAATGGTCGCATCGCTCCACGATCTGAAAAATCGCAATATCCCGTTCTTGTTTACCGACCGGCACGCTTATCTTGTCGCCGCCCAATTTTATTCCGATCTTGCGCGCCTCGATCAAATCGACTGGGCGATGCTTGAGCGTCGAGATTTCAAGGCTGACCCGGAAGATCCGTCAAAGATAGAGAGATATCAAGCTGAGGCATTGGTATATAAACACTTGCCAATCGATAGACTCCGGGGGCTCGTGAGCTATAGTGATGAAGTAAAAGTAACCTTCGAGCAAGCTCTGACGAAGCGAGGTATAACCCTCAAAGTTTTAAAGAAGTCGGACTGGTATTTCGGATGATCGAATTTACAACAGGCAATCTGCTAGAAGCAGACGTAGAGGCGCTCGTGAACACAGTCAACACTGTTGGCGTGATGGGCAAAGGCGTTGCGCTCATGTTCAAGGAGACGTTTCCGGAGAACTTCAGAGAGTACGAAAAGGCCTGCAAGCGAAAAGAGATTCGGGTCGGGCGTATGTTTGTGACCGAGAGAGCACATCTAATTGGCCCAAAATTCATTATCAATTTTCCGACAAAGGAGCACTGGCGCAATCCGTCGAAAATGGAATGGATTGAGGCGGGATTGGAGGATTTGAAGCGCGTGATTACTGAAAAAGGCATTCGCTCAATTGCAATTCCTCCATTGGGAAGTGGGAACGGCGGGCTGAATTGGAGCGATGTTCGACAGAAGATCGAGACGGCGCTCGCCGCCCGGCCGGTTCGAGCTCTAGTATATGAGCCGACAACTAAATATCAAAACGTTGCCAAACGAACTGGCGTTGAGAAGCTAACGCCAGCGCGTGCCCTTGTCGCTGAGCTTGTGCGGCGTTATTGGATTTTAGGGATCGAGTGCTCTCTACTGGAGGTCCAAAAGCTCTCATACTTTTTGGAACGAAGTATAGAAATTCTTGGTTTGAAGAATCCGCTCGATCTGCGCTTCGAGGCGGACAGGTATGGTCCTTATGCCCCGAGGCTGACACATCTTCTAAATGGCTTGGATGGCAGCTATCTGCATTGCGATAAACGATTGGGAGACGCAAGCCCATTCGATGTTATTTGGTTCGACGATGCAAAGAAAGACAAGGTTGGTGTCTATTTGATGTCCGGGGATGCGAAAACATATCAGCCCGCTTTGCAATTAACGGCAAAGCTCATCGACGGATTTGAGTCGCCTCTCGGCATGGAATTGTTGGCGACTTTAGACTGGCTCGTTTACAAAGAGGGTGTTGCGCCTGCGCGAAATGCCATCCGCATTGGCCTTAACGCCTGGGCCGGAGGCCAAAAAGCCGCTGAACGGAAACAGGGACTCTTCGATGACCGCCTCATCGAATTGGCTCTTGATCGGTTGAATTCCTTTGGAGCGTCTGCGGAGACCTGCGGTGCCTAAAGGGCACTAAGAGCGAGCGCTTCCCGTACAGCCATCATGATCGTCGAGCTCGCGACCGACAGAACGCCGCAAAGGCGCTCGGCAAGAAAGAGGGCGTAGCCCGGGCCAAGAGCATGCCGCCTGAGCGCCGCGCCGAGATCGCGAAAAAAGCAGTGGCCGAAAACGTGGGAAATAGGCGAGCCGGCTTGACAGCGTAACTTTTTTATATCACGTTCGTGATTGAAAAAAGTTACGCGGAGATTCGGAATGGTCGCGATCATCCATGAAACGCCTCGGGAATGCGACCGGCGGCTCGCGCAGTATTTCAACTCTTCTCGCGATCAATGGATCGAAGTCGTTAAGGCTATGGTTGCCGCACGCGGTTCGTGCACGGACCACAACCCAAAAGCTTCCCCCGGCTATTTCGCATGGGATGCGGGAATCACCAGAATGCGCCAAAACTTTTGCCGGGAGGGGTGGGATGCTGGCGACGATGACGGCGTGGAGCATATTGCCAACCGCGACTTCCGAAAGAAGATTACAGTGATGAATGCCGACTTCGGCGTCTGCGATCGGTCCCGCTCCCCAAGAAATCGCACCTTAAAAGGTCCGGCGGCTGAAAAGATCACCGATCTCAATAATCAGCTAGAGCTGTTTCGAAAAGAACACCCAAAATCGATCAAGGAAGGTGCCTTCGACCTCTGGCAATTGTGCGTTTTCGACGATGGTCAATTAGTGCGCGCCGAGTTGTCCCGCCCGATCGAGTTCAAGTCTGGATACTTCGTCGGCTATAGCGAGAGAATATGGATTCTTCGGCCTGGTGAATGGGAACGGATTGCGATCGAGCCGCCCGCTGAAAATGGCGGCAGAGACGGCGGTCAAGATTTTGAGATCAACATTCGGCGGAAATAAGCGCCATGTTTACGCCCGGACGATTCAGCCTTGCTCGTCGACGGAGGGGACTGACCAAGAAAGCATTCGCCGAGGAGCTTGGCGTTACCCCTCACACTATTTTGCGTTATGAAAGCGGAGACATAGAGCCGCCTGATGACGTTGTGGAAAAGATTGCAAAATTATTGGATTTTCCAGCCGCCTTTTTTCATGCGCCAGACATGGACGAGATTGTGGCGGACGCGGCGAGTTTTCGTAGCCTTACCGCTATGTCTGCCAAGGATCGAGATTCGGCGCTTGCTGCTGGAACGCTTGCCTACGCTTTGTCAGATTGGGTGGATGAGCATTTTGCACTACCAGAACCGGACCTTATTGACCTATCTGGAGAAAGCCCTGAGGTTGCTGCACGCTCGCTTCGCCAAGAATGGACGCTTGGCGAACAGCCAATCAAAAACATGGTGCATCTATTAGAAGCTAAGGGAATCCGCGTTTTCTCTTTGGCCGAAAATACAAAGACAGTCGACGCTTTTTCTGTGTGGAGAGGTGAAAGACCATTTGTCTTCCTGAATATGATGAAGACGCCAGAGCGCAGCCGCTTTGACGCAGCCCATGAGCTTGCTCATCTCGTGCTTCATAAGCACGGAGGGCCGCAGGGAAGAAAAGCTGAAGAACAAGCAGATCAGTTTGCGTCTTCATTTTTGATGCCGGCGGCCGACGTGCTTGCGAAAGTGCCTCGTCTTCATGCGCTCAACCAGATCGTTGAGGCAAAAAAACGCTGGTCCGTGTCTGTTATGGCAATGATTCATCGGCTCCATTCGTTGGATATAGTATCAGACTGGCAGTATCGAATGTTCTGTATTCAAGCGACTGAAGTTGGTTACAGAACCGCAGAGCCGTTTGGAATTGGGCGCGAACAATCTGTCGTGTGGCAAAAGGTGTTGACTGCGCTTTGGAACGAAAAAGTCACGAAGAAAGAAATCGCCGAGCAATTGAGCGTCCCACAGCGGGAGATCGAAAATCTGCTGTTTGGCCTAGCCAATATGCTTTCCGACTCTGAAAGCGAACGCCCCGCACGAAGTCATGGGACGCTGAAATTGATTTCATAATCTTGATTTGGCTATTTCCCGATTCGCTGGGTTGGTTTCGCGCCGCCGTTCTCGGCGATGAATTTGATGCCGGTTGATCGAGGGCGGCGGGCTTCACTCGTCATTTTCGGCGTTCAGATCCTCGACCGGGATTGCTGTGGCCTGGTTGCCTTTGGCGCCGCCTTTCCTCAGCCTGACGCCCGGCCCCTCGCCATTTTCTTCGACGAAGATCACGCCGGCCGCCTCGAGGGCAGTGCGGATGGCTTCGATAGTTCGCGGCTTCAGCTCCTCGCCCGCTTCGAGACGGGAAATAGTCGCCGGCGCCACCTTAGCCAATTCTGCAAGTTCCCGGAGACCAAGCCCGAGCGCGACTCTGGCCATCTTGCACTGCACCGCCAGCATTTTAATAGCACCGCTATAAATTGAGATTGACGCTCTTATATATCGGCTTTAAAAAGAGAGCGCTGATATAAATTCATAGCACAAGCAGTGCTTCCGTCAATGGAGCAACCCAAATGCCGAACCTTCCCGTTCCGGCAAGCGCTATCGGCTTGCCAAATCGTCGCCTATTCCTTGCCGCCGGATCGGCCGGCGCCGTCTTTGGCGCGCTGGCTCACGCGGCCCATGCCTCGCCGGCGGTCTCGCCCGAGCTGCTAGACCTCTTCGAAGCGCATCGCGCGGCCGAAGAAGCATATGGCCTCGCTTGCATACAGGAAGACGAGGCCTTTCTGCGCTTCAAGGATGTCAAGAACCCCGTCGATTTCACGCGCCAATGGCCAGTGAAATGGCGCTGTGACCTCAACGACCCGGCCGGCAGCCGGGCCGAGCTGATTCGGCTGCTGGCGATCGATAAGCAATCGCTTTGCGGGGCGGTGGACCATTCTTTCGGGCCGATGCGCAGGAAGTTCTTTGACCTCTGGAAAGAGCATGTCGAAGACGTCCTCAAAGCCTTCGACGATCTCGCCGCCAAGGTCGCGGCATCCAAAGAGAAGGCGGACTATTCGAGAGCCGAGGCGCAGACCGAACAAGCGTCGAAGGCGGCTGACGCGATCCTCCTGCAAATCTGCGCCTGGCCCTGCGCTTCGATCGCGGAGATCCAGGCCAAGGCAAAACATCTGCTAGAGCGCCTCGATGATATGGAAGGCGAGCGCATCGAGGCGCTGCTCCATTCCCTCGCCAGCCGGCCGACGGCGGAGGGCTGAACCATGGGGATCTTCGGACCGATCGCCCGCGCTCTTTTGGACGAAGGCTGCTCCGGCGAGCAAATCGCGGCGGCCGTGACCGCCTTGGAGCAGGCAAGGGAGCGCGAGCGCGAAGAGCGCCTGGCGCGGCTTCGTGAAGGCGCAAGGCTCCGGCAACAGCGCTGCAGGGAGCGCAAACGCGCCCTCCGTCACGCGTCACGCTGTGACGGCCCGTTACCTCCTTCCCCTGAGGTTCCCCCCAAAGAATATAATCAAACCCCTTTCCTAACCCCTACCTCGGGAGAGCGCGCGCCCGCGCCCGGCCGGTTGCCCGTCGATTTCGAAGCCTGCGCCGAAGATCGAGCCTTTGGCCAGGCCGAAGGGCTGTCCGAGGGAGAGGTTGCGAGGTCCGCGCGGGACTTGAAGCTTTGGGCGGCGGCGAACGCCGTGCGGCGCGCGGACTGGCATGCCGAGCTTCGGCGCTTCATGGCGCGTGACGCCGAGACCAAGCGCGCGCGAGGCGTCGCCGCGCCGGGCGCCGGCAAGGCCGACATTCCAACAGGCATTTGGGTCAGGCGCGATTCGCCGCAAGGCGACGCCTGGTGGACCTATGCCAGGGCCGCAACCGGACGATCGCCGCCGATCGACAAGCGCGGCGGCTGGCATTTCGCGACCGAATGGCCGCCGGCCGTGACAAGCGCAGCGGTTGGAGCGGCCCCATGACCGTCGTCCGTCTCGAAAAGACAAAGCCTCCACGCCGCGCGCCGAGGCGGGAGGCCTCGCCATCGCGCGCCTCGAGGCGCGGGCGCCGACGTCATGTCGCGGCCGCGATCGGCGTCTTGTGCGTCGCGCTGGTCCTGGTCGGCCTGTCGCTGTCGCATCTCGCCGCCGGCGTCGCGCTGGTTACGGGCTCGGGCGAGCGCGACGGCTGGCTGATGGCCATAGGCATCGATGTCGGCTTCGTCGTCCTCGAGCTCGCCATGCTCGTCTCGCCGGCAGCGATCCGGCCGGCCGCAGCGCGCTACGCCGCGCCGGCGATCATCGGAACCCTCGCCATCTCGGCGGGAATGAACGCCCTCGCTTTTGCGGCGCATGCCGAAGGATGGCTGCTCTACCCGGCGATCGGCCTCGGCGTCGCCGTCCCGGCCCTCATCTACGCGCTTACCAAGACGGGCGCGGTCCTCCTTTTTCAAAACCCGGAGAAGTCGAATGTCAAAGTCTGAAAACTCGGCGCCGACCGGCCTCGATTTCCATGGAAGCCGAGTCGGCGAAAGGGCCGCCGACCATCTAACTAGGATAATGACTAGGACGCTGAAATAGCGCATTTCTATTTCTGTATCTAAATCAATTTCTTATGACGTACTTCTGGCGGACCCCCTCTCCGCCAGCTTTCTAGAACCTGCCCGCGATCGTCAACCGCAGCGCCAAGGGCTCGACCGGGTGGAGGACGCGGCCCATGACGCCATTCTCGCAGACGGCCGCCGGCGGCGGGACCGGCCCATTACACGCCTGGTAAAGATTATCGGTCTTCAAAAAGGACCCATAGGCATAGGTGATCTGATCCGACCGGCTGTTGGTTATGTTGAAAGCGTCCAGTTGGATCTTCCAGCCATTTTCGAAATTATACCCCGCGCGGGCGTTGAGGAGGCCCGTCGCCGGAGAGATGAAAGCATTATCTTCCGTCAGCGGCCGGGGTCCGAAATAGCGATAGCCGAGCCCTCCGAACCATCCGGTCTTCTCGCCGAGCGTGAGGTTAATCGTTCCGACGACATTGGGCGCGCCGGGAATGAAATTTCCAGGGGCATTGCCGATTTGCGCCAGCGGGTAGCCGGCGAGCTCGTTGTAGGCGATGGCCTGCCCGTAATCATAGCCGAGGAACCGCGACCGCGTCACGGCCACGTCGGCTTCGAGGTCCAACCAGGAAACCGGCCGGTAATCATTGGTCCATTCGATGCCGATGCGGCGGGTCGGCCGGCTGGGCTCTGTGGTTCCGGCGTCTCCGACAAAAAGGTTTTCGGAAGCGGCGTCGAGGCCGAAAATGGCGATGGCGCTGTTCAGTCCCGCGATTGCCTTGGTGCGGACGCCGATTTCCGCGCCTTGCGTCGGCACCAAGAGGGGCGCCCGATCCAGCCTGCTGGCCGGGTCGATCGGATCGACTTTGATTGTCACGCCGCGAACGTCATTGCTGTGGAAGCCCTGGCCGATATTCATGTAGAATTCGGTTTTTTCAAAGGGCCCGAAGATGACGCTCAGTTTCGGGCCGGGGACGAAGGCGACGGCGTCGCCTGAATTCAGCGGCAGGTTCAGCGCATTGACGGAGGCTGTATAGACATCGCCGCGAATTCCAACGATGGCCTTGCACCACTCGCTCCAATGATAGGTTTGTTGTGCATAGAAGCCGATGCTGCCTTCCCTCACGTGATCCTGCCGGGTGGTCGACAGCCAATGCCGCTGATAGGTGTTGGTGAGGAGGAGATTGATGTCGTCGAAACGGCTCTGCACGCCGAACGTGGTCTCGGTTGGAATGCCGGCGATGACGTTTGATAAAGTGTAAGAGGCGTTGGCCCCTGCGAATGTGCGGGTCTCATGCTGATGAAACTGGTCGCCAAGGATTGGATTTGAGAGGAAGTAGGTGAAATCGTTCCAAAGATTAAGCGCGCTCCTGACCGCGTAAGCATTGGCCTGCCAGGCGTTGCCTCCCTCCGTCTTCGCCCATTGGCCTGAGAGCGAAAAGCGCTGAGCATTGCCGCCGTCGGAGGGGTTGAGGGAGCCATAGAGGCCGATGTCGCTCACCGCCCGCTCAGGGATCTGATCGGTCGAGTTCCATTGGTTGCCATAGGCCATGCCGGTGATCGAAAACCCGTTCAGCGCCGTGCCTTGCGTGTAGCGAAGAACGCTGTTCAGCTTGCGCAATTTGTCGGGATAGGTCCATGGGCCATTGTAGAAGTTGACCTCTCCGGCGTAGAGAAGATTTCCCTCCCCCGCCTTGACCGAGCCAAGGCCCAGATAGCGCAGATAGTCGAAGCTGCCGAGGGTCGCCTTCACCACCTGCCCGTCGAAACTGTCCAGCAGGTTGATATGAACCGCTCCGGCCGAGGCGAAGTCGCCTTCGTCGGCGAAATAGGGGCCTTTTTTGATGTCGACCGAGCTGATCAGCTCGGGAATCAGCATATTGAGATCGGTGTAGCCTTGGCCATGCGCATGGGTGCGCATGTTCATCGGCATGCCGTCGAGATAGATGGCGAGATCGGTTCCGTGATCGAGGTTGAAGCCGCGCAGGAAATATTGGTTGGCCTTGCCGTCGCCGCTATGCTGGGTGATGACCAGTCCGGGGACGATTTCCAGCGCTTGCGCCGGCCGCGCGAAGATGCGCTCGTTGACCTGTTCGCCGGTGACGCTGAAGGCGCTCGCGGCGTCGTTCATGTCGGCCGGCGCCCCGGTCCCAGCGCTTGTCGTCGAGTCGGCCTTCGCATTTTCCACCTCTGGTCCGGACACGTCGACGGTGGGAAGCGCGACGCTCTCCTCCGCTGCGGCATGGAGCGTGAGGGCGCTCATCATCGCCAGCGCCGAACCTCCCGACATCGCTATCCTGGCGATTCGCCGCGCTCGCAATCGATCGGCGCCATGGCTGCCTTGGAGCAAATCACCCTCCCATCATTCGACCATCCGGCCTTCCCGGCGCGCCGGGAGACCCTGCTGAGCCGCTGCCGCCGAACTTTCAGCTCGAGGGGGCTCTGGTCAATTCCAAGCCTAGAAAAACTTCGGCCAAAGCGTAAGCTCTAGGCCAAAAAAAATCATACATACCGTCCGGCTGTTGCAAACGAGCAACATTGGATTGGAAAGATCTAGGGGCCAATGCGGCCCCGCAAGCGCGTTTTGATGCCGATGGTTTGGCCGATGATTTGAAAGCAAGCGCCGGAGTGCGGGGCGCCATCGCAGGCGCTATATCAGCGGCAAGATAGTATTCGGCGGAGCGGCGCGAGAATGCAGGCCATGTCAGACACACCGAAGATCGCCAGGACGGAACAAGACCCGAGGTGGCCGGCCGTCGTCGCGCGCGATCGCGCCTTCGATGGCAAGTTCGTTTATTCGGTCAAGTCGACCGGCGTCTATTGCCGCCCCTCATGCGCCTCCCGCCTTGCCAAGCCCGAAAACGTCGATTTCCATGCGACGCGCGAAGACGCCGAGGGGGCGGGGTTTCGTCCGTGCAAGCGCTGCAAACCGGATGCGCCCGCGCTGGCGCTGCGACATGCCGCGAAAGCAGCGGAGATCTGCCGAGCGATCGAGAGCGCGGAGGACATCCCCAGCCTGGACGCGCTGGCCCGAAAGGCCGGGCTCAGCCCCTTTCATTTGCATCGGATCTTCACATCCGCGACCGGCGTGACGCCGAGGGCTTACGCGATCGCCTGCCGCGCCAAGCGGGTCCGGGACGAACTCGCCCGTCCCGGCGCGACGGTGACCGAGGCGATCTATGCCGCCGGCTTCAACTCCAACAGTAGGTTCTATGAGGCCTCAAACCAGGTGCTTGGCATGACCCCCACGGCGTACCGAGCTGGGGGCGCCGGCGCGGAGATCCGCTTCGCGGTCGGCGAATGCGCGCTCGGCTCCATCCTGGTCGCGCGAAGCGCGCGCGGCGTCTGCGCCATTCTCATGGGCGACGACGCCGATGCGCTGGCCCGCGACCTGCAGGATCGGTTCCCGCGCGCCCGGCTGACTGGCGGCGACGCGGGGTTCGAGGACCTTGTGGCCAAGGTGGTGGGTTTCGTCGAGGCGCCCTCGCTCGGCCTCGATCTGCCGCTCGATCTGCGTGGAACGGCGTTCCAGCAGCGCGTCTGGCGGGCGCTGCAAGAGATCCCCGCCGGCTCCACGGCAAGCTATGCCGCGATCGCCAAGCGGATCGGATCGCCTAAGTCGGTCCGCGCGGTCGCCAATGCCTGCGCGGCGAACGCCCTCGCGGTGGCGATTCCCTGCCATCGCGTTGTGCGGACCGATGGCGCGCTATCTGGTTACCGCTGGGGAGTCGAACGCAAGCGCGCCCTGCTCGATAGGGAGGCTCAGGCGATGGCCGCCTCGGGCGTTGCGCCGGCGTCCCGCGCTCCGGCCTCCCGCAACTGCCGCACGCGGACCGGCGCCGGCGGATGCGAATAGTTCACCAAGGCATAGATCGGATCGGGCGTGAGCGTCGAGGCGTTGTCGCGCGCCAACTTGATCAGGACGCTCACCATCGGTCCGACGCCGACATGGCGGCGCGCGTAATCATCCGCCTGGAACTCGTTCTTGCGTGAAATCCAGTTGCTGGCCGGCGCGATGAGAGGGCCGATGACCGAGGCGAGCAGCATGCACGTAAAGAGCGCCAGCGCGTCGTCGCGGTAGTCTATTCCAAACGAGGGCAGCAGCCACTCCTGCTTGGTGAGCCAGCCGAAGGCGGCCAGCCCCGCGAACAGGATCGCGGCTCCGCGCAATATCGCGTACCAGACGTGCCGATAATGGAAATGGCCGAGCTCATGCGCGACCACCGCTTCGATCTCCTCGGGCGTGCTGTGGCCGATAAGCGTGTCGAAGAGGACGATGCGCTTGGCTTTGCCAAAGCCGATGAAATAGGCGTTTCCATGCGCGGTTCGCCGCGAAGCGTCCATGCTGAAAAGGCCGGACGCGCGAAAGCCGCAGCGGGCCAGCAGCCGCTCGATGCTCAGGCGGAGGGCGCCGTCCTCGAGCGGCGTGAAGGTGTTGAAACGGGGCGCGATCAGCCGGACATAGACGGCGGGCGCCGCAATCATTATGGCGACGAGCCCAAACCAGGCCCAGAGCCACCATAGGCCGGCGAAACTCCGCATGATCCAGAGGCCGGCGAAGACCAGCGGAACAAAGACCGCCAAAGAGATGGCCCACCCCTTGAGCCGATCGGCTATGAAGGTCCGCGCATCGGTCCGGTTGAAGCCGAATTTTTGCTCCAGGACGAAGGTCTTGTAGATGTCGAGCGGAAGCTGCGCGACGATGCTTACAACCGCAGTCGCGAGCAGAAACAGGACGCCGAGCGTGAGGGAGGGCGGGACCGCCGAGGCGAGCAGGCCGTAAAGCAGGCCGATGCCGCCGAGGGCCCAGGCCAGGGACAGCGCCCATTCCAGCACGGTCTCGATCCGGGCCAACCGCTCGCACGCGACTGTGTAGTCGGCCGCCCGGCGATGATCCTCGATGGCGACGCTCGCCGCGAAATCGGGCGGGATGCGGTCGCGGTGCTGGAGCACATGCGCGACCTGCCGCGCCGACAGGTAAAGCGAGAGCGCGGTCCAGCCGGTCGCGGCCAGGATGAAGGCGGTAACGAGCAAGGGCATTGCGCAACTCTCCGCTTCGCCGCGGTCGTGGCGCGGCCTGCGCAGACATATAGGCGCCCGGTTCGATGTCAACGAGGGCGAAGGCCGACAAGGCGCCGGCCTATCAAGGGATTGTGAAGCGGCCGCGACGGCGGATGCGGAAGCTGGACGCCGCTCCAGGGATCTGCTTCATGAAGAGTAGGCGAGCCCGCGGAAGCCTCGCCAGGGCGTCTTTGACGCCGGCGGGTTGCAAAGGAAAGGAGTCGCCAAGCGACTGATAACACGTTAACCTTTCATTCAAAAGCATCCTTGATCGGGGCGCTGGCGCTCCGCCACTCTTGCAAGGCGGCAGCCTTACTTCGGAGGCCATGTTTCATGGACATGTTGACCTTTTTGAAGGTATTGCCCGGAGCGCTCGGGCTGGCGGGCTTTCTGACATTGGCGACAGGCAAGACCCAGGCTGGCGGCGAACTCGCCAAAGCCATTGTGGCGAAGCTGCGCGCCGCGCCCAATGTGCGCATTCAGGATCTGAATGCGATGAGCCCGGCAAAGCTGCTCGAGGTCCTCGAGTCGGATGCCCGCGCTCGCGCCGCCGTCGATGAAAAGCAGCTGCGGCTGCTTCGGCTGGTTGTCGTCATGCAACAAGGACGAAGGTCGTTTGCGCTGTTCATTTGTGTCGCGCTCATCGGGCTAAGCGCGTGGCTCGTGCTCCGGCCGCAGCCGCCCGATCATGACCCGCCGCAGCCGGGCGAGCAACCCTACATCGCCAAATAGCCGCCGCGATTGGATCCTGCGCGGTTCGGGGCGTCAGACCCGCGCTGCTGGGGCGCGGGGCTCGGCAGGTTTTTCCGACGCAGGATTCGGCATATCCGGCGCCGTGAAGCAGCGCCCATTCAGGCGGATCGCCTTCACCTGCAACGCGCCCTTGGGGGCGAAGAGATCGCTAGGGGCGACGATCGCTCCATTTTTCACGTCAAGACCCAAGATCGCATAGGCCGCCGAGAGCATCCGCGCGGCCGAGCCGGTGTACCAGCTCCATCCGCCCCGGCCGGCATATCCGGCGCCGTCGTAAATATCGGCCGGTTGCTGGTGCGGCGCGAGGCCATAGACCGCGAGTGCGTCGCCTTCGGTCTTGCCGATGGGCGACAGCTTGATCCAGCAGGCGAGGGCGCGCTCTTTCAGCTTCGCGGCGAGCGGCGCATCGCCTTTGTCCCGCGCGATTTCCGCCAGGCGCACATAGGCGTCCACCGTCCAGGATGCGCCATGCGAATATTGACCGCCGTTTTCGCGCACGCCTGGCGGATAATCGGCGATGCGGCCGGGATAGGGCGAGGCGTTTTCGTCGAAGGGAGGCGTCAGGAGGAGGATCCGGTCGGCCTTTTCAAGATGCGCCAAGCCGTTTTCGAGCGCCGTGCGGCCGCGCTCGAAATCGACCGCGCCAGAGAGGATCGGCCAAGCCGCCGTCATCGCGCTGGCGCGATCCAGCGCGAGGCCGGAATCGTCGAAGACCAGCACATAGCGGTCATCGAGCCATGCGCCTTCGAGCCTGCGCTTCAGCCTGTCCGCCTCGACGCGGAAACGGTGAGCATCGTCATCGCCTTTCCCGTCCCGCAGAGACTTGCCTTGAGCGATCTTGCTGAAATCTCTCAGGATGCCATGCAGGAAGAAGCCGAGCCAAACGCTCTCGCCGCGGCCTTCGACGCCGGCGCGATCGATGCCATCGTTCCAATCGCCCGTGCCGATCAGCGGCAGGCCGTGCGCGCCCATCCGCGCGAGGGAATAGTCGATCGCCCGCAGGCAATGATCGTAGACGTCGCCGATCACGCGGGAGGCGCGCGGAGCGATGAACAGATCGAGCGAACCTTCCGGAATCGCCGCCCCTTCGAGATAGGGAGCCTCCTCCGCCAGCACCGAGGCGTCGCCAGTCGCCGCAAGGTAGCGCGCGACGATGTAGGGCAGCCACAGATGCGGATCGGAGGCGCGGGTCCGCTGGCCGACGCCGGTGCGTCCATCCGGAGCGTTGTGCCACCATTTCAAGACGTCGCCCTCGGGAAATTGCTGGCCGGCGTGAAGGACGATCTGCCCGCGCGCGAGGTCAGGGTCCAGAAACAGGAAAGGCAGAATGTCTTGCAGCTGGTCGCGAAATCCGGTGGCGCCTCCGCGTTGGTTTGGCCCGGTGCGGCCCCACAGCCGGGAGACCAGGACCTGATAGGGCAGCCAATAATTGACGAGACGGTCGAATGCCGGATTGTTGGTTTCGATATGGATTGCGTTCAACCGCTCGGTCCACCAGGCGCGGGTCGCTTGCAGGGCCTCGCGCGCCGCTGTCGGATCGCTGAGCTTTTTGGCGATCGCGCCGGCTTGATCTCTGGTCGCAGCCTGTCCCAACGCGACCGCGACTTCGATCTCGCCCTCGGCGGGAACCGTCGCGACCGCGCAGAACGCTGCAACCCGGCGGCCGTCATCCTCGCGCGATCCGTCGGCGGCGCCGGTCTCGACCATCACTGGATTGGTGAGATCGCGCCCCTTTGCGCCGATAAACCGCGACCGCACCGTTTCGGTCGTCGCGCCGGCCAGGCTCGTCGCGGCGAAGGCCCAGCCCGTTTTGAAATCGTTGGCCGGATTGCTGAAGAGAAGCGCGCCTGACGCCTCGTCGCGCGCGGTGTCGATGCAGCCGAGGCTCTCGGCCGGCGTCTCCGCGAGGGCGATGTCGAAATAAGGCGCGATCCGGAACGTCTTCGCGGTCTCGGCGCGGTTCTTGATGGTGAGAATGCGCAGGTCGGCGGACCCGGTCGGCGGAACGAAAAAGGTCAATTCCAATTCGACGTCGCGACGGGTGTTGCGGAACGCGACGAAGCCGAGCCCGTAGGTGACGTCATATGTCGCATCCGCCCGGCGATAGGGAACGAACCCGGCGGCGTCGGCCTCTCCGGTGGCGAGATCGACGACATAGATGATCTGGCCGGGAAGCGAGGCGGCGACCGATTCGAAGCGGAATGGCGTCAGCGCATTCTGCCTTTCGTTCCCTGCGAAGGAGTGGATCTCGCCTTCGTTCGATACGACGGCGCCGTAGCCGGTCGCGTTGGCCAGGACATGAGCCCATGGCCGGGGCGTTTTGTGCGTCAGGCGCAGCTCTGTCCCATCGGTGGAAAACGCGAAGGGCCAGGCGCTGGCGGGGAGCGTCGGCGGGGGCTCCAACTCCCGCACGGATTCGAGCGCCTGGCGAAGATCGCTTTCGCTCGGCGCCGCGACGCCCGAATGGTTCGCCACGAGGCGCGCCGCCATGACCTCGTCGCGGGCGTGGCCATTGATGAAGAGAATCTCGCGATTGCCGCCGGCGGGCAGATCGATCTCGATGGTGAGACTCGCCGCCGGGTCGAATGTGTAGAGAGAGCCTTGATCGTCCGGGCTGCGCGGGCGGCCTTCCTCGAGTCCCTGCGGGCGGCGGAGGTCGCCGGTTCCGATGAATCGCGTCCGCGAATCCTCGAAGCCGCGCAGCCGCAGTCCGTCCCGCGCGGCCGCCGCGGCGTGGAAGCAGACCTCCCGCGACATTCGCCGGGTCGCGGGATCATGGAGGAGCCGGTTTCGCGCGAAGAGGGCGTTGATCTTGGGGATGAACCAGGTCTCGATATGCATGGCGCTGAAATCGGGATCGCGGACATAGGAGCCGGGCTCGTTCAGCGCGAGTTCTTGAAAGCTCGTCAGAAGCAGCCGGCGGGGCCGCTTGGCGAGGTCGGTCAGGCGGATTCGCCACAGTTCGACGCAGCCGTCCTCCGCCAGGCAGACGTCCGCCTCGGCGCGGACGGCGCAAAAGCTGTTGACGATCCGCAGGCGATCCGGCCGCGGCGCGGTTACTGAATAATCCGGTCCAGCGGTCCGGGCCGGTTCGTAGCCGAGGCTCCAAGAATCCCCGGCGGCTGTGTCGCGAAGATAAAAGAACCGGCCCCTCAGTTGAAGCGGATCGGTGGGACGGCGAGTGAGGTCGATCGGACCGCCGGCGCGGGCCATCCCGCTCATCCAACTGTAGCCGCGGCCATCCGACAGAAGCTCGAGTCCCATCAATCCGTCGGAAAGGGCAAATCGCGCGGGTCCTTCTGTCACCGCGCGGGGAGCCCCGAGCATCGGCGGTCCTGCAGCGCCTTGCCAGCTCCAGCGCCGGGCGATCAAGGCGGCCGCGACGCCGGCGCCGACGGCTGCAGCGGCGTAGGCGGCGAGGAGGCCTGCGACCGGCATCGGCAAAGGAGGGGAGGCCGCGCGCAGCTGCTCGGCGCCGGTCCATGCCGCATCCCAATCCGCGCCGCGCGGAATGTAGAAGGGAATAAGCAGCGGCGTCCAGGTGGCGAAACGGCGGATTCCTTCCGGGATGACGCGGGTGCGAGCAGGATAGCCGGCGAAGCGGGCCATCGATTCGTCGATCCTGTCGCCGCCGATGAAAGTCAGGTTGACCAGCGTCGCGACCCGCAGGCCCATATGGTCGAGCCAGATCACGACTCGGAGCCAGTCATAGGCGAGAAGGCCAGTGAAGACGGCGAGGCTCGCAGCGCGGAAATCGCCCGCCGGCATGACGAGATTGGCGAGGCTCGCCGCGATGGTGCGAACGCCTCCGTCCTGATTGAACCAGGTGGGGTCCGGCGCGGGACGCAGAAACGAATTGATGACCGGCGCCATCCACAGGCCCCAGCGCAAGACCCTGATCGTTTGCTCGAAAAGGCCCTGGAACCCCACCGGGCTGAACAATTTCTTCAGCGGCGAAAGGCTGCGCTGAAAGACCGCGGCGAGGAAGAAAAAGTTGATGCTGAACAAGGGCGCGGCGATGGCCCAATTGATCAAGCCCGACAAGGATTCGTCATAGAACAATCTGACGCCGCCGCCGACGGGCCCAAGGTCGATCCTGCCCCATTTGCTGAACCAGGGATAGACGATCATTTCACGGATGGGACGCCCGGAGGACTGGTAGGCAATATCGGCGTAGGCCCAGAATTTCGTCCGCACGACCTCGATCTGGGTCGCATCGAAATACCAGCCCAAGGCGGCTCCGACGAGGCCGCCGAGTAAAGCCCCGAGGGCGTAGATGCGCCATGTTTCCAATACTTGACGCCGCCGCGCGAGCGCGAAGAGATCGAAGGCGAGATCGACGCCGGCATATGCGAGGGCCCCGGCCAGGAAAAGCGCCGCGACGCGGCCCCACCCGTCAAAGTCGCCGAACCCGGAGGTCAACGCGATCGCCGCCGCGACGCCGACCACGCCGCCGCGCAAATAGGCGCGCGGATCGCGATAGCTGGCGACAAGCCTGCCAAAGAAGGGCGGAGTTCCATCCGCGCTCGCGACCACTGTCTTGGTGAGCGGAAACAACAATGCGCCGCCAATCGCGGCCGCTAGCAGCGGCGCGGAATAGGCCGCTTGGACCAGCGCCGGATTTCGCAGCAGCGCGGCGGCGGCCAGGAGCAAAAACATAAACACGCCGCCATAGATCGCGCCTTTGACGAAACCGTGCCTCCAATGCCGATAGGCGACGACAAAAATCGGCGGCGTGCCGCTCAGGCAGTCGATGGCGAGGCCGGTGACGACGAAAACCAGCGCCCAAAGCGCCGACTGGGCCAACGCCGCCGCCGTCGCCGCCATGACAACCTGCGCGAACGGTCCCGCCGCTCCAGCGGCTTGCGGCAGTTCGGCAATCATGGGCGTCAGCGCGGCGTGGACCGCGCTCGCGACCAGAAGGGCATGGAGACGCCAGTCTCCCGACATGCGTCCGACGGTGAGAATCCGGAGAATTCCGACCAAAACTTCGACAAAGACAGTCAGGATGGCGGCGCGTCCCAGCGTCTCCCGCAAGCTGTCGGAGCCGATCGCGGCGAATGCCAGCCATCCGCCAAGCTGACGCATGAGGCCATCGGCGCCGAGAGCGAGAAGGAGGTTGAAGAGAACTGGAGCCAGGAGGACCGGGAGGCTCTGGCCGAGCGTCAGATGCCTGCGCCTGCGCGCTTGCGCCGTGAGGGCGCTGGCCAAGTAGAGCCCGCAGGCCGCCACGGCGCCTGGAGTCGAGAGGCGAAACAGGCTGCTCCATTGGGCGGGCAATTGCCAGAGCTGCGCGGTTTCGTCGCGCGCCGCGGCGAAAGCGGCGATCACGGCGGCGTCAAGCGCAGCTTGCGCGAGGCTAGGAGGCTTGCCGGTGAGAGCCAGCTGAAACATCGCCAAGCCGCCCGCGGCCAGCAATGCGGTCAGTAGGACGGCGAGGAGTCCCGGCGCGAATGGCGGGGCCGCGGCAACGGCAAAAAGAGAGGAAACCAGGAACAGGCTCCCAAGGGCGGCGTAGGCCGCGGGGCGCGCCCGCTCGCCGAGCCTTGCTTCAACCATTGCGGCGCTCCAGCGAGAGGCCGCGGGCTGACTTTGCGTTTTGATTCGCCTTCAAATCGCCTCCACTTCGTCGCGCCGCTGGCGCTTGACTGACCGGCATCATCATTGGGGTTTGTCGAGTAGCTCTAGCTCTTTCTTCTGTCGCATTTTCTGACCGCGAACCTTTGTCCGCTTCGCGTGATAAAGCTCTGGAGCGTGATCCAAAAAGGCTCCGATTCTTTGGATAAGATCATGCGCCGGAACAAAGAGATAGAGAGCAAGGTCGATATCCCCTAAAGACCTCGTTCCCTAGAGCCGGATGACTTTGGACGGAATCGCAAGGCGATCTCGTCCAAAGTCTTAAATCCGCCTCTTCTCAAAGAGTTAGAGCATGATGTCATCCGAAAACCGGTTTCCACTTTTCGGCATCATGCTCTAGAGCGCGTCCCGATCACATGGAATCGTGTGATCGACAAGGACCCGCTCAAAATCAAAGAGTTGGAGCATGTCCTGATGAGACGTCGGATATATCCGATGTCTAAATATCGAAAAAGTCGGTCAGCTTTTTCGGGACATGCTCTGAGCCCCGCCCTATTTGCGCCGTTGGCTGCTGGACTTGCGCTCTCGACGGCGTCGCCGGCGCGGGCCGGCCGGCTCGCCTGTCCCGGTCCGGTTTACCGACTGTTAACCATATCATGCGCACAAGGGCGCGGACCACTCCATGGGATCATCCCGGAGACAATCGCGCCATGACCAGTTTGAGCCTCCGAGAAGCCGCGCGGGAAACCGGCGTCAGCAAAAGCACAATCCTTCGGGCGATCCAGTCGGGCCGGCTGGCGGCGCCCAAAAACGATGAGGGCGGTTACGCCATAGACCCGGCGGAATTGTTCAAGGCGTACCAGCCGAGGGCCAAGGTTGACGCGGCGGCTGAGCTTGATCCTATCGCGCCAAAGGAAGCGCTGGCCGGATTGAGCATTCGCCAAGCCGCGCGGCTGGCTGGCGTCAGCAAGAGCACGATCCTACGGGCGATCCAATCGGGCGGGCTGGCGGCGCCCAAGAACGATGAGGGCGGTTACGCCATAGACCCCGCCGCATTGTGCGAGTTCTTCAAGCCTGAAGGCAAGAACGCGGCGGCCGAGGAGGGCGTCGAGCCTCTCGTTCAAGAGGAGTTGCCCGCGGCGCTGGACTCTTCTGCTCCTGAGCTTGCGGCGCGAATGGCGGCGCTGGAAGCCGAACTGCTCGGGTTGAAGAAGCTGCTCGCCGAGGCGACCCGGCCGCGCGAGTCCTGGTGGAAGCGATTGGTCGGCTGAACTCTCTGCGGCGCCGATCCGTCAAAGAGTGCGCATAGCTACCCCCCTTGCTGGGTCTTTTTGGCTATGATCCATTCGCGCCATTGGTCGAGGCCTGCTCCGGATTGGGCTGAGAGGCGGATTGCGCGGATGCCTGGATTGACTTCGCGGGCCATTTCCTCGCAGCGGGCGATGTCGAAATCGACGTAAGGGGCGAGGTCGATCTTGCTGATGATCATCAGCTCGGCGGCGCGGAACATATGCGGATATTTGAGCGGCTTGTCGTCGCCTTCGGTCACCGACAGCACCACGACCTTGGCGCGTTCGCCGAGATCGAACAGGGCCGGACAAACAAGGTTGCCGACATTCTCGATGAACACGAGCGATCCGAACCCCGGCCGCAGGATGTCGAGGCCGCGGCGGACCATGTCGGCGTCGAGATGGCAGCCGGTTCCGGTATTGACCTGCACCGCCGGCGCTCCCGCCGCCTTGATGCGCTCGGCGTCGTTCAAGGTCTGCTGATCGCCCTCGATGACGCTGATCGGCATTTCCGCGCTAAGATCGCGAAT
>NZ_JQKO01000021.1 GCF_000746085.1 Methylocapsa aurea | reverse complement strand
TGGACTGGATCCGATTGAGATAGCCGTAGAGGTAGATCTTCAGCAGTGTCGACGGATGATAGGCGGGCCGACCTGTCGCCGCCGGGTGAACGCCCCCAAAGCCAAGCGCCCCGAGATCAAGTTCTTCAATGAAGACTTCGACCACCCGGACAGGGTTGTCCTCGGTCACGTAATCGTCGAGCGTCTCCGGCAATAACAACGACTGCCGTCGGTCTTCACCCTCGACGAAACGCCCCATGACCGGCCCTCTTATATCGAGCCGATTCTAGCAAATTTGGGGCCCTTTTTACACAGTCTGGACCCAGGTCGGTCGCTTAGCCAAAGCGGTTCGTTTCCCAAGAGCCGAAATAAAAGTCGGCCATATTGCCTTAGGCAGTCATGGCTGGAAAGGCCAACGCTATAGAGCTTCCATCTGCAGCATCTGGCGACATCGGCTGGCGTCACCCCCGACACCTTCGAGTGTGCTAGTTTGAGCCGGTGAAAGTCGCCGAATCGAATCGCCGTGAGATGCGTCCAACCCGTAGGCCCCTAATAAATGCCACAGACTGTCAAGCCGATGTCTCGCACTCTTGCCGTCGAAATCGCCACGAAGACCATAGCCGTCGTTAACCCAGCTAACCGCGGGCTGCGAATAGCGGATCTGCTTGAAAAACATGGGTTCCGCCGCGTCCGGGAACCCGAATTGGATATCCTCAGCGATCAGGCGCGCCTCGTGAGTTGGTTGCGCGAGACCTTCAGAGTCGACTAAACGGATTCTACGAAAAAAGTAGCGGAAGAACCGCAGGGGTTTATCAGATGGCTGCGGCCTGATTATCAGACAGAAAGAAACTGGACCTTTCGCTCATCTCGCAAATGCGCCCAAACCAGGGTCTGCATGTTTTTGTCGAAGCCAGCGCGTGTGACTGCGAAACCACATGGACGGGCTCTCGCACATGACAAGCCCCGCCCAGCGACGCTTGGACTTGCCTCTCGAGCGATGTGACGGCAATCTCAGATCAGCAAGGATGTTCATTGGGCATATGCCGGAGCATTCTCTCGTTGGGCGACAGGATATGAGAAATTCCAAGACCATGATCATGGATGGTGAGATTGCCAACGCGGGCGAGATGGACGACGCGGCCTTGCCTGGGCTTCGGTTGGAATTTCTCAACCGCCGGTCGTTTCTGTTCGGCTCCGCGGTCAGTCTCGGCGCGCTTGGGCTCGCCGGTTGCGCGACAACCGACGACGCGGCCCGCATGGAGGCGGCGAAGCTCTACGGGCCCGTGCCCGACAAGAAATTCCCGATCCCGGCGGTCGACGTCGCCAAGCTTGATCCGAAATATGTTCGCCGGACGGTGCGCTACGACAGCAAGGAAGCGCCCGGCACGATCATCATCGATCCCGTGAACTACTATGTGTACCGCATGGAAGGCGAGGGAAACGCCACCCGCTACGGCGCCAATGTCCCCCGCAAGGGCTTCCTGTGGAACGGCGATGCTTACGTCGGGCGCAAGGCGGAATGGGCGACCTGGACCCCGCCCAAGGAGATGATCGAGCGCCAGCCGGAAGCGCGCAAATACGCCGGCGGCATGCCGGGAGGCCTCGACAATCCGCTCGGCGCCCGCACGCTCTATCTTTATCAGAACGGCAAGTACACGGTCTGCACGATCTACGCGACCCGCGACCCCGAGTCGATCGGCAAGGGCGTCACCAGCGGCTGCACCGGCCTTCTTACGCAGGACATGATCGACCTCTACGAGCGCACGCCGATCAAGACCAAGGTAATCCTTCTGCCGGCATAGGCGACGGCGTCAGTTCCCCTGTCCGAGCACGCCGGCGCGAGCAGGCAAAAACATGGCCGCTCGTCAGAGTCATAGCGATTGTGGGATGCGGCGGACACTTGTTGTGCGTCCGCACGCCGCTTCGAACGTCCGCCGCCTAGAGCCGGATGACTTTGGACGGAATCGCAAGGCGATCTCGTCCAAAGTCTGAATCCGCCTCTTCTCAAAGAGTTAGAGCATGATGTCATCCGAAAACCGGTTTCCACTTTTCGGCATCATGCTCTAGAGCATATTCCGCCCAGGTTGAATCAATCTGAGCGATAAGAATATGCTCAAGCTTTTGAATTTGGAGCGATTTCTTTTCGACCGAATGATTCCATTCGGCCGGAAAGCGCTCTAATTGTTTTCCCAAAAAGCGGACCGACTGGAATCGGCCAGGCCACGCCATAGACAGAATGACCGCTTTCCAAATTGCAGGCCAGGGAGCGGACTGGCGGAAACCCACCCATAGCGGAAGTCTTCAAACCGAGGCACTCAAGGCAATCAAATCGCCTTGAGCCCGACCCGCGCCGCCAGTTTTTCGGCCTGCTCCTTGCGCTCGCTGTAGCGGCTCGTGAGGAAATCGGAAACTCCCCGCGTCAACAGCGTGAATTTCATCAGCTCCTCCATGACGTCCACCACACGGTCGTAATAGGGCGAGGGCCGCATCCGCCCGGCATCGTCGAATTGCTCATAGGCCTTGGCGACCGAGGATTGGTTGGGGATCGTGATCATCCGCATCCAGCGGCCGAGCACGCGCATCTGATTGACAGCGTTGAAGGATTGCGATCCGCCGCTGACCTGCATCAGCGCCAGCGTCTTGCCTTGGGTCGGCCGCACCGCCCCGATCGAGAGCGGAATCCAGTCGATCTGCGCCTTCAGAATCGCGGTCATGGCGCCATGCCGCTCGGGCGAGCACCAGACCTGGCCCTCCGACCAGGCCGACAGTGCGCGCAGCTCCGCGACCTTGGGGTGATCTTCCGACGCGTCATCGGGCAAAGGCAGGCCGCTCGGATCGAAAATGCGGGTTTCGGCCCCAAAGCTTTCCAACAGCCGAGCCGCCTCCAGCGTCAGAAACCGGCTGTAGGATCGCTCCCTGAGCGAGCCATACAGCAAAAGGATGCGCGGAGCGTGGTCGCGCTGCCGGGCTTGCAACAGATCCGGCGTCGGGATCTCAAAAGCGCCCGGCGCGATGTTGGGAAGGAGGGCGGGGTCAACCAAGGCGCTGGCCTTTCGCCGCCGGCGCTATCGCCGCTCCCGGAGCAAGGCCGCGTTCGTACCAGCCCTTGCTTGCATTGACGATATGCACGACCGACAGCATCACCGGAACCTCGATCAAGACGCCGACGACGGTGGCCAGCGCCGCCCCCGATTGGAAGCCGAACAGGCTGATCGCGGCGGCGACCGCCAGCTCGAAGAAATTGCTGGCGCCGATCAGCGCGGAAGGCCCGGCGACGCAATGCTGCTCGCCGGCGAATCGATTGAGCAGATAGGCCAGTCCGGCGTTGAAATAGACCTGGATCAGGATCGGCGCGGCGAGAAGCGCGATGATCATCGGCTGCGCCAGAATCTGCTCGCCCTGGAAGCCAAACAGCAGCACGAGCGTCGCGAGCAAAGCCGCAAGCGAGGCCGGTTGCAGATAGGCGAGCAGCCGGGCGAGCGCCGCAGCGCCGCCGCTCGCAAGGATCCATCGCCGCAGTCCTTGCGCGGCGAAGACCGGGACAACGATGTAGAGCGCCACCGAAAGAAGCAGCGTGTCCCATGGCACCGTAATCGCCGACAGACCAAGGAGAAGGCCGACGATCGGCGCGAAGGCGACCACCATGATGAGATCATTGAGCGCCACCTGGCTCAAGGTGAAATGCGGCTCCCCCTTTGTGAGGTTCGACCACACGAAGACCATCGCCGTGCAAGGCGCGGCGGCGAGCAGGATCAGGCCGGCGATATAGGACGAGATCTGGTCGGCGGGCAGCAGCGGCCGAAACAGATAGCCGATGAAAAACCAGCCAAGCGCCGCCATCGAGAAGGGCTTTACCGCCCAGTTGATGAACAGCGTCACCCCAATGCCGCGCCAATATTGCCGCACCTGCCCGAGCGCGGAAAAATCGATCTTGAGCAGCATCGGCACGATCATCAGCCAGATCAGCGCGGCGACCGGGAGATTGACCTTGGCGATCTCGGCTGCTCCGATGGCGTGAAAGACGCCTGGCGCAAGATGGCCGAGCGCGATTCCGGCGGCGATGCAGACCCCGACCCACAGCGAGAGGGTGCGTTCAAAAAATGACATGTGTAAATTCCCTTGAGCAATCGCGATCCAAGGCGGCCGCGACTTAAGCCGTTGCGACTTGGCGGCCGCGTTCGTCGACGACGCGCTCGCCGTCCTCCTTGAAGAACTCGCCCTGCTGCGGCGGCAGAAGATCGAGGACAAGCTCCGATGGACGGCAGAGTTTGACGCCCTTTGGCGTAACCACGATCGGCCGGTTGAGGAGAATGGGATGCGCCTCTATGGCCTCAAACAGAGCCTCGTCTGAAAGCGCCGGATCGTCGAGTCCGAGCTCGCGAAAGATCGGCTCCTTCTCGCGCAGCACGGCGCGCAATGGGAGGCCCATGCGAGTCACAAGCTGGCGCAGCAAGGCCCGCGTCGGAGGCGTTTTCAAATATTCGATAATATGCGGCTCCAGGCCAGCATTGCGGATCAGGCCGAGCGTGTTGCGCGACGTGCCGCACTGGGGATTGTGATAGATGATGACGTCCATCGCCGCCTCCTCCGATTGGCGGTTGGCGGCGCCTTCGGTCCGGCCAATGTCGCGCAAACGAGCGCGCATGGTCAGCTGGTCCAAGCTCTTCATCGGCAGGTTGCGAAACAATGAAATTCGCCGCTCCAAATAGTAATAGGCCATGTCGAAGGCGGCTTCTTTCTGGACGTCGGTTCCCTGCACGGCGGCCGGATCTTCAACGCCCCAATGCGCCGTCATTGGATGGCCCGGCCAGACTGGACAGGATTCTCCCGCCGCGGTGTCGCAAACCGTAAAGACGAAATCCATTGCCGGCGCCCCTGGCCGCGCGAATTCGTCCCATCCCTTCGAGCGTAGGCCCGCGACCGGGATATTGTTGTTTTCCAGCACCTTGATCGCGAATGGGTTGACCGCGCCCGTGGGCTGGCTGCCCGCTGAAAACGCCCGGAACCGCCCTGCCCCCGCCTTGTTGAGGATCGCCTCGGCGATGATCGAGCGGGCGCTATTGCCGGTGCAGAGAAACAGGACATTGTAAACGCGATCAGTCATGAATAGCCCCTTTTTGCGGGCTGCAAGCGGGCTCGGCGGCAAGGGGCGCGCAAGCCTCCGGCCGGCCGCCGCAACACTCTTCGATGAGAAAACCCGCGAGCCGCCCGATGGCTTCAATTTCGGCGCGATAAATGATCGAGCGGCTTTGCCGCTCAGCCCCGATGAGGCCCGCGCGGGTGAGAACCGCAAGATGCGTCGACAAAGTGTTGTGCGGGGTCCCGAGCCGGAGCGCGATTTCCCCCGCCGGCAAGCCCTCAGGCTCATGTTTGACCAAGAGGCGAAACACATCGAGCCGGGTCCCTTGCGCCAGCGCGGACAGCATTTGGATAGCGCTTGAATTTTCCATATGTCGATAATACCGGACATACCGAATTATACAAGCCCAAGCGACGCTCTATTTGCCGGTGAGAAGGAGGATTTTGCCCATATGGGAGGATGATTCCATCATCTCATGCGCCCGGCGCGCCTCTTCGAGCGGAAAGGTCGCGTGGATGATTGGCTTGACCGCGCCCTTGTCGAGCAGCGGCCAGACGTTTTCCCGCAAGAGCGCAGCTATTTCGGCCTTCTGCTGCACGGTTCGCGCCCGCAAGGTCGAGCCGGTCAGTGTCAGCCGCCGCAACAGGATAGGCCATAGATCGAAATTTTCGACCCGGCCCGACTGCGAACAGGCGATTTGCACCAACCGCCCCTCGCTCGCAAGGATCGATATGTTCTTGGCGAGATACGTTCCGCCGACCATGTCGAGCACGACATCGACGCCGCGTTTGCCGACGATCGCCTTGACCTCCTCGACGAAATCCTGAGTTTTGTAATTGATCGCGACATCGGCGCCGAGCGTGCGGCAGAAGGCGCATTTGTCGCTCGAGCCCGCCGTGACGAAGACGCTCGCGCCAAATTGCTTGGCCAGCTGGATGGCGGTGGAGCCGATCCCGCTCGACCCGCCATGGACGAGCAAGGTCTCTCCCGGTTTGAGCCGGCCCCGCGTGAAAACATTATCGTACACGGTGAAAAAGGTTTCCGGGACGCCCGCCGCCTCCACCGCGCTCAATCCCCGCGGAACCGGCAGGCACAGCACTGCATCAGCCAGAGCATAGTCGGCGTAGCCGCCCGAGCCGACCAGGGCGCAAACTTCATCGCCCTCGCGCGGCGCGCTCACGCCTTCGCCCCGCGCGACCACCCGGCCCGCGATTTCAAGACCTGGAATGTCGGTTTCACCTTTCGGCGGCGGATAGAGGCCGGCGCGCTGCATGCAATCTGGACGATTGACGCCGGCGGCGACGACTTCAATCAGGACTTTGCCGGGACCGGGTCGCGGCGCCTTGGCCTCGCCAATCCGTATGACCTCGGGTCCGCCCGCGCCTTCGAAATAAACCTGACGCATGATAGTCGTTTCTCCTCTCGCCTGCGCCGCCCGCAAGGACCCAGCGCGCTCCGATCAAGCCGGTTTCAGGAAGAAATAGATCGTCAGAACGACGCCCACCGCAACGACGAAACCCTTGACGATCGACGCCGGCATCCGCCGCGCGGAATAGATTCCAGCATAACCGCCGGCGATCGCGGCGGCGCAGACGACGATCGTCACATGCCAATGGACAAGGCCCGCCGTGATAAACGTCACGACGGCGGCGGCGTTCATCAGCACCGCCAGCAGGATTTTCAGGCTGTTCATCAACCAGATGTCGCGCAACCCATAGAGCGTCAGCGCGGCGAGCATCAAGATGCCGATGCCGCCGCCGAAATAGCCGCCATAGATCGCCACCCCGCCCTGGGCGATGAAAATGCCGGCCCGATTCAGCCGGAATTTGCTGGCGTCGGGGTGAAAAAAATTGCCGCCGGCGAAGATCGCCGTCGCGAAAAGGATGAGCCAGGGAACGATTTGGCTGAAGACGCTTTGCGGCGTTACGAGAAGCAGAAGCCCGCCGATGAGACCGCCGACAAGGCTGATCAACGCCAAAACCGGCACATTGACGCGGTGGTCCATCGCCGCCGCCCTCAGACCGTCCCGCGCGGCGAAGCCGGTCGCGACCTGGCCAGGGAAAAGCGCGACCGTGCTTGAGGCATTGGCGTCGATGGGCGGAAGCCCGGCGGCGATCAGAGCCGGAAACGTGAGAAACGACCCCCCTCCCGCCACGGCGTTGATGAAGCCCGCCGCGAAGGCGGCGAGAGTGACGAGTGCGACAACCATGGCGGGTTCCTACGAGCTAGAGCATGTTCGAGCGAAATGGATGCCGGTTCGCGTTAAGAAAATGCGATAGAATAAAAAGCTAAAGCTACTTTCTGATTCCACTGAATCCGAAAGCGCTCTACAGCATGTTCTCAAAAAAAGTTGATCGGCTTCTTCGATCCCGGCATGCTCCAATACTTCCACTTTAAGTCGCGCCTTTATCGAACCGATGAGTCATCAACCCATTCGAGCCAGCATTGACGTCATGTCCTCTTCGCACGCGACTTTGGAAGCCGGTTTGACCACATTCAGCGCCTTGCTTGAAGCAGAATATGGCCAACCGATCGCCCATTGGGCGGGCTTGCCGGAATGGGGCGATCGCGAAAAGCGGCAACTTTCCCGCGCGCTCGAGCTTTTGATTTTGGAGCCGATCGCGGACGCAGAATCCGCGACTCCGGACGCTATCGCAGCCAGCGAGATCGGCGCCAAACGCATCTGGGCTCTCTGCGATCAAAAGATCGCTGGCGCGGCGTTCGAAACGACGTGGCAATGGCGGCTGCTGGCGGAGATCGACAATGCGACAAAAGGCGACGACGGACAAATGATGACGCCGTCCGATCCGCGTTTGTTTGTCTTGAAACTCAAATATGAACGCGATCCTTTCGCCGCGCTTTGGGAGCGTTTTGCGAGCTTTCTCTGCGACGCGGCGCTAGCTCCGCGCATCGAGCGCAAACCTCCGGCGGCAAGCCGCGCTCTTTTGCCAGAGGCATGCGCCGGCCAGGCCGCGGCGCTCCAACAGATTCCGGGGCTGGAAGCAGCGAGCCCCGCCTTTATCGCGGGATTGCTTTTTGTTCTTACGCAACTTGGGGCAAAATCATTCTGCGATTGGGCGCTGGATCTTTGCTGAGCCGGCACGGCTTATGCTTCGATCTTGGCGCAGACGCCGCCTCCTCCACTGACATTTCCCGATTGACATTCGGCCGCCCATTTCCCTTTGCCGGAGCCTCGCCATGACTTCCGCCGCCGACCCGCAAGGCCAATCCGCGCAGACGCTCCGGCCCAATGATCTTGACGCCTATTGGATGCCCTTCACCTCGAACCGGGCGTTCAAGCAGAATCCGCGCATCGTCTCCTCTGCCAAAGACATGCACTACTACACGCCGGACGGCCGCGCTATTCTCGACGGCACGGCCGGCCTTTGGTGCGCCAACGCCGGACATGGCCGCGCGCCGATCGTCGCCGCGATCCAGGCGCAGGCAGCCGAGCTGGATTTTGCGCCGCCGTTTCAATTCGGACATCCGAAAGTCTTTGCCTTGGCGAGCCGGGTCGCGGCCCTGGCGCCCGGCGATCTCGACCATGTGTTCTTCGTCAATTCGGGTTCGGAGGCGGTCGACACCGCGCTGAAAATCGCCCTCGCCTATCATAATCTATGCGGCCAGGGCGCCCGCCAGCGGCTGATCGGCCGCGAGCGCGGCTATCACGGCGTCGGCTTCGGCGGCACGGCGCTCGGCGGCATGGTCGCCAATCGCAAGGCATTCGGCAATCTTCTCGCTGGCGTCGATCATTTGCCGGCCACCTACAATCGCGCCGAACAGGCCTTCACCAAAGGCGAACCCGAGTGGGGCGGCCATCTCGCCGATGAACTCGAACGGTTGGTCGCACTGCACGACGCCTCGACCATCGCCGCCGTGATCGTCGAACCGATGGCCGGATCGACCGGCGTGCTGCCGCCGCCAAGAGGCTATCTGGAGCGGCTGCGCGCGATCTGCGACAAATATGGCATCCTCCTGATATTCGATGAAGTCATTTGCGGTTTTGGCCGGCTCGGCCACGCGTTCGCATCCCAGCGCTATGGCGTGCTGCCGGACATGATCACTTTCGCCAAAGGGGTCACTTCAGGAACCGTGCCGATGGGCGGCGTTCTCGTCCGGAAGAAAATCCATGACGCCTTCATGAAAGGCCCCGACCATGCAGTCGAACTTTTTCACGGCTACACTTATTCCGGTCATCCGCTCGCCTGCGCCGCTGGTCTTGCAACGCTCGACCTTTATGTCGAGGAAGACCTGTTCGCTCGAGCGTTAAGACTCGAGCCGCTTTGGGCCGACGCCATTCATAGCTTGAAGGGGCTGCCCAATGTGCTTGACATTCGCACGCTCGGGCTCACCGCCGCGATCGACCTCGCAGGCAAGCCGGACGCTCCCGGCAAGCGCGGCTTCGAGGCGATGGATCACGCCTTTCACGCCCACGATCTGCTCCTGCGCATCGCCGGCGACAGCCTGATCCTGACGCCGCCCTTGATCGTCAGCGAAGCGCAGATCGGCGAGATCGTGGAAAAGACCGCAATGGCGATCAAGGCGGTCGCCTAATAGATAATCGGGCAAATAGCCCCGCGCCACATGCGACCGACGGCGAAAGGCGAAGCGCAAGCGCTTCGCCTTTCGCAATTTAGTCAGATCGGAGAAACAATCGCTCTTTCGCCGCGAGAATCGCCAAATCGATAAGCGGCGATCAACCGCGGCCATTTCGAGTTCGCCATCGATCCAGGTTTCGGACTGTGAACTACTCCGCCGCCACGGCGACGTTTTCAACGGTTTCATAGGGCATCAACTGCGTCGCGCTCCGAATTGAAGCTTCGAGTTCGCGCGAGACCTCGCAGAGTCCATAATGCACGGCGCCATGCTCCTCGCTCCGGTGGCGTCCAAGAACATAATGCGTCAGGCCGCATTTCTTGAAAACGCGCTCAAGTCCCGCCTCGTAGATGGCGGTCATTTGGGTGACGCCATATTCAAGGCCAAAGAGACACATCCCAACGATGATTTCGCAGGCCGCGCGGGAGACGCCATTCGGCTGAAGGCGCTTGTCCTCTGGAACCGCGAACCGCGTCGCTTCCCAAATCGTCGGCGAGCGAACGGTAAGCCCAGGAAACATAGGCTGAAAAACGCTGCCAGCCATATGATCCGTCGTCGTATTGAGGAAACGGATGGAGCCGGCGAGGCTGCCGTCCGGCAGCAAGCTGCACAAATAGACGGTGTCGTCGCGATCGAACTCGTCGATTTCGAACTCGCCGTCGACCGCCTTCAAATCCCATTTTTTCTGGTCGATGAAGACTGTCTTGCGGTGACGGAACATCGCATCGAAAAGCTCAGGCCGGGAGGGCCGTTCATAACCATGGACTATGCTAAGCATTTTAGGCTCCCAAAGATTGAATGGATGCCCTATGCTGATACGCATCGCGTGTTAAGGATATTCCCCGGATCGGGGATAGACCGCCACTATATAGCGGCAGCCGCGGTCAAGTTGACAGCGCGGTCAATTGGAATTGCGCCTTAATCGTGGCGCGACTCAAGCTGAGCGTCGACCATCTAGCCGAGCCTGCAGACGCAACGCTCGCGCAGCGACGTCTCTTCTGCGGCAGAACGTTTGTGTTGCTCTCTGCCCGCATAAAGACATCGATACACGCAAATAGCGGCGTGATCAATGACAAATGCTAATATTTATTATAAGTCACGGATATTCCCCGAATCGGGGATGATCACTGGATCAGTCCGGCGCGAATCGCCTTTGTGACAGCATGGACGCGATTGAGCGCCTGCAGCTTAAAGCGCGCCGAATCGAGATGCGCTTTGACCGTCTCGGTCGAGATCCGCATCAAAATCGCGATATCGGCTAGGCTTTTTCCCTCGGCGGACCATTCCAACGCTTCGACCTCACGCTTCGTGATGGCGTTGAGATCCACAGGAACATCCTCGGCATGCAGTTCATAGGCGCGCTGATGCACATAATGAGCTACATGGACGAGATCTTTCATGAGCTCGAAGCGTCGGCCCGACCAAGATGCGTCGCTTTCATTGGAAGTGGCGATGAAAAGCGCCCAAAGGCCATTTGTCGGACCCCGCACGGGAATTGTCAGACCTTGCTGGCCGACGCCGGCATCCTTGGCTTCGCCAAATAAGCGCTGCACTTTCTTATCAATGCGCGGAAGCCGCGCCCAATCGACCGGAAGAACCGAGCGCGCGCCAATATTGATTACCGGATCGACCGGCGCATAACCCTGGGCTCTGTAATGCTCGATCCAGGCGTCGCTATAGGTCATATTGGCGAAGGGATCGACCATTGAGCGGCCGCGAAAAGAAGGGCAGAGATATGCGATGTTCGCCAAACCATAGTGCTTGCGAACATATTCAATGAACCCGTCGAGAGTCTGATCGGTGAGATCGGTTTCGAGCTGAAGCAGCGTCCGCACATCTACGTCTTCAAGACTCGCCACTCTTAGGCTCCCATCGTCGTCAGCAAAAAAGTTAAAAACAGGCTCTAGCCGCCAAAGCGATTAAATGAGACATGTTGGCACATGCCAGATGTCAGGTGAAGTGTCATTTCGCACAGCCTCGCCCGCAGCCCGCGCTTATTGAGGGCGAATTGATCTTGCCCGTGTCAGCACGCGGGCAAGGCTATTCAAGTAGCCGATTTTGAAGCCGAAGCGAAGCCCCAAAAAGGTTGAAGTTTCGGAACCAAGCCGGCGCAAAGTGAACGGTGAAAGAGATTAGCCGTTAACAGTGCGCCGCAATCCGCCGTCAATAGATAAGAATCTCCTGACCTTTGTCTTGAAACGATATGAAATTATCCCCAATTGTCGCTTGTGGACAGGCGATCAAATAGGCGCCTAAAAGGATGCCGCACATGACTTTTACTGCGCTGAATGAACGCCTGGGCAATAGCCTTCACAGCCGCTGCGTGAATTGGCCAATGGTCGCCAAGAGCAGTCATCCAATTAACTTTGGCTGCCGCCCGCGTCCAGTTGCTTCTTGGTCTTCTCGTCCTTATTGCGGTGGAAACAGCGCCTCATTGACGCAAGTGGATGTGGCCTGAGATACTCATATGGGTGAAGCTGGTGCGGTTTAGTTGTGGTAAAACTCTTTAATTCTTTTGAGAATGCGGTGGAATGAAAATCTTGAGCGAAAAGAAAGAAAACGACACGCAGCTCGATATTATCGAGGTGGCGGAGCGCTTGTTTCGGCAGATCGGCTTTCAGAAGACGACCGTCGCTGACATCGCGCGCGAACTGCAGATGTCGCCTGCTAACGTGTACAGGTTTTTCGCGGCGAAATCCGGGATTAACGTAGCGGTTTGCCGACGGATCCTCAATGAGATCGAAGCCGCTGTGGAAGAAATTGCCAGACGCACCGGCTCGCCAGCCAAAAATTTGCGCGACGTCATCGTTGTGATCGAGAAAATCAACGCTCAGCGTTTCATGTCCGACCGCAAGTTGCACGAATTGGTGGAGACGGCCTATAATGAAAACTGGCCAATTGTTCGCGAACACTTAGAAAGACTCGATAAAGTTCTGGCGCAGATCATCAGTCAGGGCGTCGCCGCGGGTGAATTCCGCTCCGACGACCCAGACCTTTCGGCAATTCTTGTCCGCAGCGCCTGCATTCGCTTCTGTCACCCGCGACTCATGGTCGAATGCGCGGAAGATCCCGAGCCGACCATTGACCAAATGATCGATTTTTCACTGGCTGCTCTCGCCCCCGCCTGACAGCGCCGACTTAACTCTTCCAGAGAAAGCCGGGACCCGCCCTGTCCTCCTCCCGGCGCGCCCGGGAGGGAGCTGATCACTCGGGCATGATCTCCGGCTTGTTGCTGGGAAATTTCGCTATCGTCGCCTCGTCCACGTTCAGATGCTGGGCGACCATTGCCGGCGGCGTATGGGTCATCCAGTCGGATAAAGAAACATCCGCGAAATAGGGGCTTTTGAATACTTCAAGGAACTGCAGGTCGCCGTCGCCAATATTCTTGATATAGTGGCCGTTGCTTCGCTTTACGTAACCGATGTCGCCGGGGTTGAAGTCCATCGTGACCGCCTTGGGTCCCGAATCGAATACGGTCATTCGCCCCTTGCCCTTGATCCAATATTGCCATTCGTCGGCATTCGGATGCCAATGCATTTCCCTAAGGCCGCCTGGATGCAGGGTCACCAGCGCCGCGGCGATCGTCTTGGAGACGATGAAATTATTGCTGTCGGCGATCCGCACTTCGCCGCCCTTCGTCTTGCGCACCGGCGCGCTGGACCCCAGGGAAAAGGTGAACGGATGTGGAGGAAAACCCTTCGCTCCCTTCACAGCCGCCTGGTCAGCCAAAAGAGCGCCGGGCAACTTGCCCTGGAAGATATAGAGCTGGTGGAGCGGGATCTTGGAGAAGGTCCCCACCGGGACGCCGAAATTCTCGGCCAATATGTCCGGCGGCGTATGCGCAAGCCAATCGGTGACCAATAGCGTATTATATTCCGTGGCTTTGCCATCGTCGAAGCAGAGGAGGAACTCGCAGCCATCGGGCCCGAGCCCTTGCAGCGAATGCGGCAAGCCCGCCGGGAAATACCAAAGATCCCCCTCTTTCACGTCGGCGACGTAAGCCCGGCCCATTTCATCGAGCACGGTGACCCGGCAATTGCCGTAAGATACAAAGCCCCACTCGGCCGCCAGATGCCAATGCATCTCCCGTATTCCGCCAGCGGTAAGGCGCATGTCGACGCCGGAAATCGACTCGGCAATCGCGAAATCGGCTTGCGTCACCTGCCGCGCCCAGCCGCCATTCTGGATGCGTTTGGGCGCATTGTTGAACGACGCCCAGAACAGCGGCATGTCGCTGACATCGGTCGGCGGCGGGGACTGAGCCGACGGAAACTGGTCGCCGATCGCCGGGTTCTGCGGACCGGGATCGGTGAGGCTGGCCGGGTTGCCTTTAGTGTTGATCGCGCCCTGCGGCGGCTCATCCGGATTGCCGAACGAGGCGGCCCGCGCGCTCGCGGCGGCTGTGACCATCGCTCCCGCCGCTGTCGCCGAAAGGAGATTGCGCCGCGAAACCTTGGACATCGAATCAGCCTCCGGCATAGCGTTTCAAAATGGTATGTGATCGCCAGCCAAGACGCAAGGCGCAGCCACCCCGTTGCGCCCTTGGATTCAGCCTCGCGCCAGCTTCGCGAATCCTTCAAACTGCGGCGGCATGTTGAGAATCATTCATACTGCCGATTGGCATATCGGCCAGACGCTGCGCGGCTTTTCCCGCGAGTTGGAGCACCGCGCCGTCTTCGCCGATCTCATCCAATTGGTTGTCGAGCGCGCCGCCGATGCGCTCATCGTCGCCGGCGATGTGTTCGATGGCCAGAACCCCAGCGGCGAGTCGCAGCGCCTCTTCTATGATCTTCTCGTCGGACTCAACCGGGCGCGCCCGACTCTGGCCATCGTCATCGTCGCGGGCAATCATGACGCGGCGGGCAGGCTCGCGGCCCCCAGCGCGCTGCTGGAGCAATTCGGGGTCCATGTCGTTGGAAACATCGCGCGGCGGGAGGGCAAGATCGACCTCGGCCGGCATCTCATCGCGCTCAAGGATGCGAGCGGCGCGGTCGTCGCGCATATCCTCGCCACCTCCTATCCGACCGCGGCCTGCCTGCCGCCGCTCAGTCAAGGCGGGCAGGCCGGATCGCCCATCGTTCGCGCCGTCGCTTCCCTCTACGCCGAGCTGTTCGAGAGCGCTGCGCCGCTGCGCGCGGGCCTGCCGCTCATCGCGACCGGGCATTTGCATGTCGCCGGCGGCCTTGAATCGGAGGGAGCCGAACGGCGCATCCTGATTGGCGGCGAACACGCCATTCCAGCCGAAATATTCGCGCGCCATGACGCGGCCTATGTCGCGCTCGGACATCTGCATCGGGCTCAGGCCGTCGGCGGCCCGAGCATCCGCTACAGCGGGTCCTTATTTCCGCTGTCTTCGGCCGAACAACCGTATCGGCACGGCGTCACTTTGGTCACTCTCGATGGCGCCAATGTCCAAACCGAACACATCCCCTTGGCGCGTCCAATCCCCTTTCTCCGGTTGCCCGACCAGGGCGCACTGCGCCTCGATGAGCTTGCCGATCGACTGGCTTGCCTCGATCTCGATCCGCATATGCCGCTTGAAAGGCGGCCCTTTCTCGACATTCGGCTCGCGCGCGAAGGCCTGGTCTCCGGCTTTCGCGCCGAGGTCGATCGCCTCGTCGAAGGTTTTCCAGTCCGCCTCGTCGATGCGCGGGTCGCCGCAACGCCCGAAGCCGTGGCCGAGGCGGCGCAGGCTTTGGAGCCTCTCGTCCCGCTCGCCGACCGCGACCCAGAGGAAATGTTCAAACGCGCCTTCGAAAAGCGCAATCGCAAGCCTCCGGCGCCAGAACATCTCGACGCTTTTCATTTTCTGCGCGCGGGGCTTTGAGCGATGCGGATCCTGGCCGTGCGCGGCGAGAACCTCGCCAGCCTCGCCGCCCCGTTCGAGATCGATTTTTGCCGCGAACCTCTCGCCGGCGCCGGCCTTTTCGCGATCACCGGCGAGACCGGCGCCGGAAAGTCGACGATCCTCGATGCGATTTGCCTTGCGCTCTATGGCGCCTATCCGCGCGTCGCCATCGACCGGTCCGAACAGGCGCCCGATCCCGGCGGCAAAGAGATCAGCGGCAAGGACGCCCGCGCGCTGTTGCGGCGCGGCGCGGGCAAGGGCTTCGCCGAGGTCGATTTTCAAGGGGTGGATGGAGACGCCTACCGGGTGCGCTGGGAGGTCTTCCGCGCGCGCGGACGCGCGAATGGCGCCTTGCAAAAACCGCAACGCAGCCTGATCCGCATCGCCGACCTTCAGCCGATCGCCAGCGGCGTACAGCCGGTGCTGGAAAAAGTGCAGCAGCTGACCGATTTCACCTTCGATCAGTTTCGCCGCACGGTCCTGCTCGCCCAGGGCGAGTTCGACGCTTTCCTCCTCGCCAGCGAGAACGAACGCGCCGAGCTCCTTGAAAAGGTGACCGGCACGGAAATCTATGCGGCAATCTCTCGGCGCGCCTATGAAGAGAAGGAGCGGCGCGGGAACGAGATGCGCAGCCTCGAGGAGAGACGCGCTGGCGTTGGCCTCCTCGACGAGGCGGAGCGCATATCGCTCGCCAATGAGCGCGTCGAATTGATTGCCAGCGCCAGGGCGAGCCTCCAAGCGATCGACGCCTTGCAACAGCGCCTCGAACACGAGTCGCGCCGCGCCGTCGCGCGGGAAAAATGCGCGCTGGCGACATCGGCTTTGGAGGTCGCGGCGCTCGGGTGGAAAACCCTCGCGCCGGAGCGGGCCGAGCTTGCCGACCTCGATCGGATCGAGCCGTTGCGGCCGAAAGCAGCCTTGCTTACGCAAGCAAGGCAGGGCCTCGCCGATGCGCAAACGGCCTTCGCCGAGGCCAACGGCCTTCATGCGGCTGCGCGCGAGGCGGCCGAAAACGCCGCCCTGGCGCGGCAAAGCGCTCTGGCCTTGGACCTTGAAGCAGAAGACCGCTTCAAGGCCTTCGGACCGCTTTGGACCCGCTGCGAACAGCTCGACGCGACGATCAATCATTTGCGGTTGGAGCATGAGAAGGCTGAGGCGCAGCGCGACAAGACGCGGATGGAGGCGGACGCCCACGCGGCGACGCTCCAAGGCCTTGAGGCGCTTGCCACGCAAACCAGCGCCTCACGCGACAGTCTGGCGACAAAGCTCGAAGCCTGCTCGGCAAGCGTGATCCTCGCCGATCGTTGCGATGAGGCGGAAGCGCTTCTCCTCAAACGCAGCGAGTTCAAAACGCGCCGCCAGAAAGCGCATGCGGCTTTTGTCCGCGCATCAAAAGAGGCGCAACGGCTGAGGAGCCTGATCGTCGATCTGGATTTGGCCGCGGACGCGATGCGCGGCGAGCGCGATCGCCTGAATGCGGAAAACGAGGCGCGCCGCGTCGGCCTCGCCGCAATTGGCGAAGACCATTTGCGCGAGCGCGATTCCGCTCTTGCCAGTCTTCTGGGCGGGCTTGCCGACGCCGCCTCGATCCTCGATCGTCACGCAAGGGCGCAGCATGAGCGCATCGAGGCAAAGACCGCGTCCGCCGCCGCTATGCGGGAAATCGAAGGCGCGGAAACGCAGCTCCTCGCCGCGACGCAAACCCAGGCCAACCAGAGAGCTGCGCGGGCCGAGATCCTCGGCCTGATCGATCTCGCCGATGCGACGGCCTCGCCCGAAGCGATTCACCTGCGCGCTGCCCTTGTGCCCGGCGCGCCCTGCCCGGTCTGCGGCGGCGCCGATCATCCCCACGCCGATCAAGCGGACGCCGGCGCAGAGTTCGTCGCCCGGATCCGCGCGCGGCGAACCGAGCTCGACCAATCGCTTGCCGCCGCTGCGCATCTGATCGAGACCGCCAGAGGCGCGCGCGCCGGCGCCGCCGCCCGCCATGACCACGCTCTGCGCCGCGACCAATTGGCCCTGGCCGAATTAGAGGCGGCCGCCGAAGCCTATGCGCTCCGTCGCGACCCGCTCGATTGCAGCCGCGCCGCGCTGGGCTTTCCCGATGCGCTGCCGCACGCGCCGGAGGCCGCGCTTGCGCCCGTGTTGCAGCTGGCGGCGATTGCAAAGGCCGAGCGCGAAACGCTGGCGGACCCGCTCGGCCAAGCCAAGGCCCTGCGCGCCGATCTCGAATTGCTGCGCCGGAAATTGTCGGAGGCGGCTTCGGACCTGGAGGGGAAACTGGCTGAGCTGGAGGCGCGACGCCGCGCCTTGCACGAATTTGATGTCGAACGCTCCAGCTCGGAGGCGCAGTTGCGGGAATTGGACGATCGTCTGCTCTCGATCGACCGCGAGCTTGGCCCCTTCCTCGCCGCCGCCGATTTGACCTCGGCCGATGTCGATCTCGATGCCTTGGCGGCGGCGGCGCAGGTGAAGGCGCGAGGGCAAACCTATCGCCAAGAGAAGGCGCGGCTCGCCGGGGACGAAGCCGCCTTGCAAGCCCTCAATCCAAAACTGGCCGCCGCGCGCGAAGCCGCGCAAACCGCGATCAAGAGCCTGGACAACGCCATCGCCGAAACCGCGGGCCGCGCTGAGGCTCTGCGCCTAGCCGAGTGCGAACGCGGCCTCTTGCTCGAGGGTGAGCCGACCGCGGCCCATCGCACCCGTCACAACGAGCTGCGCCGGCAGGCGCGGGCAAGACTCGATGACGCTCGCGACGCGGAAGCAGAAGCTGGCAAGGCCCTCGCCGCCGCCGCCAATGGCGAAGCGGGCGCCTTGGCCAATCAGGAGGCCTTGAGGCTCCAACTGATCGAAGCGGAGCGCAACTTCACTACCGCCATCGTGGAAACGGGCCTGCCGGTCGATCGCGTCGGCGCCTTGCTTGAAGCTGAACCCGCGGCCCGCGAGGCCTTACGCGCGAAGCTCGACGCGATCGAAGCGGCCCAGGCGCTGGCCCGAGCAAATCTCGATGAACGCCAGCGCGATCTTGACGAACTCCTCGCGCGCGATGGATCGGAAATCGACGCGGAGGCTTTGAGAACGGACATCGCCAATTTGCAAGACGGGCTCGATGAAACGCAGCGCCGATCGGGTGCGATCGACAATCAGATCGCGGCCGACGATGCGGCGCGCGCCGGCGCCGCGGCCCTGACCGCAAGAATTGAAAGCGCCCAAGCGGATTTTGCAATCTGGCAGGCGATCGATGACGCCATAGGGTCCGCGTCGGGCGACAAATTCCGCCGCTTCGCGCAGGGGGTGACGCTCGACCAGCTCATCGCCCTCGCCAACCGGCACCTCGCCGCCTTCGCGCCGCGCTACCGGCTGGAGCGCGCGGCGACGAGCGATCTTTCCGTGCATGTCATCGATCGCGACATGGGCGACGAGCGGCGCGCCGCGCGCAGCCTTTCCGGCGGCGAACGCTTCTTGGCGTCGCTGTCGCTGGCCATCGCGCTCTCTGGGCTCGAAGGGCGCCAGGCCTTCGTCGACACCTTGTTTGTCGACGAAGGCTTCGGCTCGCTTGACGCCGAAACGCTCGATGTCGCCATCGATGCGCTGGAGTCGCTGCATGGGCGCGGCCGCAAGGTCGGCGTCATCACCCATGTGGCCGCGATGATCGAACGCATCGCGGTGCAGGTGCGGGTCGAAAAATGCGGCAATGGCCGCAGCACGGTGCGGGTCGCCCAGCCGGGCGGCGCCGCTCTGCTTGAGGCCGCTCTGCTTGAGGCTTGGCCGCGAGGCTGATCAGCTCGCGGCGGCGGCGGCGGCCTTTTCCGCGGCTGCAGCAGCCGCGGCGGCGCGTTCCTGCGCCTTCTTCTTTGGCAGCGCCTGTTTGGGATTGCTATGCGGCTCGCGCTTGATGACCCCGAGACCGTCGAGCAGCCGCGCGACGCGGTCGGTCGGCTGGGCGCCTTTGGCGATCCAGGCCTGCGCCTTCTCATGGTCCAGGACGAGCCGGTCGGCGGAATCCTTCGCTTTCAACGGATCGAAAATGCCGAGCCGTTCGATGAAACGGCCATCGCGCGGCATGCGCGAATCGGCGACGACGACCCGATAGAAGGGACGCTTCTTGGCGCCGCCGCGCGACAGACGAATTTTAAGGGACATTGATACTTCCTTTCAAATTTTCAAATGATGCGATGTTGGCGTGTTCTGACGGTTCGATGAGGTCGAGGTTTTTCCATCCTGGCGACAGGCGCGGAGGCGTCCAGTCTGTCTTGCACAAGCGCGTCGCCCCGGACTTGCTCGATCATTTCTTCTTTCCGAACGGATTGAATCCGCCCAAGAGTCCGCCGCCAAGCCCCGGCAGCTTGGTCCCGCCGAGGCCGGGCAATTTTGGCGCTTCTCCCAAGAGGCCGGGCGGCGGCGGCGCTGGAAAGCCGGTTGGAGGTTTCGGGCTGGGATTGACGGGGGGCGCTGACGCGCCCGGCTTTTGGCCCATCTGCTTTTGCAAGGCGGCAAGCTGCTCCGGCGTCGGCTGCGGCATGCCCATGCCGCCCCCTGGCATTCCAAACATCGAGGCCATCTTGCTCATCGCCCCGCCGCGCTTGGCGCCGCCCATCGACTTCATCATGTCGGCCATCTGGCGATGCTGCTTCAACAATTTGTTGATGTCCTCAACCCGGACTCCGGCTCCCGCCGCAACGCGCTTCTTGCGCGAGGCCTTGAGCACATCGGGATTGCGCCGCTCCTCGCGGGTCATTGAGGAAATCATCGCGCGCTGGCGCTTGATGATGCGCTCATCGATATTGGCGGAGGCCAATTGCGCTTTCATCTTGGCGACGCTGGGGAGCATGTTCATGAGGCCTCCCAGGCCGCCGATATTCTCGACCTGCGCAAGCTGGTCGGAGAGGTCGTCGAGATCGAACTTGCCCTTGCGCATCCTTTCGGCCATGCGCTGGGCTTTTTCGGCGTCGATCGACTCGGCCGCCTTTTCGACGAAGGAGACGATGTCGCCCATGCCGAGGATGCGGTTGGCGATGCGCGAGGGATGGAAGTCCTCGAGCGCGTCCATCTTCTCGCCGGCGCCGAGCAGCTTGATCGGCTTTCCGGTGACCGCGCGCATGGAGAGCGCCGCACCGCCTCGGCCATCGCCATCGACCCTTGTCAGCACGATGCCAGTGATGCCGACGCGATCGTCGAAATTCTTGGCGAGATTGACCGCATCCTGACCGGTCAAGCTATCGGCGACGAGGAGAATCTCATGCGGTCCCGTCGCCGCCTTGATCTCGACCATCTCCTGCATCAGCGCTTCGTCGATATGGGTGCGCCCCGCCGTGTCGAGGAGAACGACGTCGAAGCCTTGCAGACGCGCCGCCTGTTCGGCGCGCTTGGCGATCTGCACCGGAGTCTGGCCCGCGACGATCGGCAAGGTCTCGACGCCGATCTGGCGGCCGAGCACCGCAAGCTGTTCCTGCGCCGCCGGACGCTTCACGTCGAGCGAGGCCATCAAGACCTTGCGCTTCATTCGCTCGGTCAGGCGCTTGGCGATCTTCGCCGTGGTCGTCGTCTTGCCGGCGCCCTGCAGGCCAACCATCATGATCGCGACAGGCGGCGCGGCGTCGAGATTGATCGGATCGGCATTGGAGCCGAGGGTTTCGATCAAGACGTCATTGACGATCTTGACGACCATCTGGCCGGGCGTCACCGATTTGATGACATTGGCGCCGACCGCGCGCGCGCGCACCTTATCAATGAAGGAGCGCACGACATCGAGCGCCACATCGGCTTCGAGCAAGGCGCGGCGAACCTCGCGCAGCGCGACATTGACGTCCGCCTCCGACAGCGCGCCGCGCCGCGTCAGCGTATCGAAGATGGTGGAGAGCTTTTCCGAAAGCCCTTCGAACATGCGGTTCATCCTGTCGAAAAGCCCCCAGATGGAGGAGGCTGGCCGCGGCTGCGGCCGGGTGTGAGGGGGGTCCCTCTCTAACATCTTCTAACGCAATGCCGAACCCAGCATCCGCCGCCCGGACATTGACCGGCAGGCGAAACAGCCAGGTTGGCGCTGTTCAACGCCAAACGCGCCCGGGGGCGCCGCGCGCTGCCGGACGTTCACCGCTTGTCTCAAGGGACAAGGCGGCTCAAGCAATATAAGGACCTCTTGAGGAGGATCGAGAGGTTCTTAGGCGCGCAGCGGCGCGAAAGTCAAGAAGGCCGCAAAAATACGCAATTTGAGCCAGCGCGAAGGACGCGCCATTTCCCCTCGCGCGCGAACATGCTAAATCGGAGCCCTGATTATCTGGAAGGCGGCGTTCAAGATCATAATCGGCAAGGCGCTCGCCAGCCGGCAGGTCCCGGTAGCTCAGCAGGATAGAGCAACGGTTTCCTAAACCGTAGGTCAGGGGTTCGAATCCCTTCCGGGACGCCAATATTATCAGTATTTATAAGTCTTTATTCAGAGCGCCTAAGGCGCTCTCGTGCGCGCGGGACGGGACGGGGACCGGCAAGCTCGACGCGTCGGCCCCGCCACACAATTATATGGCTAATAGGCCCTTGGACCGCCCGCAAGCAAGCCTTTTGGCGCCTGCACGGTCAAATTGGGGCGATAGCCAGCTTGCAAGCCGATCGCGCTGCACTATTTATTCGTGCACCACACGGCGAAATTCGTCGCCCAACTTCCCATTGGAAGCCCGGACTATTCGGTCCACTGGTCCGGGTTTCTTTTGCCAGGCGACGATCGCCGCGGGCCTTCGCCCAATCCGACTGGATGGCGGAATGACGGAGCATCTTTTTGGACAGAGCAAATGTGGAAGACACAGCAAGCCACTGCTTACGTTAGGCAGCGCGTCCCTGCGATAGCTGGGTTCGTTGACGAATGTTTGGCGGCGTTTGGAATGGGCATTTTCGTCACCTTCATTGGCGTTCTTGTGCTCGATCTGCTCTATTCGGTCGTACCGCCGCCGATTCATGTGCTTGGCGCCGCCTTACCTTGATCCCTCGCGTCCACGAGACGAGCGTTTCGGCAGGCTGAGCGCTTCCCGAAGGTGGTGCAATTTGCGCTGCCTTGATATGTTCGGAGCGCCCCCGCCGCGATCAGCCTGCGCTTTTGGACATCGATCAGCGCCCCCACTCGCGGGTCCCGATCTTATCGCACCATCACCGTGAGCCAGATTTGCAACAGAACCCCATGTAGTGGGTGACTCAAGCGACGAACGCGATGGATCCGGACCGCGCTTTGCTCGGCAATTCCAGAGCAACGCCGCTGCTGAACCAATAACGCTCACCAACCGAACCGAAAGTGAAGCGGACCCAGATTGGGTGCAAGGCGACATCGATTCCTATCGGTGCGACGTAGCGTTGTTCCCGCGGTCGCTACACTCCCCTCGTGTCGCCGGAATGTCGAGCAACCGGACATCGGTGATCGAGATCCCGGGGCCTTTGACGATCGCGAAGAACACCGTCTGTCCGATCACGATGTCAACCTCTCCCTGGTCGGGCTTGCCGTCGGCGATCATCACCAGGGCGCCTTCCGCCAAGCTTTGCCGCCAACGTTTGAGCTGCTCGCCGCTTGAGCACTCAGGATTTCGGACGCGGACGATCCCTGACAGGCTGCTGCCATGCGCATCGACCCAATGATATTCGCCCGCCGCACCAAAGGCGTGACTGAAGCCGCATTCGTTGACCATACGGTAACTGCTAAAGAAATCGTCCTCGCCCACCACTGCGAATGGCGTGAGTGCGCCAGAGCCGCCGTTCCAGACGACCATGTCGCCGACCTTGATCGTGACGTTGGCATTTTCGACGACAAACTTCTTGCCCTGCTGGCTGACATGCAGCGAGTGTTGGGCCATGTCCGTCTTCTTGCCACTTTCCTCGACGCGCACTGTGAATGGGTAATCGGTCGAAAGCGCCTGGCCATGCGCTGGCGCTACATTGTAGCGGTAGAGGCCGGCCTTCATGAACCTCTGCGCGTAACAGTTCGCCCGACCAAGCGCGCGACTGTCGAGTTGATTGAGCATCGCAGGTCTCCTCGCAAATTCAGGCCGAAATATCGGCGGAAAGCACTAACTCGTCCTCGCCGCTGTTGACGACCGCGGCGGCGATCAGATCGATCGTCACCGCAACTTGCGGGTCTATGGCGCTTTCCGCCGGCAGCACCGGAAACAGCTGGGGTTGGCTGTAGATCGGGATCTTGAGCCCGCTGACGAATGGCGTGAGGATCGGCCCAAGCAGGCCAGTGACGCCCGCGATTCCAATCGCGAGCAGGATCGCATCAACCGCAATCGCTAAGAACGGGCCGATGAACGGAATGGCGAGCAGCAGCGGCGTCACCGCGGCGGCGATCGCGGCGAGAAGGAGCGCCGTTGTCGCCCCGAACTGCAAGTTGGGCACGCCGACGATAACGGCCTGCACCCTCCACACCCCGCCCGTCAGGCTGATATCGAGGCGGAAGTCGCCGGTCGCCTTGATGAAATCGCCGAACGAGACCGGCACGGTGATCGTCGGCCAGTCGATGCAGATTCGCGGCGTGCAGACGCGGCCGACGCATGGGATATTGATGCATACCTGGGGCAGGCAGAAGTCCGGCAGGATGGCGCTCAGATCGATGCCAAAGCTCAGATGCAGATCCCAGTCAACGCGAAGGTCGACCAGTCGGATGATGTCGGGCGGAATCAGATCGACATCGCCATTGGTCAGCGTCGCCGTTACCGAATAGCTGGCGACGAAAGGCCCAAGGTTACCCGATCCGCTGCTTGACTGGGCGGGCAATATGTTGATCGCGGTGTCGAGAAGGGTGTTGGCGCCCTGTTCATCAATCGCTGCGATGATCTCGGCCATGGTGCAATCTCCTGCCGCAAAGGGTTCAAACGAGGCCGCGCACCTTCACCCGATCGTCATCGATGAGGGGACCGACGGCAAGAATGAGCTGGAAGGCGCCCGCGCGCAGCGCGCGCAGCGGCAGCCTTATCCCGGCGAGCGCGGCCTGCAGGATCAGGAACAAAAAACACTCGAGAAAGGCCTCGAGTTCATCCGGTTTAATGTCGACGATCTCGACCGCGTCGACGGCCAACGCGATCGCATCCTCCCCGGTCGACGCCAGCACATGCTCGATATGCCCAATCGCGAACACGCGCAGCTTGAAACAGGTGAGCTCGCTCAGCGGACGGCGGTCGTCGCGCGGAGGATCATTGGGCGTCCCTTTGTCTTGCTCCCGCCCCTTGGGTGGGCGCGGCGGTTTGGGATCGATCTTAAGCCTGCGGCATTCGATGCACAGCTCGACGTCGATCTCGGCGCTGAACTGTCCTGGGCCAAGCGTCAGCTCGGGCGGCAGCGGCGTCGTCTGCTTGAACAGGTCGATGCGCGGGATAGACAGGCGGATGCGCCACTGGATGCCGCCGGGCACGCCGGGAAATGCGATTGCCGGCATCGCCGTCTCGGCCACTGTGGTCACTGGCGTGAAGGCGGGCGATCCATAGGCGAGGTGATGCGGCCGTGAGGTGCAGAACGCCGTGATAACGTCGTTGAGCGCATCCTCGTGGACGCTGGCGAACGCCGTTTCAGTTTCGGTGAGGCTCATATTTCCTCCAAGGCCGGTCTCGCGCCGGCAGTCACTGGATGAGGGCGAACAAGCGCAGCGCCGCCGGCGCGGGATCGAACGAGCGTAGCGCATCGAGCCCGTTCAACCGGCCATAGCGGTTCGTCGTGACGCGGCGACGCGCGGGCGCTCGGCCTACGCAGGGCCCCCGGCACAGCGGCCAGATCGGATTGGGAATTGGCCGCAGCTGACAGATGGCGTGCGCCGTCTCGAAGCGCCCGCGCCGCGCGTTCAGCCGTGTCAAGCGACACTTCATTGAACGGCCGTGGACTCCACGATCAGCGGCTAGCCGCGCCTCGCCATTGCGGACCTGCGCATTTGCGACCAGCCCCCCAGGGCAATCGAACAGGTAGACTACCGTCTTGACGGCTGCGTCGCGCTTGCCATCGAGACTGGCGCCAATCCGGGCGTCGCCGTTGTAGATCGACAAGTTACCTCTCCTAATAGAGTAACTAGTTCAATCAATTCTACAGGGCTTACTGCATGGCGAAAATTATCACTAATTATCATATACCACAAATTGATCCAGCTGACAACGATCCGTCTTCAAATTTGGCGCTCATTTTAAGGCGTCGAAATTACATACAACGATTTCTCCTATTTAGGCGCATCCTGCGATCCACACTTCCATTTGGACGAGCGCGCTAACGACGCGAAGCAATTGATTGTTTTGCCGGTCTTGTTGCTAATCCTGCTGAAAGCCGCCATGCCGCGGCAGCGAGCAGCTATGCCACGAAGGCGCTCTGGGCGCTCGGCCAAGGTCAGTCGCGGCGTAGACGACGATCCTTTTGATGCAACGGAAGATTGGCCACCGGAGACCCAAAGCCGCATAGGCGGCGGGTTGCAATCGACGCGGAACTGAATCGCTGCCGTTCTCGGCCCAGTCGCATCGACCTCCGAAGAGAAAATGCAGCCGGTCGTCGGTTCCGCGGCTCTTTGGTCAGTATGCTACACTGTTGCAGAGCGCTGGCTGGCGTCCGCCCGGCGGCGGGTTTTGCAACAGCATTGGAAACGACAAGCGTTGGCGCGCCGAGCAACCTGGAACTCACATGACGCGAGCGCCAGCGTTCGCCGCCGCAACAGCTTTCCTAATTCAGACTCTCCAGGTAACGAACCAGCGCTTCAGCCTCTGGTTCGGTCAAGCGCTTGCCGGGAATGGCTCCGCTCATCACGCCATTGGCGTAGCCGGCGACGATCTCGATATCGGGATCAAGAATGGCGCGCTTAAGATAAGCGCTATCGCGGACAATGCGACGCCCGTCCGCGAGGGTGACGTCAGCGCCGAGCAAGCCCTTCCAGGTCGGCCCCATGCCCGCCGAGCCGTCGGTCGAGTGACAGGTCAGGCAGCCGCGCTGCTCGGCCAGCCGCCGTCCGCGCTGTAGCGCCGCCTTGGCGTCCGGCTCTGGCCCGGCCGCAACCGGAGCGCTTGACCCAAGCGCTTTTTCGATGACTTCCAGATTTTCGGCGGCGCTGGGGTCCATCGGCCCGCTCCAGCGATGCACGATCGCTCCCTCGCGATCGACGAGCAGAGTTTCGGGGACGCCCAGCACCCGGAAGCGCTTGGCGAAACGGTTCCGCGGATCCCGCCAGATCTCGAAACTGACACCCATCTTTTCGACAAAACGCTGCACTTTCTCGTCGACGGAGCCTTCGTCAATGTTCACGCCGACCACGGCGAGACCGCGGGTTCGGTAGCGCTGATAAATGATTTCGAAGTCCGGCATCTCACCCCAACAAGGCGCGCACCAAGTCGCCCATGTGTTGAGAAGGACGACCTTGCCGCGCAGCCCGGCGAGAGCCGCCTCCTGATCGCCGCCAAGCACGCGGGCGCTGTAGTCCGGCGCGGGATCGGGTTCGGCCGAGAGCGTCGAGATTGCCAGGGGTGCGAAGCCGGCGGCCAGCATCAAGGCCATGCCCCAGCGACGCAGGACGAAGACAGGCCGCACAGGCGTCAAGAGCCTGTGCCCGGGCGGGCGATAACCGCCTTGATCCCGCCGCTATGCTGCTCTTCCGCATCCTCGGGGGCGAGAGAGCCCCAGACCACCACAGCGGAGTCTCCGATCGTCGCCAGATCAGGTATCGCGCCCGGCCAGGGAACCGCGCGGCGGATCTGGCCATCCGAGTCAATTCGCACCAGGTGGATCAGATCCTCATCGCCGCGCCGGTCCTCGAAGGCCACCCAAGCATTGTCCTGCGCGTCGAGAGCGAGCTTCACATCAGCATACGGGACCCATTCATCAGCAAGCAGCGCGACGGGCTCCGAAAACGATCTACCTTGATCTGTAGAAATAGCGTAGAAGACGCCCGGATGCCGCTCTGTTCCGGTATACCAAGCCGCGTGCACGCGCCCCTTGGAATCAACCGAAAGTCCCGGAGCCACATCCGGGCAGCCGCTGACCTTGAAGCGATCGTCATGGATCTTGACCGCCTCCGACCAGGTCGCTCCATGATCGCGCGAAGCGGCGACGACAATGTCGCGGACGGCATCCGCCGAGCCTTTCACTTGTGACCACGCGACGCCGCGGGTGCTGGCGTAGAGCGGCCCCTCCGTCCCTTGCGCGACTTTAGTCCCGCAACAGACACAGACTGGCTTTGCGGCCAAAGTGCTCTGGGCGAAGCTTCTCCCGCCGTCGGCCGAGCGCGCGACGCGCAATTGCGAGGAGTAGACTTGCTTCGGCGGCCATTCATTATGAGCGAGGACGTAGGCGAAGGTCTCCCTTGTGTCGAGCCAAGAGGCGTAGAGGGATCCGTCGGGCGCCACGAAAAGATTGGTCATGCCATGCGACGTGGCGACGCCTTCGACGGCTTCGCTCCCGATCTCGATCGGCGGTGCGAAGGTGCGGCCGCCATCCTCGGAGCGCGCCAGCCACAGAAGATGGCGAAGGCGCATTCCCAACAAGGCAAAGTCCGGGTCCTCGCTGCTATAGAGGACATAGACCTCGCCTTTCGGGCCGACCGCCGCCTGAGTAGGGCTGACAGTATGGGACTGGACGTTGTCCTTCGGCGCACTCACCAAGATCGGCGCCCCGAAATGGCGCCCGCCGTCATCGGAGCGGGCCAGCAGGACCTCGAGCTTGGGATCGGGCTTCATGCCTTTCTTGGCCGGGGCCTGGGGCGCAGCGCCGGCAACCTCCTGCGCCCAAGCGAGATATGCGGCTCCGGTGCGGCGGTCGACGGCCACGGTCGGGTTTCGCCCACCCGCCGGCGCAAGCTCGATCGCTTCCGACAAGACCAGCGCGGGACTGGAAAGCGCAAGGACCGACTCCTCCGCCCGCGGCGCGCCCGCGCCAATGGCTGCGAGAGCCGCGCCGATCAGCGCCGCGCGCTTAAACAAGGTCGATCGCCTCATGTCTTCTCCTTGCTGCCGCCAGTCCTCACTGCCGCCAAGGGGGGATCAAGTGGGATGATGTGAATCGGCCCCGAAAAGAATGGCCCTGGCGGAATGCGATGGACGCCATTTTCTCATCCTTATCGCCGTCCGGCCTAACGGTGCTTCTTTAACGATCAAGGGCGAATGATCGCGACAAGCATTCTTGCATTCCGGAGATTTCTTCGAAGTCGGCAAGTTCATAAAATGACGCTTGCGGCCAGGTTTTCGCTTCAGCGCGCCCCGGTCAAAAGCAGAGCGTCGCATCCCGCTCCGGGTGGCTGGCGGAAATCGGGCGCCCGCCACCCGGAGGATCGAAAAGCGGGCATTGCTGCGGCGAGGTCGCGATATCCGAGGGGTCAATCCTCCGCGCGTTCTCGATGTCCCTGGACTGGTCCAGCCTCGGGACAATTGCAAGGCGAACCAAGCGGCCCCGACCGCGCATCGCAGCTTATCGCCCCACCGTCCGGCATTGAATCGATGACGCATTGCATGGGCAGAGGCTCGTCCGAGCCCTCATCATCCGCATCGTCGGGCGGCGGCGCCGGTTGAGCGAAAGCCGCGCCCGCGATCAGCATGGCGGCTAGAGATAGTTTCAGACGCATAGGAACTCCATCGGTTGAAACAAGAGCGAGTCAGCGCCTCGAAAGGGGCGAAGCTTAGGCCGCTCAACGCCTAACAGCGCCTTCTTTGCGCCGCTCGATCCAGGACTTGGCCTAGCCCGAGGGCTTTTTCAACGCGTCGGACGGATTCAGGGTTGGCGCCGGCGCCCGCTCGAAGACGGTCACGCCTTCGGTCCGGGAATCGATGAGGTCAAAGCGGTTGGGAGTTTCCGCGCTTAATGTCGTGGTGTAGCTCTCGCCGGTGTCGAGCTTGACCCAAAGCGTGCCGGCATAATCCACCCAATATGTTCCCGGCGCCGAGGTCCATGTCTGCGCAGCCGCAGATTGCGAAGGAAGGGTGGAGCTGACGACGGTCTTGTCGGGAAGAAACAGAATGCGCCAGGGCTTGCTGGCGGCGCGCCATTCTCCAACGATCGGGATTTTCACGAAGGAGATCGCGCTGATGATCTGCCGCGCGCCCAAAAAAACAATGCCAATGACGCCGATGACGCCGAAAATAACGATCAGCCGCCCGATGGGAACCCCATTGGGCTTGTCTGCTTGCATCAGTGGCGCGTTCATCGCTGCCTCGCAAAGGCTTGAGGAGGAGAGCCGCGATTATATGGATAGGCGGAAGCCGGCGCTCAAGGGGGCTCTCGAACTGGACTTGCTGGCGGCTCCCGTCACCCCAGCGCTCACTTATTCAATTCTATCGAGAGCCCGAGAATTTTAAGCGCGTGATCCATCTCGTCGACCGCCGCGGAGCCTGCGCCATTCGCCAGCACCATATTCCACCGCCAGAACAATTCCTCAGCAACCGCCAGGCGCGATTCGGCCTTGGCGAGCGCCACGCTGGCTACGTCATCCTGCGGACGCTCCCGCGCCGCCCGCGCGAGCCGGAGGGCCTCCATCGCGGCGGCCCGCCAAACAAGCCCGCACGGGTCGCTGCCTTGGAAGCGGAGGCCCGCGGTTATCCTGGCTCCAAGATCGTCCCCGCCGATGCCGAGCACGTCGCAGACCTCGCGGCGGTGCGCCTGCCAAACCGCCAACCGCTCAGAATTATCCGTCATTCGCGCGTCTTTCTTTCCGAGCCGCCCCCAGTTGGCCGGCCGGCATCTCATTCCAGGCGGCGGAGCTAAACCAAGGACCTACTCGTCATTCGACGCATTGAGCTCTTCGGCCGGGATCGAGCCGCCCGGCGCCCCCTGCAGGCGCACGCCCGGCTGCCCGCCATTGGTGAACTCGACGCCGGCCGCCTCAAGGGCGCAGCGCATGGCCGAAAGGGCTTCCGCCGAAACCGCGCGGCGTTGACGCTCGAAATCCACGATCGTCGAAAGGCCCAAGCCGGAGGCTTCAGCCAGCCTTGGCTGCGTCCAATCCAGCATCGCGCGGGCGGCGCGACATTGCGGCGCCGTGATGATCGACATCGGTCGCCCTTAGATGACTTCATTTTGAAATAGCATATCAACATAAACTGTTGGCGGCAACCGAATTGGGCTTTTTCAAGGAACAATATGACCTCTTTGCGACGCTTGGCGCTGCCTGCCGGAAGGGCAAGCTGGGGCGCTTCGGCGAGCAGCAGGCCGCCGCGGCGCATAACAGTTGCAAAAGGCGCCCCACGCGGCCATAGCTGCGCGCGAAGATCGCGCCCCAAGCCGGGGAGAATCATTGGCCGAGCCGCATCGAGCTTTCGAAACCATGCCTGAAGAGACCCATTTCGGCTTTTCCCGCGTGCCGCTGCAAGACAAGCAGGCGCGGGTCGACGATGTTTTTCATAAAGTGGCCTCGCGCTACGACCTCATGAACGATCTGATGTCGGCCGGCCTGCACCGGGTCTGGAAGGATATTTTCGCCGCCAAAGTGAAGCCTTCGCGGCAGGCGCGGTTTCGCCACCTCGACGTCGCCGGCGGCACGGGCGACATCGCCTTCCGGGTGGCGAAGGCCGGGTCGCGCCAGACCGAGATCACCGTGCTGGACATCAATGCCGACATGCTGGAGGTCGGGCGCGAGCGCGCCTCCAAGCGCAATTTCCCCGCGCATCTCGAATTTATCGAGGCCAATGCCGAGGATCTGCCCTTCGCCGACGATAGTTTCGACGCCTATACGATCGCCTTCGGCATTCGCAATGTGCCGAGGATCGACAAGGCGCTATCCGAAGCCTTGAGGGTCCTCAAGCGCGGCGGGCGGTTCCTGTGCCTCGAATTCTCGAACGTCAACGTTCCCGGCCTCGCCAAGCTCTATGAGGCCTATTCGTTTCACGCCATTCCCCGCCTCGGTCAGCTTGTGACGGGGGATGCGGACTCCTATCGCTACCTTGTCGAATCGATCGCCCGCTTTCCCGAAGCGGAAAGCTTTCGCGAGATGATCGCCGGCGCGGGTTTCGAACGCGCCGCCTTCACCCGGCTCTCGGGCGGGATCGTCGCCATTCATTCCGGCTGGAAGCTCTAGAGCATGTTCTTATGAGACATCGGATATATCCGATGTCTCATAAGAACATGCTCCAACTTATTGAATCTGAGCGATTCCTTTTCGATCAGATGATTCCATCTGATCGGGAAACGCTCTAGAGCGCTCGGGGCTCAAGCTGATTGCCATAATGCTGTTATTTCAACACATGATCTTGTCCGAGAGGCCGGCAGCTTCAAGGACTCATGCTCCAGGCAGGCGGGACACGTGCGGTTTTCCTTAGGCTCCCTCCCGCGCCTCGCATATGCCGGTTTTGTGCTGGCCCGCGCGGGCGTCTTCAGCGACGTCGATCCGTCCATCCTGCCGCCCGCCGCGCGGCTGCCGCTCGCCTTGGCGAAGCTCCTCGCTAAGCGCGCCCAAGGGACCAACGGCGCCAAGACTCCAGGAATTGGCAATCTTCCCGGCGCGATCAACCGGCTTGGTCCATCCTACGTCAAGCTCGGCCAATTTCTCGCGACCCGGCCGGATGTGGTCGGCGCCGATGTCGTCCGCCAACTGGAGCTCTTGCAGGACCGGATGGCGCCGTTTCCGCGCGAGGTGGCGGTCGCGACCATCGAGGCCGCCTTCGGCCAGCCGCTCGATCGGATTTTTCTCAAACTCAGCGAGCCGGTCGCGGCGGCCTCGATCGCCCAGGTCCACAAGGCGCGGGTGAAGGATGCCGACGGCGAGCGCGATGTCGCCGTCAAAGTGCTGCGTCCAGGAGTCGAACGGCGCTTCAGACGCGACCTCGGCGACATGTATTTCGCCGCGCGGCTCGCCGAACGCTGGATCGACGACGCTCGGCGGCTGAAGCCGGTCGAAGTCGTCGATACGCTGGCCCGCACCGTCAAGATGGAGATGGATTTCCGGCTTGAGGCCGCCGCCGCCTCGGAATTCGGGGAGAATGTCGCGGAAGATCCGGACTTCCGGGTGCCGCGCATCGATTGGGAGCGGACCGAAAAAGAAGTTCTCACCCTCGAATGGATCGATGGAATACCGCTGTCCGATATTCCGGCGATGGCGGCCAAGGATTATGACTTGCCGGCCCTCGGCCGCATCGTCATTCAATCCTTCCTGCGCCATGCGATGCGGGATGGATTTTTCCATGCCGACATGCATCAAGGCAATCTGTTCATAGACGATCAGGGCCGGCTGACGGCGGTGGACTTCGGCATCATGGGGCGGCTCGGCTTTAACGAGCGGCGGTTTTTGGCTGAAATCCTCTACGGTTTCATCAAGCGCGATTACCGCCGCGTGGCGGAGGTGCATTTCGAGGCCGGCTACGTGCCGCATGTGCATAAGGTCGAGGACTTCGCGCAAGCCATTCGCGCCATCGGCGAGCCGATCCATTCGCGCACCGCCGACCAGATTTCGATGGCGAAGCTCTTGACCCTGCTGTTCGAGATCACCGGCCTGTTCGATATGAAGACCCGGACCGAACTTGTCCTGTTGCAGAAAACCATGGTGGTGGTCGAGGGCGTGGCGCGAACGCTCGACCCCAAGCTCGACATGTGGTCGACCTCCGAGCCGGTTGTCCGCGCCTGGATCGAACAGAACCTCGGCCCCTTGGGCAAATTGCAGGACGCGAGCCGCGCGGCTGGAACCCTGGCGAGATTCGCCGCCAATCTGCCGGTGGCTTTGGTGCGCGCCGAAAACATCGTCAATACGCTCGAAGGCATGGCCGAAAATGGCTTCGAATTATCCGATAATGCGGTCAGGAAAATGGCCGAAGCCGAGGCGCGCGGGGCGCGGCTCGGCCACATCGCGCTCTGGGTCATCGCGGCCATCGGCCTGCTGCTCCTGTTCCGCTAGAACATCATCCAAAAGAGGCGCTGACTTTTCGATTTATGTCATGGGTCCAAAGGCGCTCGACCATTTTCGATGAGGACATGCTCCGTTTTGAGCTGCTTGGCGATCGAATGCGGTTCTATGGGAACGCTCTCCAAGCACTTTTCCGGAGAGCAACGGCCGATTTTCGGCAAAAAAGGATGCTTAGGCGAACGATCAGCGTATCCTTAAATCAATGCGCAGGCGGGAGAGGCGGCCGGAAGGCGCGAGCAAGATGACCGGGATTTCCGAAAAGCGCATCCTTCTCATCATCGGCGGCGGCATTGCCGCCTATAAGACGCTCGACCTCATCCGCCGCCTGCGTGAGCGGGGCGCCAGCGTGCGCGCGGTCATGACATCGGCGGCGGCCCATTTCGCTGCGCCGCTCGCTGTCGCGAGCCTGACCGGCGACAGGGTTTTCGATGACCTCTTCGATCTGACCGCCGAAGCGACGATCGGTCATATCCAACTTTCCCGCGATGCCGACCTTGTCGTGGTCGCGCCCGCCACCGCCGATCTCCTCGCCAAAATGGCGCATGGGCTCGCAAATGATCTCGCCTCGACGCTTCTTCTGGCCACCGACAAGAAGATCCTTGTCGCGCCGGCGATGAATGTCCGCATGTGGCTCAACCCGGCGACGGTTCGCAATGTCGCGACCTTGCGCGCCGATGGCGCGCTCTTCGTCGGCCCCGACGACGGCGAGATGGCCTGTGGCGAATATGGACCCGGCCGGATGAGCGAGCCGCTCGCGATTCTCGCCGCGATCGAGGCGGCGCTAGCGCAAGAAACGACTTTGCAGCTGCCCAAATACATCGCCCGCCGGCCAAAGCCGCAAGGGCCGCTTAATGGCCGACGGGTGCTGGTGACTTCCGGGCCAACCCATGAGCCGATCGACCCGGTGCGCTACATCGCCAACCGCTCCTCGGGCAAGCAGGGCCATGCGATCGCCAGGGCCGCCGCCGGGGCCGGTGCGGAGGTCGTGCTCGTGACCGGGCCGGTCGCGCTGCAAGACCCTTTGGGCATCGAGACAATCCATGTCGAGACCGCGCGGGACATGCTCAAGGCGGTGGAAGCCGCCCTGCCCGCCGACATTTTCATCGCGGCCGCCGCGGTGGCGGATTGGCGGGCAGCCGAAACCGCGCCTCAGAAGATTAAGAAAGGGCCGAAAAGCGCCGCCGCTCTGGCGCTCGTCGAAAATCCGGACATATTAGAGATTATCGCCAAGCGGGCGACCGGCCGCCCCGCTCTCGTCATCGGCTTCGCGGCCGAAACCGAAAAGCTTCTCGACAATGCGCAAGCGAAACTCGCGCGCAAGGGCTGCGACATGATCATCGCCAATGACATTGGCGCGCAAACCGGAGTTCTCGGCGGAGAGCGCAATAAAGTGACGCTCCTGACCGGCGCCGGCAGCGAGTCCTGGCCGGATCTTGGCAAGGATGAAGTGGCAAGCCGTCTCATCGCAAGGCTCGCCGGATTGCTCACCGAGCCCCCCGATGGAGCCCGGCGATGAGCGCCGCCCTCGCCATCTTTGTCACGGTTTTGCCGCATGGCGCGGGATTGCCCCTCCCCGCCTATCAAAGCGCCGGCGCGGCCGGATTGGATCTTCTCGCCGCCGTGCCGCCTGAAGCCAAAATCATTTTGGCCCCTGGCGGCAGACATCTGGTCCCGACCGGCATCGCGCTTGAAATTCCAGAAAGTCACGAAGCCCAGATCCGGCCGCGATCAGGGCTGGCGCTCAAGAGCGGCGTCACGGTTCTGAATGCGCCGGGCACGATCGATTCGGATTATCGCGGCGAGATTGGGGTGCTCCTGATCAATCTCGGCGACGCGCCTTTCGAAATTGTCAGGGGCGCGCGCATCGCCCAACTCGTTGTCGCGCCGGTGACTCGGGCAGCGCTTTGTGAAGTCCTAGTCCTGGCCGAAACGGCGCGTGGCGGCGCGGGCTTTGGTTCGACCGGCCCATTGAGCGATGGGGAGAGCCCGCAATGATCCTTCTCTCCCGGCGCAACCTCCTCGCCCTCGCGGCGGTCGTCGACATCGCCATCCATGCGCGCCCGCTCCCCGTCGCCGCCAAGGCCCTCGCCGCGCGCTTGGAGTTGCCCCCACGCCACCTCGAAACCTTGCTGCAGGCCCTCGTTCGCGCCAATATTCTCAAAGGCCTGCGCGGTCCGCGCGGCGGCTATGAACTCGCGCGCGAACGCCGCCGCATTACCGCCGCCTCGGTCTTGCGCGCGGTCATGAATGAGACGGGCGAGGTCGCTGGCGAGGCCCCAAATTGCCGGCTGGTCGAATATGTCGTCGCGCCTGTGGTCGAGGCGGCCAGCGCCGCCTTCTTGAACGAACTCGAAACCATCACCATCGACGACATCTGCCGCCGCGCGGAGGATCTGAAACTCTGCGACGACTCGGCCCTAGGTCCGGACTTTACGATTTAGAAAGCCGGCTCTCGCGAGATCCCCCCAAGCGCCGAAAGGGCTTTATTTTCCGTCAAGTTCGGGAGGCTCATATTGTATTCGCGCCAACCGGCCTCCACTTCGCTAATGAAGGCTCCAGCCAGCCTTTAGAGCATGATGCCAAAAAGTGGAAACCGGTTTTCGGACGACATCATGCTCTAACTCTTCGATAAAAGCCGGATTGAGCATGCGAATCGGCGTTCCGACGGAAATCAAGGCCAATGAATATCGCGTCGGCCTGACCCCCGACGCGGTTCGCGAATTCGTCGCCGCCGGGCATCAAGTCATCGTCCAAGCCGGCGCCGGCGCGGGGATCAATGCGATGAACGAGGCCTATCGGTCGGCCGGCGCCTCTATCGTCGGGGCTGCGTCCGACATTTTCGCCAAATCCGAAATGATCGTGAAGGTGAAGGAGCCGCAGCGCAGCGAATGGACGCAGCTCCGCAAGAACCAGATCCTCTTCGCCTATCTGCATCTTGCGGCCGATTCCGAACAGGCCAAGGGCCTTCTCGCTTCCGGTTGCACTGCGCTCGCCTATGAGACCGTGATCGGGGCGGATGGCGTCAGCCTGCCGCTGCTCGCGCCGATGAGCGAAGTCGCCGGCCGCCTGGCGATCGAGGCCGCCGGCGCGGCGCTCCAGCGCCACAATGGAGGCCTCGGCATGCTTCTTGGCGGCGTCCCCGGCGTGCGGCCGGCGCGGGTCGCGATTCTCGGCGGCGGCGTTGTTGGAACCCAGGCGGCGCGCATGGCGGTCGGCCTTGGCGCCGATGTCACGATTTTGGATCGCTCGCTCGCCCGTCTGCGTCAGCTCGACGAATTGTTCCAGGGCCGGGCCAAGACCCGCTTCGCCTCGACCACCGGGATCGAGGAAGAGGTTTTTGCCGCCGACGCCGTCATCGGGGCGGTTCTGATCCCTGGCGCCAGCGCGCCGAAACTGATCACGCGGCCAATGTTGAAACGAATGAAACAAGGCGCCGTCGTCGTCGATGTCGCAATCGACCAGGGCGGCTGTTGCGAAAGCTCGCATCCGACGACCCACGCCAATCCGACCTACATCATTGAGGGCGTCGTCCATTATTGCGTCGCGAACATGCCCGGCGCTGTGCCTTTCACGTCAAGCCATGCGCTGAACCATGCGACGCTTCCTTATGGCCTGGCGCTCGCCGCCGGCGGCCTTGCCGCCATCGCCGCCAATCCGGGCCTGCGCGCGGGGCTCAATGTGCATAGGGGCCATTTGACCCACCCGGCCGTCGCCGCGAGCCTTGGACTTACCGTCAAAGCCCCCGAAGCCGCCCTCGCCGCCTGAGCCGCCGCTTCAACGGGTGGGAAAACCGCCCTCGAACACAAATGTGCTCTGTGGATTGCGGCTGCTGGGCAGCTCACGGGCGCGCAAACTCTCGGGAAGGGTCGATTTGTCGCCGGGGCGACCGAGCGCGAAGGCCATTTCCACCCTGCAATCGTCCGGGACGTTCAAGTCGACGGCGGCGCGCTCTATGTCGAACCCGGTCATTCCATGCGCAGCATAGCCCAAGCGCGACGCCTGCAACGCGAGATAGCCCCAGGCCGCGCCGGCGTCGAGCGAATGGCTATGCGATGCGACAGGTTCGGTCTTGCCCGAAGGCAGAAAAGTCTTCTTCGAAACCAGGACGGCCAGGACCGATGCGTTTTTCGCCCAAGACTGGTTGAATTCGATGAGAAGCCCCAAGAACTTGGCGAAATCCGGCGCATCGCGCTTTGCATAGAGGAAACGCCAGGGTTGCGAATTGAACGAGGACGGCGCCCAGCGGGCGGCCTCGAAAATGGTCCGCAGGTCTTCATCAGGCATCGGTTCGACGATGAAGGCCCGCGGCGACCAGCGCTCGAGGAAGAAGGCCTCGAGCGGATAGTCGGCCTTCCGTGAATTTGCCTCGGTCATATCAAAGAGCCCTCCTGTGGGGAGAGCCCTCCGAGACGGCCCGCCGCAGCTGACGCAACGCGCCTCAGCCGCAGCGGTTTCAATGCGTGCCGTAGATTTGATCGAACACGCCGCCATCGGCGAAATATTTCGCCTGCGCCTTAGTCCAGCCGCCGAAATCGCCGTCGATCGTCACCAAGTCGATCTTGGGCAGCCGCGCGAGATCTTCCGGAGCCGCCGCCTCGGGTTTCGCCGGACGATAGTAGTTTTTCGCGATGATCGCCTGCGCCTTCGGCGTATAGAGGAAATCGAGATAGGCCTGCGCCAGTTCGCGGGTCTTCTTGGCGTCGACATTGCCATCAACGAGCGCGACCGGAGGCTCGGCAAGAATGGAGACCGACGGCACGACAATGTCGAACTTGTCCTTGCCAAACTCCTCGGAAACTAGAAATGCTTCATTTTCCCAAGAAATCAGCACATCGCCCAAGCCGCGTTGCGCGAAACTGATGGTGGAGCCCCGCGCCCCTGTGTCGAGCACCGGGGTGTTCTTGTAGATGCCTTTGACGAATTCTTTGACCTTGGCTTCATCGCCCTTGAACTTCTTGGTCGCATAGCCCCAGGCGGCGAGGAAATTCCAACGCGCGCCCCCGGATGTCTTGGGATTGGGGGTAATGACGGAAACGCCGGGCTTGATCAGATCGCTCCAGTCCTTGATGCCTTTCGGATTTCCCTTGCGCACCAGCAAGACAATGGTCGACGTATAGGGAGTCGAGTTGTTGGGCAGGCGCTTCTGCCAATTGGCTGGAATTTTTCCGCTCTTTGCGGCGATCGCATCGATGTCGGCGGCCAGCGCCAGGGTCACGACATCGGCGTTCAACCCATCGATCACCGCGCGAGCCTGCGCGCCCGAGCCGGCATGGGAGGCGCGCACGGAGATCGTTTCGCCCTTCTTTGCCTGCCAATCCGCGATAAAGGCCTCATTGATGGCCCGGTAGAGCTCCCGGGTCGGATCATAGGAGACGTTGAGAAGCGATTCTTCGGCCTGGGCAAGCGCTGGCGCGAAGGCCAAGGAAACAAGGGTCAAGGACCCAAGAATGAGGCGCGGCAGTTTGACTGCCCTAATTGCGCTAAAAAGTCCCCGTCCATGATGCCGAAACCAAACCATTGCTTAACTCCCGTTAGCTCCTCCTTATGTCTATAGAAGAGCTATGGTTAGTCAAGCCTCCCTCTCGATCGCGCCTTGCCGCAGCCACGCGCGACCGGATTCCTCCAGCGCGCCGAACCCGTCAGTCAGACGCCAGAATAACGTTTGACGATTTGAAAATCGCCCAGACCTTCGCGCCAGGCGCGATTTCCACCCCATCGGCGCCTTCATGGGTGATGACCGAGGTGATGGTCTTGCCCTCGCCAATGTCGAGCGTGACCTCGGTGACGACCCCACCGTCGACGCGGTCGAGCACGATCCCCGCGATTTTATTGCGCGCGGAGATTCGCGGCGCTTCGGCTCTTGGCGCCAGCATGACGGATGAGGCGTTCACCATCGCCACTGCCGAGCGGCCGGGCGTCAGGCCAAGCTCGGCTATGCTCGCATTGGTGACGACCGCGATGATTTCGATCTCGGACGACACCTTGAGTTTGACCTCGACATTCACCGGCGCCGGGATGATCTCGACGATCGTACAATGAAACGCGTTGCGGACGCTCAGCTTGAGGCCGATGCCCCAGAATAGAAGATCTTCTTCATGCTCAAGACCCACTTCGACAATGGAATCGGAAATGCGGCCGAGCTTTTCTTCGAGGCGGCGGAAGGTCGCGATCAAACGGCGGCCTTCGTCAGTGACCTCGGCGCCGCCGCCGCGCGGGCCGCCGGTATGGGTGATGAAGGCCGGCCGCGGCAGAAGATTATTGATCGCATTGACGGCGTCCCAAGCAGTCTTGTAACTGAACCCAGCGATTTCCGCCGCCTTGGTGATGCTTCCGTGCTGAATGACGGCTTCGAGCAGGGTGACCCGCTCACGGCCAACAAGCAGCCGACCGTCCGCGCGCAGCGCCAGCAATGTATCTATTTTTCCAGGCAGTGTTCGAGGCAATTTTTCCTCCCAAACTTTCTTGATGCCTGAATTTTCTCCCTGCGACAATAAGAATTAGAATAATTAATGGCGGGCTATATAGTTCAGTTACGTTATAGGCAAACCTTCGCCCAACTTGGCGGCGCGCTTGCCTCAAACGACTTCGACGGTCGCCTCCGCAAACAAAGTCCCCACACCGCCATGGGCGCGAAACGCGCCCTCCGGCAGCGGATGGACCTCGTTCATCGGCGCGCGGTCAAGCAGCGCCTCGATTCGCGCCCGGGACCGCGCGAGTTCGGCCGCGTCCAGACGCCCCTCATCAAGGGCGCGGACGATCGCTTCGGCGAAATTCCGGGCGCGCCCGGAATCGGTGAAATGGGCGCAAACCATCAGCATGTCGCTGCCCGCCGCCAGAAAGCTCGCGGCGGCCTCCGGCGCATCGAAGAACCCCTTCATCGCGCCCATGCCGATATCGTCCGAAACGACGACGCCGGCAAAGCCCATCTCAGTGCGGAGAATCTCGGTTCCAAAACGGCGCGACAGGGTGACCGGCGCATTGGGATCGATGGCCGGAAAAAGAATATGCGAGGTCATGAGCATCGAGACGCCCGCTTCGATCGCGGCGGCGAAGGGTCTTAATTCGCGCGCCCGCAACGCGTCGGCGTCGACTCCAAGCGACGGCAGGCCAAGGTGAGAGTCGATGCTCGTATCGCCATGACCGGGAAAATGCTTGCCACAGGCCATGACCTTTTCCGACTCCATCGCTTGAATGAAAGGCAGCGCCGCCGCGATCACCGCTTCGGCCGTCGTCCCAAACGCGCGTTCGCCGATGACCGGATTGTTTGGATTGGTGTGAATATCCAGCACCGGCGCGAAGTTCAGATTGACGCCAAGTGCGGCGAGTTCGCGCCCCATCGCCCGGCCGACGTCGGCTGCCTGCTCCGCCCATCGCGCGGCATAAGAAAACCGGGTGATCGGCGGCGGCGTCCGGCACACGCGGCCTCCCTCATGATCGATCGCGATGAACATGCGCGGGCGCCCGGTGGCGGCGCGGATCTCTTCGACGAGCCGCGCATGGCTTTCGAGCCACGCCTCATAGGGCAGATCATGGCGGAAATTGCTCTTATACAGAATGACCCCGGCTGGCCTTAGGTCGGCGAGCAAGGCGCGGTCGAGATCATGCAGGACAGGCGAAGGCCGCAGGCCCACCAGGAAATGGTCGCCGACGGCGGCTATCGATTTACCCAGCATTGCTTTGCGCCCCAACCCGAATCATTCGCCCATGATTGTCGGAGCTTTTGGGCCGGCGCAAGGCGGCCCAGCAAAAGGGCGCCTCGGCCGCCCCTCGCCAGAGCGGAAATACTTGCGGCGCCGCCTATTCCGCCGCGAGCTTCACGGCCGGCGCTCCAGCGCGCAGTTGTTCGAGCAGCACTGCTTCCTCGGCCTTGGCCAGTTCCAGATGCTGCATCTTCACATGGCCATAGCCGCGGATCTTTTCCGGGATCGAGGCGAGCGCAACCGCTGTTGCATGCGCATCGGGCGACAACTTCTCGAGAATCTCATTGAGCAGGATTTCATAGTCAGCAATCAGTTTGCGCTCGATCCGCCGCTCCGTCGAATAGCCGAAAATGTCGAATGGCGTTCCGCGCAGGCGCTTCAGCCTGGCGAGCAGTTTGAACGCCGGCATGATCCAGGGACCGAAGCTCGACTTCACAGGCTCGCCCTTGGCGTTCTTGCGCCCGAAAATGGGCGGCGCGAGATGAAATTCGAGCTTGAGCTCGCCATCGAAACTCGCTTCGACCTGCCGCGCGAAGGTTCCGTCGACGTAAAGCCGCGCCACTTCATATTCATCCTTGACCGCCATCAGCTTGAACAGATAGCGCGCCGCCGCCTCGGTCAGATCGTCATGTCCAGGCGTCTTGGCGCGCTCGACCTCTCTGACCCGGTTGATGAGAGCCAGATAGCGGCTGGCATAGGCGGAGTCTTGATAGGCGGCAAGAAATGCGACCCGCCGGGCGATGAGTTCGTCCAACGATTGCGATTGCCTTTGCGCCGCCGTGGGCTTGCGCAAGGGCGCGGCGATGGCCTCCACCCCGGCGGAATCGGCGGCCTTGCGGCGGCCCCATAGGAAGGCCTGTTTGTTCATTTCCACGGCTTCGCCATTGAGCTCGATCGCGCGCAGAATCGAGGCATCGTCGAGCGGCACAAGCCCTTGCTGCCAAGCGTGGCCGAGCATGAACATATTCGCCGCAATCGAATTGCCGAGCAGCGCCGTGGCGACGCCGGTTGCGTCGACGAATGAGACATGGTCGCCAGCTGATTGCCGTATGGCGCGTTTGATTCCAGCCACAGGCAGCGTGAAATCGGCCATATGAGTGAAATCGCCCGGATAGATTTCCGCCGTGTTGACGAGGACGCCGGTCTCGCCCCTTCGCATCGCGGCAAGGACCTTCTTGGAGCCGGACACGACGAGATCGCAGCCAAGGACGAGATCCGCCTCGCCGGCCGCCACCCGGATCGCATGAATATCCTCGGGCCGCTCGGCGATCTTCACATGGCTGTAGACCGCGCCGCCCTTTTGCGCCAATCCGGCCATGTCGATCGAGCCGCAGCCCTTGCCTTCAAGATGCGCCGCCATGCCGAGAATGGCGCCGATGGTGACGACCCCCGTGCCGCCGACCCCAGTCACCAGAATGCCATAGGGACGCGCGCCGATGGCGGAAATCGCCGGGCGCGGCGGGGTTGGGAAATCGCAATCGCCCTTGACCAGCGCTTTCTTTGGCCGCGCGCCATGGACCGTCACGAGGGCCGGGCAGAATCCGTTAAGGCAGGAAAAGTCCTTGTTGCAACTCGACTGATCGATTACCCGCTTGCGGCCGAATTCGGTCTCGAGCGGCTGAACCGAAACGCAATTGGATTTCACCCCACAGTCGCCGCATCCCTCGCAGACGAGTTCGTTGATGATGACGCGCTTGTCCGGATCGGCCATCTCGCCTCTCTTGCGGCGGCGGCGCTTCTCGGACGCGCAGGTCTGGTCGTAGATGAGGACGGTGACGCCCGGGAGCGCCGCAAGTTCGCGCTGGACGTCGTCGAGCTCCTGGCGCGGCCGAATCGTCAGGCCTTTCGGCCATTGCAGGCTTGCTGGATATTTGTTCGGCTCGTCGGTCACGACGACGATGCGCGCGACGTTTTCAGCCGCGACCTGCCGCGCGATCATATCGACGGTGAGGCCGCCTTCGAGGCGTTGCCCGCCGGTCATGGCGACGACTTCGTTGAACAGAATCTTGTAGGTAATATTGACGCCTGATGCGACGGCGAAGCGCAAGGCGAGTATTCCGGAGTGACAATAAGTGCCGTCGCCGAGATTTTGGAAAATGTGCTGGCGTTTCGAGAACGGCGCTTCGCCGATCCAGTTCGCCCCCTCGCCGCCCATCTGGGTGAAGCCCTCGGTCGAACGGTCCATCCATTGCGCCATGTAATGGCAGCCGATTCCGGCATAGGCGCGCATGCCCTCAGGCACTTTGGTCGAGGTGTTATGCGGACAGCCGGCGCAGAAATAGGGAGAGCGGACGCCAAGATCCTCGCTGCTGGCAAGGCTTGCCTGCGCCTGTTCGAGCCTTTGCAGGCGCTGCTCCAGTTTTTCGCCGCCGGAAAAGCGCAAGAGCCGCCGCCCGATCGCGATCGCGATGTCATTGGCGTCGAGGGCGCCGGTGACCGGAAACAGCCAGCGCCCGTTTTCATCCTTCTTGCCGATGCAGACCGGCTGGTTCGGCGAACCGTAGAGCTCCTCGCGCACCTGCGTTTCAATCAGCGAGCGCTTTTCCTCGACGACGATGATCAGTTCGAGGCCGCGGGCGAATTCGCGGAGGCCAAGGGGTTCGAGCGGCCAGGTGCAGCCGATCTTGAACAGCCGCAATCCAAGCGCATTGGCGCCAACCTCGTCGATGCCGAGATCGTCCATCGCCTGACGCACGTCGAGATAGGACTTGCCGGCCGCGATCACGCCGATCTTGGCGTTGGCGCCGCCAGAGGTGACGATCCGGTTCAGGCGATTGGCGCGCAGCCAGGCGAGCATGGCGTCGCGTTTGAAATTTTGCAAACGCCGTTCCTGCTCGTGAATATTGTCGCGCGCGCGAATGTTGAGGCCGCCGAGCGGCATAGCGAAATCCACGGGCGCGCGCGGCGTTATGCGATCGAGGGAGACGTCGATCGAACCCGTCGATTCGATCGTATCCTTGAGGCATTTCAGGCCGACCCACGCGCCCGTGAAGCGGCTCATCGCATAGCCAAGGAGCCCATAATCGACGATCTCCTGCACCCCCGCCGGGGAGAGGATCGGCATCATCACATCGACGAAGGTGAACTCGGACTGATGCGCCGTCGTCGAAGATTCCGCGGTGTGATCGTCCCCCATCAAAGCGAGAACGCCGCCGTGTTTCGATGTCCCGGCGAGGTTCACGTGACGGAACACATCGCCGCTGCGATCGACGCCCGGACCCTTGCCGTACCAGAGCCCAAAGACGCCCTCGAACCGGCCCTCGCCGCGCATTTCCGCCTGCTGCGCGCCCCATATCGCCGTCGCCGCGAGATCCTCGTTGAGGCCAGGCTGAAACAGGATATCGTTTTCATCAAAAACGCGCTTGGCGCGGATGAAATTATGGTCGAGGCCGCCGAGCGGTGAGCCGGGATAGCCGGAGATGAAACCTGCGGTCGTCAGTCCGGCGCGGCGGTCGAGCTCCTTTTGCATGAGGAGAAGACGGACGACCGCCTGCGGACCGGAGACGAAGATTCGCTGTTTCGTCAGATCATATTTGTCGGTGAGCGATGTGGTTTTAAGGTCCTGGTGGAGGTAGACTGGGCCTTTGACCGCGTCCGCCATCACGATAGCCTCCTGCCGGACGCCGGATCCGGCTCTCCGACGCTTTCCGCCGCATCAACCGATATAGGCCGGCAGGGCTCGTTTTCCAAGGTTTTGCCGGCTTTTCCACTGGAGATGAACGGTTCGGCCGCAAAATCGGCCCGGCCGCTAGCTATTGCGCCGGCTCGAACAGCTTCATGCCCCGATAGACATAGTCCGGCTCGCCGCCGGAACCGTCTTGGCCAAGGGATTCGCACGCGTTAATCGCCGCCGCGACTCCGGCGACTTTGTCATGATGGGGCGAAAGGTGGCACACCGGGTCCGCCTCCCGCGCGTCGCCGGCAAGGGCCAGCGCCTGGCAGCGGCAGCCGCCATAATCAATTTCCTTGCGCTCGCAGGAGCGGCAGGGCTCGCGCATCCAGTCGGTTCCCCGGAAAGCGTTAAAGGCCGGCGAATTCATCCAGATATCTTCGAGCGAGCGATCGCGCACGTTCCAGAATGCGAGCCCAGGAATGGTTTCGGCGGCATGGCAGGGGAGCGCCTTGCCGGAGGGCGTGACATTCAAGCCGCGTTTGGCCCAGCCGCCCATGCAGGCCTTTGGATAGCGCGCGTGATAATCGGGAATGACATGATCGATCACGATCACTCCCGCATAGACCTTGCGCAGCGTTTCGACCTCGGCGATCGCGGCCTCGGCTTGGGCCAGGCTTGGCATCAGCACGGCGCGATTGACCATCCCCCAGCCGTAATATTGCGTATGCGCGACCTCGACCCGCCGCGCGCCAAGCGCGACGGCCAACTCGACCATTTTTCCGGCGCGGGTCACATTGGCGCGATGAATCACTGCGTTCACGGTGAGCGGAAGGCCGGCTTGCGCAATCCACGCCGCAACGGCCTGCTTGCGCGCGAAAGCGCCGGCATAGCCGGCGATCCTGTCCGCCGATTCCGGCTCGGAGTCCTGAATCGAAAGCTGCGCATGATCGAGTCCAGCCTCGGCCAGTTCATTGACGAGAGCGCCGGTCAGTCCGATTCCCGAGGTGATGAGATTGGTGTAGAGGCCCACTTTCGCGCAATGGGCGACGATCTCGACAAGGTCGCGCCGCGCCGCCGGTTCGCCGCCGGAAAGATGCGCATGCAGAACGCCAAGGGCGGCGGCCTGCGAGAAGACATCCTTCCAGGCGGCGGCGTCAAGCTCGTCGGCGCGCCGATCCAGCTCCAGCGGATTGGAGCAATAGGGGCAGCGAAGCGGACAGCGATGCGTCAGCTCGGCGAGAAGACCGACCGGTGCCGGAATGGCCTTGCCCATTGCGGTCATAGATCCACCATGCGTTTGGCGGCGAGTTCTTCGAGCAGCGCCCGCACGTCGCTTTCAACTCTGGCGCGGTCGGCGGAAAATGTCGCCGCCAAATCGTCGACAATCGCCTCGAAAGTGGCGATCCCATCGCAACGCTGCAGAATCGCGACCGCTATGGCGTCGGTCTTGACGACGCGTTCGGGCGCCAGCAGCAGCCATTCGCCCCGAGTTTCATCATGTTTCAGCCTGACGCCGCGCGGCAAGCGCGGCTTTGACGAAGGCCCCGTTCGCGGCGCCTCCGTCATGCCGCGACGCCGCGCGCCTTGGCCTCGGCTCCGGGAACCCAGGCGCCCGGCGGAATGGCGCGCTCGACATAAGCGCTCCAGAGGGCGTCGAGCTGCGCCCAAAGCACGGAGCATTTGAACTCGAGAGCCTGGATGACGGCCTCTTGCTCGGCGCGCGTCGCCGCATGCGTCTTCACATAGTCGAGAGCGAAATCGGCGTCGCGCTTGGCCTGAATCGGACGCGCCGAGAAATAGGCAAGCGTCTCCGCGCTGACAAAGTCATAATGCGCCAGCATTCCCGCGACGCGCTCGCTGATGACGCCGGGCGAAAACAATTCGGTGAGCGAAGAGGCGATCGCCTCGAGCAGGCTGCGGCTGCGGCAAAATTCAATATAGGCCTCGACCGCGAACCGCGTCCCAGGAAGAATCCCTTGCGTCGACGCGACATAGCCGCGCGAAAACCCCAAGCTGTCGGTCAGCTTGAGCCAACGTTCGATGCCGCCGTCGCCATCGCGGAGGCCGTCATGATCTTCGATGCGCTTGCGCCACTGCCGGCGGTCTTCGGGATTTTGGATCCGGGTCAGGACGGTCGCGTCCTTGATCGGGATCATCGCCTGATAGTAATAACGATTGAGCGCCCAGGCCTGGACTTCCTCATAGGAGCAACCGCCGCTATGCAGGCGGTGTTGAAACCGATGCAGATTATGATAGCGCTCGGCCCCGATCTGGCGCAAACGGGCTTCGAGTTCGTCGCCGCTCAGTTTCGCCTCAAGGCTATTCAAAGCACAACCTCCATCCCGTCATAGGCGACATCCCAACCCGCCTTCTCGACAATCGAACGCTGCGGCGAATCCTCGATCAGCACAGGGTTCGTATTGTTGATGTGGACGTAGATCTTCCGCCAGATTTCGCAAGCCTTCAGCCGTTCGATCGAACCGTTTTCTCCGCTCATCGCGACATGGCCCATGCGCCAAGCGGTTTTCGACGACAGGCCCAAAGCCACCATCTCATCGTCGGTGAAGGTCGTGCCATCGAAGAATAGCAGCGCGGCGCCGCGCAATTTACGGGTCAGGCGCTCGTTGATGTCGGCGCAGCCAGGAATGTAGAAGAAGCTTTTGGCGCCATCGCTGATCTCGAGCCCGACGGTCGCCTCGTTCTCGGCGCCGACATCGACTTGAGCGCCTTCGAGGTAAAGCGGAACCTTGCCAGGCACCGCGAAGGGCGTGACGCTGACGCCGATGCCGGTATCGACGGGAACATCCAGATCGACGGCGCGTCTATGAACGAGATTCTTGTTCAAAACTGCGAAGACATTCGCCCCGGAGACCTGCTCCAAGGTCGTCAAGCTGCCAAACAGCGTGAAGCTCTGTTGCTCGCGCAGAGTCAGAAGGCCGGCAAGATGATCGATGTCGCCATTGGTGACATAGACGGCGGCGATCGGCGATTGGCGATTCGCGCCGCGCGGATGAAGCTGCGGCGAGGCGATGATCTGCTGCCGGAGATCCGGCGAGGCGTTCAACAGCAGCCAGCGTTCGCCATCCGCGCTGACCGCGAGACTTGATTGGCTGCGCGGCTTGACGCGCTTATCGCCGCTCCAGGCAAGCCGGCAGACCGGACAACAGCAATTCCATTGCGGAAAGCCGCCGCCGGCCGCCGAACCGAGAACGAGTATGCGCAAGGCGCCAGCCAATCAGCAAATTTTAGGGGAAGCGTTGAACTCCAGCCTTCAGATTTCGGCGGACGCGTAGCTCGTCACTTCCATGCCGATGCAAACTTCGATGATGATGGGGGTCGTCCAAGCCATTTTTGCCTCTGCCATTGCTTAAGCGTTGCGATTTCGCCGGGCGCTTTGTTTCCGTACCCTGAACAGGTCTACGCCCGTCCGGCGCGGACCTTAGCACCCGTCTTCGACTCTCGCCACGCCTTTTTTCCATGAATTTGGCGCCGCCAAGGAGCCGCGCTTAAAGCCAGCCTCGCTCCGCCGCGGTCTTGGCTTCGAAACTCTCGATCCGTCCAGCCTTCTCCATGGTCAGGCCGATATCGTCGAGCCCGTTCAAAAGGCAATGCTTGCGGAATGGGTCGATGTCAAAGCCGATCGTTCCGCCGTCGGGTCCGCGAATTTCCTGGCGATCGAGGTCGATCGACAAAGTTGCATTGGCGCCGCGCCCGGCGTCGTCCATCAATTTGGCGAGATCTTCGGGCGAAACCTTGATCGGCAGAATGCCGTTCTTGAAACAATTATTGTAGAAAATATCGGCGAAGCTCGTCGAAATAACGCAGCGGATGCCGAAATCAAGCAGCGCCCAGGGCGCGTGCTCCCGCGACGAGCCGCAGCCGAAATTGTCTTCCGCGACAAGCACCTGAGCGTTGCGATAGGCTGGCTTGTTCAAGACGAAGTCCGGATTTTCCGATCCGTCCTCCTTGTAGCGCAATTCGGCGAAGAGCCCGCTGCCCAGTCCCGTTCGCTTGATCGTCTTCAAATATTGCTTGGGGATGATCATATCGGTGTCGATATTGGTGATCTTGAGCGGCGCGGCGACGCCGGTGAGAGAGGTAAATTTTTCCATGGAGGCGTGTCCAGATCCATTAGGCGGGCATGCGGGCGTTTGGTCGTCGTCGCCGGCTGACGCGACGCGACGCGAAAGGCGAGCCCTTGACGCAGCGCAAGGCGCTTGATGAAAAGCAAGGCGCTTTGGCGAGGGCTGGCCCAGCGGCCTGCGCGAACAATCGCGAGCCGCTTTTCGAACGGCTATTTAGCAAGGCGCCGCCCTCGAAGCAAACCGGGCCGGCGGGGCGACAGGCTTTTCGGAGAGAGCTGGCCTTTGGCGAGGTCGGCCAGCGGCGTCTCCAGATCGATTGACAGATTTTCGAGGCGCCCATAGGTTTGCGGCTTCCGGGATGCGAAGAAGGCGGCGCAAATCCGCCGCGGTCGCGCCACTGTCAGCGATGCGCCCGGTCCTAGGCTTGGTGGGGTGCCGCGAGCCAGACCTTCCCTTCCGGAACGGCGACGAAAGCGGTACGCGTGATCCCAGGAGTTTTTCGATGAGCAACGCCATTTATGCGGCCGCACGGCCGACGCCGATTCCTGTCCGCGAGATATTGCCCTGGCTGGCTTTTGGCGGGATCCTCGCCCTCCTGTCGATCTATTTCGTGGGAGCGGAACAAGGCGCCACGGCCTTGATCTCCGGCCATTTCATCCATGAATATGTCCATGACGGCCGCCATATTCTCGCCTTCCCCTGCCACTGAGGAAGCGCTAAATGGTCGGCGGTCTGCTCCTGCGCGGGATGCTCGCCGGCATCCTGGCCGGTTTCCTCGCCGCGGCTTTCGCGACCTTTGCCGGGGAGCCTTCGATTGAGCGGGCGATCGCATTTGAAGCCGCCGTCGAACAGGCGGAGGGGCAACCATCCGAGCCTGAAATCGTCAGTCGGGAGACGCAGCGCAGCGTTGGACTGTTCACGGCCGCGATGATTTACGGCGCGGCGGTCGGCGGGTTTTTCGGCTTGGCTTTCGCATTCGCTTATGGCCGCATCGGCGGCCCTGATCCCCGCGCGGTCGCGGCGATTCTCGCCTGCGCCGGATTCATTGCGATCGGACTTGTTCCCGAATTGAAATATCCAGCCAATCCGCCTGCGATCGGAGCGCAGGACACGCTTGGCGCGCGCACCGCGCTGTTTTTCGTCATGATGCTGATTTCGGTCCTGGCGATGGTCCTTGCGGCGATGATCGGAGAGACCCTCCGCCTTTGGCTGGATTCCTGGAACGCGGCGCTCGCGCAGGCCGCCGTCTTTATTGCGATGGTCGGGCTCGCCGCTCGGCTGCTGCCGTCGATCGACGAGGTCCCGGCCTCCTTTCCGGCCGATGTCCTCTGGAGTTTTCGCGTCTCGGCCTTGGGCGTGCAGGCGGTTTTGTGGTCCGCGCTGGGATTGGGTTTCGGCGCACTGACACAAGCCCACCCAATAAAGCGCCGTTAAAACGAGGACAGGGCCGGGCGACGCGGCGTTTTCCGGCGAGGGCCTGCTTCAGCGCATCGAGCTGGAGCCAACCCTTGCCGATTCGATGGACCTACCGCACGATCACATTCTTGAACTGCCAAGGATCTTCGGAGTCTATGTCCTCGGGAAACAGAATCGCGCGATCGGTCAGCGGGGTCCAATCGGTATATTGACCGATGACTGGCCCGAGGTAAGGCCGCTGGACTTCCAGGCAACGGTGGAAATCGACCTCGTCGGCTTCGACGATGCCGGCTTGCGGATTTTCCAGCGCCCAGACCATGCCGGCGAGAACGGCGGAGGTCACCTGAAGTCCCGTGGCGTTCTGGTAGGGCGCGATGCGGCGGGTCTCCTCGATCGAGAGCTGGGAACCATACCAATAGGCGTTCTTCGCGTGGCCATAGAGAAGCACGCCAAGCTCGTCGATCCCGTCGACGATCTCGTCCTCGTCGAGAATGTGAGACTCCTTCTGCGGACGCCATTGGGCGCCGGCCATCTCATCGAGCGACAAGACGGCGTCGTCGGCCGGGCGATAGGCATAGTGGCAGGTCGGGCGATAGACCACCTCGCCGCCCTCCCGCACGGTCAGGTAATCGGCGATCGAGATCGCTTCATTATGGGTGATCAGCCAGCCATGTTGCGCTTGCGGCGTCGGCGTCCATGAGCGCACGCGCGTTCCGGCGCCCGGACGCATCAGATAGATCGCGCAATCGGGGCCGAACGGATGCCGCTTGCCCTCTGGCGGCAAATGTTTTTCATGCGTGCCCCAACCAAGCTCCGCAGGCTGCAACCCTTCCGAGATGAAGCCTTCGACGGACCAGGTATTGACGAACACGCCTCTTGGCTTCGGCGTCTTGGCGCGCTGGGTGTCGCGTTCGGCGATATGAATGCCCTTGACGCCGGTCTTTTGCGCCAGCCGCGCCCAGTCTTCGCGCGTCGCCGGCGCGCCGGGGTCGATGCCGCAATCGGTCGCGACATTCAAGAGCGCCTGCTTGACGAACCATGAGACCATGCCGGGATTGGCGCCGCAGCAGGAAACCGCCGTCGGTCCCTTGCCGATCGCTCGGCGAAGGTCGAGGACGCCTTCGCGCAAGGCGTAGTTCGAACGCTCCGACAGCGTGAGGCGGGCGTCGGTATAAAATCCAAGCCAGGGCTCGGCGACAGTGTCGATATAGAGCGCGCCGACTTCATGGCAGAGCCGCATGATCGCGCTGGACGACACATCGACGGAGAGATTGACGAGAAAGGCTTGGCCGCCGCCCTTGGTGAGCAGAGGCTTCAAAAGGTCGACGAAATTCTCGCGCGTGACGGCCTGCTTGACGAAAGCGATCCCGCGCTCGTCGAGGAGATGACGATCCTTGTCCTGCGGGTCGATGACGGTGAAGCGGGATTTATCGAAGGTGAAATGACGCTCGATGAGCGGCAACGCCCCGCGTCCGATCGAACCGAAGCCGATCATGACGATCGGGCCTGTTATCGCTCCATGCACGGGCCATTGCGACATTCATTTATCTCCATCAGTCAGGTTGGCGGAAGTTCGAGAGCGCTTTCAGCTTCGGCGGAATCAGAAAGCAGCTCTAGGTCGTTGTTTTGTCGCATTTTCTTAACGCGAACCGGCATCCGCTTCGCTCGAAAATGCTGTAGAGCGCTTTCCGATCGAATGGAGTCATTCGATCGATCAGAAATCGCTCCGGCGTCAAAAAAGTCTGAGCATATTCTCGTCGAACCGATCGAACCAATCTGTTCGGAATATGCTCTGGAAACCCTTCAAATTCCAAAGAATCAAAAAGCAGCCTTGTTCAACCGGCATGGATACCGGCTCGACGTTCAAAAAATGCGACAAGCCGGCGACCTCTTGCGGGCTGGCCGCCGACGCGATCAAGCAAGCGCGGCGCTCCTGGTCAAGAACGCTGCTGCGTCGATCGGCCGTCAAGACAGAGGGGCGGCGGGGCGGCAGCCCTCGCCGCTGTTTCGCAGGAGATACGGAGGATTCAGGCGGCCCGGCGATAGTCGGCCGAGCCTCCATATGCCTCCCAATCGTGGGCGCCGGCCGCCGCGACGAGGCCCTTGGCGCCCTTCAAGGCGCCTGGTTTGATTTCAAGTCCGAGAAAGCGCGCCTCATCGACCGGACCAGGAAGACTGAGCCCAAGCGTGTGACGGCGGGAAAAGCCGAAAGGCTCGTAATAAGGCGCATCGCCCACAAGCAGAATAGCGTTATGGCCGGCGGCGACGGCGCGGAACAAGGCTTCAGCCGTCAATCTGCGGCCAAGGCCGCGCGAGCGGTAGGCGCTTGCGATGGCGAGGGGACCGAGAAGCAAGGCGGGCGTCTCCCCAGCCAGGATCTTCCACATCCGCAATGTGCCGACGAGTTGCTCGGAATCCTTCATCACCAGCGCAAGACCTTGCGCCGGCAAGCGGCCTTCGCGCAGACGTTCGGCGGTCTTCTCGCGACGCGCCGGACCAAACGCCGCGTCGAGCAAATTTTCCCGCGCGCCAACATCGGCCGGCGTTTCCTCGGCCACGCGAATATCGGGCTCGCCGGCGAGCCCGATGAAAAAGGGAGCCTGCATGGCGATTTCATTCAAGATAAAGGTCATCTGAGCCTCCGCCGGCCTGTTGCCGGGATTGCGCGCGACGACCCTCGCACCAGCGATGACTCGACAATCGAGCCCCCGCCGGCCGTCCGGGACAAGGAAATGGATGAGCGCGGAGGAGCAGGCTCCTCCGCCAGGGATTTTCAAAAAAGGCTTACGCTCAGATCACGTAGGCCTTGAGCGGCGGGAAGCCGTTAAATCCGACCGAGGAATAGGTCGTTGTGTAGGCGCCCGTTCCCCCGATGAGCACCTTCGAGCCGATCTCGAGGCTGACGGGAAGAAAATAGGGCTCCTTCTCATACAACACGTCGACGGAATCGCAGCTCGGGCCCGCAAGGACGCAAGGCTCGGTCGCATCGCCGTCGAAGGCGGTCTTGATCGGATAGCGGATCATCTCGTCCATCGTTTCGGCGAGCCCATTGAACTTGCCGATGTCGAGATAGACCCACTTCACCTTGTCATCCTCCGACTTCTTCGAGATCAGCACGACTTCCGCCTCGATGACGCCGGCATTGCCGACCATGCCGCGCCCCGGCTCGATGATCGTCTCGGGGATCTGATTGCCGAAATGCTTGTGCAGCGAACGCATGATCGACTGCGCATAGGCGTTCACCGCCGGCACGTTCTTCAGATATTTCGTCGGGAAGCCGCCGCCGAGATTGACCATCTGCAAAACAATGCCGCGTTCGGCGAGATCGCGGAAGATCGTCGCCGCGGTCTTCAACGCCCCATCCCACATGCCCGGATTGCGCTGTTGCGATCCAACATGAAACGACAGGCCGAAGGCGACGAGCCCCAACCGATGCGCGTGTTCGAGCACCCGCGGCGCCATTTCCGCGGCGCAGCCGAACTTGCGCGACAGCGGCCACTCGGCTCCCGCTCCATCACACAACATGCGGCAGAACACCTTGGCGCCGGGCGCGACGCGCGCGATCTTTTCGACTTCGGCTTCGCAATCCACGGCGAACAGGCGCACGCCGAGCTGATAGGCGCGCAGGATGTCGCGCTCCTTCTTGATCGTATTGCCATAGCTGATGCGGTCGGCGCTCGCGCCGCTGGCCAGCGCCTGCTCGATCTCGACGACGGAAGCCGTGTCGAAACAGGAGCCAAGACGCGCCAGCAGTTCGAGCACGCGCGGATCGGGGTTCGCCTTCACCGCGTAAAAGACGCGGGTGTCCGGCATGGCCCTGACGAAAGAGGCATAGTTCTCCCGCACGATGTCGAGGTCGAGCACCAGGCACGGTCCGTCCTCGCGACGGTTGCGGAGAAATTCTAAAATACGATCGGTCATCGCGGCATCCCTTCGAAGGGTGCGAAATCCGCACCCAAGCGAACAAGCTTCGGGTGACTGGCGATACTGAGAGACGCCCGCGCTTTGGAGACGCGAGCGGTCCAGTTGACCCGCCAATCGCGACCGCCGTCGTTTCCACAAGACGAATGTCTTGCGGACCGCGCGCGGTCTGATGCTGCGCCGTAGGACATCGCCACCGTGGACAAGGCAGAATCCTGCCGTCCAAAGTGTCAATGGCCATCGCTTGGAGTGGGAAATCCCCTCCGCACGCCCGGCAAGAAAGACTAGCCTCTTCGGTAAGCCAGCTTTGGAGGCTGGCAGAGACGAAAAAGCCCGGTCCGTCGTTGCTTTAAGTCGCGTCCCCCGTTTGGCGGGGTTCGCCGGTTCGCCTCCGGCTGCCGGTCCTTTTTTAAGGCGGTTAACCGGCCTCTTGTCCGGATCCCCGCCAACCGACACACGACCACAGGCACGTGCGAAATTGGGCAAGCCGAAAAATATGCGATTCTGCTCGCATTACAAGAGCTTTTTCAAAAAATTCGCCGCCGCGCGCGAAGGCCGGTCCAGCGTTGCCGCTCGGCAACAGTCTTAAGGCTTGCCGCTGTCCAGCCGGCGCGGCGTTGGCTGCGGAAGAACGCGTTCCTCTAAAGTTTCGAAACCAGCTCGCCATTGCCCGATGCCGGGAAAGGGCCTTGACTGCGCGTCGGCCATCGCCGCGAAATTTAAGCTAAATGCCTTGCCGCTGCCCAAAAAGGCCAGTAATTCCGTAAATCTAGCGTGGTTCACCCGCCTCGCACCGCCGCGCCTCCTTCTTTTTTCTTCTCTTTTCAGTATGCTCATGACCGACCTGAACCGCCGTACGCTCGTCAAGTGCCTGGTCGCGTCAGGCGCTTTGGCGTCGAACCGCCCGATTGCGGCCGAGGCTGCGAAACCAGCGGCCGCGCAACCCGCGTCTTCGCCGCAGAAATTCGACTTCGACGATGTCGTGCGCCGCGCCCGCGATCTCGCGACGGCCCGTTTCGAGGCGGCAGCGGCGCCGCTCGCGGACCCCATCAACAAGCTCGATTTCGATGCCTGGCGCGACATCCGGTTTCGCCCCGACAAATCTTTTCTGGCCGCGAACGGCAGTCCATTCCGCCTGCAACTCTTTCACCTTGGCCATCTTTACCGGCGCCCGGTGACCATCAACACGATCCGCGACGGAATTCCGACGCCGATCCCCTATTCCGCCAATCTGTTCGATTATGGCCGGACCAAGCTCGACAAACCCCTGCCGGTCAATCTTGGCTTCGCCGGCTTTCGCCTGCATTTTCCCTTGAATTCGCCGAAAGTGTTCGACGAGGTCATCGCCTTTGTGGGCGCGAGCTATTTTCGATTGCTTGGCCGCGATCAACGCTATGGAATGTCCGCTCGCGCCCTCGCCGTCCAGGCCGGGACCGACGCGGAGGAGTTTCCCTTCTTTCGGGAATTCTGGATCGAAACGCCCGAGACCAACGCCGACCGCGCCACGATCTACGCGCTGCTCGACGCCGAGGCGACGACAGGAGCCTTTCGCTTCGATCTCTACCCTGGCGCCGAGACCGCGCTCGAAGTATCGGCGACGCTGTTTCCGCGCCGGGCAAACGTTAAATTCGGTCTCGCCCCGCTTACCTCGATGTATTTCATCGGCGAGAATGATCACCGCTTTAACGAGGATTTTCGTCCCGAGCTGCATGATTCGGACGGCCTGCTGATCCATTCGGGGACCGGCGAATGGATCTGGCGGCCTTTGCGCAATCCGACAAAGCTGGAGGTTTCAGTCTTTCTCGATCGGGACATCCGCGGCTTCGGGCTTTTGCAGCGGGACCGCGATTTCGACCATTATCAAGACCTCGACCTCGCCTATGAGGCGCGGCCAAGCTATTTTGTCGAACCGAGGGAGAGCTGGGGCGAAGGGCGCATCGAACTCGTCGAACTGCCGACCGAGCATGAGACCAACGATAATATCGTGGCCTCCTTCACGCCCAAGGACGCGCCGGAGCCAAATCGACCGTTCAGCTATGGCTATCGCGTCGTCGCGAGCCTCAATCTGACCAGGCTCTCGCCCAATGGGCGCACCCTCAACACCTATCAGACGACGGCGGCGGCGTTGGGTTCGGCCGAACCCTTGAGCCCGGGGTCGCGCCGCTTCATCATCGATTTCACCGGCGGCGACCTCGCCCATTACGCCGCCGATCCGCAATCGGTCGAGGTGGTGCCCTCAACAAGCCAAGGCAAAATCACGCGCTCCTTCATTGTGCCGAACCCCCACACGAAAGGATTTCGCGCCGCCATCGACGTCCAGCTCGAAGCCGGCCAATCGACCGATCTTCGCGCCTTCTTGCGAACCGCATCGCGGGCATTGACCGAAACCTGGACTTTTCCGTGGCGCGCGGAGTAGGCGCGCCAACGACGGCGACTTCGGTTCGCTTGGCGAGCCTCGACGATCTTGCCGCCATCGAAGCCATCGAGACCATCGTCTTCGATAGCGACAGACTCTCGCGCCGCAGCCTTCGCTATTATCTTAAATCGAGAACCGCGCTGCTGCTCGTCGTCGGCGTCAACGACCGCGTCTCCGGCTATAGCCTTGTCGCATTCCGCAAGGATTCACAGCGCGCCCGGCTTTATTCGATCGCGCTTGATCCGGCAGAACAAAGGCGCGGCCTCGGGCGCCTTCTGCTCGGAGCCAGCGAGCGCGCCGCAATGGCGCGCGGCGCGATCGCAATGCGCCTTGAAGTGCGCGTCGACAACGCGCGGGCGATCGAGCTTTATGAAAAAAGCGGATACCGAGGCTTCGCAGTCGTCGAGGACTATTACGAAGACGGAGCCGCCGCCTTGCGCTTCGAAAAGGAATTCGCGCTTCCTTCTGATCGGGAAGCGCTCTAAAGCATTTTCGAGCGAAATGGATGCCGGTTCGCGTTAAGAAAATGCGACAAAACAAAGACCTAGAGCTGCTTTCTGATTCCGCCGAAACCGAAAGCGCTCTAGGCGCGCGGAGCCCTTCTAAGCCTTTCTAGGTCGAAACCTTCGATGTCCTGCAGCAATTCGACGAAAGCCGTCGCGCCGTAATCGGCGCAGGCCTCGCCTTTTCCCGCGGTGGCCGCCCCGGCGTCGCCCATCGCGCCGGAGGCGGAGAGATCCTGAGTCATCCAGCCAAAGCCCGTCGGCCGGCCGGCGCGAAGCCAACTGAAATCGCTCTCCATCCCGACGCTCTCGGAAACGAAATCAGCCGCCTTCTCGAAGCGCACGAGGTCGGGCCGGAAACTCAGCATGAGCGAAGTCTCGATGTCTCCGGCGTGGATGCCATGCGCGGTTTCCTCGGCCGAAAAAAGCCCGTCCGGCGCGCCGAAGCGATGCCAGGAGGCCATCACGACCAACATGCCGAATCGCGCCCGAAGATCATGCGCGATAATGTCGAGCATCGCGCTGTTGCCGCCATGCGAATTGAGCAGCACGAGCTTGCGGCAGCCGGAGCGGAAAACGCTTTCGCCAAGCTCCGTCCAGGCGCGGATGACGGTTGGCGCGGAAAGGCTGAGCGCGCCCGGAAAATCCGCATGTTCGATCGAACAGCCGCAGGTTTGCACCGGCAGAAACAAGACGGGGAGCTCCGCCGGCAGGCGCTCGATGACCTTGGCGACATAGCCTTCCATGATGAATGTATCGACGCCAAGCGGCAGGTGCGGACCATGCTGCTCGATCGCGGCGACAGGCAGGACCGCGATGACCTCCGCCATGTCGGTCTCCTGGAAATCGGTCCAGATCATCTCGGCCCAGAATTTTGTCGGCAGCATGGAAATAGTCCTTGGCGCGGCGGAGCAGATTGCCGTCCCGACGCAAAAATGGTCCTATATCACTAATCGCAAAGGCAAGGATGATTTGTCGTGCAGATGCCTGCTTCTGTATGACGGGATTTGAAACATAAGAGACCTTCCGACGAAAGATTGCCGACCGCCGCTTCGCGCCCATGTTGGCCATCGCCTGCCCCGTGCTCACCGGCCGAAACCGGTCATTCGGTCAGACCGTCGGTCACGATTCTAAGAGAACAAGTGTGCTTTTCCGAACGAGCCCTATTCTAATGAAAGTGCGCGGCCTATCGGTCGAATCTGGTGCGTCCTACTTGCCCCCGGCATATCCGGACCCTGACGCCGGCGTCTGCGCAGAGAGATTTGATTCCTATCAGCATTGGGCAGAGGGGGCGTGCAGTGTGCTGCTCGTCAGTAGCGCAACTTTTAGATCCTTGGGTGCCGCCGTTATTCCTCGTCACTTCACTGTGACGACGACTTTGCCCTTCGCGCGACCCGTTTCGACATAGGCCAGCGCTTCGTTGGTCTTCTCGAACGGGAAGACCCGGTCCATCACGGGGCGTATGTCACCCGCCTCGATCAGGGAGGTGATCTTTCCGAGTTGCCGGCCGTTCGCTGTCATAAAGAGAAACGAATAGTTGATCCCTCGGCGTTTCGATTTTCTCCTAATGCCGGAGCTCAGCAGGCGCATGACCTGTTGAAGCAGCCAGCCGGAGCCGTTCTCCTTCGCGAAGTCCGGATCGGGCGGACCGGAAATCGAGATCAGCTTCCCGCCCGGCTTCAGCACACCAAGGGATTTCTCCAGCGTGTCCTTCCCGAGGCTGTTCAGCACGACGTCATAGCCCTGCAGCACTTTCTCGAAGTCGTCGTTCTTGTAGTCGACCACGACGTCTGCGCCGAGACTTTTCACAAGAGCGACATTTGCTGTGCTCGTGGTCGTGGCCACATATGCCCCGAGATGCTTGGCAAGCTGGATCGCGATCGTGCCCACGCCGCCCGAGCCGGCATGAATCAGGACCTTCTGCCCCTTCTGCAAGTTGGCCCGCTCGACAAGCACCTGCCATGCCGTCAGGGCGACAAGCGGAATGGACGCGGCCTCTTCCATGGTCAGGTTCTTGGGCTTCAGCGCCACATTGGCCTGGTCTATCGCGATGAACTCCGCGAAGGTGCCGATGCGGTCCTGGCCTGGATGTGCGTAGACCTCGTCGCCCGGGCTGAAGCGCGTGACCTTGGACCCGACGCGGGTCACGACGCCCGCGAGATCGCTGCCAAGGATCAGTGGCAGGCGATAGCGCAGGATGAGCTTGAACTCGCCGTCCCGGATCTTGGAGTCCACGGGATTAACGCCGGCGGCATGAATCTCGACCATGACGTCGTTCTCACGCAACTTTGGCTCCGACATCTCGCCAAGCCGCAGAGCGCCGCCTTTCTTGTAGCGATCGATCAGGAATGATTTCATCGGACTAACTTTCATTGCTGTGGTGAGCCTGCAGCGCCAGTAGTGCAGCGATGAGAGCTCAACGGGGAAGTCTGTTGAATTTCCGAAGGCCGTTATCGACGAAGGACTCAGGCAGGAAGCGGCGCATGAAGCGGACCTGTCCTGCAGCTTTTCCGGCGGTGTAACGTCGTTTGGGTGATGCCGCATTGGCGGCCCTTACGACAGCTTCGGCAACTACCTCCGGTGCATCGCCCTTCGCGACAATCTCGTGCATCAGCTTCTCCGCGTCGGCGCGAACCGTATCGTAGACGGCAAGTGGCCGGTCCGGTCGCGCGATGTTCTCTTCGAAGGACGTGCGGGTCACGCCGGGCTCGACAACCACGATGCGGATGCCCTGCGTTCGCACCTCGTGGTCGAGTGACTCCGAATAGCCCTCAATGGCGTGCTTGGTCGATGCGTAAAGCGCGTTATAGGGAGCGGGGATCAGCCCGAGTATCGAACTGAGGTTGACGATCCGGCCCCGGCGCTGGCGCCTCATCACGGGCAGGACCGCATTTGTCATTCGTATGATGCCGAACACGTTCACGTCGAACACGGCTTTCGCCTGTGCCGTCGTGGATTCCTCAGCGCCGCCCAGCAGCCCGATCCCGGCATTGTTGACGAGGAGATCGATCCGCCCCGCGCGGCTTAGAACCTCGTCGACGACGCTCTGTATGGAAGCATCGTCGATCACGTCGCAGATCAGCATCGTGATCCCGTCCGGGGTATCGGGCATCGGCTTTCGGCTGGTGCCGAAGACCCGGTAGCCATCGCGCCGCAGCGCTTGTGCCGTCACCAGCCCGATGCCGGAGGAAGCGCCCGTGACCAGGGCAATGCCGCGTTCTGTCTCGCTCATCGGCTTCCGCTTTCATTTTGTCGTGGACCATCGATGAGCAATCAGTTACTATCAAATCAGTATTAAGTCACTACTAAAAAGGTATGGACATGAAAAATCTCTCGAGCGAGCCATGCCTGATCGCCCGGAGCCTGGCGCTTGTGGGGGACGCATG
>NZ_JQKO01000020.1 GCF_000746085.1 Methylocapsa aurea | reverse complement strand
CGGTCTTCACCCTCGACGAAACGCCCCATGACCGGCCCTCTTATATCGAGCCGATTCTAGCAAATTTGGGGCCCTTTTTACACAGTCTGGACCCAACCTCGTCGTTCCAAGACCACCTTCCAATTCTCCGAAGCAGCCGCTCACGTAGATGGAGCGCCCAATCCCGACAGCAGCGAAAAACGTGCCATTGTCCCTTCGTGACCAACGCGGACGTTTCGGAACCATGAATCTGGGCGATTTTAGAGTTTGTGCGTCGCGCCGTCGGCTGTCTCGACCCTGATGTCGGAATAGCGGCACGCGCCTCGGCGGCGCTGAAAAGGCGTGATCGCCAACAGCCAGATATGGGTGATTGCCTTCGCCGGCCCTCCGATATGAGCGGCATAGTCGGCGACTTGCCGCGCTTGCGGCGCGCCCTGGCGTCTGCCTTGCTCGTAGAGCCCGCATCGGTTACGGCTGACGATCTCGATCTCGGGGCGCTGCTCGAGCCATTCCGTTGTGCGCTCAGCGGAGCGGGTCCCCAACGCATCGACGCCGGTCCGGCGCTCCAGGTCGACGACAATCGTCCCATAGTTGAAGCCGTTGCGCTGGCTCCAATCGTCAATGGCGACGGCGCGGAGAGGATTGCCGCCGCCATTCACCTCGGATGCCGCTTGAGGTGCCGAAAAACGGTTGTGCGGTTGCCGCCATGCCCAAACGCCCAAGCAGCCTTTCTCTGACGCGGCCGCCAGCGGCATGACCAAAGAGCCTCACGAGCTTGCCGAGACGGCGCGTTCGCCGCGAAAAGGCGGCAGCGCCCGTCAACTTCTCGACGAAGGTTTTCTGCCCGCATTCCTCATTGCGGCGTCTCCAGAGGCCTGTCCGCAGCTGGACGATCACCGGCGCCCTGGAGCGGCAGATCGTGCAGGCGCCGGACGCGCCAACTGTGCCTCAACGTCAATTGCATCGCGCAACTCGGGCAAGATCGCGCCCCGGTTCCCTGGGCCGACACAAGCCGGCGTCCCTCGAAAACTTCGACTCCAGGCGCCTCGATACCCGGCCCAAACGACAATTTCGCTTTCTTTTCCATGCCCGATCATGCCAGAAAGCGGCACCTGAACAATACTAACCACGCAAAATGAAGCAACCCCCCTCAATAGTGAATGAAGGACGCGGCGCGCGGGCTATTTGGGCTGTCCCGCTTCGCATCTAACGCCAACCTCGACAAAGGACAGGGCGGCTGTACATCAATTTATCGAGCCGCATTTGGCTTGTACCCAAACCTCGGACTTTGCTACATTCCGCCGCAGAGGATCTGGTTTGAATTATGCATTTCGAGCTTCGGCAAACTGAACCGTCTCTCTCGCCGATAGGATTTTGAATGGCGCATAAGCTTAATCTCGGACTGGGCTTTAGCTTTGAGCAGCTCTATACCGTCGACGGGACGGCTGCGATCGATCAGGCGTTCATCAAACATCTGGCCGAAAGCGACGTTGCGCTTCACGATCGTTTGGCGGCCGGACGTGCGGACCCCTCGTCCCTCGACGCCAAAAGCCAGTCGGATCTGATCATAGACGTGGCGCCGCATGTCGAGGACTTTATCGGCCGGCTCTTCGGAATATCCGGCGAGATTTCGGCGATGCGGGCGCGCCACGATGAACTGGCGCCGATCTATACGGTCAAGCGGCTGTTCGTACAGCGCCGTGCGGTCAAAGGCGTCGAGCCGGAAGAGGCCGAGGCTATCGACGGACCAGCGGTCCGGGCCGACCTCGAAAAGCTGTTCGGCGAACCGCTCACCGAACTCAGCTACGCGTCCCACGTGCAGAAGTGGCTCGACGCCGACGACGGAGCGAACGAAGCTGCGCTTGACCTAGCGGAGAGCTACGCCGCCTGGGCGACGCTTTCCGAAGCAGGCCACGCGATTCACAAGTCCGGCGTATTGTTCAAAGTGCCGCACAAGCTCAATCCCGAACATCTCGTTCCGATCGAGACCGAAGTGGTCGACGGCGTCATTCAGGCGCATCTGCCAAGAAACCATTGGCGGCATCGCGAAGGCTTCGCGCTGACCGATCACGGCATGGATCTGCGCGGCGCGCTCGATCAAGCCAATTACTGCATCTGGTGCCACAAGCAGGGTAGGGACAGCTGCTCCACCGGATTGAAGGACAAGGAAAAGCCAGGCTTCAAGGGCAGCGCTTTCGGCGTGCCGCTCAACGGCTGTCCGCTCGAAGAAAAAATCTCCGAGATGAATCTGGTGAAGACACGCGGCTTCGTGGTCGGCGCGATCGCGATCGTCACGGTCGACAATCCCATGTGCGCGGGAACTGGGCACCGCATCTGCAACGATTGCATGAAGTCCTGCGTCTACCAAAAGCAGGAGCCGGTCGACATCCCGCAGGTCGAGACGCAAACCCTGAAGGAACTGCTGTCCCTTCCTTGGGGTTTCGAGATCTATTCGCTGCTGACCCGCTGGAGTCCACTCAATCTTCGCCGTCCTGTGCCGAAGGCGGAGACCGGCTACAAAGTGCTTGTCGTCGGTCTCGGACCGGCGGGCTACACGCTGTCGCATCATTTGATGAACGAAGGTCACAGCATCGTCGCGGTCGATGGATTGAAGATCGAGCCGCTCGATCCGGCTTTGTCCGGCGTCGAAAAACACGGCCTCCGGGTGCCGTTCGAGCCGGTCTACGACGTGAAGGGCTTGATCGAACCGTTAGAGACGCGGTCCGGCGCTGGCTTCGGCGGTGTCGCGGAATATGGCATCACTGTCCGCTGGGACAAAAACTTTCTGAAGATAATTCGCCTGCTGTTGGAGCGCCGCAGCCAGTTCACCATGATCGGCGGCGTTCGCTTCGGCGGCACGCTGACCATCGATAAGGCCTTCGAACTCGGCTTCGATCATATTGCGCTTTGCGCAGGGGCAGGGCGTCCGACAGTGATCCCGATGAAGAATGGCTTGGCGCCCGGCGTCCGGCAGGCATCGGACTTCCTGATGGCCCTGCAATTGACCGGCGCCGCCAAGGCGGATTCGATCGCCAATCTGCAGATCCGCCTGCCCGTTGTGGTGATCGGCGGCGGCCTGACCGCGATCGATGCCGGCACCGAGGCCTTGGCCTACTATCCCGTGCAGGTCGAGAAATTCCTGGTCCGCTACGAAACGCTTGTCGCCGAACATGGCGAGTCACTGGTCCGTTCAGTCTGGTCGCCGGCCGAGCAAGAGATCGCCGACGAATTCATTACACATGCGAGAGCCATCCGGCAGGAGCGCAAGGCCGCTTCGGCGGAAGGACGGAAGCCTCGTATTACTGATCTCTTGGAGCAATGGGGCGGCGTGGTTTTGGCCTATCGCCGCCGTCTGATCGACGCGCCGAGCTATACCCTGAACCATGAAGAAGTGGCTTTGGCCATGCAGGAAGGCATCCGCTTCGCGGAGGGCCTCACGCCCGAGCAGGTCAAGGTCGACCGCTGGGGCGCGGCGGAAGCTCTGGTTGTATCGCGCAAAGCGGCCGACGGAACCAGCGAGCAGGTCGCGCTGCCCGCGCGCTGCATCATCGTGGCGGCGGGAACCCAGCCAAACACGGTGCTCGGCCGCGAAGACCCCGACAATGTCGTCCTCGACGGCCGCTATTTCCAGGCCTACGGCGAGGACGGCTCGCCCGTCAGCCCGGAAAAATCCTGCAAGCCCGACACCGTTGATGTGTTGATGAGCGCGCGGCTCGACGGAAGAGCCGTGAGCTTCTTCGGCGACCTGCATCCGAGCTTCGCCGGCAATGTCGTGAAGGCCATGGCCAGCGCGAAATTGGGCTATCCGGTCGTCAGCCATAAAATGACGTCGATTCCGCATACGGTCGTGACGCCGGCGATCCTCGCCGCGGCGATGAACGAGGGGTTGCGGGCCACCGTGCAATCGGTCGAACGCCTGACTCCGACAATCGTCGAAGTTACGGTCCGGGCGCCCTTCGCGGCGCGCGCCTTCGAGCCGGGACAATTCTATCGCTTGCAGAACTTCGAAGCCTTGGCGCCCCGTACCGGCGGCACGACGCTCATGATGGAGGGCCTAGCGCTGACCGGCGCTTCGGTCGACAAGGAGAAGGGTCTTCTGTCGACGATCGTCCTCGAAATGGGTGGTTCGTCGGACCTCTGCGCGCATTTGAAGCCGGGCGAGCCTGTCATCTTAATGGGACCGACGGGCGAGCCGACCGAAACGCCGCCGGCTGAGACCGCGCTGCTTGTCGGCGGCGGTCTCGGCAATGCGGTCTTGTTCTCGATCGGGCAAGCGCTTCGCGCGGCGGGATCGAAGGTTATCTATGTCGCCGGCTACAAACGTCTGATCGACCGCTACAAGATCGAAGAGATCGAGCGTGCGGCCGATGTCATCGTGTGGTGCTCGGACGAAGCCCCCGGCTTCAAACCGACCCGGCCGCAGGATTCGACCATCGTCTGCAATATTGTCGAAGCGATCGAGGCCTATGGATCGGGTAAGCTGGGTACGCCGGCGATCCCGCTCGACGAGGTCGATCGCATCATTGCGATCGGGTCGGACGGCATGATGAACGCCGTGGCCAAGGCGCGGCATGGTGTGTTGAAGCCGCTGCTGAAAGCGTCTCACGCCGCGATCGGATCGATCAACTCGCCGATGCAATGCGCGATGAAAGAAATCTGCGGGCAATGTCTCCAGCTTCATCGCGATCCGAGCACCGGGGCCGAGACGGTCGTGTTCTCCTGCTTCAACCAGGATCAGGCGCTCGACCGTGTCGATTTCGCCAGCCTTCGCCAACGTCTCTCGCAAAACAACGTGCAGGAGAAGCTGACAAAGTTATGGATCGACCGGGCTCTGCGTCAATTGGGCTGGCGTGAGCACCTCGCAGCTGAGTGAATGCGGAGTTCAGGCCGGCGCTTCGCTGATTGCGGGCGCCCGCGCCCGAGGTCTTCGTGCCCGCCATGACCCCGCGCAGGCAGCTTCGCAATGCCGACCAGCTACGCCGCCCGCGCTGGCCCCGAGGCCATCAATGCACTAACATTGAAACTGGACCCGTTAATGGGGGTCGATCAGGATCAAAGCTGCGGCGCATTCGGTTGTCCCGGGAGACATACTGACGATCGCACTTTGAAAGGCAGCTCCGCATTTGCGGGTCGTCGCACCGGGGCTTCGACGCGATGCCTATCTGGAAGCAAAAACTCCTATTTCAAGAATTGACCACCGCAAACTCGCCCCCTTTAAGGACACAGAAAAAACTTGGCGGCCCTGACGAAAAAAACAGCTTGCGAGTCTCAACGGCTGGCGTTTAACTTAAGGCAGCACGCAACGTCCTTGCGGCGGCCCTGCAAAGGGATTAGCACACCGATAATCACGTTGGCGCGGACCGAGTGCGCCACCGGGAGGCAGTTATGACCTTTGTCGTGCTCGATAATTGCATTAAATGTAAATACACAGACTGCGTGGAGGTCTGCCCCGTCGATTGTTTCTACGAGGGCGTGAATATGCTGGTCATTGATCCGGATGTATGTATCGACTGTGGTGTTTGCGAGCCAGAATGTCCGGCCCAAGCGATTAAGGCCGATACTGCCAAGAACCTTGGTATTTTCCCCAAGCTCAACGCCGACATGGCGAAGATCTGGCCAAATCTTGCGTTCAAACGTAAGGCCCTGCCAGAGGCTGCGGAATTCGATGGCAAGAAGAATAAATATGAGGCCTATTTCTCAGCGGATCCGGGTGAAGGTGGCGCTAAAGGCGCCAAACCCACCAAAAAGAAAAAGGCTGAGTGAATATGGTGTGCACCCCGTTTGACGGGACGCCTGGCCGGTTGAGTTAAGCACTAAGACAGATGAGCTCCCGAAGCGATTGGAACTTGAAGGCCAGCGTGCGGGTGAATCTCACAATAGTTCTTCGAACCAGCCGGGTAAGTTGGCAAGGATCGCACCTGCGTCCGGCAAGACCGCAAGGCAAGCGTGATCGCGCTTCTGGGTTTTGACGAAGCTTTCAGACATGCCATTGTTTTCAGCTGGGATGACGCCAAAGCGTGCGCCGTGTCGGCGGACCACAATTTCCGGCGCGGTGTCCCTGCTTTTATTCGCCTGCATATTGCGGCGACGGCCGTCTGAAACCCCTTCGAATAGTAATCGACCCACGCGGACTCCTAATGATGATGTCTTATCACGCGGTAGTTAGCACACCGATAGCCTGCGAATAAACGCGGTCTGTATGACGGTGTCGTTGTGGCCCGGAAAAGCCCGGTTCTGAGTCGGGTGTTCCGGCGGCCGCACGGGGTCGCCTATTCTTAGAGCATGATGCCGAAAAGTGGAAACCGGTTTTCGGACGACATCATGCTCTAACTCTTGGAGGAGAGGCGGATTCAGACTTTGGACGGAATCGCGTTGCGATTCCGTCCAAAGTCATCCGGCTCTAGGCCTCCTAATCAAGATCGATAACGGCGTAACGGTCTGGAGAAGTTTTAAACTAACAGTGAACCGGGATCACCCCAGAGGGGCAGGCCAAGCAAAGCCTTCCGAGAACCTCGAGCATATCAACATCGCGCGGATCGACGCGGCGCAAAGTGAGATAGACCTCGCCGCCTATTTCCTGACCGATTGGCCGGTGATCCTGGCGCCGCCGATCGTGGCTTTGCGATCCGCATCTGTCTTGAGGGGCGCCCGCGCCCCGCGAGTCTGTCGCCCTGCTTTTTGCGCACCATCGTACATCCGACGCCGACGGCCCCGGACGTTCCACGCCTGACGCGCCGTAGGATCGAAGCGCATGGCCAGGCTGATTGCGGCGAAGCCAGCTCCACCCGCGCCGGCCGCCGTAAGGTTGGTCGTCGCCCCGCTTCGCTAAACCCGGGTTTCGGTCAATGGGTCGACGGTGCGCCAGCCGATCAGCGCGACCGCGCTGCCTTCGTTCACGCTGCCGCCTGGACGGACGACATCAAGCGTCGAAGCGAATACGAGCGCGGCTCGATCGCCCGCGCCGGCTCTGTCGTCGCCGGGATCAGCCCCCGAAAATCACCCGACGGAAACGGCGCGCCGCCACGGCGAAATAGACCGCGCCAATGATGATCATCGCAATAAGCGGACGCCAGACGAGCGTGACGTCGGCGCCGCGGAACAGCACCGCCTGCGAAAAGGAGACGAAATGCGGCGTCGGGCTGATCGTCTGCATGACGTGCTGAAGCCAGACCGGCATGCTTTCCATCGGCGTGCTGCTGCCGGAAAGCAATTGGGTAACCATCAGCACCGGCATGGCCAGCAATCCAAATTGGCCCATCGTGGTCGTCAGTGTGCCGAGCATGATGCCAAGCGCAGCCACGACAAGGGCGTAGATCGCCGCGCCGACCAGGAACAGCAGCAGCGATCCGGCGATCGGCGAGCCGATCCACCAGTGCACGACGAATTGCAGAGAAAACATCGCCGCGACCAGGATGACGAGGCCGTTGGCGATCATCTTCGCCAGCATGATCTCCGTCGGCACGACAGGCATGACCAGGAGGTGCTCAACCGTGCCCTGCTCGCGCTCGCGGATCAGGGCGGCGCCGGTCAGGATGACGGTGAGAAGCGTGATCTGGTTGATGACCTGCGTCATTGCCGAGAACCAGGCGGTCTTCAGGTTCGGATTGAAAGCTGCGCGCAGGACAAGATTGATCGGCGTTGCCCTCGCACCCTCCTTGCCGGCGATAAACGCCTGGATCTCGTTGGCGATCGCGGTTCTCAGAAAGCTCGCGCCATTGCCGGCCTGAGCGACCGCCGTCGCGTCCACGTTGATCTGGATGCCGGTCTTGCGCTGGGCGCGGATATTCGCCTCGAAATTGGGCGGGATCTCGACGATGAAGAGGAGCTTGCCCTGATCCATCATCGGGTCGATTTCCGACGCCGTGATCTGCACGGGCGGTTGGAAGGTCGGACGCCTCAGCCCCTCGGCGATCTGCCGCGACAAGTCCGAGCCATCCTCGTCCACGACGCCCACCGAGAGATTGGTCGCTTCGGTCACCGCCCCCGTGGCGACCGTGTTGACTGAGATGCTGAACGCGTAAACGACGAGGATCAACATCGTCGGATCGGCCCGGATGCTGCGCAATTCCTTGATCACGAGGCGGTAGATATTGACGACATGATCGGCGAAGGACAGAGGCCTCGATTCAGCAAGATGGGGCGTCGGATGAGCCGGGAGCGACGTCATCTCACGCTTCCTGTTTGCTCAAAAGGCGAAGCGAAAGGGCGAGGAACGCGAGCGCGATGATTGTTATCGCGGCGACGTTGCGCCAAAGGTCGAGCATCCCGAGGGCCTTAGCGAACACGCCAACCGTGATCGGTTGATACCAGGCCGACGGGAAGGATAGCCCGAGGATCTTGGCGCCTCCGGACAGGGAAGAGACCGGCGCGAAGAGCCCGGAGAAGTTCACCGCCGGAACGATCGAAAGGATAGCCGTCGCGAAGACGGCCGCGACCTGGGTGCGCACAAAGGATGAAATGAGCTGGCCAAAGCCGGTCGTCGCAAAAACATAGACGAAGGTCCCGATCAGCAAAGTGAGGAATGGCCCCTTGATCGGCACGCGAAAAACGAAGATCGCCATGAGGAACAGGACGACGAAATTCATCATTGCGACGGCGACATAAGGGAGCTGCTTGCCGATGAGGAACTCGAATTTGGTGATCGGGGTCGAGCGGAAATTGGCGATCGAGCCGGTCTCCTTTTCGCGCACGACCGCGATCGCCGACATGATCGCCGGGATAAGACACAACATCAGCATGAACACGCTTGGCACCATGGCGTTCACGCTGAGGAAGGCCTGATTGTAGCGGAACCTGGTTTCGATATTGTTGCTGCTCCAAGCGTTCGCCGTTCCAGGTCGACGCAGCTGACGCTGAAGCTCCTCGCCTTGCTTCGTCACGACTCCATTGACATAATTCTTCGCCGTCTCGCCGCGGAACGTCATGGCGCCGTCGACCGTCGCGTCGACGTCCGGCCGCCGCTTGCTCAAGAGATCGCGACCGAAGCCGGGCGGCACTTCCACCACGATCTGCGTGTTGCCGCTCTTGAGCCGCCGCTCCATCTCTTCGGCGGACGTAATCGGCGGCTGCATAGAGAAATAGCGCGAGCCCTCGAAGCCCTGAAGCAGTTCGCGACTCTGGGGCGTGTCGTCTTGGTCGAAGGCGGCTGTCTGCAGGTTTTCGATGTCGAAGGAGATGCCGAAGCCGAAAGCAAACATGAGAATGATCGGACCGACAACAGCGAAGGCCATGCGAATCGGATCGCGCAGGAGTTCGACCGTTTCGCGACGCGCATAGGCCCAGAGCCGCGCAAGATCGAAGCGCCTCGGCGGCGCAAGCGCCTCCGCCTCGACGGTTTCAGATCCGGCCGCGGCGGCCTCGATCTTTTTCGACCGATCGATCCCGGCCGCGTCCGCGAGATATCCGACGAAGCAATCCTCAAGCGAGTCGCTGCCGCGCTCCTCGACGAGTTCCAGCGGCGGCCCGACGGCGAGCACTTTGCCCGCGTGCATGAGCGAGATGCGGTCGCAGCGCTCGGCCTCGTTCATGAAGTGCGTGGTAATGAAAATCGTCACGCCATCGTCGCGCGAGAGATCGATCAGCGTGCGCCAGAACGAATCGCGCGCGATCGGGTCGACGCCCGACGTCGGTTCGTCGAGAATGAGAATGGCCGGTTCGTGCAGGACGGCGACAGCGAGCTGAAGCCTCTGCTTGATGCCGAGCGGCAAGCTGTCCGGCCGGGCGTTGACGACGGCCTTCAGATCGTAGCGCTCGATGAGGTCCGCGATCCGGCCTGCGATCTGTTCCCGGGGCAAGTGATAAAGCTGCGCATGCAGCTCCAGATTCTGGCCGACCGTGAGCTCGCCGTAGAGCGAGAAGGCCTGGGTCATGTAGCCGACGTTGCGCCGGGCCTCCATGTCGCTCGACCCCATCGGCTGGCCGAACAGCTTCGCCCAGCCGCTGGTCGCGGGCAGGAACCCCGTCAGCATTTTCATCGTCGTCGACTTGCCGCAGCCGTTGGAGCCGAGAAAGCCGAAGATCTCGCCGCGGGCGATCTTGAAGCTGACGTGATCGACTGCGATGAAGTCGCCGAATTGCCGCGTCAGGCCCTCCGCCTCGATCGCCGGAGTCTCGTCGGGCGAAGCCACGCGCGGACGCACGACGACCTTCTTGTGCAAAGCGCGTTTGGCCTCCGGCATCAGCGCAATGAACGCCTCGTCGAGATTGGGCTCGCCGGTCTTTGCGAGAAGCTCCTTCAACGCGCCGGTGGCGATGATTTTGCCATCGTCCATCGCCATCAGCCAGTCAAAGCGCTCGGCTTCGTCCATATAGGCGGTCGCGACAATGACGCTCATTTGCGGGCGTCGCGCGCGGATGCTGTTGATGAGATCCCAGAATTGGCCGCGCGACAGCGGATCGACGCCGGTCGTCGGCTCGTCGAGGATGAGAAGATCCGGATCGTTGATGAGCGCGCAGCAGAGGCTGAGCTTCTGCTTCATGCCGCCGGAGAGCTTGCCCGCCGGCCGGGCTTCGAACTTCTCCATGCCGGTTGCGCTCAGAAGGTCGGTGATCCGGGCTCGTCGCTCGTCCGCGCCCTGGCCGAAAAGACGGCCGAAGAAATCGATGTTCTCGAACACGCTCAGCGTTGGATAGAGGTTGCGGCCGAGGCCTTGCGGCATATAGGCGATCCGGCCGCGGATCTCCCAGAGATGGTCTGGATCGGCGACGTCGCCGTCGAAAACGAGGATCTCGCCGCTCTGCATTTTGCGGACGCCCGCAATCAGAGCCAGCAGAGTTGATTTTCCGACGCCATCAGGCCCGATGACGCCCACCATGATCCGCGCGGGTATGTCGATCGTGACGCCATCAAGCGCGACTGAGGCGCCATAGCGGTGCGAGACATTCGTGATCCTGGCGATGCTTTCTTTGCTCATTCGGCGTCGCGGGATTTGGAGCCGGGCGCCTCGGCTTCCGGCGCTGCAGTTTTGGCGCGCCCGGGCTTGGGCGCTTTATCCGCAGGGAGCTTGATTTGCAGGTCGTGCGGCCAAGGAGTCGACGGGTCCGTGCGCACGAAACCCATGCCGCGCAACCCGGTTTTCACCTTCGTGTAGAATTTCCGCAGGACCTGCGGATCAAGCTTAAGCTTGACGCGGAACATCAGCTTCGCGCGTTCGTCCTTGGTTTCAACGGTCTTCGGAGTGAACTGTGCGTCAGCGGCGACGAAACTGACGGCGGCCGGAATGACATAATCCGGCACCGCGTCGAGCACGATGCGCGCCTCGCCGCCGATCTCGAGTCTGCTTGCGACGGCGGCAGGCAGGAAAATGGTCATGTAGACGTCGGTGAGGTCAAGGATCGTCACGATAGGCGCTCCCGCTGCGACAACCTCGCCCGCGCGCGCGAGCTGATATTGCACCCGTCCGCTTCTGGGCGATGTGAGCGTGAGGTCCTGAATGATCGACTCGATTCGCTCGACCTCGGCTTCCGAGTTCTTGATCGAGGACTTGGCCTGATCGCGCTGCGAGGTGAAGCTCTTCACCGCGGCGTCGGCCGCATCAAAATTGCGCTTGCGCTGCTCGAAGGCCTGCTTTGTGATGGTCCCGGTCTTCATGAGCTCTTGTCCGCGCTGGTAGTCGGATTTGGCGAACTCGAGAGCGCTCTGTCGCGCAACAATTTCGGCTTCGGCTGCGATGAGCGCGTCCTTGGCGCGCTGCACATCGGCTTGGGCCGCGCGCAACTGCGCTTCATATTCCGGCGAAAAGACTCTCGCTATGACTTGGCCTTGCGTGACGCTGGAGCCTTCCTCCACCATGACCTCGGCCAAGCGGCCGGCGTATTTCGATGAGACGTCGACTTGGGTGGCTTCGATCCGGCCATTCGTCTTAGCGATGCTCGCTGGCAGTTTCTCTCGGCGCAAGCGAGAGATCAGATTGCGGATCCCGGACTGAGCCCGCGCGGAAGAGACGAACGCGTCGCTGCCCGACTGTCCTCCGTCGCCAGTCGAGGGAAGCGGAGCCCCGAGGCCAATCAGAAAGGCGAAGGCCGCGGCGGCGGGCAAACGAAAGGAAATGGCGGTTTTCCCGCGCATGATGCCCGCTTCCGGCGTCACGCCGGCGGGACCCGGAACCGAAAATCTGGACAACCGCCGTCCTCGTTTCGCAATTCGGAGTGAACGTTGCAATTTGCAGCCGCCGCCTTCATCGGTCGCCCACGGCATCTTTTCTACTAGGCAGACGCGCCTATGTTGTAAAGATCCAAGTGGGGAGAAAGCGATGAGCGCGACAGACAATCGTGAGAACGGCTACAAGACGCGTGGCGAAGATGAACCGACCCCTCAGGGCAAGCTGAGCAACAAAGCTTACGAACGCGAGCTCGCGCGAGTCCAGGCCGAGCTTGTCAAGCTTCAGCTCTGGGTCGTGCACAAAGGCCTCAAAATATGCGTCCTCTTTGAAGGCCGAGATGGCGCCGGCAAGGGAGGAGTCATCAAGGCGATCGCCGACCGCGTGAGTCCGCGCGTCTTTCGCGTCGTTGCGCTGCCCGCGCCGACGGATCGAGAAAAGTCGCAGATGTATATGCAGCGTTACGTCCCCCATCTGCCGGCCGCGGGCGAGATCGTGATCTTCGATCGAAGCTGGTACAATCGCGCCGGAGTCGAGCGGGTCATGGAGTTTTGCTCGATGGAGGCGGTCGAGCGTTTTCTCGGAGTCGCGCCGGAAATGGAAAAGGCGATCGTCGAATCGGGCATCGTGCTTATCAAATATTGGCTGGAAGTGAGTCCCGAGGAGCAGACTCGCCGCCTGGAGGCGCGCATCAACGATCCACGAAAAATCTGGAAATTGTCGCCTATGGATCTGAAATCCTACGATCGCTGGATTGACTATTCTCAAGCCCGCGACGACATGTTCAAGGCGACTGACACGCCCTGGGCGCCATGGCATGTCGCGCGCTCAGACGACAAGAAACGCGCGCGGCTCAACGTTATCTCGCATCTCCTGTCGCAGATCCCCTATGAAGATCTGCCGCGAGACAAGCCGAAACTGCCGAAGCGGCGGAAGACGCACGGCTACAAAGACCCGAATTATCCCTATAAGCTCGTGCCGGAATTGGAATGGGTTTCCGCATGAAGCATTTTCGCATGATCGTTGGTCGACAGTTGTTTGTCGTGAACGTAAAAGCAAAATCGGGTTATTGCGCTCCCGTTCTTCCGCGTTTACACTTATCTTTCTGAAGGAAGTCTCGTCATGCTTAGGATCAAGCTGTTTCCTCTTGCCTTAAGCCTCGCCTTGGCGATCGCCGACTTCAATCCGGTCCTCGCGTTCCCCATTGCGCCACAAATCCTCGGCGCGGCCACCGCCACATCCACCCCCGATATCGATTTTGTGCGGTTCGGCGGAGGAGGCGGAAGGGGTGGTGGGCATCGTGGGTTTGCCGGGCACCGCGGGATGGGTGTCGCTGGCGGTGGACATGGCTATCATCGCGGGGTGGGCGTAGCCCATCGCGGATATGGCATTCGTGGCGGCGGCATGCATCGCGGATACGGCGCCCACGGCGCAGCGGTGGGTCGCCATCGCATTGGCGGCCGCTATTACGGTGGCGTCTGGTATGGGACAGGACGGCGCTTCTGGCGTGGCCGATGGTGGCCCTACGGCGTCGGTTCCTGTTGGCGCGCGAGCCCCATCGGATACGTTTGGATTTGCGGATAAGGCAACAGGCGCCTTCAGAGGGCCCGGCTTGCGTAAGCAGCTGAGTCCGCGCCGGAGCTCAAGCAATGTTCGCCCGGTTTGGGATCCTGACGAGCCTTAAGGGCTACAGGCCCGAGTGGCTCGGTCGAGACGCGACGGCGGGCCTCGCCGTCGCAGCGGTAGCCGTGCCAAGTGCGATCGCCTATCCAGCGATCGCCGGTCTACCGCCCGAGGCAGGGCTTTATTCAAGCATTCTCCCGCTTGTCGGTTACGCTTTGCTTGGCCCGTCGCGTCAGTTGATTGTTGGTCCTGACGCGCCGACGATGACCGTTCTGGCCGCCGCACTCGTAGATGCCTCGATGAATCTGCCGGCCGACCGCCTCGCCGCGGCTTCGGCGCTCGCGCTGGCCGTCGGCATCTTCTGTATTGTCGCCAGCAAGCTTCATCTCGGCGTAATCGGCGTCTTTTTGTCGAAACCAATCCTTGTCGGCTTCATCGGCGGCGTCTCAATTTCGATCCTTGTAGGTCAGATCGGACGATTGACTGGCTTGCGGATCGAATCCGAGGGGCTTTTCCCGCCATTCGTCGAGCTCTTCCAAAAAGCAGGATCGATCCACTGGCTTTCCGTTGTGATCGGAATCGCGATGTTCGTCATTCTGCAGCTCATGACCCTTTGGCGCTCGCCGGTGCCGGGACCAGTAGTCGTTATTGTAATTGCAGCCGCGGCCTCTGCGATCTTCGACTTTGAGAAGATGGGTGTGGCGGTGGTGGGGAACCTGCCCCGATCGCTGCCTACGTTTTCCCTTCCTGACGTGATGAATTTGCCCCTGGGAGAGCTGTTGCTCGATGCCTTGGCGATATGGCTGGTGAGCTTCGGCTCAGGCATCGTCACGGCGCGCAGTTTCGGCGCGCGCGGCAAGTTCGCGGTGGACGCCGACACGGAACTCGTCGGATTTGGAGCCGCAAATATCGCATCGGGGCTATTTGGCGGCTTTCCAGTGACCGTTTCCGATTCGCGCACCGCCATTAACATGACTGTTGGCGGCAGGACACAAGTGTCGAGCATCGTTGCGGCCCTCACTCTCACGGCGGCGCTCCTCTACTTGAACGACGCTCTCCGGGTTTTGCCGGTTCCGGCGCTCGGAGCAATTCTTGTCGCCGCCGCAATCAGCCTCATTGATCTTGCGGGCCTGCGCGAGATCTGGCGCGTCAGCCGGATGGAGTTTGTCTTCGCCCTCATTGGCATGTCGGGTCCGATTAGCCTTGGCGTCCTGAAGGGCGTCGTAATCGCTGTAGCGGCGACCCTCTTGTACACGCTGCTCAAGGAAATGCGGCCCCGCGACGCGATGCTTGGCCTCATCCCAGGCCAACATGGCTTCTACAAAATGCACAGGTCAAAGCCAGCGCGACCGATCCCAGGACTGGCGATTTGCTTGATCGAGGGCAGTCTTCTCTTCTTCAATGTTGACTATGTGAAGGCGCGCCTCACGGCTATCGCGGACGGTTTGTCCGATACGCGTTGGTTCGTGCTCGACGCCAGCGCCATCGTCCAAGTGGATTCGACGGCGGCGGCAATGCTCGACGAGGTGTGCGGCATGTTTGCCGAGCGTGGCATTGCATTCGGGATAGCCGAGTTGCACAGCGAACCCATGGATCTTCTGAAACGGGCCGGCCTGCTGGAGAAGATCGGAAAGCCGATGATCTTCGAAGACCTCGAAGAGGCGTCCACTGCATTCACAAACGACAGCGCTTCTAAGTAAACTCTTGCAGGAGGATGACGCGGATTTATCGCTCGTTGGACGCCCGCTTTTGGCAATGCTCCTGATGCAGGTTTTTTTCCTGCACGTGGCCAGCTAAAGAAAGACCGTTTGAGAATGAGATTGCGGACGTTTTGCCGGCGCGATTCAAGCTTGCGATGTAGATCCATCAAATGCGTCGACGGCCAGAAGGGGTTTCGAGGTTTTGCTCCGCCGATGGGTCGTCGAACGCACGTTCGGCTGGATGACCCGCTGGCGGCACCTCGTCCGCGATTATTAGAAGCGGATCGACGTCTCCAAGGCGATGGTCCTTGTCGCTCTCCGCAGCCTCTATGGCGACGCATCGTTCACTGAGCCATTATTAAACACGCTCTTACCGACCAACAGAAGGTCGGCTATTCGAGGTTGCTGACCCAAAGCGGTCTGGCCGCTACGGCCAGTTCTCGGGTGTCGAGCGTGAGGGCGCCGAGTTTTCCTCTTGGCCAATTAGGGCCGAGAGGCGAAAGGCGATGGGACACTCGGAATACGACCCGGGCGCCAAAGAGCGCCGTCCATGGAATGCAGGTCGGAAACTTGGCGCGAAACGCGCGCTGAAGCCACAACAGGTCCGGGCCATCAGGTTCTGGCTCGATCGAGAGCAGCGGCTTCGCGACCGGGCGATGTTCGATCTCGCAATCGACGCCAAGCTCCGCGGGTGTGACGTTGTCAAGGTCAAGATCAAGATCAGCGACCTCGTCAGCGGCGGCCGGGTTCGTACACGCGCGACCGTTATTCAGCGGAAGACCGGTCGCCCCGTTCAGTTCGAGCTCCTTGAACCTGCTCGCGGCAGTATTCTGGCATGGCTCGAATGGCGCGGCGGCGCGCTCGACGACTTCGTCTTTGCAAGTCGTATCGATCAAGCCGATCATATCAGCACGCGGCAATATGCTCGCCTCGTCGACGAATGGGTAACCGGGATCGGATTACGCCGGGAGGACTATGGGACGCATTCGCTTCGCCGAACCAAGGCATCCATCATCTATAAACAGACAAGCAACTTGCGTGCCGTGCAAATATTGCTCGGGCATACTAAAATCGAAAGCACCGTTCGATACCTCGGCGTCGATGTAGAGGATGCGCTCGCCCTTGCGGAAGGCACGGAGGTGTAGCGATTCAAGGAACTCCTCGACCTCCTTGCCAAGGAGTTCCATCTATCCCTGCAAATGCGTGCTCCGAAGTGCGCCCGTCCCGGCCCTTCGGTCCAAACGGCGCCGCCGCCCCGAAGCTGACGTTCGGCACAAATCGGACCCAGGAACTTTGAGACGCATTGACAAAAAGCCGCGCAGCTTCACCATGCGGTTGGGGAGACGAGCATGGCGGAGGTCGCAACTACGCATCGGCCGAATTCCGGGGCGAGCGGCTCGCGTCCTCATTGCCGGGATCGCGATAAGACTTGGACTCGTGGCGCCTGCGGCCGCGCGACAGCTCAATGCCAGTCTGAACGAAGATCCGTTCACGGCAATTTAGAAATCGCTGCCGACTTGCAAAAAGGCGGCCGTCACATGGGAGCGACTCCGTCGATCGGAAGCTCTCCCAAACCTGACGTATGCTCATTTCCCCGGCTTCGGAGGCGCGAATGCGGATTCCCTTAAATCAAGCTATGAGAACTGCACTTTTGTTGGCCGCCATGGCTGCGGCGTCGGTTTCTTTTGCGGCGACGGCTCACGCGGGATCTGGATCCCGCAGAGCGATTAACGCGGATGTCGCCGGCGTCAGGAAGGGCGCCGTCCTCGTCAACATCGACAAGACAAGTCAAACAATGACCGTTTTTTTGGGCGGAGTAGGAAAATATCAATGGCCGGTGTCAACTGGCCGGCTGGGATATTCAACTCCGTCAGGAACCTATACCGCCACCTCGATGAACGAAATTTGGTATAGCAAAGAGTGGGACAACGCCCCCATGCCCCATTCCGTTTTCTTTATTAAAGACGGTCACGCCATCCACGGCAGCTTTGACGTAAGGAATCTTGGCAAGCCGGTCTCGCATGGCTGCGTGCGCATCTCGCCCAAGAATGCCGCCACACTTTATGCGCTGGTGAAGGAGAACGGCCTGGAGAATACGCATGTTACGGTAACCGGGGTTAGCCCGGGCGGCGAGTACGGGACCGCCGGGGCTCAGGCAAGCCCGCGCTCGGATTTTTTCGCTCCTTTATTTGGCGCTCCTTCTGGATTTCAGGGTCGCTAGATGTTTAGTCCGGGCATTTGATGGAGCTGACGGGGGCAAACGGGGATGTGGAGACGCGCGAGTGTGAGACGGTCTCCCAAGCCAAACTGGAACGAACCATACAAATAAGCGTTCAAATCAAACGACGTCTTTTCTCTGATCCTTACAAGAGGTGTTGAATAGCCTGGTAGGAGGTGTGTTATGGACATTAAAAGCATCTTGCTTGTAGCCGGAACCGCCCTGTTCACGCTCACCGCGACCGCTTCAGCCGGTCCTATGAGCGTATCGAGCTCGAAGCTTATAACACCACCAATACAGATCGAGCAGGCCCGCTATTACCATCGGCATCACTATAGGCACTATGGCTGGCGCCCTGGCTGGCACGGATACGGCTACCCTTATGGGTATGGAACCGGGTTAGCGGCCCTCGGGACCGCGCCTCTGATGACTGGCCGAAGCGCTGCGGTCTCCGGGAATTATTGCGCGACTCCCGTGAAGACGTGCTTGCTCTATGAGCCGGGATGGCTTGGGACTGGCTGTTCTTGCAAGGTCTACGGCGGCCACGCGCGGGGACTTGTTGAGTAGAGTCTAGCGATGGCGAAGGATACAGAAGCTTCGACAAGACTGCGGCGGAGACAGGACTCGGGCGCAGTCTTTTTAAATGCGCTCTCATAGGCAAAAAGTGTCAGGCGTTGCCAATAACGAACGCCTTAAACGGAGGATGTTTGCGATGAGGATGATGACGGTTCATGGATTCGCTGCCGCGGCATTAGGTGCGGCGCTAGCAGTAGGGCTCGGCGCTCACGCTCAAGCGGCTGCCCCCGCGAACTATTCACGAGCCTGCATGGAAATTGTAGCGTCCAACGGCTTCGCTGCGTCCAACAGCTTCGTGGAGAAGGCGGTTTATGGGACCGCCCGTCGTTCGGTGCGCCGCACCGCTCGCCGGACAGTCCGCCGCCACAGCTACTGAACCACTAAGATGATGGCCGCCGAGCGCGGCGGGTCAAAAAGCGAGTGTCGAGCGTAGCAAGCGGCTGCAGGCGAGGGCCTGCAGCCGCTTGCTACAGCTTCATCGATGACGCCCTTTGGCGCGCACGAGGCTCCGTGGCAAAAGCCCGACATATTTTCGTTAAAGACTTGGTTGGGCCCATCGGCGCGGATATTTTGCGTTTCTAAGGAAAAACAGGTTTCGCCCAGCACGCAGGGTGTCATGAGGCAAATTTTCGACTTTGTGAAAACGACGGTGGTCGGTGGCGCTGTCTTCTTGCTCCCCTTCGCTGCGGTTCTTCTCGTTGTCATCAAGGCGGGCAAGATGGCTGTCGATTCCGCGACGCCACTCGCGGAAAAGCTGCCAATTTCAAAGGGCGAGGCGGTTCTCGCCGTTTATGTCGTAGGGACTTTTTTGCTTGTGCTAGTGGCCTTCGCCGCTGGGCTTTTCCTGCGTTCATTTAGAATTGAAAAGGACGCGGCCTCCTTCCTTGAAGAGAAGGTCCTAAACAAACTGCCCCCCTACGTCGCCGTTCGTAAATACGCTGATCGCTTGGCAGGGTTGGAGGTAAAGACAAACGAAGACCTCAAGTCGGTCCTGGTGCGCATGAACAGTGGATTGCGGCTTGGGTTCGTTGTCGACGCGTTCAACGATGGCCAAGTTGCCGTGTTTATGCCCGGCGCGCCTGACCCTTCGTCGGGAGTGGTGCAGATTGTCAGCGCCGACCACATCACTCCTCTCAATATTTCTTGCCGAGACGCACTCGCGTGCCTCGAGCAGTCCGGGCGCGGCCTTTCGAATCTCTTGGCAAGATCGTCCTTTGAAAGGCAGAATCTGAACGCCGACGCAGCCCCCCTAAGCGATTAACTATCGGCCCCGAATTCAGCGGCGACCCAATTTAGGCCAATTTCAACGTCCACGCGCTCTATTTTGGTGGGACGCAAAGGTCAGCCTCAAACCTTCGATCGCTTGCGCCTTTGAAAGAAGGACGTGGATAAGCGTTCCCTTGTCAAGCGAATCAAGGGTCTCCATTACAGCTTGAATTAACGCGGGATTGCGCTGTCAAACTTTCTCAGCGACGCCAACTGCCGCCCAATTCCAACTCCGCCCGGAATGAGGATGTTAGCAATTGCTAAAAGGTCGGGCGGAACCCTTGCACCCGTCTCGAGTTTTGCACCCGACATCTCTGCTAAATTTCGGGAGATTGCGATGGAACGACGCGCATTCTTGAAACTGCTTTGCATTGGAGCGGGTGTGGCGGCAGCAGTGGCGCCTGCGAAGGCTTTCAACTCGTTCACGCCGCTCGCCGCGCCGGACCATGATCTGGGTTTGACGCCGCAGCCGGGCGTCGCTACCTCGGAAGACATGGAGCACGCGCAAGTCGAGAAAGCTTATTATGGCCATTGGCGTCGCGTTAATCGTCGCGTTAATCGTCGCGTCTATCGGCATGAACGGCGCGCGATCCGCCGCTGGCATCGGCGTACTTATTACTGATAGATTACTGATAGCGGCGGACGGGGCGCACCAGGCTTCTGTCAGCCACGCGCTCGTTGATGGGCTAGTCGCAAGTTAGCGCCGAGAAGTGATGCGTGCGGCAGGGAGCTACATTCGCGGGTATTTTCCCCGGCCGCGATCTCTCGTCAACCGGCAGGTGGCGCCGAGAGAGATGGTCCGTTCGGAGTGGGCGCTCTACCGCCGGTAGATTTGTTCGCGCAGCGACCGGTTTCGGGACGAGCTGATCAGCGCCCGAGCGACGGACTTGGGTCGTCAGCCTCCAAACCTCCCACGGGCGTTGATATCCGATCCGCATCATCGTGTCGCTCGCTCAAAACGAGACAGGCAGTTTTCGGCCCGACCACGCCATAGACAGAATGGCCGGTTACGAAATTGCAGGCCGGGGAGCGGACAGGCAGAAATCCACCCATTGCAGAAATTCAAACTGAGACGCTACCGCGCCGCTATATCTCTCTTGTGCGCGCGCAAACAGCTGGATTTGGATCGACCCCTTCACGCCGCGGCCGCGATGCGCGCCAGAAGCGCGCTTTTGACCCCCGCCGCGCGCTCAGGCGTCAGCGCGAGGCGGGCCGTCTCGATGGTCGCCTCGGCGACGATCCGCCCGGGCGCCGCCGACAACACAATGATGCGATCGGCCAGCGCGATTGCCTCGTCGACGTCATGCGTGACGATGAGCGTCGTCGCCTTGCGCGTCTCGACAAGCGCGATCAATTCTTCGCGCAGGCGCATCGCCAACGCGGCGTCGAGGGAGACGAAGGGTTCGTCGAGGAGAAGAAGATCCGGCTTGATGGCGAAGGCCCTGGCGATGGCGACGCGCCGCGCCAGGCCGAGCGATAGCTCCCCCGGAAAATGATCCAAATGCAGGTCGAGGCCGAGCGCCGAGGCGATCTCGGCGAGGCTGGTTTCGTTCGAGGCCCCGGCAAGCCGCAGATTATCCGCGACGCTGCGCCAGGGCAGCAGTCTCGGCTCCTGGAAAACCATGCCGATCTTGTGGCGGGAGGGCAAGGCGAGGCGGCCCTCGAAATCCCGATCGATGCCGGCGATGATCCGCAGCAAAGTCGTCTTGCCGCAGCCGGAGGGTCCAAGCAGGGCGCAAACCTCGCCTTCCTTCAAACTGAAGGCGACGTCGCGCAGCACGACGCGCATGGCGCCGGCGGCGGTCCGAAGCGTCTTGGACGCGATGGCGATTTCAAACTTGATGCGGTCGCCAGCGGGAGACATGTCGCTCGATCGGTTGCACAACGAAAGTCTCGATCGTCAGCATGAGGCCGACGAAGGGAAGGGCATAGGCTAAAAGCCGGGTCACGTCGAAGAGTTGAAAGGCGATGCCGATCTCGAAGCCGACGCCATTCGGGCGCCCGAGCAATTCCACCACCAGGACGATTTTCCAGACCAGCGAGAGGCCGGAGCGCGTGGCCGCCGCGAGATAAGGGGCGAGCTGAGGCAGGAAGACATGTCTGATCCTTGTGCGCAGCGGCATGGCGAAAACCCGCGCCATTTCATCGAGGCTCGCATCGAAGGCGCGGGCCCCTTCGCGCACCGTCGCCGCCGTATTTGGCAATTTATTGAGCGCCACGGCTCCGATCGCCGCGACTTCGTTCAGACCGACCCAGATATAGGCCAATACGATGATCACCAGAGCCGGAAGGTTCAAGAGCACGATGAGCCAGGGATCGCACAGATTGTCGATTGTCTTGTTGCGCCCCATGAGCATGCCGAGCGCGGTCCCAAGCCCCATCGCCAGCGCGAAAGAGGCCGCGACGCGGCCGAGCGTGGCCGCCAGATTGATGAAAAGCGCCCCCGAGCGCGCTTCCGAGCCGATGACCACCAGGACCTCGAACGGCGCCGGCAGCAGGCGCGCTCCGGCGATTTTCGATCCTAACTCCCAGACCAGCAACAGAAGCAGCAGCGACGCCAATCGAAACAGCACGGGTCAGCGACCCGACGGCGCTTGATAGTAGACGCCGGGGTCGAGCTCCTTTGCCGGACCGACAAGCTCCGGCCCGCCAATCTCCGCAAGGATGCGGTAAAGCGCCCGCGCGTCGGCCGCTTCCTCCTCGATCGATCGGCGCGGGACGCCCTCGACGTAGCTTTGCCTATAGAGCGCGAGTTGCGCGGGGTCGGCGACTCCGATCCGGGGCGCGAGCTTGGCCCAATCCGCATCGGAATGGACGAGCGCCTCCTTGGCCTGCGCTGCGACCTTAAAAAAGCGCGCCAGCGCGGCGGGATTTTTTTGCGCGAGGCTTTCATCGAAAACATAGCCGACCATGGACACGGGTCCCTTGGCGCCAAGACGCCGCTCCACCTCATCCATGCCAATGAGACGCCGAAAGCCGCGCGCTTCGAGCGCAATGCAGAAATTCCAAAAATTCAGATTGGCGTCCGCCTCGCCGTTCACGGCTTTTTGATAAAGCAGCGCCGGCGCGCCATAAACAACATTCGCCTCCGCCTTGAGATCGAGGTTTGAAACCTGGGCGAGCGCCTGCAGCAAAAGCCAGCTCTTATCGAGCGGGCCGCCGGCGACCGCCAGCGTCTTTCCCTTCAGATCGGCAATTTCCTTGAGCGGCGAGCCGGCGGGAATCATGACCGCGCCAAGCGCGCTCGAATAGGGCGCGAAAACGAGCCGGACGCCAAGGCTTCTTTCGCGGGCGACCCACAGCCAGTCGCTGAGAATCATGTCGACCGAGCCGCTCATCAGGGCGATCCGCGCGGCTTCGGGAGACGCTAGCTCGGTAACCTCGATTTCGAGGCCGGCGGCTCGGTCCAGGCCGCGCGCTTGGACGATCCCGAGTTCCCAGGCGAAAGTTCCGGTTTTTTGCGCCGCCACCCGCAGTTTGTCGGCGGCCCGGGCTTGAGGCAAGACTTGGGGCGAGGCTTGCGACAAGACTTGGGTATTGAAAAATGCCGCGAGAATGAGGTAAAGCGCCACGGGCGCGGAAAAGCCCCGGCTGCGGACTGCAAGCGCCCACAAAGAAAGCGCCGCCAATAGGCCGACCGATCCGATGACGGCGCGGTTGCGCTTGATTCTTTTCGAGTTCGGGTTGTCTTCGGCCATGCTGTCAGGATACATGTTTGCTCGGTAAGCTATAATGAGGGTCGCTAGATCGGCCCGGTTCAAAGGCCGCATGCGAGACCTTTATCGAATGCCCCTCGCACAAAGGGAAGGAAACTGGAAATGAATTTCAAATTTGTCTGCATGGCCGCCGCTGCTGCTTGGGTCGCATCCGCCGCCGGCGCCTTGGCCGCAGACGCCGCCGCTGGCGAGACGCTCTTTAATCAGAAGTGCAAGGTCTGCCACCAGGTCGGCGAAACCGCCAAGAATTTCGTCGGCCCGGAGTTGAACGGCGTGATTGGGCGCAAGGCCGCCTCTGCCGCCGATTATGCCTATTCCGACGCGATGAAGGCTTCGGGGCTGACTTGGGATGAAGCGACGTTCAAGGAGTTCCTCGCGGGCCCGAAAGCCAAGGTCGCCGGCACGAAAATGATCTTCGCCGGACTGCCGAAGGAAACAGATAGGGACAATATCGCCGCCTATCTCGCCCAGTTCGACGCCTCCGGCAAGAAAAAATAGGCGAAAGCGCTCCGGCAGGATCATTCCAGCCCGGAACATCCGCTTCAAAGCCCCTCGCGCCGCACCAGCATGCCGCGCGAGGGATCATAGGCCCTGATCGCCGCGGCGAGGAAGACGATCGCAGCGCTCAGCACGACCGCAAGCGCGAAAGGGTTGATCTGTTCGTAAAAGGCGAAGCGGATCAACTCGACGGCATGGGTGAACGGGTTGAGCTCGCAGGCGAATGCGAGCCAAGGACTGCCCTCCCTGACGCGCCAGAGCGGATAGAGCGCCGAGGATGTGAAGAACATCGGGAAAATGACGAAATTCATGACCCCGGCGAAATTCTCCAATTGCTTGATCAGCGACGACAAGAGCATGCCGAGAGCGCCGAACATCAGGCCGGACAGAATGAGCGCCGGAGCGAGCGTCAGATAGCCCCAGGGCGAGGGCGGCTCGATCTCCCAGAAATAAGCCACAAGCAAGAACGCATAGACTTGAAGCAGCGACACCGCCACCCCGGCGACAAGCTTCGAGGTCAGCAAGAACCAGCGCGGAAACGGGCTGACGAGAAGCGTTCGCATATTGCCCATCTCTCGATCATAGACCATCGAGAGCGACGATTGCATGCCATTGAACAGTTGAATCATCGCCATGAGGCCAGGCGTGATGTAAACGTCATAGAGCACATAGGTGTCATAAGGCGGAATGATCGATACGCCCAGGACCGACCGAAACCCCGCCGCGAAGATGAACAGCCAGACCAGCGGACGCACCAACGCCGAGACGAAGCGCTCGCGCTGATGCAGAAACCGCAACGCCTCGCGCCAAACGACGCCTTTGAGGCAAATCGCATATTGGGCGGCGCCGAAACCCTTCAGACCTAAGTCCTTGGCGATCTCCTTGGCGATCGCCGCGTCGTTCGAGGCCGGGTTGGTCATCTGGCGTCCTCGGCTCTGCCCGCGCCGGTCAGTTTGGCGAAGGCGGCGCCGATGTCCGCTGCGCCGGCGCGGGACGCGACTTCGCCAACATTGCCTTTGTCGATCAATTGGCCGCGATGCAAGACGAGAACGTCGTCGCTCGCCTCGATCTCGTCGATGAGATGCGTCGCCCAGAGCACGCTGATGCCTTCGCCCGCGACGAGGCCGCGCACATGGAGGAGAATATCCGCGCGCGCCCTGATGTCGAGCCCGACCGTCGGCTCGTCGAGAAGGAGCATTTTCGGGCGATGCAGCAGCGCGCGCGCAATCTCGACGCGGCGGATCTGGCCGCCGGAAAGGTCGCGGGCCTTGTCGTCGGCGCGATCGGCCATCTCGACCTGCTCCAGCACTTCACGCGCGCGCTGTTTGGCCTCGCGCCCGCCAATCCCATGCAGCGCCGCGTGATAGGCAAGATTTTGCGAGATCGACAGATCGAGATCGAGCGTTCGCGCCTGAAAGACGACGCCAAGGCGGCGCAAAGCCTCGCCAGGCGCGCGGCTAACGTCCCAGTTGAAGATGCATATCGCGCCGGACTGGGCGGCGAAAAGACGCGTGATCAAAGAAAACAGCGTGCTCTTTCCGGCGCCGTTGAGGCCGAGCAGCACGGCGAAACGGCCCGGCCCGACGCTGAAGGAGACATTGTCCAGCGCCTTGCGCCGGCCATAGCTATGGCTGACGCCCTCGACCTCGAGAGCGGCGGCGACCCCGTTGTGCCTTTCAGGCGTCACAGAGGTCATTGTATTGGGTCATTGTCTTGCAATCGCAACGCCCCAAGGAAATGATCCGACCGCGATCGATTTCACGACCTTGAGGGCGGCTACGTCGATCACCGAAACATCGTTCGACACGCCATTGGTCGTATAGAGATATTTGCCATCCGGGGTAAAGGCCAATTGCCAGACCCTTTGCCCAACGAGAAGATATTTCTCGATCCGTTTCGTCGCCGCGTCGATCACCGCGACGCGGTTGGCCGGACCAAGCGCCACGAAGGCCTTGGCGCCATCCTGCGTGAACCGCACGCCGACCGGCTGAATGGCCTCCTTCGAAAGACCTGGGATCGTGAAAGCGATCTTCTGCTTGACCTGATGGCTGGCCGCGTCGATCACGCTGACCGTGCCGCCGACTTCGGCCGAAACCCATAATTCAGACCCATCGGGCGTAAATTGCGCGGAGCGCGGCCTGGCGTCGACGAGGACATTGGCGAAAATCTTGCGCGTTTGCGTGTCGATGAGATGCGCCATATTCGTCGTTTCCGACGTATTGACGAGCACCTTGCCGTCAGGGCTCAGGGCCATTCCCTCCGGTTCGACGCCAACCGGAATTTCGGCGACCGCTTTGCGCGTCGCGACGTCGATCGCAGTCACCAGATTGTTGTTCTCATTCGACGTATAGAGAAGCTTGCCGTCTGGGCTCAAGATCAGGAGTTCGGGATCGGGGCCGGACGGCAGATGGCCGATAATTTCAAGCGTCCTGGTGTCGAGGATCTGGATCGCATCCTCGTCGCCGGCGCAGATGAACAACTGCCCGCCGTCCTGGCTCAATGCGATCCCGCGCGGGCGCTGGCCAACCTTCACCGTCTTGACTACCGCCATTTTATCGGTGTCGATGATCGAGATCGAATTGCCTTTTTCGTTCGAAACATAGGCCGTGAACGCTGCGGCTGGCGACGAAATGGCCAGCGCCAGAACGCCAAGCGCGCAAAGGCGCAAAGAAAAATTCATCATGCCGCGCCTCGCCTGAAAAATCATTGCAGTTTGCATTTCGTCTCTGGCTGATCGACGCCCAGCGTATCGAGTTCCGATGTTTGATGCAGAAAGCCTTCCTGCGGCGAAACCGACACGATCATGCGGCCATCGCCAAGGAGAATGGGCTGGCGCAATTGCTGGTTCCACCGCCGCAAGGTCAGCTTTTGGCCCTTGAAGGCGGCGATGGAAAAATCCGGTCCGGTCAGATAATCGCGGATGGTCTTGGGATCTTTGGAACGCGTTCGCGCGGCGGCCTCGCCGATCATGCGCATCGCGATCCAGGCCTGATTGTCGCGCTCGTTCATCCGCCTCGCGGCCAGTTTCGCGAAGCGGTTCTGCAATTGGATCGCACCCCATTGCTCATGGCTTGCGTCCCAGCTGACCGGCTTCAACCCGGCCGAACCCGCGACCGGGCGCGGATCGAAGGTGCGATAGGGCAGATAATTGGCGAAGACATCGCTTTCGTCGGCGGCGACGAGCACATCATAGGCCGGCGCGTTCTGGGTCGCCACGGGCACGAGCCTTTGCGTCTGCACGCTCCCGGAATCGGAGCGCCGGCCGCCGCCCAAATCCTCATAGGCCCGCTCATCGACGATCTTGGCGCCGAATTTTTTCGCGGAGCGCCGCAGCGCATCCGCATAGAGTTGGTCCTGCGGATGCGACCCCTTCATCAGAAGCCAGCGCTTCCATTGTTTCCAGACGAGATATTGGGCGAGGCCGTCGGCGAGCATGGCATGGGAGGGCGCAACATGGATCATGTTGGCGCGGCAATTTTCCTCGCGCAACGTCTCATCGGGAGCGCCGACATTGAACAACAGAATATCCGCGTCCTTGGCCGCATTGGCGAGCGCGAGGGTCTCGGCGGCGGGAAGATCGACCAGGATCAGCGATGCGCCGGCCGCCGCAAGGCCCTTCAGAGCCGCGACGGGATCCTCGCCGGATTTCAACCTAACGTCCTCGATCGCAAAGGCCTGATCGAGAAAGCGTCCCGTCGTATTATTATCCTCCACCGCAAGCCTTGCGCCGGCGACGCCGTCGTCATCAGCTGGAATATCGAGGATCGAAATGGTCTCGCGGGGATGCGGGGCGCGGATGAAGCCGGCCTTGACGCTGACGATCTCCGCCGCCCGCGCCGGCAGGACGGCCGCCGTTAGCGTCATGGCGAGGAAGCCCGCAAGAACGCATCGCGTGAAAATCATGGCTGGATGATGATCCCGCGGCCTTCGCCGATCAAGGTTTCGCGCTGCGTTCGACGAATAAATCTTTCAGCGGCGCCGCCAGGGCGGTGACCAGTCTCAGCATCATCTGTTCATTGGGCTCTTCGGCGATATAAACGTCCTTGAACTGGGCGCGCCGGAGTGGCGCCGCCGCATCCGCCGAAATCGCTATATGGACGAGGTCAACGACCTCAAGCCCGGACTGGCGGGCGAGGCCGACGAAGATTTCCGCGCTGCGCTTCGAATAATGCAGGACGGCGCCGATTTCTCCCGCCGCGATGAGCGCTTCGGCTTCCTCGCTCAGGGATTCGGCCGCCTGCGCCGCATAGACTTCGATCGTTTCGACGCCAATTCCAGCCCCAGCAACCTCTTTCTCGAGGTCGGGCTTGCGATCGCGTCCGGCGAGATAGACGAGGCGGCTGGAGGCGGCGACATGCGCGGTTACGCTCGCCGCGAGGGCCCGCGCGTCCGGGGCGACCAGTGCGGCGCCCTCGAAGCCGCGTTCGCGGGCGGCGTCGAGGGTCCGCGCGCCAACCACGAACAGCGGCATGAGGCGGCGGGCTTCCGGCAACGGCCAATCCGGGGCATCGGAAAACAATTCGAAGGCCTGCGCGCTGGTCGCGAGGACGCCGTCGATGACGCCGCGCGGCCATTCGGCGCCGGTCGGCACCATGTCCAGAACCGGAGACAGGATCGCGCTGTGGCCATTTTCAGCGAGCTTGGCGGCGGTGCGCGCGGCTTCATCCACGGCGCGTGTAAGCAAGACCAGCATGTCTCTAGGCCTCGAAGAAATGAGCTGGGATGCGGGCGAGGAGATCGCGTCCGGCGGCCTGTCCAAGCGCCGCAGCCTGGTCCGGCGGCCCGCTCAAAACCGACTCAAAAAACCGCGACCCGTCCGGCTTCAGCACCATGGCGTGAAATAGGAGGCTGCCCTGCTCGATCCGCGCATAGGCCCCGATGGGCGTTTTGCAGGAGCCGTCGAGCACATGCAGGAAGGCCCGCTCGGCGGCGAGGGCGGAGCCGGTCGCCGCATCGAGCATCGGCGCCACAACGTCCCGCATCGCGCCATCGGACGAGCGGACGGTGACGGCGATGGCGCCCTGCCCCGCCGCCGGGACAAATTCCCGCGCGTCGAGCACGGCCGTCGCGCGAGCTTCGAGGCCAAGCCGCTTGAGGCCGGCGAGCGCCAAAAGCGTGGCGTCCATCTCGCCCGCCGTGAGTTTGGCGAGCCTTGTCGCGACATTGCCGCGCAACAGCGCGATGGAGACATCGGGACGCAGCCTCTTGACCATGGCCCCGCGACGCAGCGAAGCCGTGCCGACGATGCCGCGCGGCGGCAAGCCGAGCGGATGGCTGGCGCAGGGAGAAATCCAGGCGTCGCGAACATCCTCCCGCGGCAGATAGCCGGCAATCGCGATCTCGGCGGGCAGGACGGTCGGCAGATCCTTTGCGGAATGTACGGCCATGTCCACCTCGCCGCGCATCAAGGCGATGTCGAGCTCTTTGGTGAAGAGACCCTTTCCGCCCGCCTCGCTCAGCGACCGGTCCAAAATAGCGTCGCCGCTTGTCTTGATGACGACGATTTCGATCGCGTCGGCGTCGATTTGATGCGCGAGCCCAAGGCAATGTTTGACCTCATGCGCCTGGGCGAGGGCCAAGGGGCTGCCGCGCGTCCCAATTTTGAACGCGATCGTCAGGTCCTGTGGTGAGCTGGAGTGAAGAATCGACGGGTTTCCTTAATGGACAGGATGGCTCTATAGGATGGAAAATAATGCGGCCGATGTTGGACGCCATCAGTCGTTCAAGCTCGATCGCATCCCTGGAGCGATTCCTGTTCGATGGACTCATCCGATCGAACGGAAATCGCTCAGGTTCTAAAGGGTTGGAGCCGAGGCCGGCCGCGAGCGAGGCCGACGCCGATTGGCATGAAAATGCGGCAAAGAAAAATCGAAGCGCTGTCGCGGTACTCATAATCGCGAAAACGCTCGAGAGGAACCACTTTGAAAGGGGCCCATGCTCGTTCTCGGCATTGAAACGACTTGCGATGAAACCGCCGCCGCCGTGGTCCGGCTGCAGCCGGGCGGAGCGGGCGAAATTCTCTCGAATGAGGTCATGAGCCAGATCGCCGAACATGCCGCCTATGGCGGCGTCGTGCCGGAGATCGCGGCGCGCGCGCATATCGAAGTCATCGACCGGCTGGTTCAACGCGCACTCGAACACGCCGGGGTCAAATTGGCCGATCTCGACGGCGTCGCGGCGGCGGCGGGACCAGGCCTCATCGGCGGCGTCATCGTCGGTTTGACCACGGCCAAGGCCTTGGCTTTGGCGAGCCGCAAGCCCTTCATAGCGGTCAACCATCTCGAGGCGCATGCCTTGACGGCGCGCTTGACCGACGAACTCGCGTTTCCCTATCTGCTTCTTCTCGTCTCCGGCGGCCACACCCAGCTCGTCGCCATCAAAGGCGTCGGCGATTATCTTCGTCTGGGCTCGACCGTGGACGACGCCGTCGGCGAAGCCTTCGACAAGGTCGCCAAAATGCTTGGCCTTCCCTATCCCGGCGGACCGCAGGTCGAAAAAGTCGCGGCGGAAGGCAACGCCACCCGCTTCGATCTTCCCCGCCCCATGCTCGGCAGGGCGAAGCCGGACTTTTCGCTTTCCGGCCTCAAAACCGCCGTTCGTCTCGAGGCGCAGCGCATCGCCGCTTTGACCCCGACCGACGTCGCCGATCTTTGCGCCTCCTTCCAGGCCGCGGTGGTCGATACGATCATCGATCGCTCGCGCGCGGGCTTGCGGCTGTTTCGTGAAACGGTCGGCGCTCCCAACGCCATGGTGGTGGCGGGCGGGGTCGCCGCCAATGGCGCCATCCGCCGGGCCTTGATGCGATTTTGCGGCGAAAGCGGGCTGCGGCTCGTCTTGCCGCCGCCGCAGCTCTGCACCGACAATGGCGCGATGATCGCCTGGGCGGGACTGGAGCGCTTGTCCCTCGGCCTCACCGACGACATGACTTTTGCAGCGAGGCCGCGCTGGCCGCTCGACGCCAATGCGGAAGCCGCGCATAACGGCAAGGCCTGAACCTCACTGCGCCAATTCCTTCAGCCCGCGCTTGATCAGCGCGGCGGTTGGCGCGTCCTCCCCTAACGCGGCGACGCCAGCCGCCACCGCCGCCGCCGCCTGCGGCCGGCCATAGCCCAAATTGACCAGCGCCGAAATCGCGTCATTTGCTGCGCCGGAAGCGGCTTTGGCGTCATCGGCGCCGGCCGCGCGCAAAAATGCGGGATCGACCGCGCCGATCGCGGGCGCCTTGTCCTTCAATTCCGCAACGATGCGCGCGGCGAGTTTCGGTCCGACTCCTGGCGCTCGCGAGATCGCCGCTTTATCTTGAAGCGCGATCGCGGCGGCGAGGTCCGAGGGCTCCAAAATGCTCTGAACCGCGAGGGCCACTTTGGCCCCGACGCCTTGCACGGATTGCAAGAGCCGGAACCATTCGCGCTCCGCTTCCGAGGCGAAGCCAAAGAGCCGAATCGAATCCTCCCGCACTTGCGTCTCTATGGCGAGCGAGGCCGGCTCGCCTGGCCGGGGCAATCTCTGCAAGGTGCGACTGGAGCAATGCACGATATAGCCGACGCCATTGACGTCGAGGATCACGAAATCCTCGCCGTTGGAATCGATGACGCCTCTAAGCTTGCCGATCATCGCGCGGATCGCCGGAGTTGCGGAGGTCCTTCGATATGAAGGCTCCCCTAAAAACCATTCTCAAGCACGGCGTGACTGAGGCTTCGGCAGGAAAATGCGCCGACCGAAGGAGCCGGAGCGCTCTCGCCGGCGCGCCGCTCATCACAACGCCGCGCCTTTCGAGCGCCCATCGCGGATGGCGGGGGCGTCGGACCATTTGCGGCTCATGCGAAGCTGCGCATGAGTGATCGCCACCGCGAGCGCATCCGCCGCGTCGGCGCTCTTGGCCTCGCTCAAGGGCAGAAGAAATTTCACCATCATGGCGATCTGGGCTTTTTCGGCATGGCCGGTCCCAACGACGGTCTTCTTGATCAGATTGGCCGCATATTCGGCGACCGGCAGGCCGGCGAGCGCCGGCGCCACAAGCGCTATCCCGCGCGCCTGGCCAAGTTTGAGGGCCGATTGCGGATCGCGATTGACGAAAGTCTCCTCGACGGCCGCCTCTTGAGGCTCGTGAGCGGCGATCACCGCCAAAAGACCTTCATAGAGCTGGCGCAAACGCTGGGCCAGCGCGGCCTTCTCGTTCGAATGAACAAGGCCGCTGGCGACATAGGCGAGCCGCGAGCCCGAAACCTCGATCACGCCCCAACCCATGTTGCGGAGCCCGGGATCGATGCCGAGGATGCGAATCGCTGCGTGCTGCATAGCCGCCAGCCTAACCCGGATGGCGGCCAATGGGGAGCGCAAGAGCGCTTGCAAATCCGCAAGAATCAGAAAGCAGCTTTAGCTCTTTGTTTCATCGCGTTTTCTTAACGCGAACCGGGGCCCACTTCGCTCGAAAATGCTCAAGCGACGATTATCATCACTCCATGAGCATGCGCTTCAAGAGCTCGAGCTCCTCCGACAAGCTTCCGTCGCTCGTAGTCAGGCCCTCGATCTTGCGCACCGCATGGAGCACTGTCGTATGGTCTCGGCCGCCGAACCGCCGCCCGATTTCAGGCAGCGATCGCAAGGTCAGCACCTTGGAAAGATACATGGCGATTTGGCGCGGGCGCACCACATTCGCGGTTCGCCGCGAGGACAGGATATCGGCGCGGCTCACATTGAAATGGCTGGCGACGAGTTTCTGGATGTCTTCGATCTTGACCCGTTTCGGCTCATGCGTTCGCACCAGATCGCGTATCGCGAGTTCGGCGGTCTCGACTCCGAGCGGCGCGCCATTCAACGATGCATGGGCGAGCAACCTGTTGACGGCGCCGTCAAGATCGCGGCCATTGGTCTGAATGACGCTTGCGACATAGGCCATGACGGCGGGCGGAACTTCGAAATTCGGATGCGCCGTTTTGGCCGCGCCGATCCGCGCTTCGAGAATCTTGATTCTGAGCGCTTCGTCGAGCCCTCCCATTTCGACGCAAAGGCCGCCGGCAAGACGCGAGCGAACCCTCTCGTCGAGGCTTTCGAGATCCGCCGGCGGACGATCGGCCGCGATCACGATCTGCCGCCGCGCATCGATCAAAGCGTTCAGCGTGTGGCAGAATTCCTGTTGAATCGATTTGCCTTGCAGGAATTGGACATCGTCGATCACCAGGACATCTATGCCGCGCAGCTTTTCCTTGAAGGCGATAGCGGTCTGCGCCTTGAGGGCCGAGACGAAGCCATACATGAAGCGCTCGGCGGTCAGATAGATGACGCGCCGCGTTCCCGCCGAGGCGGCATGCGCGACCGCTTGAAGGAGATGCGTTTTGCCCAGCCCCACCGAAGCATGGAGATAAAGCGGATTATAGAGGAGCGAATCTTCCGCCGTCGCCGACGCCACCTTCTGCGCGGCGGCATGGGCGAGCTGATTGGACTTGCCGACGAGGAAACTCGAGAAATTCAGGCGCCGGTCGAGCGGCGAACCGGCGATGATGTCAGCGTCGCCGGCATCGGACGAGGTCCGCGCGGCGCGCTCGAAGGTCCTTTGCGCTGAAGACGGTCTTGGCGCGGCTGGAGCGCCTTCGCAGGCGGCCCCAAAGGATGCGGCGCTTTTTTCGTCGTTCCCATGCGCGCCGATCGCCGAGACGTAATCGCCGCGCCCAGACGCGCCGGCCGGCGCGTCTGGGCGCGGCGGCCGGCTCGAAGAGCGAACCGTAATCGACAACCGCTTGATTTCGGGAAATTCAGCTGTGAGCGCCGGCAAGATCTTGTCTGCGTAATGCGACTGAATCCAGCTCTTCAAAAACTTGGTCGGCACGGAAAGATAGGCGTTCGGCTCCGAAAGGCCATCAAGCTCGAGTCGTCCGAACCAAGAGGAGAAAACATCGTCGCCGAGTTCGGCGCGCAGGCGCCGACAGATCCGCATCCATGCTTCTTCTTTGGTTGCGACGTTGCGAGGAGCGAACGATTCGCCCCGATCTCGAGGATCGTTCATGTGTCCACACCAATCCAGCATCGCTCTTCTTCTATGAATCGAGGCAAACAACGGCTGCCGCTGAATCGCGGCGCCGATAAGATGTCGTGATGAGATGGGAATCCGCGAGGCGCGCGAGACCTAGCCTCGAGCGCGCCAGCGATGCCGCGCCGTCGCCCAATATGCCGCTTCCGCAGGCGCAGGCTCAAAATTTGATGCACGCGAGAATTGAAGCTGATAACGGACAAACAGATTCACGGCCACAGTCCCCCTTTGGCCCCCGCATTGTAAAGCACGGACCCTCATTTCAAGAACCAAAACAATCGTCAAATCTGCACTTACAATCACATGCAACTTAAAGAAACGGGTGTCGCCTTAATAGATTCAGTTGAGAAAATTCGTAACGAAATCCTTACGCACAGATGCTCCCATGCCATTTGCACAGGCGAACGCCGCGCTTTTACGCGCCTTATTTCAAAAAAACCGGAAATTGCGTCGGCAACGCGCCTTCAACTCTTCGTCACGCGCATCCCAACCGCACCAAGACCTTAACATAGGGCCCGGCCTCCGCAAGGCGTCCCTTAACGAAAAATTCATGTTGACGGCGCGCCGTCGTCCGGGGTCCTCCGAAGCAAACCAGTCGGACCGACCTAAACGCCTGATTTCCCGCGAATCCACGGCCCGGAAAAGGGACCGAAAAATGGGTTCCGACGCCTCCCGCTTGGGCCAAAAAAACTTGTCCACCGGCCGCGACCTGGCGCCAAAGCGCCGGAGCCGCAGCTTCGACCCGTCCTTTAGCGACAAGCTGTTGAGTTGCATGGAAAATAGATGTCCGACGCGAATCGTGCCGCTTAGAAGGGGGCGATCGCGCGAGGCGCATTTTTTTGCTGCAACGCAAAGAAAAAGCCCGACTGACGCCGGGCTTTGATTGAAAAAACTCTTACGCCATCAACCGGCTTTTATCACTTGCCTAAAGCATTAACCCGCCGATTGAGCCGCGATACTTTGCGCGACGCGGTATTCTTATGCACGATGCCTTTTTGCGCAGCCCGCATGACCAGAGGCTCCGCAGCCCGCAGAGCCGCGAAAGCCGCGTCCGAATCGCCGGAGGCGATGGCCTCTTCGACCTTGCGAACATAAGTGCGCATCTGGCTGCGGCGCGACTTGTTCACCTTGGTGCGACGCTCGATCTTACGGACGGCCTTCTTGGCCGAGGATGTATTCGCCATATAAACAGGTTCCTGAACGAGGGCTGTCATAGATAGCCGTCGCCGCGAAGAGCGGCCGGCCAAAGCCCGAGAGGTCGTGCTTATAATCACGAACGCTCCCGCCCGTCAACGCCGGAGAAGGCCGCTCAGCCTCGCCGCTTCGCCTTTTGCGCCGGACCCGCCATGACCGATGGAGGGCGGAGGCCGCGGGCGCCGGGAGACTTTGTCCCGACATCCTTAGAGCATGGTCTTAAAAAGTTGATCGACTTCTTCGATATTGAGACATCGGATATATCCGATGTCTCATGAGAACCTGCTCCAAATCATTGAATTAGAGCGCTTCCCGATCGGATGGCGCCATCTGATCGGGAAGCGCTCTAATGGGTCTTCGCGGCATGATCGAGGACCGCGTTCACGATGTCGATGGGAATTTCGATCCAGTCCGGACGCCGATCGGCTTCGTCATTAATGTCCTGCAGCGCTTTTTCGAGGAGGTAGAGGATGAGCAGGCGCCGTCGCGTCGCCTGATCCTCTATCCAGACCGGAGTGTCGCGGGTTCCCTCCATATAGGCCTCGACGAAAATCCGGGAGAATTCGACAAGTTGCTCGCTCAGTTTCGTCGCGGCCGACGTCGGGTCCGGCAACAGCCGCGCGATATCGCGTTTGGCCACGGTCGCGGCATAGGCAAAGGAGCGGAGCATGTTCGCCACGTCGCGCAAGGGCGATGCCTTGGCGCGCCCGCCTTCGATTGACCGTGAAAAATTGGCCGAGAAACCGACGATGATCACGTCGTCGTTGACGACCAGCGCCCGGCCAAGATGAAAATCGCCGTGAATGCGGATCTTGATCGCGCCCAGCGGCTCTTTGGCCAGGGCGTCGATCAAACCGAGACATTCTAGCCGCCGCGCCAAAAGCCGCTTGGCCCCGGCTCTGGCCTCGTCGCTTGCGGCGTCGATGCGCTCCAATCGCTCGAAGGCGCGCTCGGCCGCGTCTTTTGCCGCTTCCGCCTCCTGAATTACGTCAGCGAGGGTCAGGGCTTCGGACCGGAAGGCGGGTTCCTCGGTAGGGGTCGCCAGCGCTTGATGCATTTGCGCGGTGCGCGAGGCCAGCCGCCGCATATGCGGCACATAGGTTGAAAAGCTTTCCGGCGGCGATTCATCATCTTGCGCCGGCGCCAGAGCGTGCGCTTCCAAAATGCGCTTCAAGGCCTCGAGCGTCCAGGTCCAGGCGTCGCCCTGGCAACGCACGAAGGTCTGCAGGATCGCCAGCGTGGCGCGGGCGCCTGCGCCATCGACATGCTGGACGACGCCGAGCACGGGAGGGGTATTGGCGAAATGGGCGACTTCGGTCAAAAAGCGCCCGATCTCGACCTCTGGAGAATCGCCGATCTGCAATCGCCTATAGATTTTCAGCATCATGCGATTGCCGAGGACGAGCGCCGACTCGCAATGTTCGGCGCCGATGGGATAGACGTCGGCGGATTCGACCGCCGGCTCATCGACAAGCCGATGAGTTGGAGCGAAGACGATGGCGCCGCCCCGGTTCGAGGCCAATTTGTCGCCGCGCCGGAGCGCCTCCAGCATGGCGACGCCGTACTGCCGGCTGGAGCCGGCATCGTAAAGCAGGCCGGTGATTGCCGCGCGCCGCAGCTTGGCGACGGCAAAGGCGAGCGCTGGCTGATCCTCGCGCTCCTGCTCCGCCGTAAGCGGCGTGAAATAGGTCTCGACCTGGCCGCCAGCCAAATGAACGTCGAGCAAGGGGAGAACGAAACGACCCTCTCCGCCGTCGCGAAGCACCGCGAAATCCTTCACGAAGACGCTATGGATCGGCGTTCCTTGAGCGTGGAACCAGCGCCGGGAGGTCAGATATCGCGGCGCGACAGTGCGCTCGAAGGCGATCAGTTCGCGGCCGGAGAAAATCGTTTCGAGCTTGCCGGTGATGACTAGCGTAAATAGCTCCGGCGCGGGTTGAAAACCGAATTGATCCTTGTTCGCCTCCACGCTTTCCAGCCTGAACCAGAAGAAACCATAGGCCGGCAGCGTCAGAAGATAAGGTTGCGCGCCGATCGGCGGGAACAGACTGCCCGCGGTGAGTTCGACTGGCGCGGCGCCCTTGAACTCGCCAAGATCGAGCTCCACCGCCTGCGGCGCGCGCGACACATTGACGACGCAGAGAATGCGCTCGTCCTTTATCTCCCGGAGATAGGCCAAAACCTTCCGGTTCGCCGGGTAAAGAAAGCGCAAGCCGCCGCGCCCGAACGCGAGATGCGACCGGCGCACCGCGATCATGCGCCGCATCCAGGTCAGGAGGCTCGATGGGCTGGCGAGCTGGGCCTCGACATTGACCGCGTTGAAGCCATAGACGGGATCCTGGATCGCGGGCAGAAAAAGCCTGGCCGGATCGGCCCTGCTGAAGCCGCCATTGCGATCGACCGACCATTGCATCGGCGTGCGCACGCCGTCGCGATCGCCAAGGTAGATGTTGTCGCCCATGCCGATCTCATCGCCATAATAAATCACTGGCGCGCCCGGCATGGAAAACAGCAGCGAATTCAAAAGCTCGATCTTCCGCCGGTCGTTTTCGAGCAAAGGCGCCAGGCGGCGGCGAATGCCCAGATTGATCCGGGCGCGCCGATCGGCGGCGTAAAAGGACCACAGATAGTCGCGCTCCTTATCCGTCACCGTCGCAAGCGTCATCTCGTCATGGTTGCGCAGGAAGATCGCCCATTGCGCCCCCTCTGGAATTTCCGGCGTCTGCCGCATGATGTCGGTGATCGGATGGCGATCCTCCTGCGCCAGCGCCATATAGATGCGCGGCATGAGCGGAAAATGAAAAGCCATATGGCATTCATCGCCTTGGCCGAAATATTGCGCAGTCTCTTCCGGCCATAGATTGGCTTCGGCGAGCAGCATGCGGTCCGGATAGCGGAGGTCGAGCGCGGCTCTGATCTTCTTGACGATCGCGTGGGTCTCGGGGAGATTTTCGCACGTCGTGCCTTCCCGCTCGATCAGATAGGGAACGGCGTCAAGCCGCAGCCCGTCGACGCCCATGTCGAGCCAGTAGCGCATCACGTCGAGCACGGCTTCGAGAACGCGTGGATTGTCGAAATTCAGGTCCGGCTGATGCGCGTAGAAACGATGCCAATAGTAGGCCTTGGCTTCCTCGTCCCAGGTCCAGTTTGACTTCTCCGCATCAAGGAAAATGATCGGCGCGTCCCTATACCCCTGATCCGTGCCGGCCCAGACATAGAAGGCGCGCGCGGCGGAGCCCGGCTTTGCGGCGCGGGCGCGCTGGAACCAGGGATGCTTGTCCGAGGTATGGTTGATGACGAGTTCGGTGATGACCCGCAGGCCACGCTGATGCGCCTCCCGCACGAAATGCTTGAAATCGCGGAGCCCGCCATAGGTCGGATTGATGCCCCGATAGTCGGAAATATCATATCCGTCGTCGCGGAGCGGGGAGGGATAGAAAGGCATCAGCCAGATCGCGGTCGCGCCGAGATCCTTCACATAATCGAGCTTATGAATGAGGCCGCCAAAATCGCCGACGCCATCATTGTCCGAATCGAAAAACGATTTCACGTGCAACTGATAGATGATCGCGTCGCGATACCATTGCATGTCATTGCGATGGATCATGGGATGAGTTTCCTATGGGCGGGCCGCACGCGGAGGGAGGGGCCGCCAAGGAGATAGATCAGCTTAGGGTGAGATCCGATGCCGACGATCGTCCGCGCCTAAACATACGGCCCTTTCCGGCCAAGAATCATAGCCAAGAATGCGGAATCGCAGTTTAAAATCATGACGGAGAATCGCCGCGGCGCCAAGCGGCGCAATCAGCGGTCTAGGCCAGGGCCAATAAACCGCCGACGCTCTCGGGGAAAACGAAGCCGAAGGGAATTTGCGGTTGCAGGAGCCTGCGGCGATCCCAGAATCCTGCACCCAAACACTGAGGGTGCGACGCTTCAGCTTGAATTGAGATAGGGCGCGCGTTCGATTTCGCTCGGAGGCGTCGCGCTCTGCGGCAATCGCCCGCAAGGCCGCAAGTGGATCCGTCAAGAACACGCAAGAGGACGAATAGTTACAGCAGCTTTGGGAAGCCGCCAAATCGTAAGGGCGCTTCAGGAGTCGCGCCCTAATGCCCGCGCGTCGTCCAAACCGGCGCGGGCGCGCTCCAGGCCTCGGCTGTTCCCATCGCCTCTGGCGTCGCCAGCAAACCCTCGGGCTCCGCCAGATCGGTTTCGCCGCCGAGCGCCTGAAGGTAGCGCGCGGCCCAATTGCCGATGCTATTGCAGCGCAGCGCCTCCATCATGGCGCCCCAGCGATCCTGACGTTCTTCGAGCGACATTGCAAAGGCTCTTGCGATGGCGGCCGCGGTCGCCTCGATATCGTATGGGTTGACGATTAGCGCGGTTTTCAATTCCTGCGCGGCGCCGGCAAATTGCGACAGGACGAGAACGCCGGGGTTTTCCGGCGATTGGGCCGCGACATATTCCTTTGCGACCAGATTCATGCCATCCCGCAACGGCGTGACGAGGCCAACTCTGGCCATTCGATAGAGGCCGGCGAGGGCCGATTGGCTCATCGCCTTGTTGACATAGCGCAGCGGCGTCCAGTCGACATCGCCCCATTTACCGTTGACATGGCCAACCTGCTCGGCCAACTCGCGCTGGATCTTGGCGTATTCGGGAACCTCGGAGCGCGACTTCGGCGTGATCTGCAGCATTGTCACGCGAGACCTCGCCGCCTGCGGCGAATGTTCAAGGAAAGTGGAAAACGCTTCGACTCGCTGTTTGATGCCCTTTGAATAGTCAAGCCGGTCGACGCCGATGATCAATTCCCGGCCTTCGAGGCTGGCGCGCATGCGTTTGACCACGATGTTCTTTTCAGCGACGCGCGCCTCCTGAGCGAAGGCTTCGGCGTCAATGCTGATCGGAAAAGCATCGACCTGAAACCTCCGGCCATAGGCCTCGCACCAGTCCTCGCCGACGACGCGTCCGGCCTTGGCTTGAACGAGGCAATCGCGGAAGTTTTCCGCGTCGGAAGGCGTTTGGAAGCCGACGAGGTCATAGGCCGAGAACGCGCGAAGGATGCGGTCATAGGCGGGAAGCGCGGCGGCGATGTCGGGCGCTGGCCAAGGGATATGCATGAAAAACCCGATCCGGTTGGCGCAGCCGATCTGGCGCAGAAAGCTTGCCAGCGGGATCAAATGATAGTCATGCACCCAAACGACGTCGTTCGGCCGCAACAGCTTGGCCAGCCGCCGGGCAAACTGCTCGTTGACCCTGAAGTATCCGGCGGCGGCGCGCGCCGACAGATTGGCGAGGTCGAGGCGGTAGTGGCAAATCGGCCAAAGCGCCCGGTTGGCGAAGCCATGATAATAATCGTCGAGATCCCGGCGGGAGAGGTCCGTCAGCGCATAGCTGATCGGCCCGAAGCTTCGCGCTTGCGTCGCAGGCTCCGCCTCCTGGCTGATTTTCCCCGACCAACCGAACCAGACGCCGCCTCGCATCTTGAGCGCGGCATGGAGCGCAACGGCAAGTCCTCCCGCGGACGGTTCGGTCGACGAAGTCGGCGCAGGCACGCGGTTCGATACTACGACCAGTCTACCGCCCGATTCATTGCGATTTACCGTGACCGGCTTGTACAGGAGCTCGAGATGAACCATGAGCGCGACCACCTCCATTGCTTACACTGACTTCGGGTTGACAACGCCTCATCGAAACAATGGTTGCTTGACACCTAGAATGGTTCCCACATTAACCAGATCTATTTGTCTATATTAGGAAACAACAATGGCAAAGTTACGGCTGGGCAATGTGCCCGCCGTTGAAATAATTTAAGAATTGCTTCTCGAGATTCTGATCTCGGGGGATTTCGAGGCGACTTGCGCCGGCGAACAAGGGCGATTCGAATCACCCTTCCCTCATCGAGCCCCGCATCGGTTCTGGAGGCTCGCCCTTAGCGCGTATTCCGAACAGATTGGTTCAATCTGTTCGACGAGAATATGCTTGGACTCTTTAGACACTGGAGCGATTTCCGATCGATCAAATGACTCCATTCGACCGGAAAGCGCTCAAGCGGCGACTCAGCCGAAGATGATGGTCGTGTCGGTCGCCCTTTGGATCAACCAGAGGATGGCGATGATCGCGATGATGAGCGACCCCACCGGCAGCGCCACCCGCGTGTAGAAGACTGTCCTCCGCATCCAGAACAGGATCGGCAGGACGGCCGCGACGACGGCGAGCTGCCCCAACTCCACGCCGACGTTGAAGGCGAGGAGAGCCACGGCCTTGCCGCCCGGAGGCAGTCCAAGATCGGTCAGCGCGTTGGCGAAGCCAAATCCATGCATCAACCCGAAGACGAAAGCGGCAACCCATATCCGCCGGGATACGACCGGAAAGAGATTGTTGAACGCAGCGATCGCGACCGAAGCGGCGATGACGCATTCGACGAGTTTTGAGGGCAATTCCACAATGTTGAAGACCGCCGCCGTCAAGGTGATCGAGTGGGCGACTGTAAAGGCGGTGACGATCCGCACCGTCGCCCAGAGGGCGCTGGAGAGCGTCTTGACCGGGATCCACCGCTTATTCGATCGAATAACCACCGCCGAAAGCAGCAGCGTGATCAGGAACAGCATATGATCATAGCCGGTCCAGATATGGTGCATGCCATGAGCGACGAAAGCTCTGAAAACGACGAGGCTGCTTTCGGATCCAAAGTCGAAAACCGCGGACATCGCGTCCGGCGTCATCACATTGGAGCGGCCTTGTTCGCCTTTGGTGACATTCACCAGTCCGCGATGCTGCGCGTCGGCCTCGAACATCAGATCATAGGCGACGGTGATCCGGTCCCCGAGTTCCCCGCATTGGCCGGTAAAGGGAATAATCGCGTAATTTTCGCCGCCGCGCGCATCGATCTTGATGGGCTCGGGAACCAGCTTGCATGGGGCTTCGATCGGCCCGATCGAGAGATTTTCCTCGGCGAGGGCGCCGATTTCCTCCTCGCGCTGGCGCACCTCGCCCCAGGTCAATTTGCCGTCGCCATTGGCGTCGAGGTCCAAGATAAGGTCGAGGTCGCGCAACGCCAGTTCGAGTTGCCCCGAAACCTGATGGTCGCCCACGTTCACGCGCAAGAACCCGTAGCTTTGCGCATGCGCCTCGGCGCGCGTAGCGGCGAAAATGGACGCGCAAAAAAGAACGGCGGCCGTGCAAAGCCAGGCAATAGAGCGGTTCATCAGCGTTTCTCCGCGATCTGGTCCTGGAGCGACTTGATCCGAATGTCATTGAGGCCGGTCGCCTTAATGAAGCCGAGAACATCCGCCGCGGCGGCGCGATCCCTCGCGGCGAGAGCCGCTTGCAGGACGAGACGCGCGTCGGCGATCTCCTTCTGCGCTTTCCAATTGGCCTCCGCCAGCGCAAGCGCCGTTGCGGGATCGCCTTTGACCTCGAGTTCGAAGCGCGCTTCTTCCCGCTGATGGATCGCCACCTTATTGGCCCGATCGGCGGCGAAGCGTTCGCCAAGCACGCTGGCCCATCGGGACGCCCGCGGATCGCCCACCGCCTTGCCTGCGATCGCGAGCCGCAAGAGCACGACATCGGCGTCGCTGCGATCGGCGAGCAGCGTCAGCACCTCCGCCGGCCGACCGGCGTCGAGCAGATAATCGGCATAGGCGACGAGCGTTGGAACGTCATCGCTATTGGCGGCGGCGTCGGAAAAACGCCGATTGGCCTCCTCGGTCAGGCCAAGGCCCGACGCGGCGTCCGCCGCCAGGGCTTGCGCCCAGCGCCGGGTTTCGGGTTTGGCCTTTGCGTCGGCGGCAACGGCTTCGTCTGCCGCAAGCGCTTCGGCTAGCCGCTCTAGCGCCTTTGCCGACGAACCGGTCGCGGTCTCGACCCCGGCGAGGCAGATAGCGGCCTCCAAGGGCCGGACGCTCGAGGGAAGCTTGCGGCAATCCTCTTTGGCGGCATCGAGCGCGCCGATGGTTTGTCGAACGAAGGCGCGGGTGAGACGCGCCTCCCCATTCTGCGGATCAATGGCGAGGATGGCGTTGAGATCGGCCTCGGCGCTGGCGAAATCATGCAGGTTCTGGCGGATCACCGCCCTCAGCAGGCGCGCCGACGCCGGCGGCTCTCCCTGGGACCACCAAGGGCCAAGCGCGGCTTGCGCCTGGCCAAAACTGCGGAGGTCCGCGCCAGCCTTCCCTTCGCGGATGGCGAGGCGGGCGACTTCCACGGCGGTCGCGAGATCGTTGGGATTCTCGGTGAGTTTCTTTTGCGAGCTGCGGAATTCGGACTGATTTGGAACGGACGCCGGCGGGACAGTGGCGAGGACAGCCTCATCGTCGGTTGGCCGATAGGGAGCGGCGTTTACTGGCGCGCCCGCAAGCAATACACCCGCCGCCAAAAGAGCCATACTCCAAGCTCGCCGTCCCCTTTCTGGGACGGCGGGTATCAGAACCCGCATATTTTATGCCTCCCTGGCGGCTTGCCGCCGCTGTGGCTTCATAGGTTCGCCGCGCAAGGCGGTCAAGCGCGAGCGCCGAACCCGGCGGGCCCGGGACGCCTACTTGGTTCCAAACATCCGGTCGCCGGCGTCGCCGAGCCCGGGGACAATATACCCGTGCTCATTCAGCCGCTCATCGATGGCCGCAGTCCAGATCGCGACATCGGGATGCCCGCCGCGAACCTTGGCGATTCCCTCAGGGGCGGCGAGCAGGCACACGAAACGGATTTCCCTTGCGCCGCGTTTCTTCAAGCCGGCGATGGCGGCGCTGGCTGAATTGCCCGTCGCCAACATTGGGTCCATGAGGATCACGAGCCGCTCGGGAAGATCCTGCGGCGTCTTGAAATAATATTCGACCGCTTCGAGCGTTTTCGGATCGCGATACAGGCCGATATGGGCGACGCGCGCGGAAGGCACGAGATCTAGCATGCCATCGAGAAAGCCCGCGCCCGCGCGGAGAATCGGCGCGAATATCAGCTTCTTGCCGGAAATGACCGGAGCCCGCGTTTTCGCGACAGGGGTCTCGATCTCGATCATCTCGAGCGGCAGGTCGCGGGTGACTTCGTAGCAAAGCAGCATGCCGATTTCATTCAGCAATTGCCGGAAGCTCTTCGTCGACTGACCGCGCTCGCGCATCAAGGTGAGCTTATGCTGGACCAGGGGATGGCCGACGACGCTGACCCCCTCCGCTGCGTTTTCCGCCATTCGAAGCCCCCGCCTTCCGTCTGCTGGAGCGCCTTCGGATTCAGCGGAATCGGAAAGCTGCTCTAGATCTTTGTTTTATAGCATTTTCTTAACGCGAACCGGCCTCCACTTCGCTCGAAAATGCTCTAAGCCGCCTTTAGAAAAGACGATCCGCTGGCCGTCGCAGGCAGCTCCAAATGCGCCGCGAGGCTCGCGCCTATATCGGCGAAGCTCTCGCGCCGCCCGATCGGCCCGCCGGCGACGCGGGGCCCGAAGCAAAGAATTGGAGCGTGCTCGCGAGTGTGATCGGTCCCGGTCCAGGTCGGATCGTTGCCGTGATCCGAACTGATGACGGCAAGATCGCCCGGACGCATCGCGGCGAAGAGTTCGGGCATCCGGGAATCGAAAATCTCAAGGCAATGCGCATAGCCCGCGATATCGCGCCTGTGGCCGAAGTCCGTATCGAAATCGAGAAAATTGGTAATGATCAAGCCGCCATCGGGCAGATCGCGCAAGGCTTCGAGCGTCGCGTCGAAATGCGCCATATTGCCGTCGCGCTTGATCTCCTGCCCTGTGAAGCAATGCGCGAAAATATCGCCAACCTTTCCGATCGACGCCATGGCGCGGCCTGCTTGCGCGACCCGTTCGAGGAGATTGCCCGGCGGCGGCGGAATCGCGAAATCCTTGCGGCGGGGCGTGCGAACAAATCCTTGCCGCGCATCGCCAACGAAGGGGCGCGCGATGACCCGTCCGATCGCGAGGGCATCGCACAAGCGGCGAGCGACCTTGCAGAGATCATAGAGCCGCTCCAGGCCAAAATGCTCTTCATGCGCGGCGATCTGGAAGACTGAATCGGCGGAAGTGTAGCAGATCGGCATGCCGGTCCGGATATGCTCCGCGCCAAGCCTTTCAATGATTTCAATGCCCGGCGCATGACAGTCGCCGAGAATGCCTGGAAGCCCGCCCTCGGCGATCAAGGCCTGCGTCAATTTTGGCGGGAAACAAGGCGCGGCCTTCGGGAAATAGCCCCAAGGCGCAAGCGCCGGCGCCCCGGCCATTTCCCAATGGCCGGAAGGCGTATCCTTGCCTTGCGCGCATTCGACGCCATAGCCCCAGAGCGCCTTGGGCTCCGCCGGCAAGGAAAAGCCCGGCGGCATCATCCCGCTCGAGGCCAAAGCGACGAGGCCGAGGCCGAGGGCGTCGAGGTTCGGCGCGTTCAAGAGCCCCTGCCGCACTCCATTGCGATCCCCCCGCCCGGTGGCGCAGGCGACGGCGAGATGCCCGAGCGTATCCGCGCCCGCATCGCCATAAAGAGCGGCGTCCTGCGCCCCGCCGCAGCCAACCGAGTCGAGAACGAGAATGAGCGCGCGTGGCATGGATTCGCCTTAAAATCTAATCGCTCAAGGCCGCTCCCGCCTCGGCCTTGATGTCGAAGGCCGCGGCGAACAGCGCCCGTGTGTAATCGCTGCGCGGATTGCCCAGAAGTTCGGCGGCGGGACCGGCCTCAACGACCTTGCCGTGGCGCATCACGATGATTTCGCTGGAGAGGGCGCGGACCACCCTAAGGTCGTGGCTGATGAAAAGATAGGCGAGGCCGCGCCGCTTTTGCAGATCGCGCAAGAGATCGACGATCTGCGCCTGCACCGACATGTCGAGGGCGGAGGTCGGCTCATCGAGAACGATGAATTTCGGTTCGAGCACCATCGCCCGCGCGATCGCGATGCGCTGCCGCTGGCCGCCGGAAAACTCGTGCGGATAGCGATCCATCGCCGCCGGATCGAGGCCGGTGTCATGCAGGGCGCGCGCGACGATCTCGCGCCGGTCCGCGTAAGGCAGGGCCTTGTCCTGGACGCCGAGGCCTTCGGCGACAATATCGGCCACCGAAAGCCGCGGCGAGAGCGAGCCATAAGGGTCCTGAAACACGATCTGCATGTCGCGCCGCAGCGGCCGCATCGCCTTGAAGCGCAGCCCGTCGATCCGCCGTCCAAGAAAGACGATCGCGCCTTCCGAACGAATGAGTCGCAAGAGCGCAAGGCCCAGCGTGGTTTTGCCCGATCCCGATTCGCCAACGACGCCGACCGTCTCGCCTTCCCTGACCGTCACCGACAGGCCGTCGACCGCCTTGACGAAGCCGACCGTCCGGCGAAAGAAGCCGCGCTTGATCGGGAACCAGACGCGAAGGTCTTGCGCGCTGAGGATGGTTTTCGCCGCGCGATCGACCTTGGGCGGCATTCCCTTCGGCTCGGCGGCGATCAGCGCCTTGGTGTAGGGGTGACGCGGCGCGGCGAAAATTTCCGCGACGCCGCCAGCTTCGACGATCTTGCCCTTTTGCATCACCGCCACATCGTCGGCGACCTTGCGCACGATGTTAAGGTCATGGGTGATGAACAGCATCGCCATGCCATGGCGGGCTTGCAGCTCCTTCAAGAGGTCCAGGATCTGCGCCTGCACGGTGACGTCGAGCGCCGTGGTCGGCTCGTCGGCGATGAAAAGGTCTGGCCGGTTGGCGAGCGCCATGGCGATCATCACCCGCTGCCGCTGGCCGCCCGACAATTGATGCGGGAAGGCGCCGAGACGCTCGCCCGGGTCGGCAATGCCGACCTCCTCCAGAAGCTCGACGATGCGGCCTCTGATTTTCTGCGCCCCGCGCGCGCCATGCAACTCCAGAATTTCGCCGATCTGACGCTCGATCGTATGGAGCGGATTGAGCGAGGTCATCGGCTCCTGGAAAACCATGGTGATCTTGGCGCCGCGAATGGCGCGAAGCCGCGCCTCGCTGCAGGTCAAGAGATCTTCGCCCCGAAACAGCGCCTTGCCGCGCGGCGCGACGCCGGGAGGCAGCAGTCGGACGATCGAGAGCGCGGTCACCGATTTGCCCGAACCCGACTCTCCGACAAGGGCGAGCGTGCGCCCCTTCTCCAGCGTGAAGGAGACGCCGTCGACGGCGGGCGTCTCCAGGGCGCCCTGCCGAAAAGCGACGGTCAGGTCGCGGACATCGAGGAGGGGCGCGTCAGGCATCAAGGGCGTCCATAAATTTTCCTGCCCCTATTGCAACGTCTTGCGCGGATCAAACGCATCGCGGACGGCTTCCCCGATGAAGATCAGCAGCGATAGCATGGCGGCGATTACGATAAAGCCGGTGAGGCCGAGCCAGGGCGCCTGCAGATTGGACTTTCCCTGCAGCAAAAGCTCGCCGAGCGAGGGCGAGCCGGGCGGCAGGCCGAAGCCGAGAAAGTCCAGCGCCGTCAGGGTGGTTATCGACCCATTGAGGACGAAGGGCAGGAAGGTCAGCGTCGCCACCATCGCATTGGGCAGGACATGTTTGAAGATGATCGCGGCATTGGTCAGCCCCAGCGCCCGCGCGGCGTTCACATATTCGAAATTGCGCGTGCGCAGGCATTCGGCGCGCACGACATGCACCAGATTGACCCACGAAAACAGAAGCAGGATGCCGAGCAGCACGAAAAAGCTCGGCGTGATGATCGAGGAAATAATGATCAGCAAATAGAGATGCGGCAGCGATGACCATATTTCAATGAAGCGCTGAAAAACCAGATCGGTCCAACCGCCGAAATAGCCCTGCACCGCCCCGGCGGCAATCCCGATCACCGAGGACACGCCCGCCAAGGTCAGGCCGAACAGGAGCGAAAGGCGAAAGCCGTAGATCAGCCTCGCCAGAACGTCGCGGCCTTGATCGTCGGTGCCGAGCCAGTTCCACTCGATGCCGTTGCAGCCGCCGTCCGGATCGCTTTTGCTGAAACGCGCCGCCGCGCTCTTGCATTGGGCTTGGCTGAGCATCCAGGTCGGCGGCGACGGCGCGGGCGTCGGCAATTGCCGGTTGATCGTCTTGTAGGAATAGCGAATCGGCGGCCAGACCATGAAGCCATGGTCGTCGATCTCCTTGGCGATCACCTGGTCGCGGTAATCGGTCCTTGCGAGGAAGCCGCCGAATTTTTCTTCCGGATAATCATGCAGAATCGGCAACAGGACCTCGCCCTTATAGACGACGAGGATCGGCCGGTCGTTGGCAATGAATTCGGCAAAAAGCGATAGGACAAAGAGGACCATAAAGATCCAGAACGACCAAAGCCCGCGCCGATGGCTTTGGAAATTGCTGAGGCGGCGCCGGTTGATCGGGCTCAAATGGAGCCATCCCTGCCTCGGCTCGGGAGGCGCGAGGCGCGGCCCTGCAAGGGCGCTGCGCAACAGAGGCGCGCTCATCGCCTAGACCTCACGCGTCGAGAAGTCGATGCGCGGATCGATCCACATATAGATCAAATCGGAAAGCAGATTCACGACGAGGCCAAGCAGCGAGAGAATGTAAAGATTGGCGAAAACAACCGGATAATCCCGATTGACGATCGATTCGAACGAAAGCAGACCCAGGCCGTCAAGCGAAAAGATCGTCTCGATCAAGAGGGAGCCGCCAAGAAACGCGGCGATGAAGGCGCCCGGAAAGCCCGCGACGACAATCATCATGGCGTTGCGAAACACATGGCCATAGAGCACCCGCCTTTCGCTGAGGCCCTTCATCCGCGCCGTCTGAACATATTGCTTGCGGATCTCGTCAAGAAACGAATTCTTGGTCAAGAAGGTCGATGTCGCGAAGGCGCCGAGCGTCAGCGACGCAACCGGCAAGGTAATGTGCCAGAAATAATCCGTGACCTTGCCGAAGAGTGAGAGCTGCGGCCAGTTCTCCGAAGTCAGTCCGCGCAACGGAAAAATTTGCCAGAACGAGCCGCCGCAAAAAAGCACGATGAGAAGGATCGCGAAAAGAAAGCCGGGGATCGCATAGCCGGTGATGACGACGGCGGAGGTCCAGATGTCGAAGCGCGAACCATCGGTCACCGCCTTCTTGATCCCGAGCGGAATTGAAATCGCATAGGAAAGAAGCGTCATCCAAAGTCCGAGCGAAATCGAGACCGGAAGCTTTTCCTTGATGAGTTGAAGAACCGGCACGTCGCGGAAATAAGACCGCCCGAACTGGAACGTGGCGTAATTCTCGAGCATCAGGAGGAAACGCTCATAGGCCGGCTTGTCGAATCCGAATTGCTTTTCGAGTTCGGCGATGAATTTCGGATCGAGCCCCTGGGCGCCGCGATATTTCGAAGAAAAGTCGGCGCCCCCGGCAGCGGCGCCAATTTCACCGCCGCCGCCAAAATGCGCGGTGGCCCCGGAATCGACCCCCTGCAATTGCGCAAGAACGCGCTCGACCGGCCCGCCGGGCGCAAATTGCACAATCATGAACGAGATGAGCAGGATTCCGAAAATCGTCGGAATCATGAGGAGGACGCGGCGGGCGATATAAGCGAACATCAGGCTCCGTCAACGGCCAGCAAGATTAACGCGTTTGGCTTTTTCTTCATCATACCACCAGGTAGAGACCACGCCGATGTCATAGCGGGGACCGCGCTCCGGACGGCTGAAAAGGTCCCAATAGGCGACGAGATGATTGGGCTTGTTCCACATCGGCGTCCAGGAATGGCCGGCCCGCAAAATGCGATCGATCGCGCGGCAGATGAAGGTCAGCTCCTCGCGCGTCTCGACGACCAGCGCCTTTTCGATCAAGGCGTCGACGACTTTATTCTGGATGCCGGAGACATTTCTCGATCCGGGCATGCCGGCTGATTCCGAACCGAAGACCGAGCGCATGCCCTCCCCCGGCGTGAGCCCAAAGCCAAACCGCGACGTCACGACGTCATAATCGAAAGCATCGGTGCGGCGTTTGTATTGCGCCGCGTCGACCACGCGATAGCGAGCCTCGACGCCGAGCAGCTTCAGGTTCTTGATGAAAGGCGCCGTATGCGGCTCGAGCGAATTGTCGAAATCCAGAAATTCGATTTCAAACGGCTTCCCATCCGGCAAGGTCAGGCTTGTGCCCTGCCGCTGGCATCCGGCCGCCGCAAACAGCGCGCTGGCGCGGCGCAAAAGCGCGCGGTCCTGTCCCGAACCGTCGGAAACCGGCGGCGCATAGACCTCGCCAAACACCTCGGCTGAGAGTTGACTCCGGTAGGGCTCGAGTATCGCAAGCTCCTCCGGCGCGGGCTTGCCTTGCGCCGCCATCGGAGAGTTCTGGAAAAAGGACGTGGTGCGCGCATAGACGCCATACATGATATTGGCGTTGGTCCATTCGAAATCGAAAGCGAGGCTGATCGCCTCGCGGATCCGGGCGTCCTTGAACTTGTCCCGCCGCAAGTTGAAGAACCAGCCCTGCGTTCCCAATGGCGACTCATCAGGGAGGGTCTCGCGCTTGACGCGGCCGTCTTTGGCGGCGGCGAAGTCATAGCCGGTCGCCCAGACGGTGGAGGTGAATTCCTCGCGGAAGGTGAACAGCCCCGCCTTGAAAGCCTCGAAAGCCACCTTGCGGTCGGAAAAATATTCGAACCGGATTTTGCCGAAATTCGCTTGGCCGAGATTGATCGGCAAATTCCGGCCCCAGTAATCGGGGACCCGCTCGAAGGAAATGAAGTGGCCCTGATCGAATGTCCCGACTTTATAGGCGCTCGATCCGAGCGGCGGCTCCAGCGTCGTCTCGTCGAAGGGATGGGTTTGATAATAGGCGGCGCTGAAGATCGGCAATCCCGCGACCATCAATATGGCCTCGCGGCTATGATGCGGCTTCAACCGCACCAAAACGATGTCCTCGGCCTCGGCCTCGGCGGCGTCGAGATCGCGCAAAGGTTGCCGAAGCGAGGGATGACCCTTGGCTTTCAAGACGTTTAGAGAAAAAGCCACGTCCCGCGCGGTCAGCGGCGAGCCATCGTGAAAGCGCGCCTCTTTGCGCAAGAGGAAGCGATAGATATTTTTGTCGGGCGAGATCCGCACGGCGCGCGCCACAAGGCCATAAAGCGAATCCGCCTCGTCGCCGTTTCCGGTCATGAGCGAATCGAAGATGAGCCCCATTCCCGCGGCGCCGTCGCCCTTTAGGATATAGCTGTTCAGCGTATTGAATGTGGTGAAGTTCTGGTTGCCCGAAATAGAGCTGGACTGGAGCACGATCTCGCCGCCCTTCGGCGCCGCCGGATTGACATAGGCCAGATGGGCGAAATCAGGCGGAAGCGCGAGATCTCCGAATACCGACAGTCCATGGACCTCGACCTCTTCAGCCAAAGCTTCCGTGGAGCGGCTGAAGAGCGGCGGCAGAACCAGCCCGCCGATAGCAAGACCCAAGACGGAGCGGCGCGACGGCCGGACATCCATCGGCGCAGAAAATTCGGGCAAAGAGTATTTAGCGGTCAAAAATGGCCTCGAGGCGCTAAGTCGGCTCTGGAACGCTTCCCGATCAGATGGAATCATCTGATCGGGAAGCGCTCAATTTCAAAGAGTTGGAACATGTTTTGACCGAAAAAGTCGATCAACTATTTCGCAGCAAGCTCTAGGCGGAAGGCGAAAGGTGGTGATTCGTCCGGCTCCCGCATGATTGAGCATGTTTATGTCGGGATTCTGGTCAAAAACGCCAACCCGCTTCACGCCATGATAGACGCGGAAATGCCGGGCGGGAACCCGGCATTTCAAGCAAGACGAGATGAGGGGAGCCGCGTTCAACTCATGAGCAATCAGAAATGCGGCTCTATCTCTTTGTTTTGGCGCATGATCTTGTCGGAAAACCGGCGCCTTTTTGGGATCATGTCATTTCGCGGAGACCCGGCGGGGATGATCCGACAAAATGCGCAAATATTCGATCATGTCGGCCCGTTTGCCGAGGTCCCGAGCGCCCGCATAGGTCGCTTTTGTGACGCTGGCGGCGACTTTCGGATTGGCGAGGAACTGATCGAGATCGTCAACGGTCCAATTGGCGTCCGCGGGTTTCCTCGCATTTGAGCGCGCCAAGCCTGCGACGGCAGCTTTTGGATGGTCGACGATGGCGAAAAGCGGCGGGCCGGCTTTGGCGGCAACGCCTTTTTCGAGATGGTCGCAGTCGCTGCAGGCATTGGCGTCGCGCTCGGCGGTTTTCCCTTCCGTCGTCGCCGAATCGCTGGCGAGAGCGACGGTCGGGGCCTGCGCAATATTTTCCGGGCTCTGCGCATTGCTCGCAGCGGCAACGCTTTCGGAAGGTTGCGCGGCTTGTGCGGCGGCCTGGGCTCCGGCGGCGCCTTGCGTGCTCCGTCCATCGGTCGCTACAGAAATATTATAGGCCGGCTTCGCCAGCTTCACATGGGAGAAGATGCGATCCGAAACGACCGACAGCGACATGGCCAAGGCGACTGCAAAGAGGAGACCGCTGGCAAGTTTACTGAATTCGAAAAAGGACATTCGCATTTTCGCACCACATTCCACCAAAGGAGCTCTGCTGTTAGAGTTCATTCCATTTGACAAAGAGCATGTTCTTAAAAAACCAATCGACTGTTTCGCTTGCGACATGCTCCAACCCTTTGACTCTGAGGCGATTCCCTTTCGATCAGATGAGTCGATCCAATCGGGAGGCGCTCTCGGCGCTCTGCGGCGCCCAAACCCGAATCAAAGCGGAACCTGGACGGTCGCTGCAGCGCAGCATTGATTAAACGCCATCTGCATTGCAATGCAACATAAATGAAGCGGCGCCCTGTGCTACTTTTTGTCGCCGGCCGCTCTCGCCCAAGCTTCTTGGCGACGCGAGCTGCTTAGCGAGAACCGCGCCACGGCGTTTTCTGTTGCTCCAGAACATGCCATAGGCTTACGGGTTTCAGCTTGCGCGAGAGGTTTCCGCAGAAAATGACCGTCCCTAAGATCGCCTATCAGGGCGAGCCCGGCGCCAATTCCCATATCGCCTGCAAGAATGTCTATCCGGAGTGGGAGCCCCTCCCCTGCGCCACATTCGAGGATGCGCTGACCGCGATCACGGAGGGCGCCGCCGGGCTCGGCATGATTCCTATCGAGAATTCAATCGCCGGCCGCGTCGCCGATATCCACCACCTGCTGCCGAGCGCCAGCCTCTATGTCGTCGGCGAATATTTCCTGCCGATTCATTTTCAATTGCTTGGCCTCAAGGGCGCGAGGCTGAATGCGATCGCATCCGTCTATAGCCATGTTCACGCCCTCGGCCAGTGCCGCAAGATCATTCGCAAGCTGGGCCTTGCGGCGCATGTGACGGGCGACACCGCGGGCTCCGCCCGGGAGGTGGCGGAATGGGGCGACGCGTCGCGCGCCTCGATCGCGACAAGTCTGGCCGCCGAGATCTACGGGCTCGACGTGCTCAAAGCCGACATCGAGGACGAGCCGCATAACACCACGCGTTTCGTCGTGCTTTCGAAAAGCCCCAAATGGGCGCGGCCCAGGGCGGAGCCAACCGTGACGAGCTTTGTGTTCCGGGTCCGCAATGTGCCGGCGGCGCTCTACAAGGCGCTCGGCGGCTTCGCCACCAATGGCGTCAATATGACCAAGCTCGAAAGCTATATGGTCGAAGGCGAATTCACCGCCACCCAATTTCTGGCCGATGTCGATGGCCATCCCGAGGAGCCGGCACTCGCGGGGGCGCTGGAGGAACTCGCGTTTTTCTGCAAGGAGTTGAAAATTCTGGGCGTTTATCCGGCCCATCCGTACCGGATCGAGAGTCAGAAGGCGGCCCGCCCCCATTCGGGGGCAAAGAACCGATGAGTCGGTGATGGTCTACCGGGTGGATGGGACCCCGAGCGGAATGCAAACCGCGAATTCCGTCCCGGGATTTTGAGGACGCACCGCAATGGTTGCGTTCAATTGCTGCGCAAAGGAAGTGATAATGCGCATGCCCAGTCCCTTGGCGCTATTAAGCGCGAAGTTTGCGGGCAGTCCGGCGCCTTGATCGCGAACAGCGACGGCAAAATCCCTCTCTCCTGAACGGGAAACCTTGATGAAGATCGTTCCGCCAGATTGATTTGGATACGCGTATTTAGCGGCGTTCGCGATGAGCTCATTGACGATCATCGCAGTCGCGATGGCCCTGTCGGTCGAAATCTCAATTCCCTCCTCCACGTCGGTGGAAACGTCGCAGTGGAGGACGCTCTCATCCAAATCCTTGCAAACCGCTTGAATATACTTGCCAATGTCCATCCGCTCTACGTCTGATCCGTAGAAGATCTGGTCATGAGCTCTCCCAACAGCCGCCACCCGTCGCGACGCCTCATTCAGATGTCCCGCCAGTTCCTCATTGCCGACTTCTCTGGCTTGAAGGTGCAGCATGCTCCCGACGATCGCCAGGCTGTTCTTGACCCGGTGATTCATCTCTTTAAGAAGCACCTGATCTCGCTTCAGCGCTGCCTTGAGTCTGCGCTCGTGTCGCTCCCGCTCGATCGCCATGCCTAGAATATTGGCCGCGCCCTGCAAGAACGCGAGATCGTGCTCCACGAATTCGTTTTCAGAACGGCTGTCGACCTCTAAAACCCCGAACGGCCTTCCGTCGCCCTGCAAAATGACGTTCATGGCGCGACGGACGCCGTGCTGCTGAAGTATTTCGGGCGTCCTAAATCGCTCTTCGTTCTCGAGATGGTTCGAAATGACGGGTTTGCCGGTTCGCAGGGCGAATCCTGCGGGAGAAGCGAGGTCCGCGCCGACGCTCGCAACGCCGATGATGCCCGGATTCCAACCCACGCCCGCACGAACGAGGAAGCGGTTTTCCGATGGAATCAGTTCGAGCACCTTGCAAAACTCGGCGCGCAGGCCTTCAGCGGTGAGTTGCACGGTGTCCGTCAGCAGTTGATCCAGCGCAGCGCCCTGGAGCGCCGATACGCCAAGCTCCGCCAGGATTTCCTGCTGCCGGATGCGCTGCTCCAAGGCGCGAAGGGTCATGTCCGGACCTTCGTCGTCAGGCTTCGGCTCTACAATGGGCGCATCGCCCTGATCAGTCGCACCCATGAGCAAGGATCCCTCGGCCGCCGCTACCGCCTTTGAATCATCTGCCTCAATAGAGCCGTTGGCGCAAGGGCGCCCTCAACCAGGAGTACATTCTAAAGACCAGCTTTCGCGTTCCGCGAGGCTTTCCGGGACCCTAACAAAGGCATTCACTCCAACACCATCAAAAGATCCCTGGCGTCGATCTGGGCGCCCGGCGCGACCAGAATTTCCGTGACCTTGCCATTGCGCGGGGCATGGAGCGCAGTCTCCATCTTCATCGCTTCGAGCGTCGCGACAATATCGCCTGCCTTCACCTCCTGGCCCTGGCGCACCGCGATCGTCGAGACCGCCCCCGGCATTGGCGCGCCGACATGGCAATCGTTTCCCTCCTCCGCCTTGCGGCGCGCGACGACTTTGACATGCGCGGAACGGTTCTGGACCTTGATGATGCGCGGCTGGCCGTTCAGCTCGAAGAAAACCTTGACCTGCCCCTCGTCATCGGTCTCGCCGATCGTCAACAAGAGCAGCACGAGCGTCTTGCCGGGTTCGATCTCGATCGCGATCTCGTCGCCCGGTTGCATCCCATAGAAAAACACCGGCGTCGGCAGCACCGACACCGGTCCAAAACGGCGGACGGTGGCGGAAAATTCCGTGAAAACCTTCGGATACATCAGATAAGAGGCAAGCTCGTCGTCGGTAAGATGACGCCCGCACGCCTTTTCGGCCTCCGCCCGCGCGGCGGCGAGATCGGCAGGCGGCAAAAGGGCGCCGGGGCGACCATTGATCGGCTTTTCGCCCTTCAGCACTTTCTCCTGCACCGGCGCCGGCCAGCCGCCCGGAGGCTGGCCAAGGTCGCCCTTCAACATCTCGACGACGGAGGTCGGAAAGGCGATCTCCCGCTTGGGATCGAGCACGTCTTCCGGCGTTAGATTCTGCGAGACCATCATCAGCGCCATGTCGCCGACGACCTTAGATGAGGGCGTCACCTTGACGATGTCGCCGAAAAGATCATTGGCCGCGCGATAGGCCTTGGCGACCTCATGCCAGCGCGATTCGAGGCCGAGCCCGCGCGCCTGCTCCCGGAGATTGGTGAATTGGCCGCCCGGCATTTCGTGCAAATAAACTTCGGACGTGCCGGCTTTCAAATCGCTCTCGAAGGCGGCGTATTGCGCCCGCGCCGCCTCCCAATAGAAGCTGAGCTGGCGAATAGCCTCCGGATCGAGGCCGGTGTCGCGGGGACTGTGCCGCAAGGCGGCGGCGATGGAGCCGAGGCAGGGCTGCGAAGTCGTGCCCGACATCGAATCGATCGCGGCGTCGATCGCATCGACTCCGGCGTCGGCGGCGGCGAGGACCGTCGCCGCGGAAATCCCGGAGGTGTCATGGGTATGAAGATGCAGCGGCAGGCCGACGGCTTCGCGCAACGCCTTGACCAGAACCCGCGCGGCGGCCGGCATCAACAGGCCGGCCATGTCCTTGATCGCGAGGATGTGGCAGCCGGCCTGCTCCAGTTCCTTGGCGACGCCGACATAATAATTCAGCGAGAATTTCGCCCGGTCGGGATCGAGGATATCGCCGGTATAGCAGATTGCGCCTTCGGCGAGCTTGCCGGTCTCCACCACGGCGTCGATCGCGACGCGCATGTTCTCGACCCAGTTGAGGCAATCGAAAATGCGGAAAAGATCTATGCCGGCGGCGGCGCGGCGGACGAAATATTTCACGACATTATCGGGATAATTGGTGTAGCCGACGCCATTGGCGCCGCGCAGCAGCATTTGCGTCAAAAGGTTTGGCGCCCGCGCGCGCACGAGCTCCAACCGCTCCCAAGGATCTTCGGACAGAAACCGCATCGCGACATCGAAGGTCGCGCCGCCCCAGCATTCGAGCGAGAGAAGCTGAGGCAGCCCTTTGGCGTAGGCCTCAGCGGCCGCCGCTATGTCGCGGGTGCGCATGCGCGTGGCGATGAGCGACTGATGCGCGTCCCGCATGGTGGTGTCGGTGACGAGCACGCGCTCCTCATTGCGCATCCATTGCGCAAAGCTTTTCGGCCCAAGCGTTTCAAAAAGCTGGCGCGCTCCGGGAGCGATCGCGGCTGCGACAGGAAATTGCGGGGCTATCGGCGGGCGCGCTGTTACCGGCGGACGGGCGCGGCCCCGCGTTTCGGGATGGCCATTGACCGTGACGTCGACGATCCAGGTGAGCAGCTTCGTCGCCCGGTCCTTGCGTTTCTTGAAATCAAACAGCGAAGGGGTCTCGTCGATGAAACGCGTCGTATAATCATTGGCGACAAAGCGCGGATGGTTGATGATATTATGCAAGAAGGCGAGATTCGTCGCGACCCCGCGGATGCGATATTCGAGCAGCGCCCGATCCATCCGGGCGATCGCCTCTTCCGGCGTCGCCGCCCAAGCTGTGACCTTCTCGAGCAACGGATCGTAAAACCGTGTCACGATCGCCCCCGAATAGGCCGTGCCGCCATCGACGCGAATGCCAAAGCCCATAGCCCCGCGATAGGCGGTGATCCGTCCATAGTCAGGAATGAAGTTATTTTCCGGATTTTCCGTGGTGATCCGGCACTGCAAGGCGTGCCCCGAGAGGCGGATGTCCTCCTGCCGCGGAATGCCGGTCTCTTCCGGCTTGCCGATGCGCTTGCCTTCGGCGATGCGGATCTGCGCCTTCACGATATCGAGGCCGGTCACCACTTCCGTCACGGTATGCTCGACCTGGATGCGCGGATTGACTTCGATAAAATAGAAAGCGCCAGTGTCGGTGTCGATCAGGAACTCGACAGTGCCGGCTCCGACATAGTGGCTCGCGCGGCCGATTTTCAGCGCCGCATCGCAAAGGCCCTGGCGGGTCGCATCGTCGAGATAGGGCGCGGGAGCCCGCTCGACGACCTTCTGGTTCCGGCGCTGAATCGAGCAATCGCGTTCAAAGAGATGCACGAGATTCCCGTGCATGTCGCCAAGAAGCTGAACTTCGACATGGCGGGCCCGGCGCACCAGCTTTTCGAGATAGACCTCGTCCTTGCCAAAGGCGTTCTTGGCCTCGCGCTTTGCGCTGAGCACGGCGTCAAGAAGCTTGTCCTCGCTCTCGATCGGCCGCATGCCGCGCCCGCCGCCGCCCCAGGAGGCTTTGAGCATGACCGGATAGCCGATCTCTCGCGCGAGGCGTTTGATTTCGTCAGGCGCCTCGGGCAGCGGCCCGCTCGCCGGCATGACGGGGGCGCCACAGGACGCCGCAAGGTTCCGGGCCGCGACCTTATTGCCGAGATCGCGCATGGTCTGCGGCGACGGACCGATGAAAATGACGCCGGCTTCGGCGCAAGCTTCGGCGAATTCGGGGCTTTCCGATAGAAAGCCATAGCCTGGATGGATCGCGTCGACCTTCGCGTCCCGGGCGACGCGGATGACCTCGTCGATCGACAGATAGGCGTCAAGCGGCCCCTTGCCAACGCCAATCTGATAGGCTTCGTCGGCCTTGAAGCGATGGAGCGAAAGCTTATCCTCTTCCGCATAGACCCCCACCGTTCGAATCCCCAGTTCGGTGGCGGCGCGGAAAACCCGGATTGTGATCTCGGATCGGTTGGCGACCAATAGACGACGAATTCGGGCCATAGGCACTCGCTACCATCGGGCTGCGGCATGTCCCGCCGCTGGAAACCATGCATTGCGCCGAACCGCCAAGTCCGCGCCCGTCATGAGGCCCGGGCCGGCGATGCGCCGCAGTTTGGGAAACGCCTTGAGAGAGAGCATTTGATTCGGGCGAAACGCGGTTGCCGCTTTCGACGCAATTGTCTTGCCGTTTTCCCTACCGCACAGATTTCAGACCCATGGGCGCAAGGCGCATTGACGGTCAAAATACTCGATCTGCCCAAAAAATGCGACTTCTTGGAGCCAAGCGGCCACCGAAAGAGCGGCGGCGGCGGCCGGTTTAGAGAATCCGGCGACAAGAAACGCAGCAAATCCAGAGGAGAAGCCTTCTGCGTTTTCGCCAAAGCCTCGATTGTCCTTGAAGCTGCCTCAAGCGCCAGAGATCGGGCCGAACTTGCGTCCCCATACGCCGCGGATGGGACGAAGGACCGCGACGCGCCGCGGGCTTAGTCCAACGCGGGATAAGGCGCCCATCCTTGTTGGCGAAACAAGGATATCGCTCCTAGAAGCAAATCCGAGCATCGCCCGGCTATCCGTCGACGATTCCTGCCTGGTCATTTAAAGAAGTGGGGAATTTCAAAGAACAGCATCAAAACGCAGCTGAAGGATAGACCAAACGCCAACAATGTCCCGATGGGAAAAGCGCGGCGAAAGATCACCGCATATACTATAATATTCCACAGGAATATTGGAAAGAGAAGAAAATTTGTTATGGACTCGACAGGCGCCTCGTCCTCAAGCATCAGATGAAACCCGACCTTGAGAAAGGTGCGACAAACAAAATTAACGAGCGCCACGATGGCTCCGGCTAGCGCCAACGCAATGAGCGTCTGAACCAGCCGCTCATTGCGTCCGAGAAGGCGCGCACTGATTGCGGCGACAATGATCAAAAACACCGTGGCGCTGACGCCAATCCCCACTGCGCCGATCGCCGAATGAGTGAGGAGACGGACGCCAAACTCGACCAGCGCGAAAAAGCCTAGGCTCGCCACCAAGAACGAATTTGACTTTGGCAAAACCTCCGGACCGACATCGCCTTCCATGACGCCGATGAAATTATGAATGAGGGGAGGCAGTTTAATCTTCATGGACCAACTCAGTCGTTCAGGAGACAATTTTTCCGATCCGAAACCAGCCAGGCGCCTAGCATTGGCGCGACGGCGCTAGTCACGTCGGAATTGAGGAAAACGCAGCTCAGCGCTTCGATGGCAGCGGCGCGGGAAGATCCGGCCAAGGCGACGACAACGCAATTTCTGTCAGGGGCGATCCAATTACGTCTTCCAAAAAGCTCAACGCCGACCACGGAGCCGGATGCCTACCCGATAGCATGGTTTACGGTCATCATGAATGACCGGGACCACGGCATGCCTTCAGGCATGCTCCAATCTCTGGATTCTGAGCGATCCTTTTTCGATCAGCTGACTCCATCGGATCGGGAAGCGCTCGCCGCTGGCGCCTACTTAAAGCAAAATATCTGCATCTCTGTGGCGTCATGCTCTAGTGCAACCGCTTATTCGAGGTCTTCGTCGCGGGAGCCCAGCCTTGCGCTAGGCCTAATTTCCAATAAAGGAAAAGCGCGCCGACGATGCCTATGACCAAGAGGGCGTAATAGCCCCCGATTTTCACCCAGCTTCGACCAACCGAGAAAGGGAACTGGGAGACATAGTACTGACCATGATCGTTTCTGGCCGTGACAATGCCTATATAGGCGCCGGCCTCTTGGAAGACATGCTCGAAATGCAATGTGCCAGTGGGATAGCGTTTGGGCGGCAGATAGGACACTGTGAGCGGGTCCAGATAATCGCTCGACAATTCATCGTCCCTTAAAACCCCCGTCCGTCCCGTCATCCCCCGCGCAGCGACGTCCCTGATGATGCGGACTTCGGTGGTCATGTCCCGAAGTTCGGAATCCACGGCGTCAAGAACTATGACCGTGGCGCCAACTGAAGGAATGTCCTCGCAGAACATCTGCGTCGTCTGGAGAGGCTGGTACCCGGTGAAATGCATAAGGTCCGGACCAATCCTTAACATGCATTGATCCTTGTCTATGCTCAATCCGCCATGCGCCTGCGCGCCGGAGACGAGGAAACCGAGGATCAGGAAAACCGCGCACGCTCCGCGCATGATTTTTGCGTTAGCCTCCTTAAGCTATTTCCCCCGCCGGCGCGGCTTGGCTCCAGCGGGGGAAAGTCTTTTTTCAATCACATTCTACGATGCACTGAAGCGATCGCGCTCAGATCGGAAGGAATTCCGGAATAACCGGTCCGCCGACTTCGATTTCGTAGCGGGTCCCGCTGGGCGTAAAGAAGAACAGGAGGCCAGCGAACGAGCTGTCGACGTCATAGGCCAAGTCCGCCAGACGTTCCGTATCCCAACGGGCGTCCTGAACCTTGACTGTGATTTCCTTCGTTTCGCCGGGCGCGATGGGCGCGTTATCGCTCAGCGTAACGCCCTTGTCGGCCAGGAGATAGTCCGGATACTCGATCTTCGTCGTATAGACGTCGGGGTTCAGGAAGCGAAGGCCGGCGGTGGCGAATTCACCGATCCGCAGGGGCTCCTTGCCCGTGTTGGTGATTTTGTAGGTCGCGACGAGTTCGCGGCCCGGCACTTTATAGGTGCCTCTCTGGTAGACGACCTTGATCGGCGCTTCGACCGTGGGAAGCGGCTCGATGCCTCTCAAGTTACCAGCCTGCAACGGAATTGTGCGCGGAAATTCGCTGGCCGTGATCGCGTAGGAAATGATGACGGTCAACAGAGTCGCAGCAAGGACCGCCGCGCCAACCGTGCGCTCTTGAGGGGTGATCAGCTCGTCACCCTTACCGGACGCCACGAAGACATAGCGGCCGATGAAGCCCCGCTTGCGGAACCAGTAACCAATCCAGACCACCGCAACGATGATCCAGAACAAGTGCCACCAGTAGATGTTGGCGATCTTGTAGGTCTCAAGATCGATGACTTCGCCATTGAGCAAGGTCACGGGATCGGTGAAATCGGCCATCGAGCCCTTGATTTCAACCCACTGGCCGGGGCCAACGATTGGACCGCCGGTCTCGACGCTCAACTGGGTGTGAATATGCCACCGGCCTTCGCGACGGGCCTTGAGCAGAATCTTGAACTCGTAGGTCTTGCCCAATTCGAGCGAAAGCGACCTCGGCGCGAATTTACCGCCGATGAACGACCCTTCTCTGATGAACACTGGTCCCGGTTCGCCGACGTTGAGGAAGGCGACTTCAGGCTTGGCGACGGCGACGGGCCAAGCTTCCATGATATGGAGCTTACCAGTGATTTCCATCTTGTCGTTGACGTTGAGGCTCGTCTTCGACCATTTCACATCATACCAATTCAGCGTGCGCATGCGAAGGAACGCCGCCTGCGACTTCTCGCCATGGGCATCGGCCGGACCGGCGGTCATACCCATTGTCGCGACGAGTCCGACCGCCAAACCCAAAGCCCAAAGCCTCCCGGCCTGGCGTTTGGCGTGACTCGCCAGTGAACTAAACAGTGTTGTTTTCATTTACAATCTCCCACACGGCCGAGCCGTGGCAATTTTTATATTCAACCAGTCCTTGCTGGACTTTTCGGCAGGCGCGTTAGACTGCTTTGGTGAATTTCGTGGTCGAGAAAAGCTTGCCCACGTACCACCACCAGAAATAAACCAGGATGGAGACGAAGCCGGAGAAGAAGGCCGCGACCGCGACGACGTCCTTACCGAAGGTGCGCATCGTGCCGCGCTCGACGATCCGGAGGTATTCAGGCATCGACGTCCGGACGTAGTGGAAGCCAATCAGGTCGGCGAGGGACATGAGCAAGCCATATTGCTCGGTCGCCTGATGGTAGGGAGCAAGGATCGGCCAGTTGGTGGGATACATCAGCAAACCAAAGCCCATCGCGCCGACGATTGCCGTGACGATGAAGCTGCCGCTAAGCAAAAGCACGAGATCGAGGAAAAGCGCCATTGGGACGAGCGAGGTCGGCCACACCAAGCTGATCGGGAAATAGGTCCAGCCCCAGAAGTTGGTGTAGCGATTGATCCATTCGCCGACGAGAAGGGCGAGGATCAGGAACGTCGCGCCGAACGGAAGCTTGAAGTGGTTCCAGAAGAAGTACTGGGCGGCGGCGGGGAAGGTGACCAACATGATCGGGAGAACCGTTGGCCAAAAACGGCGGTCTTTCCAGTCGATCCAGAAGTCCCAGTCGCCCATCGTAAGCATGGCGTGAATATGATAGCCGCCAAGGGTGACCAAGAAAAGAACGACCAACAGGATTATGTCAGCGCTTCTGACGAGTCCAGCGGCTTCAGCTTTGGAATTGAACGGCGATTCGGCTACGGCCCTCGGAGCGCCGCCAGCGATTGCGCCGGCGTCCGCCGCGCGCGCTGGCGCATTGGCCCCTGCGCCGCCCTCGATGCCCGGCGATGCCGAGATCGATTCGGTCACGGGACCGGACCCAGCCAGAGTTGGTTTACGACTAAACATTTACTATCCTCCCTATTGCCCCACCGGACTCAATCGCCGGATTACTGGAGCAAGCGTCAGTTGATGGCAGACTTGACCGCACGGCGCGGGAACCAGCCATTCATCGAGAAATAAGTCTTCGAGAAATGACGGATTGCCTGGCCGGACGCTGGCGGTTCGGATCGTTGAGATCGCCGCCGCCGGCGCTTGTTTGCTTATTCCGCCGGCTCGAGGCCGAGGACGTCTTCATTGCCGGCGCAAAGCTCCTGGATCCGGCCGAGGATCAGCAGGACGACGCCGAAGATGGCGAGGGTGAACCAGCCGAAGAAGACGAACATCCAATGCAGCGGAGCAACGAACAGTTCTTCCATGAACCAGAACGTGTGGCCCCATTCATTGAGCGCAACGTTCGGGAAAATCATGAACGGGCCGACGAACAGCATCAGATAGGCGATCGAGTAGCCCTTCAGGCCGAACAGCGGCAGGCGGGTGCGGGCATACATGAAGCCGCCGACGCCCATGATGATATACATCGGGTAGCTCATATAGAATTCGATGATGTGGCTGGGCGTGAAGTCGGTGTCGCGAATGACCGTCTGGTGCCAGGTGCCGTCCTGCTCGGTGAAGTAGCTGGCGCCCCAGTAGATCGCGATGGCGTATACGATCAACCAGTTGAACAGGTAGAAGATGCGGCGCAGTTCTTCGCGGGGGGCGACATTGGCGAGGTCCTTGTCGCGGGTCTTCCAGAGATAGCCGACGATCGCGAGGAAGGAGATCAGTTCGACGGGCTCTTCGATGTAGAGGATGCGCATCCAATAGGTCTGGAATTCAGGGGCGAAGGA
>NZ_JQKO01000019.1 GCF_000746085.1 Methylocapsa aurea | reverse complement strand
ATATTGCTTGCCTTTCGGACCCGCTGCGCTGATCGGCGGCTTGAAAAAGCGCGGCGGGCAGCGCATTCTACATTGCCGATAAGGCTCATTTGCAAGCGGGGTAACCTACAATGTCCGATCTCATCGTCATTGTCTATCCGTCCCAGGAAAAAGCAGAGGAGGTGCGAAACCGCCTGTTTGATTTGCAGAAGGAATATCTGATCAAACTCTCGGACGCTGTCGTCGCCACCAAATCAGCAGATGGCCGGATCCAACTGCACCAGGTCGTCAACACAACGGCGGCCGGCGCCGCCTCGGGCAGTTTCTGGGGCTTGTTGGTCGGCGTGATTTTCCTCAATCCGATTCTCGGCGTGGCTTTAGGGGCGGCGGGCGGCGCATTGGGCGGCGCGCTGACGGACTTCGGCATCAATGACAAGTTCATGAAAGACATCGCCGAAAGCATCCAGCCCGGCAATGCCGCCTTGTTCGTGCTCATCAAGGAAATGACGGCGGATAAGGTGCTCGATCAGATCAAGGACTATGGCGGCGTCGTGCTCAAGACGTCCCTCGACGACGCCAAGGAACAAGCGCTTCGCAATGCTCTCGCCGGCGCCGTGGCCGCCAATGCGCCGCAGCCCCCGCCCGCAGCCAGCGCCTGATCCCACCAAAGCCCTAGCGCCAAGTGGCCGAGCGTGGGGCGCCGCCGCCCACCGCCTAGGCCGCGGCGCTCGGCGCCCGATGCTCCCGTCAACATTAGAGCGCTTCGGATGCCGTGGAATCAGAAGGCATCTCTATCTTTTCATGTTATTGTATTTTCTTAACGCCCGCCAGCATCCGCTTCGCTCGACCCCCTAGTCATTGGCCACTGTCGTCGTAGAGTAAGTCGTGCCTTCGAGGGCCTGATAAACGACCAAGCTGTCGATGCCGATTCGGATGGCGCCGAGCGCCGTCGCCAGCGCGGCTGATGTTTGTTTGGCCAATGCTGGCTCGGCATGATCGGCGATTACTTCCTCGCAGAGCGTCGTCAGCTCGCCGATCTTTGTCAGATAATCCTTGAGCGGCGTCGGCAACGGCCTGCGCCCCTCAGCCGCGCGAACAGTGTTTTCGGCTAATCTCTCGATCTCCGCCGAGTCGGCGAGAAGGGATTTCGTCACCTCGTCCAGGTCGCTCATGTTCTGTCTCCGCTCTTTGAACAGCCCGCGCCCTTTTCCTACCATCCGGTTTTATTGAGGCGCGATGAAAGACTTGCTTCCTACCAGTTTTCCAGCGCATTTTGCAAAGCTCGCGATGGAGCTCTTGGTTTGGGCGATGTCCGGCTGCCGATGACTCGTAAATGAAGCGCCAGTTGAGAGGCCGCAAAGGGCGCAGGCGTGAGGCGAAGAGCTTTAAAAAATGAGCGCGGGGCGGCCTGAAAGGCCGCTGAGGGCTACGCCTTTTTCAGGAATTCGGTTCTGAGCACGAGGCCTTTCACCTGCTTGGTGCTGCACTCGATTTCGCCGGGTTTGCCTGTGAGACGAATGTTCTTGACCAAAGTGCCGCGCTTCAGCGTCTCGGACGTGCCTTTCACCTTCAAATCCTTGATGAGCGTCACGGCGTCGCCATCGGCAAGCTCCGCGCCATTGCTATCCTTCACAATAACCTCATCCGTCACGTCCGTCCCCCTTTTTGGCGCCCGCGTTCGCGAGCCATGCGATCGCCTTATACGTCGTCAGCGCGGGCGATCCTAGCTTCGCCCTCCAGCTCTCTGGGCGCCGGGACGTCCCGCCGGCGGGCTAAAGGGACCTCCGCGCCGGGACCCTTACGCCAACGGGGGCCAACGGTGGAGGCGTCTCGGATCGACCCTAAGGCCGCCGAAGCTCACACCGAACTGGTCACCTTGAAGATCGCGGGGGACCCGCAGCCGCACACCTATGTCGCCCTCTTGAATGTAGCGCCCGGCGGGGAGCAGGGTCGGCGGGCTCGACGTGCAGCGACGCGAAAAACGCGCGCAAGAGTTCGACGCCGTACCGCGCAATGGAGGAAAACACGATGCCGAGTCTGTTCTCCATTCCTGTTACGGATAAGCCACAGCGCCCGGAATTTCGGGTCTTTAACGCTGATTTCGATATGGCTCTCATTCGCCATGACCTATTCTTTAAGCTCATTGATTTTCGCGCGAAGGACAATTGTCATGTATCATAAATTTTTTCTGGCAACGGTTAGCGCCGTAGCTCTCAGTGGATCGGCTGCGATTGCGGCGGATCTTCCCTCGCGTCAGCCCCCACCGGTCTATCTGCCGCCAGTTCCGATCTTTACCTGGACTGGCGTCTATCTCGGCGGCCAGATCGGCTATGCCTGGGGCCGCGACAAAACAAATTTTACCACGCTTGACCCCGACAGAACCTTTTTCCCCGCCAACACCAGCCCGCAAGGGGTGATCGGCGGCGCTCATATCGGCTACAATCTCCAGATCAGCCAATGGGTGATCGGTCTCGAAGGATCGGTCGACGGCGCGAGCATGAGCAAAAGTGTTTCCTTGGGCGGGCAGCCCGGCTTCCTTCACCTCGGCCATCCCCCCCTTACGGTTGATACCCGCGCTGAGATTCAAGGGTCGATCCGCGCCCGCGCCGGCATCGCCTTCGACCGCATTCTCCTTTACGCCACCGGCGGCGCCGCTTTCACCGGCATCAAGAATAACTATTGGCTTGGCGCGCCCTTCTTCCTGTCCGAAAATATTTCGAAAACGCGCGCCGGCTGGACCGTCGGCGGCGGCTTCGAATATGCCGTCACAAATAATTGGTCGGTGCGAGCGGAATATCGCTATTCAGATTTCGGCCATTTCACCGATTTCCCATTCGTGACGCTTGCTAGCTTGCCAGCCGCGCGGCATCATTTGAGTGAAAGCCAAGTCCAAGTGGGCTTCAGCTATAAGTTCGATTCCTGGGCTCCAGGTCCTGTCGTCGCCAAATATTGAGTCCGCGCTGCGCGACAATGAGAAAGAGGACGGCGCTGCAGAGGCGATGCGGATTCTCGCCTTGATTGTCGCGCCGCAGCGTCGGTTGTTCGCCGGCGATAGGCGCGGCAAGCCCCTCGTCAACCACCAGTGATCGGTATGCTGATCGCCGCCACAACGACAAAAAACCGGCTGAGGGTGGTTGCGAACTCGATCCAAACACTTGTCCCGCCCACGCACGCCCGGCCGTCCACGTCGTTGTCTTGCCATGGACGCTGCTATGGACTTCGGTGGAGGCGGACCTATCTGCTTGGGGCGGCGACGATCCTCGTCAATTTGTGTGGCAGGTCCGAACGGCTCGCACTTGCCTGAGCACAAGATGCACGAACTCTTCGCGCTCTGATTGTTGAAGGATGATAGAGTCCACGGCAAGACCACGGACAAAAGCTGCAAGACGGCCGTCCTCGTCAGGGTATTTGTAGCCTCTCTTTGCGAGGAAGAACGCGAGTTTTTCGATCGAGGGGGCCAAGTCTTTGTTCATTACGAAGGAGGGTCGTGCTATCGCGACGGACTTCGATCGAATTTCATATTCGAAGACGGTCTGGGCGATGCTTGTCCAGATAATCGAAGCATCGCACTGTCGCGCGTTGAAAGCTGAGAGCTTGATCGCGATCGCTTCCTCGACCGCGCGGATTTCGCGCTCGCCAGTCTGCGTCACGCCATGCGACACATGCTGTCGATGCTTGTTCAAGGCCTGTGGGCGATAGGCGATTTTGCCTTCGCGCAGAACGTTGACATAGGTCCACCAGTCGCCGCAATAGCTAAAGCCGGGCAGCGAGTCGATGCAGCCGGCAAGGGTCGCGCGGCGAAATAATGCGGCGCTTACATTGGGGATCGTGTTCTTGATCGCAAGAGCCTCAGCAATTTCCTGCTCGCCGCGGTTTACGTAGGCGGTCAACCACTTCTTCTCGCTCAACGAGTCCGTATAGAAGCGGTAGGATCTGGAGAGAATTTCTCCGTCGGCGCCAATCACTTCGGAGTCGCAATAGGCCATGGTCACCTGCGGGTCCATGAAGAGCGGAGCCATCTGCTCGAGGAAACGGGGAGAGGACCAATCGTCGCTCTCTGCGATCCAGATCAGATCGCCCCTCGCGCGCTCGATGCCTTTCGCCCATTGCTTGAACGGCGAGCCGCTGTTGGTCTCATTTGCAAGGATTGAAAAGGGTATCGGGGATTTTGCCCGCCATGCTCTTGCGCGCCGCAGACTCTCGTCGCTTGAGCAGTCGTCCAGAAAAATTATTTCGTCGGCCGCCCGTCTCTGCGCCAAGATCGAGGCGATGCGTTCGTCAAGCCAACGCGCATGGTTGAAGTTTGGCACGATCACGGAAATGGTCGGCTCGGGGACCAAGCGATAATTCGCTTTGCGGGCGAGGACGTCGATCCATTCGGCGGCGCAGCCTGGCGCATGAGCCGCGAGATCGTGATGCGGAACCTGCAACTCCGCGCAGATCTCAGCCAACGGAGCGATCGCGCAAGCCGCTTCGACGACAAGCCCCCCAGGGTCGCGGAATCTGAGGGCGCGCAGCAGACGATCCAGAACCATTCGATGATCGATGCCAGCAAGATCTGGATGCGCAAGGTCGATGACCGCGACTTCCTCCGGCGTCGCCTCCCTCAGGGCGTCGGTCACAAGGTGAACGTCAAGGCCGGGAAGCGCAGCGAGAATGCGCAAGTGTCGATCGACCGTGTTCGGCCGAGGCTTCGCCTCCCCGTCGACGTCGATGATCACGACGCGGAAGGGCGCTTCCGGCGCGTTCTCCTTGGCTTGCGTCCGTCGCCACGGAAGCGCTTCGAAATAAGCGGTTGCGGACGCGGGCGGGGGAAGAATTGGATGCGTGCTGCGCCATTCCTTGCGCTCTTGCGCGGCATATGACGCTAGGGCGGTTTTACGCATCGCTCCTTGGTCCAAGGCGCTGGCCACGAAGAAATCGGCGTCAAAGGCGGGCGATGGTTTGCGACCTTCGACGGCGCCCAGCAAGAGGTAATGATGCAAGGGCTCGCAGCCCTCGTCCCGGGCGTCGGCGTTTTTCATTCTGTACCAGGCCGAGTCAAAAAGCGGGCTCGGCGAACGCCCTTCTTTGGCCCCCGATGCGACAAAGTGGAGAAAAGGGTCGAATCCCGCTCGCCGTACGTCCGGATTATTGTCAAGGTACCAACGCCGGTCGAACAGCGGCGTTGGCGCCAAGCCGCGCGACGATCCACACGCCACGAAATGCCCGAGCGGAGTCAGGCGACCTGTTCCGCCGCTGATCTTCCGATAGAATGGCGTCGAAAAATAAGGGGATGGCTCGACTCCATCCGCCGCGCCATAGAGTATGTAATCGATCAGCGGATTCGCGTCGCGTCGTTTTGATCCGCGCACCAACTCGTACCAGGCCGGGTCGAAGAGAAGGTGCGGCCGGCGCCTTTGGCTGGCGCCTTTTTGCAAATAGTGGGAGATGCAGTCCCAGTCGTCGGTGACATCGGGGTAATTGGCCTTGTACCACTCCGCGTCGAATATCCGGCTGCGGGCGATGAGCCACCACCTCCACAAGGCGTTGATCGATGAAAGCGGCTTTAGATATGCTGGCGGCATCGTTAGATTGTGTACCGGTCGAGCAATATTGTCACGCCGCGTCAAATTGAGCCATTGCCGCTAAGGGCTGTCATCGCAATATTATTGCGATCAAGAAATGGCCTGTCGTCAAACGGCCCCTGCGCGCCTTGACGACGCCCCGAGCGCGACGCCGGGCGGCTTCCGCCACGAAATCGCCAAGATTTGATCACACAAGATGGTGCGCTCCGATAGCGAATCGCGGACTTTTGGCGTTTGTTTTTTAACACGCCTGCGGCTTGGCGGGCAGGGTTGGCGATTTGGCGTTTCAGCCCAAGATCTTGGCGCAAGATCTCGATGTATTTAGATGATGACATTTTCATTGACCCGCCGGTTGCATGCCGCCCAAATGCTCGATGCCTCAGCGGCCGGACCGCGAATTTACGTGCGCTTCGAGGCGATTGTGAAGAATGGCGCGCGACAAGCCTAAAGAGCCCGGCGTCAAGCGGCTTCTCTCGCTGAGCCTCGGCTCGAATGCGCTTGTCCTGCGGGAGGGCGTTGAGCGCGGTTTGCAGGGGCTGAATGGAGTCGTCGACAAGGCCCGAAACATTGCGCGCCGAGCAATTGCCGCGCCATCGGGCGCCTCCTATGAGGGCCTCGAGACCGATGCGAATTCGCCTTGGCTTCGGCGGAGCTTTATCGCCTGCGTCGTCCTTCCTTTCCTTGTAAGCATCGCCTATTTTGGCTTTCTGGCGTCGGATCAATTTCTTTCCGAAACGCGATTTGCGGTGCGCGGCGCGACCGAACTCATTCCCGGCCGCGATGCATTGGCGGCGTCGGGCTTGGGCGCCTTGGCGGGCTTGAACGTAAATCAAGACGCCTACATCATTGCCGATTATATCGAAAGCCGTTCGATGATCGACGATCTCGCGCGAGAGATCGATCTGCGCGCCATATTCAGCAATTCGAAGGCGGACTGGTGGGCGAGGTTCGAGCCAAGCGAAGCGCCCGAGGCGCTTCTCCGCTATTGGCGCAACGCAGTCCAGGTCTCGGTCGACGCGGCGTCGGGCATCGTGACCATCGTGGTGAGGACATTCTCGCCACTGGAGTCGCTCCGCGTCGCGGCCGCCATTCGCGCACGCTGCGACGTCGTCGTGAACCAGCTCTTGGTTCGGATGCGCGCCGCTTCGATCGAACGCGCCGAGGCCGAAGTTGTCGTCGCAAGAGACCGCCTCGCCGAGCGCCGGACGAATCTGGAACAGTTCAGAAATGCGCGGATGTTGATCGACCCACGCGCCTCGGCGCTATCCTTGGGAGAGACGATCACGCAGTTGCGGCGCGATTTGATCGACGTCGAAGTGAAATTGGACAGCGCCATCACCTCGCTTGACTCCGACGCGCCGGGCATCAGGGAGCTTCAAGGCAATCGGCAGACCTTGATAGGTCAGATCGCGGGGCTCGAATCCAAGATCACGAGTGAAAATACCACCCTGCAGACCACTTCCGGGGCTCTGCCCGAATATGATCAATTGGACGTCAACAGGAATTTAGCCGAGCGAAGGGTCATGCTCGCCGAGAGGCTGTTGGACAATGCGCGAGCGGACGCAAACCGCCATCACATCTATCTCGTCTCGATAGAGGACCCAACCTTGCCGGAGAGCTCTCTATTTCCGAGACGAGCCGGCACGATCATGATCGTTCTGTTCTCCGCGCTCTGCCTCTGGTCGCTGGGAATGCTGGTCGTTGTCGGCGTGCGGGATCACGGGAAGTGAAAACGGCGCGTTGGCCAATCCATCGTAGGGCCGCATGAACGACGCGCATCGCGAACCCAAGTCTGCGGCTGGCTTTCCCACCGGCGCGACAGGCGCGCATGCGGTCGAGCACTTTATTCTTGGCGAAGACTTGCGCCGCGTTTCAGTCCCCATCGACCAGTTCGGCTCCTGGCGATGGCTGATTTTGTCGTTTGCGCTCTGCGTTCTTGGGCCCCTGCTCACCGCTTCGCTCTATTATGGCTTGATCGCTTCCGACCAATATGCGGTGGAATTTCGCTTCAGCGTCAGGTCGGCGGCTGAACTTGGGGGGGACGAGGATGTCGTCAAGGCGCTAACCAGAGGGGGAAATGCGCACGATATTGGGAGTTTGCCCTATGTGGTGGCAAATTATCTTCGGAGCCGCAACGTCGTGCGGGAACTCGATCGGAGCGCGGCTCTTAGAACAATGTTTTCGAGCGCGCGCGCGGACTGGCTGTCTCAATTCGACCGGACAAAAAGCGAGGATGCCCTGTGGGCCTATTGGCAAGGGATGACGGCCGTCAATGTCGATCGCGTCTCCGGGCTAATTCTCGTGCGGGTGCGAGCCTTCACTCCGGAAGACGCGTTCGACCTGGCCAAGGATGTCGCGCGAGCAACGGAGACGATGATCGACAGCATCGCGGCCCGCGCGCGCCGCGATGCGCTTTATCTGGCAGAGGAGGACCTGGAGCGAGCCAGCCTGCGCTATTCAGATGCTCTTCGCAATTTGCGCGACGTGCAAAATCAGGAGGGAACCGTCGATCCGCAGTCGGCGATCGACGCTTCGGCGACGACTTTGTTGGGCGTCATTCGCGAGAAGCTCGCATTGGAGCGCCAGCATGACGCCAACTTGAAGGTGGTGTCCGCAAGCGCGCCGCAGCAGCGAGCGCTCGCGAGTCAGATCCAGGCGCTCGAATCGCAAACCGCGGCCTTGACCGAGGCGCTGACGAGCCGGCGGGAGGACGTAAAATCCGCTGCTCAAACAATTGCGCGGTTCGAGTCGGGAGAACTGGAGCGTCGCTTTTCGGAGCGGCTCCTGGAGATTGCGCAGGCGGGCTATGAGCGCGCGCGTCTGGAGGCTGAGCGACAACACGTCTATCTCGCGCTCTTTGTCGAACCCAAGATGCCGACGACCGCGGAATTTCCTCGCCGGCTCAGGTTGACCGCATTTGTTGGCGCATGCGCGTTCGGGTTGTGGAGCATCATCATGCTGACAACAGCGGGAATTCGCGATCATTGGGGCGAGCGTTGAGAAACGCTATTTTGCTCTCTTGCGCCAAGCGTCAATTCCAAATAGCGGCCCCGATTTTCGGCAAAACTGATGTGGAATTAATCAATCCCAGGCTAGATTGCTCGGGACTTCCGTGTCGAAAAGGTCGGTCAGATTTTCCGACATGCTTCAAGGGATAATCCGATCGGCCCTGCACCATCCGAGGCGTCATGTTGTTCAGTATCGACGAAGATGTAGGCGAGCGCATTATTGGCTGGCTCATGCCCGACAATCCGGCCGCAACGCCGAGGATCTTGGTTCATCTTGATTTCGACCATCATGTCGTCGTGGAGGCCTTCGTTTATCGCCCCTTGCTGAAGGAGCAGGGGCTCCACAACACCGGCGTCTGCGGTTTCATTGTCGACGAAGCCAATTGTCCGGGAGTGAGCGCCGCCACGCGGCTGGAAATCATCGATGCGGATAACAATGTCCTAATCTACCGGCGACGGAACACCGGTCCGTTGACGGAGCAAAAGTTCCTGCGACTTGAAACCCAATTGTTCCGCTCCTCGGGCATCGATGAACAGCTGGCTCCTCAATTCCAGATGTCCTATCAGTCAATGGAGCTCCTTCCTGAGGAGACGACCCGATCAATCTTCGCCATTCCCTTCACGAACTCTATTTTCTCATCCGGACGCATTTTCTTTCGGATATGGGAGCCGCTTTTGCGCGATCGCGGATTCAAGATCGGCATTCTTTTGCGAGAGCCCTTCGAGGAGCTGTCCGAACGCCTGCTTATCTTGAAATGGGCGTCATCGCCTGATGTGAGCTCCGCGGTGCTGGATCTCATGCCTGCGTTGCAGACCTGCGCCGGAGCCTTGCGCGACGTCGATATCACCGATGCAAGCGCTCTAGACGCTGTCTTGTCGCATCCATCCGATGAGATGCGCGCGCTGCTTTACAATCCGCTCGTCTATCAGCTCGCAGCTCCCAACGCTTTCGATCCGCCGCCGCCGGGGGAGACCGCAGCCACGCTCGACGCGCTGGCGGAAATGGACGTCGTCGGCATTCATGCGGATCTGCATTCGTTTTTTGATCTTCTCACGGCGGTCCTGGACTTGCCCGATCCGCTTGCCGAGCTTCCTCTCGCCGCCAGCAAGACCGTGATCGGCTTTGCGGATATATTGCGCGAGATGCGCTCGGCCCGGGCCCTCATCGAAAAAGATCTAGAAGTTTATGCGGAAGCGATTCGCATTCTTGTGGCTCCATCAGATGCGAAAACCTGACAAGATGCCTGTTTTCCATAAGATGCGCGTCAGCCAGCGAAGTCTTGCATCGCCACGGCGACGCGGGACGCCTTCTCCGCTTCATGATGTTGGGACGTGAACAACCCCATGATCCGCCTGCTCCCATGTTCCGATGTGGAAGGGGAAGCTGGAAGCTATGTTGCGTCAAGCCGCAATCCCTGGCTCGCGATCGAACCAATGTCGATCTTCAGGCCGGGGCGCTGGTTTCGAATGCGCTATCGGCTCTCTTTCTACGATGATCCTACGCGGCCCGAGGTTAGCTTTCGGCGCGGCGCGGAGGAGATCGGTTGGCATCTCCTCCCCGGCCCTGTCCTTGGCCGCGCGGAATGGGTCGGGATCGCGCCCGAGGACGCTACCGCCGTTTGGATATCGCCCGTTTCTCGCCCCGGCCCCTTTCGCTTCGTCATCGAAGAGATCGAAACTCTATCGAGTCTTGGCGTTTTGCAACTCGGTCTGGCGGGGAACCAACGCCGTTTCTTGAGCGCGATCGGAACGTCGCTTCTTGGATGGCGGGAGGAAGCGCGCGACAATTTCCGGTGGGCGACGCAAAGTTCGAACGCGGCGCAATGGCCGACCTATCGGGACAGACTTTCGGCGGCCCCCAGCCTCGCGGACTTCGAGAGGCCCCGCGCAGACTGGTCGAATGCGCCAGCGATCAGACTTGTTGCGCGGCTTGACGCGGAGGCGACGCCGCAGCAGATCGAGGAGACGCTCGTCTCGCTGCAAAACCAGATCTATCAGGGCTGGACGCTTTGCATCGTCGGCCGCTCCGATGATCCGGACGTCAACAGCCGGCTCGCATCGTGGCGGGTCGAGGAAAGGCGGGTCGGGACTTGCGCAAACTGGCTCGGGCCGGTTGGAGCCGATGGCGATCTGTTTGGTTTTATCGGCGTGGGGGATCGGCTGGCGCCCCATGCCTTCGCTTGTTTCATCGAGGCCTGCCTCGGCGCGCCCGAGGCGCAAGCATTTTACTGCGACGAGGAAGTTGGGGCGTCGGAGGGCGATGCGCCCGTCTTCAAGCCGGATTGGAGCCCGCGTCTGCAATCGGCGAAGCCCTACGTCGGACGATTGATGCTGGCACGGCTCGCTCATATGCGCAGTCGATGGCCCTCGAGGCGAGGCTTGAACGACGAGGAGACCTTGGTCGAGAGCGCTTTGCACAATCTGGGGCGGGACGAAGTTCGCCATATCCGGCGCTTGCTGACGCGGACGGCGCCAAGGCGCGGCGCCGAGCGAGAGGCGGCCGCACTGAGCCAGCCTCGATCGGCGCGCCGCCAAGGAGCGAGCGTCACGATCATCCTGCCGACGCGCGATAGGGCGGAATTCCTCCGCCGCACGCTTTCCGGCGTCCTTCAAGAAACCGAATTTCCGCGGCTCGACCTGATCATCGTCGATAATGGCACCGCCGATCCGAGGGCGCTTGAAGTTCTTGAGGCTGCGGTGGGCGACCCTCGCGTTACGCTGCTGCAATCGCCCGGCCCCTTCAATTTTTCGGCTCTCTGCAATCTCGGCGCGGCCAAAGCGCGAGGCGACATTGTCATCTTCCTGAACAATGACGTGGAGATCATCGAACCCGGCTGGGTTTGCGAATTGGCGGATAAGGCGCTCGAGCCGAAGATTGGAGCGGTAGGCTGCAAATTGCTTTATCCCAACCGGCGCGTTCAGCACGCGGGGGTTGTGCTTGGCCTTGGCGACGGGGTCGGCCATTTCGATTCGGGCGGGCGAGATCTTGATCCAGGCTGGCTCGGCCGCAACCTGGCCATTCACGAAGCTTCTGCGGTCACGGGCGCCTGTCTTGCCGTGGAACGGTCCAAATTCCTCGCCGTTCGCGGGTTTAACGCGGTTCATCTGCCTGTCGAATTCGGCGATATCGATCTCTGTATGAGGTTGGAGGAATCTGGATTCCAGACCTTATGGACGCCTTTCGCTCGCCTTATCCATTTTGAATCGGCAAGCCGAGGCAAGGCCACCTTTCGGCGCCTCGACATTCATGCGGCGGAGCGCGCCTATTTCCGGCGTCGCTGGCGCGATCGTCTGCGGGATGATCCGTTCTTTCATCCTGGCCTCTCGCTCTTTAGCTTGTCGCTTGCGCTCGCCTAGCCAAATGCTCATTGTTGCCCGGCGGGTGCAAGAGATAATTGACGATTTCGAGGCGCGCAATTGGCGCCCCGCATGACGGATGGGAACGAATCATTGATTGGCGTCGCCGAGGGATCCGAGTTTGGAGAAGCAATTGCGCCGCCTCCGTCGGATGCGACTCCGACCTCGGGCGCAGCCTTTGCCGAACCGGTCGGTCAGGAGCCAGGCCAACTCGAGCCGACGCCTCATTTAAGCTTGTCCCAACCAACGTTCGACAGTGGCGCGGAGTCGCCGCGCGGCGACCGTCACGCGTCGTCGGGCCATGCGCAGATGGCGATAAAGCGGGATATGATGATCTTGCAAGACCATCTCGCCGATCTGGAGGAGCGATGGGCGCGGCTCGAGCCGCTGCTGCGACTGGCTTCCTTGGGTGGCTCGGGTCTTCGCGCGCTTGGCGCCGCCGCAAAACTCGCGGCAGCGCTCGTCGGGTCGGTTTATCATTGGCGCGACGTTGCGCGGCGCATCGACGAGGCGCGCTTTCGCAGCGAAAGGCTCGCGTTCGACCCAATTGGACAGATCTGGACGCGAAAGGTCGACCCTCATGTCTTCGTGAAGAATTTGCGCGCTTCATTTGGCCTTTCTCGGCCGACCCTCTATCGGGTTCGGCCGCGGCAAAGGCTCGCTCTCGCCAACCGGCCAAGAGTTTTGCACGCAATCGCGAATGTCTGGGTCGGAGGCTCTACGCAGCTCATCGTCGATCTTCACGATTATCTCGGCCATCGAATCGACATGGAGGTCCTGACTTCAGCTCTGCCTAGTCGAGGAGCGCATCGAGGCATGACGATCAGGCTCGCGCCGCAGCCGGCCTCGCGTCACCAGGTGCGCAGCGCGTTCAGCCGTTTTCGACCTCACATCGCGCATGTGCACTATTGGGGCGATGTGGACGAATCATGGTACAGGATGGTGTTCGAGGCGGCGGCCGAATTCGGGTGTCCGATAGTGCAGAACGTCAATACGCCGATCGCACCTTTCGCCGACGTACATGTCGATCGCAATGTGTTCGTTTCGGACAGCGTTCTCGGTCGCTTTGGTTCGGTGGCCCCCGCCAAGGTCATTCATCCCGGCGTCGATCTCGATCGGTTCGCCCCGCCTCCAGTCGTCGATCCCGATTCCTTCGATGCGATCGGCGCCGTCTATCGGCTCGAGAACGACAAATTGAATGCGGACGCGATCGAGCTTTTCATTGCAATCGTCGAGAAAAGGCCAAAGACGCGGGTCATCATCGTCGGCGATGGTTCATTGTTCGCGCATTTTCGATCGCGCGTTGCGCAGAAATCTCTGCTTTCGAATTTCGAATTCACAGGATATGTGCCTTATGAGGATCTGCCCGCCCAGTTCGCGCGTTTCAAAACCTTCGTGGCGCCCGTGCATCAAGAGAGCTTTGGCCAAGTGATCCCGTTCGCTATGTGTTCCGGGCTCGCCGTCGCGGGTTACAACGTCGGCGCCATCCCCGAAATCCTCGGCGGTTCGGATACGCTGGGCGAGAGCCTCGATGAGACCGCCCAGATCGTCGTCTCGTTGCTCGACGATCGCGAGCGGCTCAACGCGATCGGCGAACGCAACCGGACCCTGGCGCTCGCGCGCTTTTCAGTGGAGCGGATGGCGGTCGACTATTTGAATATTTATCGGGATCTTGCGCCCGATGACATCGACTTTCTGCGCGGCTTGCCCGACGCGATCCACTTTCCGCTCTAAGAGCGTCGCGATCATGACCGCGAAAGTTCTCGTCACCGGCGCCAGCGGCTTTCTTGGACGCGCATTGGTGCCCGCGCTTCTTGCTTTGGGCGAGACGGTGATCGCAACCGGACGCAGAGCCTGCCCTTTTCCGTCGCATGCGCGGCTGGTCTGGCGATCGGTGGATCTTTCCGAACCGACCCAGCCCTTGCGCGAACTTCTTTGCGGCGTCGGCTTGATCTATCATTTGAGCTGGTCGACGATTCCCGCCGAATCCAATCTGGCGCCGTCCGAAGACGCGCGCGTCAACATCGTCGGCTCCTTGCGCTTGCTCGAAAACGTGGAGAGCGAGATGCGCCCGCGGGTGGTTTTCGCCTCATCGGGAGGAACCGTCTACGGCCGGCTTCTCCATGCGCCTGCGGCGGAGGATCATCCGCTCAATCCTTTGTCCGCCTATGGCGTCTCGAAGCGAACGGTCGAATCCTATCTCGAATTCTTCGCGCTCCTTGGCAAAATCCGCCCTGTTTCGCTGAGGATAGGAAACGTCTTTGGACCCGGACAGGATGCATCGCGGCCCTTTGGCGCCATCACCCATTTCACCAGGAGCGCGCTTGCCGGCGCGCCCATCAGGCTTTTCGGCGACGGCTCCATTGTCAGGGACTATGTCTATATCGAGGACGCCGTCGATGCTCTTTTGCGCGCAGGCCACGCTGAGCAGGCCTCGCATGCGCTCAATATCGGCAGCGGCAAAGGTCATTCATTGAACGATGTGATCGGCGCGCTGCAAGAGCATTTTCACGAGCCGATCCAGGTCGAACGCATGCCCGCGCGGCTCTTCGACGCGCCGGTGTCGGTGCTGGATCCCGGCAAGGCGCTACGAGAGATCGGATGGTCGCCTCGCGTATCCTTCGAAGAAGGAATGCGCAGAACCATCGCAAGCCTGACCAAGACCGCACAATGAAGATCGCGCTCTACGTTCATTGCTTTTTCCCTCGCCATTTCTATGGCACCGAAGCCTATACATTTGCTCTCGCGAAGGAACTGGTCGGCCTAGGACATGAGCCAGTCGTGGTTTCTGCGACTTTATCCGGCGAACCCCGGCAGACGAAAATCATAGAGGACTCTCACTACGAGGGCGTTCGCGTCGTCTCGATCGACAAGAACCTCTTTCCGAACCGAAGCGTGCGAGACACTTATGAGCAGCCGGCCTTACGCCACTTGCATGAGCGGCTGCTTCGCATGTTGCAGCCGGACGTCATTCACATCTGTCACCTGATCAGCCACACGACCGCCGTGCTCGACGCAGCTCGGCGAATGAGGACGCCCGTCTTCGCTACGCTGACCGATTTCTTCGGCTTTTGTTACAATAATCGCCTTGAGAATGCGCAAGGGGAGCTCTGCGAAGGACCTGACTTGGCGCGGGCCAATTGCATCGCATGTTTTCTCAAGGCCGTCGGCTCGCGCGCCGACGCCCAACCCATCGCCAGACTTGGCGGGCATCCAGCGCTGCGCCCGTCCGTCTCCCGCGGCCTCGCCCGCCTTGGCGAGAGGGAGGCCGATCCCTTCATCATCAGCTCCTTCGCCCCAAATGACATCATTGTTCGGCCGCGCATTCTTCGCGCCGCGATGGAGGTCTATCGGGAAGCGATCGCCCCGACGCTTTTTCTGAAGCGCGCCTATGAGAGCAATGGGTTTCCCGCGCCGATGCGCGTCAGTCATTTCGGCGTCGACATCGATCGCGCCCTCAAGCCGGCGCGCCTCGACGGCGACGCTGTGAGGCTCGGATTCATAGGCCAGCTTTTCCCGCACAAGGGAGCCCACCTCCTGCTTGATGCATTGCGCGCTTGCGAGCGCCCAAATCTTTCTCTCGCCATATGGGGACCGCATGATCAGGACCCTGCCTACTACGCGGGCTTGCGGCGACAGGCGGAAGGGCTGCCGGTCAAATTTTGCGGAATCTTGCCGCGGACCGAGTTGGCGCGGGCCTTGGCAAAGCTTGATTACCTCGTCATCCCTTCCACCTGGTACGAAAATAGTCCGCTGATCCTCCTTCAAGCTTTGGCGACTCATACTCCAGTCATCATTTCGGATGTGTTGGGGATGACGGAATTCGTCGACGATGGAGTGAACGGATTTCATTTCAAGCGCGGCGATCAGGGCAGCCTGACCGGCATTTTGCAGAAGATCGCCGACGCTCCCGAGATGGCGAGCCGCATGAGCGCCGCGAGCTCGTATGAGAAGACTCCGACCGACATGGCGCGCGATCTCCTTGCCCTCTATGCCGCGCATGATCTCATCGCGTTGGATCCGCCTCGATCCATGCTCGGCCCATCCGATCTGAGCCTCGCCGCGCCGATCGTTCAGGGCGTCGAAGGCCCCCTGAAGGCCTGGCTCGCGCAAAACGACATCGCCATTGGCGCTTGCGAGATGGAGCAAGGCGGAATCGCTCCCTTTCCTCCGGTCGCATTGATGCGTGAAACCTCCGGGCTCCATAGGCGCGAGGATTTCGCGCGGCACGGCGTCGACATCATGCGGGCCTTGTCCGCCATCAGTCCCGCGCCGCTCAATTCCTTTCGATCCTGGCTCGATTTCGGGGTCGGGGTCGGGCGACTCGCGCGCCTGTTTAAGGGATATCGGGGTTCCTATGTGGGGCTCGATGTCGACGCCCGCATGATCGAATGGGTGCGGAGCAATTTGCCGTGGGTCCATGCCCTTCGAACGGTTCCAAGGCAATCGCTGCCGTGCGCCGAGGCGCGTTTCGACGCGGTCGTCAGCGTTTCTGTCTTCACCCACATGACCGAAAGCGACGTGCAATTCTACAGCGGAGAACTCTATCGCGTCACGCGACCGGGCGCGTTTTTGATGATCACGCTTCATGGCCGTAGAACGTTGGAGCGTGCGACCGCGGACCCCGCTATTCTTGAATTGCTCGGCGTGCCCATCGAGGCGATCGAGCGGGCCCGCGCGGCCCTCGATCATGGTTCGGGCTTCCTTTTCATCCGGCAGGCGGGCCATTTGACCTCTTCCGAGTATGACTACGGCGTCACCTTCGTTGGGCGAAAATGGATCGACGCGGTTTGGACAAAATGGTTTGATATCGTAGCCTATGCCGAGGGCGCGATTCACGACTTTCAGGACATTGTCGTCATGAGGCGCAGATAAGGGCGATGCAACCGGCCATGGGACGAAAGAGGTGACGGTCGCCGAGGATGAGGCCGATCACCCGAAGACAAACGCGCGCGCCGAGAGGCGGGCGGCGGCGCTTGTGCGCGCCGAGAGCGTCTCCGAGGAATTGCGTCGCGCGGCGAGGACGGTGCGGCTCGCCAAAAATCGCGCCGTCGCAAGGCCAAACTGGCAGGTCGTGGCCTGGGCCGGATTTCAGACTTTCAGCCAAGCTTGGAAGTCGCGCCATACCCTGCTCGGTTTGTTGGTTTTTTTCGTGGCGCCGGCCGGCCTGATCATCGCCTATTTCTCGTTGATTGTCTCGAACCAATATGTCTCCGAGGCGCGCTTTGCGGTGAGGGGCGGTGAGCGACCCGCTGTCGACGCTATCTCGGCCCTCACCGGCCTTAATTCCTTCACCCAGGTGCAGGACTCTCTCATCATCGTCAACTATATCAAAAGCCAGGCCATGGTCGAAGATCTCGACCGGCGGATCGGGCTTCGCGCTATTTACGCGAGCGATAAGATCGACTGGCTGTCCCGTTTCAACGTCAATGCTCCGATCGAGGAATTCGTCAAATATTGGCGTGGGCGCGTCAACATCTCCATCGAAGCGCCATCTGGAATCGTGACCGTTCAAGTCAGCGCATTCACGCCGGAAGATGCGCTTAAAATCGCCGAGGCCACAGTGGAGCTGAGTGAACGGTTGGCCAACGGGCTCTCGGCGCAGGCGCGAAAAGATGCGGTGAGCGAAGCGGAATCCGAGGTCGCGCGCGCTGAAAATCGACTTCGCGACGCGCGCATCTCCCTGCGGGACCTGCGCAATGAGCAATCCACTCTCGATCCGCGGCAGACGGCGGAAGGGATCGGCCGGTTGATTTCGGAGCTTCGGCTCGAGAAAATCCGTTTGGAACAGGAGCTGACGGCCTCACAACGCGGCAAGGTCGCCGAGACCGCGCCACAGAACCAAATTCTACGGACGCGGATCGAGGTCATCGGCGAACAGATCGCCGGCCTCGGCAAGCTCCTTACCTCGGAGGGAGGATCCGGCGCCGACGCGATATCCAGCAAAATCACGCATTTCGACGAATTGGAGCTCGAAAGGCAAATCGCCGAAAAGCAATATACCTTGACCGCCGCGGCGCTCGAGCGGGCCAGGATCAACGCTGGAGGGAAGAAAGTCTATCTCGCCACGTTCGTCCATCCGGTTCTGGCCCGTGATCCGTCCTATCCAAAACGGCTTTTGTTCAGCCTTCTCGGCGTTGGCGTCGTGGGCGTGATGTGTGGCGTTGGGCGCGCGGGATCGCGTTTGGCGCTGCGCAAGCTCGGGAGATGAAGTGCAGCGATGATCCGACTGGCCGGCGTCACGAAGATCTACAAGACCGAGAACCACCGCAAGGTCGTTCTCGACAACGTAAGCTATACGTTCGACACCCGCCATTCCTATGGAATATTCGGCCCGAATGGAGCGGGCAAATCAACGCTTTTGCGATTGATCGCGGGCACCGAACAGCCGAATTCCGGCAAGGTCACACGCGATCTGCGGGTCTCATGGCCGCTTGGCTTCAGCGGCGGATTTCATCCCAAAATGACCGGTCGGGAGAACGTCAAGTTCATCAGCCGCATTTATGGCGCCGATACGCGGCGCGTCATCGATTTCGTGGAATATTTCGCTGAGATCGGCCACTATTTGGACATGCCTGTCTCCACTTATTCATCCGGCATGGGCGCGCGCCTCGCTTTCGGCCTTTCGATGGCGATCGATTTCGAGTGCTATCTCGTCGACGAGATCACCGCCGTCGGCGACGCCCGATTTAACTTGCGGTGCAAGCAGGCTTTTGACGAAAGGCGCGGCCGCAGCAGCATTATCATGGTGTCGCACAGCATTGGAACCATAAAGGCCTATTGTGATCGGGGGCTGGCGCTTCATCGCGGCAAGCTCATCGCTTTTGGACATATCGACGACGCTGTCGAATTTTACCGAAAAAACAATTGAGGCGCGGTATGGATGCAAAAGAGATGACGGAGGCAAGACGCAGGCCCGCGGCTTCCGCACTCGCGATCAACCTCGCGGTGATTAATGCGATTGTCTTACGCGATATCAGAGTAAGGTCGGGACCGTATTACACGGGTTTCTTGATGATATTATTGATGCCGCTAGCGCATCTGGTCGCACTTTTGACAATATATCATATATTTAAACGGCTTGCGCCTGTTGGGAACGATCAGATCGTCTATTTCGGCTTGTCGATTCTGCCATTTGTCATTTTTCTCTATCTTTCACGACGCATCGTGATAGCGTTACAGGAAAACCGGCCGCTTCTGTTCTTTAATAGAGTAAAGGTATTCGATATTATATTCGCAAGAGGAGTTTTAGAGGCGGTAAGCTGCGTTATCGTTTTTATTTTTGTTATATTTATATTGGATATTTTCTCAGATGGATTCAAACCTCGTGACTGGGCTGGAATCCTGTTTGCGTTGTTCGCGGCAATATACTTTGGTTTCTCTTTTGGCGTCATCAATTCTCTAATTGCTCAAATTTTCCCTTTTTGGGCCACCGTTTATAACCTTACGATGCCGCTCATGTGGGTTTCTTCCGGGGTTATTTTTTTTCCGTCTAATATTCCAGAGCCATACAATTATTGGATTGCACTCAATCCCTTGCTTCAATGCGTCGAGTGGATTCGTTATTCCTACTATGAGAATTATCCCGATAGGATTTTGAATGTTTCGTATCTCCTTTCCTTTTCCACTGCCTGCCTTGCATTCGGTCTAATCGGCGAACGTCTCTCCAGGCGCATTCGTTGATAATGAAATTAGCGTCCGTTGACGAAGCGAAAACAGCGACCTTGTGTTCTAGCGGTGCGATGTGGGAGGGCCGAGGCTTGTCGCGGAGCAGGCGTCGAAGCGTCGGCTCCCAAATCAATAGGCCACGATAGAATCATACAAAATGCAATCCGTCACCGGTCGTTAAGATGGCTTTGAGGCCCTGGCCGGAAGGTTCGAATGCTTTTCGGTACAAAAATTTATGTGATCTTCCTGATACACTTTTTTAGGAAAAGCGCGCCAGTAGGGCTTTAATTGGTTTTGACAAGTAGGAAGTGTTATTGGTTTGCAGGATATTGAGTTTAATGCACATGATTAATACGTTTGAGATCGTTGCTCGCAATTTACCGTTCGCCGCGCTGCTGGTTTTGACCGCCTGTTCGAGCATCCCCAATTCGGGGCCAAGCGCGGACGACGTCGCTCAGCAGGCGCAGGTCGGGGCGGCAATTTTCCAACGTTACGAAATCGTCGACATCGACGCCTTCACAGTCGACATATTGCGGCATAATGGCGCGGAGAGTCTTCTCTCCCGCTTCGGCGACTATCGGCCATCCGTCGAACCTCGCATTGGCGTCGGCGACACGATCTCGGCAACCATTTGGGAGGCAGCATCGGGCGGCTTGTTTTCGGGATCCCTCGCCACCGACCGTTTTTCGACGGGTTCGAAGAGCGCGACGATCCCGGATCAAGTGGTTGGCCGAGATGGGGCGATTACCGTTCCCTATGCGGGCCGCGTCCGCGTCGCGGGGCGCACAACCCAGGATGTCCAGACGATCGTCGAACATGCTCTCGAAGGCAAAGCGATCCAGCCTCAGGTTCTGATCAACGTCACCCACTCGGTCAGCAATACGGTCACCGTGACCGGCGAAGTCGCCAACGGCGCCCGGGTGCCGCTGAGCGTCAAGGGCGACCGCGTTGTCGATGTCATCGCCGCGGCCGGCGGGATTCGCGCGCCGGTCAACGAGACCTATGTCCAGCTCTCGAGAGGGCCGGTCACCGCCCGTGTGGCCATGACCCGGGTTACGTCCGACCCTCGGGAGAACATCTATTTGCGCGCAAATGACGTTCTTACGCTGATTCGGGATCCACAAACATTCATCGCCTATGGCGCAACCGGGCGAAACGCGGAGATTCCTTTCGACGCCGAAGGCATCAGCCTATCGCAGGCGCTCGCTAAAGCCGGGGGCCTTCTCGACCATCGGGCTGATCCGGCCGGCGTCTTCATTTTCCGCTTCGAGCCGGCAAGCGTCGCTCGCGCCCTCAGGCCGGAAAGCCCGCTGATTACGCCCGGACAGCTGACGCCAATCGTCTATAGGCTGAACTTGCGCGATGCCAACAGCCTGTTCGTAGCCCAGAGTTTCCGCGTCCTTAGCAGAGATTTGCTCTACGTGTCCAATGCTCCGATCACCGATGTCCAGAAGGCTTTGGCGGTCCTCAGCGCAGTCATGGGCCCGACTGCAACGGCGGCGACCGTGTGCATACGGGTGGCGGCATGCTAGAGGCAAGGACCTAATCGCAATATACTAAGCAAATCAGCGACAACCAAAGTTGGGCGGCTGAACTCCATGACCTAGACTAGTCTAGTAACCGATTAAGACGATAAGACGAATCGACATCGCCACATTGGAGCATGTTCTTAAAAAAGTTGATAGATTTTTTCGATATTGCGGCATCGGATATATCCAATGCCGCATAAGAACGGGCTCCAACCCTTTGATCTTAAGCGATCCCTTTTCGATCAGATGATTCTATCCGATCGTAGCTGGCCAAAAGCTTGGCGGAGTTTTTTTGGCAGTTGGATCACAGGACATTTGCAATGAAATCCCACAACGGGCATGGCCTTGACGATGATGATCGGCAATTGCTCGACAAAATCGTCTTGAGCCGACTCAACAATCAGCCGACGGTTGCATCGAGGCCCTCTTTGCTATCGCAAGACAAGCCAGCGCGCGCCGGCTGGACAGACTTCGTTAATTTGCCAGGTTACCGCGAACTCAAGATGCAGCGCTCGATGGCGGCTCTCGTTGGGCTCGACAATCCATTTTTTCGCCTGCACGAGACCGGCGCCGGCGCCACAACGCGCATCGGCGGACGGCAATTTATCAATTTCTCCTCCTACGACTATCTAGGGCTCAACCAACATCCCGAGGTTCGCGCTGCGGCGCATGCCGCAATCGACGCATTCGGCTCGTCGGCCTCCGCGAGCCGAGTGGTCGCTGGAGAAAGGCCCGGACATCGGATACTCGAACAGGCATTGGCCGAACATTACGGTCAAGATGACTGCGTCGCCTTTGTCAGCGGCCATGCGACCAATGTCTCGACCATCGGCGCCATTCTCGGACCAAAGGATTTGATTGTCCACGATAGCCTGGCCCATAACAGCATACTGGCGGGCGCAATTGTGTCTCGCGCCGAACGTCGCTCCTTCCCGCACAATGATATCGACGCCCTTGACGCGCTTCTTGTCTCTATGAGGCGGCAGTTCGAGCGTGTCCTGATTGTCGTCGAAGGGCTCTATAGCATGGATGGCGATGTGCCTGATCTGCCGAGACTAATCGAAATCAAGCGCCGTCACGACGCCTGGCTGATGGTCGACGAGGCGCATGGCCTCGGCGTGCTCGGACGAAAGGGACATGGCCTGTTCGAGCATTGGGGGACGGATCCCCGCGACGTCGACATCTGGATGGGGACCTTGTCGAAGGCGCTCGCCGGATGCGGCGGCTTCATCGCCGGCGCGACGGCTCTAGTCGAGTATTTGAAATGCATGTCGGGAGGTTTTGTCTATTCCGTCGGCCTTTCGCCGCCCTTGGCCGCCGCGGCGGCGGCGGCCCTCGCCATTTTGCGGCGCGAACCGGACAGGGTCGACAGATTGCAGCGTCTTAGCCACGTCTTTCTCGAGGCCGCCAAATCGCAAGGACTGAATACGGGAACAAGCGCGGGTCACTCGATCATTCCCATCATCGTCGGCAGCTCGGTTCGCGCCGTCGCGCTCAGCCAAAAGCTTTTTCAATATGGCGTCAATGTCCAGCCGATCATCCATCCGGCGGTCCCCGAGCGCGCCGCTCGGTTGCGTTTTTTCCTCACCTCCGAACATAGCGCCGAGCAGGTGCGCGACGCAATTTCCTCCGTCGGCCGCGCGTTGAATGAGATCGATGAAAGTGCGTTGATTCTGGCGATCCCAGGCCTTGCGGCAGGCGACCGCAAGTGACGGCGCTGCAGGTGCGGGAGGTCCAGTGCGCCTCTGATGTCGACGCCTTCATTGAGGCGGGAAGACGCGCCCAGGCGTCGAACCCGCGCTGGATCGAGCCGGTTCGCGAAGAAATGCGCTTGGCGCTCGATAAGAAGCGCTCACCCCTGATGCTCGAAAGCGAAATTCAGCCTTTCGTCGCCTTTCGCGATGGCGAGCCCGTCGGACGGATCGCGGCGGTGGTCAACCGGGCGCACCTGGAAAAATACCAGGATGGTTGCGGACATTTCGGCCTGATCGACGCGATCGACGACAGCGAGGCATTCGCGGCGCTATTCGATCGCGCCGCGGACTTCTTGCGCCGCCGGGGGCTCCTTCGCATGCGCGGCCCCTTCAGCCTGTCGATCAATCATGAAATCGGCGTTCTTGTCCAAGGCTTCGATCAGAATCACGTCGTGCGCACGAATCACGCTCCGCCTCATTACGCGCGTCACATCGAGGCGCTCGGGCTGCGCAAGGCGATGGACGTTTTCGCCAATGTCTGCAAGGCGGCGGAGTCGGACTTCCCGGAGCGCGTCGCCGCGCTCGCGGATCGGTTCGAACCGGCCAAGCACATCCGCACCTATGGCCTGTCCCGGACTCGCTGGTCGACGCAATTTCCGCAGGTCCTGGAACTCTACAACGACGCCTGGAAAAATAATTGGAGTTCGACGCCGGTCAGTCGCTCCGAAGCGAAGCTGATTTCTCGGCTGATGCTCCCCGTTTGCAAGCCGTCGTGGATCAGAATGGCGCAGTGGCGAGGCGAAAACATCGCCGTCGTATCGCAGATACCCGATGTCAACGCAGCGCTTGAAGGGCTGGGCGGAAGGCTGCTGCCATTCGGTTGGGCGCAGATGTTGTGGCGCATCCACGTTGGCGGGACGCGGATGACGAGAATTCCGATGATTGGCGTCGCAAGCCGCTGGCGTGGAACCCGCGTCGGCTCGATGGCGGTTTCACTTCTTTTGGCCGAAGCCATTGCGATGGCGCGCAGCGCCAGGGTCGAGGAAATCGAGATCAGCTGGATGCTCGAAACCAACCATGCCGTGTTGAATCTCGTCGAAAGCCTGCCCGCCCGCCATGCGCGGACGTTTCGGATCTACGAGCGCGAACTCTAATCGTCGGCCCTTCGCCACAAGACCTCAACGTCTTGCGGTCCCCGAACCTGGTAATCGATGCCTGCCCAATGAATATGCCGTGATCCGAGCGCGGCGAAGACGCAGGCCAAGTGAAAGCACCACCAGACCGGCCGCAGCAATCGCTCGGCCCGCCAATAGCCGGCGAGGCTAGCCGCATCGGTTTCCCGCCAAAGAGATCTGAAAATCCGACGACGGTAGCGGAAGCGCAATTCGCCAAGCGCGGTTGAAACGGCCAGCGCCGCGATCGCCGGGATCTGCCCTTGGAAGGCCAATATCAGGGAAAGAAGCGCCGCCGCGACGGGGACGAGGGTTACCAACGCCGCAAAGACCCAAAGGCTCGGCACATGCATGAGAATCAGTCGATATTGCCTCTGTCCGAACGCAAAGGCCTCCTTCCAATCCATCGCTATTGGGGAGAGCAGAAGGCTCTGGCGCGGGGAAAAGATCGCGCATCCGGCCGCGCCAAGGGCGCGGGTCATCTGCAAGTCATCGCTGATCGCGCCGCGCCAATAATCGGCTATGCCGATTCGCTCCAGGGTTTCGCGCCTCAGAGCCGTCGTCCCGCCCCAGCACAGATTGATGATGGCCGGAATGCGCGGCAGCGTCACGATCGAGGCGTTCGCCGCGGCCACGATGGCCGAACTCAATCGCCCGTCGATCGGAATCATCCAGCGGTACCCAGTTACCGCATCGTATCCGGCATCGGTCAGGGCGGACACGATTCTGGCGAGCCATTCAGGCGTCGGCAGCGTGTCGGCGTCGGTGAAGACGATGATTTCGTCATCCGCCTTGATCGCCGGGAGAGCGGCGAGCAGGTTCCAAACTTTCTGGCCGCCGCGCTCGACCGGGCCAGCGACTACAGTAAAGACAATTGCGCCGGAGGTCTCGGCCGCTTCGGAGAGAACAGCAAAAGCCGGGTCGGATTCGGTCTCGACCGCCGCGATGATCCGGTAGTCCGGATAGGCTTGGCTTCGCAGCCGCCGCAAAAACTCCGTGGTCAGCGGGGATGCATTCTTGATGGGAACGACGACGGCGACGCGCGGCGTTCGTCCGGGCACTTCCGGACGCGGAAGCCCCCAGGTGTAGCGCCACGCGGAAATCGTGCTCACGATTCCTATTGTGAGCCACGCCATAAGAATAACGGTGAAGACTAGGTGCATGGCGCTTTTTGGTCACAATTGACGATTAATCATTGATGAATGGATAAGAGTTATTGGTTGTTAAACTCTTTCCTGCGACAAGGTGGATTTGTTAAGGCCGAACGCGGGGGCGGGTTGTGTCGCAATCAATTCTACTCGGGGGACAAGCGGTATCCACGGTCCATGTGCGCCCGTCGATACGCATTCAGAAGAATATTCTGGCCCGTCTAGAGCGCGATCTGCTCAATTGGCTTTGCCCGCATATGCCGCGCGCCGTCACGCCGGATCGCCTGACCGGACTTGGGGTGGTCGGAGCGGCGATCGTTTTCACGGGATATGTGGCCAGCCAGTTTGAATTAGCGTTCCTTTGGCTGGCGACGTTCGGCTTCGTCGTGCATTGGTTTGGCGACTCGCTCGACGGGAGCCTGGCCCGTTACCGCAGAGCCGAGAGACCGCGCTACGGTTATTTCCTCGATCATTCCGTCGACGCCGTCTGCAATTTGATGATCATGGTGGGGGTCGGGCTTTCTCCCTTCATCCGGTTGGATGTCGCGCTGTTCGCGCTCCTCGGCTATTTCATGCTTTGTATGTATGTATTCTTGCATAATCATGTCTCGGGTAGCTTTCAATTGTCATTTCTCGGTCTTGGGCCAACCGAGCTTCGCCTCGCCATGATCGGCATCAATTGCTGGATGTATCTCGAAGGGGGCTCGCAGATGCTGATCGGCGGAGCCGAGTTTTCGTCCTACGACTTTGCGCTTTGCGGCGCGGGCGTCGTCTTCGTCGCTCTTTTCATCGTGAACTTGCTGAAAGTAGCGCAGAAACTGCGGATTGAGGACTCCCGGCTGGACCCGCGCGCGCCTATAGCGACGGCCGTTGATTTATAGGCTCTCAAGAAATTTGCCTATCAAAGCGAAATAGTTCTCCCAGCTCGCCGGTTCTTGCTCTTCGACCTTTGTCAGAACCGCGCTCCGCTCCGACGAATCGGGCCTGGCGAAGGCGCGGATCGTTTCCAGCCATCTCTCGCCGTCGATCGGGCTGACCGCAACAATGCGGCTGCCGCCGATTTCCTGGAAAACAGGGATATCCGAGGCGATGACGGGCACATGGGCCGCTAAAGCCTCGGCAATCGGCAAACCATATCCTTCCGCGAACGAAGGCATCAGCAAGGCCCTGGCGCCGTCGAGCAATCGCTTGAGACTGGGAGTCGAGAGCCCTGACGCCTCGATCACATGATTGCTGATCGCGTCGCAGCGTTCGAGGAGATCGATAACATTCTCATTTTCCCATCCCCGGCTCCCGATCAAGACAAGCTTGGGGGCCGAGGCGCCCTCGCGGCGCACGAGTTCCCGCCAAACATGTAGGAGCATGAGATGGTTCTTGCGCGGCTCGATTGTGCCGCAGGCAATGAAATAGGGGTGGGCCGCAAGGGCTGCGTCCGCCTCGCCGCGGCGGTGAAAAATGGGCGCGACTGGGATCGGCGCGACAAGGATCGGCATGTCCCCTCGCCCCAGCATCTTCAAGCGCCGCGCGAGCGCAGTTCTCACGACCTCAGTCGTCACGATCGCGCCGGCGCCGAAACGCGCCAGGTTTTCAAGGCGGCGCAAATGCCGTTCGTACTCGGCCTTGCGAAAATATTCGGGCGTCTCGATCGGCAGGAGATCATGGATGAAGAAGACGGCCTTGACGTCCGGGCGCTTTTCCAACCAGCGAAAATAGCGCGAGATCCAGAGCGGGAATTGACTTGCGTTGAGATAGCGCGTCCCCTTCGGCAGGACGGCGGCGGGAGAGCAGCCGAGTGGAAATCCGTGCTGGCCGATCCATTCTAGAACACCGGTCGCCCGTCCCGAGCGGCCTCGAGCGACGCGCCGCGCGGCGGAGCTCTTTGGCGCCCCGCCTCGGATCCATTCGACGATCCGGCGATAGCTTTCGTCCTGGTCCGGCTTTTCTTCTTCGCCCCAATGAACCGAAATGCCGTCCACCACATCGCGGGCGCCTTCAAGCGCGATCGCTCGGGGGCCGAGCAGCGTCATCATGATCCCAGAGCCGCCGTCGCGCGCGGGCGCAAGAAAATGGCGCGCGAAAGCGAAATCGATCCGATCGATCCCATTTGGCGTGACGTTCAGGACCCGCGTGGCGAGTCTGGTGATGTCATAAGCAACCGGGACAACCATGATTGAACCTCAAAAGCGGCGTCGGATCCTGCCGAAGGAAGCCCTTTCCCCGCTGGCGCGATTTCTAGTTCCACCGAATTTGCAGGCGCTTCAGGACAGAATCCTCGTGAGGTCGCGGCTCTTTTCCTCGACGAGGGCGGACAGGGGCGCCACCGCCGCCTCAATGTCCTTGCCGAGATGGCGTTCCCTGAGGCTTTGCGCGACAGAAGCCTCTTCGGTGGTCCCGTTGACGCAGAGAGCAAGTATATGGTCGGCCAGTTCCGCGACATTGAAGCTCCCGGCTGATTTCGAGAGCGTCGCTTCCAGCGTCAAGCGGTTTTCGAGGCGGACCGCCAGTTCAACGGACATTAGCGAATCGAGACCGGCCTCGGCCAACGGCTTGGCGTGGTTCAGCGACTGCTGCGGCAAACGCAAAATATGCGCGATCTCTTCCGCAATGATTGCGATGACGGCTTTGCGCGCCTCTTCTCGAGAGCGCGTCGCAATCAACCCGCGGAGGTCTATCTTCTCGCGCGCATCGACCTCGAACGCCGGGTCCTTGCGAATGAGTTCGGCGAAGGTTGGCGACCGCAGCAGCGGCAGATGTTCGCGGGCCTTCGCCCAATTCATGTCTGCGATGATGAGCACGGCCTCTTCGGCGGTCGCGGCGGCGCGAGACAGAGCCTCGCCCATGAGGTTCAGCGCGGTGCGGGCCTCCATGCTCTTGAAGCCGGCGCGAGTCGCCAGCGCATCCTTGAGCGCGCGATTGCGTGCAAGGACGCCAACATCCTCGATCCCACCCCAAGCGATTGCGAGGGCCGTTCGCCCCGCCGCTTTCCTCTGCCGAGCGAGCCCTTCGAGAAAGCCGTTCGCCGCGACATAGGCCCCTTGACCGGGATTGCCGATCGCAGTGGTGGCCGAGGAGAACATGACGAAATAGTCGAGCGGCAGATCGCGGGTCAACTCGTCGAGATATTCCGCCCCCAGGACTTTTGGCGCCAGCACGGCTTCGAACTGTTCGGGGGCGAGGTTGGCGATGAGCGCATCATCCAGCACCATGGCGGCGTGAACCACGCCAGCGAGCGGCGGCATCTTGCGACCGATCCGTTGAAAGAGGGCCTCGATCGCCGCCCGATCGGCGACATCGACGGCTTCCGCCCGAACGCTGACGCCCGCGGCGGCAAGATCGGCGAGGCATTCTCGCGCCGCGAGACTCGCCGCGCCGCTGCGTCCAACGAGGACGAGATGCTGGGCTCCGCGTTCGACGAGCCAGCGCGCGGTCTCCAGTCCGAAGCCGCCGAGCCCGCCCGTGATCAGATGTGTCCGGTCCGAGGCTACCTTGAATTCTTCTTGCGGAGCGATTCGGATTTCGCCAGCGCCGGGAGGCGTAATGATGATCTTGCCGATATGCCCGGATTGCTGCATGAGCCGCATTGCGTCGATGAACTCCCGCGCCGGAAAGCTGCGATAGGGCAGCGGCGACAATATTCCTTGCGAAAAGAGCTGCATGACCTCTCGGAACAAATCATGGCCCTTGTCCATATGGGTCAGGACGAGCTGGTCTAGATCGACGCCGAAATAGGCGAGATTGTTGCGGAACGGGCGCAGGCCGACATGCGTGTTCGCCAAATAGTCGCGCTTGCCGAGTTCGACAAAACGGCCGAAAGGCTCGAGCAAGCCGATGCTGCGCTCCATCGCCTCGCCCGCAAGACTGTTGAGCACGACCGCAACTCCGCCGGGCGTTGCTTGACGCACCGCGTCGATGAAGCCGCCAGAGCGCGAATCGAAGACATGCTCCGCGCCGAGCGCGGCGCAAAGATTGCGCTTTTCCGCCGAACCCGCAGTCGCGATCACGCGCGCGCCGCGCCAGCAAGCGATCTGCAGAGCGGCGAGGCCGACGCCGCCCGCGCCGCCATGGATGAGAACCCATTCGTCGCGTTGTAGACGAGCGCAGGCGATCAGAGCGTAATAGGCGGTGAGGAAGGCGACCGGGATCGTGGCGGCCGCGTCAAGCGACATGCCCTCGGGGACACGCGCCGCCATCCGGCTGTCCGCCGTGACATGGGTTGCGAAAGCGCCTCCGGCAAAGGCGAGGACGGCGTCGCCGATGCGGAAATTCTCCACGCCTTGCCCAACGGCGACAATATGGCCGGCGCATTCGAGGCCGAGCGTCGGACCCGCGAAACCATCTTCGAGCATTTCGTCCGGAAGGATGGAAAGGCCCCACATGACGTCGCGGAAGTTGAGGCCAGTCGCGGCGACGGCGATTTCGACTTCGCCTGGTCCGGGCGTCCTGCGGCTGGTCGGCGTCCAGCGAATGCGGTCGAGGCCGGTTCCCTCGCCCTTTTCGAGCCGACTGGCGGGCGCGGCCAGCCAGTGCGGCGGGACTCGATGGGAGTTGCGCGGATGCAAGCGCAGGACGCGCGTGGACCAGGCATCGAGAACGATCTCCGTCTCGGTCGTCCCGGATAGAATGAGGTCGGCTATGCGCTCCGCCTTGACCCGCGGCGCCAAATCAGAAGCGACGTCTATTCGGCGGACATCAAGCGTCTGAAACTCGTTGGCGAATGTTCGCGTAAAGGCCCAGAAGCCGGATTCGACCGGATTTGCCGAATTCGCGGCGCCGCGCACCGCGCCGGAACTCACGATCCAAAGGCGCGCCTTGCGCCTCCCCAGGCTTTCGGCGTGACGTTTCAACGCGAGGCACCGCGCGGCGAGAGACTGGGCGGAGGTCTTTTCGCCTTGGGCGGCGCTGGCGAGAAAGACAATCGCGGCCGCCTCCGCTTCGGGCGCCTCCTCGAGTTGATCGTCGAGCGCGATGGCGCAATCCAGTCCATCGGCGGCCAGGATCTCCGCAAGCGCGGCTGCTGTCTCACTCGTTTCTGCGTCGCGCTCACCGATGATGAGAGCTTTGGCCAATGGGCGGCTCTGGCGAGACTTTCGCGGCCCCTGTCCAGCGACGAGAAACGCCGGGCCGGCCTTGGTCGCGACCGTCTGGGCGATCAAGGCATGGAGGCCCGCAGACGCGAAGAGAGCTTCCCAATCGGACAGCGAGAGGATCGCGCCGCGAGCGGCCTCGCCGCCGCGAAACCAGCCGTCGCGCAAGCCGAAAACAAGATCCTGGAACAAGGACGGCGCCGGCGCGATCGCCACGATCAACGCTTCAGAGGCCATGGTTTCGACCAGCCGGGCGAACGGGACTTTGCTCGACGCTATGCGATGGAGGCTATCGGCGGCGATGATGAGATCGAAAGAGCTCTTCGGAATATTTTCGAGGCTGTCGGCAAATGCGATCCGCGCGTCATGCGCGAATGCAAGGCGCGCGTGTTCAAGGCGCGCTTGATCCAGGTCGAAGATAGTCAGCCGCCCATCATGCGCGTCCGCCAATGCGACGGCGTGCGAGGAAAGCGGTCCATGCGCGATCTGGAGAATCCGCAGCCCTCGATCCTGCGGCCAGGACGGCGCGAGCCGGGCGAAAAATTCGGCCAGGAGATCGGCGGAAGCGACAACTGAAACCGACCCGACCTCGAAGGACTCGACGGTCGCATCGGACATCCCGCCGACCTCCCTCTCGCCCGCGGCCAGCGCCTCCAGCACGGCGCCGGTTTGGGCGGCGAGGAGAAGCGCAGCGGAGCGCCTCGGGTGAACGGTCGCCAGATCATGTAAAATGTCGTGTGGAGCGGGAAGAGCGATGTCATCCGTCAAGGTGAAGGCCTCGGAGTTGGCCTCTTGACGCGCCAGGCCGCTCTGCGCCAGCGCGCCGAGCAGGTTGACAAGCCAGCCCCGCTGCGCCGCAGGGAGCCGTCCCGCCGCGATCAGCTGGTCCGGGTCGATCCTGTTATCGTCAGCCAGAGCGCATGCAAAGCGATGAGCGGCGACGGTGGCCCAGCCTTCGATCAACAGCAGGTCCGAGGGGCGCAGTCCTTCGAGCGCGGCGGCCGCCTCATGCGTCGCGGCGCGCGCGAGCTGCGCCGTCGTGAGCGAAGCGGCGCCGCGCATGGCCGTGGGCTCATCGGCGAGAACCAAGCTTTGAACGACCACCTGGCCTGCGAGATCGCCGGCGGCGCGGGCGCGCATGGCCTGAAAGCGCACGCCTTGCAATTGGGAAATCAGCTCGCCGTTGCAATCGAGCAGGATGAAATCCGCAATGATGGAGCGCTCGGCGATGCGTTTTATATCGATTCTCGCCCGCGCGATGACGGCGCCGGGCTTTTCCAGCCGGACTTCATCGAACCGAACCGGCACGTAGGCGAGCTGGCGGTCCATTGGAGCAAGATCGGAGAAGCGCGGAATCAAACCGTGGAAGCAGGAGTCGAGGCGGGCCGGATCGAGCCCATAGTCTTCGTCTGAAGCCGCCTCGACGAGATCGACAAGGATGGTGTTTTCTGCAATCCGCGAAGCTGTTGCGACCTGCCGGTACGCCGGGCCGAAGTCGAGCCCCGACCGGCGCGCTTCGGCGTAGAGGTCCGCGCCGGCAATCGCCTTTATGAATTGGCCCGGCGCGGCGGGAGGCGGCGCGGATGAAGCAGGCTTCTGAATAAATTTTGCTTTGGCGTGGCTCACCCAGGCCGCGCCGCTCAGCCGCGGGCGACTCATGATCTCGATCGCGTTCGTGGCGGGCGTCGCCCGGCACAAGACCTCGCGCGAGGCACCCTTAGCGAAAATCATCGGTTGCGCGATCTCGAGATCGCTGATCGCGGCGGTTTCCACACCAAGCCAATCGCGCGCGACGGCGAGCGCCATTTCGACAAAAGCGGCGCCTGGCAGAAGGACTTGACCGCCGATCCGATGGTCGGCGAGCGCTGGCGCCAGCAACGGGTCGAGCTGCGTGCGCCATTCCAAGGCGTCGGACGAAAGCCGTGCGCCGATGAGCGGGCGCCACCGATGGACGCTCGAAAAACCGGTCGCCTCGCAGGTCTCCGCCAATCGATAGGGCGCGCGCCGCCAGGGGTAGTGCGGCAAACTCGGCGTTGGGCCAGGGTCCGCGCCGAACGCGATCGCTGCATCAACGGCGGCCCCCTGCGCCAGGGCCTGAGCAACGGCGGCCTGGAACGGATCGCCGGATATGGGCTTTGGCCCATGCACGCTGAGCGCGCCAATCGGGGCGCCCATCTGTTCGCCGATGTCCTTGATATCGGCGACAAGCGTCGCGCCTGGCCCGATCTTGATGAAAATTTGCGCCCCGCGGCGCATCGCGAGCTGCACCCCTTCCATGAAACGCACCGGCTCGCGGACATTGCGCCACCAGTACCGAGCCCCGAGCTCGACGCCCGACAGGACGCTTGCCTCCACGGTCGATATGAACGTTATCTTGGCCGGTTTCGGACAAAGCCCGTCGAGATCGGCGAGGAGCGGCACTTCGACCGGCGTCATAAGATCATTGTGGAACGGATAGGCGAGATCAAGGCGCCGAAATCGCGCTTTGTGGCCATGGGCGGCCTTCGACGCTTGATCCAGCGCCGAAAAGGAGCCGGCGATCGTGAAGCTTCGCGGCGAATTATGCGCGGCGATCGAAAGGCCTGGAATCTCGTCGACCAGCGCTTCCGCCGCTTCGATCGAGCCGAAGAGGACGGCGATGCCGCCGGCGTCGCGGACAATTTCCTGGCGGATGCTGCGAACATGAATGACGCGGACGGCGCTGGCGAGATCGAGAATTCCCGCGGCCTCGGCGGCGGCGATCTCGCCCATGCTATGACCCAGGACCATGGCGGGGACGAGGCCCAGCTGCGTCAGGCTGTGAGTCGTCGCCGCTTGAATGGCGAATATGAGCGGCTGGGCTATGCTGGTCTTTTCGAGCCGCGTCGCGATGTCGGAACTGAACAGCGATTCGACGAGCGACCAGCCCGCGAGGCCGCGGAAAATAACGTCGATCGCGTCGAAGCGGCCGCGAAAAATTTTGTTTGTCTCATAGGCATGGCGGCCCATGCCTGGCCATTGGCCGCCGTTGCCTGAAAAGACGAAGGCGACGGTCGCGGCGCGTTCAATAGCTGTGCCGGCGGCGCTTTCCGAAACCTCGGCGTTCCAGTCGCTGGCTTGGTCGAGCGCCTCGATCAGGGTTTCCCGCGCGCCGACCGGAATCACCAACCGTTCCGGAAGGCGTTCGCGCCGGTGGCCGGCCGCGGCGACGATGCGCTGTATTTCCGCTGCGTCGGCGCCCGCGAGCTTTGCGGCATATTGATGCGCGAGCTCCGCCAAAGCATCCCGACTTTGCGCCGAAAGCAAAAGAAACCGAGGCGCGCGCGCGATGACATCCGGCTTTGCGACATCCGGCGGGTCGGCCAGCACCACATGGGCGTTCGTGCCGCCGAAACCGAAGGAGCTGACGCCGGCATAGCGCGGGCGTCCATTCCTTTCCAAGGCCAGCGGCGCGGCGCAGACGGAGAGATTGAGTTCAGCGAAAGGAATGTCGGGATTGGGCTCATCGCAATGCAGCGATTGCGGCAATTCGTCATGCTCGAGGGCCAACATCGCCTTCATGACGCCGGCGAGGCCGGATGCCGGTTCCGTATGGCCGATATTCGTCTTGATCGAGCCTATCGGAAGAGGAAGGAAGCGCCGCCGGCCCAGGACTTCGCCGATGGCCGCGGCCTCGATGGGGTCGCCGACAGGCGTTCCCGTGCCATGGGCCTCGACGAAGGCCAGGCGGTTCGGGTCAAGGCTATTTTTCGCGTAGGCCTGCTCCAATAAAGCGGACTGATGCGCCTTCGACGGGAGCGAAATGCCGGTGGTGCGGCCATCGGAATTCACGCTGGAGGCGACAATCAGGGCATGAATGCGATCTGCATTGGCCCGAGCGCAGCCAAGCGCGCGCAGGATCAGGACAACCCCGCCCTCGGCGCGCACATAGCCGTCGGCATTGGCGGAAAACGCCTGACAGAGGCCAGTCGGGGACAGCATCGTCGCTTGCGAGAAGCTGATGAATCCGAAGGGGCTGGCCAGCGCGTTCACGCCGCCGACAATGGCCGTGTCGATTTGTCCGCTTCGGATCGCCGCGACGGCGGCGTCCAGGGCGACGAGCGACGAAGAGCAGGCCGTGTCGATCGTGTAGCTGGGACCGTGGAGATCGAAAATGTAGGAAATTCGATTGGCAAGAACGGCTAACGTATTGCCGGTGGCGAAATAGGCGTCCGCAGCCGCCGGATCATGGAGCCGCAGGTTGCCGTAGTCGAGCGCCGAGCCGCCGACAAATACGCCGGTATGCGCGCCGGCAAGGTCGGAAGGGCGAATGCCGGCATCCTCGAGCGCCTCCCAAGAGAGCTCCAGCAAGAGGCGTTGTTGCGGGTCCATTTGTTCGGCTTCGCGAGGCGAAATGCCAAACACCGCCGGATCGAACCCCCAGATGTCGTCGAGAACGCCCGCAGCCCACGAGTAGCTGCGTCCGCGTTCTCGGCGCCGAGGATGGCCGAATCGCTCCAATGACCACCGATCGGCGGGAATGCGCGACACGGCGCATTTGCCCGCCGAAAGAAGCTGCCAGAGTTGCTCGGTTGAGTTGGCGCCCGGCAATCGGCAGGCTCTTCCAATAATTGCGGTCCCAACGTCCAGTTCCCTTGACATCACTGACTTTGGCCGCCGCGCTGATTTTTCTCGTAAATGCTGCGCCCCTCCCGGCGATGCGCCAAGCGAAACCCGGCCGCAATTGACGATATTGCAAAATCCACTACTTACTAAATATACTAAACTGATTATCCTTGAATTATGATTCTGCATCAGACCGCCGCCATCGTCAACGTGCAATATCAACCCATCGCCAATGCAACCTTCTCGGGTGTTGACGCGCTCGGTAGGGTCTCTTGAGACCGGACAGGTGGCGCGTCGAAAGGCGCAACGCTGGGGATCATGAGTAGGATCATGCCGTGAGAACAACGCGCTGCCACGCAACGGCGCCAACGATCAGCTGAGTTGACGCGCTCCTGAGGGGCTCTTATTGAAATTGGCGTGGTTTCGAATGCTTGGGCTTTTCCACTTTTCCATTGGATCTGGATGCTGGCATGGAAACAGAATCATTTGCCATTTCCGGCCCATTGCTTTTGACGCCACGGAAATTTGCCGATTCTCGCGGATTCTTTTCTGAAGTTTATAACCAGCGGACCTTCGACCCCTTGATTGGCGCAGCCCGCATTGTGCAGGAGAATCACTCTCTATCGCGCGCTCAAGGGACGGTGAGGGGATTGCATTTTCAATCGCCTCCTACTGCGCAAGGCAAGCTTGTGCGCGTGGCGCGAGGAGCGATCCTCGACGTCGCCGTGGACATCCGGCGCCAGTCGCCGACCTATGGCCAATATGTTTCCGCCGCGCTCAGCGCGGAGAATTGGGCGCAGCTCTGGATCCCTGTCGGCTTCGCGCATGGATTCTGCACCTTGGAGCCGGATACCGAGGTTATTTATCAAGTGACCGATTATTATAGTCAGGCAGACGATAAGGGCATTGCGTGGGACGATCCCGATATTGGGATCGACTGGCCGATTGGCGCCGCCAACGCGGTTCTCTCGGACAAGGACAGGAGCCATCCTCGGCTGGCCTGTCTCCCGGAATATTTCAGCTAGAGCGTTTTTTGATCAGATGGAGGCATCTGATCAAAAAGGAATCGCTCAGATTCAATGAGTTGGAGCATGTTCTGATGAGACATCGGATATATCCGATGTCTAAATATCGAAAGCCGATCAACTTTTTTAAGAACATGCTCTAAAGCGATTTAGGGGCTCGGACATGCGGATATTGGTGACCGGCGGAGCGGGGTTCATCGGCTCGGCTTTATGCCGGCGCCTTGTCAAGGACGTCGGCGCGAAGGTTCTCAACGTCGACAAGCTGAATTACGCCGGAAATCTCGCTTCTTTGCGCGATGTCGACGGCGATCCAAACTATCATTTTCTCAAAGCGGACATCTGTGATCGCGCGGCGATGGACGCCGCCTTCGCCGAATTTCAACCGGACGGGGTGATGCACCTCGCCGCTGAGAGTCATGTCGATCGCTCCATCAACGGCGCTGGCGAATTTGTGGCGACCAATGTCGTGGGAACCTTCACTTTGCTCGAGGCGGCGCGGGAATATTGGATGAAGCTCGACGCGTCGATGCGAAACCGCTTCCGCTTTCTGCATGTGTCTACCGACGAGGTCTATGGGTCACTTGGAAGCGAGGGGTTCTTTCAAGAGACGACCCCCTACGATCCGTCATCGCCCTATTCGGCCACCAAAGCCGCCGCAGACCATCTCGCGAGCGCTTGGCACCGCACTTACGGTCTTCCGGTCGTCATTTCGAATTGCTCGAACAATTACGGGCCCTATCATTTCCCCGAAAAGCTCATTCCCCTCATCATCCTCAACGCCCTGCACGATAAGCCTTTGCCCGTCTATGGCGATGGAGCCAATGTGCGCGACTGGCTCTTTGTAGATGATCACGCGCGCGCGCTTTTCACGATTTTGACCCGCGGCCGCGTCGGCGAGAAATACAATGTCGGCGGTCGAAACGAGCGGCGCAATATCGATATCGTGCGTCGGATTTGTAAGATCCTGGATCATTTGGCGCCGTCATCGGCGCCGCGGGAAAGACTCATTGCCTTTGTGCTCGATAGGCCTGGTCACGACCAGCGTTATGCGATTGACGCCGGCAAGCTCGAAGCCGAGCTCGGCTGGCGCGCCGAAGAAACATTTGAAACCGGGATCGAGAAAACGGTCGCATGGTATCTTGCGAATGAATGGTGGTGGCGGCCGCTGCGCGAAAAGCTCTATTCAGGCGAACGCCTGGGCCTGATCAAGGCTGTGGAAGATGTCCGATAAACGCCCCTTGCGGATCCTCGTGACCGGCCGCGACGGCCAGGTCGCGCGCGCGCTGCGGAACCGCGCCGGAGAACGGCTCGAGGTTGTGGCGATTGGACGGCCAGAATTCGATCTTGGCGCGCAATCTGACCCCACGGCGCTCTTCAAAGAGCTGGGCCCCGATGTGATCGTCAACGCCGCCGCCTATACCGCCGTCGACAAAGCGGAAGCCGACCGAGACGCCGCGCTCGCGGTCAATGGCTTTGGCGCGGGCGCCGCGGCGCGGGCGGCCGCGAGGCTCGACGCGCCGATCATTCAGCTTTCCACCGATTATGTCTTTGACGGAGCCGCCACGCGCGCCTACCGGGAAGACGATCCCACCGCGCCGATCAATTTCTACGGCCGCTCCAAGCTCGCTGGGGAAGAGGCCGTCAGAGCCGCCACCTCGAACCATGTCATCTTGCGGACGAGTTGGATCTATGCGCCGGAGGGTCAAAACTTCCTGCGGACGATGTTGCGGCTTGCCGGCGATCGCGACGAGATTCGGGTCGTCGCTGATCAGCACGGGACGCCGACATCCGCGCGCGATCTGGCGGCCGCGATCGAACAGATCGCGCGCAATCTCGTTGCGTCTCCGAACGAGGCGTCCCTGCGCGGCTTGTTCCACCTGACCAATTCGGGAGTGACGACATGGGCCGGCTTCGCCGCCGAGATTTTCGCGATGTCGGCTGCGCTCGGAGGTCCCCATGCCCGCGTCATCCCTATAGCGACATCGGACTTTCCGACCCCGGCGCGTCGCCCGACGCGCTCGCAGCTCGACATCGCGAAGATCGCCCATAGTCATGGGATCAAACCAAGGGAGTGGCGGCAAGCGCTCCAGACCGTCATGGAACAAGTCACGAAAAATTCGGACATGTAATTTCGGCCTCCAGAGCGATTTTCTGGCGGCCATATGAAAAATTGGAAGAGGGAAAGATGAAGGGGATAATCCTAGCCGGGGGCAGCGGAACCCGTCTCAACCCGATGACCAATGCGATTTCCAAGCAAATGCTGGCGATTTACGACAAGCCAATGATCTATTATCCGCTCTCGACGCTCATGCTCGGCGGGGTGCGGGACATCCTCTTGATCTCGACGCCACACGATCTCCCACTTTTCCAGAAATTACTTGGCGACGGCAGTAGCTGGGGCATTTCCCTCAGCTATGCCGAACAGCCGAAGCCCGAGGGGCTGGCGCAGGCCTATCACATCGGCGCCAAATTCGTCGAGGGCGAAGCTTCCGCGCTGATCCTCGGCGACAACATCTTCTACGGCCACGGCCTTTCAGAATTGGTCGGCTCCGCAAGGGCGCGCGCGCATGGAGCGACAGTCTTCGCTTACAAGGTTCATGACCCCGAGCGGTACGGCGTCGTCGAATTCGACAAGGATGGCCACGCCATATCCATCGAGGAGAAACCAGCGCATCCGAAATCGAGGTGGGCGGTGACCGGGCTCTATGTCTACGACGAACAGGTGGTCGACATCGCCGCCAATCTGGCGCCCTCGCGGCGGGGCGAACTTGAAATCACCGACGTCAATCGGATCTATCTCGAGCGTGGCGAACTCTCGGTCGAGCGGATGGGACGCGGGTACGCCTGGCTGGATACAGGAACGCCGGATTCGATGCTCGACGCCGCCGCTTTCGTTCGCTCGCTGGAGTTGCGGCAAGGTCTGCGTATTTCCTGTCCCGAAGAGGTCGCTTTCCAGCTCGGCTATATCTCGCGCGAAGAGCTTCTCAAACTTGCCTTAGGCATGGGCAAGAACGACTATGGAAAATATCTCCTCGAGGTCGCGCATGAGTCTTGATGGCGGTTCCGACGCGAAACAAAAGATTGCCGAACGATAGCCAAACAGCCGCATCGACGAACTCACGCCATGGGCGTGGACCCAATCCGCTCGGCGGAGCGCAGCATAAATGCCGGCGGCCTTCGGCGTACGGTTGTTAGCCGCAACCGCGACACGCCGTCATCAAGGCGCTATCCCGAAAGGAATTTTAGGAACGATGTCCGCACTGCAGAATGCGCATCAGGGAACGTTGGAAATTATTCTACCCAGGTAGCGCTAGTAGTGCGGCGCACTCCGGCGTTGGACCTGCGGCAAGACTACCATTTGGCTTCTTGACCGCCCTACAGCAGCGTTGCAACGTTCAACTACCGTGGGCTCCGCGCCACAAAGGGTCAGCGTTGGATTATAAAATACATCACCGTCGCCTCGAGCGAATTGAGGCCACTTTTCCGTAAATCGTTTGGTATCTACCGGATGCTGAAGTTGCATCGTCTTCGCTCGCGTAGCGGATTCATGATGAAACAGGACGCTAAACGCGTCGTTCAAAATTTTATAACCCGCGGACAATGTGCGAAGACACAGATCAGTGTCACCGAACCCGATCGCCAACCGTTCATCGAATTTACCAACCTCGATAAACACTTCTCTCCGCATCATCATGCATGCTGCTGTTACAGCGGAATAATCGCGCACCGAAGTCAGACTGCCGTTATAACCTCTGTTTCGATCGGCGCCATTCATAAAAGGCGCGAACTTGTGCGCATGGTCGGCGGGCCCGTTTAGCCCTCCAATTACGCCAGCGTGCTGAATTGTGTTGTCGCCATAAAGCAACGTCGCACCCACCACGCCAACGTCCCTGCGTCCGGCTAACGATCGCATTCGTTCAAGCCAGCCAGATTGAATGGCTTCGATGTCGTTGTTCATGAACAATAGATATTCACAGTCCCCTGTGTATTCATCGACCGCCAAATTGTTTATTTCGGAAAAATTGAAAGGACCGGAATAGGCCATAACAACATGCCGGCCCTCCGAGCGACGCAGATAGCCTAAGGTATCAGGATCGTCGGACTCGTGATTGACTATCACGATCTTGACTTGTGTCATGTCGACAGTTCGTTCTATCGACTCGATGCATGTTCGCAATAAGTCGACTCTATTTCGAGTTGGTATTATGATGCCAACCTTCCCGCCTCCATCCTCAAAATCGATCCGAAACTGGTTGAAAGTCGGACCCGGCTTGACGCTCGCTGGAATATCAAGGCGCTTAAGATGGCGGGCAATTGCTCCTATTGTGGCCTCCATGACGGCGTTCTTCATCTGATGGCCTGCGCTCCCAGAATGCGTGCGCCAGCGATATAAGGGAGCCGGTATGTGGGTGATCGTCTCGCACTGCTCGATCACACGCAAGACGAAGTCTACGTCTCCCGAAATTTTCATATCTTCGTCCCAACCACCGACCTTCAATGCAATGTCGCGTCTGACGCAGACAATGTGAACGAAGTAGGGATGGGACAGGTAGTAGTCATAGGAGAAAGCGGGGCGCGCGATGAGGGACGCCACGCCTGCGAGGGTTTCTTCCGTGATGATTTCATCGGAATATATAAGTTCCGGATTGCCCTTGCCTGCGCGTAAAAGCTTATAAACCGCGTCGGGTTCTAGATAGTCATCATGGTCAAGGAAAGCAACGTAATCGCCTTTTGCCGCAAAAATGCCGGCATTCGTCGCCTTTGAAATTCCAGCGTGCTTATCAAAGAAAATCAATTTTATGCGCGACTCAAGATCACTGTAGCGCTCTAGAATTTCGCGAACATGAGGCATTGATGACGCGTCATCGACACAAATTAGCTCCCAAGCGCCACACCATTGCACAACAACACTGTCCAATGCTTCTTTCAACCATGTGGGGTCCGTGTTGTAGACCGGCATAACAATAGAGAGTCTTAGCCCGATTTCGATCGCTGCGTCTAATCGACGGCGGAGCCGAGTGATCTGCTCCCGCGAAAGACGGGAGGATCTTCGCAGCCATCGCTGTATTGGACGGTTCAATCCAAACTTCCGTGGAGAATGATCCAATTCAACGCCAGAGCCTTGAACGCGAGCAGTGATTTCGAGCTCTTTAGTAGGATCGGAAATCGGCAACGTCGCGCGAAAAGCGACAACTCCGTTTCCTATGCCCGCCCTTTGCAGGTCCTCACGGAACAGGTTTGCCGTAGCGACGCCGATCAATTTCCCCTCGGCCAAAAACTCGACCTTTGCCGGCTCCCGAGATCGTAGGTCTAGCGCCCATCCCGTGACGGTATAGCCGTGGACGCCATCGAAGCTGCCGAAAGTCGTGCTTGTCATTGGCTTAAAGCCGACCTTTGGCAAAAGCGCGCCCGTTTCCACCACCCGGATCACAATATCATCAGGTCTATCAATCACATCCGGGGGGAGAGGCACCGCAAATCCAGAATATCCGGATCCCAAGCCTGCGCTTCGCAGATCATTCCTAAACTCGCAGGCTTTGCCCCGAGCCACCACTTGTTTGCCAGCTAGGATCTCAACCGTGAACTGGAACTCTGGCTGTCTAGGACGGAAAACCCAGCCCAGAGCGGCGCCGTAGGCTATGCAATCGAAATTTCCCCTGACGCCTGATCGCGCTCTAGCAAACGATTGAAAAAACGCTAGAAATTGCGTCGCCCCCAATATACTGCGCGACTTCTTTAGCGGCGGCTGCAAATGCTGCATTTGAGAATATTGAGCGTTTGAAAAGGACGGGTGCGGATCGCGGCCTTCGGCCGCGCCATGAAGATAAAAATGAACGAGCGGGTTCACGCGGCTTTCTCGCACATCGGCATTTTGCTGCAAATACCAGTCCGTATCGAAGTGCGGGTTGGGATCTCGTCCCTCCCCTGCGCCGCGCCTCAAATAATGCTCGTAAGCGTCCATTTCGCTGAATTTCACGTCCGGGTATTGCTGCAGATACCACTCTGGATCAAACAATGGATTCACTTTAATGCCGCGCAGAACCCGGCCCAGCCACGACGCCGTCCGCGTATATGCCCGCCATGGCGTAGACAATCGCCATGAGCGACTGTTCAATAACGCGGCGTTCTCCCTACCGCGACGTTCGATATCTCGCTCAAGATCTACCACTCGCGCCTTCAGCGTTGAAATTTGAGCTTCGGCTTCTCGAAGGCGTTCGTTGTGCAGCGCCTGTTCAAGCACCGCCTTGCGCCTTTCGTCAGCAAGCGCCAACTCGCTGCGTTGCCTTTCCAGCCCCGACGCTCGTTCCATGACAATGGCGGCGGTTCGCACTAATTCGGGATCGGTGTGGCTACACATGGCGCATTGGAAGCGGCCCGAATCGGAAGCCTTAGCCCGTAAATGGCCGAAGCGTTTTTTTTTTCGGGAGAATTTCATCTGCTATCCCAATAAGATTCCTAAAAATCAGCGCAGCTTTATTGAATAAGCATTTCCGCCAAAGCCAATGGCTTTATCGGTGTGAGCCCCTCGACGCGGCGCGGAAAAAACGCTAACGCGTCCTCGGTTTCAGGAGCCGCCTAAAGCGGCGGATCGGCGCCAGCGATGCAGTCGGTTCGGCCTCTAATCCTCATTTTCGTGGCTTTTGATGCAGTTTAGGGGCTAGAAGCATTGCCCGCAAAATTGCATTTTCATTCTCCGGAGACCCGAGGCAAATGGATCGCTCTCTTGCCCTTGACGTATCCGAACACCGCGACACGGCGTATCTCGGCGGGGTCTATATAATTTTGTGAACATGTTTGAGAATCACAATTTTGACCGTCCCTCTGACTGGCCAATTTGCGGAACACTGCTCCTCAGCTATCCGTACAGTACCTTAGCGGCGAAACTACGGATGAAGACGACGTGTTATTTGGACTTCCAGATCGTGTAACTTAAACTTTCAAAGTCGGAGACGTCAAACGTCCGCTGCTACCGTGGCCAAGCTTGGGGCATCTCCCTGTCGATTTCGCCCGATTATGCCCGGCGCTTATTAGGTGTGTGGCCCAGGCGCCCTGTTCGGTCGGGGTCTGGCGCAGCGTGTCGCTGTCACAGGCTCGGACACAGCTTTCCAAAATCCGATCCCAGACGCCCCCATGCGCCAGCGATCGATCTGGTTGAACTTTTGCCGAACATGGCGACAAGCTATCACCATGGCAATTATTCGGCAGGCATCGACGAGGTGCTATCTGACGTTAGGTCTTGGGGCCGTCTCCAAGATCGAACCGAATGACGACAGAAGCAACGGCGTTCCGCACGGCATCTTCAGGTCGACTGGTCAATGTTCGCCGGCCAGCCTTGGCAAGACTGAAGTCGAATGCGCAAGATCCCTCATTCTTCAACTCACGCCCGCAAATTCAACAACATTTGTTGTCGCGGCGTTTCAAATGATCTCTTCAGGTCCTGAAGCAATCGAGCTGCTTCGCCCACGCGCTTAACGGCCGCTCGGGATCTCCGCACCCAGAATCACCGACAATAGGGCGCGGGGCAGGCGGACGACTGAGAGCTATTGCCAACATTCTGATAAAATGCAAAATGCATGTCTATATTAGCCTATGCATTGCTCGGAGAGCTCTCGTCTGAACGAAGGGGTTCGGACATTCGACGCAGGCTCGTGCCGAAGAATAGACCCAGGTGTAGACGTGAGCACGCTGAAGCAGCTGCAGGCCACAGTGAAAACGCAGCGAGAGCGCTTTCTCCTGAGATCCCGCGAGCTGACGCCGGGAGCCAGTCGGCTATCGTCGTGGCTGACAGATCACGTCATTAGCAGGTGCCGCACTATATTGAGGTCAATGCCTGGCAGTGACAGCCGAGAGCGAAGGCTCAAGGGTTACATAGATCGCGTCGAAGCGGGCCGCTCCTATATGATTATAGAGGGCTGGCTTCTACTCGAGCAAAGCGAGCGGAGAGACCGGGCAGTTTTCGCCAATGAAACAGTGGTCGAGGGACATTGGTTCGAGGTCTTTCGTGAGGATCTCAGAGCAAACGGTCTTGGTGACGGCCACGCAGGATTTCGCATCTTCGCGCCAATAGAATCATTTTGCGATCCGGACACCGGCGCTCTCATTGCCCCACAGATTGGTTTGCGCACGTGTGGCGACCGCATTCGCCTCGCCGAGCCCACTTTTGCTCCTGTCGAACCGCGAGGCAACCTCGAGGCAATTGAAAATGGCGTACTGTCCGGATGGGTTGATGCGTCGAACCTTGCGATTGATGCGCAGCCGGTTCTAACAGTCAATGGTGCGCCAGCCTTCCCTCTCAAGTTGGACAGGCCGCGGCCGGATGTTGTCGCCGCTGGGATGTCTCTCGACGAACTTGTAGGCTTCGCCGTTCCCGTCGGCGCAATCCCGCGCGCGGCCAAACAGGCTGCTTTTCAGACCAATGGATCGCCAGACAGCAGGATGTCCATTAGTCTCCTTGCAGCGGGTCGGGAGCTTGGACGCATGGATGTCGAACTTTCAGACGACATTAACGCGAACGCCGAGCGCTACAAGGAGGGGCTGTTGACCGGATGGGCCGTCCGAACGTGTGGTATAGGCAAACCTGTGGAAGTCGATGTTCTGATTGACGGATTGATATATGCGACGATTTGTGCAGACTTGCCCAGATTAGATCTGCACCGGGCATTCCCCTGGCATGATGGGGGTGGCTTCAATTGTCACATTCCGTATTCGCCGACCGGTAAGCCGACCTTCGACATTTCTATAGCAAAGCGCGGTCAGCCGGTAGCGCTCAGCAGCAAGGCGTCTCTTACCGTCACGAATGCCGCCGTACAACCGAAATCCGTCGAAGGCGTCCCCCTGCATCTATCCGCGCGTGATTCGAATGCCGGCGTCGCCATCATCATTCCGATCTATAATGCGGCCGACGATGTCGAGGCTTGCCTGGATTCTCTCGTTCGTCATACGACAGAGCATGCCAGGGCGATCATCATCGATGACAAGAGTTCCGATGAACGCATTCAACAGATTTTCGACCTTTATCGCGGATTTCAGGGCCTCGACTTTTACACTAATGAACAGAACCTTGGCTTTACCCGAACAGTCAACAAAGGCATTGCGCATGCCGGCCGGGATGATGTTGTTTTTTTAAATTCGGACACGATCGTTACGCCACGTTGGCTCGAAGGGCTGCGCACTGCCGCCTATTCCGCGAGAGATGTCGGGACCGTGACCGCAACCTCCGACAATGCAGGCGCTTTCTCCATTCCGGAGATCGGACTTTTTAACCCGCGCCCAACTTGGATGAGCCGCGAGGAATATGCGCGGGCGCTGCGCCAGGCAATGCCAAGTCTCCTGCCCCGCGTCCCGACAGGCAACGGCTTTTGCCTCTATGTTCGCCGCGATTGCCTGGATGATATTGGGCTCCTGGACGAGGCCGCATTCCCTCGCGGCTATGGCGAAGAGAATGATTTCTGCATGCGGGCGTCGCGCAAGGGCTGGGCTCACGTCATTGATGACAAGACGCTCATTTATCACAGACGCTCCGCGAGCTTTGGCGAAGAAAAGACCGAGCTCTATCGCCACGGACGCGCGATCATCGACGACCGCTATCCGGAGTACCAAAAGGCGATCGCGACCTTCAGGATTTCGCCCGAGCTCCGTGCGATGCGCTACAAGGCGCGAACCGTGTCCTTCGGCCTCGAGGCAAGAGCAACAGGGCGTATGCGTATCCTGTATGTCGTGTCGACGACATCAGGCGGTACGCCACAAACCAATGCAGACCTGATGCAGGGGCTTTCGGGTGAATTCGACACATGGCTCTTGCGCTGCAATACCCGAGTGATGGAACTGATACACTCCTTCGATTTGAGCATCGTGGAACGCCACGTTCTGGATACGCCCATCGACATTGTCTCGCACCGGTCCAAGGAATACGACGATGTCATTGCTCGTTGGCTGCATCGCCACTCGATTGAGCTCGTTCATATCCGGCATATTTCCTGGCACAGCCTCGGTCTCATCGATCGCTGCGATGTGTTGTCCATCCCCGTCGTCTTCTCGTTCCATGATTTTTATGCGATTTGTCCAACCGTCAAGCTGCTCGACGACAGTCTGGACTTCTGCGGCGGCACATGCACGCCCAGTAAAGGGACGTGCACCACCGAGCTATGGCCGGCTGATCGGGTGCCACCTCTCAAGCATCGCTGGATAAGCCAGTGGCGCAGCATGATGGAAGCCGTATTGCAGAAATGCGCGGCGTTTGTCACCACGTCACAGAGCGCGCGGGATATCCTGCTCTCAAACTTTCCTTTCCTGGGCAACAGACTGTTCGAGGTGATAGCTCATGGCAGGACGTTGGCAATGCAGAGCGCGAGCCCTCTTCCACCGCGGGTTTTTGGACGGGTTCGCATTTTAATTCCCGGAAACATCAACGACGCAAAAGGAGCACGCGAGATTTTGGCATTGCGTGATGCCGATAAGCTCGGGCGCCTCGAATTTCATATTCTGGGCGATGCGGTCGGCGCACTCTCCGGGCCTCGAATTATCCGGCATGGCGTGTACAAGCGCGAGGAGTTCTCCGCGCGGGCCGAGGTCATCAAGGCTCATTTTGGCGCGGTTTTTTCGATTTGGCCGGAAACCTATTGTCACACGCTCACCGAATTGTGGTCGGTGGGCCTGCCGGTATTGGCTTTCGATTTCGGCGCTGTCGCAGAGCGTATTCGATCGTCAAATGGGGGCTGGCTCATCCCACACGATGGACCTGAAGCAATGCTCGCGGCAATCCTCGAAATCGTTCAAGACGCCGACGATTATAAGCGCAAGATGAACAGCTTATTGGCTTGGCAAGAACACGAGGTTGTGAGGAACACGGTTCCGATCATGGCCGAGCGGTATGCCGAGCTCTACCGCAAGGTCGTTGATGCGAGAGCAGCCTTCCCCCGCCTCGGCCAGAGTCGCGGGTCCTCGCCGCTGGTCGGAACGCTTACATGCGGGGATAATGAAACGAGCAAAGCGAACGGATCGACGCATGTCCGCATGTGGGAATGGACGAGGAACTCTGATACGCGCTCCGTTCGCTACTTGAGGATCAAGAATGCCGATATGTGTGATGACGAGCGCATAGCCGAGCTTTCCGCTGTCGTTATACAAAGGGACTCCCTCGACCCATTGATCGTCGATAAAGCGATTGCGCGGTGCCGCAGCCAAGGCGTAGCGCTCCTCGTCGAGATCGACGATGACCTGCTTGATGTGCCGCCTTCCAAGGATCCCGATGGCCGCTATGCCGCCACCGCTCCAAGCTTGAGAAAACTGCTGCGGGTGGCTGATTCAATCATTGTGTCAACAGAACCGCTGCGCGCACGATTGGCTCCGCTGAACCCTAATATTAAGATTGTCGGGAATCGCCTCAGTTCGCGATTATGGTTCGCGCCGCTGTCAAAAGCGCCGCTGCCTGCTGTCCCTGTGAAAGCAAGCTCCGGCGAGATTCATATCGTCTATATGGGGTCTAATACTCACGACGCCGACCTAGAGCTTATTCGCAGGCCAATGGAGAGGCTTAAGGCGGCAAGGCCGGACGTGCGTTTTTTCGTCATCGGCGGCGCACTCGATCCGCAGCCATGGTTCAGCGTAATTAAGCTCCCACCAGAGACCGGAAATTATCCGGCCTTCGTTCCTTGGTTTCGCAAGGTCGCCGCGAATATGGATTTCGCCGTTGCTCCCCTGTGCGACAATGCTTTCAACGAAACGAAATCGGCCCTCAAGTGCCTGGAATACGCTGGCGCCGGACTATTCGGACTTTTCAGCGATGTGCCTAGCTATCATGACATCGTCGAGGCCAATGGGTTCGGCCGCCTAGTGCCGCCAGACCCGGAGGAATGGCTTGCCGCGTTGAAGGACACGATCGCTGATCTCGACAATATTCGGCGGACGCGCGCGGAACGGATTGAGCGGGTCGCGATGCACTATTCCCTTAACGATCGCATTCGGGAATATGACGCGCATATCATGAGCGCTATAGGTCGCGCGTCATCGCACAATCGTGAGGGCGCAGAGCCAGCTCTTTGATTCACTGAACGCGATTGCGTGGCCGTCTCTTGGTCTGGGCTACCGGAAAACTCTCTTCAGTCTTGACCAGCGATGTTCCCTGCACACAGGCAGGCACGGCGACGCATCACAGGAACAAGACTCGACGGTATACAAAGGGAGCCGTCCAACACGCGGAGCCAAGTCCATGCTTAGCAATGTGGCAATGCGGCGGAGGGCATTCATAGAGAATCGCCTATGTGGCAAGAAGCCGAGGATTCTCGAGTTTGGGGCCTTCGACAATCCTACATTCCGTCGTGAGCTCGGGGATCACGTGAAGTATCTCGACTTCTTCTCTGGTCCAGAGTTGCGCGAGATGCATAAAGACAACCAGAACCGCGACCTCGACGCTATTGTCGATGTCGATTATGTTGTCAAATCGAACCGATTTGTCGATCAGATTAAGGAGAGGTTCGATCTCCTAGTGGCAAATCATGTGGTCGAGCACATACCCGATCTAATTTTCTGGTTTCAGCAAGCCCAAACGCTTCTCACGCGGGGTGGAATTGCGTTTTTGGCGGTCCCCGATCGCCGCTATACGTTCGATTATTTCCGCCCTCTGAGTCTGGCGACGCAGATGATAAGGGCGCATAGAGACCGCCTTGAAAAGCCAGACATGTGGCATCTTGCCGAGCACTTCTACTACCATCAGAAGGTTAGCCTGAAAGAATTGTGGGACGGCAACCTGCCCAGGAAATTTGAACCTCGCTTCAGCTTGGCCAAGGCGCTCATTATGGCCGAAGAGAAGAGCGGGCAATACACGGACGCCCATTGCTGGGTCTTTACCGCGGATAGCTTCCCTCAGTTGATTGCCGATCTACGGTCGTCAGGAACGGTAAATTTGGGTCTCGACGGGGTGAAGGAGCCAGAACCGGGAACGAACGAATTTTGGGCGATCTTGTCGGGTCATTGACGATGTAAGCAAGTACTGAGCATTGCCGGCGCGGCGCCGAGGCAATCACAATCAATCACTACTGATGTCAATTATTGTCCTACAGAGCCGCCCTGAGAATAGACCTCAACTTGGTCGAGATGCAAAAACTCATCCCGAGGCAGCTCAATGCGCACGTAACGCGCTACAGTTCCATCTAATTTGATCGTAGCCGGGGTTCCATCGATTCCTCCAAAGGGAACTCCGTTGTGAGCATAGACTTCACGAAACTTACCTTCCTCGGAAGCAAGCTTGACCACGAAAAAATAGGCGCGCTCTCGCGCCGCATCGAGCCGGTTGAATATAACGATCTCTTCCAGCGGAAAACTAGCTTCGAGGTCGACCTGCCACCAAGGCCGGTTCTCCTTGCCGGTATGAAATCCGTAAGAGCCATTAAGGACTCCGCTGACAGCGCCCTGCGCGTCGTTGGGGCGCGAGTAGACCGAGAGACTACTTTGCGTTGCGGGTTTGCGAAGAGCAACGTTGATTCCCGACCGCTCAATCAGCTTAGGATGACGCCAAAACGAAAACGCCGAATTCTTCAAGAAAAATGCATCACCATAGGTATTTCGTCCGATCCACATATGTTTGAGCCGAAAGTCGAAAGAGCTCAAAAACGCTTCCAGTTCCGGCCAAGTGCAGCCGCCATCATAAAGAGGCGCTTCCGATATTTCAACATAGACTCCGTCAACTTTATGAAGCGTCTCGATCGCTCCTTTCAGAACCAATAACTCAGCGCCTTGAACATCGATAACCAACAAATTAAACAGCTTGTTATTGAATTGTTCTGAAACAATTTTGTCGACCGTCGTCGTCGTCATTTCCTCATGCTTGACGTACACGATCTCAGGATGAATTTTTGCATGATTGCCAAGTTCCAAGATACTGGATGAAGCGCCACTATTGCTTGCCACATTGAAACGAACCTTATCGCCAGCCCGCTCAGAGCAAACTGCCTTTACCGCATAATGGCCTCGCGCACGCTCGACTTTGCCTTTCAAAGCGTCGAACACGGATGAAATGGGTTCAACATAAACGACGGTTTCCGCCCCCGAATTCTGATAGGCCTCGAATTCTTGCCCGTAATTGGCCCCCACGTGAATGATGCCATCTGGGCTAAGACCAAAAGACTTCAACAGTCGCAACGCTTCCATCAGGCCCTCCTATTCATTCAGCAAACACTCCCATCCTTGACCCTTTGGGAGGATTCTGCCCCACCTAACTTGATCTCGAAACGGCGGGCATGGCTATCGACTACAGTTGAATTCTCTTACTTCCAGAGCATCGACAGGATAACTACACATGAGCCGCCGTTGTTCGGCGGTGTTATGCCAATCGCCAACCTTTATGTAGCTGCCTTCCCGGTCATGGACTGAATAAACCTTATCGATTCCGGGAATCGATTCGTAGCTTACCCCTGGGGATGGCGCAAAGTAGTGGACCGTCTGAATCCGGGTCGATAGTCTGCAAACGGCATAGCCAAATGTGCCCAACCCGAACACGAGATGAGGCGCATCGACAAGGGCCGAGAGATCTTCCGCCAAAGTGCCGGACTGGCTACGGAACTGGATACCCTCGGCGGTCAGATATTCTTCAAGGGCATCCACGCAAGGATTGCCACGGTCCTCATAAACGATGAGGACGCGATTTATCGTTCCATTTGCCAGCAATCTCCTGATGACCAGGATGTAGAAGGATAACGGCGGCTGTCGATAGCCTGCGTGAACCGCATTTCCATCGGCAAAAAGATCGCCTGAACGAATGTGAATTGCTAGGAAATCTTGAAACGAATTATTCTTAATTTGACCAAGTCCGGTCAACAAGTGGGGACGGATAATTTCGCGTGCAACGCGGCATTTTTCGGCCTCGGAAGCGCTCGCCCCTGTGAAGGCTGCGGCGAAAAAAGCTCCGGTGAGAAATGCGCCTTCTTCAGGAAGCGGAACATTGCTGGGTAGAAAGGTCAAGGATCCGGCATGAATTGGCGCGATAGGGTCACTTAATTCATGTTGGCCGAGTTGGACGTATTTTAGTCCGCCTTTCTCCGCAATAAGTATTGCGTTGATATATTGTATCAGCATGTTCCCAAATCGGCCAACATACAAGAGCTTAAGACCAATTATGGGCACATTGATATTTTTGCTCCGCTGTTCGATCTGGTATTTTTCTGCATTCTTCTTTAGGCCGATAAGCTTTCTCGGATTCAAATCCGTTATGCCATGCCGATCTCGAAAATCTATAATCTGCTTACTCTCAGTAAAGACAAAAACTTCAACTTTGGCTAGATGGAAATATTCTTTCTCGTCCAAAGAGAGTCGCACCAAACGGGCAGAAACAATGCCGTTCAACGTCAAGGTCAAAGGAGGGCCGCTAGCCCCTCCCGAAAAAAACGCGAGGCCGGCATGGACGAGGCGCCAGACCTCGCCGTCTTCGGAAAGCTGCACACGCAAGGTTCTCGCTCGCTCGGCAAACCCGTCCAGTCGATTGTGAATCACGATGGATTCTATGGGATAGATGCCGAGCAGATCGACCTGCCACCATGGGCGATCCTCGAAATCGGTGTGGAACGCAAACGAACGTTGAATTGACCCTGAGACCGCTTGCGATGCTTCGGATTCTGTAGACCATCGTGAATAGCTGCTTTGTGTTGCAGGCTTACCTTGCGCGACATTGATGAGCGGCATTGGTAATGTCACCGGCGTGCTCTGAGACGTCAGAATGGAACAAAGGTATTCAGAGGTGGAGGTTGAGACGCCCTTGGCTGCTTCCTGTTGCCTCACGGCCGCGACAATGTCGATTCCATTACGGGGCAAGCGCGTGAAAAAACGCTCTACCTGAATAAACCACACATGATCCGGACAAAATTGCTGGACGAGCCTTAAGTCGAGATCCGGGCAATGGATCGAAAGCACCTCGTCGTAGATTTGACCGAAGAACGGAAAGAGCCATTGCGAGAAGCTATCATGCAACAATAGCGCGCGCCGTTTGGCGCCTGGCTCTAGCGACCGCTGATGCCGAACGTAGCCTTCATTGCGGCATTGGCCTGAAAAAGCGACAGCAAACTTCGGCGAGCGAATGGTAAGCCGGTTGACCTGCTCTATCGGCCTGTTGGCATGCGGGTCCAAGTCGCCCTTCATCCCGACGATACTGCTGTCGAACTCAGTGCGCAGCAAGGCATCAAGTTCTAAGGCATGGTTGGCCTCGCGCAGTATTTCAACGAGGTAGGAGTAGGCGCCGGAATCTGTCCAGTGTGTGTCGCAGCGCCTATAGGGCATGGCGCCGCGGTCGATCAGTTGCCGCAACGCCTCTGGCCGGAACCAGGCGATATCTTGGCTAGGGCGAGTCTGTTCGGTAAACTTCCGCACCGGAGTCGGCCCGAATTTTTCATATTGAAATTCCTCGGGGAGGAAGGCGCGGTAAACCGTCTCCTTGTTCGGCACAATGACGTGACGGTAGGATGCGCCGACACTTCGGCAGACCGCAATGCGCTCATCGTGCCTGGAAAGCACCTGTTCGAAGTGGGAGTCGGGCATAACATACTGGCCCGTCGTCTGCTGCATAATATTGTTGTTGTCGTTAGTAAGAAAAAGAAAACCGTCCTTTCCCTCAATAGCCTTCGCCATTCAATTATCTCACGTTACATGTTAGGGCTACTAAATAAAGATCTTGCCTCAATCCTGCCGGTCGTGCGGATTCTCATTAAATATAAAATGATAATACTGCACAATCTTCGTGCTTTTGAATATCAGCACGATATTCTTCCAATTGCAAGCAGCGTTAAACGAAGCGAAGGCCTGCTCTTACGAAGATTGAATATTTTGAGCGTGAACGAATATCTGCACCTGCGCCAAATGCAGACATTGTTTCTCGTCCAAAGAGATCCGCACGAAACGGGCATTGACCGCGCCGTTCAAGGGTAAACTCAGTGGAGAACCGCTGGCGCCACCCGAAAAGACCGTAAGCCCGGCATGGACGAGGCGCCAGACCTCAGCTCCTTCGGATACTTCCACGCGCAATGTCCTGGCGCGGTCGGCAAACCCGTCCAGCCGATTGTGAATCACGATGGACTCGATCGGATAGACGCTCAGCAGATCTACTTGCCACCATGGGCGATCCTCGAGATCGGTGTGGAACGCAAACGGACGTTGAATTGCCCCCGAAACCGCCTGTGATGCTTCGGATTGGGTCGACCAGGGCGAGTAGCTGCTTTGGGTAGCCGGCCTGCCTATCGCAATATTCACCAGTTGACGTTCGGCCTGTTTGCGTTCGCTGATCAATAGGCGTTCTCTTGAACGCTGATCATCCTGGCGATGAAACGATTCAACGCGATTGCCGCAGACCGCGAAGTCCTCCAAAGACAAATGAGTAGGCATAAAAGGGAAAAACCACAGAAGCTTGTCTTTCTGGCGCGTATTTGGATAGTCGAGTGCTGTCGGATACAGAGTTTGCGAGTTACGACGCTGGACACAATCCGAATTGATATAAGAAAGCTCCATGAGCTTGGAAACGGGCATTCCAGATACAACAGATAGACTGTTCGATCCGTCATAATTATTTGCATGAACATGAAACAAAGTGAAATAGCTGTTGAGCTTACCGAACACCGCACAAAATTTTTCTACAAATCTTAAGTCGTTCAACAAATGTAAGCCATGAACTTCCAGCACAATTTGCTCAAAGCGACGCAAGGTCTCTGCTGACGCCGACTCGAGGGCATCATATTCCGCGCCTTCGACATCCATTTTCAAAATCAGACGATCGCCGGCAACCTGATGCCGGAGTAAATGATCTTCAATGCTAAACAAGTTCTTGGACGCATCAGTTAACCCTGCAACGCCCTCCCGAAAAAAGTGCATCTTCTCGTTTGTTGCGTTGATTCCTTCAATAGTATGATCGAACATAAATACATCATGCCCTCTCTCCGCCAACTCCTTATCAAAATCATATTCAGAACTGATTCCGTAGCTTATTACTGCCTGGTCAGGCGAAATATCGTCCGCTAACACATATCCGCCATCGCCAAGAGGCCCGATGCGGGTCTTAGGTTTATCTATGTCATAGGGCCTGAGCAATGACAGAGCCTTGTAGGCAGGACTCATAAATCTCTCCTGAAATGTTTGGGGTAATCTGTATGAAAAGAATTGTATCAAGCCAGTGGCCGGCTAAGCCTTCACCCACACAATGTCAAGTGTTTGCAGTATTCTGCGGCGTGATGGCGGCGAGCGGCCTCTGTCAGTAACTCCCGAGCGGCGCATGACCAGCGATGAGGCCCGCAACACACAACGACACCGCTTCGAATAACGGCAACACTCAGTCCGGAATATCGAGTCCCGGGATTCCCCGCGCTTTGACAATATCCTTCATCAATTGGTCCCGGGCAGGATCGTCGGACCTTAGCTTGTTGTCTAGAATTCCTAGCGTGGCCTCGATGGCTGCGTTCAAGCCAAAAGGTTGAGCATTCGGCTTTGCCTGTTCCTGCAACGTGGCTTGGAATGACGGCGTGAGCCGGTCGGCGCCATGGCATGCCGGATCCGGATAAGCGGGGGGAGGGTCGATGGCCGAACCGCGCGCCCGAGCGTAGAAGAGGGGATGCCTGTCCGTAGCGTCTTTTTTTGCTTGCGGCAGAGACCAATGTCTGCCGGTTATCGAATTGCCCCCTACGAACCAATCCTTGAATTCAGGAACCATGCATTTCTTTGGCAGTTCTTCACGAAGGAAGGACATATGGTCCAAAGGATCCCCAGCTTCCGCGGCCAGGATGTCGATCCTGAACCGATTGCCAATCATGACGACCCCTTGGGCTCCGGCGGTGCGTTCACCGGCGATATTGAGAGTCTGAGAGTTTTCATGGACGAAACTCATGATTGCTGAACTAACGGTTGCATGTTTGTCGCGATCGAAAACCTTGTCTTGGATGAAGTGATTGCCCAGGAAGAAGACACGTCGTTGCCACGAATATTCGTGCGGATATTCTAACTCCCTGCTCGCCTTTCCATCAAGTAATGGCGCATAATATCCAAATTTCAGGAGCGCTCCAGATGCATTATTGAGTTCATTGCTAAGAAAAATGACATCTCGTACGTAGCCGAAATAGATGGAATGAATCATCCCGAGAACGCCAATTTTCTTAGTGTTGTCTACGACAGGCTCCCTTACTGAATTCCAGGCATCAATAATTTTGTTATTCTTAAATAGAACGACTTGCGAATCTCCATCTGCTCTCAGACCATAGGTGCCAATCTTTTCGGTTTTTCCTGTCAGGTCAGTCAAATCTCTGGTCCCGACCGACAACACTGTACAGTTTTTTACAACTATGCTTGTTCCATATTGAACATGAATGCCGTTCGTATATTCACGAAATGCTAGGCCAGACACGAGAATATTTTGAATCTTCTTCGAATTGAGATTGCTGAACGAGATATCCGGGTTGGTGGGACCGGTGAGAGCGGCTCCTGAAATTAACAGAGCCTCTGTCCCAATATTCTTATGTGTGTTTGCGAAATCCCGCGCCCAGAATACAGCCTTGCCTAATTCCTCCGCGCGCAACACCAGCTTGGGATTGTTGTCATAGTGCTGCTCGGTGTAGCCGAACGCAAAATAGTCGCTGGGCACCCGGCAATTCCGGCCCTCCCGGTTGCAAACGCATTTCTGTTCCGGTCGCGTAGGCGTTGCGCAGCGGGAAATCGCTGTTTGCCTGGATTTCTGGTTTAAGCCCGAGGGAGGCGCATCCTCCAGCATCATGAGAGCGCCGGCCGATTTATTGCCCGGCGCAAGTCCCCTATAGCCTTCCTTGATGATTTGAAGACGGACGTTCAGATAGACGCCACTTCGGAAAATAACCTCGACATTGATTCCGGCGTCGAGCGTCTGCCTAAGCAAGATATTGAAATCATACTCATTTCCATCATAAAGACGGAACGGATCATCAGATGTCCCTTGACCCGGCCCAGCGCCGGGTTCTTGCGGCGCGACAAAGACTGTTCTCCAGCTTTCCGGTTGACCGCGCAGGCAGGCATAGTCCCGCATGGTCAGTTGGCCGTCTCTATCGGCATCATAGTTAGCGCTGTTGTCGCCGCGTGCGGTTGTTTCCTCCAGCGACATTTCCTCGGGCGAAAGCAATGCCTTTTGAACGAAATCCGCGTCCCGCGGGTTCGGTTGAATTAAGCATGCCGCAGCCGAGGCGGGCATGCTTATACCCGCGAAGCTAAAGAGCAAGATCAAAACCGAGACAGCCGCAAACACTTGTCCATCCAAGCTTTGAGGCACGCGCCGGCGATCATCAACGCGATTGAGACAAAAAGCCAGAAGCCATGAAACGGAAAGGAGCAAGCGGGGCCACCATCGTCACGCCGAGCCGGATTGGCCCAGCAATTCATCGAGAGTTGAAGCGCGAGCACGTCGCCCTGCGGACCATTTGGAACGAATATATCGCAAAAAGCGGAGCGGTTACAGCCATTCGCGGTTTTGCGAGCTCTATCGAGTTTTGAATCGAAGCCGTCGCCGACGATGCGGCAGACGCATGCGGCCGGCGACCGGCTGTTCGTTGATAATGTGGGTGATGGCGTGCAGCATCTCCTGATCCCAGGCAACACCAAGACTGCGGTCATTAAGACCTGTCGTTATGACCCCCTCGTCAATCGCACCTGTGCCGAAATAGCGGTGCGTTATGATACCGCCATTCTGCCGGGGCGACGGCGGCGTCCGAGGGACAAGGCGCTATTTGCGCAGCTCGACCGAAAACCGAAAAGGCGAGGCCGGGGTTGATTTCAGCTTCAATGTGAGACTGTAACGCTTTCGCGTTTCCTTCTGTTTTATAGGGCGCTGCGTGACCAAGTCCTGTCTCGACCGAAACCGGATTCTTTTGCGTCGGCGAGCGAAGACAGGGGCTCGATCGGCGCCATCGTTCGACGTCGCGTCATCCAGGGCGATATGCCGCCCTCGCGTCGTGCGCCTTAAAAATGAGCCTCTTCCTGATCTCCTTCGCACCGAGGGATGATGGAGATGAGTCATTACGCAATTTGAAATCATCCCGTTGCTGGAAAGGACAAAATGAGGCAATTTTTGTAAGGTTTGAAAATAGGTAATAAATGCGCACCGCGGCTTTCGGCGTGATGGAGATTTCGCGGGTGGGCTTAAGTCGATGCGGCGCGGCGCAGCGCTCAAATCGATTGGGAGGAGCGGCATCGAAGCCATGAGCATCGAATCGACGATTTTGTTTGTTGCCGACGCTTGTCCCCGGCTGCGAGCGGCGGCGGAGGTCCTGGCGCGGGAGCCGGACTACCGCGTCATCATTGCGGCGCGCGGCCGCGAAGCGGCGGAGGTTCTCGACAATGCGCACGTCGATTTAATCCTTGCCGATGTCGAAAGGCCGGATTGTGACATTGTGGCCTTTTTGTCGCGGTTGCGATTCACGCATCCCAACCTTGTGCGGATCCTACTGGTCGGCGGCGAGCCCGACATTCGGCTGAACGAAGCGCTGGCGCGAACCGCGGCCTACCAATATCTGACCAAGCCACTGCAGGTTGAGCAGACCTGCCTGGTCGTCAAGCGCGCCCTTGAGACGGGCGAACTCGCGCGCCGTCATCGCCGGCTTGTTCGCGAACTCAAGATCGACGATGACGCCGCCTTCTTACATGACAAGCCAGATCGAGCGGGAAGAGCCGAAGCCTCGCATTTCGAGCGCCTCGTCTACGCCAGCGAGGCCATGTCGGAACTCTGCGGCCTCGCCCGCGAGGTCGCCCGCACGGATTTGCCAATTTTGATCGAAGGCGAGACGGGAACCGGCAAGGAATTGCTTGCGCGCGCCATGCATTTCCATTCTCGCCGCTCGTCGAGCCCTTTGATGGTGCAAAATTGCGGCGGCGTCCGCGACGAACTGCTGCATTCCGAGCTTTTTGGCCATAAGCGCGGCGCCTTCACGGGCGCCATCAGCGATCGCCTCGGCCTTTTTCGCGCGGCGGACGGCGGAACGGTCTTCCTCGACGAGATTTCGGAAATCTCGCCGTCTTTTCAGGTCAGCTTGCTGCGCTTCTTGCAGGAAGGCGAGGTCAAGCCGCTCGGCTGCGACCAGATGGTGCACGCCAATGTGCGCATCATCGCCGCCTCGAACAAGCCGCTGAAGCAATTGGTCAAGGCAGGCCAGTTCCGCGAGGATCTTTACTTTCGACTAAAGGGCTTCGATCTCGAGCTGCCGCCGTTGCGGGCGCGGCCCGCGGACATTCCGGTGCTGACGGAATTCTTCGTGCGCAAGCATGGCGGCCTCCTCAGCAATCGCGTGCTCGGCGTATCAAATGACGTAATCGAAATTTTCAAGTCCTATCGATTTCCCGGCAATGTGCGCGAACTCGAGAACGAAGTGCGGCGCATGGTGGCTTTGGCGAAGGATGGCGAGTATTTGACGAGGCGGCATCTGTCTCCGGCCCTGGCGACATGGCGCGCGTCAGCCAATGATCGGTTGGGATTGATGGCGGACGGCCGCACCCTGAAAGAGATGGTGGAGTCCCTCGAGGGACAGTTGGTGCGACAGGCGCTGGAGAAATGCCATTGGAACCAAAGCAAGGCGGCGCGGGAACTGGGCTTATCGCGCGTGGGGTTGGCGAATAAAATTCGCCGCTACACCTTGGCGGATGGCGCCGCGCGGGCGGATTGACGCGCCCTTCGAGAAGGTGAAAGACGGTTTGACGGGGCCTCATCAAGCCGTCGCCGGTCTTAATTGGCCGCGATCCCACGATTGGGGAAGGGGTGGCCAATGGACGAACAAGAGGACGATGCTGAGAAAGCCGCGGAAATCCTGCGATTCCCATTCTCGCGCACGACGCCTTCGGGAAGCGCCGGCGGCTTTGAGGATCTTGGAACCGGCGCCATGGCGCGCCGCTTGGGGATGCGCAAAGGCCAGATGACCGGCCACTGGTGCAGCCGCTGCCGAGGCGTCTGGTTCGGTTATGCGCTTGAAGTTGAATGTCCTCGTTGCGGCAATCGGCATGGATAATGTGCTGACGCTATCATTCATGTATGCAAACTTAGTTTGCAGATGAAAACTAAGTTTGTTAGCAATTGCTCTGCCCAGATGTCGTCCCTTCCGCGTAGGAAACTGATATCTAGAGTCTTTCTATTCTTGTGGCGGCGGGCACGAAGCTTGCGCCATGCTTCTGATGGCGACCCTGCGCGATGACAGCGCGGCGCTCCGGGAGGATAGAATGGCCAATCTTTTGTGGCTTCAGGGCGGCGCCTGTTCCGGCAATACTATGTCCTTTCTTAATGCCGAGGAGCCGAGCGCCTGCGACCTCGTGACCGATTTCGGCATTAACGTGCTTTGGCATCCTTCGCTCGGCATCGAGCTTGGCGACAATGTCAAGCAACTGCTTCAGGACTGCATTTCCGGCAAGATTGCGCTCGACATCTTCGTTTTTGAAGGCACTGTCGTGAATGCGCCGAACGGCACCGGCAATTGGAACCGTTTCTGCGGCCGTCCGATGAAGGACTGGGTTCGCGAATTGTCGGAGGCGGCGCAATTCGTGGTTGCGATCGGCGATTGCGCCACCTGGGGCGGCATCCCGGCGACGGCCCCCAATCCAAGCGAATCGGTTGGACTTCAATTCCTGAAGCGCGCTCCCGGCGGGTCGCTCGGAACGGCGTTCAAGTCGAAGGCGGGCCTTCCCGTCATCAATATTCCCGGTTGCCCCGCGCATCCTGATTGGGTGACACAGATCCTTGTCGCTGTCGCCTCGGGCAGAGCCGGCGATCTCAGCCTCGATGAATTCCAGCGGCCGAAGACATTCTTCACGAGCTTCACGCAGACGGGATGCACCCGCAACATGCATTTCGCCTACAAGGTCTCGGCGACGGCGTTCGGCCAGCGCAAGGGGTGTCTCTTCTACGATCTCGGCTGCCGCGGACCCATGACGCACAGCCCCTGCAACCGGATATTGTGGAACCGGCAATCATCGAAAACCCGCGCGGGCATGCCCTGCCTTGGCTGCACCGAGCCGGAGTTTCCATTCTTTGATTTGGCGCCGGGGACGGTGTTTAAGACCCAGACGGTGATGGGCGTGCCGAAGGACATGCCGGCGGGCGTCGATAAAACTGGCTACATCAAGCTGACGGCCGCCGCCAAAGCCGCAGCGCCCGCCTGGGCGGAGAAGGACATTTTCGTCGTCTGATCGGGTTCAGCCCGTGCGAAATCCGACCTTGTTGAATGGGTTTCGCACGGATGTTTTTGATTGAGCATGTCCTTATCGAAAAAGTCGGTCGCCTTTTTCAAGACGCGCTCTAGGCGCCCGCCTCATTCGCAATTCAGGAGCACCGCATCATGGCCGAAGCAGCCGTTCAGACGCTTGACATATCCCCTGTAGGCCGCGTCGAAGGCGACCTCGACGTTCGCGTCGACATCGCCGACGGCGTCGTCGTCAATGCCTGGACCCAGGCCGAATTGTTTCGCGGCTTCGAGATCATCTTGCGGGACAAGGACCCGCAGGCGGGCCTCGTGGTCACGCCCCGCGCTTGCGGCATATGCGGCGCCTCGCATCTGACCTGCGCCGCCTGGGCGCTCGACACCGCCTGGAAGACGACAGTGCCGCGCAACGCCATTCTGGCGCGCAACCTCGGGCAGCTCGCGGAATCGCTCCAGAGCCTGCCGCGGCATCACTACGGCCTGTTCATGATCGACTACACGAACAAGGCCTATGCGAGCAGCCGCTATTACGAAGAGGCCGTGAAACGGTGGGCGCCCTTCACCGGCAAACATTACGAAGCCGGCGTCACGATTTCCGGCCGGCCGGTTGAAATCTATGCGCTCCTTGGCGGGCAATGGCCGCATTCGAGCTATATGGTGCCGGGCGGCGTCATGAGCGCGCCCACGCTCACCGATGTCACCCGCGCGTGGTCGATTCTCGAGCATTTCCGGCGCAATTGGATGGAGCCGATGTGGCTCGGCTGCTCGCTGGAGCGCTACGAGGAGATCAAATCCTACGACGATTTCCTGGCCTGGCTCGACGAGCGGCCGGAACACGCCAACTCCGATCTCGGCATGTTCTGGCGCATGAGCCTCGACATCGGCCTCGATAAATATGGCGTCGGCCTCGGCAAATATGTCACCTGGGGCTATCTCCCACATGAAGACAAATACAATCATCCGACCATCGAGGGCCGCAACGCCGCCGTCATCATGAAGGGTGGGGTCTATGACGGGAAGACGGATAGCCATAAAGCAATGGATCAGTCCTTCACGCGGGAGGACACATTGCATGCTTGGTATGACGAGGGCGGCCCTGTGCATCCTTTCGATCGCACCACCAAGCCGATTTCCAAGAACGATCTCGACCATAACGCCAAATATTCCTGGTCGACCGCTGTCGCCCATATCGACAATGGCCGCCTCGAGGCGGGACCGCTGGCGCGCCAGCTCGTCGCGGGCGGGCGTCATGGCGAAAGCTGGCAGCATTACGATCCTTTGGTTCTCGATATGTATCGCAAGCTTGGGGGAGCGAGCGTGGTGCTGCGCCATTTCGCCCGAATGCACGAGGCGGTGAAAATCTATCGCGAGATGGAGCGGGTGCTGCGCGAGCTTCGTCTTGGCGACGAATGGTATATCAAGCCGACGGAAAAGGACGGACGCGGCTGGGGCGCGACGGAAGCCGCGCGCGGCGCTTTGTGTCACTGGATCGAGGTCCAAAATGGCAAGATCAAGAATTATCAAATGATCGCCCCGACGACCTGGAATGTCGGCCCGCGCGCCTCGACCGGCGAGCGCGGTCCAATCGAAGAGGCGCTGATTGGAACGCCGATCAAGGATCAACACGATCCGGTCGAAGTCGGCCATGTCGCGCGGTCCTATGATTCCTGTCTCGTCTGCACCGTGCATGCGCATGATGCAAAAACCGGAGCCGAACTCGCTCGCTTCAGAACCGCTTGAACGCGACGGAGCGCAAGGAGAGCCGCATGCCGATTTGCGTTGCTGGCGCCCAAGCGTTGGCCTATGCGTCTTGCATTGCCGCTGACGAGGAAAGCAGTGGCGTTCTGGACGTGGACCTAGAAAAGGCCATCCGCCCATTCCGCCGTCTTCAGCACGAAGGGCGGATCGTCGTGGCGCGCGACTCGCGTTTGAGCGACTGGATAGGTTTGTGGGGCACAAAATATGTCTACGGGCGAAACAAACAGCGTCCTTGATCAAATCGCCAAGCTGTTGGCAAATGGTTTGAAGACCAAGACGGAGCCCTTTCCGGAGACCGAGAAGGAATTCGGCGAAATTTTGGGAGAGTTGCGCGCATTGAGCCCGGATGATTTGCAGGGCAAGGTCGTGATCGGGGGCTTCATCAATCATCCCTTCGGCGAGGAGCAATATCGCTGCATGGAATGCATGTATTACCTCGTGCATCGAAAATGGTGCGATCTGCCGGAATTGGCCGTGCCCGTCGAACCGGACTGGTGGTGCCGTCTGTGGCGCATTTGAGCGACAGGCGAAATCGGCTGCGGCGCGATCAAATTCGCCGCGAGCCGCGGCCGGCGGGGCTACTCCCATGCTGGCGGTGATCGGCTGCGGCAATCTCAATCGTTGCGATGACGGCGTCGGCGTGATCATCGCGCGGCGCCTCATGGCGATCGGCTTTGAGCCATCTCGACGGATCAGGGTCTTCGATGCCGGCACGAATGGAATGGATGTCTTATTTCAAGCGCGGGGCGCCAGGAAGCTCGTCATCATCGACGCCTGCGCGAGCGGCGCTGAACCTGGCGCGGTCTTTGAGGCGCCCGGCGGCGCGCTTGAAAACCACCCCACGCCGAGCTACACGCTGCACGACTTTCGCTGGGACCATGCGCTTTACGCTGGGCGGCGGATCTGGGCGAATGATTTTCCAGACGACGTGACGGTTTTTCTTATCGAGGCTCAGACGCTCGGCCTCGGCTTCGAACTTTCTGCGCCTGTCGCCCGCGCCGCCGACATCGTCACCGCGCGCATCTCTCAGTTGATGGAAGCCTATTCGGCGAGCGAGCCGGCGCCATGAGCATGGCGCTTGGCGGAAGCGGCGCCTTGCTCATGCGCGTGCGTCGCGACTGCCTTTACGTCGATGCGGCCGACTTCGCGACCCATATGGCGAATGTGAGCAACGTCGCATTGCTGCGCGAGGGCGACGATCTTTTGATCTTGCCGATCTGCGGCGCGGAAGCCGGCGGTTTTCTGGTGAAGCAGGTCAATGCGCGCGGCGATCGCGCCATTCATGCGGCCGATTTCCTGCGTCTGAATGGGATCGACGAGAACCGCGACTTTCCAATTGACGCGACATGGACTGAAGCCCGGGCCGGATTTTTGGTTGTCGGTTTTTTTGCCGATGAGCAAACTTGGTTGGCGATGCGAAAGTAAACTAGACTCGTGCGGCTTGAACGCATAGCGTGAGGGGCGATAAGCTCGAGTTCAATCGGGCGGGGCTCTTGGGAGGGGCGCCACACATGCCGTCGCGCGCGGACACCGATGTTGAAGCCGCTTTGGCCGCAGTGGAAGCCGAGGGCGCGCCGCTCGCGGAAAAGGTCGAGATGCTCATGGAGATGGCCATGGGCTTGCAGATCCGGCCGCGATCTCCCGATGACTTGCTTCAATCCGTCGCCTTATACGAAACGGCGCTCGGACTTTGTCCCGCCGAGCAATATCTCTTGCGTGGCCGGATCCATGCACGGCTAGCGACCGCGCTGCAGGCGATCCCCGCGGAGGATCTCGATCCGCTACAGAGGGCGCGGCAAAATCTCGAAGCGGCTCGCGACATCCTCAAGCACGAAGGAGCGCCGGAGGAGCTCGCGGAAATCGAGATGAACCTCGGTTTGGTCTTTCAGAGCCTCGCCGCCGCAAATGCGGCGCCGATCACAGCCGCAATCGCCGCCTATCAAAGAGCCCTGCGCACTTTCGACGCCAATGCTTTTCCAAAGGAATACGCGATTCTTCAAAACAATCTGGCGACCGCTTTCCTTTCGATTCCCTTCACCGACGAGCGCGCCAAGATGCGCGAGGCGCTCGCGGTGCAGGCGTTTCAGGAGGGGTTGAAGGTGGTCACTATCATCGACCATCCGAACGAATACGCGATGCTTCAAAATAATCTCGGCAACGCGCTGCAATATGTGTCGTCGAGCCACTCGGTCGAAAATTGTCTGCGCGCGCTTGACGCCTATGACGAAGCCCTCAAGGTTCGCACGCGGGCGACGACTCCGGTCGAATACGCCAACACGCTCGCCAATTACGCCAACTGCCTTCGCAATCTTCCAGATGACGTCGCACGCCCGGAAGGCGGCAACGCGGAAAATCTCGACAAGGCTTTGCGCTGCTACCGCGAGGCTGAGGAAATTTTCGCGGCCTCCGGCGAACATCAAAAAATTGCGATCATTGCGGAAATGAGCGCCGAGATCGAATTGGAGCTGGCGCAAATTTCGCCTGCCTCCACGCGCGCGGTCGGCGCGCAATAGATCGAACAAAAATCAAAGTGGATGACGGGAGAAGTTGATGATCTGGTCGTTATGTCTCGGACTTGCCGCCATTGTCCTAGGCGCCGCATTCTCCGTCGTTGGCGGCGCCGTCGGCGGGATCGTTGTTGGCGGCAAGGCGCTCGGCAATGAGTTAGCCGCCTGGCTAGGGGCGCTCTACGGGCCGCTCGCTGGCGCCGTCGGCGTCATCATCGGCGTCGGCATCGCCGCCGTTCTGTTCTGAAAGGGCGCCGCTATGTTCGAGATGGTGAAATCATCCGCGATCCTCTTCTTCCAGGGGAAGCTGTTTCAAGATCAGTCCGATGCGCTGCGCCGGCTGGCGATTGGCATCGCGCTGACCGTCGTTGTTTTTCTTGTCGTCGCCAAGCTCGCCAACATAGTGCTGGCCGGCGTCGTCGCGGGGTTCATCGGCGGCACTGTGCAGCCGGCCCTGTTCAAGGATCTGAAATACCGGTGAAGCGTTCTTTGCCCGCCTGAAAGCGCGCGGCATGCGATGACGGGTTTGCATATGGTCGGGATAGAGCTGCTTCTGAATTGAGGTCGGAGCGTCCTGGCGAGGCCAGAGCGCGCTTCAAGGAAGGCGATCATGAATGCGCATGCGCAACGGCCGGAGGATCAAGCGCCAAGGATCGGGGAAAGCGTCGACGACCTCGTCGGCGATGTGGAGCGGCTCGAGGCGGTGATCGCAGGTTGGGACGAATCCCAGCGCACCCTTGCCTTCGCCTACCGGCACGCCATCGATGATCTGCACAAGAACGCGTTGCGCAAACTGATCGCCAGCGTCAAGATTGCGCCGGGCGCGCTTGATGCTTTGCGCGAAGCCGCCTCCGACCCGCTGGTCTATGCCGTGCTGCGGCATCACGGGCTGATCCGGGCGAGCCTGCAAGAACGCGTCGAACAGGCGCTCGCATCGATCCGGCCGATGCTCGCCTCGCATGGCGGCGATGTGGAATTCGTCGCCTTCCTTCCGCCGGACGCTGTCGAAGTTCGCTTTGTCGGCAATTGCGATCATTGCCCATCGTCGACGCTGACCTTTGTCGCTGGCGTCAAACAAGCGATCGAGGAATATTGCCCCGAGATCAAGGATGTGCGGCAGGTGAAGGGATCCGGGACGGCCCAGGGAAAAGTCGATTACGTCAGTCCCTTCTCAGCCGGCCTTGAAGCCAAATGGCGCTTGGCGACAACCCTTGAGTCGATTCCCGAGCAGGGCGTGAAGGCCTTCGCCGTCGATGGCGCGCCTTTTATTTTCAGCCGCCTCAGCCGCGTCGTTTCGTGCTTTCGAGACGCCTGCGCTCACCTTGGTTCGCCTATATCCGGCGGAGTTGTCGCGGAGGGACGAATTACTTGCCCGCGCCACGGCTTCGAATATGATTTGATGTCGGGGGAATGTCTGACCGCGCCTGTGGCGCAATTGCAGGCCATTGCCGTGCGACTCGTGGGAGAGCGCGTTGAAATCAGGTTCGAGGGCTGAGGCGATGCGCGTCTCCCTCCGGGCGCTCGCGGAGCCGCTCCCTGGCGACTCCGCCGCCGCGCCGCCGCTTCTCGATCCGGCCGGCCCCGAAATCGTGCTTGGCTCGACGGTCGGTGGGTTCGATCTGACAACGCCCGTCGCGGCATCGACGACGACGATGTTTGGTCCGCGCGGGGCTGCGTTGGCCGGCGCCGAGGGGCCGCTGTTCGTCGCCGACACAGGCCATCACCGGCTTTTGGTCTGGCGGCGCCGACCGATCGCCGATCACGCGCCGGCCGATTTTCTCATTGGCCAGCCCGATTTCGCGCATGAAGGGCGCAACGCAAAGGGCGAGCCTGGCGCCGCCACGCTGAACGTTCCCACCGGCGTCGCCGCCAGCGGCGAAGTCCTCGCCGTCGCCGACGCCTGGAATCACCGCGTCCTGATCTGGCGCGGCCTGCCGGAGGCCAACAACCAGCCTGCCGATGTCGTCCTCGGCCAAGCCGATTTTGGCGGAATGCTCGCCAACCGCGGCGGCGAAGTCGGCGCCGATACGCTCAACTGGTGCTATGGCGTCAGCATCGTCGGCCAGTCTCTGATCGTTTGCGATACCGGCAATCGCCGCGTGCTGCTTTGGCATGAGATCCCGACAGCCAATGGGACGCCCGCCGATCTCGTCCTCGGGCAGGGCCGGATGGATTGCCGCGACGAGAATGGCGGCATTGGCGTCGATGCGCGCGGCATGCGCTGGCCGCATTCTGCGGCGGTCGCCGGGGAGACGCTGCTCGTGGCGGATTCGGGCAATAATCGCGTGATGGTCTGGCGCGGCATGCCGCGCCAAAATGGCGCGCCGGCCGATTTCCTGATCGGCCAGATCAACCCGTCGGCATCCGAGCACAACCGCGCTAATTATCGGCCGGACGCCGCGAGCCTCAACATGCCTTATGCCTGCGCCGTGATGGGAAATGACATACTCGTCGCCGATACGGCGAATTCGCGTCTCCTTGGCTTTGCGATTTCCGAACTTGCGACCGGCGCTCCGGCGCGCGCCGTGCACGGTCAGCCTGATTTCCAATCGAAGGGCGACAATCGCTGGCGGACGCCGGTGCGCGATAGTCTGTGCTGGCCCTACGGCGTCACGTCGGTTGGGGATGCGGCGGTCGTCGCCGATTCCGGCAATAACCGCGTCATGTTGTGGCGGGCCGCGTCATGACGGCGCCTCCGCCTTTCGCCGCCGCGATGGCCACGGAGATCCGGGTTCGTGGATTGGTGCAGGGCGTTGGCTTTCGGCCAGCCGTCTGGCGCGTCGCCAACCGCTTGGGGCTCAGCGGCGAAGTGTTGAATGATTCCGATGGCGTGCTGATCCGCGTTGGCGGCGATAGCGGGACCGCGGAGCGTCTTGTCGCGGCTCTGAAAGCCGAATGTCCGCCGCTGGCGCGCATCGACGAGGTGGACTTGCGCCCAGCGGCGAGGCCTTGCGCGCTCGGCGGCTTTCACATTTCCGTAAGCGCGCGCGGGCGCATGCATACGGAGGTCGCGCCCGACGCCGCAACATGTCCCGATTGCCTCGCCGAAATCCGCGACCCCTTCGCCAGACGCTTCCGCTATCCCTTTGCCAATTGCACGAACTGCGGACCCCGCCTTTCGATCATCCGCGCCGCGCCTTATGATCGCGAGCGCACGACGATGGCGGCCTTTGCGATGTGCGACGACTGCCGCGCGGAATATGAGGCGCCGGCCGACCGGCGCTTCCATGCGCAGCCGATCGCCTGCCATGTCTGCGGGCCGAGGGTCTCGATTGAAAAGACCGGCGGCGGCGCCGTGGAATTTTCCGCTTTCAGCATGCTCGATGACGCGGACGCCGTCGCCGGCATGCTGCTGAAGGGCCATATCGTCGCCATCAAGGGCGTCGGCGGCTACCATCTTGCCTGCGACGCGACAAATGCAGAAGTAGTGGCGCGGCTGCGCGCGCGCAAACGCCGCTATGGCAAGGCCTTCGCGCTGATGGGACGCGATCTCGGCGTCATCCGCCGCTATGCACTCGTTGGCGAGGAAGAGGAAAGAGCGCTGACGAGCTCCGCCGCGCCGATCGTCCTGCTCGCAGCCCGGAGCGAACCGCGCTTGCCGCAAGAGGTCTCTCCCGGCCTTTCGACGCAGGGTTTCATGCTGCCTTATACGCCGCTGCATCATCTCATTTTCCGCCGCCTCGACCGGCCGATGGTGATGACGAGCGGCAATCTCTCCGACGAGCCGCAAGTCATTGACGATGACGATGCGCGAAAGAGGCTCGGCGCGATCGCGGATTTCATTTTGACCCATGATCGCGGCATCGCGGTGCGGCTCGACGATTCGGTTGTTCGCGTCGTCAACGGCGCGCCTCGCGTCATCCGCCGCGCCCGCGGCTATGCGCCGGGCGCGCTGCCGCTCCCGCAGGGCTTGCGCGAGGGCCCGCCGATCCTCGCGATGGGCGCTGAGCTCAAGAGCGCGTTCTGCCTGGTCAAAGGCGGCGACGCCATCTTGTCGCAGCACCTCGGCGATCTCGAAGACGCGCGCACGCTCGCCGATTTCGAACACGCGCTCAATCTTTTCACCGCGCTCTACGATCATGAGCCGGAAGCAATCGCCGTCGATCTCCATCCAGAATATCTCTCGACCAAACTGGGCCGGCGAGTGGCCTCCGATAAAGGTCTGCCGCTTATCGAAGCACAGCACCATCATGCCCATGTCGCAAGCTGTCTTGCAGAAAATGGCATAGCCGCAAGCGAAGGCCCTGTGCTCGGCGTCGCGCTGGATGGCATTGGCTATGGCGACGATGGCGCGCTTTGGGGCGGCGAGTTCCTGCTCGCCGATTATTTCGGATACCGCCGCGTCGGGACGTTCAAACCGGTCGCCATGTTGGGCGGCGCGCAGGCGATGCGCGAGCCTTGGCGCAATGTCCTCGCCCACATCCTCGCCGAAATGGGCTGGCCAGCTTTCGCGATGAATTTCGGCGATATCGCGCTCTATGATTTCCTGAAAGGCAAGCCGATCGACTCCTTCGCGGCGATGATCCGGCAAGGGCTCAACGCTCCGCTGGCGAGCTCCTGCGGGCGCCTGTTCGACGCCGTCGCCGCCGCGATTGGCGTTTGTCGCGACGTCGCGCAGCATGAGGGCGAAGCCGCGATGCGGCTCGAGGCGCTTGTCGACGCCAAAGCCTTGGCGGCCGTCGACGAGGATCTCGCCTATCCGTTCAGCATCCCCAACCTCAAAGAATCGGGACTTCCTTATATCGAGCCGGCCGCGATGTGGCGGGCGCTGTTTGGCGACCTCTATGAGAATGCGCCGCCCGCGGTCATCGCCGCGCGCTTCCATAAAGGCCTCGCGCGGGCGATCGCCGCGATGGTTCGCAAAGCGGCGTTCGATGGCGAGGCGCGGATTGCGAAGCGCGTCGCGCTCACGGGCGGGGTGTTCCAGAATCGCGTTCTCGTCGAGGAGCTCGCAGTCCGTCTTGAGGGGGATGGCTTTGATGTTTTGTTGCAGGCTAAGGCACCGACGAATGACGGCGGGGTTTCGCTTGGGCAGGCTGTTGT
>NZ_JQKO01000018.1 GCF_000746085.1 Methylocapsa aurea | reverse complement strand
GGCATACATGAAGCCGCCGACGCCCATGATGATATACATCGGGTAGCTCATATAGAACTCGATGATGTGGCTGGGCGTGAAGTCGGTGTCGCGGATGACCGTCTGGTGCCAGGTGCCGTCCTGCTCGGTGAAGTAGCTGGCGCCCCAGTAGATCGCGATGGCGTATACGATCAACCAGTTGAACAGGTAGAAGATGCGGCGCAGTTCTTCGCGGGGGGCGACATTGGCGAGGTCCTTGTCGCGGGTCTTCCAGAGATAGCCGACGATCGCGAGGAAGGAGATCAGTTCGACGGGCTCTTCGATGTAGAGGATGCGCATCCAATAGGTCTGGAATTCAGGGGCGAAGGAGTCGAGCCCGTAAAGCCAGCCGAATTTCTGCTCGTAGATGCGCACGCCGAGATAGAAGGCGCACATAACTCCGGCCCCGATGAACATCGGCACCGGATTCCATATGGGCGTAGCGGCGGAGAGGGCTCCAGCCTCCGCGCGGGCAGTGGTTGTGTCAGAAACTAAACTCATCTCACATGCCTCTTTTGCTTAATAACAGGTCGCCACCACAAGGCATTGTCTTTGCTAGATATGCTTGTGCTTTGGCTTAATCTAATTTTACGCTATAAAATTAAATATAGAAAATCGTTTGTCGTTATTGCCTGCATAGCAAATGGTTATAGCATTGCTATTATTGCTGCTAAACCGTCGGCCTTGCCGGTAGCCGCTGGCCCATGCGGAAATTTGCGCGCCGCCGCCAAACCGTTCGAGTTCACGTTGATCAAGTTCTCGCGCATCAGGCCAAGCACAGAGGCTGGGCGTCCTTGAACGGCGGGCCAAGGCTGCGTACCTTGCGCGCGCGGCGGCCCCGCCAGATGGTTTCCAACACGGCGCCAAAACACATGATGCTTTTGAAGACGATGGCCGTACGCATTTCGATCGGCGCCTGCGCGGCTACGGGATTGCTGCTCTTCGCCGGACTTCCCGCACGCGCCGCCGAAACCGTTGATTTGCGCGGCTATGGCAAGGTTTCAGCCGAGCTGACGGCGAACCGTGCGGCGTTTACCTGCGAGAACGCTGAAAAGGCCGATATCCTGCTTGGAAAACTCCTGGCGGATTTGTTTTGGGACAAGAGCCAGGAAGATCGCCAGAGCGTGATTGCCGTTCATGGCAAGCCCGTGACCGTTCATTCGCTGCCGGGACAAGGCTCGGCGGCGATCGCCAGGGCCGGGGCCGCCGTGGTGATCCTGGGGGCGTCTGACCCGCGTCAGGTGGAGGTCTTGGCCGGCAATGAGCCGCTCTTGGCCGGCGGCGATGTGACGAGCCGCCAAGCGAAGCCTTATCCCTTGTACCTGGATTTTTACGACAACCGGGCGCTCAAGGCCTTTGTTCATCCCATGCATTCCGTCCATAAATTGGGTTTGGACTCGCATTGGCCTTTCCTGAACATATTTGGCGGCGGCGCGGCCTTTCTTCATCCGCTGCCCAATTTCGACAGTCCGGCGCCGGGCGTGATCCAATGGACGGCGACCGATTATGAAGTCCGCCAAGCGGAAATGAAGGGAGGAATGGTCGTGCCGGGCCCTGGTGGGGGCGGGGAGGCGCCGCTTTGGGAATATAACGCCGATCCCGACCATATGATGAAGGCTTCGGATGCGACCTTGCTCGGCCAATGGAACGGCATCGGCATGGCGGGAGCCCATTATGAATCCTGGGGGCTGCCGCTGGAGACGCGGCATCGTCTCGATTTGGGCTTCCTGCGGCAAGCGATGGAGCGCTATCGCGGTTCCGCGGCGGTGGGCGGCTGGTATGTTTTCGCGGGCTCGCCGGGAATCGAGTTCGGCTTCCATGACCGGGCGACCCTCTCCTGGGACCAATCGCGCGATGGCGAAGCCTCCTGGCGGAAATGGCTGCGCGACATCCAGCATTATAGTTTGGCGGAGACGGGACAGCGATGGCACGGCGATCCCAAGCGGTTCGCCCATTGGGAGGATGTGAAGGTTCCCGACGCCAACGAATTCTTTGGCCGGCTTGGGCCTGACAGCTTTCGGATCTCGGAGGGGTGGCGCTGGCGGGCGGCCCAGGCGGAAGAAAAAAATCCTCCGGCGGCGGATGCGCCTGGCTGGGCTCCGGTCGAGATGCCGCCGTCTCACGATCAGCTTCTTTTGCCCGCGAGCGAGGCGAGCTTTTTCCAAACCACATTCGACCCTTCAGCCTGGCGGGCAGAGTTAAAGAACGGCGAGCCGGGGAACGCGGCGCCGGATGTCTGGCTGGTCTTCGCTGGCGATGGTCTTGGCAAGGACGCCGCGCGCGTCATGCTGAATGGAGTTGAATTGGAGGCGCCTCGAGACAGCGAGGCGCGGGAGGGCCCCTTCGCCATGCGCGCGACCGGCGCTCTCAAGGCGGGACGGAATGAATTGACGGTCCGCCTGAAAAAGGCCCGCGAGACCAGCAATGGAAAGCTGGCCGGGGCGGTTTTTCTTACACGGCATGAACCCAAATATATGCCTTATCTGGGGCCGGGAGCGAACGCCCGCTACAGCGATTTCCGTCAATGGCAGGCTTGGGCGATCTACGAATACCATCGCGATATGATCAAGCTTGCCCGGCGGCTTGATTCAGACCGTCCACTGATCCTTTCGGGATCTTCGCATCAGCTGTTCGACCATTCGGCCGCCTTGGCGGCGGATTTTGGAATGGCGGTCGAGCATACCGGGCGGGAGGCTTGGTATCATCCCTGGTGGCCGGGTCTTGGACTCATCGCCGGTTTCTACGGAGCCGGCGAGGAATCTGGCTCCGCGCGCGGCGATGTGCTGGACCGGGAATTCAGCTGGATCATGTTCGACGCCGATTCCTCCCACACCTTTTTCTGGGACGTCGAGGATTATATTTTGCGGGAAAGGCAGGACGGCTGGTTCTCCAATCACCGCCGCTCGCTCGAATTATTTGGGAAATATCTTCGCAGCAAGCCCGGGGTCGTCGTGTTTCGATCCTCAGAGAGCGGAATTCTTGGAAAGGACTCGCCGAACAATTGGGACATCGGGCGTGGCGAATTACAGAAGGCTCATTACGACAATGGCTATGCCGGGGAGCGTGAGCTGAAGGCCGGACTGCTGAATGATTATCCGCTTCTGGTCGATTCGGGCAGCGAATATATGGAGCCTGACACCGTCGCCGCTATTCGGAAATATGTGGAGGCGGGCGGCACGTTCGTCGCTTTCCACAATACCGGCGTCCATGCCGCGCTCGAGCCCGACTCATCGCCGATCTCCGCCCTGACCGGGTTCAAGGCGTCAAGCGAAGACAAAGCCGGACGGATAGGTTTCGCCAGCGATCTCCCTCTTTTCAAGGGATGGGAGGGCAGAAAATTCGAAGGGTGGGGCCGCGTCCTTTCCCCGGCCGCGCCCGACGCCATTCCTTTGGCGCGATGGGCGGATGGCGGCGCGGCGATCGGCTACCGAAAAATTGGCAAAGGGCGGGTCATCGTCCTCGGCAGCACATTTTGGCGATTTGGCAAGGATTTGTCCGGGGTCTGGCGCACTCCGGCGGATTTGGATCGGGCGTTCCTGGAGCAATTGTTGACAGATGCTGGCGTGGCTCGAAACGCAAACGCCACGATTCCGGAAATCTGGGCGAGGAAGATGGTGACGAAGAACGGCCTCCAGGACTGGTTGCTCGCCATTAACAGCACCGAGTCCAGCCGCACCGCCGATGTCTGGATGCGGACGGATCAGCCCCCGGACGAAGTTCTCGATCTGCAGACAAATGCTCCCGCGCCTTTCCGCCTGGACAATGGCGGCGTCTGGATCGAGGGCGTCAACTTTGCTGCTTATGGCGTCAAGACCTTCGCGGTGAAAAGGCGCGCCATCGCCGCCGCCTTGCCAACATGGTGGCGGGAAAAAACGGTTTACTGGAAGCGGGCGCCCGAAGAGATCGCCGCCGCGTCGGCCTCTCTCCCGGCGGTTGGGCCGGGCAGCCCAAACGTCATGAATTTCGAGTCTTGGCGTTTTCAACCCGATCCTGACGGCGCGCTAGGCCGCGCCAATAGCTGGATGAAGGCGGAGTTTAACGATGCGTCCTGGAAGAAATTGAATGTGGGACCCTGGAGCCCCCTCGATCCGGCGTCGAAGGAGTCTCGCGGCGGCGGCGTTTATCGGAAAAAATTCATCCTGCCTCCAGATTGGAGCAATAAGCGGATCCTTCTTTCTCTCTACAGTTTCGACCCGCCGATCGTATTTGACGCCGGCCGTTTCTTCGTCAACGGCGTTCCAGTTGCGGCCTATACGGCGAAGGGCGGGACGCAGTCCCTGAATTACGACGTCACCAGCAAACTCCATCCCGGCGAAAATGTTTTGGCCGTGACCGTGTCGGGCGGAGCTCAGTTCGCCGGCCTTGGGGGCGCCATTTGGCTGGAGGCTTGGCAGCCTCTGGAGGAGGCCATCGACTTGAACTCAGGGTGGAAGCTCGTCCCGAGAGAGGGCGCGGATCCTGTCGAGGCGCCGTCGCCGATCCGCGCGAAGGGACGCCACCTTGTCCGCGACTTCGACGCCCCGGCCAAATGGAAAGGGCAGACCGTTTATCTGGAGCTCTCTTCCAACGATCAGTGGATCAGGCATATCCTGATTAACGGCAAGCCAATCAACTATAATAGCTATGCCCATCCGTTCGGATTGTGGAGTCGGATCAATCTCACTCCCTATTTGAAGCCGGGCGAAGTCAACAAGTTGCAGCTCGTGTCCGCCGGCAATGGCGCGATCATGCAACTCAATTCGATACGGGCGGGCGCTTTGCCGACGCCGCGCCTTTAGAGCGATTTCGAGCAAAGCGGCAACCGGTTGGCTCGAAATCGCTCTAATATTTCATGCCAACGCGAAGTCCAAAAACCGCGGCGTTAGGGATTTTGCCTAACGTGGGGTTGATCGGATTGACGGCGCCCGCGCCGGGATTAAAAATATACTGGAAGTCGGGCTGAATAATCAGGCCCGGAACGATTTGCGCTTGGTAGGTTAGTTCCAAAGCCAGCTCATAATTGCGGACCGGCGTCCAGGGATCGGAGTAAAATGCGGCGTCGCGGTCCAACTGCTGCACGGAAGAGGAGAGCTTGGAAAAGGATGCCGCCAATCCAAATATGTCGTGCGGCCGCTTGTCCCAAAGGCCGGCGAAACTGACGCCTATTTGGGCGTCGAATTCCATTAAATTGCGGTTGGGGGGACAGGCCATTGCGAAGCCGTAGACGCCGATGCCTTTTTTGGGATCATCGCCCGGCAGTCGCCAGATCATCTGGTCGATAATGCCGTAGATCCCAAAATCTCCGACGTGGGTTATTGGAATTCCATTGCTCGACGGGTTGGCCAGCGAGAGGCCGTCGACGCCAAAATAAATATCGTCAAACTTGCCAAAGTGGCGCCAGCCGCCGATCCTCACCTTTCCGGCGAGCCCGTCGGCCCCAATTGGCAGGGTGTATTTGTATTGCGCCTCGGCGATTGCCAACGGCGGGTCCTTTAGCCGGGAATTGATGCCTGCTGGGTTCTTGATTTCGGTCAGCGCGGTGTCGAGGCCAACCCCTGCGGGATCTCCGTTGAACACCGCGAGCAGCAAGGTGGTTTGATCATTCGGAGTTAGTTTCAATCGAACGCCGGGCGTCGTCACTGGATAATGCGGCCCGGTGCCGGGCAGGTTCGTCGAGGTGATATTGGGCCAGCCATACGTGCCGTTGAAATACAGGGCGTCAATGTCGCTGAGGATAAATTCGGTGTCCGCCGCCAATTGGCCGATGCGGACCGACGCGAGGCCGTCAAAGAACTCCTGTTCGAACCAGAGCTCGAAAAGCCGCGTCGTTCGCCGCGCCTCGATGCCGCTGATGGTCGAATAGTTGAAGATATTATAGGTTGACAGGCCGCGGCCATGGATTTGATAGGCGTTGACGTGGAATGAGGCGCCTTTCAGACCGGCGATCTTTTGGAGATCGCCGTCGATCGACATTTCCAAAAGACCTTCATAGATGGCGCCTTGCCTGACGCCGCCTGTGTTGCCGAGCGTTTCACCAAAGTAATTGATCTGAAGGTTGAAGCCGCGATCGAGCAAGGCTTTCTTGAATTCGCCGAGCGCGGGTGCGCTGGTAGAGATTGAAGGCTGATCCTCCGGGGAAGCCGACTCGTTTTGCGGCGTGGGCGTCGTCAGCACCGCTTCTTCGGCTCGAGCCAGGCCGCAGAAGGCCATGGCGCATACCGCCGGCAAAAGCGCCCGAAGCAAGCGATCGCAAAACATCTGATCTCTCGAGATGAGAGGTGGAGCGGCAAAGGGACGCGATCCCTTATTCATTCAGCCTACGGGCCAAACGCCGGCGAGCCAAAGACTTTAGTTTGAGCTACAACGGGGCAGAATAAGGGTCAAGATGGAAATATTGAGGTGAGAGACGTTAGTCCTTTGTAATTGTTTGCTCTTGCGAAGTTTTTGTGACGAGATTGTTAGCGCGGTCTAAGCCACGGAGATGAACATTGAGCCGTTGCCGCACTCTGTAAATCAAATGCATGAACTGCGGCGTCTTCGGCCTCGTCTCCCGCTATTCAAGGATTGTTCAGGTTGGGTTCAGTGCGGCGCGCGTAGGTATGTCTCTGGCTAGTTATCGGGAACTTCAGTGTCGCTACCTCTTCGCACCGACCATCAGAACAGCGACGCGTTCGAGCGAGCGGTGCGTCCCTCCTTGCCTGCTTTTTTGCCGTGGCTTCTCCTTATCGTAGTTGCTGTCGCGGTCGGCATGGCCTTCGGGGCGCTCTCGCCGGGCGTATCGGACGCCATCCGGAACGGCGCTGCGACCCTAGGCTGGCCTGGCGTCGCCAAGGCGCCGGCGCCCGAGGCCATTGGGGCTCCCCCAACTCGAGCGCAAGACGCGCCCGCGGGACAGGGCGCCGCCAAGGTGGAGACGCCGGCGGCGGCGGGTCCTGCCGGCCGGATCAAGCTCTCTCCAGAGCAGATCGCGGCCGCCGGCATAGCATTCGCGCCTGTTCAAGGAGGCGCTCTCACTCACCATCTCACTGCCCCAGGCGTTATCGCGCCCAGCGCCAACCGGATTGGGCGCGTCTCCGTCAAGCTCGTCGGGATGGTTTCGGAGCTGCGCAAGAATCTTGGCGACCCCGTCGCGAAGGACGAGGTCGTGGCGGTTCTCGAGAGCCGCGAGATGGGGGACGCCAAGAGCGAGTATCTGGCGGCGCACACCTTGAATGATTTGCAGCAGACATTGTTCGAACGCGCCAAGCGGCTTTGGGACAAGCGGATCTCGACCGAGCAACTGTTCCTGCGCGCCCAAGCCGCGGCCGAAGAGACTCGAATCAAGGTCGAGCTCGCGCGAGAAAAGCTATTCATTCTCGGACTTGGCGAGAAGGAGATCGCCGCGCTGCCGGGACAGCCGGCGGCGAACCTGACGCATCAGGAGATCCGCGCGCCCATCGCTGGCCGGGTCGTGGAGCGCAAGGTCGATGTCGGCTCCATGCTCGGGCGGGACAATCTGGAAACCGAGCTGTTCGTGATTGTCGACCTTGACGAGGTTTGGGTCGAATTCGCGGTGACGCCGAGCGACCTGCCGATGATCAAAGAGGGACAGACCGTTTCGATCGCGGCCCGCGGGGTCGGCGAGAAGACCGAAGGGAAGATCATCTTCATAAGTCCCCTGGTCGACAAGGAGACGCGCGCGGCCCGGGTCGTGGCGCGGGTCCCCAATCCGGACGGAGTATGGCGGCCGGGCGTTTTCGTGACGGTCGAGGTTGCGATGGACGAGCGGCCGGCTCGGGTTTTGGTCCCCGCGAGCGCTTTGCAGATGATCGACGGTGGGCCGGCCGTATTCGTGCGCACGCCGGAGGGAGTCGAAATGCGCAAGGTTGTCCTTGGACGAAGGGACGCCGGCGCCGTCGAGATTGTCTCGGGCCTTGAGCCCGGCGAGGCGATCGCTGTGCAGAATAGTTTTAAGCTCAAGGCGGAGCTTGGCAAGACTCTGGCCGAGGATTGAGCGGAAATTGAGAATGAGGCGATCATGATCGAAGGCGTTCTCGCCTTTTCGGTGCAGCGCCGCTGGGCCGTGGTTCTGATGACGATCGCCGCCGCGGGGCTGGGCGTCTGGTCGTTGTTTCAACTGCCGATCGACGCCGTTCCGGACATCACCAACAACCAGGTCCAGATCAATGGCGTCGCTCCGGCGCTCTCGCCCATTGAAATCGAAAAGCAAGTCACCTTCCCGATCGAAACCGCGCTCGCGGGAACGCCTGGCCTCGAATATACGCGCTCGTTCTCGCGCAATGGCTTCGCCCAAGTCACCGCCGTATTCAGCGACAAGACGGATATCTATTTCGCCCGTCAGCAGGTCAATGAGCGCCTGATCGAGGTCAAGCAAACGCTCCCTCCCGGCGTTGAGGTGAAGCTCGGACCGATTTCGACCGGCCTTGGCGAGATTTTCTGGTGGGCGGTCGAATACGCCCCCCCTGGCGAGGGCGTCCCTGTGCAGGACGGAAAGCCCGGCTGGCAGAGCGATGGCGCTTATTTGACTCCCGAAGGCCAGCGCCTGACGGACGAGTTCCAGCGCGTGGTCTATCTGCGCACCGTTCAGGATTGGATCATTCGCCCGCAGATGAAGGGCGTGCAGGGCCTCGCCGGCGCCGACGCTGTCGGCGGCTATGTGAAGCAATACCAGGTTCAGCCTGATCCGGCGAAGCTGATCGGCTACGGCCTTTCCTTCGACGACATTGTCAGCGCGATCGAGGCCAACAATGTCAGCCGGGGCGCCAACTACATCGAGCGCAATGGGGAAGGCATTGTCGTGCGCTCGGGCGGGCGGATCGAGAACATCTCCGAGATCGGCGAGATCATCGTCGCGACGCGCGGCGGGGTGCCGTTGCGGGTCAAGGACGTGGCCAATGTCAGCATCGGGAAGGAGCTCAGAACCGGCAGCGCGAGCATGAATGGGAAGGAAATCGTGCTTGGCACCGCGCTCATGCTGCTTGGCGGCAATAGCCGAACGGTGGCGGCGGCGGCCGACGCCAAGCTCAAGGAGATCAGCCGGTCCCTGCCGCCGAGCATTCGCGCAAAGGTGGTCCTCAACCGCATGGAGCTCGTCAACGCCACCGTGACGACCGTGGCGAAGAACCTCGCCGAAGGGGCGTTCCTCGTCATCCTGGTGCTCTTCCTGCTCCTCGGCAATTTCCGCGCGGCTGTCATCACTGCGCTGGTGATTCCGGTCAGCATGCTGCTCACCGCGACGGGGATGCTCGAGAGCAAGATCAGCGCGAATCTGATGAGCCTCGGCGCGCTCGACTTCGGCCTCATTGTCGATGGCGCCGTCATTATCGCCGAGAACAGCCTGCGGCGCCTCGCCTTGCGCCAGCATGAGCTGGGGAGAATGTTGCAGCTCGACGAACGTCTCGCGACCGTTCAGGACGCGGCGAGGGAGATGATCCGCCCAAGCGTCTACGGGCAGGCGATCATCATTCTCGTCTATGCGCCGCTCCTCACGTTTAGCGGCGTCGAAGGCAAGACCTTCGAGCCGATGGCGATCACCGTGATCATCGCCCTCGCCGCCGCCTTCGTGCTGTCGCTCACCTTCGTTCCCGCGATGATCGCGATTCTGATCACCGGCCGGATCGAGGAAGGCGAAAACCTGTTCATGCGCGCGCTCAAGAGCGTCTACAGGCCGGTGCTGAGGATGGCCATACGCTTTCCCATTCCGGTGATCCTCGGCGCCATCTTGCTGTTTGCCGGGGGCCTCGTCCTGTTCACGCGCTTGGGCCAGGAGTTCACGCCAACGCTGGACGAAAAGAACATTGTCATCGAGGCGCGGCGCATCCCGAGCACGGCGCTCTCGCAATCGCAGGAGATGCAATTCGATATCGAAAATCTCCTCGCCCAATTTCCCCAGGTCGCCTTTGTGTTCGCGCGGACCGGCACGCCGGACATCGCCGCCGATCCCATGCCGCCCAACGCGACGGACAGTTACGTCATTCTCAAACCCCAGGATCAATGGCCGGATCCGCATCTCACGAAAGCGGAACTGATCAAGCAGATCGAGGCGAAAGCCGCGATGCTCGTCGGCCATGTCATCGGCTTCTCCCAACCAATCCAGATGCGCTTCAATGAACTCATCGCAGGCGTGCGCGAAGACCTCGCGGTCAAGGTCTTCGGCGAAGAATTCGAGCCGATGCTGCACATTGCCAACCAGATCGCCGATTTTCTGCGCGGATTGGAGGGCGCGACCGACGTCAAGGTAGAGGAGACGGTGGGGCTGCCTGTCTTGGAGATCAAGATCAACAAGGCCGAGATCGCGCGCCGAGGACTCAGTCTGGCCGCCGTGCAGGACGTGATCGGCGCGGCGGTCGGCGGACGCGTCGCCGGTCTCGTCTTCGAGGGCGACCGCCGCTTTCAGATCATCGTGCGTTTGCCCGACGAGTTGCGCTCCGATATCGAGGCCTTGAAGGATCTGCCCATTTCGCTGCCGAGCGCCGGCCAAGGCGTCGGCGCCCAGACCATTCCTTTGCGCCAGATCGCAAGCTTTGAGTTCGCCGAGGGGCCGAATCAGATCAGCCGCGAGAATGGCAAGCGCCGCGTCGTCGTCACCGCCAATGTGCGCGGCAGGGATATCGGCTCTCTCGTGAACGAAGCGCAAGCGAAGATCGCAAAGCGCGTGGAGACGCCGGCCGGTTATTATCTGCAATGGGGCGGGCAATTCGAAAATCTCGCCGCCGCGCGGCAGCGGCTGATGATTGTCGTGCCCGCCTGTTTCGCGCTGATTCTGCTCCTCTTGTTCAACGCGCTGGGCTCCGTCCGCGACGCCGCCCTGGTGTTCAGCGTTGTGCCGTTGGCGCTGACCGGCGGCGTTGTGGCCTTGTGGCTTCGCGACATACCGTTTTCGGTGTCGGCGGCGGTTGGCTTCATCGCGCTTTCGGGCGTGGCGGTGCTGAATGGCCTCGTCATGCTGAGCTTCATCAAGCAGTTGATCGCCGAGGGCCGCCCGACGCGCGAGGCGATTTACGAAGGCGCCCTCACACGCCTGCGGCCGGTCGCTATGACGGCGCTCGTCGCCTCGCTCGGCTTCGTGCCGATGGCGATCGCGACCGGCACTGGCGCCGAAGTGCAAAAGCCGCTCGCCACTGTCGTCATCGGCGGCCTGATCACCGCAACCTTGCTGACTCTCGTGGTGCTGCCGGCGCTCTACGCCCGGTTTGCCGGACCTGGACCGTCTCTTCGCGCCGAAGCTGCGCCAAAGGTCGGGCCGCAGGAGAAAAAGACCAACTACGTGCGCTTGAAAAAGGCCGGATAATGGAGGCGTTGCAGTGATGTCGCTGATAAGGACGGCGCTATTCCCAACGAAGCGGTCTGTCGTCCGATGGCCGGCGCGTGAGGCCTTCCTACGGACCCTTTTTGTCGCGGTCGCGGCGTTGAGCGGCGCGCACGGCGTATTTGCGGTCGAAGTGCAGGATCGCGCCTTGTCAGCGCTGCAGGCGCGCCAGATTCTGCCCCTTCATGAAATCATGGCGCGCTCCCAGATGCGGGGGGACCGATTGCTCCGCGCCGATCTCGATCGCGATGGGGGCCGCTATGTGTACGAGCTTCGGGTGATCGCGGCCGACGGAACGGTGCGCGTGAGGCGTCTCGACGCGGGGACGGGAGAGGCCCTGCCGGATGGAAAGCTATCGGACCATCCGGTCGAGTCCCCGCTGGACGAAAATGACTTGGAACGTGAGTGACTTGGAACGAGAATGACGGATGCGCGTGTTGATCATCGAGGACGATCGCATCTTGTCGGCTCAGCTCAAAGAGGGGTTGGAGCGCGAGCGCTTCACCGTGGACGCGGCCTTGACCGGCGAGGACGGCTCCTATCTCGGAATGCAGGAATGTTACGACGCGATCGTACTCGATCTCGGTCTTCCTGATCGGGATGGCCTCGACATCCTGAAGCAGTGGCGGCGCGCCGATCAAAAGACCCCGGTGCTGATCCTGACCGCGCGAGGGGATTGGCATGCAAAGGTCACCGGACTCAATGCCGGCGCGGATGATTATCTTGTGAAGCCCTTCGTGATCGCGGAGGTCGCGGCGCGCCTGCGCGCCTTGATCCGCCGCTCGCACGGTCAGGCGAGTCCTATTCTGCGCCACGGCGGCCTCGAACTCGATCCCGCGGCGGCGGAAGCCCGGCGCGACGGGCAACCCATCCGGCTGACCGCGCAAGAGTTCAAGACGCTGGCCTGCCTGATGCGTCGCGCCGGAAACATCGTCAGTCAGGCCGAACTGACCGAGGCGCTCTATGCCCAGGATTTCGATCGCGACTCGAATACGATAGAGGTGTTCATCGCGCGGCTCCGGCGCAAGCTCGGCGCCGACGCGATCGAAACCGTGCGCGGGCTCGGCTATCGCCTGGCGTCGCCGTGAAAGGTCCGCTGCGGTCGCTGCGTTGGCGAATCCTGTCGAGTTCGCTGCTGATCTGCGCGCTGACCTTTGGCGTTTCGGACAGGTTGCTGGTGCATCTGTTTCGCGCCGAGGTCGAGCGGCGCTTCGACGCCGAGCTGGCGGCTCATCTTGACCAGTTGCTCGCCCGGATTGGTCAGGATTCTTCCGGCGCCTTGGTGGTGGCGGGGCCGCTCAGCGACCCTCGCTTTCAAAAGCCCTACAGCGCTTTCTATTGGCAAATCGACGATGAGAAAGCCAGCCGCTTGCGCTCCCGCTCTTTGTGGGACGCCACGCTTCCCTTGCCCGTCGATGCGCCCGCCGATGGCGAAATCCATCGTCACCGCCTTCAAGGCCCCGACAATCAGCTGCTCGTCGCGATCGAGCGTCGCGTGAGCTTGCCCGGCTATCCGGGAATTGTCCGCGCCGCCGTCGCCGCCGACATCGGCGATTTGGAAAAGTCGATCGAGTCATTCTCGCATATCCTGCTTTGGACTTTCATGGCGTTGGGGTTGGGGCTCTCGGCCCTGGTCGCTGGCCAGGTGTGGATCGTTTTCCGTCCTCTGATGCAGCTTCGAACCGAGGTCATGGCGGTGCGGCGTGGGCAGAGCGGACGCATCGGCGGCGCCTTCCCGTCCGAAGTCGCGCCGCTGGTGAACGATTTGAATGCGCTGCTGGCGCATAGCCGGGAGGTTGTCGAACGCGGCCGCGTTCAGGCCGGAAATCTGGCGCATGGGCTGAAAACGCCCTTAGCGATATTGGCCAATGCCGCCGATGCGCTTGGGCCCGGCGAGGCCTCGGAAACGGTTCGGCTGCAGGCAATCGCGATCCGGCGGCAAGTCGACCACGCCCTGTCTCGCACCCGCGCGGCGGCCGCCGTCGGCGTGCCGGGAATTCGATGCGAGGTCGGCAATCGCATCGCCGAAGTCTTGCGGGCGATGCAAAATCTTTATCGCGAGCGAGATCTCGATCTTGGCTCTACAAGCGTAAAGCCGATGGATGTGGCGGTGGAGGTCGAGGATCTCGATGAAATGCTCGGCAATCTCCTCGATAACGCATGTCGCTTTGCGCGCCGGGTGGTGAGAATCTCGGCCGGGCAGGAAGACGCCTGCTGCAAAATCGCCATCGAGGATGATGGACCCGGCATGGCGAACGCTGCTGCTTCGGAGATTCTTCACGGCGCGCTGACGCTCGACCGAAGCCGCGGCGGCGCGGGCCTCGGCCTTGGCATCGTGCGCGATCTGGCTCGCGCTTACAGGGGCGAACTGCGCCTTGGCCGGTCTAAGCTCGGTGGATTGGAGGCGATCCTGGTGCTTCCCGCCGTCGCGGCGGGCGACGATGGGAAGGCAAATTAGACCAGACCTTCAAGCGACTTTTCGAGTCCTTGGAATAGGGCTCAGCCGCGCTGCGCGTCCGCGGCGATTTGCGGCCTTGGCTCAATGACGAGACCGATTGACGCGCCCAATCTATTGACCGCGAGGAGCCCGATGAAAGCCGCGGCATTGATGGCGAAGATCCGCCCGACAATCGCTGGAGCATAGTCTTCGACGCCGCTCTGCGAAATCAGCGAGGCGGCAAACAAGAGCCCTTCATAGATTGCAAATGCCAAAAGGAACGCGAGGGTCGAGGATAGGATTGGGTGAAGGCCGCTTGAGCGCTTCGCGCCCCATTCAGCGGTCAGGGTCGCAAGCAGCGCGACGGCGCCAAGTCCAGCGCCCCAGGCGAGAGTGTCCGCCGTCCAGGGATAGTGCAGCACGCCAAATCCAACGGCTTGGTTGGCGAACCAGACCAAGCCGACAAGAAGCAAAGCCTGTTGGCGGGGCATGGTCAGCGCCGCGACGCCGGCGAAAGCCGCGAGCGGCGCCGCGCAGGCAAAGCCGAGCGTAAATGCGACGCTGGCGGCGACCAGCAGGGCGATCCAGAGAGGGCGACGCCAGCCGATGGGCAGCGCAGGGGAGGGAAGCATGGGGTTCTCCTTTGTGACGTTGAGGCGTGTTGGAAAGCTAATCATGGCGGAAGCCATCGCCGGATCGGTCGAGCGGATCAGGTTCATCGAGCCCCAGCCAGCGCGCCCGGAGCCTGTCCCACAGGGCGAGACGCCGCCAGTCCGGCGCCTTCAGGATTTTGTCGCTGTCCTGATCGAGGAACGGATTGGGAAGAAGGACTGTGATCTGCTGCTCGCCTGCGCCATTGAAAAGGCGCAGGCCCCATGAGACCGGGGCGCCAGACCGGCCGAGGCGGCGGTAAAGCTCAGCGCGCGAGGTTCGGCGGTGGCGCGCCAGCGCTGGCGGAGCGGGGTGGCTCGGCGCGCCTTTATGCGCCCCGATGCAAATATGAAAATGTGAGGCGCCGAAAGCGATCGTCAGATAGCCGTCGAAGAGACCAATATGGGTTGGCGGCGATGGCGCCTTGAATTCGTAGGCCGCCCCCTCAATGATCGGTCCGAACGTGATTTCGCGCCAGTAATTCTCGAACAGATCGCGGAGCAGGGCGGCGAGCGTCTCTTCGTCCGCGGGCAAGGGAAAAACATCGACCGACGCTCCGTCGGTCTCGACCGCCCGGCGCGGCCGATGTTCTGGTTCGGATCCCACTTTGCGCGTCACAGCAAACCGTCCGGTCCGAAAGCGACCTTCACGCCGCCAAACAGGCCGAGCCCCGGCCGTTGAAAGCCCAGCGGATTTTGGTAGCGGCAGTCAAAAAGATTGTCGATGCGCGCAAAGCCCGACATGCCGTGGCCAAAGTCGTAAGCGCCGGCGAGATTGACGAGCGCATAGCCATTCGCCGGAAGATTCGAGAGCGTCCCCGCGCGACTGACGTCCAGCCATGGGCCAACATAGATCAGCGTCGCCGACAGCAACAGGGACGGCGTCGCCTGGAGCGTGGCGCTAAGGCTCACCTTGTCGCGCGGCCGCCGCAATAGGTCCATCTGAGTGGTCTCGTTCTTGGCGATCGTGTAGGTATAGTCGGCGCGCAGCGTGAAGCCGTCCCAAGGGACAAGGCTCATGTAGCTTTCGAGCCCGAAAGTTCTCGCCCGGCCGATGTTGGCATAGGACGTGAAGGTATCGTTGAAATCGATGAGATTTTTGATGTTGTTGGCGAAATAGGTGGCGCCGATCGAAATGCGGCCCGGCAGCAATTGCTGCTCGATCCCGTAGTCGAAGCCAATGCTGCTTTCGGGCTGTAGATCTGGATTGCCGTAGAAACGAAATGCTGGATAATTATTGTAGAGTTCGTCGAGCGTCGGCGCCTTGAATCCTGTGCCAAGGCTGCCTTTGAGCTTGGTTCCGGTTTCTGAAATGAGGAGCGCGGGCGCGATCCGAAAGGTCGCGGCGCCGCCGAACTGGTCGTTGGCGTCGTAGCGCAGGCTCAAGGCGTTGAACAGCCGTCCCCCAATATCGGATTGAAGCTGGGCGAAGCCGGCGGCATTGCCGTTTCTCGCTGTGAAGCCGCCGCCGTTATTGACGCGATCTTCCTCGCGCTCGGCGCCGAGCGTCAGCACCTCGCCGTCAAGAAGCCGCAGATTGCCCTGCCAATCGAGCTTGATGCGGCCGCCGCCATAGAGACTTGATGCGAGCGGTGCATAGTTCGGATCGAGATAGGTCCGGTCGTAATTCGTATAGGCGAGACCGAGCGTTTGATCGAAACGCCCCTCGAAGAGCGTCAGATGGGCGAAGCCTCGGGTAAACAGCTGACGGTTGTCGCTGCGGCTTTGGAGAGACTCCGGCCCGATAAAATCGTCGCTCGTCGAAAAGAGGGTTGTCTCGATGTAGCGGCTGGCGAGTCCGACGTCGAATTGATCGCCGAAGGCCGCGCCGAGGCGCATGGACGCGGTGCGGTTGTCATAAGCGTCGGGATTGAGGCCGCGGCCAGGCGGGACGAGGTCCGGCGGGGTCACCGGCGTCGCGCCGACATGGTAATGCCCGAAGCCGAAGGCATAGCTTAACCAATCGGTCGAGCCGGCGAGTCTTGCGGTCTGGTTGAATGTTCCGAACGAACCGCCTTCGAGGTTCGCCGTGGCGCGCCCAGGGCCTTCGCCTTTCTGGGTCAGGATATTGATGACGCCGCCGATCGCATCGGAGCCATAGAGTCCGCTTTGCGGGCCGCGCAAGACCTCGATGCGGTCGAGGTCGAAGGTCAAGACATGGGCGTAGTCGAAGGCGCCATTCGGCGAACTTGGGTCGCTGACGTCGATCCCATCGATGAAAACTTTGGTTTGGTTGGCATTGGTCCCGCGAATGAAGACCGAGGCGAGGCCGCCGGGGCCGCCGGCTTGCACCACGTTCAGGCCGGGGACTTCGAGCAGCGCGTCAGGCAATGTGCGCTGCTGTTTGGCGGCGATTTCGGCGCTGGTGACGACGGTGACGCTGCCGCCGAGTTCGGACTCGGGCGTCGGCAGGCGAGTCGCGCCAACCACAACTTCTGGAAGCTCGACGGGCGGCGTCGGATCGTCGGCATAAGCGCAGGGCGCATGAATGAAGGAGGCGAGGAGACAAATAGATGGAGCGAGCGCGCGCAAGCGCGCATCCAACGGACAGGAGCGGGACAGCATGATGATCTCGCAGCAACGTGACACGTCACTGCGAACCAAAGTCCAGACGCCTCCTGAAATTCAGGCGAGGCTCCTAGTCCCCATTGAGGCACCCCGCCCAATGTGTTCGCGCATGACCACGGCTGACGGCAGGTCTCCTGGCTCGCGGGTCTCTGCCTTGCGCCGCCTTCCCGGTTGCCCAGTGGCGTGATTGGCGCGCGGCTCGCCGCTTACAGTTGCGGGGGCAACCACGGTTTTGGCGGTAAGGCCGCACCGTGTTCCCTTTTGATCCCCCAAAGGGGAACCGTCGCGGCTAAGATGCTATCAGCGCGCCGGGAAAGTCAACTCCCGGAGTCTGGGCATTTTCGAACCGATTGCTGCGCAGGAGCCGCAGCGCATCAATGCGAAGGCTGCGCATCGGCCAACTTCTTCGGCGCGCCGGGCGCAACCTGGCTGCCGCCCTTCTCGCGGCGCGAAAAGAGCTTTTGAACCACGACATAGAACATCGGCACCATGAGCAGGGCGAGAATCACCACGGCGATCATGCCGCCCATGACGCCGGTGCCGAGCGCTTGCTGGCTCTTGGAGCTCGCGCCCGTCGCGATGACCATCGGCGCAACGCCGAATACGAAGGCGAAACCGGTCATCAAGATCGGGCGAAAGCGAAGGTAGGAGGCCTCGATGGCGGCTTGGGCCAGCGGCTTGCCTTCCGCGTGAAGGGTTTTCGCGAATTCGATGATCAGAATCGCATCCTTGGCGGCGAGGCCGATGATCGTGATGAGCCCGATGGTGAAATAGACGTCGTTGGGCATGCCGCGCAGCGCTACGGCGAGCACCGCGCCGCACATGCCGAGCGGAACCACCAGGAGGACGGAGATCGGAATGGTCCAGCTTTCATAGAGAGCCGCGAGCAGAAGAAACACCACCAGCGCCGAAAGGCCAAGCAACATCGAGGCCTGCGAGCCGGCAAGCTTTTCCTGCAGCGATTGACCGGTCCATTGAAAGCCGAACCCTTGCGGCAGGGCGGCGGCGAGGCGCTCCATCTCGGCGATCGCGTCGCCGCTCGTGAAGCCCGGTCTCGCGGAGCCGCTGATTCTCACCGAAGGATAGTAGTTGAATCCCACCAACAGCGTCGGTCCTACCGTCCATTTGACGGAGGCGAAGGAAGAAAAGGGAACCAGATGTCCCTGGTTATTCTGGACATTGAAGCCAAGAATGTCGTCGGCTTGCATGCGTCCCGAAAGATCCGCCTGCACGATGACCCGCTGCATGCGGCCCCGATTTGGGAAATCATTGACATAAGTCGACCCGAGATTGGTGGAGATTGTGCTGTTGATGTCCTGGAAGGTCAGGCCCAGCGCGCCCGCCTTTTCGCGATCGACGAGGAGTTCGACCTGAGGAGCGGGCGATAGCCCTTCGACATAAACATCCTGGAGAATGGGGCTGGCGTTCGCGGCGGCGAGGAGTTGATCCTTCGCCCGCATGAGGTCTTCGTAGCCCTTTTGAGCCCGGTCCTGCAGGCGAAAGCTGAATCCGCTCGAATTTCCAAGGTTGTCGATCGGCGGCGGCTGCAACGCGGAGATCTTGGCGTCCTTGACTGACGCAAGGGTCTTGTTGGCGTCCGCGACAATGGCTTCGGCGGAATCGTCGGGGCCGCGCAAGCTCCAATCCTTCAGCGTGACGAAAGCCTGCGCGGTGTTCTGGCCTTGGCCAAGAAAACTGTATCCGGTCAGAAAGGTGACTTGGTCGACGCCTTGCCGATGGAGCAGGAATTCCTCGACGCGCTTCACGGCGTCCAAGGTCCTGTTGAACGAGGCCTCAGGCGGCGTTTGCACGTCGACAGTGATGAACCCTTGGTCGTCGATTGGCAGAAAGCCGGTGGGAAGGCGCGAGAAACCCCACCCAAGCCCAATGACAAGCGCGACATAAACCAGCATCAGCCGTCCTGTGCGCAAAAGCGTCCAGCGCACGACTCCGCTGTATCCGGACTTCGCGCTTTCCATGCCGCGGTTGAACAGGCCGAAAAGGCCCCTTCGCGCGTGGTGATGTCCGGCGGCGACCGGCTTTAGCAAGCTGGCGCATAGGGCCGGCGTCAGAGACAGAGCCAGAAACGCGGAGAAGCCGATCGCCGACGCCATAGTCACTGAGAACTGACGGTAGATGATGCCGACCGAGCCCGGGAAAAAGGCCATCGGGATGAACACCGCGATGAGCACGAGCGTAATGCCGATGATCGCGCCGGTGATCTGCGTCATGGCCTTGCGGGTGGCCTCGCGCGGGGGCAGTCCTTCCTCGGACATGATGCGCTCGACATTCTCGACCACCACGATCGCGTCGTCGACCAGAATGCCGATGGCGAGCACCATCGCGAACAGCGTCAGCAGGTTGATGGAGAACCCGAACGCCAGAAGCGCGCCGCAGGTGCCGATGAGCGCAACCGGAACGACGACGGCCGGGATGATCGTGTAGCGGATATTCTGAAGGAACAGGAACATCACCAGGAAGACGAGGACCATGGCCTCGACCAGCGTGGTGAGGACCTTCTTGATCGAAGCCTCGACGACCGGAGTGATGTTGTAGGGGATGCTATATTTGATATTGGATGGAAAGAACTTCGCCAGTTCCTCCATTTTCGCTTCGACCGCATTGGCTGTGGCGAGCGCATTGCCGGTTGGGGCCAGCAAGACGGACAGGCCGGCGGTCGGCTCGCCGTTCAACCTCGTGGTGAACTGGTAGCCCATGCCGCCGACTTCGACGCGCGCGACGTCGCGCAGACGAACCGTCGAGCCGTCGGGATTGCTGCGCAGGACGATGGCCTCAAATTCCTCGGGGAGGGTGAGTTGCCCCTTGACCAGGACCATCGCCGAAATGGTCTGGGACTTGTGGCTGGGCTCGGCTCCGACGGCGCCCGACGCGACCTGAGCATTTTGAGCCTCGAGCGCCTTCGTCACATCGTCGGAGGTGAGCTTGTAGCCGACGAGCTTCTCCGGATCGATCCAAACCCGCAGCGACCGCTCGGTGGAAAAAAGGGTCGCGCGGCCAACGCCTGGAATGCGCCGGATCTCGCCGAGGATATTGCGGACCATGTAGTCGCCGAGCGCGACCTCGTCCAACTTGCCGTCGGTGGATTGCAGCGTGATGATCTGCAGGACGGCGCTCGAGGCTTCCTCGATCAGAATGCCCTGCTGGATCACGGCGCGCGGCAGGCGCGCTTCAACGCGCTTGATTCTATTCTGGACCTCGACAGAAGCCAGGCTCGAGTCCGTTCCCGGAACGAAATTGGCGATGATCTCGACCTGTCCCAACGAGTCGCTGCTCGACTCGAAGCTCATGATTCCGTTGGCGCCGTTAAGCTCTTCCTCGATGAGGCGCGTGACGCTGTTATAAAGATTTTGCGGCGAAGCGCCGGGATAGCTGGTGCTGATCGAGATCGAAGGGGGCGCGATAATGGGATATTGGGCGATCGCCAGAAATGGAATGGCGAGCCCGCCGCCGAGGCAGATGAAGAGCGCGATCACAATCGCGAAAATCGGTCGGTCGATGAAGAAGCCGGCCATGATTGCGTCTTTTCAGTCTAGAGCATCTACGAGCGAAGCAGCAAACGGTTCGCGTCAAAAAATGCGATGCAGTAAAGAATGAAAGCAACCTTCCGCTTCCGCGGAAGCCGCTTTAGTTGCGCAGGCGATTGTCTTCGCCGGCCGATGCCGTGGCCGCCGACGCGAGCGGCCAGGGCACAGGGTCCACGAGTTCGCCAGCGGAGAATTTTTGGAATCCTTCGACGACGACGCGATCTCCCGGCTGGAGACCGTCGAGCACAAGCCACTGCCCATCGACAATCCGCCCTGTGCGGATCGGCTGTATGAAAGCGCGATTGTCTGCGCGCACCACATAGACTTCGCTGCCGCCCGTGTCGTTTCGCCGCACCGCTTGCTGCGGCACCGCAAGCGAGTCGGCGTCGATGCCTTGCTCGATCTGAACGCGGACATAGGCGCCGGGCAAGAGTTCGCTCTTTGGGTTCGGGAACTCACCCCGCAAGGTGACCTGACCGGTGCTCGGATCCACGCTCACGTCCGAGAACAATAAGCGGCCCGGATGCGGATAAACGGTGCCATCGTCGCGCACCAGCCGCACCTTGGTGGCGTCGGGGGCGATCTGCTCGAGCGCGCCGCTTTCGAAATCGCGCCGCAGCTGCTGAAGTTCGCTCGCCGCTTGAGTAAAATCCGCATAGATGGGATCGAGTTGCTGGACAGTCGCGAGATGGGTCGCTTCGCCATGTCCGACGAGCGCGCCTTCCGTCATCAAGGCGCGGCCGATCCGGCCGCTGATCGGCGAGCGGACAAAAGTATAGTCGAGATCGAGCTTCGCCCGCGCGACGTCCGCCTGGCGGGCCGCGACATCGGCCTGCGCCTGGCGCCACGTGGCGATGGCGTTCTCGTACTGGGCCTGCGACGCGGCCTGTCCCTTGATCAGTTTTTCGACGCGGGCCGCCTGCAGCTCCGCTTGTTCGAGCGCGGCCTTCGCCTTGGCGAGAGCGGCCTGAGTAGCGCTGAGCTCAACTTCGAATCGCGCTGGGTCGATGCGATAGAGAACATCGCCGGCCTTCACTTCCGCGCCCTGCTTGAACGTGCGTTCGATCACGATTCCGGCCACGCGGGCGCGAACCTCGGCGACCTGAGTTGGCGCAATTCGACCAGGGAGCTCCCGGATGTAGGGCCGTGGGACGGGATGAATTGTAATAACGCCCACTTGAGGGGGCGCCGCCGCCACCGACTTCTCAACCGCTGCAGATTCTTTGCATGCGGAAAGCACAAGCATCGCGCATCCTAAGGCGGCCGCAAAGCGGATTGCGCGGGCTTGAATTTTCATCCGTGTCTTCGTCATTTATTTCCATCAGGTGACATGGGGAGTCGGCGCCGCGCTATCGCGGATCCTAAGGTCCCGCCGGAAAACGCGCTGCATGTCGAGCATGGGCGATATTATCGTGTCGAGTCGGGGGCGCAATCCTTTTTCGACGACGGGCGGGGAACGGAGGCCGTCAGGATGCGATCCGCAGTAACGCCAATCCACTGGCATTTTACCAGTTTACTTCGATCGACCATGGAAATCTAGGGAGTGGTCAAGCACGGTTATTTGATCGTTTGTTCCGGCGTTAATCATTGTAAATGGTTGACAATGACTGCGCCAAGCGGGTGGGGCGGCGGGTTTGACTTCGGGTTGTTGTTGGCCATGGCGTGAAGATAAAGCGGAGGGTTTGCTGGATTTGAGGGAGCAGATTCGGAGATTTTGGACGCGCGCATCGGTCGCAGATCTTTCATCCGGAAGGTCGCTTGCGCTCCCGCTTCACGCCTTGCGAGGTCCGGCGCTCATCGTTCGGCGAGGGACCAATTCGCGTCATAGTGATGACATCGCGAGTAGCTACGCTACCGCTGCTTCACTCCTGGGACTGGTCATGTGGCGCGGGTCATGGGCCAGCAATCATGGAGGTGGAGCCCAGCCTTGTCGGTTCGGCCCAAGAAAAGAGAGTCAAATCCTGGCGCGAACGGACGAGAATGCCATAATTGGGATGTCAAGGGAGGTAATCATGGTCATTCTAGTCGTCATTATCCTAATCATCGCCGCAGCTGCCTATTTTGGCTATAATTGGTTTGGAAACGAGGGCCTCGGCGGCGCGCTCGCCCTAGGTCTTGTTATTCTAGCTGCGCTTTGGGCGCTTGGCGGCCTGAACTGATCGGCAGCCACCCAATATCGCCGGCGTGGCGCGCTGATCACTTTTCTCCGCTCCCGCCGGCGCATTTTTCCCGGCGCCTTCATCAATCATCTCCCTGGCATAGACTCGCGCCTATGCGCATGCCGCCAGCTGTGGGGCGAAGGTTCAGCCCAAGCCTCGATTGCTTTTGGTTCGGAGAGGCTGGGGAGCCTGAGCGCATTGGGGAGAGCCCGCGTTCTCGTCGGGTCGATTATTTCCACGCCTCTCCCTTCGCCCAGATCGCTTCGAAGTGGCGTTTGAAGTTCATCGAAGCCTCTAGGCCCTTGATTACAATGAGGTCGTTGTCTTGCTGCTTAAGGCCGGACGCGGAAAGATTTGCCGCGCCAGTCCGAAGCAATCGTCTGTCGATCTGGTAGGATTTCAGATGCATCGGCCGCTTGTTTAAGGGCTTGATGCGGATCTGGACGGTCGGGGTTGCCGCGAGATCCTGAAAAACGTCCCGCGGCGGGCGATTGGCCAGTTGCGCTCCGTCGAGATAAAGGCGCAGCTTGACGCCGCGATTGGCGGCTCGCGTGAGAGCCAGGATCACCGGCCAATCGGTCAGAACATAGGCGGCGAGATCAATCTCCCGCCGCGCGCCGTCGATCAGCGCGACATCAATTTTTTCGAGGTTCTCGGCCGGAGCGTAGTGGATTCTTGGCGCGGGATCGGCCGCGCAGGGGGCCGCGGAGGCGAAAAGAATTGCCGCCGTTAACGCGGGGCGAATTGCATGCATGGAAAAGCTCAAGGCTGGGCCTATCTTGTGACGACCTTTTGCGCCGGCCGGCTTGATCTGCGCAAGGGGAGACTCCGGGGCCGCTTAGCAGTCGGTCGGCTCTCCTGACCGCGTCAAAGGCTCCCGTCCGTCAGTCGATTGGCATGGGTCGCGACGTCCATCCACGGCCTACGATCAAGATCATGCCGCAAGCACGCCAAGCGCAGGGCTGACATCATATCGGCGCGCCGGTGATGATTTCGAGAGAGGGAGGGCCTCAAAATGCCTGTCTACGCCCATTCCGCCAAAAGCCCGGACAAGGCGCCGGAGCCGCTTGGCGATCATCTGGAGAGGGTCGCCGTGCTGGCGGAAGCCCGAGCGGGCAAATTCGGCGCGGCGGACTTCGGCCAACTGGTGGGCTGGCTGCACGACTTCGGCAAAATCGATCCAAGATTCCAGGCGCGCCTCGCGGGCTCCAAGACGCCATTCGACCATGCCGGGCCGGGCGCCGCCCTGGCGATGGAGCTCTACGGCTTTTTCAGCGGCGTTCTTGCGCCCATCATCGCCGGGCATCACACCGGGCTGATGGACGCCACGCAGGACGGCGCGGGTTCGGCGCCGATCATCACGCCGCTCGACGCGCGGCTGGAGCATTGTGTTGGCGACCTGGAACGGCAGAAGCGCCTCTGGTCCGCGGAAGGGCTGGCGCATCCGCCTTCGCCCGGCGGGCCGCCGCTCAAACCGCGCAAGGAAGCAAAGTCCGACGATGCAAAAGCGGCCTTCGCTTTTTGCCTTGCGTTCTTCACGCGCATGGTGTTTTCGGCGCTCGTCGATGCGGATTTCATCGCGACCGAGTCGTTCTACGGCGCAAAGAATCGTGGCTTTCCCGACGTCGCATTGAGTGATCTGAAGAGCCGGCTCGACGGCTTCCTCGCGATGAAAGCCGAGGAGGCGCGGCGCGAACATCCGGGCCAACTGAACGACGCCCGCGCCGGGATCCTGGCCGCGGCCCGCGCCAGCGCCGCGGAGTCGCAAGGCGTCTTCACTCTGGCGGCGCCGACCGGCGGCGGCAAGACGCTGGCCTCGCTCGCCTTCGCGCTCGACCATGCCGTGAAACATGGTCTCGACCGGGTGATCGTGGTGATTCCGTTCACCTCGGTGGTGGAGCAGACGGCGGATGTTTTTCGCAAGGCGTTGGGCGAGCATGAGAGCGCCGTGCTGGAACATCACGGCGCCTTCGACGACACGAAGATCCGGCGCGAGGAGGACGCGCCCGAAATGGGCGATAAGCTGCGGCTTTCGCAGGAGAATTGGGATGCGCCGATCGTCGTGACGACGGCGGTGCAGTTTTTCGAAAGCCTCTTCCACAACAAGACGTCGCGCTGCCGCAAGCTGCACAACATCGCCCGCTCGGTGGTCATCATCGACGAAGCGCAGACCCTGCCGCTGCCGGTGCTGCGACCCATCGTGCTGGCGATCGACGAACTCGCGCGCAACTACAAAGCAACCGTCGTGCTGTCGACCGCCACGCAACCGGCCTTGCTGGAAAATCCCGGCGCAGAGAATTCCTTCGTCGGCGGCCTGCGCGATGTCCGGCCCATCATTGTCGACGAGAGGCCGCTGTTCCAGATTTTGAAGCGGGTGGAGATCGAGCGGGCCGGCAAGCTGGACGACGCGGCGCTGGCCGAGCGGATCTCGGCGCGCAGCCAGGTGCTGGTCATTGTCAACACGCGCAGGCACGCCCGCGAACTGTTCTCCCGAATGCGGGCTGAGGCGGGGGCGCGCCACCTGTCCACCATGATGTGCGCCGCCCACCGCGCCAGGGTGTTGAACGGGGTGCGGCAGGATCTAAAAGACGAGCGGCCGGCGCGGGTGGTGTCCACCTCGCTGATCGAGGCGGGCGTCGATATTGATTTTCCCGCCGTGCTGCGCGCCGAGGCCGGGCTCGACCAGATCGCCCAGGCGGCGGGCCGTTGCAATCGAGAGGGCAAGCGGACGGCCTCCGAGAGTCGCGTGCTGGTATTTGAAACGGAGGAGGCCAACAGCCATCCCGAGATGACAAAGCGCTGGTCGGCGACGAAAAAGGTCTGGCGCGCGCTGGACCGTGGCGAACTCGAAGGCGGGCTGCTCGATCCGCCGGCGATCGAAGACTATTTCCGCGAGCTGTTCTGGCTGAAGGGCGAGGAAGCGCTCGACGAAAACGGCATCCTGGAGCTGCTGCGGGCCTATGCGCCGGACCAAAAGCGGCCACGAGAACCGCCCAAGCTGCCGATGGAATCCATCGCGCGACGCTTCCAGATGATCGACGACGCCATGGCGCCGATTCTTATCGGTTGGAATGAGCCAGCGAGGGATTTGATCGAGGATTTGCGCCACGCCGACAAAGTCGGCGGCATCGCACGCAAGCTGCAGCGCTATCTCGTCAATGTCCCGCCGCGCGACCGCGCCAAACTGATCCAGCGCGGCGCGGCGCAGGTGATCCAGCCGGACCGTTTTGGCGAGCAATTCGTGGCGCTGACGGATACGAGCCTCTATCGCGACGATGTCGGGCTGGATCTTTCTGATCTGACATTTGAAGAGGCGGGGCGATTGGTATTTTAATTAGTCCACAGCATGAATACTTTACTCGTCGCCTGGGATGATGCCTCCGTCGAGTTTGAGGATTCGCGATGGAATGGCTGTGCACTCTCCTTTCAAAATTGAGGCCTCGCGTTCGATTTCGCCTGAATGCGGAATTCGACGCTTCATTTGGTGAGAGTTCGAGATTTCCTCCCGCCCCTCAGCCTCGTGGGTTGGAACATGCTATGGACGAATTGGTAGAGCGCGACGGGCCGACCAAGCAGCCCACGATGCTTGGTCGGTCCTCTCCTGAGTTTCTGAAAACCTCCGAATAAAGTTGTTGATTGAAAATAGAGCGTATTGCGCAGTTTCTTCCTCGGGCGGAGCGTGAGTTCTATACAGGGAGAGCCTCATGATCGATTCGCCCAAGGATTTTGGCCTGAAGCTGCATGTCTGGGGCGAGCGTGCCTTGTTCACCCGGCCGGAGATGGCGGTGGAGCGCGTCTCCTATGATGTGATGACGCCCTCGGCGGCGCGCGGCATCCTCGAGGCGATCCACTGGAAGCCGGCGATCCGCTGGATCGTCGACCGCATCTACGTGTTGAGGCCGATCCGCTTCGAGAGCATCCGCCGCAACGAGGTCGGCTCCAAAATTTCAGAATCGAGCGTGCGCTCCGCCATGCGCTCCGGGCAAGTCAGCGATCTCGCCATCGTGGTGGACGAGGACCGCCAGCAGCGCGCCGCCACCGTGCTGCGCGACGTCGCCTATGTGATCGAGGCGCATTTCGAGCGCGCCGGCAAATGGGGCGCCGAGGACAGCGACGCCAAGCATATCGACATGGCGCGCCGCCGCGCAAGATCCGGCCAGTGTTTCCAACGGCCTTGCCTTGGCGTGCGGGAGTTCGCCGCCAACTTCGATCTGGTGGAAGGCGAGTTGCCGCCCATGGACGCCAGTATGATGGGGCGCCGCGACCTCGGCTTCATGCTGCTCGACCTCGATTTCGCCGCTGGCGCCCGCCCGGTGTTTTTCCGCGCCGAAATGGTCGACGGCGTCATAAATGTGCCGCGCATGGAAGATGCGGGCGCCAGGCGATGAGCATGCTGGCTGCGCTGGTGAGGCGCTACGACCGCATGGCCGCGAAGGGCGACGCGCCCGTGCCGGGATATTCCTCGGAGAAGATCGCCTACGGCGTCACGTTGGCGGCGGATGGTTCGGTGGTCGATGTCACGTCCTTGGGCAAGACGGTCAAGGGCAAACATGTGCCCGAGGCGATGACCGTTCCGCAGCCAGCCAAACGCACGGTCGGCGTCGCAGCCAACCTGTTGTGGGACAAGACGGCCTATGTGTTCGGCGCCGCCGACCCGGCCAAGGAGTCGAAGCGCGCAGCCAAGAAAGGGCTGCGGCCAGGCGCGGAAGAATTTGCCGCGTTCCGCCGGCGCCAGCATGAGTCCATCGGCGAAACGGAGGATGCTGGCCTCAAGGCTTTTCTGGCGTTTTTGGACGGCTGGGATCCTGAAGCCTACGAAAGTTTGCCGTTGGCCGCGCAGATGCTGGACGCCAATGTGGTGTTTCGCCTTGATGGCGAACGCAATTGGCTGCACGAGCGCCCGGCGGCTCGCGCGGTCGTCGCGCGCTCCGTCAGTGGCGGCGGGGGCGTCGGACTGTGTCTCGTCACCGGCGAGGAAGCGCCGATTGCCCGGCTGCACCCTTCCATCAAAGGCGTGCGCGGAGCGCAGTCGTCGGGCGCCGCGATCGTTTCTTTCAACCAATCGGCCTTCACCTCCTACGGCAAGGAGCAGGGCGAAAACGCTCCCGTCTCCGAATACGCTGCCTTCGCCTACACGACCGCGCTCAACGCGCTCCTGGCCGGGCTTCGCAACCGCGTGCAGATCGGCGACGCTTCCGTGGTGTTCTGGGCCGAGCCGGAAGGGGATGAGGAGCCCTATGACGGCGAGGCCATCTTCGCCGCGCTCTTTGGCGGCGGCGAAAAGAGCGCCGAACCGGAGGCCGAGCCCGGCCCGGACTCCGCGGCGCAAGAGCGCGACCTTCTCAACGCGCTGGCGCTGGTCGCAAAAGGACAGCCCGTGCCGGGCCTTTCCATCAATCCGGCGACGAAATTCTACGTCCTTGGCCTCTCCCCCAACGCTGCGCGCATCTCGGTCCGCTTCTGGCTCGAAACCACCATCCAGCAGCTTGCGGAAAGATTGACGCGGCATTTCGAGGATCTGCGGCTGGAGCCGCCCGCGTGGCGTGACGGCAGGGCGCCGCAATTCTGGCGGTTAGTCTATTGCCTGGCGCCGGTCAGACGTTCTGACGATGGGCGGATCAAGGACATGAGTAGGGATGAGAAGGACCGCTTCGAGAAATCCCATGCTCACATTGCAGGCGAGCTTACCCGCGCCGTGCTCACGGGAGCCCGTTATCCGGTGTCATTTTTATCAATGATCCTGATGCGGTTCCGTGTCGATCGCGAGATTGCGCCCCTGCGTGTCGCACTTATCAAAGCGGTGCTCAGCCGCGCCAATGAGGAGGTTCCAGTGTCGATCGACTTTGAGGAGCGCAACGCCGGTTATCGTCTCGGTCGGCTCTTCGGAATTTTGGAGCGGCTCCAGGCCGCTGGCCTCGGCCGCCGAAATGCAACGGTTCGCGACAAGTTCTACGCGTCGGCCTCGGCGACTCCTGCGCGAATTTTCCCGTCCCTGCTTCGTAATGCCAAGAACCATTCCAAATCGGTTCGCTCAAAGGTTGGCGCTGGCCTTGCCGAATGGTTTGAGGATCGCATCGCTGAAGCTCTAAGCGGTTCCTCGACAGCGTTTCCAAAGACGTTGCGACTTGAAGATCAAGGGCGATTCGCCATCGGCTACTACCACCAACGCGAAGCTTTCCTTACCAAGACCACGGCCGCTCCCAAGGAGTTAGAGGCAGCTGAAAATGTCGATAACACCGAGGAATGAGCCCATGTCCGCCATCAATCATCGCTATGATTTCGTCTACTTGTTCGATGTCGCCAACGGCAACCCTAACGGCGACCCGGATGCAGGCAACATGCCGCGCCTTGATGCGGAAACAGGCCTCGGTCTCGTGACCGATGTCTGCTTGAAGCGGAAGGTCCGCAACTTCGTCTCGCTCGTGCGCGGCGACGGTGTCGGCTACAGGATCTACATGGCTGAGCGCGCTGTGCTCAATTTAACAAATCGTGAGGCTTATGCGGCAACCGGATTGGCCTCGGAGCCCAGGAAGCTGCCGAAGAAGGAAGAGGAGGCTCGCTCGCTCACCAAATGGATGTGCGACAATTTCTTTGATATCCGCGCTTTCGGGGCGGTTATGTCAACGGAAGTCAATGTTGGGCAAGTGCGTGGGCCTATCCAATTCACCTTTGGTCACTCAATCGATCCGATTGTCCCGATCGAGGTTTCTATTACTAGATCCTCCGTGACAAATGAAGAGGATGCTAAGAAAAATGACCGCACCATGGGCCGCAAACACATCGTCCCTTATGGCCTCTACCGAGCCCATGGCTTCGTCTCGGCGCGGCTGGCCAATGACGCCAAGAAAGGCACCGGCTTTTCCGAAGACGATCTCGCTCTCTTTTGGCGCGCGCTCGGCGAAATGTTCGACCACGACCGCTCGGCCGCGCGCGGCGAGATGACCGCCAGGCGGCTGATTGTCTTCGAGCATGAGAGCGATCTCGGCAACGCCCCGGCCCATAAGCTGTTCGAGCGCGTAACGGTTTCCCGCGCGCCCAGTTCAGATGGCCCGCCGCGCGCCTATTCCGATTATGTCGTGACGCTGGACGAGGCGGCCTTGCCCGCCGGCGTCAAAGTTCTGGATCTGATCTGACCGAGGCGGGATCATGGACGAGGCCGACCTGATCCCTCTTTCCGCGCTCCAGCATATGCTCTATTGCCCGCGCCAATGCGCGCTCATTCACGTCGAGCAAATGTGGAGCGAGAACCGTTTCACCGCCGAAGGCCGCATTATGCACGATCGGGCGGATCAACCGGGGGCTTCGAGCCGGCGCGGCGTGCGCGCCGCCACGGCCATGCCGATCCGCTCGGCCGCCCTTGGCGTTTCCGGCGTCGCCGATGTCGTGGAACTGCGCGAGCGGGACGGGCGCATTCATCCCTTTCCGGTCGAATACAAGCGCGGCTCGCCCAAAGCGCATCGGGCCGACGAGGCGCAGCTTTGCGCGCAAGGCATCGCGCTGGAGGAAATGTTCGGCGTCGACGTGCCAGAGGGCGCCCTCTTCTACGGCGAGACGCGCCGCCGCGTCGTGGTGGCCTTCGACGCCGATTTGCGTCGGCTGACCAAGGAAACCGCCGCCGCCGCCCGCGCCATGATCCTCGCGGCGGAGGTTCCTCATGCCGCCTACCAGGCCAAACGCTGTCGGGCCTGCTCGCTGCTGGAGATTTGCGCGCCGAGAACCACCGCGGACGGCGGCCAGGTGGCGCGCTGGCTGGAGCGCATGATCGACGAGTGATGCGGGGCAGTGAAAATGGTCGATCGCCGCCACCTGAATACGCTCTATGTCTCCACCGAGGGCGCCTATGTGCACAAGGATGGCGAGAACGCTGTGGTCGAGGTGGAGGGCGTCGAGCGGCTGCGCGTGCCGCTGCACAAGCTCGGCTCCATCGCGCCGCTCGGGCGCGTGAGCATTTCCGCCGGCCTGATGGCGGCTGCGCTGGAGGCCGGCATCGCCATCACCCATTTCTCTGACAATGGCCGTTTCCTTGCGCGGGTCGAGGGGCCGGTCTCCGGCAATGTGCTCTTGCGCCGCGACCAGTTCCGCGCCCATGAGAGCGAGGCGGCGAGCGCCCGCTTCGCCGCGGCGATCGTCATCGCCAAGGCCTCCAATCAGCGCGCGGTGCTGCAACGGGCCTTGCGCGATCATGGCGATGGGATGGACGAAGCGGCGGAGGGCGCCATGCAATCTGCCGTCGTGCTTCTGGCCGACGCGGCCCGCCGCTGTCTGAAGCCACGCCCTCTCGATGAGGTGCGTGGCATCGAAGGCGAGGCGGCGCGCGCCTATTTCGGCGTGTTCGATCATCTGATCCGCATGAAGGCGCCGGGCCTGCGCTTCACAACCCGCTCGCGCCGTCCGCCTCTCGATGCGGTCAATGCGCTCTTGTCCTTCCTTTACACGCTGCTGGTGCATGATTGCCGGTCGGCGCTCGAAGGCGTCGGGCTTGATCCGGCGGTGGGGTTCTTGCATCGCCTGCGTCCTGGACGTCCGAGCCTGGCGCTCGATCTGATGGAGGAGCTCCGGCCCCATCTGGCGGACCGGCTGGCCCTGACTCTTGTCAATCGCGGCGAATTAGGCATTCGCGATTTCCGCATATTCGAAAATGGCGCGGTTTTCCTGGGCGACGATGCGCGCAAGCAGGTGCTGGTGGCGTTTCAAGAGCGCAAGCGCGAGGAAATCGAGCACCCGTTTCTGAAGGAAAAAGCGTCGATCGGCCTGTTGCCTCATATTCAGGCGCAACTGCTCGCCAAGGCGGTGCGTGGCGATCTCGACGGCTATCCGCCGATGCTCTGGAAATAGGAGACGGATGTCGATGATGGTGCTCGTCAGCTACGACGTGGAGACCCTGACGGCGGCGGGCCGCAGGCGGCTGAGGCGCATCGCCAAAGCCTGCCGCGACGTCGGTCAGCGGGTGCAGTTCTCCGTCTTCGAATGCGAAGTCGATCCGGCCCAATGGGCGGCGCTGCGAGCGCGGCTGACGGCTGAGATCGATCCACACAAGGATAGTCTCAGGTTCTATTTTCTTGGCTCCAGTTGGCGCCGTCGCGTGGAGCATGTGGGGGCCAAGCCGGCGGTGGATTTCGATGCGCCGATGATCGTATGATTTGATAGAGCATTTTCGGGCGAAGTGGACATCGGTTCGCGTTAAGAAAATGCGACAAAACGAAGATCTAGAGCTGCTGTCTGATTCCGTCGAAACCGAAAGCGCTCTAGTCTGAAGGTCCATTCGGAGTTTCGTGTGCCGCGCATTTTTGAAAATCGCGCGTCGCCGAGACTTTTCCAGAAATTTCGATTCCGGTCCGGATCCACGTTTGCAGGAACCAAGTGCTGTGGAACAATCTGCATCTTGGTTCTTTCGTGGGCTGCCGGAGTTTCGATGCGGGGTTTGCTCGCGCGAACCCCAAGCGACCGGCTGGACGCCGACCGGTCCGCGGAGCCAAAAGCCCTTTGTGATCAAGGAGCCGAAGTTTCCAGTCCGAAGGATGTCCGTTTTGCGGCGCTCGCTTGCAACTGTTCGCGCGCTGCTGAGGGTTTCGCTTGTTCGATCAGTACTCTATCCTGCCGCAGTCGCCCCCCACGCGGGGGCGTGGATTGGAACAGATCCTTCAGAATAAAATACTCGGCGTGTTTCGTCGCCCCCCACGCGGGGGCGTGGATTGGAACGAAGCAGAAATTCGCTGTCAGCGTCTCGATCGAGTCGCCCCCCACGCGGGGGCGTGGATTGGAACTGAATCGTTGACGCGGTTCCTTTACCAGCCCCAGTCGCCCCCCACGCGGGGGCGTGGATTGGAACTGAACGAACACCGAGGCCATTGCATCGGGGTCGCGTCGCCCCCCACGCGGGGGCGTGGATTGGAACAAGATCATAGGGGAAGTCGAGAAGCTCGTAGCTGGTCGCCCCCCACGCGGGGGCGTGGATTGGAACAGAAACGCCCCCTTCATGGCGGACTACCGAGAATGTCGCCCCCCACGCGGGGGCGTGGATTGGAACCATGCCATCCGACGAGGAGTCGCCTAGATTGGGTCGTCGCCCCCCACGCGGGGGCGTGGATTGGAACCGGATGCGAACAGGCGTCCCTTATGGACAATCCCGCGTCGCCCCCCACGCGGGGGCGTGGATTGGAACCCCGAACAAGCGTTCCGCGCGCCCTGAGAGACATGGTCGCCCCCCACGCGGGGGCGTGGATTGGAACAAAAATGACATTCCGCCTGGACCGGCCGCCGGCGGTCGCCCCCCACGCGGGGGCGTGGATTGGAACGACAGGGGCTCATGCAGGGCTTCGTTCGAATGAAGTCGCCCCCCACGCGGGGGCGTGGATTGGAACACGCAGGCTGGAGCCTTCGCAAGCGGAGCGCTGGGTCGCCCCCCACGCGGGGGCGTGGATTGGAACATTCAACGGCACGACTTGCGCCGCTATCTTTTGGGTGTCGCCCCCCACGCGGGGGCGTGGATTGGAACCCCAAAGGCTCCAACATGACGCGGCGGGCCTTGTGTCGCCCCCCACGCGGGGGCGTGGATTGGAACATCGCAACTGCCGCCGGCGCAGCGATGACCAAGGTCGTCGCCCCCCACGCGGGGGCGTGGATTGGAACACCCGGCCATAGGCGCGCACGCGGGCCGGCGACGGTCGCCCCCCACGCGGGGGCGTGGATTGGAACATCAATACCTGGAACCGATCGGCGACCGAGGGGCGTCGCCCCCCACGCGGGGGCGTGGATTGGAACTGCTAACCGGCCCGTGTGTTGTGACACGTGGTAGCGTCGCCCCCCACGCGGGGGCGTGGATTGGAACGAGGCGGTCGCGACAACGGATGCCGCGAAATCGGTCAGTCGCCCCCCACGCGGGGGCGTGGATTGGAAGGTGCATACCGTGCTCATCGAACCTTTCGAGGCCGCGGATCGCGTGAGATGCGGGATCGTGGCTTGCAAGGCACAGAGGCAACCATCGAGCGGCAGCAGCGTATGCTTGCGGAAAGCGACGACGATCGCCTCGTCTTCAAGGGAAAGCGAAGTTGACTTCGGCTCTTTCGGGCCGGTCGGCCGGTCGGCGACAGAGCCGCGCTTCTTCCACTTGGCGACGGTCTTCTGATTGACCCCGTAGCGCTTGGCGAGCGCTCTCAGGCTCTCTTGACTATTTTGTATCGCTCGACGGACCGCCTCTGTCGTCGTGGCGCAGCCGTGCAGAACTTGTCCCATAGCGCATCCCTCCACTCTCGCGACAAGAATGCACCATCAAAACCCGGGATCAAACACCTAGGCTTAGGAGCCATAAACTGAACGAAAAACTCGGATGACGACTTCGAGCCGGACCTCAATCAGCCGGCCGGTGGCTTGTTCACCGCCAATTGCGCCTCAAAGGCGCGCTTGTAGGCGGGCCGCGCTTCGCCGCGGGCTACATAGGCGGGGAGGTTTGGATATTCGTCCAGCATACCCGACGCTCTCGACCTGAGCAGCACCGACGCCATCATCAGGTCGCCCGCGCTGAACGCGCCATCGAGCCAGTCGGCATCGCCAAGGCGACGGGAAAGTTGGCCCAGCCGGTTACGGACGCGATCCTCGACGAGAGGCATGCGTTGCGCGGACCAGGACTTGTCGCCCTCAAGGAGCCTGGCGGTTCCGAGTTCAAGGATCGGCGGCTCCACCGTGCTGAGCGCGGCGAACATCCATGTGATCGCGCGCGCCCGGGCATTCGCATCGTCTGGCAACAGGCCCGCATGGCGCTCCGCGATATGGAACACGATCGCCCCCGTCTCGAACAAGCCAAGATCGCCTTCTTCGTACGTCGGAATCTGCCCGAAAGGATGAAGCGCCAGATGTGCGGGTTCCTTCATCGCCCTGAACGAAACAAGACGAACCTCGTAAGGTTGGCCCACTTCTTCCAACGCCCAGCGAACGCGCGTATCACGCGCCAGTCCCTTGCCGCCATCGGGTGACCGTTCAAATGCGGTAATCGTGATGGTCATCGTGAAACTCCTCCTTGGTGAAATCATCGGCTCTGACAAGCTGTCAAGGCAAACTCACCGAGATTGAAGACGACCCCGTTCCATGTCCGGTTTGTCCGCATAGCAGACCTTTGCAAACTCTAATTCCATCTGATGTGACATCGTGATTCAAGCGCGGCAGGAGAACCTGACGATGTCTGATCAATTCTGGCTGACTACGGCTCAGCTTAAGCGCATTGAACCCTTTTTTTTTCCCGGACGCGTGGCATTCCGCGCGTGGATGACCGGCGTGTGGTCAGCGGGATAGTCCATGTGATCCGGAATGGTCTTCGATGGAGGGATGCGCCCGCGGTCTTTGGCTTCCATAAGACGCTCTACAACCGGTTCGTTCGCTGGTTCCGCATGGGTATCTTCGACCGAATCTTCGCCAACCTAGTGGCCGAGAGCGGCCCGCCCGACCGCGCGATGATGCTTGACGCCCTGACCGCTCGCGGCATCGTCTCGAGCATCCCCTCAAAAGCCACCCGCAAGATACCAATCGCCCACGACCGCACGCTCTATCGCCAGCGGCATAAAATCGAAAATATGTTCGGTAAGCTCAAGGACTGGCGCCACATCCACACCCGCTATGAGCGATGCGCGCACACCTTCTTCTCAGCAATCTGCATCGCGGCAACCGTTATCTTTTGGCTCGGTCAATGGATCCTAAGCCTAGCACTACTTTGGCGGATTAACGGATTGGTTAATTTGATTGGCGAGGCTTTGCGCTCCGATGGGAGCACGAGTGATGGCGGATTGGAATGCGGCGCTGACGGGGTGGTTGAAGCCGTTCGTTGAGAAACTTGGCCATAAGAAGCGGCGGCAGATGTGCCCCTTGTATGTTGCGGGGCTGATTGAGCCGGGGGAACGCAAAAGCATCGAGCCAATGGCGGCGCGCGTGGCGCCCGAGCGCTATGACCGGCTGCATCATTTCATCTCGGATGGGATTTGGGGGCACGGCCGCTCGAGGCGGAATTGGCGAAGCAAGCGGATAGGCTTATCGGCGCGTCCGACGCCTTTCTGGTCATCGACGACACGAGCCTGCCCAAGAAGGGCGAATGCTCGGTCGGCGTCGCCCCCCAATATGCGTCCATGCTGGGCAAGAGAGCCAACTGCCAGACATTGGTTTCGCTGACGCTGGCGCGCAATGAAGTTCCAATTGCCGTCGGCTTGCGGCTGTTCTTGCCGGAAAGCTGGACGAGCGATCCGCCGCGCATGGCGAGAGCCGGTGTTCCCGAATCGTTTCGCCAGCCGCGCAGCAAGCCGGAAATCGCGCTTGATGAGATCGACCGACTGATGGTTCAAGGCGTGCGATTCGGCGCCGTTCTCGCCGACGCCGGCTACGGCCTGTCAGCTCCCTTCCGTCAGGGGCTGAGCGCACGTGGGCTTGCTTGGGCCGTAGGCGTTCCCAAACATCAGAAGGTCTATCCCGCCAATGTTTCCCTAATCTTTTCCTCCGGCGGGACGAGGCCGGCCGCGCAAAAAGCCAGATCCCTGATCTGCTCTCGGTCGCGGCCGAGACGATGCTGACCGAGGCCAAGTGGAGGAAAGTCAGCTGGCGCCACGGCGTCAAAGGCCCTTTGAGCGCCCGTTTCGCCGCCCTGCGCATTCGCGTCGCAGACGGGCCGCCTCAGCGCATCCTCGACAAAAGTCAGCAGCATATGCCGGGCGAGGAGGCGTGGCTGATCGGCGAATGGCGTTCATCCGGCGAGCGGAAATACTATCTGTCCAATTTGCCGGCCAAGGCCAGTCTCAAAAGGCTCCCTGCCGCCATCAAGGCGCGCTGGGTCTGCGAGCAGGCCCATCAACAGATGAAGGAAGAGCAGGCCTCGATCACTTCGAAGGGCGATCATGGCAGGGCCTGCACAGGCACGCGCTCATGACAATGATCGCCTACGCCTTCCTTCAGCATCAGCGCCTCAAGCAGGCGACGCGGGAAAAAAAGAGTCTATCACGGGCCGCCGCAACCGACCCTGCCGGCGGTTCGACGCGCCGTCATCAAGGCGCTATCGCCAAAGCAAATCTTCGAACGATGTCCCCATTGCCGAATGCGCTTCAGGGAACGTTGGAAATAATTCTGCCAAAGTAGCGCTAGAGCTGCTTTCTGATTCCGCCGAAACTGAAAGCGCTTGTCTTATGACTTTTCGCGCCGCTAAGGCAAAAAAGGAACCGCTGAGAGAGGGTTGCGGCCCTTTCTCAGCGGCGAGGGACGGATCGGGAAACCGCTGACCATTTGACGGGCCGAGCTAGAGTTTGATCGCCCTCGTCTTTTCCTTTGGCCTGGACGGATACTCGGGCTAGATGAACCCTTCTACCATTGGCGTCGACGTCTCGAAAGATGGCTCGACGCGCATCGGCTCGCCGACGGCGCGTCCCGCCGTTTCGCGAATGATAAAGCCGGCTGCAAGGCCCTGATCAAATGGCTCGCCGCAACGGCAGCGGCGCGCGTCGTCTTCGAACCCACCGGCCCTTATCATCGCGTGCTCGAGCGCGCGCTGGATGCGGCCGGCGTTCCCATCGCCAGGGTCAATCCGCGTCAGGCCCGCCGTTTCGCTGAAGCCGCCGGCAAGCTCGTGAAAACAGATCGCGCCGACGCCGCCATGCTCGCGCGCATGGGCGAGGTTCTCGATTTGCGGCCGCGTCCCTGCGTCAGTCAGACCATCGCCGAGCTGAAAGAACTTCATCTTGCCCGCGCCGCGCTCGTCAAAGACCACACGGCCGACAAAAATCGCGCCAAAGCGATCACGCTGCCCCTGCTCGAAAAGCAGAACAAAAAGCGCCTCGCCGAGATCGATGTGAAAATCGACGAGATCGACGCCGCCATCGGAAAACTTGTCAACGACGACGTTCAGCTCGCTCGGCGCTTTGAGATTCTTCTCTCCATCCCCGGCGTCTCGAAAATCACCGCCTTCGCCTTGCTCATCGAAATGCCGGAACTCGGAACGCTCGAAGGCAAGCAGGCCGCAACGATGCGGCGCTTTCAAAGCGAGGCCGCGCCCCCCTTGCGCAGTTCGCGGCCCCTCGCCTTGAGGCGGAAACGACTCCGTTGGCCGGTCGGCGGGGCATCAAGCGGGCGCCGCCGCCGCATGTCCATGCCGAAAATGATTTTCTGCGAGCGCCGCCAGCGCCTATCCAGCAAGCGCGCTAGCGCACATCGTCGGACGGGAAATTGGCGCATGGTCGACCTCGACAAGCCGGCGAGCGCGGCTTGAAAGCGGACGAGGCCCATGTTTTCAAATCCTACGGCGATTGGCGCGTTGCGGTTGTTTAGCGGCATGAGCCTCGCCCTATTTTTCGCGCTGGCGCTGCTGGTGGCCTGTAGCTATGGTGCGGGCGGCCGGGTTCCGGCGACGATCCTTTGCGTGTTTCTCGGCGGCAGCTGCCGGGCGCTTCTGCCCTTGATGGCGCTCGGCGCATGCGGGGCTCTGCTGCTGGCCGCGCTCCGCGCCAAGAATCTGCGCAGCTCCGGCTCCGGCAGTCTTTCGGGTTGAGGCAAAGCGAAGAGCGCTCAGGCGTTGGGCTGAGGGATCGATCGCTTGGGCGCTGCAAACAACAGAGCAAGCGAAAATCAAACAATGAAAATCCTCGCCGCTAGCCTCGTCGTTCTCGCCTTCTTCTGTGCGCCCTTGGCTGCGGCGGAGGTTAATGATTATCCCACCGAGGCCCGCGCCGATTATGTCTTCGTCTGCATGAAGGCCAATGGCGAAACGCGCGACGCAATACGGCGCTGTTCCTGCTCGATAGACGTCATCGCCTCCTTGCTTCCCTACGACCGATATGTCGCGGCGGAAACGGTCGCTAGCGTGAGCCAGGCGCAAGGTCAGATCGGCTCTATGTTTCGCGCAAGCGAACAGGCCAAGGCGACCGCCGCAGATCTGCGGCGGGCCCAGGCCGAAGCGGAAATTCGTTGCTTTTAGGGCGTCCAAAAGGGCGCGCGGCCTTTTTGGGTCGGATAGTCCCATCAATGCAAAGCGATCGCGCGGCGATTGCCGACGGGTTTGCGACTGCGCCGAGGCTCGCGTGACGACCCGACTTTTCCTGCCGGAGGCGCGCCGGCGGAAATGCGGGGCGGCCTCTTGCGCCGGCTGCTATTCGGGAAATCCCGCCTTCTCGGCGCCCAATTCCTGCTGTTTGAATCCTCCGATGCGGCGCTTCAAAAGGCCAAAGCGGCCGATGGAAATGGCTATTGTGTCGCAGCAAAGCCCAATATATACGTTTCGTGGAGTTTTCCGGCTTCAGGGGGCAGCGGACGGGACCGCTGACGCTTTTCGAAGAGGAGGCGTGTCCTCATTGCGGAAACTGCATTGTCTTGCCGACGTGTTGACGCACGGGTGGAAAGACAGTCTACGACCACGCGCTGCCGAGGCATGATAAGCATCGCAGCCGCCACGACCTATAGTGTCCGGAGGAAATTAATGCGCAAGTTCCTGCTTATGTCCTGTGTTGCCGCCACGGCGCTGTTGGCGAATGGCGCCGCCTTTGCCAACGACGGATTGATCGCTCTCTCAAAAGACCCGAAACAATGGGCGTTGCCGACCGGCGACTATGCCAACCGGCGCTATTCCGAGCTCAGCCAGATCACGTCCGAAAACGTCAAGACGCTTGTCCCGGTGTGGAGCTTCTCGACGGGCGTGCTGCGCGGCCATGAAGGCGCGCCGCTGGTCATCGGCAATGTAATGTATCTTAGCACGCCATTTCCGAACATTGTCTATGCTCTCGACCTGAACAATGACGGCAAGATTCTCTGGAAATACGAGCCCAAGCAGGATCCGAACGTTATCCCGGTGATGTGCTGCGACACCGTCACGCGCGGCGTCGCCTATGCCGATGGCAAGATCTTCCTTTATCAGGCCGATACGACGCTGGTCGCGCTCAATGCGGCGACCGGGGCGCATATCTGGTCGACGAAGAATGGCGATCCGGCCAAAGGCGAAACGGGCACGTCCGCGCCGCAGGTTGTCAAGGACAAGGTGCTTGTCGGCATTTCGGGCGGCGAATTCGGCGTTCGCGGTTCGCTCACAGCCTATGACATCAAGACCGGCAAAAAAGTTTGGCGCGGCTATTCGATGGGGCCTGACTCCGACACGCTGATCGATCCGGAAAAGACCACTCATCTCGGCAAGCCGGTCGGCAAGGATTCCGGCATCAACACGTGGCAGGGCGATCAGTGGAAGATCGGCGGCGGCACGACATGGGGCTGGTATTCCTACGACCCGGATTTGAACCTCGTCTATTATGGCTCGGGCAATCCTTCGACCTGGAACCCGAAACAGAGGCCGGGCGACAATCGCTGGTCGATGGCGATCTGGGCGCGCGACGCTGATACCGGCGTCGCCAAATGGATCTATCAGATGACGCCCCATGATGAATGGGATTACGACGGCATCAACGAAATGATCCTCGTCGGCCAGGAAGCGCGCAAGGTCCTGGTTCACTTCGACCGCAATGGCTTTGGCTACACGCTCGATCGCGTCAGCGGCGAGTTGCTGGTCGCGGAGAAATTCGATCCGGCGGTCAATTGGGCCACCAAAGTCGATATGGACAAGAACTCGAAGACCTATGGCCGTCCCCTGGTGGTCCCCGCCTTCTCCACCGAACATAATGGCGAGGATGTGAACTCCCAGGGCATCATGCCCGCCGCTCTCGGCGTCAAGGACCAACAGCCTGCCGCCTACTCGCCGCTGACCGGGCTTTTCTACATCCCGGCCAATCATGTCGCGATGGATTATGAGCCGTTCCGGGTGAGCTATACCGCGGGCCAGCCTTACATCGGAGCGACCTTGTCCATGTATCCGCCGAAGGGCGATAGCCATATGGGCAATTTCACCGCCTGGGACGCCAAGACAGGCAAGATCGTCTGGCAGAACAAAGAGCAGTTCTCGGTGTGGGCCGGCGCGGTCGCGACCGCCGGCAATGTCGTCTTCTACGGCACGCTCGAAGGTTACCTGAAAGCCGTCAACGCCACGACCGGCGAAGAACTCTATAAGTTCAAGACCCCGTCCGGCATTATTGGCAATGTCATCACCTACGAGCATGCTGGGAAGCAGTTTGTTGCGGTTCTTTCAGGCGTCGGCGGCTGGGCCGGCATCGGACTTGCGGCCGGATTGACGAACCCCACCGCTGGCCTTGGCGCGGTGGGCGGTTATTCTTCTCTCGCGAACTATACGGCGCTTGGCGGTCAGTTGACTGTCTTTGCCCTTCCCGAGCAATAAGAACGTCGCTAACAGCATAGAGAAACGCTCGGCGCCTCAAGCGCCGAGCGTTTTCATCGATGCATCATTTCGAATAAGGATAGTCTCGTGCAAATCAGCTCTATGGTGCGGGCCTTGTTCCTCACCGTTACCGTCGCCTGCGCTAACACGGCCATGGCCGAGCCGCCTGCGGACCCCAAGGCGGTGAAGAAGGACGACGCCGGCAAATATCTCGACGCCAAGGGCGATCCGACATTCAGCGTGAAGCCTGATGGCGCCACGGACTGGTACACCTATTCAGGCTTTCGCCGTTATCATTCCGAATGCCATGTGTGCCACGGTCCGGACGGCGAAGGCTCTACCTATGCTCCCGCCCTCAAGAACTCCGTCAAGACGATCAACTACGCTGAGTTTGTTGGGATCGTTGTCGGCGGGAGGCAGAATATGAGCAGCGGATCAAGCAACGTCATGCCTGCCCTCGGCGACAACAAGAACGTGATGTGCTATATTGACGATATTTACGTCTATCTTCGCGCAAGGTCCGATGATTCGATTCAGCGCGGACGACCGGGAAGTCACGAAGAAAAGCTTCCGAAGGCGACCGAAGCCGAACATACTTGCCTCGGCGACCAGGGCTGAGTGAAACTCCCATGCGTTCGCGGAGGACTGTTGCATCGCTCGCGCTGGCTGGCCTCCTCGTCGCCTCCGGGGAGGCTTTTTCGCCGCAACTTGCATTGGCGCAACTTGCGGATGACAATTCGATTGAACTTGTTGATCCGAAGGTCTTGCGGGTTTGCGCTGATCCACGCAACCTTCCGTTCTCCAACGAGGCTGGCGAAGGCTTCGAGAACAAGCTAGCCGAGCTTTTCGCGCAAAAGCTCGGGAAGACGCTTGCCTATAGCTACTATCCTGGCTCCACAGGTTTCGTGCGCAATACATTGAACGCGCATCGTTGTGATGTCGTGATGGGCATGCCTCAGGGCGACGACGTCGTCCAAGGCACCAATCCCTATTACCGCACGGCCTATGCATTGGTCGCGAAGCGCGGCTCCGGCCTCGAGACCGTGGCGGAACTGAGCGATCCGCGCCTCAAGGACAAGCGGCTAGGCATCGTCGCCGGCACGCCGCCGGCGACCAACCTTGCCATCAATGCATTATTGCCGAATATCAAATCCTATCCGCTGGTCATTGACACGCGCTACGATGCGCCGACCCAAGCGATGATCACTGATCTTGAACAAGACCGGATCGATGTCGCGATCCTCTGGGGCCCCATTGCCGGTTATTTCGCGAAGCGCTCGTCGACTCCGATGCAGGTCACGCCACTCGTCAAGGAAAGCGTGGGGCCGCGCTTGATCTATCGGATTGGCATGGGGGTTCGCCATTCCGATCAAGACTGGAAGCGCAGCCTGAACAAGCTCATCGCCGAGAATCAGGATGAGATCGAGCGCATACTGACTGGCTACGGCGTTCCGCTGCTCGATGAAGACAATGCTCCGAAGTCTCATTGACGGAAGCGGGCCCCTGGGCATTTTCGAGCGAAGCGGCCGCCTGTTCGCAGGAGAGCGGCTTTCTGATCTCGTTGAATCGGAGTCAGTCGAGATAGCGCTCGATGATTCTGGCGAGCGCGAACAATCTTTGCTCGATTAAGGTCGGCGTCTCGCAAACATAGGCGAGGGATTGGCGCCGTTCATTGAACACCCGCAGATCCCATTCGAGGTTTTGAGCGCTGGGGTCCGTTCCTTGCGCGCGCCCCTGCGGCGTCGCAGCGGCGTCGGCCTGGATCGCTGCGTTCTCCTCGCGGATTTTCGCGGCGAGCTCCTTTTGCTTATGCCCAAAGCGGGTGAGGCCTTCGATCACCTGCGCGCGCTCGCGATTGAGCGTTTCGAAAAGGCCCGCGAGCAGGGCGATCAGCCGCTTCTCTTTATCCGGCTTGCTGGCGTTGGCGAATTCCTCGATTGCGCGTTCCGCCGCCTCGATCGGCATGCGCCTCGCCGCCAATCGCGCGACGAGATCCTCAAGCGCCGCGTCGCCGCGCCAGATCGCGCCCTCGATGGACGGGCCTGACCACACCGCGGCCAAGGAAATCCGGCCAACCAAAATTTGCCGGCAAGGCCAGTCGCCATCGGATTTCACCGGCCCTGCTTGCTGCGCGAAAGCGCCCGGGGCGTGAAGCGCCGCCATGAGACCGACAAAGGCGCCGGCCGCCGCAAACCGTCGATCGCGGCATCTTCTGATGACCCTGCGCCCCGTCGCATTTTCTTTGATGGGCGTCGCGCGCAAAAAATTCCCTTTCACGGCGAAGCGCTCTAAAGCGCCTTCAATTTCGGCGGAATCAGAAGGCAGCTCTAGGTCTTTGTTTTGTCGCATTTTCTTAACGCACACCGGTATCCACTTCGCTCTAAAAAGCTCTAGATACGATTGGGCGCATTGCGCTGACGAGTTTTCAGAAGGTCGCGCCGCCAAGGCAAGGATTTTGATCATGAGCGAAGCTGCCAAGGAAAAGACCTATAGCGAGAGTGAAATCAAGGCGCGGCTCGAACGTGAGCTGCCCCACTGGCGGTTGGAGGGCGGCTGGATTCGCCGCACCTACAAGACCGCAAGCTGGAAAGGCACGTTGATGGTGATCAATGCGGTCGGCCACCTCGCGGAGGCTGCCTGGCACCATCCCGATCTCACCGCCTCTTATGCCTGGGTCGAGGTTCGCCTGCAAACCCACACGGCAAAGGGCATAACGGACAAGGATTTCGAACTGGCGAAAAAAATCGAAGATGTCATACTCTGGCAACCTGGCAAAGAGGGCGGCGCCTTGGAGGGAACTCCGGTGGGGGACCAGCGGTTCGCCTACGTCAAGCATGAGGCGTGAGGCGGGCGTTTCGCGAATGCTGGAAGCGCCGGCCGCGCCGACGACAAGATGGTTCGGGCGTGGAGAGGGCAATGGGCCTTATTGAATTGATCCTCACGGTTTGCAGCCTCGCCCAACCGAGCGCATGCGAAGAGCGGCAGCTGTCCTTGATCGATCAGGGCTCGCTGATGCAATGCATGCTCCAGGCCCCGCCGAAGATCGCGCAATGGGCGGACGGCCACCCGAACAGCCAGGTCGTGAAATGGCGTTGCAGCTATCCGGGGAGCGAGGGCAAGACGCTTTAAGCGCGCCCCGAGCCCCGGCTCAAGACATCGCCCAGTCCGGCCGACGCTTGAAGGGGCGTCAGCGCATAATGGCGCGGATTGTCTTGACCGTTTCGGCTGTGGCGGCATCGCCGTTCGCCGCTATCTCTTCAAGCTCCGCGAATAATTTCCAGCGTTTGTTTTCGTCATCATAGGCAAAAGCGTCATTTGGGGCATTTTCCCGGCGCGCGCGCCGGACTTGGTCGTCGACATAGGATTCTTTGGCCTCGGTAAACTTGCCATAGGCGCGAATGAACGCGTAATCGCTTGCCATTTTTGCTCCTCGATCGGGTTCGCTGAACCTGCGCTTCGAATGCGCTCTCAAATTCGCGGAATATGCTCAGGCTCTTTAACACTGGAGCGATTTCTGATCGATCGAATGACTCCATTCGATCGGAAAGCGCTCAAGCTCATTGTTTTATAGCAAGCGTCAAGCCAATCGCGGGGCGGCGCATGCCGGGAACATTGCTCGCGCCCGTTTTGACTATCTCTCGTCCATATTCGCGATCGTCACGTGTTCGCTCAAGCCCGGCGCCGCGAAGCCGAAGATGCGGCCGTAAAAATCCAGTTCGAGCTCAAGGACGCGGCGCAGGGTCTCGGCCTTGCGAAACCCGTGGCCTTCGCCTTCGAAGACATAAAAGGCGACCGGAAGGCGGCGCGCCGACATTGCCTCGACCATGGTCCGCGCTTGATTGGGCGGGACGGTTTTATCGTCCTCGCCCTGGAAAAAAATCACCGGGCAGGCAAGCCGATCAAGGTGGTGAATCGGCGAGCGTTCGAGATAGAGGTCTTGGCGCTCCGGAAGCGGGCCGATCAGAGCGTCGAGATAGCGGGACTCGAATTTATGCGTGTCCCTGGCCAGCAGCATCAAATCGGCGACGCCATAGAGACTGGCCCCCGCCTTGAAAAGCGTGGAGGAGGTCAGCGCCTTGAGCGTGGTGAAGCCGCCGGCGCTGCCGCCTCGGATCGCGAGCCTTGCGCCGTCGACGAGGCCGCGTTCGACAAGATAGTTTGCCGCCGCCGCGCAGTCCTCGACGTCGACCACGCCCCATTGCCCATTGAGGCGGCGGCGATAGTCGCGGCCAAATCCGGTCGATCCGCCATAATTGACATCGACGACGCCGATGCCGCGACTGGTCCACCATTGGATATTCAAGTTGAAACTATTCGTCGTCATGCTGGTCGGTCCGCCATGGGAGAGGACGACGAGCGGCGGCAATTCCCCTGGGGGGCCTTTGAACTCCTGATTTTTCGGCGGAAACCAGAAGGCGTGTCCGCTCCCGCCGCGCGCGGGGAAATCGATCGCCTCGCCAAGCGAGATCGTCTCGGGGGCCAGCACGGACGGCGCAGCGGCGCGCACAATCTGCGGCGCGCCGCCAACGCTCCCGGGCGTCAAAGTGACGGCCGGCGGCGCTGTGGGGGGCGTCGCAATATAGGCGAGGCCATCCCCGAGAGGTTGCGGAGTGTCGAGAACCTGCCCAATATCGAGCGGCGCAATGGCTCCCTCCGCGATCATGCCGGCGGATCTGATTCCATCCCGCACGATCGCGACGACAATTCGCCCATCGGGAAGGAAAGCATAATAGCGCTGGCGAAAGACCCAATGAGGACCGCCGATTTCAGCCTCCACCGGGGCCACCGGCGTCGCGGCGCCGCCGCGCAGTGCGTAAAGGTTCCACCAGCCTGTCCGGTCCGAGCAAAAATGCAGGATATCGCCGGCTGACCATTCCGGTTGCACGATCGATTCCGGCGCTTGCCCAGCGACCAGATTTGACGGGCCGAGCATACCGTCCGGCATAAGTCCGGCGATGAAAAGCCTGGTCCGATCCCAAGGCATGTCGGGATGATCCCAGGCAATCCAGGCGATCCAGTCGCCGCTCGGCGAGAGGCGCGGCGAACTCAGGAAATCGGGCCCCTCGACCAGCACCTCTTCGGACCCATCCGAATCGAGCGGCAGGGCGACGATCGCGGCCTTTGGATCGGTCGGCGGCCGCTCGCGATGATCCTCGCGAATAGCCAACACGCGACGGCGCCGCAAATCCAACTCGAAATCTGCGTAGCGGCAGCCTTCCGGCGTAGCGATTTGGCGCGGCGAGGCGTCGGCTTCGATGAGCCAAACGGACCCATCCTTGCGCTCGCTATAGACTGCGACGCCATCTGCGACCGCATAGGCGCCGCCGCCATATTCATGGACGCGGCTGCCGACATTGGACGGGGCGAGAGTTAGTTCCTCGATCTGGCCATTGGCCCGGCGCCGGCACAAAACTGTGCGTCCGCTTTCGGCCGGCCTGGCTTCCAGCCAATAAAGCGTCGGTCCATCGACTGCGAGGGAACTGAGCCCAACCGCGGCGCCGGTCATGAGTTCGACGCTCACCGGGGAAACCCAGGCGCCATAAGAGGCGCATGCCTGGCTCATCTTTCGCCCGACGCCAAGTTGCGCCGGTCGGCGACGCGGCGATCAAAATCCAGGAAAGAATATGAGAAAAAAGGGCGGCGCGGCTGCATAGTCTATTATGGGCCGGGCAGGGGCGTTGGCGCAAGCTTCGCCAACGCTTTCATTGTCGAAGAGAAGCCGAGACAACCAGCGGCGGGATTGCTTCCAGAACTCCCCCGCAACTGCCTGAAGGGGCGGCTCAGGAGTATTTGCGGCACTCTTCAGCGCAAGCCTTGCAAGCGTCGCCGCAGGCTTTGCATTCAGCTATCTTGGGGAATTTCTCGCATTCTTTCTGGCAATCGGCGCAGATCATCTCCACCACCTTGGCGAAATGTCCGGTATGCTCCGAGTTGACCGCGGCCAAGGTCTGGAGCGCGCCACAAGCCGCGATCAATTGGAAGGTCGAATCGGCGCATTCGGTCATGCTCGTGTCTTTCATCGCGAACATGCCGAGGCAATGCCTCATGCAATCATTGCCGGTCGACACGCATTTGCCGGCTGCTTCCTGCAGGGCCTTGAACTTCGGCGCGTGCATCATGGTGTCGGCGCCCATTTCGGCAAATGCCGGCTGGGCGGAGGCTGCGGCCACCGCGGCGACTGTTCCGACGGCGGCTATGAATTCACGACGCTGCATGGTTTCCTCCTACAAGGTTTTAAGACACTACTGCTTGAACGCCGAACATCGTGTAGAGTTTCAGACAAGCCGCAAAGCATCACGGCGATACTAATAAACTCATGATCAAAACTCAAGCGTAGGGCTTCATATATTGTCAGTTTCTTGCCGGAATACATTAATGATTTAGTTCATAGAACATATGAACAAGTATTCGTCATGAGTTATTTAGTTGAAATTAACCACTTTATTAATTGCTAGCAGAAAAATATCACGCAGAAATGACTGCCGACTTGTCTTGGGCGTTAGACTCAGACCCGCTTGGCCCGTCAAGGTCATCCCGCTTGATGATCCGTGCGATCTCGGCGGATCTCCCTTGTTTCAGCGCCCACGAGACGCCGGAGGCTGGCCTACCAGTTTCTCGCGCTTTCGCATTGACCTCGCTCAATTGCCAAGGCGTGAGGGCGATCCTCGCCGCGGCCGCCCCGTCGCTGGATGCGACGCGAAAGAGCCCGCGCCTTGACTTGCCAGTATCGATATACTAACGTATATAGGATAGCTCCGAAGTCGGTCCGTTTATGCGAAACAGATCATGCATCAGATAGACGATCCTAACGCGCGGCGCGATGCTATCTCGGCGGCGCCACCCGCAAGTCCGCGGTTTGCCGTCGTGCTCGGCACCAACGAAATCGCGTCTGCGATCGCGGTTTTTCTGCGCCGATTCGGGCGCGCCGTTGTCCTGTCGCATGACCCCTTGGCGCCGGTGATCCGGCGCGGGATGGCGTTCTACGATGCGCTCTACGATGACGAACGTCTGGTCGAGACGATCGCGGCGATGCGAATCGATAGCGTAAGCGAGCTTTTCGACGTCGCCGCCCTGAGGGATCGCGTCGCGGTGACGAGTCTCGGCCTGACCGATTTGCTCGTTCTCGGCCAGCCAGACATCATCGTCGACGCAAGGATGCATAAGCGCTCGATCATGCCGCGCCTGCGCGGATTGGCGGGGCTCACGATCGGTCTTGGTCCGGGGTTTACAGCGCGCGGCAATTGCGACGTGGCGATTGAGACGCGGCCGGATCGCGCCGGCCTTGTCTTGCGCGAGGGAACAACCGAACCCGTAGCCGCCCTCCCAAGCCTCCTCGGCGGAATCGGCGCCGAGCGCTTCGTCTACTCCAAGGCGCCGGGTCGTTGGCGCACCGCGCTGGATATAGGCGCGCGCATCTTCAGAGGCGTCATCGTCGGTCATCACGGCGGCGCGGCGGTCAAAGCCCCGATCGACGGGATCTTGCGCGGCCTCGCGCGCGATGGGATCGAAATTCCGGCCGGCGTCAAGCTGATCGAGATCGATCCGCGCGGCCGCGCCTCCAAATGGACCGGCATCGACGAGCGCGCGCGGGGAATCGCCGAGGCGGTCGTGCGGGCGATCATGCTTTGCGAGGCCGAACGGGTCTTAGAGGGCGATCTCCCGGCTCGGAAACGGCCCTGTCCTGCATCAAATTTTTTTAACGAATGATTTTCCAAAAGCCGCGGGAAGCTTATCCGGCCGCCGATCGAACCATCTGATTTTTGTCTTCATGCTCAAAGGAACCGCGCTGACCCCGCGCTTACTTCGCCGCGCTCACTTTATCTCAGAATGCTATATTCTCACATTTTGTTTCGTGCGCGGATGCTGATAGGCGTCCGTTTCGCCCGAGAAATGCATTTCGGGCACAAGGAAAGTCCATGGCAAAGAGCAAGCCGCAAACCGCTTCTATCTCCATTTACCTCAATCTGCCGAATGGCGGCGCGTTTGGACCCGAAGATTTGGCGCTGATCGATATGATTCGCATCGAGCGTTCGATTATCGGCGCAAGCCGCGCCCTACAGCTTTCCTACCGGAAATGCTGGCTCAGCGTAGACGCCTTGAACCGCACGTTCGAAAGCCCGGTTGTCGCAACCTTTCCGGGGCGGCGCGGCGGCGGCGCCGAGATCACCCAATTCGGCGAGCGGCTCGTCGCGCTCTATCGCTCGATCGAACGCCATGCGTCGAATTCAGCGAAGAAGTCCCTCGACGAACTCACGGCTTCGTTGGACTGGTCTTTCGATCCAAAGGCCAGGGTCTCGGCCGCGGCGCGCGATCCGGCTTGAGTTCATGGCCTGAAATCGCCACCGCCTTGATCATCACCCAGGCGCGAAGTCCCGGCGCGAGGGCCAGGCGCTCCACTGACTCGCTGGTCACGAGCGCATGGAGACGGGTCTTTCCAAGATTGAAAGTCACCTTGACATAGGGCGGCGTGAGATAGGAAAGTTCGGCGATCTCGCCGGGCAGGCGATTGGTGATCGACACATCCATCGGCCGCGAGAGCGCGATTGAAACATCCCGCGCGTCGATCCGGATCGTGACGCCGGAGCTGGCAGGATAATCGATCAGCGGCACCCGCAGCTCTCCATCCTCGAAAAACAGCGTCGTCAATGCCATTTCGCGATCATGGTGCAGCACGCGCGCCGAGAGCGCCGTTTTGAGAAGGGGCCGGGCCGGTCGCAGTTTGGGAACTTCCAACATTTTCTTCGCCGGAGCCTGTGGCCTCGCCCGATCGGATCGGCGGGGATTGAGCTCAAAAATCGAAAAGCAGAACCAGATCCTTGTCGAAAAGGAATCTGTCAACTGTATTCCGGAGCATGTTTTATGCCGCCTCGACGCGAACCGCGACGTCGAGGGGTTTGCCCCAATAGGGCGCCGATGTCACGAGAATATCGGCGCCGGCTGCCGCGTATTGGGCCGCATTGCCTGCATTGACGCCGCCCGCCGCCGCGATCAGCGGGCGTGGGATGCGCGGCTCCAGCGCCGCGACGAGGGCGGCGATTTCCTGCGGCGGAAATTTTTCCGCCTGAATTACATCGGCGCCCGCATCTCCCCAGGCGAGGGCTTCGGCCAGCGATCCAACCTCGACGACGATTTTTTTTTCAGCGGCGTCGCGACGCGCCAGGGCGATCATCTCCTTCTCGCTCATGCCAGAGAGAAAGGCCCGATGCTCGGCGAAAATTAAAATGGTTTCGCTAAGGCCCAGACGATGCGGCATGGCCCCGCCGGCGAGGATCGCCTTCAGCGACAAGAGCTTCGTTCCGGGCGCGTTCTTGCGCGTGCATGTGATTGCAATTTGCGGCGAGACGGCGCGCGCGGCGGAAACGATGCTTCGGGTCGCGGTCGCGATGCCCGAGGCGACCTCAATGAGATTTTGCGCTATTTTCCAGGCGCGCAGAAGCGTTGCGGCGGATCCGGTGGCGGTGAGGATCGGCGAACCGGGCTCCAGCGCCGCTCCGGAAGCGGCATGCAGGATCACAGTCGCTCCAGCGCGCTCAACGATCCGGGCGGCCTCTTCGGCGCAGGCGAGGACCATGGCCTCGCGCGCCGCGAAGCTCATGCGGCCAGTTTTGCCGCCAAGGCCGAGAAAATGCGTGGTGAGATCGAGAAAAGGCGCGTCGTCAGCCAAAAATTGATCGAGCAAGGAATCCGGCAATGTCGGCAAGTTCAAGGATGGGCTCCTGCTCGTGTTTGAATGGCAAACGACAGACTTATTGAATTTTTGCGATCGCCGGGAGCATCTGAGAGATTTTTTGATTGGATGCTATCCGATTGGGAGCGCAATCGCGCTCAACGGCGCTTCGAAAACGCGCTGCCCCTAGCGTTACAGCTTCAATGCACCTATATACAAAAAGTCGCAACTCGCGGCTATAGACCCTAGGCTCGGCTTCTCTGCGTCGGGCTTTCTTTTTTGGAAAGGAAACGCCATGAAAATCTCCGCTCGCAACGCGCTCGAAGGCACGATTAAAGAGATCCATAAGGGCGCAACCACGGCGCATGTCGAAATCGAGCTGGCCGGCGGCGCGATCGTCACAGCTTCGATCACCAATGAATCCGTTGACGAGCTTGGACTCGCCAAGGGCAAGAAGGCTCACGCCATCATCAAGTCGTCGGATGTCATGGTCGCCGTCGATTAGGTTTAGCGCCGCGCCGCCCTGAAGCCGGGCGGCTATTGGATGAATCCCCCTTCTTGGCGCCTCGCCGCGCCAAGAAACATATCACGGTTTTGGCTGCGTGCGCCCGATACGCAAGGAATCCTGTGCGTTGCTGGTCAAGACTCCTTGAATCTTGCCGGAGAGAGCGGCGAGGATCCAAGGCAGCTGCACCTCAATTCGCAGGGCGTCCGGCATAACGTCGAGTTGAGCAGTGGTCGTCTGGCCGAAGGCCACAACCCGCAAATCGGCCCTGTCGCCGCTCCATGTGACTTCGGAATAGGCCAACTTATCGACGTAGTCTCGCCGCAGCAGGTCGATCCGCTCCGTGACCCGCTTTTTCGCCGCCTCGGCCCCGAGATCATGCGGCAATGTAATGACGATTGATTTCGACATAGCGCTGCTCCAAGCTCCACCCTAGAGCATGATGCCGAAAAGTGGAAACCGGTTTTCGGACGACATCATGCTCTAACTCTTTGATGAGAGGCGGATTTAAGATTTTGGACGAGATCGCCTTGCGATTCCGTCCAAAATCATCCGGCTCTAGAGCATGTTCCGAAAAAAGTTGATCGACTTTTTCGATCAGAACATGCTCCAACCCTTTGAAAATAAGCGCTTTCCGATCGAATGACTCCATTCGATCGATCAGAAATCGCTCCAGTGTCAAAAAAGTCTGAGCATATTCTCGTCGAACAGATCGAACCAATCTGTTCGGAATATGCTCTAGATATTCCGCATGTAAACATTTTCGGCTGCTGCTGAAAGGGCGCTGAGGCGCATCGGCGAATGCCCGCCGGTCTTGTTTCCCGTCGGCCTCCCTTGTTTTCCGGCTCGACGCCGATGATTTACGAGCGGGGAAGCCGTCAGTTCTCTATCTCTATAAAGGAAAACGCCGATGCCTTCACGCCCCGAGCATCCCAAACAAGCGGCGGCCTTCAGCCTCGGAGTTGAAGGTTTGGCCTGCGCCTCCTGCGTTGCGCGAGTCGAAAAGGCCATTTCGACGGCCCCAGGCGTTGCTTCGGCCTCGGTCAATCTCGCGACGCGGCGCGCCGAGGTGGTGTTTTCGGGAGCGCCGGACATTGCCGGCGTCGTCGCCGCAATCAGCAAGGCTGGTTATGGCGCGACGATTGAAACGGCGCGGTTCGAAATCGATAAAATGAGCTGCGCCTCTTGCGTGAACCACGTCGAGAAGGCGTTCAAGACCGTTCCAGGCGTGATCGAGGCCAATGTCAATCTCGCGGCCCGGACCGGGACGGTGCGCTTTGCCCCCGGCGCGACAAACGCCGCCGCTCTCGCGACCGCCGCGACCGCCGCCGGCTATCCGACGCGCGAGATCAAGCCGGACGCGCCCGCGACGTCGCTGGCCGACCGGCGCGACAAGGAAACGCAAGAGCTCTCTCGCGCGCTTCTGGTTGCTGCGGTCCTGACGGCGCCTGTCTTCGCGCTCGAGATGGGCTCCCATATGGTGCCGGCCGTCCACATGTTCGTGATGGATGCGATCGGCATGCCGGCGAGTCGGGTTATCCAGTTCGTTCTGACCGCGCTGGTTCTGTTCGGGCCGGGCCTGCGCTTTTTCAAGACCGGGTTTCCGGCGCTGTGGCGCGGCGCGCCGGACATGAACGCCCTCGTTGCGCTCGGCGCCGGCGCCGCCTTTACCTATTCCGCCTTGGTCACTTTCGCGCCTGGCCTGTTCCCGGCCGGAACCTCCCATGTCTATTTCGAATCCGCCGCTGTGATCGTGACATTGATCCTGCTTGGGCGGAGCTTGGAGGCGCGGGCCAAGGGACGCACCGGCGCGGCCATCGAACATCTGATCGGCTTGAAGCCCAAGACCGCGCGCGTCCTGCGCGATGGAGCGCCGGTTGACGTCGCCCTGGAGGAGGTCGCCGTGGGCGACATCGTCCTCGTCAAGCCGGGCGACAAAGTGCCGGTCGATGGAGCGGTGGTCGAAGGCTCTTCCTTCGTCGACGAATCGATGCTGACCGGGGAGCCGGGGCCTGTGACCAAGGGCGTTGGCGCCAATGTGGTGGGGGGAACCATCAATAAGACGGGAAGCTTCTCCTTCAGGGTGACTAAGACCGGCGCCGACACGGTGCTGGCCCAGATCATTCGCATGGTCGAGCGGGCGCAGGGCGCCAAATTGCCGATTCAGGCGCTGGCCGACAAGGTGACGGCATGGTTCGTGCCGGCCGTGATCGGAGTTGCGGCTGTGACCTTCGCGCTCTGGCTATGGCTCGGGCCGGCGCCGGCCTTGAGCTATGCGCTGATCCAGATGGTCGCCGTGCTGATCATTGCTTGCCCCTGCGCGATGGGTCTCGCCACGCCGACCTCGATCATGGTCGGCACCGGGCGAGGCGCCGAATTGGGAGTCCTCTTTCGCAAGGGAGACGCCTTGCAGAGCCTCGCGAGAGTGACCGCGATCGCCTTGGACAAGACTGGAACGATTACAAAGGGAAGCCCCGAACTGACCGATTTTCTTGCCGCGCCGGGGTTCGACCGGGCTGAGGTTCTTGGCTTTGTCGCGGCTGTGGAGGCGCGGTCCGAGCATCCGATCGCCGCCGCCATCGTCGCCGCCGCGAAGGAGGCCGGGGCGCTGAGCAAGCAGGCTGTCAGCTTTTCCGCCGAGCTGGACCCCGGCGCGCCGCGCGGTGGTTCGCCTTGGCGGACGTTGTTATCCTGGTCCAAGCGCTCGGGGGGCGTCGAGGACTCGGCCGGGACTGCCGAGCAGACGGGGGCGACCGGCGGGCGGGCGCTCAACTTCGCCGCAAAGCCGGGCCTTGGCGCCGAAGCCGACGTCGAGGGGCGTCATGTCGCGGTTGGCGCGGATCGCTTCATGGCCGCGCTGGGCGTCGATGTTGGCGCCTTTGCCGATGCGGCGAAACGGTTTGGCGAGGAGGGAAAGTCTCCGCTCTATGCGGCGATCGATCGAAAGCTCGCCGGCCTCATCGTGATTGCCGACCCGATTGCGCCGACGGCGCGGCGCGCGGTCGAAGCCTTGCGCGGGCAGGGGCTCGAAGTAATCATGGTGACGGGCGACAATCGCCGGACGGCCGAAGCCGTCGCCAAGGCGGTGGGGATCGACGGGGTCGTCGCCGAGGTTCTGCCGGAGGGCAAGCTTGCGGCGCTGCGAGAGCTGCGCGCGCGCCATCGCGCCATCGCTTTTGTCGGCGACGGCATCAATGATGCTCCGGCCCTGGCCGAAGCCGATGTCGGTCTGGCGATCGGCGCCGGGACGGATGTTGCGATCGAGGCCGCCGATGTCGTGCTGATGGGGGGCGACCTTGGCGCCGCCGCGACGGCGGTAGCGCTGAGCCGGGTCACGATGCGCAACATCAAGCAGAATCTGTTTTGGGCCTTCGCCTATAACATCGTCCTGATCCCGGTCGCCGCGGGAGCGCTTTACCCGGCCTTCGGCATCCTCCTGTCGCCGGTGCTGGCCGCTGGCGCGATGGCGTTTTCCTCCGTCTTCGTCGTCTCCAACGCGCTCCGGCTGCGCCGGTTTGCCTCCCCCTTGCGCAGGAGCGCCGGGCTTGGCGCGGAGGACGGATTGCGGCAGGCGTCGGCGGAATAGGGAGCCGCGCCCGCCGGCCCCGAGCGGGCGCGCATCCATAGAGGGTAGGAGCGGCGGCGGCTTCGTGCTAAGCGCGGGTCAATCGAGCCCTAGAGCATGATGCCGAAAAGCGGAAACCGGTTTTCGGACGACATCATGCTTAAACTCTTTGATGAGAGCCGGATAAAGCCATGCCAACCGAGCTTCGCCGCGCCGTGCGGGCGCTGATTTCCGTTTCCGACAAGACCGGCCTCGTCGATTTCGCGCGCGGCCTCCTGGCCCTGGGCATAGAACTGATTTCGACCGGAGGCACGCGCAAGGCGCTGGAGGATGCGGGTCTCGCGGTCCGCGACGTCGCCGACGTGACCGGATTTCCAGAACTCATGGACGGCCGCGTCAAGACCTTGCATCCGAAGGTGCATGGCGGACTTCTGGCGATCCGCAAGAATCCGGCGCACGAAGCGGCGATGCTCGCGCATGGCATCGCGCCGATTGATCTCCTTGTCGTGAATCTCTATCCTTTCGAGGCGACGATCGGCGGAGCCGCGGATTTCGCCGATTGCATCGAAAATATCGATGTCGGCGGTCCAGCGATGATCCGCGGCGCGGCGAAAAATTTCAGCGATGTCGCAGTCGTTGTAGATGTCGAGGATTACGCCCTTATCCTCGATGAATTGAAGACGCATGCCGGCTCCACCACCAAGGAACTGCGTCAAAGCCTTGCGCAAAAGGCGTTCGCGCGCACCGCCGCCTATGATTCCACGATTTCAAATTGGTTCGCGGCTGAGATCGGCGAGGCGACGCCGGCCTATCGCGCCTTCGGCGGCAAGCTCGCCGTTAGCCTGCGCTATGGAGAAAATCCGCATCAGGTCGCTGGATTCTACGCTCTGCCGGAGCACCGCTATGGCGTCGCGACGGCGCGGCAGGCGCAAGGCAAGCAACTCTCCTACAATAATGTCGGCGACACCGATGCGGCGTTCGAACTCGTCGCCGAGTTCGACGCCCATCGAACCGCCGCCGTCGCCATCATCAAACACGCCAACCCTTGCGGCGTCGCCGAGGCGTCCAGCCTTAAGGAGGCCTATGAACTGGCGCTGCGCTGTGATCCGGTTTCGGCTTTCGGCGGCATCATCGCCCTGAACCGCAGGCTCGACGCCGAGACCGCGCTCGAGATTGTCAAGATTTTTACCGAAGTCATCATCGCGCCGGAGGCCGATCCGGAGGCGATCGAAATCGTTGCCGCCAAGAAGAACTTGCGGCTGCTCCTGACCGGCGGCCTGCCCGATCCGCGCGCCGCCAGCCTGACGTTCCGCCCCGTCGCCGGCGGCCTGCTCGTGCAGAGCCGCGACAACGCCGTTGTTGACGACATGGATTTGCGCGTCGTCACCAAACGCGCGCCGACCGAGGCGGAATATCGGGACCTTAAATTCGCTTTCCGCGTCGCCAAACATGTGAAGTCGAACGCGATCGTCTACGCCAAGGACAGCGCAACCGTCGGCATTGGCGCCGGTCAGATGAGCCGCGTCGATTCCGCAAGGATCGCGGCCATGAAGGCGGCCGACGCGGCCAAGGCCTTGGGATTGAGCGAAAGCCTTGCAAAAGGATCGGTCGTCGCTTCGGACGCGTTTTTTCCATTCGCCGACGGTTTGCTCGCCGCGGCGCAAGCCGGCGCCAGCGCCATTATCCAGCCCGGCGGATCCGTGCGGGACGATGAAATCGTCAAGGCCGCCGATGCGGCGGGCCTCGCCATGGTGCTCACTGGCGTGCGGCACTTTCGACACTGAGCCAATGACCACCGCGTGCGGCGCGTCACCTCCCGTTCATCTTAAAACTGCGACCCTTAGCTTCGAAAGGGACATTTCCCGCCGTCATTAAGCGATGGGAAACCTTCCTGGTCCAGGGTTTTGAGAAGGCATCGGAGGACGCGTCATGCGCATCAGTTCCACCAACGGCATCGAGGGCGGCCGCATCCTTTATGCGATCGGCAAGATCAAGGCTGCCTCGGCTTGGCATGCGGCAAACGGCGCCCCGCTTCAAGGCGACTGGCGCGAACTTGCCCTGCGCGAATTGATCCGTAGGGCCGAAGACATCGACGCCGACGCGATTATCGGCCTCGATTATGAAACCGATGGCTTCGTTCCAGTCGAAGAAACGGGCGTGAGCCTCAACCGGATTCTCGCCACTGGCGTCGCGGTCAGGCTGTCCTGCGCAGCCTAAGCGACTCTGTATAATCTCAAAAAGTTGTAGCGCTTTTGGATGGGCTCGCGCCCGAACAACGGATGCAAACGCCGACGTTGGACAGAAGCCTATTTGGGCGCCGCCGCATCATGGACCGACCGGCTGAAGGCGTCGACTTGGTCGCCATAATGTTCTCGGGTCAGCGGATCGACGACGGCGAGCGGCGCCGTCACCACGAGGCCAGCCGCGTGACCAATGGAAGTCGCGGCGCCCGCCGTCGTCGCCATGATTCTTTCGCCAAGGCCAACGCGTGAATCCGTCAGGGTCTGGCCGCTCGCCAGGCTTCGCCCGATAATCTCGACGGCCTTGGGATTTTCCGCGAATTTACCGTGGTTGAATTCATCCGAAGATTTCAATTTCGTCAGGTTGACGACTTCGATTTTTTCCCGCGCGAGGTCGGTCCTGTAAGGCTCGATATCGGGATCGATGGCGCCCAGCCGCGGGCCGCCCCAAACCTGGCGCGAAAGGGCGAGGGCGCGATCGTCCTCGGAGAGGAACAGCGTGAAATTCGGCCGCACCGCGCCCATTGTGGCGATCTGTTCGCGCGCAATATCGACGTCGACATCGGGCGCCGCGAGCAGAACGGTGCGGATTTTCGGGGCGACCTTCCCGTCGCGGATCGCCATCTGGCGAAGGGCTTCCAGCGTCACCCAATTGCCCATCGAATGGGCGAGAATGGAAATTTCGGTGACTTGAGGATTTTTCGCAAGCCAACGCAACAGATTTTCCAGCGCGTCGCGGGAGTAATTTGCGCTTTCGCGGTCATACCCATAGGCGAAAGCGCTGCCCTGCGAGGGCCAAGTAAACAGAACCGGCGCGAAGTCGGTTCCCGAGCCCGAGTCGTGGACGATCTGCGCGAAGCGGAAAACCGCGTCGTCGAAGCGGTTGTTGAAGCCATGGACGAAAATGAGAGCCTGCCGTTTCGGCGATTTCTGGAGTATCCTCGAAAATGTCGCGATGGCCTGGTCCCTGTCGATGACGTCGGCTTTAAGCGTGACGAAATCGGAGGCTGGATTGCCGGGAACTTGCTTTGGCCATTCGACGTCGCCGACCTTATGAACGCCATCGGGCGGAATCGACACGACGATATCAGCGAAGCTTGGCGTTGGACCCCGCGCGCCGGAAAACATTTCCCCTGGCGAACCGGCTTTCATGCGCGTCGTCGCGACCACCATCTCGACAGGAGTCGCGCCGGGAGCGCCATCGGCCACGGGGGCGAGAAATCCCTTGATGTTGCTGGAGCAGGCGGCAAGGCTTAGCGCCGACAGAATTATCAGCGACCCGCTGCAAAAGCGCGCGCCTGAGCGAGCGGCCCCTTCGCGACAGAGAGCTGGGCGCCGGCGAGAGCGGGCTTTCGAGATCAATTGACGCATCGAGACCTACTCGCTGGCGGCCGTAAGGCGCAACACCCTTCGCCAAAGCGAAAGGACGCGACGGCGATGCATTAAGCATCTGCCAGCATAAACCTTAGTAGGCGTTTAACGTCAAGGTAAGGGTCGTTCCATGGAGTTGAGGCCGAGCCTGGCGACGCCGCCGCCTCAAGCGGTGCGCCGCTCAAGGTCGCGCAACACTCCTGCATCCACTTCTTCGGTCCAGACCCGGAAGGTCTTCAACACGTGAGGGCCAAAAGAAGTCGCCAGCGGAATATCCATGGCGTCGCGGCCGCGGGCGACGGTAATCCGGCCAATGCGCGGCGTATTGTGGCGCGCGTCAAAGGTGATCCAGCGGCCATCGAGAAAGACCTCGAACCAGGCGTTATAGTCCATCGGCGCCGGGTCAGGCGGGACGCCGATGTCGCCGAGGAACCCATTTGCGTAGCGCGCTGGAATATTCATGCAGCGGCAGAACGTCACCGCGAGATGCGCGAAATCGCGGCAGACGCCGACGCGCTCTTGATAGGCCTCGAAAGCGGTGCGGCTCGCGCGGGCATGTTCGTAGCCGAAGGTCAAATGATCGCAGACGAAATCGCAGATCGCCTGAACCCGGCGCCAGCCTCGCGGCGTCGATCCGAAAAGCCCCCAAGCGATGTCCGCGAGCTTGTCGGTTTCGCAATACCGGCTGCCGAGAAGGAAAATCAGGGTTTCGTTCGGCAATAGCTCGACTGGCGCCTCGTTGGCGTCGAGTTCGATCGGATCTGGCAGGCCGCTGTCCTCTATAATGGCGTCGGATGTAATCGTGAGATCGCCGGCCGGCGCGATGAATCTTCGCACTGTATTGCCGTAGAGATCGAGATAAGTGGTTGTCGGAATCGAAGGGATTGTTAACGGCGGGGTTTCAAAGCGCAATTCCTGCGAGCGCTCGCGATGGGCGTCGAGGAGGCAGACCATCAAGGTCGGTTGGGCGCAAGAAAAGGTAATTTCATAGCCATATCGTATAAGCATTATCAGATCCAACTTCGTAGCTTATCGCCGCCATCGACACTTTGGCGGCGTGCATTGGCTGCGGCTTTTGGCGCCGCAAGCCGCAGCTTCGCCTGGTGAAATGCCAAGTTGTTCGGTTTTAGCTTGTGATGGCCCTGTTGCAGGACGCGGTCCGCTGAAACAGTTGGGGCTGGGGTTGGTTCCCTCGCAAGGGCGCTATGGGAGCGAGGCTTGCAGACGGCGGGGGCGATGAACGGCAGGTTTTGTCGGCGACGGACAGTGCGTCGCAACCGATAGATCTTTGGAAAAGAAGATGCGGCCAAGCTTGCGCGCGCCACAGTCCTAAGACGTCAGTGAACGCCCTCTTCGCTGGCGGCGAGTTGGGCCGCCTGATGATGCGTCACGAGGGCGTCGATGACTTCGTCCAAAGCCTCTCCGGTCATTATTTTGTCGAGCTTGTAGAGCGTCAGATTGATCCGATGATCGGTCAGGCGGCCTTGCGGGAAATTATAGGTGCGAATCCGTTCCGAGCGATCGCCCGAGCCGACCTGCGAGCGCCGGTCGGCGGCGCGTTCGGCGTCAAGCTTCTGGCGCTCCATATCATAGATGCGGGAGCGCAACAGGGACATTGCGCGGGCCCTGTTCTTGTGCTGCGAGCGTTCGTCTTGCACGAAGATAATGGTGCCGGTCGGAACATGGGTTATGCGGATCGCGGATTCGGTCTTGTTGACGTGCTGGCCGCCGGCGCCTTGGGCCCGCATCGTGTCGATCTTCAGATCCGCTTCGTTGATGTCGACATCGACGTCCTCCGCTTGCGGAAGCACCGCGACGGTCGCCGCCGACGTATGGATGCGGCCTTGCGTTTCAGTGTCTGGCACGCGTTGGACCCGGTGTGCGCCGGATTCGAATTTCAGCCGCGCGAAAACGCCCCGACCGGCGATTTCGGCGATGATTTCCTTGTAGCCGCCAGCGGTTCCCTCGCTCGCCGACATGATCTCGACGCTCCAGCCCTTGGCCTCAGCGTAGCGTTGATACATTCGGAACAGATCGCCGGCGAACAACGCCGCCTCGTCGCCGCCAGTGCCGGCCCGCACTTCGAGGATGGCGCTTTTCTCGTCCGCGGCATCCTTGGGCAAGAGGGCGATCTTCAAACCTTGTTCAACTTCGGCGAGCCTTGCTTGCGCCGCGCGCAGTTCCTCCTCGGCTAGATCTCGCATGTCCGCGTCGATTGAGGGATCGGCCAGCATAGCCTCGAGTCCCGCGACCTCTTGCGTTTGCGCGCGAAAGTCACGAATCGCCTCGGCGACTTCCTCTAGGCTGGCGAGTTCCCGCGACAAGGCGACGAAAACGCTCGCTTCGGGCGCTTGCGTGAGGCGGGCCGAGATTTCCTCGTGGCGGCGCAGGATGAGGTCGAGCTTGTCTTGCGGCAACATGGGTTTGGGTTCTAGGAGGCTTTCGAGCAGAGTGGGCTGGGCGAGCAGGGCCGGCGACCGCGCTTCTAAACCGGAATGCCGCGCGCCTTGCCAAACTTGCGTAACGTGTCGCGCAAGGAATGACCACCCGTTTCTCTGGCGATCAAGTCCGCGACGAAAGCCTCGACCTCGCCAAGGTGGGTCGCCAGCACCATCGCCTTAACCGGACCGATCGCGGCGGCGGACATCGAAAGCCCGCGAAATCCGAGCGCCAGCAAGGCCATCGCCTCGAGCGGCCTGCCGCCGATTTCACCGCACAGCGTCACCGGCGTTCCCGCCGCGTCCGCTTTCTCAGCGATGAATTTCAATACGCGAAGAATTGGCGCCGATAAGGGGTCGAAACGCTCCGACACGCGCTTATTGTCGCGATCGGCGGCATAGAGATATTGCACGAGATCATTGGAGCCGACCGAAAGAAAATCAACCTGCTGGCAAATTTCATCGAGTTGCCACAGCAAGGACGGCACCTCGACCATGATGCCCAGTTTAAGGTCGGACGGGGGTTGGCGATTATTGCGCACCAAAAGATCAAGCTCACGCTTGACCAATGCCTTTGCGGTTTCAAACTCCTCGAGCATCGCGATCATCGGAAACATGATTCGCAATTCGCGCCCGGCGCCGGCGCGCAGCAGGCCGCGCAATTGCGAGCGCAACAGCCCTGGCCGGTCGAGGCCGATGCGGATCGCCCGCCAGCCAAGGGCCGGGTTTTCCTCGTCGACCTGGGTCATGTAGGGGAGAATTTTGTCGGAGCCAATATCGAGCGTTCGGAAGGTAATCGGCTTTCCTTGGACAGAATCGAGGGCGGACCGGTAAAGCGCCTCCTGCTCGCTCATCCTCGGAAATCGCGGGGCGAGCATGAACTGAAGTTCGGTGCGGAACAGTCCGATCGACGCCGCTCCGGTTTCCTCCACATGCTCGAGATCGACAAGAAGGCCCGCGTTCATATGCAAATCGATCGGGACGCCGTCCCTGGTGACGGCAGGCACGTCGCGTAATTTGAGATATTGCTCCTGACGGCGGGCGCGCATCCGCGCCTTTTCGGCATAGGCGTGTTGAACGTCCGGCGGCGGGCGCACGTGAACGTCGCCGGATCCGCCGTCGACGATCAAGGCGTCGCCCGGTTCGACAAAGTCGATGATATTGGCGACATCGCCGGCCGCCGCAATGCCGAGCGCTCGGGCGACGATGGCGACATGGCTTCCCGCGCCTCCATCCTCGATTACGAGGCCGCGCACTTTCGAGCGGTCATATTCGAGAAGCGCCGCCGGCCCCATCGTTCGCGCGACGATGATCGCATTATCAGGCAGATCTTCATGCGCCGTCACGAAACTCTGGCCGGTCAACTGATGCAGGAGCCGGTTGGCGAGATCGTCGAGATCATGCAATCGCTCGCGCATGAAGGGTTCGGTGCGGCGCTGCAATTTGGCGCGGGCGTCGTTTTGCACACGTTCGACCGCGGCTTCCGCAGTGAGGCCGGTCGACACCGCCTCGCGCAACCGGCGAAGCCAGCCGCGATCATGCGCGAACATCCGGAAGGTTTCGAGCACGTCGCGATGCTCGCCCGGTCCCATGTTCCGGCTTTCGATCAGGGCGTCGATCGATTCGCGCATCGCGCCGATCGCTCTGTCAAGCCGCTCCATCTCCAGCATCGTATCTTCGGCGATAAGCTGCTTGATGATGATGCGCGGTTCGTGCAGGACGACGTGGCCAAGTCCAACGCCGTCGGCGATCGGGGTCCCCTTCAAGGCGAGCGGCCGGCGCAAGGCGATGTCGATGCCGGGCAGGACGAGGGACTGCAATTCGCCGGAGGCGATCATCTCGGCGAGCAGCATAGCCGTCGTCTGAAGGACCTCGACTTCTTCCTCTGAATAGTTGCGGCGGGCCTTATTCTGGACGACGAGAACGCCGAGCGTATTGCCGCCGCGCAGAATCGGCACCCCCAGGAAGGAGGAGTAGATTTCCTCGCCGGTTTCGGGCCGATAGGAAAATGAGGGATGCTGTTGCGCGTTGGGTAGCGCGAGCGGTTCGGCCGTCTCGGCAATCCGACCGACCAGACCTTCGCCGGAGCGCATCATCGTCAAGTGAACCGCCTCGCGATTCAATCCCTCCGTAGCGTAAAGCTCAAGCCAGCCGTCGGCCCGCAAGACATAAACGGAACAGACTTCCGCGACCATGTTCACGGCGATATGGACGACAATTTTGTCGAGCCGAGCCTGAGGGCTGACCGGCTCCGCCATGACTTCGCGAAGCCGCCTCAGCAGCAGACGGGGTCCGCCATGAGCGCCATACATGGGCGTTTCCTGTTCAGGCCTGAAGGCCTCATAATCTTGCATTGGCAGGCCGGAAAGTCCAAGGGAGCGCAGCGCGGGCCGATGGCTTCGATCTTTTTTCGCCTTCCGCCCGTTTAACCAGTGCAAACTCCGGACCGCAAGAGTGATGAGGAAAATTAGAGCATTTTCAACTTCAGTTGAACTATGCTTTTTGGGTGGGGCAGCGCCTAAGCATTAAGCAAAGATAAAGGCTAGGGTAATTCAACATAAGTTGAAATCGCTCCAAGGTCTTATGGTGTCATATTTTAGCATCGCCGAACGGTCCGCTTCCCGGAAGCTTCCGTCGTAAAATTCGCGGCGCAACTGGCGTCAGGCTTTATCCAAGCCGTAAAGCGAGTGCAGCGTGCGGACCGCCAGCTCTGTGTAGGCCGCCTCGATCAAAACCGAGAATTTGATCTCAGATGTCGTTATCGCCCTGATATTGATGCCTTTTTCTGCAAGCGCCTTGAATGCGCGCGCCGCGACTCCAGCGTGGCTGCGCATGCCAACGCCAATGGCCGAAATCTTCACCACATCGCTCGCCCCGTTGAGGCTCTGGAACCCGATTTGCGGCTGGGCCTTTTGCAGGATGGCCTTAGTTCGCTCGAAATCCGCCGTCGAGACGGTGAATGTCATGTCTGTCGCCCCCGAATCCTCGGATGCAACCTGGACGATCATGTCCACATTGATATTCGCCTCGGCGAGAGGCATGAAAATGGCGGCGGCGACGCCTGGATGGTCGGCGACCTGACGCAAGGTGATTTGCGCCTCGTCCCTGGAAAATGCGATGCCGGTGACGACCTGCTGCTCCACGATATCCTCCTCGTCGCAAATCAAGGTGCCTGGTTTCGGGTCCCGCGGATCGTCGAATGAGGAGCGCACGAAAGTCTTGACTTTGTGCGCCATCGCGAGCTCGACCGAGCGCACCTGGAGAACCTTGGCTCCAAGCGAGGCCATTTCCAGCATTTCCTCGAAGGCGACGCGATCGAGGCGCTTCGCTTTTGGGACGATGCGCGGATCGGTGGTATAGACCCCGTCGACATCGGTATAGATGTCGCAGCGGCTGGCTCCGATCGCTGCCGCGATCGCCACCGCGCTGGTGTCCGAGCCGCCGCGCCCAAGCGTTGCAATTCGGCCGGTTTCCTTATTCAAGCCCTGAAAGCCAGCGACGACGGCAACTTCGCCGCGGGCGGAAAAACCTTCGAGGATCGCTCGGCCCTCGACATGCGCGATCCGCGCGGAGCCATGCGAGTTTGACGTCAGGATCGGGACCTGCCAACCTTGCCACGAGCGCGCCGGGATCCCAATTTCCTGCAAGACGATGGCCAGCAGGCCAGCGGTCACCTGTTCGCCGGAGGCGACGACCGCGTCATATTCGCGCTGGTCGCAAAGCCCAGAGGCTTCCTCGCACCAACGGACCAGTTCATTGGTCTTGCCCGACATGGCGGAAACCACGACAGCGATGTCGTTGCCCGCCTTGCGCTCGCGCTCGACGTGCCTTGCCACGTTGCGGATTCGCTCTATGTCTGCGACCGAGGTGCCGCCAAATTTCATCACAAGACGGGACATCGGGTCGAAAAAGGCCCCCTCTGGGCAAATTTTGAGAAACTTCTGTGAAAATGGTGGAGGCCGGGACCAGATCGCTCGCGCCGCGCCCTTGCGGCGCGTATACATGCGAATCTCGGCAATGCAAGTCAAGAGGTTTGGAGCAGCGCCACCTTAGCCTGCTCATCGGGAAGGATACAAGTCATGGCCGGCCAGGAAAGTCTCCGGCGCGGGACGACGATCGATCCAGAGGAAGTGGAAAGGTTCGACCGGATCGGCGCCGAATGGTGGAATCCGGACGGACCCATGCGCGCCCTGCATAAGTTCAACCCGGTCCGTTTGAGCTATTTGTGCGATTTGCTCTGCCGTCATTTTCCGGTCGAAGGCAAGCCGCGCGATCGCCGGGCGCCCGAGCCGCTGCGCGGACTAAAGGTCCTCGATATCGGGTGCGGCGGCGGCATTCTCTCCGAGCCGCTGGCGCGACTTGGGGCGCAGATGACTTCGATCGATCCCGCGCGCGGCAATATCGCGGTGGCGCGGGACCATGCCGCGCGCGCCCACCTTACAATCGAGTATCTTTGTACGAGCGCCGAGGACCTTAGCGCCGAGGGCGCTCTCTTCGATGTCGTCCTGGCGATGGAGGTCATCGAACATGTGCGCGATGTTCCAGCCTTCCTCCAACATGCGGGCGCGATGGTCCGGCCTGGCGGACTCCTCGTCGCGGCGACGCTCAACCGGACCTTGAAAAGTTTCGCCTTCGCGATCGTCGGCGCCGAATATGTCTTGCGTTGGGCCCCCGTGGGCACCCACCGCTGGAGCCAGTTTGTCACGCCGCAGGAATTGGCCAAGGCGTCGCGCGCCGCCGGGCTACATATCATTGACGAAACGGGGGTCGTGTTTGACCCCTTGAGCGATCAATGGCGGCTCTGGCGCGACATGGACATCAATTACATCATGGCCGCCGATCGGCCAGAATGACGCTGGAGCCTATCCGGAAGAGGCCTTCGTTGTTGGGTAAATCGCGCCAAGACTCGAGCCGCATATTCAGCATGGTTGGCGATATTCGGCGGATCGCGAACTTCAAGGCATCGTCGTGAGGTTGCTTGAAGGCCGGCCTTCAGGGAGCCTCGCGCCTTCGGTTTGGGCCTGCAAGGCCTGAGCGATGCGGCCGAAAACCTCGGGCCAATCGCCGCGCCGGTTTTGCCGAAACAGACGCATTGATGGATACCAAGGGGAATCCTCGCGATCGAGGAGCCAGCGCCAGTCAGCCGCGCGCTTCAGGACAACCCAGACTGGACGGCCTAGCGCGCCCGCGAGATGAGCGATCGATGTGTCGCAGGTGACGACCAAGTCGAGGCTCTGCATAGCCGCTGCGGCATCGATGAAATGGTCCGCGCCAGCGTCAAAATTCCCACCCAAGTTTTCGCACCTGGGGAAGAACGCGGGATCATCGCCCAGGCTTTCGTCGCCCCCTTTTTGGATGCTGATCAGCCGCACGCCGTCTATTTCGGCGAGCGGCGCGAAGCAAGCCAGCGGGATCGAGCGGGCGGGGTCGCCCTTGATATTGGCGTTGCCGCGCCAGCAAATGCCGATCTTGAAGCCAGGCGATCCGATCCGCGCCGCCCATTTTTGCGCGAGGGGCTCTTCAGCGCGAAGATATGAAGCGCGCGTAGGGATGGAATCGAGCCGCGTTTTGAACGCGCGCGGCAGGCTGGAGAGAGCGATCTGGTAATCATAATGCTCCAGTGGGTCGAAACGATCGACCAGCCGGACCGGCTGCTCCAGTCCCTTGAACAGCCGATGCAGTCCGCCGCGACAACAAAAGGTGATCTCGGCTCCCTGCTCGCCCAAGATCAACAAGTAGCGCGCAAATTGAATCGCATCGCCGAGGCCTTGTTCGTCGAGCACGATGATGCTTCGGCCGGCGAGCGGTTCTCCATTCCATTCCGGTATCGGAAGTTTCAACGCATGCTTGGGCGTTTGACCAAGGATCCAGCGATATTCATAGAGATCCCAGCCCTCCTCCAGTTTACCGCCGAGGAGTAGCAAGACCGCCTTGTTGTTCTTGACATGCGCGGATGTCGGATCTTCCTTCAAGGCCGCTTCGAAACTGGCCAGGGCGTCGTCAAAGCGACCCAGCTGCTTGAGCGCTATGGCGCGACCGCAGAGAGTTTCGACATGACGAGGTCGAAGCGATAAGGCTCTATCATAGGAGACAAGCGCTGCCTCGGGGCGTTCGAGCGTCAGGAGAAGACTGCCGCGATTGAACCAGGCTTGAGGAACATAGGGACTTAACTGCAAAGCCGCGTCGAAGTCCGCAAGGGCTTCCTGCAAGCGCCCTATGGCATGCAGGGCCGAACCGCGATTGTTCAAGAGGCCGGCATGGCGCGGCTCTTTCGCCAGCGCAGCGTCGTAGCAGGCGACTGCCTCCTCGGATCGATCGAGTTCTTGCAGAAGATTGCCTCGATCGAGCAGGGCGTCGATAAAGGCTGGCTGGAGCCTGATGGCCTCATCGAAGAATTCTAGCGCCGCCTGCGGCCGGCCCAGATCGCGCAGAATCATTCCGCCAACCCGGAAAGCCTCCACATAGGTGGGATTGAGCTTCAGGGCCATGTCGAAGGATGCAATCGCCTCCTCAAGGCGCCCGGCTTCGCGCAGCAAATTGCCGCGATTGTAGAAGAGCGCCGGATCGGCCAGACCAAGGCGCAATGCCGCCTCATAGGAAGCAAGGGCCTCCGCGCCGCGGCCGAGCTCTTGCAGGGTGACGCCGCGATTCGACAAGGTCTCTGGATAGGCGGGATCGAGTCGCACGGCCTGCTCAAACCAATCGAGCGCATCCAGACTGTTCTTGGCGCTCAAATAAATCAGCCCGATGAGGTTCGATCTGACCGGGCTTGTCTCGCGCTTGGCATTGAACATGCGTAGGCGGGCGAGCGCGTCGCCGACCGCACCGGCATTGAGGCAGGCGATAGCCTGATCGATGGCAGTGTTGATGTTCTGAGTCACGTCGGCCTGCCGTCTTGCGAGCATGATTGAATTGGCGATTGTTTGCATCGTCGGTATCAGATGACAAGAAACTTACGCGAGGCTGTAAACCGTGCGGGACCCGCCGCCCTATGCTCAAAAATGCGCTGCAAGCGGCATAAGAATGCGCTGGCGAAAGCGAACAGAGTTTTGCTCTCGCGAGCGGTGTAAATGCGCGAATATGTATGGGCCGTCCATGTTGACTAGCAACGAATTGTGAGCGCTATATGCGCGTATGCAGTGCGCGAACTGCGCGCTTGCTTCGCCCTGTGCATCATCATCAATGCCTACGCTCGCTGAGCGGCCAATTTGCTTTGCGGCGCGCCTCTGAAGCGTCGGCTCAAGCTGATAGGAGCATAGCGTCGCCGACGCGTAGCCAGCCAATCTGCGCATGGGTTCTACCGGCCCCTTCCTGTCCATGATGGTTTCGGACGGCGGGCTTCTGGGTCCTTTTTGCTAATATCGAAATCGCTACTTGCAATCTTGTACGAATGCGTAAATCGATGTCGCTTTGACGCGTTGACTTGCAATAGATTGCGAGCGCTATATGCGCGTATGCAGTGCGCGAATTGCGCACTTGCTTCTCACCCCTTGCATCGTCAACGGCAGCGCTCACTGACGAACCCTGTGGTCGCATGGCGCGATCAAAGACGTCGGCGCCGGATGATCGGAGAATAGGATCAGGGGCCCAAGCAAAGCAGCCTGCGCGCTGGCTTCACCAGTCCTTCATGTCCACGATACGATCGAGCGGCGCGCTTGTGGATCGCCTTCGCCGATTTTGTAAGAATGCTGCTGTCGATCTTGTAAGAATGCGCAAATTGGCGCGGTTTGGATGCGTTGACTTGCAACGAATTGTGAACGCTATATGCGCGTATGCAGTGCGCGAATTGCGCCGTTCTTTCATATTTTCTGATACGCTCCAAGCCTGAGGCCGCGCGCGCTAAACTCGCCGGGCTTATGGCGCTCGCGTCCTTTGGACTCTGAACGGCCGCAGCCTCCCCGCAAATTCGCCGAAAGAGCTTTCGCCATTCCGACCGACCATTGAAGTAAGAATCTCTATAGGAACAGAGGCTTCGACTCGCCGTTAGTCATCATCATAAACAGGACCGTGCATGGCGACATTCAGCGCAGGCCAGGATGCGGCGCGCCGCCTTCTGGAGGGGACGCAGCGTTACACCTGTCTTGCCGGCGGCACGCGCTCGGGAAAGACCTTTCTCATTGTCCGCGCCATAGTCATGCGCGCGCTTCAAGCCGGGGGATCTCGCCATGCTATCTTGCGCTTCCACGCCAATGCGGCGCGCGCCTCGATCGCCCTCGATACCCTTCCTCAAGTCATGCGTCACTGCTTTCCTGATGCGCTGTTGAAGGAGCGGCGTCAGGACGGCTTTTTTGAGCTTTCGAACGGCTCCCGAATTTGGATTGGCGGTCTTGACGACAAGGATAGGGTGGAAAAAATTCTTGGGCTAGAATATTCGACCGTGTTCCTGAATGAAGCATCGCAAATCCCGTATTCGTCGGCGCTGATCGCCTTTACGCGACTGGCGCAAGTCGCGCCCAACCTCCGCCAACAGGCTTTCGTCGACCTTAATCCGGTTGGCAAGACTCATTGGACAAATGTCCTCTTCGGCGACAAACGCGATCCGATTTCATTGCAGCCGCTCAAGGATCCGCAAAGCTATCGGCGGGCGTTCTTGAATCCGCCGGACAATATCGCAAATCTTTCGGCGGAGTTCTTGAACAGTCTCGCCAATCTTCCAGAAAAGCAGCGCAAGCGCTTTTATGAAGGCGTCTATGTCGACGAGGTCGATGGCGCGCTTTGGAACTATCAGGCGATTGAGGCCAACCGTTGCGCGTTGGAGGATATTCCGGAACGCAGTCGCGCCGCGGTGGTTGTCGCGGTCGATCCGTCGGGGGCGGCGGGTCGCGACGATCTTGGCGCGGATGAGATCGGGATCATCGTCGCTGCGAAAGGATTTGACGGCGATGGCTACATCCTCGCCGATCGCTCCTGCCGCGAGGCGCCGGTGGTTTGGGGCCGGCGCGCGGTTATCGCCTTTCATGAATATCGGGCGGACTGCATTGTGGCGGAAAGCAATTTCGGCGGCGAAATGGTTCGGGCGACCATCAAGGCCGCGGACCAAAACGTGCCGGTGCGCCTCGTCACCGCGAGTCGCGGCAAGGCGGTCCGAGCTGAGCCGATTTCGGTGCGCTATGCGCAAGGGCAGATCCACCACGCCGGCCGCTTCGGCAAACTCGAGGATCAGCTCTGCGGGTTTTCCGCCGCTGGCTATGGCGGCGGAGGCAGCCCTGATCACGCGGACGCCGCGATCTGGGCGTTGACGCATCTTTTCGGTAATGACGATGGCACGGGCATTATTGAATTCTACCGCCGCGAAGCCGAAGGCCGCAACGGTGCGTGATGCAAGCCTCGACCCTATGGGGGCGCTGTACGCAGCTAATCAATCTGGATACGCGAAGGATGCAGCATGGCCGATCGTAGCACAGGGCAGAGAAGCTGGTCGCTAAGTCCCTATCAGGTCAATATAAGCTTCGAGAGCGCAACAAGAGCGGGCGAAGCGGCGAACTGGTTCGGCCCCTTGACGCCCATGACGCCGATTGCGCCGCCCGAAAGCATGGGTCGGCAATGGGACTATCCTTCGGGCTATAATCTCTCGACGCTCGCCCGACCCTATGAGCCCGTCACCTTCACGACTTTGCGTGGGCTCGCGGATGGTTACGATCTTCTGCGCATCGTCATCGAGACGCGCAAGGATCAGGCCGCCGGCCAAACCTGGACCATCGCAGCGCGCGACAAGGCGGGCTCCGCTGTTGATGCAGAGCGCGTCGCCGCGGTGAAAGCCTTCTTCGCGCGGCCCGACGGCAACCATTGCTTCGCTGACTGGCTTCGGCTGTTGCTCGAAGAGGTTTTTGTCACCGACGCCGCCGCGCTCTATATGAGTCGGGATCGCGCCGGACGCCTCAAGGCGCTTCTGCCGATCGATGGAGCGACGATCAAGCCTATCATCGATGCCTGGGGCCGCACGCCGCAGCCCTATATGGAGGCCGGCCAACTTGTCTATCCGGTGGCCTATCAGCAGATTCTGAAAGGGTGTCCGGCCATCGATTATTCGATGCGGGACTTGATCTACCGGCCGCGCAATCTGCGAGTGAACCGTGTCTACGGATATGGTCCCGTCGAACAGATCGTCACGACGGTGAATATCGCGCTGCGCCGGCAGATGTTCCTGCTCGACTATTTTTCTGAGGGCAATATTCCCGATAGCTTAATTGGCGTGCCGGAAAACTGGACGCCCGATCAGATCGCCTCTTACCAGAAATATTGGGACGCCTATTTCGATGGCGACCTTGCACGCCGGCGCCGGGCGAAATTCGTTCCTGGCGGTGTGGCGAAGACCTTCATTCAGACCAAGGAGCCGGAACTCAAGAGCCCCTTTGATGAGTGGCTTGCGCGGATCGTCTGTTTCGCCTTCTCAATCTCGCCGCAGGCGCTTACGCAGACGATGAATCGGTCCACGGTCGAGACCCAAAAAGAGCTTGCGGAGGAAGAGGGACTGGCGCCCATCCTATCCTGGGCCAAAGGGCTCATCGACGACATTCTGGCGAGCGAATTCGATGCGGCCGACCTTGAATTCATCTGGACGCCGGGCCGTGAATCCGATCCGTTGACACAGGAGACCATCCTTTCGAACTATACGTCGAAAGGCATCTTGACCATTAACGAGGCCCGCGCCGCGCTCGGCCGCCCGCCGCTGCCGGAAGAGTCGGCCAATGCGCCTATGGCGCTCACGGCTGGGGGCTATGTGCCGCTGCCAGAATAGCTCCGCGCAATATTCGGTTTGGCCGGTTCGGTCTGCAGCTTCCAACACCTTGGTAACTCGCGGGCAGGCCCAAATCAGGCCGGCCCGCAGACATTTACCGGCCGGTCATCGTTGGCCGCGGGCCAAAAGCGGCTTTGTTCGGAAATGCCCCGCATGACGCTCGGGACGCGAATGCTCAAGGTGTTGATTTCCACTGAGATGTGACCCTGGAAGGCCAGAGTTTTTCACTGAGAACTGACCCATGTTTTGACCTCCCCCTGGCTGATTTGTCGGGGGATCCAGGAGTGATCGACATGGCGTTATTGAGCGTAATCCGGCGCTGGCATTTCCGGCAGGACGTCCCGATCCGGGAGATCGAGCGGCGGACGGGATTGTCCCGGAACACGATCCGCAAATACCTGCGGGCGGACGCGGTTGAGCCAAAGTTCAAGGTTCCCGATCGGCCAAGCAAATTGGACCCATTCGCCGAGAAGCTGGCGGGTTGGCTGCGGCAGGAAGCAGTCAAATCGCGCAAGCAGAAGCGGACGGCG
>NZ_JQKO01000017.1 GCF_000746085.1 Methylocapsa aurea | reverse complement strand
GATCTGGTTTTGCCACGGCGAGGAAGTGCGGAGCCTTGGACCTGAACACGCCGTCACGGCGAGCGGGCGGGTCTTCGACCGGCTGACGTGCACCTACTGGCAAAATCCCTATCACCAGAAAGGCGGTTCAGCATGATCGACGAGCCGAAGGTCCTAATCCCTTACAACAAACAAGAGGCAATTAGCGTCCGTATCGCGGCCGCAATGTGTGGCGTTAGCGAGTCGACCGTGCGGACGTGGTGCGAGAAACACAACATCGGCCGCCGCGTCGCTGGGGGACCCTGGCAGGTCAGTAAGCCGGCGATCTTGATGCTCCTCGATGGGGACGCCGAGGCCCTGCGCCAATATCAGGCCGGAGAACGGGCCGGCCGCGTCGCCGAGTATTTTCGCCGCGCCGAGGCTGCCCGCCGCGCCGAACTTCAATGCGCGCAAACTCCGCAAAGCCCGCAACTTCCGCAATCAGCGTCTGGCGCATTGGGCTCCGGGGTCACTATCGTTCGACGAACATCGGAGGACTGAACGTGCCGGAACAGCAGATCATCGCCCTCGCATGCCTCTTCGACGCCTTTGCGTGGGCCGCCGATCCGACCGGGAGCGCTATGCGGCGGGCGTGTGAAGGCTTGCGCGAAGGCCTGAAGCTGACGAACGAAGCCGGGGCCAAATCCGAGGCGGCAGAGCTCATTCGTCAATTTCTCGCGCAGGTCGATGATGTCGAAATGACCCTCGAAAACAATCAAATCGAAATCAGAGAAATCAAAGATGGCCCGCGGCGGTAAGAGACCAGGCGCCGGACGCCGCAAAGGCTCGACCACGACGCGAACGCGCGAGATTGCCGAGCGGGCCTTTGAAGAAGGGGTGACCCCTCTCGAATATATGCTGTCGGTCATGCGTGACATTGGTGCCCAGCCGGCCGTTCGGCTCGACGCCGCAAAGTACTGTGCCCCCTATGTGCATCCGCGTCTTGCGGCGATCGAGATGACCGGCAGGAATGGCGGCCCGATCGAAACCGTCGACAGTTCGCCGCTCGAAACGGCGCGACGGATTGCCTTTGTTTTTGAGAAAGCTCGGCGAGCTTTGGAAGGGAAATGAAATGACCGATAAAGCTTTAAGTGAATCCCGGTTTAAACTGTCTGAACACGCCTTCAATCGATGGTTCGTCACGGCCGAGACCGGCACGACGATCGAAGAAATCCTGCATCGGGACTATTGGCGGCACATCGCGCGCAACCTACGCCCCTATGACGAGATCCGCGTTGCGATCGACTCCGGGGACTGGCTGCTTGTGCTGCATGTGGCGTCGGCTGGCGCAACCTGGGCCAATGTCGTCGAGCTCCAGCGCTTCGAAAGCCTGAAGGCCGGCGCCAGCGCGGTTGCGCAGGACGAAGGCGAAGGTCTCCATGTTGATTGGCGAGGCCCTCATGCGCGGTTCGCCGTCATGCGGAAGAGCGACGGCAGCGTGGTCAAGGATCGGTTCCCGGATCGAGCAGCGGCTGACGCCTATATTCGCAACTCTGAAGGCGCAAAGGTCTGAGATGCAACAGGAACACGTGGGAACCGTCGAGGGCGTTGAGCCGCCGCTGCAAGCGCTGCCTACACGCGCCCATATCGTTGTTTTTCGAGACGGCGACGGCTGGCGCTCGGCGGACCGAGGCGTCATGAGTTGGAGCTGGTCGCCTTGGCCGGAGCCTCCGACAACGCTGAAACGCGTCCTCGAGCGCATCGCCTCGAAAATCCCGGCTTACGACCTGACCGTCACGAACGACAGGCCCGATTTATTTGGCTTTGACGAGAATTTGTTTCCAGGCCGCGACGTCGAAGTTTGCCTACGCGCAAGACCGGATCCGGCTATTTTCGATGTCTACAGCTGGAGCTATAGCAAGCAGCGCGTCCAGAAAGGCGGCCAGGGCCGCAAGTTCGTCAACTGGAAAGACAGACTTGCCGAAGTTGGCACCCAAATGGGTGGTCGGTTCGATTGCTGGATGGATTTTTGGGTGAGGGCTGATCTGGTTCCGGAGGACCTATTCCCGGAAGTTCCGCCGGAACCAACCAAGAGCCCGGAGCCGACATTCGCGCCATGGCCGGCATCTTGGCCGCGCGGCGGCGGTTTAAGCGGCCCAACGTAATCAAGGGAGATCGCATTGCCCACATTGCCCGACTTCGGATCGTTAGGCCGCGCTCCATCCGGTGATTCCGGGAGGCGCTCCGACTATGGCGTGGACACATCGGCTGGAGCAACAATTGCGCAGACAGCCGCCAAGGCCGGGAATGGCTTGCAGGCTTTCGGCGAGGGGCTGGCCAGAGCCGGGAAAACCGCCGCCGATTACGCCATTCAGCAGGACGACAAAGCCGACAAGCTGGCCGAAGCGCAAGCGGCCTCGCATTGGCTAACGGCGAAGGTCGACATCGATTCAGCGGTAAGGGATGAGCAGGATCAGGGCGCGCTGCGCAAGGACTATCCGGATCGCTATCGGGTCGCGCTCGAGCAATCGGCGGCGGGCATTCAGAATCCCGAAGTCCGCCAACTATTCATGCTCAGGAACAAGATCGATGTTGATAGGGGCGGCATCGCCTCAAATCAACGCGCTGATCGTTTGGACGAGGACCAGTTCAAGGCGGGGACCGAAATAAGCCTCGCCGGTCTTCGCGACGCGGCGCTGAAATCCACGGATCCCGTCGAACACGCTCGAATCTTTCAAACCGCCGGCGGGTTCATCGACGCCATGGCCGAGAGAGGCTACATCACGCGAGAGGAAGCGGAACAGCGAAAGAATACATGGTCGCAGGATTTCTCCCATGCCTGGCTCGGCGCGCAGCCGGCCGAAAAGCGCGTCGCTCTGCTCGGCGGATGGGACAAATCGCTTTCGACCCAAGAGAGCGGCGGCAACCCGGCCAAAGTCAACCAGTTCGGCTATGCCGGAACCTATCAATTCGGAGCGCCACGCCTTGCCGATGTCGGGGTCTATGCGCCGGGCCCCAGCGAGGACCTGAAGGGCTGGTCGAAAACATCCGCCTCGGCGCCGGGAAAATGGAGCGGGACGTTCAACGTTCCGGGCTTCCCCGAGGTCAAGACCCTGCAAGACTTCCTCGCCAATCCCGAGGCGCAAAAGGCCGCGTTCGGCGCCCATGTCGGCAAGATGGACGAAGAGATCGCGTCAAACGGGCTCGGCAAATACGTTGGCAAGACCGTGGGCGGCATTGAGATCACCAAAGAAGGTCTCTACGCCATGATGCACCTTGGCGGGCCTGGTGGGGCCAAGCGCGCGCTTGAAGGCGAGGACGTGCGCGACGCCAATGGAACATCGGTGATCAGCTATGCCCGGCATGGCCTCGGCGGGCGGGACAAGCAGATCGCCGATCTTCTCCCCGTAGACAGGCGCCAAGCTCTGCTCACGCAATCCGAGCATGAAGTCATCCAGGACATTCATAAGACCGAGGCGGTGAGCCGGGCGGAGCGGACCGAGCTCGCCAGCCTGATCAAGGATGACGAAGCCTCCTTGATGAGCACAGGGAAGCCCGTCGACGGCTTGACCGCCGATAGGGTCGGATCGGTGCTCGGACCGCAGGCGCGCGCCGACTTCGAGGCGACGAGGGCGCGGGGGCAGGCCTATTACACGCAGACCCATGACTTCCCCGTCTTGCCGGCTGAAGAGTTCGAAAGCCGGGTCGCGGCATTGAAGCCAGCGCCGGGCGCGCCGGGCTTTGTCGAGCAACAGGCCTATTACGATTCAGCCCGGAAATATGCGCAGAGCATCGCCAAGCAGCGCGCCGAGGATCCGGCCGGGGCTGCCGATCAATTGCCGGAGGTCGCTGCGGCGAAGGCGCAAGCCAATCCGGCTGACCCCAACACGGTTCTGGCGCTCGCCAAGGCGCGGCTGATCGCACAGGAGCGGATTGGCATTCCAGAGCCCGCGCGCCAGCCGGTGACGAAGGACGAGGTCAAGCAGATCATGGCTCCATTGACAGCGGCGCTGCCCGGTCAGGAGCGTGCGGCCCTGTCGAAGATCATCCCGGCGCTGGACAAGGCCTATGGCCCCTATGCCGATCGGGTCTTGCAGTTCGGGCTGCAGGTCGCCGGGCAGGACAATGAAACCGCTGGGATCGCGGCGAACCTCATGCGCAAGCTGCATAATGGCGAGCGGCCCGGCCTGACCGACGCGGCGGCGCTGCAACAGGCGCAGACCAACGCGGCAATGGCGGCGGCCGCGCTCGGCGAGACCTCGGCGCAGGCGGGCAAGAGAATCGCCCCGCCCGATGGAGCAATCACGGCATTGATTCAAAATCCATCGCGTGCGCCTGACTTTGACAAGCTGTTCGGGCCGGGATCGGCCGCGCTGGTCTTGGCGTCCCACAGGAAAATGCAAACGGGGGAAAGCCGATGACCGAGGAAATGCCAGCCGGCGAACCCGAGACGCAGATTCAGCAAGCCCCCGGTCTACAGGCTGAGCCGCTCAGCCTATGGGATCGTTTGATCGAGATCGTTGGAAAGCCGGAGGTAGATGACCCGCCACGGCGCCGGCCAAAATTCGCAGTGATCAAGGGCGGCCGAGAATAGGCGCTGCGGCGCGGGGCGGGCGGTTTGCTTCGCCCGGTCCGCCGGCGTCAGGTCGGTTGCGACGCTCTAGCAACGCTGGCGCAGGCAACCAAAAGGCGACTGTGGGCGGCGTCCAAGGTCTCGCAAATCTCCATAAAAAACTTACGTGTCTCCTGAAAATTGTCCACCATATCCATCATAAGGCTATCGTGTTCGCCATCGAACAGCGCCATAACCTCCGGCTTAGTTTTCCCTAAAATAACAACGGCAAGGCGGCAATTTATAAGGTGGGGATTATTGAACTGTTCCGGGGTCGGAAACTTCGTGATCTGATCGCTCGTCCAGGCGGGGGAAAAATCCAGTTCCGCGGCTTGCTTGATGGTGCATATGTCGCGTTTCTTGGCCGTCGGCGCCTTGCGTGTCTTCGATTTCGTTGTCATTGGGGCTTCTCCTTCAATATGCGCCGCATAAATCATTGATTTCAAACGGTCGAAAATGTCGGCCTCTGAATTCTTCCGAGCATTCAAGGCAAGTGCCGGAAAAGAAACACCATAACGGCTGTGAATAGGCCGCCCGCCGCGCACCACTTTGCCAATCTCCCAATACCGACGGCGTTGCTCGTCTCCAGCTTCAGCGCAGGGCTTTTCGAGTCCGGGTCGCTGATTCCGCCGAAAGTCATGGTGTTTTCCCGGAGCTCTTTGACCTTGTGTTCGATCACATTCAGCAGCGCCATCATCGGTTCTGACCGATCGCTGCGCATGCCGTCGACGGCGAGAAATGCGGCGGCGAGCAGATGGGAAACTTCGGTCAGGTCGTTATAAATTTGAATTGCGTTTTCGTTTGTCATGGTCAGGCCCTCCAACAGTCGCTGGCCAAAAGGTCGCCAAGAAGTGAGTGGCTTAGGGAGTTCTTGAACGGTTCAGAAGACTCCACCGCATCGGCGACATAGGCCTTGAAAAGAATGTCGTCGATGTTCTTCGATTGCGCCTCCCGCATCATCTTGAGGAAGCGGGTCATCTTTCTGCGGACGTCATCCCTTTCTTTTTTAAGCTGCTCCCTTTCTTCAAGAAAGCGGGTTCGGTTTGCAAAGCCTGACGCGCGCCACTTGTTCCACTCGTGAGGGATCTTATCCTCGTAGGAAAGGAAGCGATCCAGAATAGCCAAGAACTCGTCCAAATATTCGGGGGAGAGAACCGTTGGCCTCAAGGCGGCGATTGATCGGGATCGGCATATTTCCAACCCCAGATCGCCAACCTTCATGCCTGGTCCATGGTCGAGATTTGGCAAGCCGGTATCGGCTGCCGGAATGGGTTCATTCGGCATTGCAACTGCTCCCGTTGAAGTTGGGTTCATCGCCCTTGCCGGCCACGCGCCAGCCTGGATCGATCCTTTCGAGGAGGTCCCCGGAAATCCGCATAGCCTCTCCGGAGGCTGCGCGCCGGAGCTTTTCCGCCTGTTCGGCGAGGCGAAGAAGAGCCATCGCGTAGCGGAATTGAAGCCGCATCCAAATGACTTCGTGCAGCGGAAGTTTCAGGCGTGGCGCAGGCAAGCCGGTAGCGCTTGCCTGAACGGTGGGGTTCAGCATTGTGGTTGCTCCTGCGGATGAGAGGATATGAGCGCGTCAGTCTCCGGATGTGATCGCGAAGGCGTCGCCCTCGATTTGGATCACGGTCTTGCCGTGCTTGATCAGCGCGGAAAATTGTTCGCTGGCCGAGACAAGGCGAAGGCTTCGGCCTGACGTTCCGACTTCGCCCGCAATGCGCTCGGCGTCGGCTTCGAGGCGCTGCATCGCGCGTCCCGCCATCGACGCGGCCCGGCGGACGCCTTCGAGCTCGCGCGTCGCCGAGGCGATGGAAATCTCTGTGGATTTTTTGGACATCTGGGTTTGCTCCTGATTTGTGCTGAAAATGCTGGTTGACGGTCAGGCGGCGACGCCAAAGGCAACGGGGTTGCTTCTGCGCTGCGCCTCAGTTCGGATGGCCTGCGCCTCGGCTTGGAGATCGCGCATGAGGTCATTCCCGCGACGAGTGACGGGCTGACGCCAGGCCATGACTTCGAGATCGCGCACCCGCGCCGCTTCATCGGCTGTGAGGGAAGGAGCGGCGGCGGCGAGCGCGGCAGACTGTGCAATCGCCTTTGCCTCTCGCCATGCCTGCTTGAGAGCAGCAGCAAAGGCCTCCCGATAGCTGAAAGGCGCGACGTACATACCGAGCTTGCGGTCGATCCGATCGCCGTAGCGATAGCTCTTGCTCGGCGCCATGCGGGCCTTCGCGGCGGCATGGGCCGTGCGCATGATGGTCGAGCGGTCGAAGGTGGCGGAGTGGGTGATGGCGGGCATTAGCGTCACCTTGTACTGAAATCGTAACTAAGCTACGATAGCTCTAAGGCCGAAGGCCTGTCAACAATAATCGTAACGTGGTTATGAAATGCAGGCGGTTCAATGCAAGATGGCGCGTGTCGCGCTAGGTTTGGGAGTGCGAGAGCTTGCTGAACTTGCGCATGTTTCCCCAGATACGGTCGCCCGTCTTGAGCGGGGAGAAGCCTTGAAGGAACGCACGGTCGACGCTATCCGCGCCGCGCTCGAGACCGCCGGCGTCGAGTTCATCCCTGAAAATGGGGGAGGTGCTGGCGTCAGGCTCAAGGAACGTTCGGAGACGGTAGCCAATCTAACGGGCCAGATTGACGCCTTGAAGGCCGATATGACTCCGGAGCCGGACAACGAGAAGCCCAGCCCGAAAAGGGGGATGAAGCAACTGCGGCGCGCCCACGATCAGAACGAACTGGTGGAACTGAAAAACCGCCGCGCGAAGTTGCGCAAGGAGGAAAAGGAATGAAACCCGGTCCAGTCCCGGCTTCTTCGAGTTCGTCGCCGAGAATGACGGTGGCGGGGCCGGTGTGAGAATCAAGAAAGCCAGCAGGTGGAAACCGGCGGTCTTCTGGGGAAGGTCAGTTAAAAGGGAGAGAGCAAATGCTTGAAACTATAGCGGTTATCCTCATCATCCTCTGGTTGCTGGGTTTAGTTTCCTCATACACAATGGGCGGGTTTATTCATATTCTCCTAGTGATAGCGGTCATCGTGATCGTCCTGCGCGTAATTCAAGGCCGCAGGATCCTCTAACGGCGCGGGAATGAAGGCGGCGTCCGCGCTGCCTCCCGCCAATTCAGCATTGAGCGCACGGAAGCTCAACGCTCCGTCAAGATCGCCGCCCCCTTGCGTACCTCACGGGCAATGTATGACGGCGCACATTGGCGGCTGCAACGGAATGGCAATTTCTCATTCGTGGCCGAGGCGAAGGTCGCTTCGACACACTGAGAATCAGGATGATGAACGCCACCAAAATTATGTTTTGCGCCATTGGCGCGACAATCATGACTTCCGCGATCGCGTTCGAAGCCATGGCGCGAACAGTCGACGGGACCAGAGGAGCCGAGATAGGCGTTTCGGATTCGCTCATGGTGCATCCAGCCTCTGTCGGCGAGCGCGCTTCGATCGACAACGGGTCGTCATGGAGCAGCCGGGTTGCGATCAATCCTCAGCCGTTGCCCCCAAGGGGCGATGAGGACTGATGCAGTTCCTGGCCGCTCGCGCGAGCGGCCAGGACTTCCCAAGACGCCTATCCTTAATGGTTTAGCCCTATCATCCGGTGGATTGGAGATTGGCGATGCATGAGAACTTCGTTACGCCGATATCGAAATGGGGGCTTTCCGCAGTAGCGGAATTGTTTTTCACTGCTGGGTTTATTCCCGCAGAGCTCGACGCCATTGATCGGCTCGTCGGCAATTACATGGGAAAATATAGCGTTCCCGGCCTGTCCATCGCCATCACGAAGGACGGAAGGCTCGTCTATGCGAAAGGTTTTGGTCAAGCGCGCAAGCCCACCCTATGGGATCGCATAACCCTCCAGGCGGCCGAGGATGTCAGCCCTTGGTCCCGCTTCCGGATCGCCAGCGTGACGAAGCCGTTCACGGTCGTCGCCATCTTCAAGCTAGTTGAGCAAGGGCGGTTGAGCCTCGCTGACAAAGTATTCGGCGCTGGCGGCGTGTTTGGCTCGGATTTCGGCTTTGACGCCCTTACGCCGGAGCAGAAGCCGAGCTCGCTCGCCCAGATCACGGTGCAACACTTGCTGGAGCATGCTTCCGGCGGCTGGCAGAACGACAGTAGAGATCCGATGTTCGTCCAGCCCGAACTGACCCATCAGCACCTCATCGCCTGGGTGCTGCGCAATCGCCCGCTGGAGAATCAACCAGGTGCGATTTGGGCCTATTCCAATTTCGGCTTTTGCCTGCTCGGCCGGATTATCGAGCGGGTTAGCGGGCAGCCCTACGCGGATTATGTGCGCGCCAATGTCCTGGCGCCCTGCGGCATCACGACCATGGAGGTCGCCGGGGACACGTTGGCCCAAAGGCGCGTAGGAGAGGTCGTTTACTACGGACAACCATATTATATTCGGTTCCATGTTGGTGCCGCCGGCACCAGTGATGTTATTTTGAAGCAAGAGGATGACCCCTACGCCATTCCCGTTGCTCGCATGGACTCCCACGGCGGCTGGATCGCCTCCGCCATCGATCTTGTTCGCTTCGCCGTGCATGTCGACGCCTTCTCGCAGCCGCCCGACATTCTCAGCGCCGCGTCGATAGCGACGATGACCACGCCGACTACCGCACGTGAGTTTGCCACTAATGAAGACCCTAAATATGCCAAGGGTTGGGATGTGCGCGGAAACGGCAACAAGCAGAACTGGTTTCACGATGGCATTTTGCCGGGCACGACGTCTTTGCTCGTCCGGGATGCCAGCGGCTTCTGCTGGGCCGCTCTGATGAACACTCGGCAGGCAAACACGCAGACACAAATGATTGCCGATTTAGACCAAATGATACGGTCGTTCATCTTTGACGACAAAAGCCGCAGTACCAAAGCGGTCGTGAGCCAATGGCCCACGACGGACCACTTTCATGCCTATGACGATCCGTGGAAGTCAGCCAAGGTCGTGTCCATACAGGGTAGCAAGGCGTTCGCGCAGAAGAAATAGTCGGCTACGGAGCGGCGGCGTACGGCTGGAATCGGCAAAACCCATTCAGTTTCGTTCGCCGGTCAGGGCCGGGAAACCGGGAGAACCTCTTTGCTGATGCGGAATATCGTGTGCAGCCTGATGGTGCTTGCCGGAATGGCCGGGCTGCGCTGGCCGGGCCGACGTGTCGAGCTTGGTGGACTCCTTCCCCGTTCCTCGCACGCGGGAGCGTCTCAAATGCTCCGAATGCCGAGCCCGCCCCACAGACGTGCGGCCGAACTGGCTCGAGCACAAAGCGCAGGGTGCGGGAAGACAAGCCTGAGCAAGGCGCAGAACGGTTGCCGGCCAGCACTGTGGCCGATGTTTTCCCCGAATTTCCGATTTCTGCTTACCGAGCGCTTACCGAGCCAGGCGAACTTATCGTTGATCGGTCAGATTGTTGCTCTAAGCCATTGTTTTTGATGGTGAGCGCGATGGGATTCGAACCCATGACCCTCTGATTAAAAGTCAGATGCTCTACCAACTGAGCTACGCGCTCCATAAGGGCTGAGGGTGAAGTAGCCGCAACAGTCCGAAGCGTCAATAGAAAGGCGCGTCAGCCGACATAATGCGCTAAAGCGACGACCCCGGCGAATACGACGGCGGAGATGAAAGTGGTCCACAAGGCCTTGACGAGAAGCCGAGGCGCGACCGGAGCGCCCGGATCCGTACCAGTCACGATGTCGCCCGCCTCATGCTGCGATTGGACGCCGAAAGGCAGCACCGCAAACAGTACGGTGAACCAAATCGTGAAGTAGATCGCTAGCGCCATCGGCGTCGAAAATGGCATCAGGGCCCCTACTCCGTATGAAGACACACATTTCAGCGAAAGACCTAGAGCGCGCTCCTATCGGATGGAATCATCCAATCGATAAGAACTAGCGCCAGATCAATAAGTTGGAGCATGTTCTCATCGAAAAAGTCGATCAACTTTTTCGGAACATGCCCTAAGTCCGCTCAAAGCCTAAGCGCATCTCCAAAATGGCCTCAAGATTTCCGGAGGCAAGAATGAAAATTAAGGAAAGTTAGCTAAATTAGAATTCATTCGCCAATACAAATTGGCGTGGACCATCCAGGCCTTGGCCATTGCGGCGCTTTTCCACTAAATCTTGAAGCAGCCGCGATTTGGCCACACGGACGCCATTGCCAGCTTCGCCGCGGGATCCGATGATGGCCAATATGCAGCAACAAGCTGCCGATTCGTTCGTAACCCATTTGAATTCAGAGGAAAGTAAGAATGCGCCGTCGCCTTCTAGCCGTGGCCGGCATTGTAGCCTGGCTCACGCTCGCCGGATCAATGGCAAATGTCGAAGCCTACGAATATCAGCAAGCCTATGGTCAGGCTGGCATGGATATGGAGGGTCGCCCGCGCGCCATAGCGCCGCCGCGCGAACTCGTCGCCTATTATGGCCGCTATGCGCCGGGGACGATCATCATCTCGACGGAGGAGCGCCGACTTTATTACGTCCTGCCCGGCAATCAAGCTATCAGATATGGCGTCGGCGTCGGACGGCCCGGGTTTGAATGGAGCGGCACCCGATATGTCGCTATGAAGCGCGAATGGCCCTCCTGGACGCCGCCCTCCCAGATGCTTCGCCGGCGCCCCGATCTCCCCCGCTTCATGCCTGGCGGCCCGTCTAATCCGCTCGGCGCGCGGGCGATGTATCTCGGCGGCACGCTCTATCGCATCCACGGCTCGAATGAACCGGAGACGATCGGCCAAGCCGTTTCCTCCGGCTGCATCCGCATGACAAATGACGACGTCGTCGATCTCTACGATCGCGTCAGGGTCGGGACGCGCGTGGTTGTCCTGCGCTGAAAAATTGACCGACCCCCAAAATGGATCAGGCCTTGGAGCATGTTTTTAACGCGAAGCGGCATCCTCTTCGCCCGAACATGCTCTAGGAACCGAAGGCCCGCTCGACGAGGCCCATCCAGAACGGCGCGGTTTCACCGCTGCCCCGCATGGTCGCGGTCGAGCCCCTTCGCTTTGAGCTCGCCCTCATAGAAGGCCCATTTTTCGTCGTGGCGGGAGCCTAGCTCATAGAGATAACCCCAGGTGAAGATTCCGGTCGAATGCAAATCGTCGAAAGTGAGCCGCACGGCATAGGTGCCGACCTGCTCGACTCCGATGATGACGCATTTCCGTTTGCCGCCGACGGTGACGCGCTCCTCCTCTCGGTGCCCCTGCACTTCCGCGCTCGGGCTCATGACCCGCAGATACTCAGCGGAAAGATCATAGGAGGCGCCGCTCTCGAATGCGACCTGCAGCAATTGGCCGTCGTCCTTGAGCCGCAATTCGCTTGGCCATTGACCACTTGTTTCGCTCATCGCTTTGTCCTGCCTAGAAGTCCTGCCTCGAAATTTTTTCGTCCAACGCCATCTATCATCTTTGGCCATGCATCAATCTTGGCATTGATATTGTCGTGGCGTTCCGGTCCCAGCAATTGTAAATGTGACGTCATGACAATCGCGACCACCCTCCCGCTGGCAAAATCTGAACCAGGACCAGCAGACCCCATGGCGCCGCTGGTAGACCCCTTCGGACGCCTGATCACTTATGTCCGCGTCTCGGTGACGGATCGCTGCGACATGCGCTGCGTCTATTGCATGTCGGAGGATATGAATTTCCTGCCTAAGCGCGACCTTCTCAGTCTGGAAGAGCTGGACCGGCTTTGCACGGCCTTCATCGGGCGCGGCGTCCATAAGCTTCGGATCACCGGCGGCGAACCGCTGGTGCGGCGCAACATCATGAGCCTGTTCCGGCGTCTCTCGCGCCATCTCGAATCCGGCGCGCTGTCCGAACTGACGCTCACCACCAATGGGTCGCAGCTCGCGCCGCATGCGGCGGAACTCGCGGCGATCGGCGTGCGGCGGCTCAACGTGTCGCTCGATACGCTCGATCCGGTCAAATTTCGCGCGATCACCCGCTGGGGCGACCATGCTCAGGTCATGGCCGGCGTCGACGCCGCGCAACAAGCCGGAATTTCGGTCAAGATCAACATGGTCGCCCTCAAGGGCGTCAATGACTTTGAGATCGCGCCAATGCTCAAATGGGCGCATGGACGCGGCCTGGACCTCACCTTGATCGAGGTCATGCCGCTTGGGGCAATCGACGCGGAACGGGTCGATCAATATCTGCCGCTGAGTCTTGTCGAGGCGCGTCTGGCGGATCATTTCACCCTCCTCCCGGTCGACTATAAGACCGGCGGCCCGGCCCGCTATGTTCGCATCAAGGAGACCGGCGGCCGCTTGGGTTTCATCACGCCGCTCACCCATAATTTTTGTGAAGGGTGCAATCGGGTGCGGGTGACCTGCACCGGCACCCTCTACATGTGCCTCGGCCAAGAGGACGCCGCCGATCTCCGGGCGCCGCTGCGCGCCTCGCAGTCCGACGCGCTTCTGCATGAAGCGCTCGAAGCCGCGATCGCCCGCAAGCCCAAAGGCCATGATTTCGTCATAGAACGCACCGGGGCGACCCCAGCGGTTTCACGGCACATGAGCGTCACCGGCGGTTAGAGCGCGGGCTGGACCGAAACGATCCTTTGCATCCTCGCGCCGCACCGACGGGCGCCAACCGTCAAACCGCGGCGGATTCGGCCTCTCTTCGAACCAAATCCAACAGAACCGACAATCGCTCAAGTTGGGCGCTCTTTGCAAGCAAGACAAGTTCCGAGGCCATTTGCGCAAGGTATTCGGCCGTCTCGGATGAACTCGCTTGGATGCCGCCAAAATCACAGCCGTCCGCAGATCCGTTCATCCTGCGGTTTGTTCTTGGATCGTTACCCTCTTTGGCCATCGTACTGCTCCCGATTTCTATGGCGGACATATTCGTCAAACATTGTCGTTTGTGGCGGGCGTCTTGCGGATCGACGAGACGCTCATGTCTCAGGGAAGCCGCTGGCCGCAGACAGCGGCGATGACGTACTGTACATTACGCACAGAAATGCGCAACACAAAACGTACAAATTCTCGGATAAATTACAAACCGCGCTATCAGCCCAGGCGGCTGCCGCAAATGTCGCTTGGGCGAGAGCTCGATGCCATAACGCGCGCTTCCCTTGCCAATGCTCGAAGCATCACCTGGCGGGCCGCGCCCTTTCGAGCAAAGTCCATTCGCCGGCGCGGATATTGCCGAACACTTTGCACGCCCATTCAATTTGGACGTTCAGAATCGGGCTGGCGTTATGGCTCACAAGGTCGAACCGGTCCTTGGCGACGCGGCGGATTGTCTTCAGATAGCGCCGACCATCCGTCAGCCGCACCGCGGCTTCCCATCCATCGGCTTCGGTTCGCGTCTGCGCAACTTTCCAGCAAATGACAATGTCGCCAGGATCATAGCGCGGCCACATGCTGTCGCCGACAATCTCGAAGGCGACGGCCCCCTTTGGAACAGGATAGGGGATTTCAATTTCGGCGAAGCCTTCCGGGGGTTCCTGCTCGAAATCCGAATCGATGACCGCGCCCACGCCGATCCGTCCAACAAGGCGAACGATGTTTTTCGGCTCGGGCCGCCGCGCCTCGGTCTCGCCTTCGCCGGTGAGAAGCCAGGCGGCGCTCGTATGGAAAGCCTTGGCGTAGCGCTCGGCGATCGGCAGGCGCAAGCCGCGCTCGCCGTTCTCATGGCTGCGATAGGTGTTCTCGTTCCAACCGAAAGTGCGCGCCGCATCGGTCGCGTTGTCGAACCCGGCATTGCGGCGGGCGGTCGCCAGTCGGTCGTGCGGCTGATCCATTCGCGTCTTATAACAAAACGTGCTGTACGTTTCCACCGAAATGGGCGCGCTTCAGGATGACTGCCGATAGGGGATCTTAGAGCCGCCGTGGGCGTCGATCGCGACCCATTGAATGAAAATCTTCGGCGCGACCTATGCGCGCCTTTTCAATCTCGCTGCTTGGCGAGACTTGAATGTTCAGGCCAATTTGCTTTGTCGCATTTTTCATCTCGAACCCATTATGGACTGCGCGCAGAGCGAGGTTGGCGCCGCGTAAAAGGTCTTTTTCCAATGATGCTGTCGTCCACGGCATCCGTCCGAGGCCGCATGGTCGTTGGAGGAACCCATGACCAACGCGCGCGTTCTCGCGTTATTGTTGCGCCCGAGAAATAAAAAGGGAGAATTCGCCGTGATTCCTTTGCGACGTGGGGTGATGTGGGCCGTGCTGGCCGCCGCCGGCATTCTGAGCGGATCGAGCCAAGCCAGCGCACAGCAAGCGCAACGCAGCGCGACGAGCTACGCGCCAGTGGACATTAAGGAATCATTCGCGGCCACCATGGCGCGGATGAAGGCGGCGAAGTCCGACATCGAGAAGAAGCATGCGAGCCTTCTCGCAGAGCGCTATGATCTTGGCGACAGGCCTGCGGCAGGCGTGACCATGTCGCGCGGGAAGCCCGTGCAAGAGGGCGTTCGCGTCAAGCTGCCGTCCGGGACGACCTGGGAGCGGCTCGCGTCCTTGAGCCCGGCGGACATCCGCGAACAGAATCTTTTCCCCAAGGGATTTTATCCGCTCCCGCATCCGAACCAAGGCGAAGGCGGGATGCTTTTCCCGAAATTCGAGATCGACGAGATCAACAAGCAAGAAGCGCGCGACCTCACGCGATTCGATCTGGATTTCGACCTTCCGAACCACCTTCTTCCCGAGTTTCCGGCGCCGATCTACCTCACCACGCGTCCGGACCTCGGCGACGTCACGCAAGGCAAGCTCGTCACCATCGCGAATTATTACGAGCTCTTCAACGGGATTCTCAATCCCAAACAGATCGAGGGCTTGCGTCTTCTCGTGACGCCGTTCCCGCAGCAGCAGTTCAACCAAACGGAAGATCGCCGCTCGGAAAAAGCGAGCCGCGGCGTCGCCTGCCTCGATTGTCATGCGAACGGCCACACGAACTCGGCCACCCATCTCGTGGGCGATATCCGTCCCCAGGAATTTCGCCATCGGATTGAAACGCCGACGCTGCGCGGCGTGAACATCCAGCGTCTCTTCGGCTCGCAGCGGGCCTTGAAGTCGGTCGAGGATTTCACCGAGTTCGAACAGCGCGCCGCCTATTTTGACGGCGATCCGGTCATCGCCACCAAGAAAGGCGTCAATATTCTCGAACGCGGCAGCCAGGTCCACGCCATGGCGGAGTTTCAGGAGCTCCTCGACTTCCCGCCGGCGCCGAAGCTCGACCTGTTCGGCAAGCTCGACGCCGCCAAGGCAACCGAGGCGGAGCTGCGCGGGCAGGCGATTTTCTTCGGCAAGGGGCAATGCTCGACCTGCCACACGCCTCCCTATTATACCGACAACCTGATGCATAATTTGAAGGTCGAGCGGTTTTACAAGCCAGTCATGATCAATGGCAGGTTCGCCAGCGCCGATGGCCCGATCAAAACATTTCCGCTTCGCGGCATCAAAGATTCCCCGACCTATCTGCACGACGGCCGGCTCATGACCCTCGACGATACGGTCGAGTTCTTCAATCTGGTCCTCGAGACCAAGCTGACACAAGACGAAAAGCGCGATTTGGTGCAGTTCCTCCGCGCGCTTTAGAGCCTATTCCGAACAGATTGGTTCAGTCTGTTCGATGAGAAGATGCTCAGACTCTTTGACGCTGGAGCGATTTCTGATCGATCGAATGATTCCATTCGATCGGAAAGCGCTCTAGCTGCTATGGCGCGTGGGCGGAATGCCACCTACAGGATCGCACGGAGGTGGACAAAGGCGCGCTCTGCAACCATATTGGCGGCATGAGCGCGATTCCCTTCGATACCTTGAGGCTTGCCCGTTCCTTACGGGAAAAGGCGCATTTTACGCCTGAACAAGCCGAAGGCGTCGCAGATGCGCTTGCCGACGCCTTTCAGGATCAGGTTGCGACCAAGGACGATCTGACGCTCTTGGAGCATCGCCTCACGATCAAGATCGGCGGCATGCTTGTCGTTTCGATCGGCGTTCTGACCGCCCTCGTCAAGGGACTGCCGTAGACGCCCCAAGGCGGGCCCTCGCCCGCCCATGACTGCATCGCCCGGCCATATCACTCGATGAAAATCTTCGGCGCGACTCGCGCGCGGCCCCTCTCCAGCCTTTCCTTGATCTGCCCGGCGATGGCGCGATAGATTTTTGCGTGCGCGCCATCGGGATCGGTGGCGACGACCGGGCGGCCGGCGTCGGAGTTTTCGCGAATGCCCATGTGGAGCGGCACTTCGCCCAGGAACGGCACGCCATATCTTTCGGCCTCGTGACGCGCTCCGCCATGGGCGAAAATATCCGAGCGGCCGCCGCAATGCGGACAGAGGAAATAGCTCATGTTCTCGATGATGCCCAAGACCGGCACGTCGACCTTATTGAACATGGCGATTCCCCGACGGGCGTCGATCAGCGCGAGATCCTGCGGCGTTGACACCACGACCGCGCCGGCGAGCGGCACATTTTGCGCCAAGGTCAGCTGCGCATCCCCGGTGCCCGGCGGCATGTCGACAAGGAGACAGTCAAGCTCGCCCCAGGCGACCTCGCGCAGCAATTGCTGGATCGCGGCCATCACCATCGGCCCGCGCCAGATCATCGGATCCTCTTCTTCGACCAAGAATCCAATCGACATGGCCTTGACGCCATAGGCCTCGAGCGGCTGCATCAATCGGCCCTGCGCTTCCGGCTTGGCCTTGAGCCCGAGCAGGCGCGGCAGCGACGGCCCGTAAATGTCAGCGTCAAGGATGCCGACGCGCCAACCGAGCGCGGCAAGGCCCAGCGCCAGATTGACGCAGGTTGTTGACTTTCCGACACCGCCTTTGCCAGAGGCCACCGCGATAATGTTTGAAATCCCCGGGATGGCGATGCTGCGCGGCGCAGCCGGCTTTGCCGCCGCCGGCGGCGGGGCCGGATGCATTTCCGCGGTGAGGCTGACCAGCGCATTGGCGACGCCACTCAACTTCCGCACAACCGTCTCGGCGGCGGCCCGCATGGGCTCCAGCGCCGCCGATTGCTTCGGATCGATCGCGATCGAGAGATAGACCTTCCCATCCTTGATCGACAGACCGGCGAGAGCGCCTGACTGCGGCAGAGGGGTCTTCCCGTCGGGACCGGGCACGGATTGAAGCGCGGTGAGAACGTCTTGATCGCTGACCATTCCTGATATCGCTCCATTCCTGACGTCGCCGCCGGACATATAGAGGCTTGTCGCATTCCATTCAATCGCGGCAGCCATCTGGCATCGGGCCATGTCGCGCTTTGTCGGCTCCGAGGCGCATTAAAGGTCCCGCCTCGGCTTCGATTGGCGCTGCATTCGATTGGCGCTGCAACAGCAAGACCTGCGCCAATCTGTCGGGACCGATACATTTTCGTATGAGGACAGCTTTCGTTCGGGCTTCCAAAGCGCCGCGGGGAACATCGAAACCGCTGCTTGCCTCTAGCTTCGAAAGCCGAAATAAGACGCTTGGTCGATTGTGCGGCAGACAGCGAGGCGGACAGGGGATAGATGCGCAAGCAGCGCCCGCCGCGCATTATTTTGAAATCTGAAACATCGCGGCTTCACATTGCAGCGATCATGCTTGTAATCTTCAGGCGTCAACGCATGATCTTGGCCAAAAGGCGCCCAGCGTCCTGGGATCGTGCTCAACCTCTTTAGCACTGGAGCGATTTCTGATCGATCGAAGGACTCCATTCGATCGGAAAGCGCTCTCGGAAAACCCGAGGAGCAGGTCCCTGTTTGCACGCGCCCCGACTGATTTTCTTCTATGGGCCCCCCGCCTCAATCTGGCGTCTTTCGGTTGGTGGTTCTTGCGTTGGATGTTCTTGCGCTGGATGTTTTTGCTCCTCGCCTGCGCGGCGCCGCTTTCCTCTGGCTCCAAAGCAAGCGACGCAACAGTCTGGACCGCAGTCAAGATCGCCAGCGAAGGCGCGCGTCCGCCCTATAATTACCTCGACAATAATGAGCTCGCCGGGTTCGAAATCGATCTCGCGCGCGATCTCTGCGCCCGCATGAACGTGTCCTGCAGTTTCGTCGCACAAGACTGGGACAGCCTCGTTCCAGGCCTGCTCGATCATCAATATGATGCGATCATGGCCGCCATGGAAATCACCGACGAGGCGCGCGAAAAGATCGCGTTCAGCAAGCCATACATCCAGATGCCGTCCGCGTTCCTGGCTTTGCGCGAGGACGGCGTCAAGGATGCAAGTCCGGCCGGACTCGCCGACAAAAACATCGGCGTCGAATCTGGCGGCGCCCATCAGGCCTATGTCGAGGATCTCTATAAGCAGTCTGAGATCCATCCCTACGCCACCCTGGAAGAAGCGATTCTCGATCTGGCGGAAGGGCGCCTGGACGCCGTTCTCGGCGACAAGGACGCAATTGCCGACTTCCTAAAGACGCGCAGAGAAGCGCAATGCTGTATGCTCATTGCCGACGTCCCGCGCGACCCGGCCTATTTTGGAGACGGCGTCGGCATCGGCCTTCGCAAACAAGATGAGACGCTCAAAGCGATGTTCGAAAAGGCATTGGATGCAAGCAAGGCTGATGGCGCCTACGCCAAGATCAGCGCCAAATATTTTGATTTCGCCATCAACTAGTGCGATGCGGGTGCGGGCGCGGGCATTCGCGATCCGCTGAATTGATAGGCGCGGCCATGATGGGAATCGCGCGGAAAGGCAGCAATGGCGAAGGTCGCTTTCCTTGGCCTCGGCGTCATGGGCTATCCCATGGCCGGCCACCTTCAAAAGAAGGGCCACGAGGTCACCGTCTACAACCGCTCCGGCAAAAAAGCCGCGCAATGGGTAGCAGAATTCGGCGGCCGTTTGGAGCCGACGCCCCGCGCAGCCGCAGCCGGACAGGAATTTGTGTTTGCCTGCGTCGGCAATGATGACGACCTCCGCGCGGTGGCGATTGGGGAAGACGGGGCCTTCGGCGGGCTGGCGAAGGGCGCTGTCTTCGTCGATCACACCACCGCCTCGGCCGGAGTCGCGCGCGAGCTTCACGCGCTTGCGCAAGCGTCAGGACAAGGCTTCATCGACGCGCCGGTTTCGGGCGGACAGGCCGGCGCCGAGACTGGCGCGCTGACCATCATGTGCGGCGGCGATCCGGCGGATTTCGCCAGGGCCGAGCCGGTCATCTTGTCTTATGCGAAAGCCTGCCGCCTGATGGGGCCAACCGGCTCCGGCCAGCTGACGAAAATGGTCAATCAGATCTGCATTTCGGGGCTCGTGCAGGCTCTGGCCGAAGGCCTCCATTTCGCCAAATGCGCGGGCCTCGACCCGCACGCGGTCATCGAGGTTATTTCGAAGGGCGCAGCGCAGTCCTGGCAGATGGAAAACCGGCACAAGACGATGATCGCGGGCCAGTTCGACTTCGGCTTCGCGGTGAACTGGATGCGCAAGGATCTGGCGATCTGCTTCGAGGAAGCGCGCCGCAACGGCGCCAGCCTGCCCGTCGCCGCCCTCATTGATCAATTCTACGCCGAGGTCCAGAGCATGGGCGGCGCGAGATGGGACACCTCAAGCCTGATCGCTCGGCTGGAGCGGAGTTGAAGGACGCGGTGCTTGGCCCGGCTCCAAGCAACCACCGCATCGCGGCGGCGTTCACCTCGCATCAATCGCAACTGGCGAGGTAAGACGCTCATGCATATTATCTGGATTCTCATCATCGGCCTGGTCGCTGGACTTATCGCGCGCTTTATCTATCCAGCGCCTTATAATCCGAGCGGCTTCATCATGACGATCCTGCTCGGAATCAGCGGAGCCTTTGTGGCGACCTGGCTCGGCCAGACGATCGGATGGTACCGATTAGATCAAGGAGCCGGACTGCTCGGCGCGACGGCCGGCTCCGTCATAGTCCTTTATGTTTGGCATCTTTTGGTTGGCCGCAACGCTTATGGCGCCGGTTCAAGCGGCCGACGCTGGCTTTGAGGCCTATGCTCCCCCCCCCGCCCGACGGCGCCCGCCGCTGCGGGCGGGGGCGACGATCTCGGCAAGGGCCGCAACAGGGGTCTCGCTGAACGCGCGGATCCAAATAAAATTCATCACAGCAGGGTTTGAAGATCGCCGTCGCGGACCGCCGCCAAGCGCTTCTCCATCTTCCTTTCTTCGCGGCGAACGATAATCATGAAGGCGACGGCGCCGCCGACAACCCCTATGAGCGCGGCAATTCCGAGCGGGCCGCTGACGCGATGAACCGCATCGCCGAAAACATAAGAGCCGATCCCCATCACGCCCGCCCAAACAATGCCGCCAGTGGCGTTGTAGAAGAGAAATTGGCCCCAACTGTATTTGTTGACGCCGGCGAGCAAGGCCGCGAGAACCCTTAGAAAAGCGACGAAGCGGCCGAAGAATACGATTTTCGCGCCATGCTTCTTGAACAAATATTGTCCGAGCTTCAGCCGTCCCTCAGGCAAATGGATGAACCTTCCGTAGCGCACGAGAAGATTGGCGCCCCATGTCCGGCCGACCCAAAAACCGATATTGTCGCCAATGATGGCGCCCGCCGCCGCCGCCGCGATGACATAGGAAATGTCGAGGTTTCCGGTGGCCCCAGCATAGGCTCCAGCGAGCAGCAAGGCCGTCTCGCCGGGGAGCGGCAAGCCAGCGCTTTCCAGCATGACGATCAGGAAAACAGCCCAATAACCATGTTGGATAATGAGCGGCTGGATATCGTTCAAGAACACTTAAGGCTCCAAACTGCGAGGCGCTGGCTCGAACAAGGTCTCGACCGCCTCCCGGTTGAGAAATCGTGGATTCGGCTTCTCTCGTCCGCCGACGAGGCCGGTGCGGCGCGCAAGAAGCGACCATTTACATGCGCCCTCCGATCGCCCCTCGATTGTCCCCGATTCAGCAGCCCCCCACGAAGCGATGACGCCCCAGACAGGGGGCCGAGTAAGGCGGCAGTGGAGAACGAGGCGAAAAGCAAAATCGTCTCACCCGGCGAGGGAATGCCCGCGCTTCCGATTGCTAGCACAAAAGACCGCACGATTGCCATAGAGCGATATAAGGGCTCGAATGTGTTCGGCAAGCCGCATGGCGCCGGGCCAGGCTTTTGCGCAAGGACCCAGACCGGAGGGTTCGGATTTTCTCGGGCCGCGCCGCTCAGGCGGCAGGGACGCGGCCTATGCCGCCCCATCCAGAGCCCTGAAGAAGGATTTGCCCCCGATTGCCCCTATCGAGGCGGCAGCCGCCACGACAAATGCAGGTGGCGGGGAACGGCGGATGACATCGCCGAGCCTCGGCGGGCGGCCGAAGCCGCCTCTTCATGGTGAAATGGCGATCGCCCTTCCCCACGGTGGACTAGCAAAGACTGGACGCTGCGCCTTCGCCGTCGAGAAAAAACGTTCCGCGCAGAAAGCGGATCGGGATCCGCTCGCCGGGACGAAAATTGACCGCCGCCGGCGCATCGATTTCGACGCGCCCGGCATCGGCCGGGATGACGATTTCCGCCCGCCTCGTCGCGCCGGCGCGCCGCACCGCGACGATTTCCGCTTCGATGCCATTGGCATCGCCTTCGCCGATCACGATGTCCTGCGGCCGCACGAAAAGCCTGCCCCTCCCGGTCCGGCCGCTCCTGCCTGGAAGCGGCAATTGATGGTTGCCGATGAACAGGTTTCCCGCCCTTAAATCGACCGTCAGCGCGCTCGCCTCGCCGATGAACCCATGCACGAAAGGCGTCGCCGGATGATCGTAGATTTCGTCCGGCGAGCCGACTTGCTCGATATGGCCGTGGTTGAGGACCGCGACGCGATCGGCGAGCTCAAGCGCCTCGTCCTGATCATGCGTCACGAATGTCGTCGTATGTCCGGTTCGGAGATGAATTTCGCGGAGCCAGCTGCGCAAGTCGCGCCGGACCTTGGCGTCAAGGGCGCCGAAAGGCTCGTCGAGCAAAAGACCCCTCGGCTCCCCCGCGAGCGCCCGAGCGAGCGCCACCCGCTGGCGCTGTCCGCCCGACAATTGCGCCGGCCTGCGTTTCTCAAGCCCGGTCAATTGGACGAGGTCTAGTAGTTCGAGCGCGCGCCGCCTGATTTCGGCCTTCGGCGGGCGCGTCTGACGATCGCGAACCTCGAGCCCGAAGGCGATGTTTTCAGCGACGGTCAGATGCTTGAACAGAGCGTAATTTTGGAAAACGAATCCGACGCGCCTCTCCTGGACGGTCTTTTTCGAGGCGTCTTCATCGCCAAAATAGACTGAGCCGCGATCGGGAAAGTCGAGGCCGGCGATGATTCGCAACAGCGTCGTCTTGCCCGAGCCGGAGGGGCCAAGCAAGGCGACCAGTTCGCCGCTGCCAACATCGAGGCTGACGCCGTCGAGGGCCGGCCGCGCCGATGAACCGGTAAAATTCTTGAAAATGTCGACCGCGCGTATCTGCATGAACTTTTGCCTTTTACGTCAATGCCCGCGCGATTTCCCGGGGAGGGCGTCCTTGAAGCGCGTCTCGAGCAGGGTCTTGGCGACGAGAGTGACGAGCGCCAAAAGCGCCAGAAGCGAAGCGACCGCAAAAGCCGCCGTGATGTTATATTCATTGTAGAGAATTTCGACATGCAACGGCATGGTGTTGGTCAATCCGCGGATATGACCGGACACAACCGACACCGCGCCGAACTCACCCATCGCGCGGGCGTTGCAGAGGAGCACCCCATACAGCAGCGCCCATTTGATATTGGGCAGGGTCACGCGAAAGAAAGTCGCGACGCCGCTCGCTCCGAGGGAAAGGGCGACCTCCTCATCGCCTGTCCCTTGATCCTCCATCAGGGCGATCAGCTCGCGCGCGACGAAGGGGAAGGTGACAAATATCGTCGCCAGCACAATGCCCGGAACGGCGAAAATGATCTCGATGTCATGGGCCTTGAGCCAAGGCCCGAAAAGGCCTTGGGCGCCGAACAGGAGGACATAGATCAGACCCGCGACCACCGGCGAAACCGAAAAGGGCAGATCGATGAGCGTGATCAGGAAACTCTTTCCGGCGAAGCGAAATTTAGCGATCGCCCAGGCCGCCGCAAGGCCGAAAACAATGTTCAGCGGAACCGCGATCGCCGCAACCGTGAGGGTGAGCCAGATGGCCGAGCGCGCGTCCGGCGCGTTCAAGGCCTCCCAATAGACCGCAAAGCCATTGGCGAAAGCCTCGTAGAAGACAACCGCGAGCGGCAGCACCAGGAAAAGAAGCAGAAAGACCAGCGTGACGCCGACGAGAATGCTGGCGAGAACCGGCCCCTCGCCCGCCACTGGGCTTTTGGAGAAAGTGATCGCAAAAGTCTTCGGCGCCCAGGCGATTTTCGCGGGCCGGGTCTCCCACTCAGCAAGGGTCTCAGACATGACCCATTCTCCTTCGGCTCCAGGCTTGAATCAGGTTGATCGTCAATAGAATGAGAAAGGAAGCGGCGAGCATCAGCGTCGCGATCGCCGTCGCGCCGGCATAGTCGAATTGCTCGAGCTTGACGATGATGAGCAGCGGCGCGATTTCCGAGACGAATGGCAAATTGCCGGCGATGAAGATCACCGAACCATATTCGCCGACGCCCCGCGCAAAGGCCAATGCGAAGCCGGTCAGAAGCGCCGGCGCAAGGGTTGGAAGAATGACGCGGACGAGCGTCTGCATGCGCGCCGCGCCGAGCGTCGCCGAGGCTTCCTCCACATCCTGTTCAAGCTCCAGGATGACAGGCTGCACCGTCCGCACGATAAAGGGCAGGCCGATGAAGACGAGAGCCACGACGATGCCGAGCGGCGTATAGGCGATCTTCCATCCAAGCGGCGCGATCAAGGCGCCGATCCAGCCATTTGGCGCATAGATCGCGGCCAGCGCAATGCCCGCCACGGCGGTCGGCAAGGCGAAAGGCAGGTCAACCGCAGCGTCGAGCAGGCGGCGGCCCGGGAAGTCATAGCGCGCCAAGACCCAAGCGACGATCCCGCCAAAAATGACATTGATCGCCGCGGCCGCCAGGGCGAGGCTGAAGCTGGTCCGCAGCGCGGCGAGAATGCGCGGCTCGGTCGCGATGTCCCACAGTCCCGCCAATCCCAGACTGCTGGCGCGCAAGACAAGCACCGCGAGCGGAAGCAGCACGATCACGCCGAGATACACAAGCGTATAGCCGAGGGTCAGACCGAATCCCGGCAAGATCGATTGACGCCGTATCGCCAGGGACAAGAAACCAACCTTTCAGCACAATATCCGACCGCAGAGGCGCGGCCCAACCCATTAGGCCAGTATTTACGAACAAAGCAAATAGATTTTATCGAGCTTGTGGGATTGAGGCTAGCGAGGGATCGGGGCCTAGGGAGATAGTATTTACATATTAGTTATGTTATTAAATCTTTAATCCTCGCCAAACGCTGTTATATGCTCTATATGCGCCTTCACCCTTTGCCAACGCCTCAAACGAGCCATGTCCAAAGTCATTTCCGCAAATCGTCTCTCCGATGGAATCGTGGTCTATTTCGAGGGCGCCGGATCGTGGCGCGAGAATATCGACCTTGGGCAAATTCTCGCCAGCGAGGCGGAAGTTGAAGCCGCGCTCGGCGCCGCCCGCATTGATGCAAAGCGCAATCTCATCGTCGATCCCTTCGCGGTGGAGGTCGCCTCCGGCGACAATGGCTTGAACGCCTTGAGCCTGCGCGACGCGATCCGAGCGCGCGGCCCGACAATCGATTTCACGCCACATGCCGGACCTCGAGTGGCTCGGACCGAGCGGAGCTGACATGTACCTCTATGACGAATTCGACAAAACTTTTGTCGCCGGCCGCGTGGAGCAGTTCCGCGACCAGGTCGCCCGCCGGCTTTCCGGCGAATTGGACGAGGACCAGTTCAAACCGTTGCGGCTGATGAACGGCGTCTATCTGCAATTGCACGCCTATATGCTCCGGGTCGCCATTCCCTACGGCACGCTATCGTCGCGGCAGTTGCGCAAGCTCGCCTTCATCGCCCGGCGCTACGACAAAGGCTATGGCCATTTCACGACGCGGCAGAACATTCAGTTCAACTGGCCGGCGCTCGCCGATTGTCCCGACATTTTGAATGAACTCGCCGAAGTCGAAATGCACGCGATTCAAACCTCGGGCAATTGCATCCGCAATGTCACGTCGGATCAATTCGCCGGCGCCAGCGCGGACGAGATCGAAGATCCCCGCCCCTACGCCGAAATTTTACGGCAATGGTCTTCGCTGCATCCGGAATATTCGTTTCTGCCGCGCAAATTCAAGATCGCGGTCAATGGCGCGGCCAAGGATCGCGCCGCGATTCAGGTGCATGACATCGGCTACCAGATCGTCAGGAACGCCGATGGCGAAGTTGGCTTTTCCGTCTATATCGGCGGCGGCCTTGGCCGCACGCCTTTGGTCGCGCATAAGATCCGCGACTTTCTGCCGAAGGCCGATCTCCTCGCCTATACCAACGCAGTGCTGAGGATCTATAATCTCGAAGGTCGACGCGACAATAAATATAAGGCGCGCATTAAAATTCTGGTGCATGAAAAAGGCGCCGAGGCCATTCGCGCCGCCGTCGAGGCCGAATTCGCCGATCATCGCGACGAGGCCCTGACCTTGCCGCAGGCGGATATCGACCGCATCCGCGCCTATTTCGCTCCCCCCGCCCTGCCCGCGCGCGCGGATGTCTCGGCTCCGCTCGCGGCGCGCAAGGCCAAGGATCCGGCCTTCGCCCGCTTCGTTGCGCAAAATGTCGCGCCGCATAAGGTTCAGGGATATGGCATCGTCACGATATCGCTAAAGCCGATCGGCGGCATTCCCGGCGACGCCAGCGCGGAATGGATGGAGGCCGTGGCCGATCTCGCAGAAACCTATTCGCAAAGCGAAATTCGCGTCGCGCATGAACAGAACCTCGTCCTCGCGCATGTCGCGCTGGACGATTTGCCGCAAGTCTTCGACGCGCTTCAGGAACATGGGCTCGCCACCGCCAATACAGGCCTCGTGACCGACATCATCGCCTGCCCTGGCCTCGACTATTGCGCGCTGGCGACGGCGCGCTCGATTCCCGTCGCGCAACGCATTTCGGAACGCTTCGGCGATGGCGCGCGAGCCGAGGAGATCGGCGAGCTCAAGATCAATATCTCGGGCTGCATCAATGCCTGCGGGCATCATCATGTCGGCCATATCGGAATTCTCGGCCTCGATAAAAGCGGCGGCGAAGCCTATCAGATCACGCTCGGCGGCTCGGCGGACGAAACCTGCAATGTCGGCGCGATCACCGGCCGCAGCTTTTCATCAGATGAAATCGTCGATGCGATCGAGACGGTCGTAGACACCTATTTGAAAGTCCGCAAGGAGCGCGACGAAGATTTTCTCGCCGCCTTCCGGCGGGTTGGAATCGAGCCGTTCAAGGAGGCGCTTTATGAGCGCGACTGATGTGGCGCTTTTCGCGGACGCCGACGCCGCGAGCCGGCTGTCGGCCAAATTCGCCGCGATGGATGCGGCGAAATTTCTTCGTTTCGTCATTGCGGATCTGTTCCCCGGCAAGATCGCTCTTGTCTCGAGCTTTGGCGCTGAATCCGCCGTGCTGCTCCATATGGTCGCAGAAATCGATAGAGCCGCGCCGGTCCTTTTCATCGACACTGGGGTCCTCTTTCCAGAGACTCTCGCCTATCGCGACGCGCTGATCGCGCGTCTTGACCTCCGCAACGTGATCAACATCGGACCCGATCAAAACCAGCTCGCGCAGGAAGATCCCGAAACCTTCCTTTGGGCCAACAACCCGGATCGTTGCTGCGAGATTCGCAAGGTCGCTCCGCTGGCCAAAGCGCTCGAAGGTTTCGACGCCTGGATCACCGGCCGCAAGCGCTTTCAAGCGACGACGCGGGCTGCCCTGGCGTTGTTCGAGGTCGAGGGCGAAGGAGGCCGCATCAAAGTCAATCCGCTCGCCGGCTGGTCCGCGCGCGAACTGATCGGCTATCTCGATGCGCATGCCTTGCCGCGCCACCCGCTCGTCGCCAAAGGCTATCCCTCGATCGGCTGCATCCCTTGCACCTCGCCGGTGAAGCCGGGCGAAGACGCGCGCGCCGGGCGCTGGCGCGACAAAGGCAAGCTAGAATGCGGGCTGCATACGCAAGCGCTTTCTCAACCTCTCCCGCATCCGCTTGACGCGCCCGCGCGCGATGCTGCTTCGGACATCTAAGAACATGGCATTCTTGTTCACCAATGACGCATTCGTCGCCGATGACTGGCGATCCGCAGCGCCGGACGAGGCGTTTCCACTCGATGGCAAAGTCATCCTGACGCTGCCGCAATGGCAAGAGAAGCGCGAACAATTCGAGACCGCCAATATTCCGATCGGCCTGCGGCTCGAGCCCGGCGCGGCGGTCCAAGCGATCGCGCAAGATCTTCCCCGCCTCGCCCTCGTCGCCGTCAATTTTCCCAAATTCTCCGATGGCCGCGGCTTCTCAATGGCGCATCAGATCCGCGGCGATTATGGTTTTTGCGGGCAATTGCGGGCGGTAGGCGACATCCTGTTCGATCAGTTGCAATTGCTGGCCCGCTGCGGCTTCGATGCATTTGAAATCAGCGACCCGGCGACTGTCCGGCTGCTCACGGCCGGACGCCGGCCCGGCCTCGGCCTTTTCTATCAGCCTGGCCTTGGCGTTGAAGCCGCGGAGTCGACCCGGCCCTGGGCGCGCCGCACCGGCAATTAGAGCATTTTCCAGTTAGAGCGCTTGCCCATCGGAGGGGTCCATCTGGTCAGAATGGACTTGCTCCGGTTCAAGGCGTTCGAGCAGGCTCGCATGGACTCGGCGCGCCAGCTCCCTGCCCCCCCTCAAGTAAAGTTCCGTTGGCGCGCCTGCGCCACTCTGGCTCGTCCGCCGATGGAACCTTGCATCACGCAGCTGGTTTTCCTCTCATCCATTCCATGGAGGAAGATCATGCCGACAATTCGCGCCGCGAAGGTTCTTATCATGGCGACGGATGGATTCGAACAATCGGAACTTCTGACGCCATTGCATAGATTGCAGGACGCCGGCGCTTCCGTGCTCATCGCGGCGCCGCACGGCCCACAAATCCGAGGATGGAAAGACAAGGATTGGGGGGAAAGCGTCGATGTCGACCTCGCCATCAGCTCAGTCGACGCCGCCGATTTTCACTGCTTGATCCTCCCTGGCGGGCAGATGAATCCAGACGCCTTGCGGACCAATGAGGACGCCCTTGAACTCATCCGCGACTTTCTGCACTGCGGCAAGATCGTGGCCGCGATTTGTCACGCGCCTTGGCTGCTGGTCGAGGCTGACGTCGTCGAGGGTCGCCAGCTAACCTCCTGGAGATCGATCAAGACCGATATCGAAAACGCCGGCGGCATATGGATCGACAGGGAGGTGGTCGTTGACGATAGCCTCATCACCAGCCGCTCGCCGGCTGATCTCGACGCTTTCATGGCGAAGATCATCGAAGAGATTGAGACGCATGAGCATCTTGAAGGCGACCCATTCCGCGAAAACGCGTGAGTCCCACCCGTAAAGCGCTATCGTCAGATGTGCGCAGGCGGAGGAGGAATGGCCGCGTCAGAGTGGACTTGAGCGCGCGGGTGGCTCCTTACGCACCGCGCGGCATTGGCGACCATGCGCGTCGAAAGGGGTTAAGCCGCCGAGAGTTCACATATTCGCTTCGACAACCGGGCGAAGAATATGCTGGAGGCCCGACAAGATCGGCTGATCGGAACCCCGCATTGCCTCATGAATGGCCTTGCGTTGCTGCTCTCCGCGGATCCGGTCGAATTGCAGCACCGTGTGAGCCGTAAAGGCGCCAACCGACATCCCGTGCGCGCTCGCAGTCGCGCCGACTTTGCCGGCGAAATCCGAACCGATCGAAGCGACGGCGGCCTGGGCCACTTTCTCATTCGAACACGTGTGGACGATTTCCGCGATCAAACACATGACACCCTCACTCTACGCGCATATCGAATCTCGCATGCAAGATTGAGCATTCACCATCGCCGCTTAACGTAAGCTGAACCGAAGCGACAAAAAAGTATATTAAACGTTAATGCTAAACTTATTGTGACGTCAATGCAGATTAGTTGTGCTGCATTGCAGCAACATCCGCCTTAACATTTCGCATCCGCGATGATCGACGCCAGAAGCTGCGCCTAATTAGCCTAAAAGCAAATAAAATTTGCAAAAGCATCTATCTCAGCCGACATGAATGCCTGCGCCGCAAAAACAATATTGCCAAGTTTTCTATAGAAAAGATCCCGATAGAACAGATATGTCGCCGCTCCAACGGCACCTTGTCTCCAGCGCAAACGCCAAGCTTCGCCGCAAATGCATAAAAGGCTGTAAATTCTTTAACTTGCGCCGAGCGGAAAGGTTCCATCGCAATTGTCAAGCAACTCCTGCGCCGGGACTTACGGAGCAGGGGCAGCGGCGCCGCTTGAGGGGGCGACGATAGGCGGCAGGGGAGCCGCCGTGATTTTTGGATCGACCGGCTTGTCGCCGAGCACGGCTTGGACGCTGGCGTCCTGGGGCCTCGGTTCGGCAATCTGCGCGCCGATCGTGCGCACGACCTGCGGCGCATTGGCGTAGGTGCCATGGCCGATGATTTCGGTCGACTCGCGCGAAAGATCATAGACTCTCACGCCGAGCCCCTCGAGCGCCGCCCGTTCGCTCGGATTGGTCGGGTCGAGCGCGCCCAGACGCGCGCGGTCGCCGGCGAGCGTCCGCGAAATCGAGAGCGCCCGATCGTTGGAGGCGACCAGAACGGAGACATGGGACGGATCGATCCGGGCCAGCTGCTGCCGGAAGACTTTTAGATCGATGTCCGGCGCCGCGAGCATGACTTCGCCAAGCCGGCCGTTGAGATCGGGACTGCCGGCGATGGCGTTTTCGCGCAAGGCCTCCATGGTGAGCCAGGCGCCCATCGAATGGGCGAGAACATGCAGGCGGCCAACGCCTGGCGTCTCGGCCAGCTGATGGATCAGCCGCGCCAAGGCGTCGCGGGAAATGGTGGCGCTTTCCTTGGCGGCCCCATAGTCGAGAAGGCTGTTGGCCGATGGCCAAGTAAACAGGACCGGAACGCCGCCGAAGCGCCCATCGGCGACGATCTGGGCAAGCCTGAACCGGGCTTCGTCATAGCCTGTGTTGAAGCCATGCACATAGAGCAGGAGGTCGCGGTTCGAGCCGATGCGTCCGGAGATATGCGTCGCAAGCTCTGAAAGAAACGCGGCCTCGTCGAGCCCGCGCCGCTTCAACGCGACAAAATGTTTCCGCGGATCCTCTGAACCAAAGCTAGGCCGCTCCAATTGTCCCGGCGCATGCTCCGGCGGCACGCCGATCATCTGCAGAGACGCGCGCGCGCCGCCCTCCACCCCTGTCTCGCTCGCCGCGCCGCGCTCACCCTTTCGGGTCGAGACGACGAAGACGGAAAGCGCGCGGGACTCCATTGATGCTTCGGTCAGCTCGGAGAGACCCGACGAGGCGCAGCCGGAAACAAAGAGCGCAGCCGCGAAAGCCAACCACGCGGCGATGCCGCAGGGCCGCGCTGCAGCACGCAAGAACGCCAGCGGCATATGGTTTCGCTTCTGCAAAATTGAGCGTCTATCCAGGTGAGGATCCGCGAGACTATCAAGGCTCTTATGAACCTCTCGACCCTTGCTGAAAGGTTAACAAACGGATTTCGACAGACGTGATGGCCGCCAAACATGTCGGGAATAGGACCGTTGGGATCAGCGCACAAATTTGTGATGATCGGCCGCCGATATGCAAGACGCATAAGCAGCGAACGCGCCGAACTTGCGGTTGGCGATCTTGCCGGGCCGGCCGCTATATTGGCGCCCAACGCCGGATGAGGCCTCGCCCTACTTCAGAAACCCGGCTTCATCAATGATTGGAACCGCATCCGGGTCCGCCAGCGTACCGATGACATAATCACCCCTGATGCGCGCAGAGCATCAGCGATTCAGAATCTCCAAAATATGGAATGCTAGAGCCGGATGACTTTGGACGGAATCGCAACGCGATCTCGTCCAAAGTCTGAATCCGCCTCTCATCAAAGAGTTAGAGCATGATGTCGTCCGAAAACCGGTTTCCACTTTTCGGCATCATGCTCTAGAGCGCCTTCGCCATCTCCTGCGCCCGCCCCGCCTCGATCGCGGCGCGCATCTTGGCGATGGCCGCGGCGAGACCTATGAAAATCGCCTCGCCGATCAGAAAGTGGCCTATATTTAATTCCACGATCTGCGGCAGGCCGGCGATCTTGCGCGCCGTATCGAAATCGAGGCCATGGCCGGCGTGGCACTCTAGGCCGCATAGGGCCGCGTGCGCGGCGCCTGATTTGAGGCGGCCGAATTCCTGTTCCGCTTTGATCTCCTCGCCAAGCGACAGCGCATTGCACCAAGCGCCGGTGTGGAGTTCGACAACTGGCGCGCCGATCGAAACCGCCGCTTCGATCGCCTCGATCGTGGGCTCGATGAAGAGCGAGACCCTGATCCCCACGCGTCCGAGTTCGGAGGCGAAAGGCTTCAGATAATGATGTCCGCCGACGACGTCGAGGCCGCCCTCGGTGGTGCGTTCCGTCCGCTTCTCCGGCACGAGGCAGACCGCGTGCGGCCTGGTCTTGAGGGCGATATCGAGCATCAGTTCCGTCGCCGCCATTTCGAAATTGAGCGGCTTTGAAATGACGGCCTTGATCCGCGCCATGTCGTCATCATTGATGTGGCGCCGGTCTTCGCGCAGATGCGCCGTGATTCCGTCGGCGCCAGCCTCGATCGCAAGGAGCGCGGCGCGCAGCGGATCGGGAAAAGTCCCGCCGCGCGCATTGCGCAATGTCGCAACATGATCGACGTTGACGCCGAGGCGCAAGGCGCGCGATCCGCACATCTATCCGTTCACCCGCTCGACCTTGCTGACCACGGGCCGCGCCCGCAAATTCGAAATGATTGCGTTCAAATGCTTCAAGTCATTGACTTCGATGTCGACAATCATTTCGCGGAAATCGGCTGTAAGCGCCTTGATGACGATATTATCGATATTGGCGGAGTGGTCGCCGATCACCGTCGCGATGGTCCCCAAGGTGCCAGGTTCATTGATCGCGGTTATCACGATTCGCGCCGGAAAAAAATCCTGGCGGCCATCCTCGATATCCCACCGCACGTCAAGCCAGCGTTCGGGCTGTTCGTCGAATGCGGTGAGATCGGGGGATTGAATTGGATAGATCGTAATTCCCTCGCCTGGCGTCAGAATGCCGACGATGCGATCGCCGGGAACGGCGCCGCCATTCGGCGCGAAACGGACAGGAAGATCGCCCTGAAGACCGCGAATGGGGATTGACTTGGCGGCATGCTCGCTAACCCCTTCGCCGGGGATCTTGAACACCAAGCTCGCCGCCTTCTTGAGACCGAACCAGCCGGCCTCGCCGCGCGGGCGGGGCGCGACCGCCTTGCGTTCTTCCATGAACTCCGGGTACACCGCCTTGACGACGTCGCCCGAGAACATTTCGCCCCGCCCGACCGCGGCGAGCACGTCCTCGACGCTGGCCCGCGCAAGCCTTGGAAGAACATTTTTCAGCTTGTCTTCGGTGTAGGGCTTGCCAGCGCGCTCAAACGCGCGCGCCACGATCTGCCGCCCGAGGCCGGCATATTGCGCGCGCACGGCGTCGCGCGTCGCCCGCCTGATCGCCGAGCGCGCCTTGCCGGTAATGACAAGGGATTCCCAAACCGCCGGCGGCGCCTGCCCTTCGGCTCGCGCGATCTCGACCTCATCGCCATTTTGCAATTCGGACAGCAGCGGCGCATGCCGTCCATTGATCTTCGCGCCGACGGCCGAATTGCCGACGTCGGTATGCACCGCATAGCCGAAATCGATCGGCGTCGCGCCGCGCGGCAAGGCGATCAAGCGGCCTTTCGGGGTGAAACAAAACACCTGGTCGTGGAACAGTTCGAGTTTGGTATGTTCGAGAAACTCCTCGGGCGTATCGCCCTCGGCCAGCAGAGCGATGGTTCGGCGCAGCCATTGATAGGCGCGGCTCTCGTTGGTCAGCGTTTCCCGATCGGCGACGCGCCCATCCTTGTAGAGCGCATGCGCGGCGATGCCGTTGCGGGCGATGTCCTGCATCGCCTCCGTCCGCACCTGGAGTTCAGCCCGCTGACGGCCCGGACCGACGACGGTCGTATGAATCGATTGATAGTCATTCTGCTTCGGGGTCGAAATATAGTCCTTGAAACGGCCGGGAACGACGGCCCATTTGGTATGCACGACGCCGATGACGCGATAGCAATCCTCAACGCTGGAGACGACGACGCGGAAGCCGAAAATATCGGAAAGCTGCTCGAAGGCGATCGATTTGCGCTCCATCTTGCGCCACACGGAATAGGGCTGTTTCTGGCGCCCTTCGACATGGGCATGGATGCCGCGCGCGGCGAGTTCGTCGGCGAGCTCCTTCTCGATCGTGGCGATGATCTTCCCATTCTTACGGCGCAGATCCTCGAGCCTCGCCTCGATCATCGCATAGGCCTCCGGCATCAGATGACGAAAGGCCAGATCCTCGAGTTCGTCGCGCATGCCCTGCATGCCCATGCGACCGGCGAGCGGCGCATAGATATCGAGGGTTTCCTCGGCGATCCGGGCCCGCTTCTCCGGCGCCATGAAATGAAGCGTGCGCATATTGTGCAGCCGGTCGGCGAGCTTGACGAGAAGCACGCGCACGTCTTCGGCCACCGCAAGAAGAAGCTTGCGGAAATTCTCCGCCTGCGCCGCGCGTTTCGAGACGAGGTCCAGCTTCTTCAGCTTGGTCAGTCCGTCGACAAGACGGCCGATGTCGCTGCCAAACAGCCTGTCGATTTCCTCCCGGGTCGAATCCGTGTCTTCGATAGTGTCATGTAGGACTGCCGCGACGATCGTCGCATCGTCGAGCTTCATGTCGGTGAGGATCGCGGCGACCTCGAGCGGATGCGAAAAAAAAGGGTCGCCCGAGGCGCGTTTTTGCGCGCCATGCGCCTTCATCGCATAGACATAGGCGCGATTGAGCGACACTTCGTCGGCTTGCGGATTATAGCGCCGCACCCGATCGACGAGTTCATATTGCCGCATCATGACTTTGATTGACCCGCAACTCGGCGCGATTTGGACGCCAACCGTCTACGCGCCGACCCATGACGCCGCCGGCTCATGCGGCGGCGCTCATCGAAAGGCCGAATGCATTCTGGCCGACCGCTGCGGAGCGGCGGTCGCGACCCTATCTCATAACGCCGCCGCGCTTGAGCGCGCGGGCGCGGCGCCAAGTCCCAGCCTTCAGTCGGCGTCGTCCTCGGTTTCGGTCGGCGGCACCAGGCCCTCGAGCCCACGCAAGAGATCCTCTTCGGTCATTCGATCGAATTGAACATCGCCCAATGCGTCTGATCGCGCCTGTTCCGGCGCCGAAGCCAGCGCCGGCACGGCTTCCGCCTCCGGCTCATCCACTTCGACATGTTTTTGCAGGGATTGGATAAAGTCCTCCTTGAGATCATCCGGCGCCAAAGTGGCGTCCGCGATCTCCCGGAGAGAAACGACAGGGTTTTTGTCGTTGTCGCGGTCGACCGTGATCTGGCTGCCCGACGCGATCATGCGCGCCCGGTGACTCGCGATCAGGACGAGTTCGAAACGATTTTCAACCTTATCGATGCAGTCTTCAACGGTGACGCGGGCCATACTGCGCTCGCTCCTTGTTCGAGAGACTCTTTTGAAAAAAGTGATTTAGCGTCTAATCCCCCCGCATGGCAAGCCAAAAGCCGGAAGCAGATCCCTCTAACCCAACAGCGATCGAGAAAAAAAACCAAAATTTGAAGCCCTGGACGCGCATCTCCCTTGACCGGCGGGCGGAGCATCGCCACATTCAAGCCCTAAAAGGAAAGCAGAATCGACGCGCCGTCGCTAGACATAATAGATTTTGTAAGCTCCACCTTTTTGATTTTGAAGTGGTTCTTGTTGGTCAACGAGCCGTTTGATCGGTGCGCTTTCCCGCATGGTCGGCAAAGCAGGCCTTCATTGCCTTGCCGTTCCTTTTTCAGAAATTTGATTGACTCTTTCTTGAAAATGCTGTGGGAACCCTTCACACATGGAGTTCTTTGATCTAAAGTGATTCCCGCATGACGCGAAAATCGTGAAGGTTTCGTGACTTTGCTCTTCGACTTACTCGTTGCTTTCATCGGTGACGGATCAAGAATAATGAAGATTATCACTGCATAACCTTAAGAGATATGTTTATGGCTGACCAAGAGCGACTTGCGCTTTTCATCGATGGCGCCAATCTATACGCAACAGCAAAATCACTCGGTTTTGACATCGATTATAAGCGGCTGCTTAAAGAATTCCAATCCAGAGGCAAGTTGATCAGAGCTTTCTATTATACGGCTCTTGTCGAGGATCAGGAATATTCATCGATCCGGCCGCTGGTCGATTGGTTGGACTATAACGGCTATTCAGTCGTCACCAAACCGACGAAAGAATTCGTGGATTCGCTTGGCCGGCGCAAGGTCAAGGGCAACATGGACATCGAACTCGCCGTCGACGCCATGGAAATGGCCGAGCATTTGGACCATATTGTCCTCTTTTCCGGCGATGGCGACTTCCGCTCGCTCGTCGAAGCTGTGCAGCGCAAGGGCGTCCGTGTTTCCGTCGTTTCGACGAATACGACGCAGCCGGCCATGGTAGCCGATGAACTGCGCCGTCAAGCGGATGAATTCATCGACATCGTCCATCTTGCGTCGAAAATCGGCCGCGATGCGGGCGAGCGGTCGGAGCGTCCACAAAGAGCGCAGGAGCGGCGGCCGGCTCCAGTCGGCAATTTCGATGCGGACATGTCCGACGATCGCCTGGAGTGAACCGCAAAGCCGCCGCGGCGGCGACCAGGCCAGAACGAAGCAATTTTGAGCCCGAACGAGACTGCTCTTCCTGCCCAAGACTTGCGGCCTACCGGACAACGAACCGCGTGGCCGAGCCGCAATGGCATAATGCCCCCGTTCGAAATTTTGGGCCCGCCGAGGCGCGCCTCCTGATTGTGGGCCTTGCGCCGGGCCTTCGCGGCGCCAACCGCACCGGGCGACCTTTTACTGGCGACTTTGCTGGCGACCTTCTCTATCAAACGCTGCTCGAATTCGGCTTCGCCAAAGGCGTCTATCGGGCCTCCGCGGAGGATGATCTCCAGCTCGTGGATTGTGCGATCACGAATGCCGTGCGCTGCGCGCCGCCGCAGAACAAGCCGACGCCCGCCGAAATCAACGGTTGCCGGCCATTTCTCGCCGCGACGCTTGAAGCTGCGCCCAATCTTCAAGTGATCCTCGCTTTAGGGCGGATCGCACATGAGTCCATTATTCGCGCTTATGGATTGAAACTGTCCGGAGTCCCATTTGCACATGGCGCCGAACATTTCCTGCCCCGCATGGACGCTAACAGCCTTCTGCTTTTCGACAGCTACCATTGCTCCCGCTACAACACGAATACCGGCGTTTTGACGCCGCAAATGTTTCGCGCTGTTTTCATCCGCCTGCGCGAAACCATGGGCGCCAACACGTAGAGCAGCGGGATCCGAGCGAATGGATCCGCCCGCGCATTTTGCTCAGGCCGCCGCCTTGTCGTCTATAAGGCGTTCGGAAGCGGACTTGGGCTCGGCGGGCGCGCCGACCCATTCGGAATGAGCCGGGATTTGCTCGCCTTTCATCACCAAGGTCAAGGGTCCAAGCCGCGCATAGTCGGAAACAAGCGTGTCATAAAGCACGGTCGAGCCGGCTCCGACGCTCACGCCTTTGCCAACGAAAACTCTGCCCACCTTCATAACCCGGTCCTCGTACAGGTGCGTTTGCAAGGCGCAGAGTTCATTGAGGGCGGCGAAATCGCCGACGCTGACGCAGTCGAACTCCGTAATGTCGGTCATGTTCATATAGACGCCGCGTCCGAGCTTCATGCCGAAGCCGCGCATCAGCCAAGGCAGGAATGGGGTGCCGCGCAAATGATCGAGTAGGACCTTGCCGGCCATACCCCAATAAATGACGGCCACCGCCTCCGTCCGCATGGCCCACCAGGACCACATCGGTCGGATCATCGGCTCGTAGCGTCCCATCGTGATCCATTTCAGCACGATGACGACGACGGTCAGAGCGAGGCAAATGACGATCGACGCCAGGGTAAAATCCCCGAGCACCTCGAAATAGGCGCCTTCGAGCGCGCTCTTGCTGAACCATTCCACCGCCCAGGTTCCGAAGGTGATGAACAGCATGGTCGGCATTGAAATCGTCACTGCCTCGAAACAGGCGCGGGCGAATTTCTTCCAGCGCGGCGGCTCATAGGTCCAGTTGGCTCCGCCGGCGTCGAACTTCTGCCGGAGAGGCAGTTTGATCGGCGGCGAGCCGAACCAGGTATCGCCCTCGCTCATCAGATGGTTCGCGGGCGGCTTCGATTTGATGCCAATCAGCGCATTGGCCGGAATATCGGAGCCCGCCGGCGCCACGGCATTATTGCCGACGAAAACGCGCGGCCCGGTCTTGACCTTTTTCAGGTACATCCAGCCATTGCGGATTTCCTCATCACCGAGGATGACTTCGTCGGCGATGAAGCATTTTTCGCCGATCTCGACGAGGTCGTAGCGGCCGGATAGGTTGGTCGAGATTTCCGCGTCCTTGCCGATTTTAGCGCCCATCAGCCGGTACCAAGCGCGCATATAGACCGTCGCGAACAGAGACGACAAAGTCTCGAGCGTGATTTCAGTTGCGAGCGCCACTGCCCATTTGCGCAAATAGAACCAGGAGTGAACCGAATAGGTCCCCTCGCGCACGCGCGGCAGGATCACCCAGCGGCAAGCCGCGATGAAGCCGACGGTGACGAGAACCATCACGAAAGCCGTCGGCCAGGCCATGATTGGAATCGAGGCCATGTAGAGCGTGCGATCGATATCGGCGATTCCGATCATATCGTCGATCCGGTCGAACACCCAGAAGGCGGGAAAAATCGGCAACAGGCCGAGCGGCGGAATCGCCAGCAAGAGAATAAGATACATGATCGTCATGCCGCGCCGCCGCGCGGGCGAAGCCTCCGGAGGCGGATCAAGCGCGGCGCGATCGACCAATGCGACCTTGCGGCCGGGCGACCCGTCCCATGCCTCCCAGGCGCCGACGCGGCCTCCGGCCCCGATCGAGGTCAGGTCGGCGAGTTCGGCCCCCTCGCCGATGACGACATTCTCCTCGATCACGCAGGAGGAGCCGATATAGGCATTTGCGCCAATTTCGATGGCGCCGATAATGAGCTCGTTTCCCTCGACCCGCGCATTGGCCAAATTGGCGATGGATCCGACGCTGGCGCCAGCGCCGATCGATATGAGATCGACAGCTCCCGCCTCGATCTCGCCAAGGATTGCATCGTTCCCGATCCTGGCGCCGAGCGCGCGCAGATAAAGCCGGATGAACGGCGAGCCCTGAAACCATTTGATATGAACGAGGCCGAGAAACCGCTTCACCAGCCACCAACGAAAATAATAGACGCCCCATAAAGGATAGCGACCCGGCTTGGTCCGCCCTATCAGCAGCCATTTCGCGCCAATGACGATCGCCACGGTCGCAACATTGATGCACATATAGACGCCGATGAGCGAAATCACCTCCTCGCCGAAGCTCGCATCGGCGCCGGTGAGAAGCATGTAGCTCACGAAAACGCCGAGCCATTGCAGGGTCACCAGACCGAGAATGACCGGCAGGGCCACCGCCTGCGCAAGCCCGCAGAGGAAGCGCCGCAACAAAGGCGGCGGGGCGAAGGATAAGTCCTCGACAACGGCGGCATGCGCCCATTTGCGGTCAAGAAGTTCGGCCATCGCGCGCAGCGAACGCGCGGCATAGACATCCTGCAAGGTGATGCGCGAAAGAGCGGGCGTCTCTCGCACGACCGAGATGAAGCGCGCAGCGAGCAAAGAATGGCCGCCAAGATCGATAAAGAAATCCGCATCGAGAGGGATTGCCTGCGGCGGCAGAACGCGTTTGGCGGCGTCGAGAAGCACGGCTTCTGTTTTCGTGCGCGGCTCTTCCTGAGCTTCGTCGGAAACGTGGGCGGTCAGCGCGACCAACTTTAGATTCTTGCGGTCGATCTTGCCGGAGGCGAGCGTCGGAAGGCTCTCAACGGTTTCGAAATGGGCCGGCACCATATAGGCCGGCAAAGTCGCGCGCAGTTCGTTGCGAACGACCCGCGTCTCGAATTCGGGTCCCCCTGTGTTCAAGGAGCCGGAATCATCGGCGCCGCCTTGACCATCAGTTGGGGACTGCTGCGCCAAGGCAGCGCGGGCCGGGACGACAAAGGCGACAAGCTGTTCGAGCCCGTTATCGGTGCGCAACACTACGGCGGCTTGCGAAATGCTGGGAAGGTCCGCAAGTCTCGCTTCGATCTCGCCGAGTTCGACCCGAAAACCACGTATCTTCACTTGATCATCAATGCGGCCGTGAAAGACGAGGTCGCCATTGGCGGCGATTTCGACCGCGTCGCCAGACCGGTAGAGAATCGGATCGACCCCGCCGGACAAGGAAAATTCGGCCGGGAATGGATTGGCGATGAATTTCTCGGCGGTCAGCCGATCCCGGCGCAAATAGCCTTTGGCGACGCCAGGACCCCCGATGAGAAGTTCGCCTTGGATATTCGCCCCGACGAGACCCAAGCCCTCGTCGGCCACATAACAGGTATAATTCGCGATCGGCCGCCCGATCGTGACCGGCGCTCCTGGGCGAACTTCCGCGACCGTGGCGACGACCGTGGTTTCGGTCGGCCCGTAAGAATTGAAGATCTTGCGGCCCGGCCTGCACCAGCGGCTGGCGATCGACGGCGGACAGGCTTCGCCGCCGAGAATGATCAGCCGCAAGGTGGCGATGTCGCGCGGCAGCAGAGCGAGCAAAGTCGGCACGGTATCGAGCACCGTGACGCGATGGGCCTCGAGAACATCGGGGAGTCTGTCCGCCTCGCCCATGATTTCCGGGCTCGCGACGAAAAGAGTCGCTCCGGCAAGATAGGGAAGCCAGATTTCTTCCATTGACAGGTCGAAGGCGACCGACGCGCCCTGGAACACGACGTCGCTTTGCTTCACTCCGTAGACTTCATTCGCCGCGCGCAAATAATGGCAAATATTGCGGCCGGAAATTTCGATTCCCTTTGGCGTTCCAGTCGAGCCCGAGGTGTAAATGAGGTAGGCGGGATCCTCCGGCGTCGCGCCGAGCGCCCGAGCATCGATTGGGGTCCTGTCCGCCGGGTCGATCAGGTCTTGCGACGTCCAAGCCGGACAAGGAGACAAATCCGCTAGCCTTGGCGCAAAGGCCGCCGAGGCCAGAACGCCGGCCGCTTCAGCGTCGCCAAGACAAGCGGCGATGCGTTCTGGCGGCGCATCGGCGTCGAACGGAAGCCAGGCGGCGCCCGTCTTCGCGATCGCGATTTGAGCGATCAGCAGATCGGGGCCGCGCGCCATCCAAAGACCGGCGACCCGACCCGGCCGTAGCCCCATGCGGAGAAGGCCGCGGGCCAGCGCCTCGGCCTTCGCGTCGACCTCGGCATAGGTAAGTCTGCTCTCCAGCGTCGCCATCGCGATGGATGAAGGATGCGCGGCGACTGTGGCGGCGAAGAGTTCGCACAGCAGTTCATCACGGATCAACTCCGGCTGGACCGGACCGCGCAAGACGCTGCCTGAGAGGGGCGTCAAGGCGAAGCGATCGTTTTTCGCTAGCAATGCTGCGGCGGTCGCCGAACGGTGCGACATATGTGATCCTATTGTCCCGCTGGAGCTCTTTCGTATCGCATGGAAAGATGAATTTTTTAGGCCCTTGATTGAACTTGGGCGCCTTTCGCTTCGCCGGCAAGGAGCTTGCCGTCCGATGCCGCGACCAACTTAACCGCGGCCATCCGAATTGGGAAAGTGTTTTCACCGAAGCGCCGCCAGAGCCGGGACTTCAAATAGAATAGTGACGAAAATATTAATCGTAACAATTCGTGTTCGAAAATCGGCGGCCATTTTACTGATGCATTCTTGGAAACCGAAAGCAGTCCTGGAAAAGGCATTGTCGCAATTCGACAGACCATGTGGCCGGCCCGCTCTTCAAAGCGCTCATCGCCGCGCCTCCCAAATGCTCGGCCGGACCAATGTCGAGGTCTGAAAGCTTCACGCAACTAAACCGGTCCGGTTCGAGCTCGGCTTTCCGCCTCTGCGGAGGGACTCACCACCACGTCGCAATTTCGCGCCTTTGGCCTGAATGGCCAATGAACGGCTTCCAATTCCGAAATCACGCGGCGGGATCTTGTAAGATAGCCGCCTTAATCCTTGCCGAGAACGGCGATATCGGGGGCGGCCGGGTTCTTCATGCCAACGACGTGATAGCCGGCGTCGACGTGGAGGATTTCGCCCGTGATGCCTCGCGACATGGGCGACAGCAGAAAGGCGGCGCTCTCGCCGACTTCCTCGATCGTCACTGAACGGCGAAGCGGAGCGTTATATTCGTTCCATTTGAGAATATAGCGGAAGTCGCCAATGCCGGAGGCCGCCAAGGTCTTGATCGGCCCCGCCGAAATCGCGTTGATTCGGATATTGCGCGCGCCGAGATCGGCGGCAAGATAGCGGACGCTGGCTTCGAGCGCTGCCTTGGCGACGCCCATGACATTATAGTGCGGCATCCATTTCTCGGCGCCGTAATAGGTCAAGGTCAACATGGAGCCGCCGCCATCCATTAGTTTTTCAGCGCGCTGCGCGACGGCAGTGAAGGAATAGCAGGAAATCAAGAGCGAATTGCTGAAATTTTCCGCGGTGGTGTCGACGTATCGGCCGGTCAATTGATCCTTGTCGGAGAAAGCGATGCAATGGACCACGAAGTCAAGCTTTCCCCACAGGCGTTCGACTTCGGCGAAGGCCGCATCGAGGCTCGCCGGGTCGGTCACGTCGCAATGACCCAGAACCTTGGCGCCAAGCTCCTGCGCGAGAGGCCTCACCCGCTTTTCAAGCGAATCACCCTGGTAGGTGAAGGCCAGTTCGGCGCCCGCCTCATGGGCCGCCTTCGCGATTCCCCAAGCAATCGAGCGGTTATTGGCGAGCCCCATCACCAAGCCGCGTTTTCCGGCCAGGAGTCCGGAGGTTTTAAGTCCAGGCGTCATCGTTTCCGGTTGCGTCATTCTCGATCCGGACCAGAGAATAGGGATGCGACCGACGGGAACGGCCGCTGCTTCCGCCGCGTTTAAGGGGTGTGCGCCTTTAACGCAAGGCGGCGCGAGAGAGAAGTCTCAAAGACGAGCGAGAGCGGGCGCCGCGTGGGGTGGATGCGAAATTTGACTTGGCGACAAGGAGGGACGCCTGCCGCGCATGAGAGCGTCTCCCAATCCGGCGGAATCGTCTGATCGAAAATGAATCGCTCAGATTCAAAGAATTGGAGCGCGCCCTGATCGAAAAAGTCGATCACTTTTTCGCAACATGTTCTAATATTGATAATGGGCTGCGGGCGGGGCCGCGCGTAAAGATCGGTTCGGGCGCTGTCGAGGGAGCGCAAAGGTGAATTGGCGAGACGATTTGAATCTGATCGCGCCGCGGCTCCGCCGCTTTGCGCGCGCCCTTGTCGCCGGCCATCCTGGTCCAAGTCAGGCAGCCGATGATCTCGTCCAGGCGGCGTTGCGGCGGGCCCTCGAAAATGGCGTTCCTGGCCGCCGGCTGGACCTCGACATCCACCTTTATTCCCTCATGATCGAAATGCATCGCGATTCGCTTCGCGCGGCGAAAGCGGACGCCGGCGCCGCGCTGGAGAAGGGAAGTTTTTACGCCGGTGGAATCCGACCCGCGGAAAAAATGCCGAACCTATGCGCCCCCCGCCAAAAGCTTTCCGGCGCGCTTGGCGGGCTGACGCTGGAAGAGCGAGAGGCCTTGCTGCTCGTCGCTCTTGAAGGATTCGGCTACGCCCATGCGGCGCGCATCCTGAAGATTTCGCAACCCATTTTGATCGCGCGGTTGGCGCGCGCGCGCGCAGCGCTTGGCGACCTCCAGATGAGCGAGCCGACGCAGCATAAGACAAAGCTTGCGCCAACCCATTTGCGGGTCGTGAAATAACGCGCATATTGACGCGCGATGGAGACCCCTCGGCGTGAAAAACGGCTCCCTCCCGCCTGTCAGCGACGAAGACCTGCATGGATTCGTCGATGGAGAGACCCCGCCGGCGGGTCGCGAGGCCATTGTCGCCTTTCTCTCCGCCTCCCCGGCGGAGGCGGCGCGGGTGGAAAAATGGCGGCGCCAAAACGAGGCGATCCGCGCCGCTTTCGCGCGCGTCGAAACCGAGCATATCCCCTTATCATGGTTGATGGCGCCCGCGCCCAAACGGCGCGGTTTTCCCTGCAAGCTCTTATCAAAACAGGAGCGGCCGGCGGAGCCAGAGCCGCGCAAGCCCGGCGCCCGCCCAAAAGCGCAATGGAGTCCGCGAGTGGCGACCCTCCTTGCCGCAGGCTTCGCTTTCGGAATGGTCGCGGGGATCGCAGCCTCCCTGATCATCGCTCGTTTCTTTGCGCCGGAACGCGCCCCGCCCGGCGGGACCAGCCAGACTCTGGGGAGCGCTGCATCCGACTCCGTCTTCGTCAGCCGGACAGTTTCGGCTTTGCTGGCCTTCGCGCCGCCTCCCGCGTCGGCGCAAGCCGCCGATCCCACGCCTGACCCGGCTGGCGCCGCGCAGCGTCCAACAGCAATGATCTTGCCGCATCTCGCCGGCACGGGCCTGAGACTCGCCGGCGTGCGCGTCGCGCCAGGCGAATCCGAACAGATGTTCTGTCTGTTCTATGCCAAGGGCTTGCGCGCCGCCGTCGCGCTCTGCGTCGAAAAGGCCACGGGCTTCGGACCAACTGGATTCCGCAAGGCCGGGCATTTCCCCTCCGGCGCGATCGCCTGGAAACAGAGGGGCGCCAATTATGCCATCGCCGGCGCCCTCCCCGAGACCGAACTTCGTACCTTGGCGGAGCGGGCGCATGACGAGGTCGACGCCTTCGCCAGCCGCTAGAGACTTTATCCTTGACGCGAAGCGACCTTCAAGCTCCCGTCACAACCAGGCCCCACGCGAAAGCTCGCCGCATCAAACTCCCAGAAAACGGCGCGATTCACCTTGACGAAAAAGTGGAATTGGCAAGACAGTAGCCTTGCAATGCCGCGTCGACGCGCCCAGCCGCCGGGGGGGGGGAGAGGCCAATGAAATCGATCCTTTTGATTGCGGCGCTGGCGCTGAGCTTCTGGACCTTTCCAGCGCAGGCGCAGAAGAGCTTCGTCGACGAAGCTCTCGCCAGCGACGCGATCCGGATCGAGGCGCAAGTTGCCAAGGACGCCGGCGCCCTGGCGCAGCGGCCTCTGGCTCAATTGCGCAAGGACGCCCAACAGGCGATCGGGCGCGGGGATCTTCAGGCCGCGCTCGCTTCGCTCGCCGCAATTGTTGCGCAGAACCCAAACGATCCGGGCGCCTGGCTCGCCTATTCGCGCGCGACGCTTGCGAGCGGGGACAGCTACGACCTGCGGCAGGCCGCGGCGAGCGCGGCCTATCTTGCCTATGCGCGCGCAAGCCGGGCCCAGGAGCAAGCCGCAGCGCTGGCCTGGCTTGGAGAAGTTTACGCCAAGCGAGAAATGTGGCGCCCCTCGCTCAACGCCCTGCGCGCCAGCCTCGATCTCGCCGAGGTCGCCGCCGTGCGAAAGCTCTATGACGACGAACGCGAAAAGCACGGGTTTCGCATCCTTGACTATAAGGTCGACAATGAATCGGCCTCGCCCCGCATATGTTTCCAATTTTCCGAGGCCTTGGCGCGCGGGACGGTGGATTTCGCGCCCTTTGTCGCGCTATCGGGCGCCGCCAACGGCGCGATCTCGACCGAAGAGCAACAGCTTTGCGTCGAAGGCCTCAAGCATGGCGAAAGCTACAGGATCGTGCTGCGCCAAGGCCTGCCGTCTTCCGTCGGCGAAGCGCTCCTGAAATCGGCCGATTATGACGTTTATGTCCGCGATCGCTCGCCGCAGGTTCACTTCACCGGCAAGAATTACGTGCTGCCGCGCGTCGGGCAGGAAGGCGTTCCGGTCGTTTCCGTCAACACCCAAAAAATCGCCGTGGAGGTCGTGCGGATCGGCGACCGCAATCTGTTGCCGACCGTTCGCTCCGAGGATTTCCTCGCCCAGCTCTCGTCCTACCGAATCAAGCAATATGTCGAAACCGACGGCGCCAAGATCTGGTCGGGGACTCTCGACGCCAGTCCGGAGCTCAATCGCGACGTAACCACCGCCTTTCCAGTATTGGAGGCAGTGGGGAAACTCGAGCCCGGCGTTTATGTCATGGTCGCCAGGCCGGCCGACGATCCTTTGGCGGCAAGCGGCGATGACGAAGAAGGCGGCGGGTCCGCCGCCACGCAATGGTTCATCGTCTCCGACCTCGGCCTGACCGCATTCAGCGCCAAGGACGGCATCCATGTCTTCGTCCGCTCCTTGGCGAGCGCCGCGCCTCTGGCCGCGACGGTGCGCCTCATCGCTCGCGACAATGAAATTCTGGCGTCCAAGAGCACGGACGCGGCGGGACATATCCATTTCGATCCCGGTTTTTCGCGCGGAACTGGAGGCCTCGCCCCCGGTCTGCTCGTGGCCGAGGACGGCAAAGGCGATTACGGCTTTCTCGACCTTGAACAGTCAGCTTTCGACCTCGCCGATCGAGGCGTCAAGGGGCGACCAGCGGCGGCGGCGCTCGACGCCCTCGTCTTCGCCGAGCGCGGCGTCTATCGGCCCGGCGAGACTGTTTTCATCACCGCGCTGCTCCGCGACGATAAGGGCGCGGCCCGCCCCGCCCTGCCGCTCACGCTGGTCGCCAAGCGCCCTGACGGGGTCGAATATAAGCGGGTCCAGGTCGAGGATCAGGGTGACGGCGGCCGCATATTGGCGCTGCCGCTTCTCCCCGGCTCCAGCACGGGAACCTGGCGCATCGAGGCCTTTGCCGATCCCAAGGCCCCGCCGGTGGGGCAGACGAGCATTCTCGTCGAGGATTATGTCCCCGAACGGCTTGACCTGACCCTGACGCCGGCGGCGAAGGCGGTGCGCGGCGGCGAATCGGTCGCGATCGCGGCCTCGGCCCGCTACCTCTATGGCGCGCCGGGCGGCAATCTCGAAATTACCGGCGAAGTCCAAATCCGCCCCGCCGAGGACGCCCGCCTTCCCGCTCTCGAGGGCTATGTCGCAGGGCTCCAAGACGAGGATTTCACGACGATCAGCAACGAGATCGAAAACAGCGCGACGACGGACGCAAAGGGCGCGGCGACGATCGAGGCGCCGATTCCCGAGGTCACCGCGCCGCGCCCGCTCGAAGCCAAAATTATCCTGCGCGCCGGCGAGCCAGGCGGCCGCGCGGTCGAACGCACGCTGGTCCTGCCGATCCTGCCTCAAGGCGGCCTGATCGGCGTGAAAAAGAATTTTGCTAATCTGACCGACGGCGCGGCGGCGACATTCGACGTTATCGCGCTCGGCGCCGATGGAGCCCGGGTGGCGCGCAAAGGCGTCGCCTGGTCGCTATACCGGATCAGCAATGATTATCAATGGTATCGCTCCGACGGCCGCTGGGGTTTCGAACGGGTGAAATCGTCGAAACGCATCGCCGATGGAAAAATCGACCTTGGCGTCGATGCGCCAGCGCGGATTTCGGCCGTGGTCGGTCTTGGCCAATACCGGCTCGATCTCGCCAGCGACAATGGCGCCGATGGGCCAACGAGCCTTCGCTTCGAAAGCGGCTGGTCGGGCGAGGCGAGCGCCGAGATGCCCGATCTTCTCGACGTCAGCATCGACAAAGGCAATTATAGACCGGGCGAGGAGTTGCGTTTGCGGATCGCCTCGCGCTTCAAGGGCGCGGCGACCGTGGCCATCGTCAGCGATCGCTTGAACGATCCGATCACCTTCGCCCTGAACGAAGGCGACGCGACCAAGACGATTCCCGTCTCGGCCGACTGGGGCGCCGGCGCCTATGTGGTGGCGCTGGCTCATCGCCCGCTCGATAAGGCCGCTCATCGGATGCCGGGACGCGCGATCGGCCTCGCCTGGTTTTCGATCGACGCCGAGGCCCATAAGATCGATGTCAAACTCGATGCGCCGGCCAAGGCGCGCCCGCGCATGCCTTTGACGATCCCGCTTGAAATCAAGGGCCTCGCAGCCGGCGAGGAAGCCAGGGTCACCTTGGCGGCGGTCGATGTCGGCATTCTCAACTTGACCCATTACGAAGCGCCGAATCCGCGCGACTATTTCTTCGGCCAGCGCCAGTTGGGCGCGGAAATTCGCGATCTCTATGGGTTTCTGATCGACGGAATGCAGGGCGTGCGCGGCGCGATCCGCTCTGGTGGCGACGCCGGCGCGGATCTGGGGAGCGAACGACCGACGCAGGAGCCCGTGGCGCTATTTTCGGGCATCGTCAAGGTCGGCCCCGATGGACGAGCGAAAGCAACCTTCGATCTGCCCGCCTTCAATGGATCCTTGCGGGTAATGGCGACCGCCTGGACCAAGACCAAGGTCGGCTCCGCCAGCGCCGAGGTGATCGTGCGCGACGCGGTCGTCGCGCAGGCAAGCGCGCCGCGCTTCCTCGCGCTCGGCGACCGTTCGCAATTCCACGTGCAACTCGACAATGTCGAAGGGCGGCCAGGAGATTACGCCCTCGATCTCGATCCGCAGGGCGGGATTTCGCTCGCGCCCGAGGCTTTGCATCGCAAGATCAAACTCGACGCCGGAGCGCGCAAGGCGATTGCGATTCCGGTGACCGCCGCAGCGATTGGCCCCGCCGCGATCGACCTCAAACTGAGCGGCCCCAGTCTCGACGCGCCGCAGACTCTCGCGCTCGCTGTTTTGCCGGGGACGTCGGAACTCTATCGCCGCACGGTGCGGACGCTGGCGCCCGCGACAAGCCTCACGATATCGAGCGATCTCATCGCCGATTTCGTCCCCGGCGCCGGCGCCGTTTCGGTCGCCGTCTCGCCCCTGACCGGCATCGACGTCCCCGCCCTTCTGCAAGCGCTTGACCGCTACCCTTACGGCTGTTCCGAGCAGATCGTCAGCCGCGCCCTGCCGCTGCTCTACGTGAACAAGCTCGCAAAGGCCGAGGCGCTCGGAATCGATCCCGATGTCGACGGCCGCGTTCGCGAGGCGATCGAGCGCGTGCTGGCGCGTCAGGATTCCAACGGCGCCTTCGGAGCCTGGTCGGCGAATGACGCCGACGACATGTGGCTGCACGCCTTCGTGACCGACTTCCTGACGCGCGCCCGCGAAAACCATTTTTCCGTGCCGCAAAAGCGATTCGATTCCGCCCTGGAGCGGCTTCGCAATCTGCTCGCCAATAGCAGCGATATCGACGCTGGCCAGGGCCCGTCGGTCGCTTATGCCGCCTATGTCCTGGCCCGCAATGGGCGCCCGGTAATGGGCGATCTGCGCTATCTCGCCGACGCCAAGATCGATCGGCTGGATACGCCGCTCGCCCGCGCCCAGCTCGCCGCGGCGCTCGCGCTCCTCGGCGATCGCGGCAGGGCGATGGCGGTTTTCGCCAAGGCGACCGACCGTTTGAGCACGATCGGCAATCCGCTCTATTCGAGCGCCGATTACGGCTCGCGCCTGCGCGATGGCGCCGGGCTTTTGGCGCTGGCGGTCGAGACTTCGATGCCCGCCGCCGAAATTTTTCGCGCCTCGAAGATTGTCGAGGACGCCCGCGCCAAGACCGGCCTCACCAACACCCAGGAAAATGCTTTCATGATTCTCGCCGCCGAAGCGCTCGCCGGCGAGGCGGAGGCCACCGCCTTGTCGATCGACGGCGCGCCGCACCAGGGCGCCTTCTACAAGACCTGGCGCGCCGCCGCCCTCGACAAGAAGAGCATTACGATCGTCAACAGAGGACAGGCGCCGGCGAAGATAACCGTGACCACATCGGGCCATCCGCTGATCCAGGAGCCCGCCGCGAGCCAAGGCTATCAAATCGAACGCGGCTATTTCACGCTTGCCGGCAAGAAGGTCGATCTTGGCGCGATCAAACAGAATGAGCGCATCGTCGTCACCTTGAAAGTCACGGAAAGCGAAGCCGCCTTCGCGCGGCTTCTCCTCGTCGATCATCTGCCGGCAGGGTTCGAGATCGACAATCCGGCGCTGTTCGAAGGCGGCTCCACGGAGGCGCTGGACTGGCTCAAGAAAACGGTCGAGCCGGTCCATGCCGAATATCGCGACGACCGTTTCGTGGCCGCCTTCGCGCGCGACGGGCATGACAAGGCGACCTTTAGCGTCGCCTATATCGCGCGCGCGGTGACGCCCGGGCATTACGTCCTGCCGCCGGCGACGATCGAGGACATGTATCGTCCAGAACGCTTCGGCCGCACCGCCTTTGGCGCGGTCGATATCGCGGGTTCGAAGTAATCAGCTGCAAGAGGATTGGGGTGAAAGCAGACCGGCGGTTCGCTTTTCTGGCCCTGGCGATGGCGCTCCTCGGCCTCGTCATTCCAGCGTGCTGGATTCGCTTCGTCAATTCTCTCGGTCCGTTCGATCTCGAACCGGCGCGCCAAGGATCGGCCATCGCCATCGACCGCAATGGGCGCCTGCTGCGGGCCTTCACGACGCCGGACGGGCGCTGGCGCCTCCCAATCACGGCGCGCGACGTCGATCCGCGATTCATCGCCATGCTGATCGCCTATGAGGACCGGCGCTTCGCTCGTCACGGCGGCGTTGATTTTCTCGCGCTGAGCCGGTCCGCCCTGCAATGGATCGGCCATGGCCGCATCGTTTCGGGCGGCTCGACTTTGACGATGCAGGTCGCCCGGCTGATCGAGCCGCGCGAAGAGCGGTCGCTGCCGGCGAAGCTTTTCCAAATCGTGCGGGCATTCGAGATCGAACGGCGGACAGGCAAGGCCGGCGTTATTGATCTTTATCTGGCGCTTGCGCCTTATGGCGGCAATCTCGAAGGCGTCAGGGCGGCGAGCCTCGCCTATTTCGGCAAGGAGCCGAGACGCCTTTCGATCGCCGAAGCGGCCCTGCTCGTCGCTTTGCCGCAATCGCCCGAAACGCGGCGGCCGGACCGCTATCCAGACGCCGCCCGCGCAGCCCGCGACCTTGTCCTCGACAGGGTTTTCGCGCGCGGCCTCATCAGCCTCGCGGAGCGCGACTTCGCCAAGCGCGAGCCGGCGCCGACCGAGCGGCGGGCGTTTCCGATGCTGGCCCCGCACGCCAGCGAGGCGGCGATCCGGCGCGCGCCGGGGTCGCGCATCCAACGCCTGACGATCGACGCTAAATTGCAAGCCTCGCTCGAAGCCCTGGCCCATGAGAACGCAGCGCGGCTCGGCCCTAAGCTTTCCGCCGCCATCCTCGTCATCGACAACGCCACCGGCGAGATTCGCGCTCATATCGGCGCCGCGGATTATCGGTCGCAAGACCGGGCTGGAGCGATCGACATGAGCGAGGCGATCCGCTCGCCCGGCTCGGCCTTAAAGCCGTTCATCTATGCGCTCGCTTTTGAAAATGGCCTCGCCCATCCCGAAACCCTGCTGGATGATCGGCCGCGCCGCTATGGCGCCTATGCGCCGGAAAATTTCGACCTCGCGTTCCAGGGCGCGGTCACGGCGCGGCGCGCGCTGCAATTGTCGCTAAATCTGCCGGCCGTCGAATTGCTGGCCGAAATCAGTCCGGCGCGGTTCATCGCCCGGCTGCGCAATGCTGGCGCAGAGATCGCGCTCCCGCGCGAGGGGGCGCCCGGCCTCGCGGTAGGTCTTGGCGGGGTTGGCATTACGTTGCGCGATCTCGCAATGCTCTATTGCGGGCTCGCCCGGGGCGGCGGCGCGCCGGCGCTGGTCGAGACCGAGGCTGAGGCGGCGATCGCGCCGGCCGAGCCGCGCGCGATCAGCGAGCCGGTCGCAAGCTGGTATGTCGCCGATATTCTGCGCGGCGCGCCGCCGCCTTTGAACGCGCCGGCCGGCCGGATCGCTTTCAAGACCGGAACCTCCTATGGCTATCGCGACGCCGTCGCGATCGGCTTCGACAAAGCCCATACGATCGCGGTCTGGCTCGGCCGGCCCGACAATGCCGCCGTTCCGGGCCTCATCGGCCGGCAAGCCGCGGCGCCCATGCTCTTCGACGCCTTCGCCCGGCTTGGCGCGGAGCACGAAGTCTTGCCCGCGCCGGCCAATGTTCTCGTCAGCCGGACCGCATCGCTTCCCCCTCCCCTGCGGCATTTGCGCAAGGACGCCCCAAAAACCTTCGCCGCCGCGGCCGCGCCGCGACTGAAAATCGCTTTCCCGCCCGAGGGCGCGCGCGTCGATCTTGGATTATCGCGCCAGGAGAGCAGAGACGGGAATCAGCCAACGTCGGGTTCCCCCCAGCTTTTAGCCCCGCTGGCCTTGAAGGCCGAAGGCGGATCGCCGCCTCTGACATGGATCGTCAATGGAGTTCCGGTGGGGGAGCCGACCCTGCGTCGGCAGGCGGCCTGGACGCCGGACGGCGCCGGCTTCGCCCGCGTGTCGGTCATGGATGCAAAAGGCGCGACCGATAGCGTGCTGGTGCGGCTCGAATAGGCCGGCTTACGCGCCGAGTTATTGCGCCTGCCAGGACGCCAAAGCGTCATCGAACGCGCGCTGCCCAGGAGGACCTTTCTCGAACGTCAACTTGGCGATGCGGCCATCGCTGAGCACCATCGGGACGTCGATCCACTCCCGCGAGCGCAAGAGATCGAGATTGGTCGCCTCGGCGGAGCCGCGGCTCAAGCCGACGAGAAAAGAGTTTTCCATGATCGGAACCGGAATGCCGCTAAGGGCGCTCCCGGTGGCGGTGTCCTCGCGGCGCATTTGCGGCACGTTGATCTGCTGGATATTGCCCAATGGACCGCCCGGCGGCACGACGAAACGCACATTCATGGTGTGCGAAGCCGGCAATGTGCTGTCCAAATTCTTCTGCAACATCACCACCGTCTGCAGCTTCTCCTCGGGAATCTCGATCTCGGCGCGGACCGCCATGCTCAGCGCCTCGCCAGGCCCATTGCTGACATTGTCGACATGCCAGACGACAGAGCCCAGAAAAGTCTTCACTTTGGATTGCTCCTCGGGCGCCGCCACAAGGAGGGCGGCGCGGAGGGCGGTGGAGATCGGAGGATTGCCGGGCTCCGTCCCGCGCTCCGCCCCGCTCCTGGCCACCGCCATGCGATTGGCCTCAGACCCCGCCTCTGCAGCCGGCGTCGAGGATGGCTCCGCAGCGGAGGAGCCAACGCCGATGCGTTCGACGATCTTGCCATTTGGGGCCGCCTCCGGCGCCGCCGGCGCCAAAGGCGCTTGTAGACGAGCAAGATCCTCCGGCCGGTCGCGGAATTGAAAGGCGGCGACGGCGACAAGCATGACCAAGAGGCCGACGACAACTCCGACGATCCACAGACGCTTGGGCGCAACGGCTTCTCGAGCCGGCTGCGGCGCAAGGGGGCGTTGCGCGTCCCGCCGCGATTTCACGGCGGAGTCGCGCGTCTCCCCGCTCGCGGCGCTTTGTTCTTCGGGGACCTGCGCCCATGCGTCTGTTGTTTGCGCGACTGACGGAGTTCCGCCGTCAAGGATGACAGGTCCTTGAGGGACCGCTTCCTGCGCGAAAGGGTCTGAAGCGAAAGAGTCGGGCGAGCTAATTCCAGCAGCGCCAAGACCTGGGGCGCCAAGACCTTCCGCTTCGGAAGCCTTCGCCGCAACATCGTTGCGGCTGAGGTTTTTGAGAGATCGACGCGGGCCGAACGGCGGAGCAGCGCCCGGCGCGCCGCCATTGGCTTCGTCAGTCGCCTTTGAGCCAGGCATTGGCGGAGCCGGCCCATCGCGCTGTGCTCTCAAGAGCAGCGAAGGCCGCACGGTTTTTGGCGCTGGCGCCGAGACCGGCAATGCGTCGGCTGTCTTAGGCTGGGACGGCTCTTGCGCCACTGGCGCCGGCCCAATCGGCTCCGAGGAATCCGAAGAGGACGTCGCGCCGGCCGGAGGCGGCATGGGCTCTTGCGGTGGCGGCGGCTCGGCTGCAATACCGGCTTCCGTCGTCGCAGCGAATTCGGCCTCCAGCTGAACGACCGCCGCTTCCAAGGCCTGGCCTTCGCGCTCTATATCCGACTCCGGAATTGGCGGATCGAGATTGCGCAACTGGCCGAAAAGCGCCTTGCGCGCCCGCTCATAGATGGCGTGGCGCGACTCAGGCGTCGAATTGGGCAGGCCCGCGACGGCCTTGGCGAGCAGCGGGTAATAGTCAGCCATTACGCGTTCAGAGCATTCCCAGGATCATCCGTCAATCCCGCGTGGAGTTATGACGTCAATCGCGGAAGGGATTATGAACGAGAATTGTGTCGGCGCGCTCCGGGCTCGTCGAGAGAAGCGCCACCGGCGCTTCGATCAGCTCCTCGATGCGCCGGACATATTTAATGGCCTGCGCCGGAAGCTCCGCCCAGGAGCGCGCTCCAGCGGTCGTGCCTTCCCAGCCCTCGATCGTCTCATAGATTGGCGCGACCCGAGCTTGCGCCGCCTGGCTCGCCGGCAATCTGTCGATCCGCGCGCCGTCGAGATGATAGCCGACGCAAACCTTGATCTCCTCGAATCCATCAAGAATATCGAGCTTGGTGAGCGCTATGCCGTCGATTCCGGAGGTTTTCACGGTCTGACGCACCAAGACCGAGTCGAACCAGCCGCAGCGCCGCCGTCTGCCGGTATTGGTGCCAAATTCATGGCCGCGATCGCCGATCCGCTCGCCGATCGCGTCCAGGAGCTCGGTCGGGAAAGGCCCGCCCCCGACGCGAGTCGTATAGGCCTTGGCGATGCCGAGCACATAGCCGATCGCCTTCGGGCCGAGGCCGGATCCCGTCGCGGCATTGGCGGCGACGGTGTTCGACGAAGTCACGAAAGGATAGGTACCATGATCGACGTCGAGCAGCGCGCCTTGCGCTCCTTCGAAGAGAATGCGCTTGCCGTCCCGCCGCGCAGTCTCGAGCAAATCCCAGGTCGCATCCATGAAGGGCAAGACGGCCGGCGCGACGCTATCGAGTTCCGCGCGAATGGCCTGCGCGCTGACCGGCTCAAGTCCAAGGCCGCGCCGCAGGGGATCATGATGGGCGAGCAGGCGGGCGATCTTCTGATCCAGCGAATCCGGCTCGGCGAGATCCATGAGGCGGATCGCGCGCCGGCCGACCTTGTCCTCATAGGCCGGACCGATGCCGCGCTTGGTGGTGCCGATCTTCAAGCCTTCGGTGGTGGAGGATTCGCGATGCGCGTCGAGTTCGCGATGCAGCGCCAGGATCAGCGTGACATTCTCGGCGATCTTCAAATTGGCTGGCGAAACGGCGACGCCTTGCGCCCCAAGTTTGGCGATTTCCTCGATAAGATGGCGCGGATCGAGCACGACGCCATTGCCAATGACCGAGAGCTTGCCCGGCCGCACGATGCCCGAGGGAAGCAGCGCCAGCTTATAGGTCTGATTGCCGATGACCAGCGTATGGCCGGCATTATGGCCACCCTGAAAGCGCACCACGATGTCGGCCTCGATCGACAGCCAATCGACGATCTTGCCTTTTCCTTCGTCGCCCCATTGGGCTCCGACCACCACCACATTCGCCATCGGTCCGTTTCGCTGCTCCGCGAATCCTTATGTTCATGACCCTATGCGGCCGAAAAGCCGCCAAAATAATCCCGGCGCATGCGCCGGGTCAGGCGGCGAGCGGTACACAATAGCGCCGTGCGAGTAAAGCTCGGCCTCGCGGCGCGCGCTTGCGCAAACACTCCGGCCATGGTTCTAGTCTAGTGTGCGCGTTTTTGGGGGCGCGGTTTCGCTGCTGCGGCTCGACGCCCCAAATGAACGGTCCAATCGAAAGGGAATGGCAAAGGATCTTAAAGGCTCGGCGCGTGTCGGGATTGAAAAAGTCGGCCAACCTTTTCAGCCACATGCTCCTGCGCCTAAATTAGGGGAGCCCCCTCAGGAATGGCGGCCCTTACGAAAAATCAATTTATGAATCGTGTGTCCGCGCGGATTGAACATTGAAAATAACACTCAGGCGCGCAATTTTAGTCTAAGCTGATTCTGCCGATTTTGGCGAGTTTTATGACCGATAGATGCCGGGAGTATTGAACCGGAATGACGGACACGGCGCACATCCTGATAGTCGATGACGAGCCGGGCATCCGCGAAGTCATCGAAAAATATCTGGTCTTGCATGGATTGACGGTGGCGCCTGCGGCGAGTGGAGGCGATTCGCGCCCTGGAGCGGGCGAGTCGGTTCCCCAGCTCCTGGTCGTGGATTTCGACCTGCCTGGCCAGGATGGCCTGACGCTGACGCGTTGGCTGCACGAACATGGCAATGTCGATACCGTCAAGATCCATACGGTGCTGCGACGCTTCAGCGGCAGCCCGCTCAGCCCACATTCGCGCTGGGCCCAGCGGCATTCGCGGCCGCTGACCCGGAAAATTGCCGCGATCATGGCGGCCGATGTCGCCTCCTACTCGCGGCTCGTCGCCGAAAACGAGGAGGAAACCCTGCATCTCCTCGCTGACTATCGCGAGGTCTTCGACGATTTCGTCGACCGCTACGGCGGGCGCGTCTTCAACGCCGCCGGCGATTCGGTCATGTCCGAGTTCAGTTCGGCGGTCGAGGCGACGCGCGCCGCGATCGATATCCAAGAAGCTTTGCGCACCCGCAATCTCTCGCATCCGCCGAACCGATGGCTCCAGTTCCGCATCGGCATTACCATTGCCGACGTTGTCGAACGCCAAGGAGAACTTCTCGGCGACGGAGTGAATCTCGCCGCGCGGCTCGAAAGCCTCGCCGAACCGGGCGGAATCTGCATTTCGCGCTCGGTGCATGAGGCGGTGGCTAATAAGGTCTCGGTGATGTTCCGCGACATCGGCGAGTGCGGGGTCAAAAACATCCCAACGCCGATCCATGCCTTTCTGGTCGAATGGCCAGAGACGGAGGCAAATCGCGCCTGAGGCGACCTTGTTCGGGTCCAGCCGGGCGGCTCGCGCAAACAATCCTTCGGCGATGTGGGACTCCGTTAGCTTAGTCCAAATCAGAACCTGCCCCCCGATCAGTTCCGCCGCCCTTGAGCGCTTCGCGATCAGATGGAATCATTTGATCGGGAAGGAATCGCTCAGATTCGACGGATCGAAACATGCTTCAGGAGGACGCTCCAAGGTCTAGCCGCGCCAGCCTTCGCTTGTCTCGTCGTGAAAGCTGCGTTATAGGGCGCGATCCCATTCAGCGGCTGGATTGCGCGCGCCGGCGCCGCATCGGCTATGAATTTCATAAGGACATTTGACGATGAAGGCCGATATTCATCCCCAATATCATCTGATCAAGGTTGTCATGACCGACGGCGCGGAATTCATGACCCGCTCGACCTATGGCGCCGAGGGCGACACGCTCAATCTCGACATCGATCCGAAGACCCACCCGGCCTGGACCGGGGGTTCCCAGCAATTGCTCGACCGCGGCGGCCGACTGTCCCGTTTCAATTCGCGCTTCGGCGGACTTTCCTTCGCCAAGAAATAGGCGCGCGGGACTCTTTGAGGTTCTGAAGGCTGCGCCGGCCGTTCTTTCGCCAGCCTTCGGAGCGCAGGTGAAACCGCGTCGCCTCACCGGAGCCGAAGGCCATGGCCAAGCTGACCGCCGACGAGATTTGCGCCCTGCTCCGTCTTGAGCCGAACGCCACCTGCGGCTTCGTCCGCGAGACCTATCGCAGCGCCCTGGCCATAGCGCCCGGCGGCCTATCGGAACCATTTGCCGATGGCCGGCCGCTCGGCTCGGCGCTCTATTTCCTGGTGACGCCGGAGGCGCCGGTAAAGCTGCACCGCATCAAAGACGATCAGCTCTATCATTATTATCTTGGCGACCCCCTTGAGGTCCTGATGCTGCGCGGCGATGGAAAGGCCGAGCATATCATCGTCGGACCGGATCTGCGCGCGGGCCAGCGGACGCAGCTCTTTATCCCCGGCCACACCTTCCACACCGCCCGCTTGGCCGGACGCGGCGGCTGGTTCTTGGGAGCCAGCGCCGAATGGCCCGGCGTGCTGCCGGTCGATGTGGAGTTGGGCGACGCCGACGCCTTGGCGGCGCAATATCCGCAGGTCGCCGCCAATATCCGCGCCTACCCTCGGCCGGCCTCGAAATAGGGCTCGCTCCGGACTCTGCGCATCACATCGCCGACGACCCCACGCGCGCAGCGCCGAATGCCGCCCGAAGCCGTTCGATCTGCCCTTCCACCGGACTTGGCGCCAAGACAGCTACGTCGCGCGGTCCGCGGGTCCGATAGATCTGCTCATCGAGATTAAGTATGCGCGCCTGCAGGCGCAGCGACAGTTCGACAAGTTCGCGGAGGCGAGGCGGCAATTCCTCCATCACGTCGGCGCTCGCGGCGGCCTGCTGCCGGGACAAATAAATTCGCCGCTTTTCGGCCGAGGCTTCGGCCCGGGTCAGTTCCCCTTCATTGACGGCGCGCTGGAGCAGGAGCCAGGAAGCAACCTGCATCAGCCGGGTCGTCAAGCGCATGCTTTCGACCGCATAGGCGAGCGCTGCGGCGCGCGGCAAAGCTCTCGCCTCCTCGCGACCGTCGCCATCGAGATACGCGGCGGCATCGCCGACAAGGTCCATGCCTTCCCGAAATAAGGTCAGGAACTGGTCGGAGGCCGCCAGCATCTCGCCGAACGAAACCGTTCCATCTTCCTTGAAAAATGACGTTTGCAACATGACGCGCCTTTTCATCCGAGGCCGCCGTCGCAGAGCTGCAGCGGCGATGATCGCCATCATAGCGCCAATTCGCCGGCAGGTGGGGGTTCAGCTTTCATTAGGCTTAACACAAGCGCCGCCGTGCGGACGATGCAGGCTCGCGCAGGGTTCGACCGGTAGAGGTCAAGAAGAAATCCCAGCGATCTCAAAAATCGTCCGGCCCACCGGCAAAGACGATGGCGGAAGATCGCTTCGCCCTCGGACGGCGTTGCCCGCCAAGCTTCGTTCAGCAGGAAAACCCATGACGCAAACCGCCGCCCGCCCAATGGTCTTCATCGCCACGCCATGCTTCGGCGGCCTGGTGTCGCAGCATTACATGCAATCGATCCTCGGCCTTATCCAGTTCGCCAGCCAAGCCGGGTTCGACGCGGCGCTCGCCCTCCTTGGCCATGACTCGCTGATTACGCGAAGCCGCAACACGCTTGTGACGCAATTTCTGAACACGCCGAGCGCAACCCATCTCCTCTTCATCGACGCGGACATCGCTTTCGAGGCGGAGCAGGTCCAGCGGATGCTCAGTTTCGATCGGGACTTCGTCGCCGGCATCTACCCCCTCAAGGTGATCGACTGGAGCGGCGCCGCGATCAGGCGGGCGGCGAGCGCCGGCGAGACCTTTCAGACCGCGCCGCTGCTCTATGTCGGGACCCTCTGCGCCGGCGGAGCGCTCGAACGCGAGGGCCGCTTCGCCACCGGCGTCTATTGCGGCGGCGGATTCATGATGCTCAAGCGTCGCGTTCTCGAACGCATGATAGCGGCCTATCCGGAAACCCGCTACCGAAGCGCGCACGCCTATTCCAACGCGACGGGCGACGCCAATTACGCGCTGTTCGACTGCATGATCGACAAAGAAACCAACGCCTATATCAGCGAGGATTTCGGGTTCTGCCAGAAATGGCGCGACATTGGCGGCAAGATCTGGCTCGATACCGAGGGAAGGCTCACCCACATCGGCGCGCACCATTTTCAAGGAGCGCCGCAGGCGCGTTACGGCGGCGCGTGAGGCCAACGCTCCAAACCGAAATCCTGGGCCCGGCCTTCATCAACCCAGCGGCGCTTTGTTGACTTGGCTTTCCCGCGCTATTACCTAGAGCGCATCCATCTGATCGGGAAACGCTCTAGGCGAGGCGGCGTTTTCCAGGCGAGATAGCTTTGGCTCGCCACCTTGTTTTCGCGCCAGCGCCCGCTGGAAGGCGGAGCCACCAAGAGCTTTTCCATGAAAATTCTCGTGCCCGTGAAACGGGTGGTCGATTACAATGTTAAGATCCGGGTGAAGCCGGACGGCTCCGGCGTCGACCTCGCCAATGTCAAAATGTCGATGAATCCATTCGACGAAATCGCGGTCGAAGAGGCCCTTCGCATCAAGGAGGCGGGCAAGGCTGCGGAGGTCATCGTAGTTTCGATCGGGCCGGCGCAGGCGGCTGAAACCATCCGGAGCGCGCTCTCGATGAGCGCCGATCGCGGCATTCTCGTCAAGGTGGAGCAAGCTGTCGAACCCTTGGCCGTCGCCAAAATTTTGCACGCGATCGCCATAGCCGAACAGCCGGGGCTGATCATTCTCGGCAAGCAGGCGATCGACGATGATTGCAACCAGGCAGGACAAATGCTGGCCGCGCTTCTGGGCTGGGGCCAAGGCGCCTTCGCCTCGAAGGTCGTCATCGGCGATGGAACCGTCGACGTGACGCGAGAGGTCGATGGCGGGCTGCAGACTCTCACTCTCAAACTGCCTGCGATCGTGACGACGGATCTGCGCCTCAACGAGCCCCGTTACGCCTCGCTTCCAAACATCATGAAGGCGAAAAAGAAAACCATCGAGGAGAAGTCGCCAGCCGATTTCGGGGTCGATGTCGCGCCGCGCCTCAAAATTCTCAAGACCGTGGAGCCCGCCTCGCGCAAGGCCGGCGTCAGGGTCGGATCGGCCGCCGAACTTGTCGCCAAGCTCAAAGACGAAGCGGGAGTGATCTGATGACGGTCTTGGTTCTCGCCGAGATTCAAAATGGCCAGCTGAACGAGGCGACAGCCAAGACCCTCTCCGCAGCCAAGGCGCTCGGGGAGCCGGTTCATATCCTCGCCGCCGGCCAGGGCATCCAAGCCGCGGTCGACGCCGCCGCCAAGCTCGCAGGGGTCGAAAAAGTGCTGGCGGCCGATGACCCGCTCTATGCGCATCAGCTTGCCGAGCCGCTCGCGGCTCTCATCACGCATCTGGCGGAAGGCTATTCCGCGATCCTTTCGGCATCGACCTCGACCGCGAAAAACGTGATGCCGAGAGTTGCCGCCGCGCTCGACGTGATGCAGATTTCCGAGATCATCAAAGTCATCGCCGCGGACATTTTCGAGCGTCCGATCTATGCCGGCAATGCGATCCAAACCGTGCAATCGACCGACCGAAAGAGAGTGATAACCGTCCGCACCGCGGCGTTTCAGGCCACCGGCGAAGGCGGCGCCGCGACCGTCGAGAAAATTGCTTCCGTCGCGGGGCCGGATGTCTCGAGCTTCAAGGAAGAAGCTCTCGCCAAAACCGACCGGCCCGAGCTCGCATCGGCCAAGATCATCATTTCGGGCGGCCGAGGGATGCAAAACGCCGAAAATTTCACCGCCTTGATCGAGCCTGTCGCCGATAGGCTCGGCGCTGCTATGGGGGCCTCGCGCGCGGCGGTGGACGCTGGCTATGCGCCCAATGATTGGCAGGTGGGCCAGACCGGCAAGATTGTGGCCCCCGATCTCTATATCGCCGTCGGCATTTCCGGCGCGATCCAGCATCTCGCCGGGATGAAGGATTCGAAGGTCATCGTCGCCATCAACAAGGACGAGGAAGCGCCGATTTTTCAGATCGCCGATTATGGTCTTGTCGGCGATCTGTTTGCGGTCTTGCCGGCGTTGAACGAAGAATTGGCCAAGATCGAACGCTAGAGCATGTTCCGAAAAAGTTGATCGATTTTTTCGATAAGAACATGCTCCAACCCTTTGAATCTAAGCAATTCCTTTTCGATCAGATGATCCCGTCCGATCGGCAAGCGCTCTAGACAACCGCCCGAAGCATGCTCAATTTATGCGACGTGGAGCGCAATGAGCGGCGTTGGAGCTAAGGCAGGACCGGAGATGTTCTCGACGCGAGTGGAAATCTTGTGTTGATTGGTCTAGAAGTCGGGCCGGACGTTTCAAGCGCTCACGCCCCGTTGGGCATCTATCGAACGCCGATCGAAAGCCACGTCGCGCTTCGGGGCTCCGGGACCTGTCGCGCATGATTTCCGTTATGGACGAGTAAAATGGACATCAATAAAATTGGGGTGATCGGCGCCGGACAAATGGGCACTGGAATCGCTCAGGTCTGTGCGCTTGCCGGCATCGAGGTCGCCCTCAATGATATTTCCGAGGAGCGAATCAATGCCGGCCTCGCGGCCATCGCGTCGAACATCGGGCGCCAGGTCGAACGCCAGCAGGTCGTCCCGTCGGAGCGCGACGCTGCCTTGGGCCGCATCAAAGCGGCGGTCGACTTCGATGCCTTCGCCAACTGCGATCTCGTTATCGAAGCGGCCTCCGAAAACGAGGAGCTGAAGCGCAAGATTTTCTCCAAGCTCTGCGCTTCGTTGAAGCCCGAAACCATGCTGGCGTCGAATACGTCGTCGATTTCGATCACCCGGCTCGCCTCGGTGACCGATCGGCCGGAGCGGTTCATCGGCATTCATTTCATGAATCCCGTGCCGCGCATGCAGCTCGTCGAAGTGATCCGCGGCATCGCCACAGAAAACACGACTTTTGAGGCGGCCAAGGCGCTGATCTGCCGGCTCGGCAAGACCTTCACCGTCTCGGAGGATTTCCCCGCCTTCATCGTCAATCGCATTCTCCTGCCAATGATCAACGAGGCGATCTATACGCTCTATGAAGGCGTCGGGTCGGTGGAGGCGATCGACACCGCGATGCGGCTTGGCGCGAATCATCCGATGGGACCGCTGCAACTCGCCGACTTCATCGGCCTCGACACCGTGCTTTCGGTCATGCAAGTCCTCCACGAAGGACTGGCTGATTCGAAATATCGCCCCTGCCCCCTGCTTGTGAAATATGTCGAAGCGGGCTGGCTCGGGCGCAAAACGCAGCGCGGATTTTACGATTATCGCAGCGGAACGCCGATTCCGACACGGTGATCGGCAATCGGCCGCCTGCGTCAATCTGGCCTTCACATCGCTGTCATCAAGCCTGTAGACTGTGACGTCAATTCGATTCGTCCTCCGGTCGGAGATGAATCGAATTGACGGATGAGCGCGCAGCCGCTAATGCGAAGGCGTTGCAGGCGAGGTGCCGGATTTGACGGTTCACTTCCAACCCACTGTCTCGCCGGAGGCATGTCCGGCGCTGGTGCTCAATGCCGACTTCAGGCCCTTGAGCTACTATCCTTTGTCCCTTTGGTCATGGCAGGATGCGATCAAGGCGGTGTTTCTCGACCGCGTCAATATCGTGTCCAATTACGATAAGACGGTGCGAAGTCCGAGCTTCGAGATGGCCCTGCCCTCGGTGGTTTCGCTCAAGAACTACGTCAAACCGTCCCGCCATCCTGCCTTCACAAGATTCAACGTCTTCCTCCGCGATCGTTTCAGCTGCCAATATTGCAATTCCCGTCAGGATCTGACCTTCGATCATGTGATCCCCCGCTCGAAAGGGGGAATGACGACCTGGGAAAATGTCGTCGCCGCCTGCTCCACCTGCAATCTGCGCAAGAGCGACCAGCTTCCAAGCGAAGCCCGCATGTGGCCGGCGCACAAGCCCTACCAGCCCACCGTCAACGATCTGCACCAGAACGGCCGGCTGTTTCCTCCAAATTACCTGCACGAAAGCTGGATGGATTATCTCTACTGGGATTCCGTCCTGGAGCCGTGAGCCCGTGCGCAGCGGTCAGGCAGGTCTCAGCTCAGCTCCGCCGCAAGCCTGCGCATGAAGGCGATCCCCGCCTCGATTTGCGCGATCTCGATATATTCGTCGGGCTGATGCGCCTGATCGATCGAGCCTGGGCCGCAAACCACGGTCGGCACTTCGGCCAGTTGGAACTGGCCCGCCTCCGAGGCGAAAGGCACCGTGATCGTGCGATTGGAGTGCGCGAGCTTTAAGGCCAAGGTCTCAGCTGGAGAGCCAGGTTCCGGCCGCAACCCGGGCACTTCGACTTCCGTCAGGGTCTCGATAAAGGCGTCCTTGGCGTAGCGGGTGAGCTTTGGCGCAACGACCCGCGCCGCGTACTCCTCGAAATGTCTCAAGGCGAGGTCTTGCGGGACGCCGGGCAAAGCGCGAAACTCCCAGTGGAAGACGCATTGCTTGGCGAGGATATTGCGCGCTGTCCCGCCGTGGATCGTGCCAACCTGGATCGTGGAAAAGGGCGGATCGAACCGCCCGGAGGGATCGCCCTGTTCTACCAGCGCAGCGGCGAAACGATAAAGCTCGGTCACGAGATCGCAGGCCGCCTCGATCGCATTCGCCCCAAGATTGGGTTTGGAGGAATGCGCCTCATGGCCATGCACAGTGGTGCGATAGGTCGCGACGCTCTTATGCGCGTCCGCCACCTGCATCAAGGTAGGCTCGCCGACGAGCACCGCGCCGGGGCGAGGCAGCTCGACGCCAAAGCGCGCGATCGCATCGAGCGGACCAAGACAGGTGGTTTCCTCATCATAGCTTAAGAGAATGTGGATCGGGCGCGACAGGCGGGCTTTCTGGAATTCGGGGATCATCGCGAGGCAGATCGCGTCAAATCCCTTCATGTCGCAGGCGCCGCGGCCGTATACGCGATGCTCCGTGCGCCGCAATGTGAATGGATCGCTAGTCCAGGCCTGTCCCTCCACCGGGACGACATCGGTATGCCCGGATAGGACCACGCCGCCATCGACCTTTGGACCAATGGTGGCGAAAAGCGCCGCCTTGTCGCCGGCGCTATTGGGAATTTTTACATAGTCGACGCCTAAACCGCTTAGATAGGCCTCGACGGCGGCGACCAGATCCAGATTGGATTTAGAGCTCTCGGTATCAAAGGAAATCAGCCGTTCAAGCAGGTCGAGCGTCGCGACGAGACCGGGCTCTGGACCATTGGCGGACGACATCGGCAACCGGCTCCCTCATCCGCAGGCGAAAATACAGTCGCCCGAAATGCGTCCAATGGTCAGTTGAGCACGCGCCGGACGTAAGGCGAATCCAGCGAAAAGACCGGGATTTCGGCCTCAAAGACATCGCCGTTTTCGTTCACCATGCGATAGGATCCCGTCATGATGCCGGAGGGCGTCGTCAAATTCGAGCCGGACGTGTAGCGAAAGGTCTCCCCAGGCTTCAAAATCGGCTGTTCGCCAACGACGCCCGCCCCCTGCACTTCCTCAAGCTTGCCATTGGCGTCGGTGATTTTCCAATGCCGCGCCGTGAGTTGCACGGTCATATTGCTCTGATTGGCGATTTCCACCGTATAGGCCCAGAAAAAGGTCGCCTCGTCGGCGTCAGAGCGCTCCGGGACGAATTCCGGCAGAACGGTAATTTGGATATCATGCGTGACGGCGCTGTACATGGTCTTGATCTAACATGAAAAGAGCCGGAAAAGCCCGGCATGCGCATTATTTTTAGCACAGCCTCGCTCAGGAGGAAAATAGCCTGACGGGCTAGCGCGGCCTTCATAGAGCAAAGCAAGAACTATTCCGCCGCGAGCCCATGCTGGTCGAGAGCCGCGAGCGCGGCCCCCAAATCGTCGATGAGATCGTCGGCGTCCTCCAGTCCGACCGAAAGGCGCAGAAGCCCGTCGTTCACCCCAAGCGCGGCCCTCGCCTCGGGCGTCAGCCTCTGATGCGTCGTCGTCGCCGGATGCGTGATCAGGCTTTTGGCGTCGCCCAGATTGTTGGAAATTTTGATGATCGACAATTGGTTCGCGAAAGCGAAGGCCGCCGCCTTGCCGCCGGCGAACTCGAAGCTGACGAGCGTTCCGCCGCCGCGCATTTGCCGTTTGACCAGGTCGGCCTGGGGATGGTCCGAACGGCCAGGATAGCGGACCAGGCGAATATGTTGGCAGCCGCTCAGAAAATCCGCGATGCGCTCCGCGCTTTGCATCTGCTGCCTGACCCGCAAGGGCAAGGTTTCGAGCGATTTCAAAAGAACCCAGGCGTTGAAGGGCGAGAGCACCGGCCCGGTCTGGCGCAAAAAGGCATGAATATGCGTGTCAATGAGCTCCTGGCTGGCGAGGATCACGCCGCCGAGACAGCGGCCATGCCCGTCAATGTGCTTCGTCGCGGAATAGACGACGCAGTCGGCTCCGAGCGCCAACGGCTTCTGGAGAATTGGCGTGGCGAAAACATTGTCGACCACGAGAAGCGAGCCATTGTCATGCGCGATCGCCGCGATCGCCGCAATATCATAGACCTCGAGACAAGGGTTGGTCGGGCTTTCGAGAAACAGAACCTTGGTCTCCGGCCGCATCGCCGCGCGCCATTGGGACAGATCCGCGCCATCGACCAAGGTCGAGGAGACGCCGAAACGCGGCAGCAAGTCCTCCACCACATAGAGGCACGCCCCGAACAAGGCGCGCGCGGCGACGACATGATCGCCGGCCTTGACCAGCGACATTAACGAGGCCGTGACCGCCGCCATGCCGCTCGCCGTCGCCCGCGCCGCCTCGGCCCCCTCGAACAGAGCCATGCGCTCCTCGAACATCACGACGGTCGGATTGGAATAGCGCGAATAGACATAGCCCGGTTCGTCGCCCTTAAAGCGCGCCTCGGCCCGCTCCATCGATTCGTAAACGAAGCCCTGGGTGAGGAAGATCGCCTCCGAGGTTTCGCCGAACTGCGAGCGTTGCGTGCCGCCATGGACGAGCTGCGTCGCCGGACGCAAGGTCCTGGGATCAGGCTTTTGCCCCGGAATTTTCATCTGCTCTCCTCGGCGCGGGGGGATTCCTTGGTTGCTTACCCGCCTATTTCTTATATCTCAAGCGACAAACGCGGCATTGCACCCTAAGCTTATTGCCGCTGCTCCACTCCGACTCCCGCAATTTTTTGCCTTAGTATTCGATGCGGCTTTCCATGCACTCGCTTTTCCCCAAATTGGACCAGGACGACTTCGGGACCCAGTTCGGCCTGCTGTCGCGCCAAAAGATCGAGCTGATGGTCCGCCGGGGGATGATCGCCAGCCCCGAAATCGAGGAAGCTCAGTTCCAGCCGGCGAGCCTCGACCTTCGCTTGGGCGCCCGCGCCTATCGGGTTCGGGCGAGCTTCCTGCCGGGCAAGGAGCGCAAGGTGTCGGATCAGCTTCCCGCCCTCGAGACCGACGCTATCAGCCTCGACGGCCACAAAGGCGCAGTCTTGGAGCGCGGCTGCGTCTATGTGATTCCTCTGCTCGAGCACTTGAAATTACCAGACAGCATTTCCGCCGTGGCGAACCCGAAAAGCTCAACCGGGCGGCTCGATATTTTCACCCGCCTCATCACCGATAACGCCGAAGTGTTCGACCGCGTCGCCCGCGCCTATGAAGGGCCGCTCTATGCCGAGGTCTCGCCGCGCAGCTTCAGCGTCCGGGTTCGCAAGGGCGCGAAACTCAACCAGATCCGGTTCCGGCGGCTGAATTCGCAGCAGCTCGAGCGGACCGATTTCGGCATCGAGGACAAGGACCTCCGCGACCATCATCAAAAAATGCCGCTCGTCGATGGCGATTTGAACCTCCGCAACGGGCTGGTGCTGCGCGTGGCCTTGAGCGCGCAATCGGTCGGCGAGGTGATTGGCTACCGGGCGCAAAAACACGCCGACATCATCGATATCGACCGGGTCGGCGAATATCGCATCGACGATTATTGGGATCTCGTCCGGGCCCGCGAGGACAACAAGCTAATCCTCGATCCAGGCGAATTCTATATTCTCGCCTCGCATGAAAGATTGCACATTCCTCCCGATCTCGCCGCCGAAATGGTTCCGATCGACCCCGCGATGGGCGAGTTCCGGGTCCATTACGCCGGCTTTTTCGATCCAGGTTTTGGCGCGGCGCTGGATAAGCGCCCAGGCGCGCGCGCGGTTCTCGAAGTCCGCAGCCACGAGGTGCCTTTCATCCTGGAGGATGGCCAGGTGATCGGCCGGCTCGTCTACGAGAAAATGGCCGAGCCGCCGCAGGTCCTTTATGGCGAGAGCGATGTTTCGAATTACCAGGGTCAGGGACTGAAGCTGTCGAAGCATTTCAAGATGATTTAGCCCGGCGCCCGGCGCCTCACGCCGCTCTACCCTCATTGCGCGCCGAGAGCGCAAGCAATTGCGGAACCTGCAGACGGATTTCGGCGGCGACCTTACGGTCGAGCCGCGCCAGCCAGTCCTTCGGAATGGCCGAGAGCCCATAGGTCGCGCCAGCCAGCATCCCAACCAATGCGCCCGTCGTGTCGGCGTCGCCGCCCTGGTTGACCGTTTCAATCAGGCATTCGCCGAAGGACTGGGTCCGAAAATAAAAATGCAGCACCGTCTGCATCGTCTCGACGACATAGGCCGAACATTTGCCCCTGTAGACATCGAACTCCGCCTCGGGGTGAGCGCTCGCGAGCGCGGCGGACCGCTCCCGTGCGGCTTCCTTGCCTCGCCCGCGCAGAAGCGCCTGCGTCATATGAACCAGAGTGAGCGCAACATCGTCAGACAGTGGATGATGATGGGTGATATGGCACTGAGCCAAGGTCCAGGCCTTCGCATTTTCCGCATGGCCGAGAGTCGCCAAGGCCACCGGCAGGACGCGCATGGCGGCGCCATTGCCGGCGTCGGCCTCTCGGGCGGGTCCCGCCAATGTGCCTTGCGTGATGTAACGGCGAATGCCCCGGCGGCACGTATTGCCAACATCGACCGGCCCCGCTTTCAGCCATCCTGCGAATTCTTCGCATATGTCCTTGCAATCGAGGCCGCCGCGCCGCGCCAGCGAGCGGCCAAGGGCGAGGGATAGCTCCGTATCGTCCGTGACCTGTCCCGGCGCGAGGCGGAGCCAGCCGCCGCCGATGATTTTTTGATGTCGGCCATGTTTGGCGAGGATTTCCTCGCGGGTGAGAAACTCGACCGTGGCGCCCAGCGCGTCGCCGACCGCAAAGCCTAGAAAGGCGGCGAGCGCCCGGTCTTGAAGAGCGGGATCCTTCAGAGCAAGGCCTTGCGGAGATTCAACGATCTTGGCCTCCCGCGCGCTCAGAGATGGCTTGCATCGACGCGATAATTTCCGCCAATGACCAGATATTCGGCCTCGCCGTTCAGCGCATGCATCGACAGCAGCGTGTTGAAAAACACCAGCTTTTGCAGCGGCACGCGGGCGGTGAGGATAATATCGCCGAAACAGCAGGCCACTTCGCGATCGGCGGAAAATGAAGCGAGATTATTGAGCCGCATCACGACCGTCTTCTTGTCGAACCGCTCCAGGATCTGGTGCTCGTCGAAGGAATTGATGCCGCGATAGAGCGTGACATGGGTTTGGCCTGGCGCAACCAGCGTCGCCAACGCCCATTGGCAGAATTCGTAAACGAGGTCGAGTTGGGCGTAGATTGCATTGTTATGGAAACGGCTCGACATTTTCTCTTCGACGTAAGTCGTCCAGAAGCCGCTTGAAATGCGCTTGATCGGGCCCTTGTGATAGGTCGGGAATATGCCGAAGCGGCTCTCGACCCAGCCTTTGAGCACCGCCCCTTCCGGGCCATTGCTGTCATATCCCCAGCCTTTGATCAGGCGCAGAAAAGACGAGCGGTAACGCCGCCGTCCCGCAGCGCTTCGACCGCCCTCCTCGCGCTGTTCCGGATCGAGGCCGAAGATCGCCGTCATATAGCAGATGAAAGCCTCCTCCGCCTCCAGCACATCGGAGGCCTGGCTCAGCATTTCAAACAGATTTGCGTTCATCTCGCGCGCCGCCGCGATATGCACCGGCATTGGCTGCTCATTGAAATCGCAACTCGCGAGGAATTCAGTGGGCAAACCCACGAGATTCGTCGAATGGCCGACCGCGCCTCCCTTGTTCATTTCCCGTTCCGGACCTGCTCCCGCTCTTTTGCGCGATAGATAACGCCGATCATGCGACTAACCCAAGCATCATTTCTGGAAAACGCCGCCCTGATTGCAGGAGAAAGTGACGCAGGCCCGTGGGCTTTTGACCAAGATTAGCTTGGCATGCCTATGCAAGCTTGCTGGAAGATCCCGAAACCGGGCGCTAAGCGGCGCAGGATTGGCGACCGCGTCGCGCGGCGGACCCATCATTGGATTTCTTCCCGGACCATCCAAATGCAAACGCGCCCATGTCGCGCAACCGGATGGACGGCGTCGGCATCCGTCGCCGGCGAGATGCGCCACCGGACGCCTTGGGCCTCGATGATGGCTTCGCCATTGTCGCGAACCTCGAGAACATTGCCTTGAAAATGCGTTCGGCGCGATACGACTTCAAAGTTCAGCACGTCATATTTGGTCAATTGCGGCGGCGGCTCTTCATTGGTTTCCAGGGCTTCAAAGAGATCGAGCTCCAGACCTTTGGAGATTTTGGTCGCGGTAAAAAACACATCCCATTTGCGCATCATTCGGCCTCAAAGGAATTGGAATTCGACTTCTCGTCGGTGCCATGATTTCAATCGAATCCAGCAAGCGCAAGAAATGCGCCAGCAAGATCGCCGCCCAGTCCCGGAGCAGCGATGGCGTCCAGTCCTTAGCGCAAGCAGGCGCAAGGATCTTGGCCCGGCATTCCCGGCGCTAAAGGTTCAAAAATCTGCCGCGGATAAAGGCGCCGGCCGATTGGAGCGCCGCCCGCCCCTCCTCGAGTTCGGCGGCCCAAAGAGGCCACGCATGGATCATATGCGGCCAGATCTCGAGCGTCACGGAGACATCGGCGGCGCCCGCGCGCCCGGCGATCCGCACCGCGTCATCGAGCAATGTCTCGGCCGAGCCCACCTGCACCAGCATGGGCGGGAGGCCAGTAAGGTCGGCGTGAAGCGGCGAGACCAGCGGATTGGCCGGATCGCCGCCGCCAAGATAGGCCGTGGCCAGTTCCTCCAGATAGCGCTTCGAGATTAAGGGATCGACTGCCGCCTTGGCGGCCAGGCTGGCGCCGGTCATTTCGAGATCGACCCAAGGCGAAATCAGCCATGCGCAGGCGGGCAAAGGATGGCCCGCATCGCGCAAGCTGGTCAGCAGGGCCAGGCAAAGGCCGCCTCCGGCGCTATCGCCGCCCAATGCTATATGCTGGGGGGCGAAGCCTTGCCCGATGAGAAATGCGTAGGCGGCGCGCGCGTCATCGAGCGCGGCCGGGAACGGACATTCCGGGGCCAGCCGATATCCCACCGCCAGCGTGCGGGCGCCCGCCGCGCGCCCCGCCTCCACGACCAAGCCGCGATGGCTGGCGATCGAACCCGAACAATAGCCCCCACCGTGGAAGTAAATCACGACGCGCGATGGATCGCCGCCAGGCGCCAGCGACCACTCTATTGGAACGCCGGCGAGGCTCCCCTCCTCCAGCGCGACATCGGGCGCGATCGGATGCGCGCCGATTTCGTCCATGCGCTTGCGCCGCTCCGCGAAGCCCCTGGGCCTTGGCTTCGAACGCAGCATTTCGCGGACAGCTTCAATCCCCGACTTGGACATGCGATCCCACTTCAAATTGATGAGACTACCGATGAAGAAATGTCTTAAAGCACATTTTTTACTTTAAGGCCTGTAGTTGGAAAAGTTGATCGACCCCTTTGAAGCCACGCTGGCTCAGCCCCAACGGACCGGCAATCGCCGAACGCTCCTAAAAGCGCACGGCCGGCGCGGGAAAGAGTTCTTGCGGGCCCTACCGGCAATAGCGCGCCGCGCGCCAATGTGGCACGATGAGCTGGAATGGACCCCATTCGCGCAATCCCACCCGTGGAGCACAACCATGAACTGCAGAGGCCTTGCCGCCTTGATCCTCGGAGCCACTCTTGGGCTCACCCTTGCTTCGGCGCAGGCAGGTCCTTGCACGCAGGAGATCGCGCAGTTCGAAGCGGCCGTTCGCGCCTCGAAATCGACGCCCGGCGCCGGGCCGGGAGCGCCTCAATCCATCGGCGCGCAACTCGAACATCAACCGACGCCTCAATCCGTGAAAGAAGCTGAAGCGCGGGCCCAGACTGGGTTCGAGGCGGTGCTGGCGCGGGCCAAAGCGCTCGATGCCGAAGGCAATCGAGACGCTTGCATGAAGGCCCTCTCCGACGCGAAGCTGATCTACTTTCAATGACCGCCGCGATCCGTCCAGATCGCAGGAGAGATGCTCGACTCAGGGGCTGGCGTTCGCCTCCGCTGGATCTTTCTTGGCCGAATTGTTCTTGGCTCCTTTGCCCTCCTGCAGCTTCTGCAGCAACGCAAAAAATGAGGGCACGAAAAGCACCGCCAGGCATGTCGACGCGATCATCCCGCTGAACACGCTGATGCCGAGCGAGCGGCGCGCATTGGCTCCGGCTCCGGTGGCGACGACCAGCGGCACAACGCCAAGAATAAAGGCGAAGGAGGTCATTAAAATCGGCCGGAACCGCGTGCGCGCCGCCTCCACCGCCGCCTCGAGGATCGGCAAGCCATCGACGATTCGGCGCTCACGCGCCACCTCGACGATCAGAATGCCGTTCTTGGCCGACAGAGCGATCAGCAGCATCAAGCCGATCTGCGTGTAGAGATTGTTGGCGACGCCAAGGCTGGTCAGCGCAATCGCCGGCCCCAACAGCGCCAGCGGCACCGCCGAAAGCACGGCAAGCGGCAGGATCCAGCTTTCATATTGTCCGGCGAGGCATAGATAGACCAGCAAGATCGACAGGGCGAATACGTAGAGAAGCTGATTTCCCACCACCTTCTGCTGATAAGACATTCCGCTCCATTCATAAGCGACGTCGCTTGGCAGCGTCTCTTGCGCAATTCGCTCCATGGTCGCCATCGACTCTCCTGAACTGAATCCCGGCGCCGGGCCGCCAACAATCGTCGAGGATGGAAACAGGTTGTAGAGCGTGATCAGCGGAGGCGCCACCACCGGCCCTATTTGCGCAATCGCGCTGACCGGAACCATCTCCTGATTCTTATTGCGCACATAAAGGTCGAGCAGGTCCTCGGGGTGCAGGCGGAACTGGGAGTCGGCCTGCACATAGACCTGGTACGACTGACCGAACTTGTTGAACTGATTGACGTAAGTCGAGCCCAGATAGGCCGTCAGGGTCGAGAACACGTCGCCGACCGAGACTTTCAGCGTTTCCGCCCTGTCGCGATCGACCGTGACCGCAACATGAGGCGCTGAGGGACGGAACGTTGTGAGGACATGTTGCAAGTGCGGCTCGGCGTCGGCCGTCTTGACCATTTGCTGGGTGAGTTCGTTCAACTTCCGATAGTTGAAGCTTCCGCCAAGCAATTCGGCCTGCATATCAAAGCCGCCCGCGTTGCCGATGCCCTGGATCGGCGGCGGAACCAACACCACGGCCTTGCCGTCCGGCAACGAGCCGAGGGCGCCCTGAAGGCGCTCCAGGATCGATCTGAGGTCCTCGCCCTCGGCCTTCTCCCGCAGGCTCCAGTCCTTGAAGATCACATATTCCACGCCGCCATTGGCCAGCGTGGCGCTATTGTCGAGCACCGATTGACCGGCGATCGCAATCGCATTTTCGACCCCCGGAGTCTCGCGGGCCACTTTGGTCACAAGATCCAACGCCGCCGTGGTTCTCTCCAGCGAGGCGCCATCCGGCAATTGGACCGCGATCATGGCGTAGCCCTGGTCCTCATTGGGGATGAAGGCTGTCGGCAGGCGGGCCATGCCCCATAGGCCGAGCCCCGCGAGAACGAAAGCGATCAGAACCATCCAACCGCTTCGCCGCACCATGCGGCCGACCAGCGCCGCATAGGCATTTTCAAGTCGATCATAGACAGTGTTGAAGGCCCGATAGAAAAAATTGCGCTGATCGAGCGGGACCGGCTCGCGCAGCCAAAGCGCGCATTGGGTCGGCTTGAGGGTCGCCGCGTTGATCGCGCTGATCAGGGCCGTCGCCGCGATCACAAGCGCGAACTGCGCGAACATCTTTCCGGTCAGGCCAGGCACGAAAGCCGCCGGCAGAAACACCGACATGAGCACCAATGTAATGCCGATGATCGGCCCGAACAATTCGTTCATCGCCTTGATTGCGGCGTCATGGCCGGACATGCCTTTTTCGATATATTTCGACACGCCTTCGACGATGACGATCGCATCGTCGACCACGATGCCGATCGCCAGCACGATCCCGAACAAGGTGGAGAGGTTGATGGTGAAGCCAAGCGCCGCCATCCCGGCGAAAGCCCCGATGATGGTGACCGGAACCGTCGTCGCCGGCACCAGCATGGCGCGAAAATTCTGCAGGAAGACCAGGATCACGATCAGGACCAGCACGCCGGCTTCGTACAAGGTCGCATAGACGTCCGAAATAGACGCCTTGACGAAGACCGTGGTGTCGAAAGGGATCGAGTAGGATAGGCCTTGCGGAAAGCGGCGGGCGAGTTGCGTCATCTTCGCCTCGACCTCCTTCGCGACCGTCAGCGAATTGGCCTCGGGCGTTTGATAGATGGCGATGCCCGCGCCCGCCTTCCCGTTCAGTTTGAAATCCCGCGTATAGGTCTGCGCGCCAAGTTCGATTCGCCCGATGTCCTTCAGCCGAACGAGGCGTCCTCCCTGCGCGGTCTGATCCTTGATGATGATCTCGCCGAATTGCGCAGGGTCGGTCATTCGAGACTGGATATCCACCGTATATTGGAATTCCTGGCCCTTTGGCGCCGGCGGCATGCCGATCTGTCCGGCCGCCACCTCCTGACTTTGCTGCCGAATGACGGTGATCACATCCTTCGGCTCCAGGCCGAACGAATAGAGCTTCTGCGGATCCATCCAGATCCGCATCGCGTAATTGCCGGCGCCGATCACGTTGACGCTGCCAACGCCTGGCAGACGCGCCAGCTCATTGACCAAATTGATAGTCGCGTAATTGCTCATGTAAAGGCCGTCGTAGCGGCCCGTTGGCGACTCGAGAGTCACGATCTGGAGGATAGCAGTGTTTTTCTTTTGAATGGTGACGCCCTGCGCCTGCACCGCCTGGGGCAACGAGGCGAGCGCGATCGCGACGCGGTTCTGGACCAGAACCTGATCCATGTCCGGATCGGTGCCGATGTCGAAGGTCACCGTCAAGGTGTAGGTGCCATCGGCCGCGCTGGTCGACTCCATATAGAGCATGTGGTCGACGCCATTGACCTGCAGCTCGATCGGAAGGGCGACCGTGTCTATGACCGTCTGCGGGCTGGCGCCGGGATAGCTCGTGGTGACCTGCACCGTTGGCGGCACCACGTTCGGATATTCGGAAACCGGCAGCGCATAGAGGGCGACCGCGCCGATCAGCACCAGGACGATCGCCAGCACATTCGCCAGCACCGGATGCTCAATGAAGAATTTCGAAATCATGGCCGGTCGCTCCCCGCAGCTGCGCCATCGGGCGCCGCGTCGGTCGTCAATAGTTTAGGCTTCACCTTGACGCCCGGCGAGGCGCGCCACAACTCGCCGATGACGACGCGCTCGTCAGGCGCGAGGCCGGACTCAATCACTCTCAACGCGCCAACGAGCTCCCCGATCTGCACATAGCGCTGCTCGACGACATCGTCCTTGTTCAGGACCAGCAAATAACGGCCGCCCTGGTCTTCCCCCAAGGCGCGGTTCGGAACCAGCAGCGCATTGTCCGCCACGCGGCCCTTCGGCAGGCGCATACGGACGAAGAAACCCGGCAGCAGCGCGCGATCCGCGTTCGGCAGGATTCCGCGCACCAGCAGCGTTCCGGTCGAAGGATCGATTCCCGGCGCCACATATTCAATCGTTCCGTGGTAGGGAAAGCTGGTCCCGTTCTCAAGCCCGACGTCGATCGGGATCCTGACGAGATCTGGAAGCGCGAGCCGGCGCTGATTGATGTTGGCGCGGATCTGCAACACTTGCTGCTCGCTCAATGTGGCGACCACGTAGATCGGACTGAGCTGGAGGATTTCGGCCAGCGCGGTCGGTTGGCCGGGACCGCCGACGACATTCCAAGGATCAACCAGATGCTTGCCCATCAGGCCGTCAAACGGGGCTCTGACTTCCGTATAATCCAGATTCAACTTGGCGATCTCGATCTGCGCCTGCGCCCCGATAATCCCAGCCTCCGCCTTCTTCTGCTCGTAATTCCAGTGGTCAACCTCGGTCTGAGTCGCGGCGTCCTTCCGGAGCAGCGCGGTGTAGCGGGCGACCTCGGTCTTGGCGTAAAAAAGCGCCGCCTGCTGCGCCATAAGCTGCGCCTGCGCCTGTTGCAATTGAGCCTTGTACTGATCTTGCTGGATCGTGAAGAGAAGATCGCCCTTCTTGACGAGTGCGCCATCGGCGAAATGCAGCTTCTCCAGATAGCCCTCAATGCGGGCTATGAGCTTGACCGTGTTCGTGGAAGCGGCGTTGCCGGTGACCTCGACATAATCGGTCACCGTCTGGACCTTGGGTCGCACCACTGGGATCGTCGGCGGCGGGGCGGCGGATGTCGCCTGCGGCGGCGGGTCTGGATGAGGCTGCGCTTCCTCGGTCTGAGGCTGCTTGGTTTCGGCTGCAGGTTGCCTGGCGAACAACGCATCCCACCAGGACGCCGCCTGGCTTTCACCCGCCCAGCAACCGCCGACCGTCGACATTACAACCGCCAAGACCAGGGCGCGGTTTGGCGTCCGGCGCGCGGCCTTTTTCGCAAAACGCCGCAGGCGCGCTGTTTCAATCGATCTCGACCCCATGGCGGAACGCCCTTTTGCTGGAAAACTCACCATTCCGGCGCCCGGACCGTTGGCCCTTCATCCTCGGGGCCCGGCAAGCCCGGCGCCGGCGGTTGCGGCGCTCCCGCAGGCGGCAAGACCTCGCCCCAGTCGGTCCGCGCCCGCATTTCGGCGTTGACCGCCGGCGGCACGAAATCATTGCCCTCGCGGATCTGCCAGCCGCCGCCCAGCGCCCGGTAGACGGAAGTCAACCCGAGGGGAATGTTGCCCTCGGCGAGGGCCAGATTGTTTTCCGCCTGATAGAGATTTTGCTCGGCAAGCAGCACCGCGGTGAAATCGCGCGTCCCCTGCTGATATTGGAGGAGCGAGATGCTTACCGCGCCCTTCGCCGCACTGACGCTGTAGCGCAGATATCCAGCCTGGACCCGCGACTGCAGATAGGCCGAAATGCCATTCTCCACATCCTGCTGCGCTTTCAACACGGCGTTCTGATAATCGACCAGATATTGCTGCAGCGTTGCGTCCTGCAAACGCACATTGTTGGTGATCTGGCCATAATTGAGGATGTTCCACTGGAACGTTGGGCCAAAGGAGTAGGCAAGTGCGGCCGGAGTGAAGAGCTGGCCAAGCGTATTGCCATTGAGCGTGCTCGCAGAACCGCCGAGCCGGCCGGTCAGGCTGATCGCCGGATAAAGCTCCGCCGCGGCGACGCCGATTTGGGCGCTCTGCGCCGCGGCCCGCAATTCGGCGGCGCGCACGTCCGGTCGACGGCGCAGCAGGTCCGTCGGAATGCCGACGAAGACTTTGCCTGGCGCAACCGGTATTTTTCCAGTCGATCCTGCGAGAAGAAAGCCCAAGGGCTGCGGGCTCATCCCGAGGAGAACGCGCAGGGCGTTCTGTCCCTGCTGCAATTGGATCGTCAATTGCGGGATCGTCGCCTCGGTCGCGCCAAGGACATTTTCCGCCTGGTAAACATCGAGCTTGGTGGCGGCGCCGCCCTTGAACCTGTCGCGCGCGATCGCCAAGGCCTGCCTCTGCCTGTGGACATTGGCGCGGGCGATGGCGATCTGCTTTTCGATCGTGCGAATGCCGATATAGGTCTTCGCGACGTCGCCAAGAAGCGCGACGAGGACCTCGTCATAGGTCGCGATGGAGGCAAGATAGGCGGCGTCCGCCGATTCGACGCCGCGACGGAATTTGCCCCAGAAATCCAGTTCCCAAGTGGCGCGCGCCGCCAACGTCGACTGCCAGAAATTCGTTAGCGATGCTTGCGGGCTCGCGGCGGCGTCGGCATGGCTCGGCCGATTATATGTCGTCGCGCCCGTTCCCTGTTGTGTTTGCGGATAGAACTCGCCGATGGCGATTCCCAATTGCGCGCGGGCTTCCAGCACACGGGTTCCGGCGCTCAACAGGGTGAGGTTTTGATCGTAGGCGATCTCGATCAGCCGATTGAGGATCGGGTCGCGGAAGACCTTCCACCAATCTCGATATTCCTGGCGATCGGCCTGAATCGATTTGCTGCCGGATTCGAGCCATTGCTCGGCGATCGGAGCCGATGGCCGCGCGAAATCCGGGCCGACCGCACAACCCGCCGCCGGCAACAACACGCCAGCAATCAGCGCGAGACGAGCTACCCAATGGCCGCGGGGATTGCCGTCAATCTCAAGCCGGGCGGAGCCGAATCGCGCTGGATCGCGGGGCGCGCAACGGCCGGATGAGCCGCGTCCGCCAGGCGCAGAGCCCCCACCGACCTCGTCAAACATCGGCCGTCCTTTATCACTATCGCTTGGGATGAGTTTGAAGCGCTTGCAACGTTCGGGACCGATGGGGAGCCGAACGGTAATAACGCTACCATGCCGGCTTCAGCCTGACTGTGTTCGATCCGCAACGCCGTGCGGGATTCGATCAGGGCTCCACAGCGGCGCGCGCGATCACGCCTTTCGTCCTGGCGTCTCAGCGCTCCGCCTGATCGGGGCCTTCGGGCTGCGCCGCGACAAGTGGATGACCGGCCTCCTGCCAGCCTTCGACCCCGTCGGGATACCAATAGACATTTCGATAGCCGAAGCCGATCGCGCGCTTGGCCGCGTTCCAGCTGCCCCAGCATCTCGGATGGCAATAAAAGGCTATCGGGCGCTCCAAATCGCCGCCGGTCAGCGCCATCAGCCGGTCGCGAAAGAAGCCGTTCATAGCGTCGTCGAGGTCGCCAGCTCCGGCGCCTGGAATCCAGACGCTCCCCTTGATGTTTCGATGCGCCAAGGGCTTCCAGATCGCGGTGGCGGCGAGATTGGCGGGACGTCGCGGGGAGCTGTCGACATCGACCAAGATGATCCCGCCGCGAGCCGTGATTTCCGCCAGCGCTTCGGTATGAATCACTTCGCCGCCGGAGAGCGTTGGCGGCGTCTCGCCTTGCATGGCGCCGGTCCAAAAGCCTTGCGGTTCAGGCGCCTGCGCCAATGCCAACGCAGCGAAAACGCAGAGCGGCAGGCATTGCAACACGCCGGCAAGACCCATCGAAAGACGGCGCGCGGCGGCCATCTCAGCTTCCCTGTTCGGCAAGATCAAATATATGCTTGAAAACGCCATTCGCGCTGTCCGCGGCGTCGACCGCCAGCTTGCCCTTCCTCGGTCCCTTGACGCGAAATGCAATGGCGGGATCCGTCGCCAGGGAAATGTCGCTTTCGAGGTGAAACGCTTTTTCGCCGTTATAGGCGACATCAATGCTTTTCAGGAACCTTGCGGGCGTATAGCCGCGCGTGATCGGATCCATTTGCATGCCATTGAAGTTCGGGTGGCGAATCAGGAGCTGCGCTTCAAATCCCTCCGTGGGGGCTGGACCGCCAACGGGGCGCAGCTTCATTTGCCCCATGTCCGCCAGATTTGCCTCATCGTAATCGCCGGCTGGCGCGGAGCAGCCTCCAGCCGCCTTGACGAGGCGAACGCTCTCGTAAAGCTCGCCCTGCAAAGTCTCTTCGATCGCGCGCATGTTGGTATATTGGTTCACTCGAACCCGAAGCTTCAGGCTTTCCGGATCTCCCGCCGGTCCATAGGTGACATGAGCCGCGACCGGCGCCGGATTGTCATCGATCACGAGATAGAGCGCCTTCACATTTTTCGGGTTCTGGACGGTGATTGCAACCGGGACCAATGCCGCGTCGAGCGCGCGCTCCGGCGCTTCCAGCGCGATCTTGCCGGCGCCGTCGCGCACCGGCCTGTCGCCGAAAAGAGTTTGCCGCAAATCCTTCCAACGCTCCGCCCGCGCAGTCTCGTCGTCCTGCGCCGCCGCCGCGGCTGCGAAGAGGAGCATGCATGCAAGAGCCCATCCCAATTGCAGTCCCTTCATGTCCATCTCCAACGATTTGCGCCTCGCATCACTGCCACTCCAGCTCCCTATAAGCCTCGGTGACATTGCGGCCGTTGTACTCATCAAAAAGCAGCCACTTGTCGCGTTCGGAGCTGGCGACCGTCCGAACTGCGGCCTCGATGCCGACGCTATCAGCGACCGCCTGCCGGGTCTCACGCTCCAACGTGGTCAAGTAACGTTCGATGTCCGTCGACCCCGCCGGCCAGTCGATTGAAACTGGACCATGACCGGGAACCGCGCGCGCCGCGCCACGCTGCTTCAACGCAGCGAGTTCTTTGAGCCAACCCCGCAAGCCGCCATCGAGCGAGGGCGCCCGGCGGACGAAGAGCAGATCCGCCGGAAACAACGTCCCGGTCTTCTTGTCAAAAAGGCTCAAGTCGCATGTCGTATGGGCCGGGCCATGCGCCCTAGCCTCGATGAGGCGATCGCCAAGATCAATTTCGGTTTTGTCGCTCACCAGCATCGTCGGCGCAACGACTGGTCCGGCCCGCTCCGATCCCAGCATAGTCGCAAGGACGCTGCGGTAATATTCGCCGCGCTGAAGCAGCGCCTGAGCAAGGCGGGCGTGGCCGACAAAAACAGGATTGTCTTGCCGGAATGCGCCGGCGCCGAAAATATGGTCTGGATGGACATGGCTCATGACGACAAATCTGATCGGCAGATTCGTCTTTTGTCTTATCGTCGCGCGCAGGTTTTCGCCGTCCGTCAAACTGCCGCCGGGATCGGCGACGAGCACGCCATCGCGGCCAATGATGAAGCCGATATTGGCGATGGCGTCTCGGTTCGCCAGCGATGCATCTTCATCGACGCCGCGACGAATATGGATGCCTTCGGCGATTTCCTCGCTCGCGAAAGGGCCAGGGCTGGCCTCGCCCCGTCTGATCGCGCCCGGCAAGCAGCACAGGCAAAATCCCCCGAGCAAAAGGCGGCGTCTCGTGGCGGAGGCCAGATCGGTCATGGCCGCGCGCGCCAAAGAGAGCGGCGGCGGCGTGGAGGGGATGCGACCCGCCCGAGCATCGAGACCGCCTTGCGCAAGACCGACCTCCCAAACCCCACGCGAAGAGATCGCCGTTTTTGCGGCCTGTTCATCGTCGATTTCTTGACGCGAACTCTATCCATTTCGCATGAAAATGCACTATTCGGCTCGGCGATGCGTGTCAAATAGGTCGCCCTGCTCAAAAGGGCGCCTCAATCGGCGCCGCCGAAAGACTCGCCCTTCTCGAGCCGCGTTGCGACCCCCTTCAGACCTTCAAAGCGGTTCGACCCCCCTTGTAGATACGCCGCCTTGGCCTGGCGGCGTTTTTGGTGGAGGATTTCTTCGGTGTAGCCGTTTTTCTGGTCGCGGCCTTTGAAGATCAGATCCTGGGCGGCGAGGAAGGCCGGCCCGTCGAAGTTCGGCGCCATCGGCCGGTAGGCCGGATCGCCGGCGTTCTGCCGATCGACCACCGCCGCCATATGCTTCAGCCGCTCCAGCACCTGCGCCGCGCCGACCACCCCGTGATGCAGCCAATTGGCGATGTGCTGGCTCGAAATCCGCAAGGTCGCCCGATCCTCCATCAGGCCGACGTCATGAATGTCGGGCACTTTCGAACAGCCGATCCCCTGATCGACCCAGCGCACCACATAGCCCAAAATGCCCTGGCAATTATTGTCGAGCTCCTCCTCGACGTCTTCCGGCGCGAAATTGGTCCGGCTGACCGGAAGGGAGAGCAGGTCGGCAAGGCGCGCCGGGGCGCGCTTGCGCAGCTCCGCCTGCCGGGCGGCGACGTCGACCTTGTGATAATGCACCGCATGCAGCGTCGCCGCCGTCGGCGAGGGCACCCAGGCGGTGCTGGCGCCGGCCAGCGGATGGGCGATTTTTTGCGCCAGCATGTCGGCCATCAGGTCCGGAGCGGCCCACATCCCCTTGCCGATCTGCGCCCGCCCCGGCAAGCCGCAGGCGAGGCCCACATCGACATTCGCATTCTCGTAAGCCGCGATCCACGGCGTCGATTTCATCTCGTTCTTGCGGATCATCGGACCCGCCTCCATCGAGGTGTGGATCTCGTCGCCGGTGCGGTCGAGGAAGCCG
>NZ_JQKO01000016.1 GCF_000746085.1 Methylocapsa aurea | reverse complement strand
GGCGCTCGCGGTTCCAGGGGAGACCGGATTGGTTTGCTTGGCGCACTCCAGCCCATCCAGTCCTGCCGCGGACGGCGGTATATGGGCAAGATCGTTGCGCTCGAGATAGGAGACGGCAAGCTCGCGGAAAAGATAATCCAGGATCGATGTTGCGTTCTTGATCGCATCATTACCCTGGACCAGGCCGGCCGGCTCAAAGCGGGTGAAGGTGAAGGCGTCAACATATTCATCGAGAGGTACGCCATATTGTAGGCCGACCGAAATCGCGATGGCGAAATTGTTCATGAGCGAACGGAAGGCCGCGCCCTCCTTGTGCATGTCAATGAAGATTTCGCCCAGGCGGCCATCAGGGTATTCGCCGGTGCGCAAATAGACCTTGTGGCCGCCGACGCGCGCTTTCTGGGTGTAGCCTTTGCGGCGGTCGGGCAGCCGCTCGCGTTCCCGTATGCGTTCGATCCGTTCGACGATTTTCTCGGCGACGGCCGAAGCCCGCGCCGGGGCGTTGGTGACGACAAGGGTCTCGACTGCGTCCTCCGCGTCGTCGTCGTCCTGGATGAGTTGGCTATGCAAGGGTTGCGAGAGCTTCGAGCCGTCGCGATAGAGCGCATTGGCTTTGAGCCCGAGCCGCCAGGAGAGCAGATAGGCGGATTTGCAATCCTCGATCGAGGCCTCGTTCGGCATATTGATCGTCTTGGAAATCGCGCCGGAGATGAAGGGCTGGGCGGCCGCCATCATTCGGATATGGCCTTCGACCGAGAGATAGCGCTTGCCGGTGCGTCCGCAGGGGCTTGCGCAATCGAAGACGGCATAATGTTCGGTCTTCAGATGAGGTGCGTCTTCGATCGTCATCGCGCCGCAGACATGGATATTGGCGGCGTCGATCTGGGCGCGGGAGAAGTCAAGGAAGCTCAGGAGATCGAAATTCTGATCTTCGAGCCTTTCCGCCGGCACATCGAGCGCGTCTTTGAGAAAATCCACGCCTATCGTCCATTTGTTGAAGACGAACTTGATGTCGAAGGCGGTTTCGAGCGCGGCCTCCAATTCGGCGAGCTTTTCTTTGGTAAATCCCCTAGCGAGAAGGCTCGCGTGATTGATGAAGGGCGCCTGCCGGAGGGATGGGCGCCCGACGGCATAGGCGATTATCTCGTCGATCTCAGGCTTGGCGTAGCCGAGCGTGCGAAGAGCTTCCGGGACGGCGCGATTGATGATCTTGAAATGGCCGCCCCCAGCCAGTTTCTTGAATTTGACGAGGGCGAAGTCCGGTTCGATTCCGGTCGTGTCGCAATCCATGACGAGGCCGGTCGTGCCGGTGGGCGCGACGACGCTGACTTGCGCATTGCGGTAGCCTTGACGTTTGCCAAGCTTTAGGGCGAGGTCCCATGCCGCCTTCGCGTGTTCGCCGAGAGCTTTATCGGTCAGCGCCGCATGATCGAGCGGGACGGGCTCGATCGACAAAGCGTGATAGCCTGTCCCTTCGCCATATGCGGCTCGGCGATGGTTGTGCATGACGCGGAGCATAGACGCTGCGTTGTCTTCGTATCGAGAGAAGGCGCCGAGCTCGCCGGCCATTTCGGCGGAGGTTGCATATGCGACGCCGGTCATGATGGCGGTGAGTGCGGCGCAGAGGGCGCGGCCGCGGTCCGAGTCATAGGGGATGCTGGAGGACATCAAGAGCCCGCCGACATTGGCGTAGCCAAGGCCCAGAGTGCGGTATTCATAGGAGCGACGGGCGATCTCCCTGGCGGGGAATTGCGCCATCATCACCGAGATTTCGAGAACGATCGTCCACAGGCGGATTGCATGTTCATAGGAGTCGAGGTCGATCAGACCCGTCGTCGTCTTGCGGAATTTCAGGAGGTTCAACGAGGCCAGATTGCAGGCGGTGTCATCCAGAAAGACGTATTCACTGCATGGATTAGACGCCACGATCGGGCCTTCGGCCGGGCAGGTATGCCAATCATTGATCGTTGTATGAAATTGCAGTCCTGGATCCGCGCAGGCCCAGGCGGCATGGCTGATTTTGTCCCATAGGTCGCGCGCCTTCATCACCTTATGCGCCTTGCCGTCGAGCCGGCGGGTGAGGGTCCAGTCGCCGTCGTCCTCGACCGCATGGAGAAAGGCGTCGGTGACGCGGACCGTATTGTTCGAATTCTGGCCGGAGACGGTGAGATAGGCTTCCGAATCCCAATCGGTGGTGAAGGCCTCGAAGTCGATGTCGGCATGTCCCTGGCGGGCGAGCTGGATGACCTTCTTGATCGTGGCCTCGGGGACGAACGCGCGCCGCGCCAGCTTGATTTCTTTCTTCAGCGCTGGGTTCCTTTCCGGGTTGAAGCAATCGGCTCCGGGTCCGTCGCAATTGACGCAGGCGCGGAGAATGGCTTTCAGCGCCCTTTTCAAAATCTTGGAGCCGGCAACGAGGGCGGCGACCTTCTGCTCCTCTTTCACCTTCCAGTCGATGAAAGCTTCAATGTCAGGATGGTCGGCGTCGAGGGCGACCATCTTGGCGGCGCGCCGTGTTGTGCCTCCCGATTTGATCGCTCCGGCGGCGCGGTCGCCGATCTTCAGGAAGGACATGAGGCCGGAGGATTTGCCGCCGCCGGATAGCTTTTCGTTCTCGCCGCGCAGTTTGGAAAAGTTCGAGCCCGTGCCCGAGCCATATTTGAACAGCCGCGCTTCGCGCACCCAAAGGTCCATGATGCCGCCTTCGTTGACGAGATCGTCGGCGACGGATTGGATGAAGCAGGCGTGTGGTTGGGGATGCTCATAGGAGCTTGTGGACTCGACGAGCTCCTTGGTGAACGGATCGACGTAGAAATGGCCCTGGCTCGGGCCATCGATTCCATAGGCCCAATGCAGTCCGGTGTTGAACCATTGCGGCGAATTGGGCGCCGCCATCTGGCGCGCGAGCATGAAGCGCAATTCGTCGAAAAAGGCCTGAGCATCAGCCTCTGTGTCGAAATATTTGCCCTTCCAGCCCCAGTAGGTCCACGCCCCGGCGAGACGGTCGAAAACCTGTTTGGCCGAGGTTTCAGAGCCATAGTTGGTCGCCTTTGAGAAAAACGGACCGGCCATGGCCGCCTCGTCTGGTTCGGAGCGCCAGAGGAACAATGGCACGCCATCTTCGGGAATTGGCGACAGAGCGGCTGGGACGCCGGCCTTGCGGAAATATTTTTGTGCGAGAATATCCGCGGCCACCTGGCTCCAGGCGGTTGGGACCTCAACCTCGTCGAGGGAAAACACGATGGAGCCGTCGGGATTGCGTATCTCGCTCCTGACCTTATGAAACGCGATGTCCGCGTAAGGGGAGCGATTGGGTTTGGTGTAGTGCCGGTTGATGCGCATGGGTCTGGATCCTTGGATTTTAAGGTGATTGAATTTGGCGTGTCATCTCGGGGATGCGTTTTTGACTGTTTCGCGGTGGGCTTGGCAGGACCAACGGCCATGGATCCCTGCGAGGAGTTTCACGCCAAATCCGAAATGGGCCGGCGCGCCGCAAATCAAACAAGCAAATTGTCCATCTGGGCGGATCGTTTGGGCGCGGCTTTGGTCGCGGCGTTCCAGCGCCGGCGCCGGGGTTGGCCGGCCCGCGCCGCTGAAGAGATCCGTCTCCGTCTCGGCCTTCGCTTGCGGATTTTTGCCTGCCTCGGGTTTTCCTTTGATTGGTCCGTAATGATTCACAGGCGCCGCCTGGCATCCGCCGGGGCAAGGCCGGGCTTAGCCCGGGAGCCTTCTTGGCGACGAAGCCTTGCGGCGGCGGATGCCCATGCGGCCGCTTCTTTTTTCGTCCGCCCGATCATCCTTCTATTTTCCTTGAGCTCTTTTCATCCCGTTCCACTGAAAGAGAACAGCCCAGTTTGGCGAGATGGCCGATTTCTTTGTCGGCCAAATCGAGGAAATGCTGGCGTTCCTCCGGTCGGAATTGCCGCCACGCTGGCCACGAGCCGGCGCGGGATGCGGAGAAGAGCAAAAAGGCGACGATGTTTTGCGTGGTTGCGAATTCAGGTTGTGTCGGAGGCTCTTCGTCTGCTCCGTAGGCATTGATGAGATCATCGATTGTTTTCGTCATTTGGGAGTTCATTCCGTGCGCGGCGTTGGATTGATCGCTTGGCGGAGATTTGCTTGTCCTAAAAGCGCCGGAACCGGTGCACCTGATCGCTTTGATTGGTGATCGGCGCGCGTGCGGCTCCGGTGCGCGTGCGACTGGGATCGCGCAGCCAGCCCAGCACGCGATTGTCGTCGGGAATGTCGTCGATGAAGGACGATGGCGCAGCTGGACCGCGTCGAAAGCCGCAGTGAGAAATCGTCACCCGGCGCATGCCGCGCGTCAGCGCGACATAGGCGAGCCGTCGCTCCTCGTCGCGATCGCCATAGTCGCTTGGAAGCACGCCCTCCTCCCAGGCAGGGAGAAACACATGCGGAAACTCCAAACCTTTGGCCTTGTGCAGGGTCATCAGGCGGACCCGCGCCGTCTCGTCCTCGCCCGGACGGCTGGTGGCGAGGGTCGCATGGTCGAGCAGCTCGCGGGCGGTGTTGAAGCCGCCGGCGAGATCGATCAGCTCATGGAGATTTTCGAGCCGGTCCTCGGTCGTTTCCGCCTTGCTCTTGCGCAGCATCTCGCGATAGCCGGTGGCGTCGAGGAGGAGCGATATCTGGTCGGCGAGAGTATGCGAATGGTCGGCCCCGACGCGGCGGATCGCGTCCGCGAATTGCAGGCCGGCGGCGTGGCATTTGGGCGGGAGGATGACGGTATCGAGGGCGCGCAGCATGGAGACATTGCGGAACGACGCCTCTGTCTCGACGACGTCCATGGCCTTGGCGCCGTAGCCCCGTCGCGGTTCGTTGATGACCCGGCGGAAGGCTTCGTCCGATTGGCGATCGTCGGGGGTCTCGGCCAGGCGGAGGAAGGCGAGCGCATCCTTGATTTCGGCGCGTTGATAGAACCCGACGTCTCCAACGATGACATAGGGGATGCGGGCGCGCATCAAGGCTTCCTCCAGTCCCCGTGAAAGGAAGTTGACCCGATAGAGAATCGCCAGATTGTCCCAGTCCTTCCCTTCGGCGTGGAGCTGCTGCATTTCGGCGACGATCCCGGCGGCTTCGGCTTGTCCGTCGCGATAGGCGATGATCTCGATTTTCTCGCCTTGTTCTTTTTTCGTGAACAAGGTCTTGCCAAGGCGTTTCTTGTCCTGCGCGATGACCGCGTTGGCCGCGGCAAGGATATGCCCGGTCGAGCGAAAGTTCTCCTCGAGCCGAATCTGGCGGGCGTTCGGAAAATCCCTGACGAACTGCCGAATGTAGGCTATGTCCGCGCCGCGCCAGCTATAGATCGCCTGGTCATCGTCGCCGACGACAAAGACCTGCTTCAGTCGGGAGGCGAGCAGCTTGAGCCACGAATATTGGGCGAAGTTCACATCCTGATATTCGTCGGCCGCGACCCAATCGAATTTCGAAGCCCAACGGTTGCGATAGGCCTCGTCGCGCTGCATGGCCAGCGTTGGCCAAAGCAGTAAATCTCCGAAGTCGGCGGCGTTGGCGTCTCGCAGGGATTGCTGGTAGGCCGCGTAGACGCGAACGCTGGCGAGGAGGCCTCCTGCGTCGATCGGCTCGCGCGCGCGTTCGGCGTTGGCGATCCGGGTCTGGATATGATCCTTGGCGCCTTGCGGCGTCAGGAGACTATCTTTGAATTTCGAGATGCGGTTGCACATGATCTTGAGCGGATCGCGGGATGGCTTTGGCTCATCATCATCTTCGCCGACGAGATTGAGCGCCTTCATGGTGCGCTTGACGATGCGTCGGCTGTCGTCGGCGTCGAGGATATCGAAGTTGTGGCGGAGCCCGGCGACTTCCGGCTGGTCGCGGAGCTGCCGCGCGGCGAGGCCGTGGTAGGTGCCTAGCCAGAAGGGAGTAGCTTGACCGCCGAGAGCGGAGCGGATGCGCGACGTCATTTCCGCCGCGGCCTTATTGGTGAAGGTGACAGCGAGGATGTGCGAGGCGGGAATATGGTCGACGGCAATTCGATGGACGACAGCCGCTGTCAGCGTGGAGGTCTTCCCGGTTCCCGCGCCGGCAAGGACGAGGATCGGGCCTTGATGCGCCGCGGCTTCGGCCTGGGTCCTTGTCAGGGTCGAAGCAAATGCTTCGAATGAAAAGTTCGATTCCGGGATGTCATGGTTGGTCGCTTCAGGATCCGGCCAGGCGTCCGGGTCCATGAGAGGATCGTAAAAAGGATCGACGTAGGGGTCAGAGAATCTCGACATGGCAGTTTGCTCCGTTGCAGAGGATCAGTTCCCCGTCCGCGTTTGAGTGAGTGGTGAAGACCGTGAAAATATTTTCGATGTCGAAAGCGCCATCCTCGTCGCGCTGGCCGTCGACGATGACGCCTTCGAGCGATTGCGAACCGTCATCCGCTTCGACGTAGACGAGTGTGTCGGTGAGGCTGCTGCCGGAGGGCCAGTGGTTGTAGCGGGAGCGGGTCTGCGGGGGCAGGAGGGAGAAACGCTTCGCTAAGTCAGCGAGGGAGTCATCGACCTTGGCTCTGTCGAGAAGTTGGGTGAGCCTGTTGAAGAAGAGCGTCATGGCGGTGCGTGGCGGCCATGGCTCCCATGGCTTTATGTCGGCGGGGGCAACCAGGGGGTCTTCGCCGAGAGGGTCGAGGCTGATTTCGAGGCTCGATCGCATCTCGTCACGCGTCCATCCGACGACGTGGTAGGCCTCGCTCGCCGCCGCGAGGCGATCGGCATGTTTGTGCCGGGCATAGGAGTCTTCGGTCCAGGCCGGCAATCGGTAGCGTTGATCGACGGCGACTTGCAGGCGGCTATCCAAGCTCGCGAAGGCAGGGCCGAGATGCGGCTTTAGGGGCGCGATCGGGTCGAAGCCGCCAAACAGCGCCTCGGTGGCGTCGTGAAGGAGCTCTTGCAAAGCTTCGCGGGCGGTGAGCGGTCCCTCAGCCTCGCGCAAGGCGAGCACGGTGAGGCTGTGCTGGGCGACGCTAAGCGGCAGGTCCCATTTGGAATAGCCGCCCCAACGATAGGTGCGCGAGAGCCCGATCGCGAGGTCCTCGTCGGTCCAGGCGTCGGGTTGCGGGTGGAGGAGATCGAGCCGCCCGCCCGACTTGAGGAGGATGAAGGCGCGCGGCAGCGCAGCGCCTGAGGGCGACGCTTGCTCGCTGACCTGTGGAAAAGAACCATAGCTGTCTCTTGGAATGCCCATTTGGTCCTTCAGTTGGTTGAGCGGTTCGAAGTTGGTGAAGTTCGGGAGTTTCATGGCGCTGTGCTTTGTTGGGTTTGTTGTTTGAGGACGTCGTTCCAGTCGCCGGACTCGATCGGCGGCCTCAGTCGCGAGAAGGCGACACCGGCTTTGGCTGCGATTGCTTTGTGTTGGGCGGCGTAGCGGTCGCCGGCGGGATTGGCGTCGGTGGCGCTGAAAAAAGCCGAGTTGGCCATCCCAGCCATCCCGGCGAGAAGCCGCTCGATCGCTCCGATGGTCGCCGGTCCCATGCCGCCGCCAGTCGCGGCGTAGAGCGTGCCGGGGCTGAAATTTTCGAAAGCGGCGAGGCTCATGGCGTCGATCGGAGCCTCGGTCACGACGAGGCGGCTGAACGGCGGGGATGCGCCTGTAAACCGAAACAGTGTTTTTGCGCCGCCCGTAAGGGATCCTTTGTAGCCGGGGCCGCGGATCTCGACGTGGGTCACGCTTCCTGCGTCGTCGCGGTGGGCGAACCAGGCGCTCGCGTAGGGGCCCTCGCGCACCACGTCCGCCCCGATAGCAGCCTCGAGCATGCGGGCTGGGAGCCGACGGTCCAGGTTGAGATAGCGCCAGGCCGGCGAGCCGCGCCTGAGGCGGGGGCGTCGCCTCCATCTCGCGGCAATTGGAGAGGTTTGAGCGGTCTTGCGCCGTGGGTGGTTATCTTCGGCAAATGTCGGGCGCAGGCCGATGAATTCGCGGAGGAGTTTGCGCGCCTGACCGAAGTTCAGGCCGGGATCGAAATGCTGGACGAGGTCGAAGACGTCGCCCTTCGCTTCACTGCCTGGGTCCCACCATCCCCTGCCCTCGTGGTTGACGATAATGATCTCGCCGGCGCCGCGACGATATTTCAGGCAGTTCTTGGTGCTCTCCGCATTGTCGAGCCGCCAAGGCGGCGGGAGCCGCTCCAGAAGCGCGGCGCAGTTCACCTCCTCGCGGAGCTTCTCGATCTCTGGATCATGTCTGGTCAATTTCCTGCGCTCCTATTCACTGTTCGCGGGCAGGACGGCGGCGTCTCTCTCCTCCTCCGTATTCTTGCCCCAATGCCATCGGCCGACCGCGAGGCGGTCGTGGTGCAAGGGCGCGCGGTACGCGCGGGAGCCTGCGACGAATCCTTGTCAGCGCGGCCGCCGCTAGCGGTAGCCATGTGAATCTCTTCCTTTTGCCATTCCCTCCATTCGTGATGGCCCCCCGCGCGAACGCGAAATCATTTGGTGGGGCGTGTTGTCGGCGGTGGACGTGATTTCGAGTCTGCTACGTGCGGGCGACCCGGCGGCCGATCGCGACCGGTCGTGGCTCGCCGATGCCAGGCACGGATCTGTTCGGAAATTGGATTGCACACGTGGCGTTCGGCCGGATTGGGCGCCAGGCACGCACGACCTTGCGCGAATTGGCCTCGGAAGATTTGGTTAGGGCGTTCGGGAAAAGAGGCCTTCGCTCCCGTGGTATCCGGTGATTTTGAGTTCGCGCGCCGCTATGATCTTACCGGCGTTCGCCGCTGTCGGGAGGACGTTGCCCGTGGCGCCGGAGGGGAGGCTTACGGCTTAGGACGACGCCGCTGATCCTCAAATGGTTGAGGATTGTCCGCGCAAGGGCCGCCTTATCGTCGTGCGTGAGCGCTGTCCCGGGCCGCGATATAGCATGGTGTCCCGAAGCGCCATGGCGGTGTCCCGGGCACAATCGAAACGGTCTGGTCCCGGATCGGAAGATGGTGCGTCGTTAACGGCCATGTCCTATTTTGACAAAAAAAGAACAAGGTCCCTTTGCGCAGAGGCCGTTGAATTGCGCTATCGAGCACCAGCTCTATTTATCGATAGTTGTAGCGACCCAAAATCATGCGATGAAATCGGGCCGGAGCGCCGATGATTTCGGGGCGTTACACGTTTCCCTGAGTGCGCTGGAGACGGTGACGAGGGCAGGGGAGGGGCGGTGAAAGGGACGAGTGCTGTCATCGCGCAACCCGCCGAGTCAGATGCCCATCTCGGCCAGCATTTTCTCGATGACCGGGCGCAGGGCGGGCAGATGAACCGTCGCGATCTCCCACATATCGCGCGACTTGATCCGATAATATTCGTGCCGCAGCAGGTTTCCGATCCCGATCATTGGTTGCCAGTGCACGTCTGGCTATTTGTTGCGCAGCTCCAAGCGGAGTTCCTTGGCGGCCTCCGAAATGATTTGGACCGCCCGTTCGACCGCGCGCTCGTAAAGGAAGCTGTTGTTCACCTGCTCGAAGGCAAGCCCTTGCGTGGCGGCGACGATGCCGTCGATCTGCGCCAGGATATGCTGAAGCCGGGCTTGCGGCAGCTTGGCGGAAACCATCAGAAGACCCGGATCCCGCCGCCCTCGATATAGGGTCGGTAGCATGGGACGATGCCGTCGCGTGTGCTGTAGCCGAGTTCGACGCCAGGAAACGTCTGCTCCAAGACCGCCAGAGTCTCCATGAAGGGCGTGAGGCCGAAGGCGCTCTCGTCGGCCGGATCGACGAACACGTCGATGTCGGAACCGGCCCCCGCTTCGTCGCGGGCATGGGAGCCGAACAGATACAGCGCCGCCACCCCGCGCTGGCGCAGGGCGGGTTCGGCGGTCTTGAGGCGGGCGATGACTTCGGCGCGGGTCATGTTCCGATCCTACCGGAGGCCGCGGCAGGCGACTACGATTCAATTTTGGAAGTCTGTAATAAACATCCTGATTACGCGGTTGCGTCAGCTTGATTTCGGGCCAAGAACAAATAACGAACACAATGATTTGCAAGGGCATTGACGATAGCGCGCAACAAGGTTCAATTCCAGAAAGGCCTCAGCGAGGCCGAATTCGATGAATTGTATGGGACCGAGGAACGGTGTCACGCAGAGTTGGCGCGCTTGCGCTGGCCTGATGGCTTCGAATGTCCCGATTGCGGCAGCCCCGGCCATTGCATGGTCAAGCGCGGTGTGCGCCTGCTATTCCAATGCAACGCCTGCCGCAAGCAGACCTCTGTGAAGGCGGGGACTATTTTCGCATCCAGCAAGCTGCCGCTGCGGCTCTGGTTCAAAGCCATGCATCTGGTGACCCAATCGAAGAAGGGAATCTCCAGCATCGAGTTGGGGCGTCGGCTCGGCGTCACCCAGACGACGGCCTGGACGATGAAACACAAGCTCGCTCAGGTCATGATCGAGCGAAACGGCGCCAAGCGTTTCAATGGCAACGTACAAATGGACGACGCCTATATCGGGGGCGAGCGGTCCGGCAAACGCGGACGCGGCGCCCCGGGTAAAACCCCCTTCGTCGTCGCTGTTGCGACAACCGAAGACGGCAAACCCGATCAGATCATTCTTCGCCGCGTGATCGGCTTCCGAAAGGTGGCGATTGGCAAATTCGCGAGCACGGCGCTTACTGGCGACGCCAACGTCGTGACCGATGCGCTCGCCTGTTTCACCGCCGTCACAACGGCCGGATGCACGCATACTCAAATTCAAACGGGCGGCGGCGCGCAAGCCGCCAAAACGCCGGCCTTCAAATGGGTCAACACAGTCTTGGAAACATCAAGTCGGCTTTGGTCGGAACCTACAGGGCCGTGCACACAAAACACGTGCCGCGATATCTCGCCGAATTCGAATATCGGTTCAACCGTAGATACCGCCTCTAAACAATGATTCCACGTCTCGCATATGTCGCTCTGAGGACTGCGCCCATGCCATATTCGCTCCTAAAGCTGGCGGACGTTTATGCGTAATCAAGTAATCAATTATATGCGGCCCTGTTTGGCGAGGTCGCGCTTAGAAGCAATTTCACAGCTTGAAAGCCTCCTCGCCAATCGATCTCTTCGCGAGCCGGCGTTGCGGTGTGCAGCTCGCTGGCTCTAAGGGTCAACTGGCTCATGTCCTTGCTCTGAGTCTGCAGGACACGTGCGTTGCTGGAAAGCACACCGGCGTCGCGTCCGCTTAATCGGCCAGGATCCTATCTCGCGCCCTGCGACAACCGCGCTTTCAGCCGAGGCGCGGCGAAATCAAGAAAGGCGCGGAGCTTGAGCGGCAGGATCCGCTGGCTGGTATGGACGAAGCTGACAGGCCAGGGCGGCGGCTCGAACTCCTGCAACACGACGGCGAGGGCGCCAGCGTGCACGGCGCTGGCAATTTGGTAGGAGAGCACGCGCGTGACCCCGACTCCTGCAATGGCGGAATCGATGGCGGCTTCCGCGGTGTTGACGACAAGCCGCGAGCGGATCGCGATGGGCGCATCGGATTTCCCAATCCTGAAACTCCAGGCGTCTGGGAACGTCAGCCCATCGAAGGTGACGCAATCATGGGCGCTGAGCTCATCAGGGCTGCGTGGCGCGCCTCGCTTGGCGAAATAGGCGGGACTCCCACACACCACAAGGCGGATCGAACCAACCCTTGCTGCGATAAGGCTACTGTCGGGCAGTTCGCCGATCCGGACGGCGAGATCGACATGATCGTCCAGGAGGTCCACCACGCGGTCGGCTTGGACCATCCGGAGGTTGATCTCCGGATAGGCCTTGAGGAAGTCCAGCGCGACCGGGAGAACGTGCAGACGGCCGAAGACAATCGGCGCGGTGATGATCAGGTCGCCTTTCGGCGCGCTATATTCGCCGGACGCCGCGCGCTCGGCCTCGTCAACGTCTTCGAGAATGCGTTTGCAGGCAATGACGTAGGAGCGGCCCGCATCGGTCAGCGCGAGGCGTCGGGCGGAGCGGGTGAACAGCCGCGTTTTGAGATGCGCCTCGAGTTCTGAAACCTTGCGGCTGACGGTCGCGAGCGGCATGTCAAGGCGGCGGGCCGCCGCCGACAGGCTGCCGGCTTCGGCCGCCTCCAGCAGGATCGACATGGCGTCCAGACGATCCATTGATGCTTCCGAAACTTGGGAGGATATCTCTCAATAATATCATCTGCCACGTTTCTTTGGAAGAGCCTAAGAATTCATGCGTCAGGCCGCTTCGGCCAACATCGAAAGGCAGCCAACATGTCCCGCATCCCGACCCCGGCCACCATCGACGCCGCTCCCGCCGCTTCCCAGCCGCTGCTTGAAGCTGTCAAGAAGCAGCTTGGCGTCGTTCCCAACCTGTTCCGTCTGGTCTCGAACAGCCCCGCCGCGCTTGAAGGCTATCTCGGTCTCTCCGGCGCCTTGAGCAAGGGAGCTCTGCCCGCCGCGACACGGGAGCGCATCGCGCTGGCTGTCGCTGAAATCAACGGCTGCGACTATTGCCTGTCGGCCCATACGTATCTCGGCAAGAACCTCGCTAAACTCGACGATGCCGAAATCACCGCCAACCGCAACGGTGCGTCAAATGACCCCAAGGCGGACGCAGCCGTCCGCTTCGCCGCCAAGATCGTGCGCGAGCGCGGCCATGTGAGCGAAGACGACGTCCGCGCTGTAAAACTGGCGGGCTACGATGACGCGCAGGTGATCGAGATCGTGCTCCATGTCGCCCTGAACACCTGGACCAACTACATCAACGAAGTCGCCAAGACTGTTATCGACTTCCCGGTCGTCGCCGCCCGAAAGGCGGCGTGACGCGAGCGATCAAGCCTCAAGGCGCCGGCAGGGCATGTCGCTTTGGCGGCGCTCGTTCAGCCGCAACCGCCAATCAAGGAGCATGACCGTGAACCGTCCGCCGCTTCCGCCATTCACCGAGCAAACCGCCGCGCAAAAGGCGCGCATGGCGGAGGACGCATGGAATACGCGCGACCCGGCCAAGGTCGCTCTCGCCTACACGATGGACAGCCGCTGGCGAAACCGCGCCGAGTTCCTGCAAGGGCGCGAGGCCATCGAAGCATTTCTGACGCGGAAGTGGCGGCGCGAACTCGACTACCGTCTGATCAAGGAAGTCTGGGCCTTTCGCGAGAATCGCATTGCGGTGCGCTTTGCTTATGAGTGGCGCGACGACGCCGGTCACTGGTTCCGCAGCTATGGCAACGAGAACTGGGAATTCGATGAGCATGGTCTGATGCGCCGGCGCATCGCCAGCATCAACGATGCCCCGATCAAGGACAGCGACCGCAAATTCCACTGGCCGCTTGGCCGCCGCCCCGACGATCATCCTTCGTTGAGCGATCTCGACCTTTAAGGAGATCATCATGGACGCCCGACAGATTTATGCCAGCGATGTCGCCTTCACGCCCTCGGTCAAGGCGATTCAGACTCGCAAGGACTCCCGCCGCTCCTATGAGCGCATGGAGGCGGGCGGCTCCTGGGAGACACGCATCACCCCCGATCTCAAGGCCTTCATCGAGGCGCAAACGAGCATTTTTCTCGCCACCGCGAACACGGGAGGCCAGCCCTATATCCAGCACCGGGGTGGCCCCGCCGGTTTTCTCAAGGCGCTTGACGACAAGACCATCGGCTTTGCCGATTTCGCCGGCAACAGGCAATACATCACGCTCGGCAATCTGGCCGATAACCCCAAGACCTATCTTTTCCTGATCGACTATGCGCACCGGCGGCGCATCAAGATCTGGGGCGAGGCTCGGGTCGTCGAAGGCGATGCCGAACTCATGGCGAAGTTAATGCCGCAAGGCTACAAGGCGCGCCCCGAACAGGTGATCCTCTTCACCGTCTCCGCTTGGGACTCGAATTGCCCGCAACATATTCCCCAGCGTTTCGAGGCCGCCGATGTCGCCGCCGCGCTCGCCGAGCGCGACAATCGCATCCTGGCGCTCGAAGGCGAGATCAACGGTCTCCGAGAGGCCATAGGAGCGGCGCGGTTCAGATAACCGGCGCGGGCGGTTAATGGAAACGTCCGCTTTGAGTCTCCGGCCCACGTGGGGATGGGCCTGCACCCACCGGCTGCAATACAGCAGCCGCTGGGTGCGTCCCGCTTATTTCAAGCTAACGATCGGACAGTTCACGATAAATCCAGACGCTTTAAGGGCGGCGCCATCGGGCGCCGTGAGCTGACCCTTTGACGCCAAGCCCTGTGCCGTACCAACATCAGTTTGGCGCAGATTCTGGCCGGCCGCCACGATTTGATCGGTCCATTTGGCTAAGTTGACGTCCCACATTGGGCTGTAGCGCCCCTGCGACGGATTCCAGCGCAGCAAATTCAGCGGTGCGAGGCCGTCCAGAACAGCGGAATTCAGCCCTTGCCGCTGTGAATTGAGAACGCCGGTCTGCCCATTGACAAAGGCGATTAGCGTCGCCCGCGATGACGATGTACTGTCATCGTTCAAGGTGGGCAAGGCGTTAAGCGCGGGCGCGTATGTTACGTTTTCGAGCGTCGCGGCCACTGGGTTCGACGCCTCAAAGGAGACGTATTTCAGCGGGTCCCCTCCCTGAAAGCCATCGGTCTCCCGGTAGGTGACCTTACCATTGATCGCATCAATGGTAACCACCTTGTCTGCCTGACCTGTGCTGTTCGCAATGTGAGGAGCGTTGACGACAATCCCATTCGGCAATTGAATCAGTGGGCTGTATCCAGGTTCACCGACGGCGCCGGGCTCTGCCGCCGCGGGAGGAAACCCCTGTGAGCCGGGCGTTAGTTGCCGGACAGGCCTGAAATCCACCGATGCGGGAAAATCGACGACCCCATTGACTACAGTCACGCGCTGGACCGCGGCGCTGCGCGCAGCATTGGCCAGCTTCTGCGATTTGATCAAGCCTGACCGCTGCGCGAAGTTACCGTCCGATGCATCAAGCATGACATAATAAACGGTCTGGCCATGACTGGTCCCGCGGTAGAGGGGCAACGTGACTGTGTCGTTGCCGTTCTCGACAGCGCTTTGTATAAACAGGGTATGCCCGCCATCAGCAAGCACCTGTTGTGGCAAGCAAATAGCTGGTAGCACTGCCAGCATCGCGACAGAGACGAGATATCTGATGTTGTTATTAGGCTTCACTTGAAACGCCCCTTAATGTTGATTTACATTGAGTCTTCGTCGGTAAACACACATCATCTTGCCGTGCCGCCTCGCCACACACACCGCGATGACTTGATCGGCAGTAACCTATGCTCCTTGCACGCGTCTACCCCAAGAATTTCGCCACTTTTAGTCACCTCGTTGGTGGAGGCGTTGGTGACTGACGCTCTATGCATGGGCAAGACGCGCATAGCGGCGGCCAAGTCGGCACCCGATATAATTCTACACTTCAATCTGATCTCCCTTGGGTATAGCTCGATTTGCGCTCAATGGGCGGGCCGGCAAGAGCGCGCATATCCACTATTCGTTGCGGAGACTCGAACGTTACCTTGATCACGTGCTTGTTACCTTCGCGCCTGCCCAGGACGAGCAAACGCCTAGGCGTGGAACAAATTGCGGCGCTCGAGGCGATCCAAATCATGTGGAATGTTTCGAGTAAGTGTTTGTGAAGTGTAAAGCAGGAATACGCTGCGGCCCTTGTTGATTTTCTACGAACCGGCGTCGTAGCGCAGGTGGGTCGGAATTTGAGGCGGCATAGCGCCGGATTGATTCAACAGAGAGAATCGGCAATAGCGCAGGGATGGAGATTTTTCTGCGAAAAGAGCCTGCACGAAGGCGGCGGCCAACGTGGCCACGGAAAGGCATTTCGATACCTGGTTTGATCCTATTGAGACGGCGCTATCCGCCATCGGCTTCGATCGCTGACCGGCACATTCGCCTCGGAAGGAACGGCTGCGAGACAGCCGGTTAACGCGGCCATGTCCATACGCAGGCTCACTAAGATATCGTTGTTGCAAATCTCCTTTGGTTCTTGGGGAGTCGCCAGATCGCGGCGGTTCCCCGCGCCTTTGGGGCTAACGGCGCTGTCGCGATGGAAAGGCGCCGGCGCGGCCGTTCTCCTCAAACGGCTTTGATCTCGCCGCCATCCATGCGGAGAGTCGCGCCTGTCATCCAGCGGGCTCGAGACGAGACAATGAAAGCGATCAGTTCGGCGATATCCTCAGGCTCGCCATAGCGCGCGATGCCTGTTTCGCGCGCAAAGGCCCCGATTGCAGCGTCGAACGACAGCCCCTTGCTCACCGCATATTTCTCGAGCATCGAGCGTCGTCGGTCTGTCATAACCGGTCCGGGCAGCACGGCATTGACCTGGACGCCATCCGTTACGCCGCGTTCCGCGAAAGCCTTCGCCAGCGCCGAAATCGCGGCATTGATCGTTCCAACCGCCGCGAGCGCCGCCTTTGGCGCAAGCGCCGAACTGCCCGACATGAAGACGATCGAACCGCCTGCCTGCCTGAGCGCATCCCATGCGTTGAGTGCGAGTCGGCGGGCGCCATGGAATTTGAGTGCCAGACCATCCGCCCATTCTTCGTCGCTCATCGCGAACAGGTCGGTTTGGGGTACGGCGCCAGCGACATTGACGAGCGCATCGATCCGGCCGAAGCGCTCCAAGGTCCGGGCGACAATGATTTCCGCAGCTTGGGGTTGGCTCAAGTCAATAGCGAGCGGCAGCGCTTGGGCGCCGGCGGCGCGAATGGCGTCAGCGGCGGAGGCGAGCCCCTCCTCGTTGCGCGCAACCAGCACGAGGCCTCCAAAATCCTCGGCCAGACGAAGTGCGGTGGCGCGGCCAATGCCCCGGCTCGCGCCGGTTACGATGGCCAGTCTCTTATCGCCGGTCATTGCATGGCTCTTTGCACGAGATGCGTGTCGGCGTACTGGCGAAAACGCACGATCTGGGCGTTGGCGACATCCCAGACATGGGCGAAGCGGGCGTCCAAGGCCTTGCCGGTTTGACGATGCACGCCGACATAGCGGCCAAGCGCGATCACGGTATCTGCGTCGGCAAAATAGTGCTCGGCGTAGACGCTGAAATCTTTCCAATCGCGCGTCAGGCGGGTCAGGACATTTTCGGCGACCCGTTGCGGACCGCGTCCCCCCGGTTGATAGGGCCACCCCGCCATGCCGATCCATTCGATATCAGGATCCATCAAGCCAAGCGCGGACGGCGCATCACCAGCGCCAAGCGCTTTGTAGAGCATCTGAACCGTTTCAAGCGGCTGCATCATGATCGGATCCTTTCAGGTGGGTCTTGCGGGGGCTCTTGAATGACGCGCGCCGCGGAGTCTGGCCATTTCATCGATCAAGCATTGCGGACTCCCGCGCGCGGCTGCTTCGTGTCTGGATAAGTGGGGCCGATCCACGGGGGAAAATGGATCAGCCCCGTTGCCGGCGGATGGGGCCTATCGGCCGGCGAACATCGATTTGATTTCGTCCCCGACGAGCGGCGCATTTTCCTCGAGCGCGAAGTGGCCGCCATCGAGCCAGACGAGCCTGGCGTCGGGGAGGTCCTTCTTGAAAGCTTCGGCGCCAGCCGGGATGAAGAACGGATCGTTCTCGCCCCAGATGATCAGCGTCTTCGGCCTGTTGGCGCGGAAGGCCGCATGCCAAGCTTCATAGGCGGCGACATTGGTCTTGTAGTTTTCCAGGAGATCGATCTGGTAGGCGTCGGTCCCTGGCCGATCGAGCAGCGCCTGATCGAGGGTCCAGGCGTCGGGGCTGATCGCCTCGGGATTCTTGGCGCCGAACGTATATTGGAACTTCGTTGTTTCGGCCTTGAGGAACGTGCGCGCCGCCGCTTCGCTCGCTGCGTCGCGCTTTTCCCAAAGCGGCAGGAACACCTGCATGGGCGCCTCGCCGACGCCTTCGAGATAGGCATTCGCGTTCTGGATGACGAGGCCCTTGACCTGCGAAGGTCGGGCGGTCGCTATGCGGAATCCGACCGGACCGCCATAATCCTGCATATAGAGCACATAGGAGGCGAGGCCGAGCTGATCGATTAGCCCAGTCACATGTGCGGTCAGATTATCGAATGTATAGGAGAACTCGCTCGCCAGCGGCGCATCCGACTGGCCAAAGCCGACATAGTCAGGCGCGATCACGTGAAATTTGTCGGAAAGAATTGGAATAAGATCACGATACATATGCGACGACGAAGGAAAGCCGTGCAGCAGGATGATTGTCGGCGACCGGGGATCGCCGGCTTCGCGATAGAAAATCTCGCGACCGCTGATATTGGCGGTGCGGTAATGAACTTGGAGCATGCCCCAGTCCTTTTGGCCGGAGGCTTTGGCGAGGGCGTCTTTTGCGAGCGGCGGCGTGGCGATGGCGGCGAGGCCAAGGAGCGCGGCGGACACGAGGTTAGGGCGATGGTTGCGGTTCATGGCGGTTCCTTGTCACCAGTAATAGCTTCATTTAATGGTGTCACTTGCGCCGACACTGGTCAAGTGCATATTTACAGGTGACACGCGTTTGTGATGCGTGAACATCCGCGATCGAGACCAAAATGGTGAAAGAGAATCCACATGAATGGAGAGACGGGCTGCCGTTTTTCGGCGGGAGCCTGTGGCTGGACTTTCTCAACACGACGCCTGCCGTGAACGGAGCCGTCATAGATTTCATAGGGAGTGTTGAAGGACTGCGGCGCTGGATCAAGGCTGCCGTTATCGGCGATGCGGATGATCCCGCTTGCGCCGCCGAACTTCAATCCGCTTTGGCTATGAGGGAGACCCTGCGCAATGCCTTTGATCTGCTTGCACAGGGCGACACGCTCTCGCCTCGGCTGCTGAGCAGCATCAATTCAGCGCTGGCGGCGCTGTCGATCCATCGACGTTTGGTTCTGACCGAACATCGCCCAGCTTTGGTTGAAACTTTCGGCATTCAGGGCCCATGGGTCGCCGCAATGGTCGCCAATGACTTCGCCCAGTTCGTTTGTGAGTTTGAACCGACACGGTTGCGGCGGTGCGCGAATCCATCCTGCACAATGGTCTTCTACGATCGGGGTCGCAACAACACGCGGCGTTGGTGCGCGATGTCAATTTGCGGGAACCGAGATAAGGTTGCGCATTATCGGGCGAGGAAAGCCGAAAAAAGCTCGCCAGGATAACATTGGGTCGCTCGAACCCGTCATCGCGTTTACTGACGATTGAGCCGGACCCGTTCATCGATAGCGAAGACAAGGGATCGCCTGGCGACATCATACCGCTCGCTATTTGGATCGAGAGGCGCTCGATGCATTGTCCGGTAGACCAACGAAACCGGCCAGGCCGTTCATGTTTGCTACGATCGCATCGGCCGGAGCGCCAAGCGTTTCCGACGGTTGGCCCGAACGGTTAACCCACAATGTTGGATAACCGAACGCCTTTGCGCCATAGGCATCCCAGCCCGCGGACGCAACAAAAAGGATGCGCTCGCGCCGGGCGCCCAAGGCATCAATGCCGAGCTGGTAGGCCTTCGGATCAGGCTTGTAGCTCTTCACGGCGTCGGTGCTCAACACGTGATCGAATATCCAGCCGAGATTGGCGGCGGCAATGTTCTCCGCCAGCATGAGCGGCGAAAGGTTCGACAAAAACGCCAGCCTGATCCCTGCCGCCTTCAGTGCAGTCAAGGCCGGCGCGGCGTCGGGCCACAGCGGAAGCGAGAGATAGGCTGTCATCAGACGCTCGCGCTGTTCAATTGTCATATGCAGCTTGAGCGTCGATGCGGCGACATCCAACGACAAACCTGTAACCTCCCAAAAATCACGGTAGCGTCCGGCGAGGCTGGACAGCCAAGCATATTCGAATTGTCGCGTCCGCCATGCCTCGGAAAGGGCCTCGCCGCGACCAGGAAAAAGGACTTCGCAGAGCGCTGCGACCGAGCGCGGATCGAAGATCGGAAAGCCATCGAATGCTACGGCGTCAAATCGGGCCGCCGTCCCGACGGCGGCGGGCGTCGATATCAATCCCGCGGCCGCCGCGGCCGCTGCAGATCCAAGGAGGCGCCGACGGTCTAATGTCATTAGATGCAATCCTGTCTGTAGTTGATATCCAGCCGCCGCAAATCATGGTCGAAAGGAGCGCGGCGGTCCAGAGTTTGGTCTTTCAGAACCAGTTTTGTTCGCGCCGAGGTGAGTTCATGTCGGCCTCCGTCCAGGAGCGCCGAAGCCTGTGGCCGACGCAGGTCCAATCTTGCTCCAGGCCGAGGGGCGCGGCCCCCGGACTGGAGTTCAGCTTTCCTCCATCAGGTGAGTGCCGTGGGTAACGGCCGCGCCGGCGCGCAGCGCCGCCGCGATGAAGATCGTCTCCGCCAACTCTTCTTTTGTGGCGCCGGCTTTGATGGCGGCGCCTTTGTGAATCTCAAGACAATACGGACATTGCGTCGTCAATGCGACGGCGAGCGCCATCAGCTCCTTGTATTTTTTGGGAATGGCGCCCTCTTTGAGCGCGGCGGCGTCAAATGCTTCGAAGCTTCGCATGGCGTCTGGCGCGGCGGTCTTGATCTGGGCCAGCTTCTTGATGTTCTTCATGTCGTACATTGGGATTGCTCACTTTTAAGGGGTTAGGCGCCGCGATCGACGCGGTTTGTGGACAGCATTATCAAAAGGCGTTGTCCGGAGACCGCGTAAAGCGCATCAAGAGACAAGCCGGGTCGGACTACAGCCGTCTCACCAATTGCGACTTGCCAGACCGGCGGGTTCGCTCCGAACCGCAAATGCCTTAAGGGGAACGGCGCTGCTCGCCGTCACGAAGCCTCCCGGTACATTACGATAGCCAGCCTCTTCCAGAAGTTGCTGGATGAAGCGCTCTGAATTCGCGTAATCGTGTTCGCCGAAATGGTGATGGCGGATGCGGCCTTCGGCATCGACGAAATAGGCCGCCGGCCAATATTGGTTATCGAACGCCTTCCAGATCGCATAAGCGTTGTCAACAGCGACGGGATAGTCGATTTTCAGGCGAGCGACGGCCTTCCGCACATTGCCGATATCCCTCTCGAAGGCGAGTTCAGGCGTGTGTACGCCGACGACGACGAGGCCGTGATCTCGGTATTTCTCAGCCCAAGCCCGGACATAAGGCAACGCATTCAGGCAATTGAAACAATTGAAGGTCCAGAAGTTGACCAACACGACCTTGCCGCGCAGCGCCTGCGGCGTCAACGGCGCGGAATTCAGCCACTCAATAGCCCCAACGAAGCCCGGCAGCGCGCCCTCGACCGGCAGATCGGCCTTAGTCGCGGCCACCTTTCCGATTGGACTGGCGCCCTCCGGAGCCATCCGGGATTCCTTGAAGACGACGTCGATTAAGGGGAGCGCGTTAGCGCGCTGCGCCGCCGGCGAAACCCAGCTTTGTCGATCAAGGGCGCCGGCGGTTACCGATGTCGCGTCCTCGATGGGCGTATTTTTTGACGCGGCAGCCCGGCGGCCGCCGCTCCAGTCGATCAGCCGTTCTTCGATCGGCGTCGTGCTTGGGAAAGTCACTTGCGAGAGAAGTTGCGTGTCCCAGCCCGCGGCGATCATCGCGACGCCCGCCAGCACAGAGGCCCCAAAACCTCGGCGCAGCCACGCTTCCGCGCCGAGGGAGCGCTTGAGAGCCGACAGCAATTGTCCGCCGGCGAGGAGGGCGAGAGCGAGGGACGTCGCAGCGCCGAAGGCGTAGGCCAAGAGAAAGAGCGAGGTCTCGATACTGGCGCCGGACAGTGCCGCGCCGGTCAGGATGACGCCGAGGATCGGGCCGGCGCATGGCGCCCACAGCAATCCCGTGGCGATGCCGAGAACGACAGAAGGCAATGGTCCAGCGCCTCCGCCGGTCACGGTGCGCGTCAGCGACAGCCGTTGGCCCAATGCCGCCAGTGGCCGGGCGAGGCACTGGGCGAGCCGGTTGGACAGAAGCGTCGCGGCGAACAATGCAAGGAGACCCAATGCAACGAGGCGCCCGTATTGGCTCGTCTCGACTGCCCAGCCGCCACCGACGGCGGCGAGCGTCGCGACGCCGGTGAAGGCAGCCGCCATGCCAAGGAGCAGAGGCAGGCCGGAACGCATGAACGGCTGGTCCGCGCGGGAGAATACGAAGGGCAGAACCGGCAGAATGCATGGACTGAAGATAGTGATAATACCCGCCAGATATGCCAAAATCAAAAGAGTCATGTTGAGTTCCTCTTTATGTGACGAGACTTGTCACGGCCCATCAACCGTGCGTCAGAACCGCGTCGTCAAGTCCGTGAGCCATTGCGGCGAGATGTCGACGAGCGCTGTTTCCCACAATCGGTCGAGCCCACTCAAAATCGAGAGGCCAATTGCGACCAAGGTTGCTCCCAAGATAAGCTTTCCCGTCGTGCCGGCCGCCGCCATACGTCCCCGCCAGCGCAGAAGCGCATCGCGCGACAGCATGCCGAAAGCGATCAGCGGTAGAGCGGCGCCAACGCCGAAGGACCCCATGACGGCGGCGACCGTCAAGAAACCTTCCCCGCGGGCAGCCATCAGCGACGCTGCGCGGAGCGTCGGGCCGACACAAGGGCTCCACAGCGCCCCTAACAAAAGACCCAATGCGAATTGGCCGCGCAGACCCGAGACCGAGAAACCGCCGAAGCGTTGCTCCACCCAATTCCCCATCGGGCCAGCGGCCACCGCCAATCGTATTTGCGCAAAGGGCAAGACAAGCACGACGCCGATGGCCACCAGAAAGGCAGCCGCGATGGAGCGAAACACCGCCGCCTCGAGCCCGAGCGAGAAGCCAATAGCCGCGACGAAGAGGCCGATGGCCGTAAAGGACAGCGCCAACCCGATCGCAAGGGCCGCGGGACCCCGTTTGCCCTCGGCCACAGCTGCGCCGAGCACCACGGGCAACAACGGCAGGACACATGGGGAGAGAATGGACAGGACGCCGGCGGCTAAGGCGACGGCAGCGCTCGTGAGCGCCATCATCGCCTCGGGTCATGGCGACACGGAGGACGCGACTAGCCTGGCGATCGAGACCGCATCCGTTCCACCGACAGACCGGCCTTTCTCGTCTTTGCCCCGGAAGACGATGAGCGTGCTCTGCATAGTGGCGCCAAAGCGCCGCACGACATCCTTTTGAGCATCGAAGTCGACGTCGAACACCATCAAGTCGTCATAAGCCGGCTGCTGAACCACACTCTCGATGATCGGCTTCTGCCGCTTGCACGTCGGGCACCAAGCGGCTGAGATGTCGATGAGGATCGGCTTTCCGGATTCTTGCGCGGCTGCGAAGCGCTCGGCGTCGTAAGGCAACCGCTCGGCCGCGTCGGCGGCTATGAAAAAAGTGAGAAATGCGGTGGCAACCATTGGCAACAGTTTGATCGGCATGGCTTTGTCTCTCGTTGGGCTTTCAACTGGTTACCCGTAGTTCGCAGGCGAGATAGTTGTCGTTACAGTCCGCCGGGAGGAAATGCGCGTCAACGACGTCACAACCGCGTGATGCGGCGTCCGCCTTGCGCCGTCGCTTGAGGTCGCAGGCCGCCGCCCACCAAGTCCTCGGCATGCTTAGAAGCAGTCCATGGCAGAGCCTGCAACGAACGTTCATCCGATTGCAATTGCTACCATCTCAGGCAGCGTAATCCGGCAATATAACCCGTCAGAACGACGATGCCGATCGCGAGCGGATATGGGCGCTCTACGCGGAGGCAATCGGCAGAACTGGCCCGGTCGCGAGCCTGGTCGAGTGGGACAGCGACGTCCCCGCATGGCCAGTCCTCAGGGGCCAGGCCGAAGCAGCTCAGGCTGTCCTCGATCGCGCCGTGCGTTCCGAAGCGGCGTGAGGAGAACGCTATGTCCCTGGCCATGCAATCGCGTTTCGCCGCGGCCCTCATTAACTGGGATCGCCCTGTGCCTTTGGGCGTCACCTCATGGACGCAGGACCGTCCGGCCAAGCGATTTGGCGTCTATCGCAACAATGTGATAGCCGGCCTCGCCGAGGCGCTCGCCGCGCGCTATCCGGCGACCGTCCACATTGTCGGCGAGGAATTCTTTGCCGCCATGGCGCGGGTCTTCGTCCGACGTCGCCCGCCGACCTCGCCGTCGCTGCTCACATACGGCGACGGCTTCGCCGACTTCGTCGAGGGTTTCGAGCCGGCGTCCGAGCTTATCTATCTGCCCGACGTGATCCGGCTTGAGGATGCACGGGCGCGCGCCTATCACGCCGCCGACATCGCGCCTCTCGCGCCGCGGGACATTGCGGCGGTGCCGCCAAAGCGGCTCGGCGATCTTGTGGTCGAGATCCACCCGTCGGCGGCGATTGTTCGCTCCGCCTTTCCCATCATCACAATCTGGGCCATGAATGCCGGCGAGACCGAACTCGGCCCGATTGACGATCGCAAGGGCGAGGACGCGCTTGTCATTCGTCCCAATCTGCGCGTCCTGATCCACGGTACGCTGGCAGGGGGCGCAACGTTCCTTGAGCGTCTTAGCGCCGGCGCCCCACTCCGAAACGCTGTGGAAGCGGCTATAAGAGAAGCCCCCCGATTCGATCTCACCGCCAATCTATCTCAGATTCTCGGCGCGGGCGTCATCGTCGGAATCCGAGAGCAACCGTTGGGAGAAGATGGATAATACCCCGATCAATCCCCATTCGATCGAGGAACGCGGCGCGCTCAGGATCAACAACTATGCAGATGAAATCGCGAGCCTCTACGTCAGCATGGCCCCGACGTTTTCCAGGGGTCAGAGCTTGCAACCCACATGGTCGGCGATATTCCCACCGTGTAGACCCCTCGTCGATGCGGCGATCAGGGCAGTCTTCTTCGGCTACCGTTTCGTTTGCGGCTTGACCAGGAAGACGAATAGCAAGAAGCTAGGCGGTGGGATCACGCGTGCTTGGGATAGTCCGAAGGGCGCCGGGGTGGTGGCGCACGATTTGGCTATTCCCGGCGCCCACGCGCAAGTTGACGCGCCGCCGCCGCTGGTGCGCATGCCTGTGACTCCCATCATGACCTCGAGGAGGTCTTCTCCCCGGTAAAAGAACTGCTCGCCTTCTGGGAGCTATCAGTCGCTCCACGCCACCTTCCACGCCAATGCCGCCGCCGATCAGCGCGAGCCCGCCTGAATGCAGCCGGACCAGAAATGCAACTCAGTACGCTAATTGCCTGCCATCGTAGGGCATGAAGGACGGTGGCGGATCGAACCCGCCGCCGATCTTGTCAATCCGCGAGGGGCTCCTTTCAGCCAGCGCCGCCGCGGCCATGCCAAGTGCCGTCAGGCCAATAATGGTAATAATTAGGATAAGGAGGATCTTCAGCGATGCTTTCATGGCGGCTCTCCTGGTTCGCCGGTGCCGTTCGCTAGACCCGGGCGCGCTTCCGACCGGGTCTCGGAACACCGGCGCGATATCACGCAACGTCGACGTGGCCATTGCCTTCCGGCGCGAGATAAGTGGCTGTGTCCCCGACGTGTCCGTTCCCTTCCGGGGACGCGTAGGAGGCAATTTTGCTATGGCTATTGCCCCGGGGCGCGACAAGAGAGGCCGTGCCGTCGACATGTCCATTGCCTTCTGGAGACGCGTAGGTGGCGATATCGACGTGCGCCTTGCCATCGGGAGCGGAACCAGTAAGAGCGGCGCCCGTGAGGACGATAGAAAGACCGACAAACGCGATATTGAGAATGTTCATTGTTAATCTCCTTTGTCTCAACAGCAGCCAACCATTGTCGGCGCCGCTGCTACAGAGAAGACCTGCTGCTAGACGTATTTATTCCCGGCGTCGCTCGCACATAAATGTGAGGTGAAACCCGCTCCGCAAGCGTCGCCTCGGTCAACCAACAAAAATGTTCGTTAGCAGCGATTGGCTTGCACGCCACGGCCTTCTGGAGAGATGAACGACTGATGGCCTTCATCTGGCTTCGCGTCTAAGTCCACCCTTTCCTGACGGAATATCCAGCTCCAATTTGCCGAGGCCAAGCAGGCGTCCTTCCATCTGGGGCCAGATCATCAATCAATTGCCGCCGGAATCCGCCGCAGCGCTCGGTCTCATCGGTGATGACATCGTCCACAATGGCGAGGGAGGTGGGATATCGGATATTGCGGAGTGTTCTGTAGGGGAATAGCGTAGGAAAAATAGAGGGTTATCGGCGGATTTGTTGACTATCTGCGTCCTTTAGTCAATTGAAGGTCTGACTTCTTTAAGCTACTGATTTTCAATCGGTCGGCTACTCGCTCGCCGGAGATCGCCGAACCATTTTTGCAATGTTTCTTACGGTCTTTGTCAAAGACGGTCGTCGGGTTCGAGAAAAGACCGTCAGGCAAGGCGGACCGCGTGACGGTCTTTTACCGAACCAAGCATGCCATGACGCCCGCGGCTTAACCCGTCAGAGTGACCGCTGCACGCTTGACGGGCGAAGCTGAAGGTTGAGTGGCGCCGGCTCAGCCCGCGCCATCCGCAGTCAGGCTGCGTTCGAACGCTTCAGCCGATCGAGTATGGGGAATACGTCGGAAGGATCCGGCCGGCGGGTATAATCAGGATTGATCTCAGCATAGGCGATGACGCCGTCCTGCCCGATCACGTAGCGAGCCGGCATCGGTAGCGTCCAGCTATCCTCGCCATTGAAGGCGACGAGATCGGCTCCGAGCTGTTTGTGAATCGCCTGCAGGTCTTCCGGCAAGCGCCAGCGGATTCCTAACCTTGCGGCCAGTTCGCCGCCGTTGCCGCCGACAATTGGGAAGTTGAGCTTATTGCTGCGCTGGGACTTGCGGCTGTTCGCGGCTGTCTGCTGCGAGACAGCGACGAGGGAGGCGTCGCGCGCTTCGATTTCGGGCCGCGCCTCCTCGAGGGCCTGAAGGTCGAGATTGCAGAATGGACACCATGCGCCGCGATAGAAAGTCATGACGAGGGGGCCTTTGGCCAACAGATCCTGCGTGGACACATGCTTGCCGTCTGGATCAGGCAGAGTGAAGGCGGGGGCGCGGTCACCGGCCTTCAGGGCGCGCTCCGCCTGGCCAGAGGCGATCAGTTCGTCTATGACGCGGTGCATTACCGTCACCACTTCGGGCGGAGCCATCTCCGTTTCGAATTTCGCTTTGAGGGCGTCGAGTTTGTCTTGAAGGGGCATTGCCTTTTCCTCGGTTTAGACGCATCGGCGTCCGACAATTAGGAAAATGATTTATCCAAATAAAATTCGGTAGGCAGTGATTGTTGATTTGAGTTATTTATTTCAGCCATGAATGATCGGCTCTCGTCTTTGCGTCTTTTCGTTCGTGTCGCCCGGCGGGGCAGCTTCTCGGCCGGGAGCGAGAACTTCACATCCCTCAGCCAACGGTTTCCCGTATGATTGCGACCCTTGAGCGCGAGATGGGCGGACCTCTGTTCACGCGCACCACGCGTGCTGTCACACTGACGGAGGCAGGCGCTGACTTCCTGGTACGGATTGAGCCGATCCTGGCCCCGCTCGACGAAGCCGAATACGCCGTGCGCGGGACAGGCGAGCTGCGCGGCGTTTTGCGTGTCGGCGTTTCGTCCACCTTCGCCATCAGGGAGATCGCGCCACGCCTTCCACGATTCATGGAGAAGCATCCGGCGTTGTGGGTCGAACTGCTGACTGACGATCTGCGTCAGGACTTTGTGAATGAAGGCATCGATGTGGGACTGCGGTTTGGGGCGCTTCCAGATTCAACGGCAGTGGCGCGCCGTATCGGCACATGGCCGCGTGTGATCGTGGCTTCGCCAGCCTATCTCAAAAGGTCGGGCGTTCCCCAGACGCCCGACGACCTCGCGGCGCATTCCGTTATTCTCGGGCCGTCGCGCCTTGGCCCCGCTTGGACCTTCCGTAAGGACGGCAAGGCGACTTCCGTGTGGGTGGGTGGCCGGCTGACGGCGACAGTCAACGAAGTCGCGACAGCCGCGGCGGTGGCCGGGCTCGGCCTCGCCTCGATGGCGAGCGTTGGTTGCCAAAGAGAGCTTGAGGAAGGCTTCCTCGTTCGGGTCTTACCTGATTGGGACATGGGTTCGGTCGAACTGCATGCGGTCTTTCCGGGCGGGAAGGCCGCCAAGCCCTCCGCCAAAGCCTTTGCCAATTCCGTTGTCGCTGAGTCAGCCCATTGGCCGACGGTTTAGGATCGCGCTCGATGGTCCTTTCGCTGCCAATCCGACGCCGCCGTCCGCGCTGGAGATTTCGACAATCCATCAATTGATCTCGATAGTCATCGAGACCGAGAATTTCTTGAGCTGCCGAATTTCCCTTAAAACTCAAAGGTAGCAAATTTTGACGGCCTAGTTGTCGAGCATTGACCGTCATTTTATTAATACGGCGTGATACAGCGTTTACAAATAGTCGCCAGAGATATGCCGCCGACGTTAGTGCTGTAACGGCCTGCGCACAACGGCCGTCCGACGCACAAATGCTGTCTGGACTGACCTCAAGTCGGGTATGAGACAGACTTCTCCGACAAAGCCCGGAAAAGTGATCCGCAAAATATTTCTCACATTCCTCGGAATAAAGCGCGATCCACCCGAGTCTTAACCTATGAAGCCGGAAAACGCCGGCTGAACATGGAGCGCGGGAAAATGTCGGATAAGTCAGTTGGGGATGTGAGCCGTCGTGGCGTGCTCGAATGTATGGCCTGGGCTGGCGCGGGGATTGTGTGGACGGTTTCCGGCGGCGTTCCGAAGTCCTCGCATATATTGGGCGTCGGCGAGGCGCAGGCGGCCGAACGCGGGTTCAGCTTTCTTCAGATATCCGACACGCATATCGGCTTCGCCAAACCCGCCAACCCAAACGCGGCCACAACGGCGGAGGAGGCAGTCGCGAAAATCAACGCACTTAGCAACAAGCCTGCTTTTCTGATCCACACTGGGGACATTACGCATCTCGCCAAACCCGAGGAATTTGACACCGCCGATCAGATCATCGGCAAGGCGGGCCTCGTCACGCATTACGCGCCGGGCGAACACGATATCGTCGACGAGAAGTCCGGCAAGGCCTATTTCGAACGCTACGCGAAGAAATCAGGCGGCAAAGGCTGGGGCTGGTATTCGTTCGACCAGTCCGGCGTCCATTTCATTGCTCTGGTCAATGTCGTTGAACTCAAGAAGAATGGCGCAGGCTCACTCGGGGCCGACCAACTTGCTTGGCTTGCGGAAGATCTGAAGGGCAAGAGCCATTCGACGCCAATTGTCGTCTTCAGCCATATTCCGCTTTGGGCCGTCTATCCGGAATGGGGCTGGGGCACAGAAGAATCCGCTCAGGCGCTTACGCTCCTAAAGCCCTTCGGTTCGGTCACGGTGCTTAACGGTCATATTCATCAGATCGTTCATAAAGTCGAAGGCAATGTCACCTTCCATACCGCCCGCTCGACCGCCTTTCCGCAACCTGAGCCGGGCAAGGCCCCGACGGCCGGGCCGATGCTGGTGCCGGCGGACAAGCTCCGATCCGTGCTTGGCGTCACCACCGTGGTCTACCGCCAAAGCGACCGCCGGCTCGCGACGACGGATGTGCCGCTTTCCGACGGTTGACGCGCCAAACCGATTCGTCGCAACGGCCGCTGCGGAATCAGTAATGCTTCAAGGAATGTTCAAGATGCAAAATCCAGCATGTTCCAGTGTGCGCGAAAACTCTGGCGTGAACAGAATGCTTCCCCAAGCCATGCCGCGAGTTGGCGGCATGGTTGCGCTCCTTCTTTTGGCCGTTGGTTCGCCTTGTTATGCTGCTGGCGATCCGGCCCGCGGCGAAGCGCTTTATCAGGGCTGCACCGATTGTCATTCCATCGAGCAGAATGATGTCGGTCCCAAACATGGAAACGTTTTCGGCAGGAAGGCCGGCGCGGTTTCTGACTATTCCTATTCTCCGGCGCTGAAAAATTCCGGGATTGTCTGGAACGAGGAAACACTGGACAAGTGGCTCATGGATCCGCAAAGCCTCGTTCCCGGAGCCAAGATGTTTTTTACGGTCACGAATGCGCGGGACAGATCAGATATTATCGCCTTCTTACGAGCCCAAAGCCAATAATTGCGACAATCATTCTATCGGAGGCCTTGGCAAGGCCTCCAACTCGGAGGCGTTGGAAATGTGCGACCGTTTCGATTCACTTCCAACGGGACCGAGAGGCGCCAATACTCTCGGCGCCCCTATTCGCAGCTGAAGGGCCCAATGATCGTCGAACCTTGATCGGACGCAAAGCGAATGCAGGGAGAAGCGGCTCAGGCCAAACAGCGTCTCTTCGAAGAGGTGATCGCACCCCATCTCGACGACGCCTATTCTCTCGCGCGTTGGCTTACCGGCAACGCGACGGACGCCGAGGACGTCGTGCAGGATGCATGTCTTCGCGCGTTCAGGGGACTGGATGGGTTCGCCGGCCAAAGTAGCCGCGCGTGGTTGCTGACAGTCGTGCGCAATGCCGCGCATACTTGGATTTCAAAGAACAGGCCGAAGACCGTGATAATGACCGACGACCTGGAGGACGCCGAACGCAGGATGCCTGACCACGAGCTCAGAACAGCGACGCCCGAGTCGGAACTCATCGCCAGCGTCGAAGCGAAACGACTGGAGGACGCCGTCTCAAGGCTGCCGCTGCTCTTCAAGGAAGCTATCGTCATGCGCGAGATCAACGGCGCCAGCTATCGCGAAATTTCGGAGGTTCTGCAGGTGCCTATCGGCACGGTCATGTCGCGCCTCGCAAGGGCGCGCTCCCTGTTGATCCGCTCCTTGGCGGAGGCGCCGGCATGACGACGCAAAATCATGACGACATAAGGCTTCTCATGCAGGCCGCGCTCGACGGAGAGCTCGACGCGGGGGGGCAGCTGGAAATTGAAAAGAGGATTGCGCAAGACCCGATACTCGCCGCGGAATGGAACCAGCTGACCGCCCTTCGGACAGCCATTCGAAGAGCTCTGCCCCGTGGGCGGGCGCCACTGGAATTGCGGGCCCGTCTTGCCGCCGAAGCGGCGATCAAGGGTCCGCGCTCGTTGCGCGTCCCATCCCGCCCAAGCTGGTTCGCGCTGGCGGCCTCGGTGGTTGTCAGCGTCGGTTTGACGGGAGCCCTCGCCCCACAATTCATTGCTGATCGGACCCCCTCCATTAGCGAAACATTGGTCTCCGACCACATGCGCAGTTTGCTAGCGGCCCAACCAGTCGATGTCGTCTCAACGGATCGGCATACGGTCAAGCCGTGGTTCGATACGCGTCTTGCGTTTTCGCCGCCGGTTGTTGACCTCGCGGAACGTGGATATATCCTTGTTGGAGGAAGGGTTGATGTCATCGATGGCACGCCAGCGCCGACGCTGGTCTACCGACTGCGCAGCCATTTGATAAGCCTGACCGCGTTGCCAGCCAGGCTGGCGCCATCCATCTCTCCAACCTCGGTCAGAGGTTTCAGCCTCATGCGATGGACGGGACAGGATCTCGTCTATTGCGCGGTATCCGACGTGCCGGAAGAGGAGCTCGACGCCTTCGCGCGTGAATTCCAAGCTAAGGCGGGCGGGAAGGGTCAGTGATCAAAAGCAACCGCACGATGTTTTGGGCGTTTCCCCCGCCAAGACTTTGACGCCTCGCCTTGATCCCTGCCCATCGGACCTTCGACCAAGCGCTTTCGCGTGGCGTCTGTCCATCGCCTCCGCAATTGCTCTATCTTCGATGTCTATCGCCGGCAGTGCGCGCGTAGCTTTCCCGGACATTTTTCATGGAAAGCTCGACATTGAACGCTGAACCGTGTGCATCAAGATAACCGAACGGGAAAATAAGCGATCGGCTAACGGTGACGACAACTGCTATGCGGACGTCGATCCGTTCGGGTGGCGCACTCGCCGATGATTTTGGTCAGGCGTGCAGTTCAAACGCCGTTCAACGCGGCTTGCAGCCGCGCGCTTTTCGGCGATACTTAGAGATCGTATCGGCGCCGCGTAGATCGGATGCCATTATGTGATACGCCGCGCCTTGGACGCGGCGTATCAGCTTCGTCGGAGAGCGATTAGCGGATCGCCAAGCCATCCGCACTCGCCGGGAGACCCGACAAGGTTGCGATCGGTGTGAGCCCGCCGTCCTGCCTGATCCTAAAGGCGCTGATCGTGTCCCTGCCGCCGTTCAGCGTATAGAGGAACTGCCCATCACGGCTGATCACGCTATCGAGGGGGTTCCCACTGAGGCCCGTGCTGGCCGTCTTTCCGTCCGCGTCAAGCAAAGTAAGATCGCCCGACGGCTTCACCTGGAATCCGGTAATGGACTGGCTGGCGGCGTTGCTTGTGTACGCATAGCGCCCATCTGGCGTCACCGCGATCCAGCAGGCTGCTGTCTGCTTGGTCGGGACGGCGCCTTCAACAAGGGTGAGGCGACCATCACGGCCGAGACGATAAGATGAAACGGAACTTGCATTTGCTGCGCCGCCGGCAGCCTCGGTGACCAACAGGGTGCGGCGCTTGGTAAAACTGAACCCAAACGGTGTGGGGCCGGCCGAGGGTTGAATCGTTGGCGCGCTGTCAGGGAGGCCGGCGCGGTTTACGCCAAAGACGGCCAGATTGTTAGTCGCCTTTTCGGTGATGACGAGGCTGAGGCCGTCAGGGCTGAAAGATATTTGGGCAGGATTGACGCCGGTTGCGCCGAGCGCCCGGGTGGAGCCGGAGATACGCTCCAGGTGGCCAGCCTCCGTAGCACGAAATCCAGTAATCGAATCGCTGTTCGCGTTCAAGATATAGACAAGATCGTCATCGACCGCGATGCTAATCGGATGGTCGCCGCCACTCGCCGCCTTGGAGACGCGGGTGAGGCGATCATCGTCGTCGACCGCAAAAACCGTAATATCATTGCTGCCGGCATTGACGACGTACAGCCAATGCTGGTCTTGGCTCAGCACGACGCCGCCTATATTGCCGAGGCCTCCACCGGTTCCGCGGCCACCGGTCGGGAACGAACCCGCCGGCGTAAGTTCCCCCGTCGCCGCACGACGAAACGCCAGCACGGCATTGCCCTCGCTTGCGTTGCTCATCGTATAGACGGCGCCGTGCGATCTTTCCCGCTCGGCCTCCGCGGAAGCCGGACTCGATATAGCGGAGATGGCTGCAAGCGCGGCAATGCACAATCCTGTCACTTTCAAACTCAATGTCATGCTGGATCTCCAAACCGGACCGCAAAGTCCCCTAGAGCCCGTATTGGGCAGCACCTTATTGCGAGCAAAGCGTCCCGAAATCCTCACGGAGCGATCACGCGACTAACAAATTGTGTGGTCACTCGAGATCTTGATAAGAATGCGGCAAGAAAGATCCGCAAAATAAAGCCTCGGAAACTCGGGTGAAAGGGATGCCGCGCGGGGCTACCGATATTGGCCGAAAGGCTCCATGCGGAGCTTGATCAAATCGGTCCGATTGGCGTACCGCTTCCCCAGTCCATGGATGGGTTCGTCCGAAGGGAATAGCGACATCGTGACCAGCATGCGACATTTATTGGTGATAGAAGACGATCCAGACATCGCTGAGGTTTTGCGCGTTAATTTGCGCGACGAGGGATTTGTCGTCGATCACGCCGCAGACGGGGAGAGAGGTCTTCACCTTATCGAGATCGGAAGCTACGACCTCATCGTCCTTGACCTCATGCTGCCAGGCGTCGACGGCTTTGATATCTGCCGTCAGGTGCGCTTGCGCTCCGAATATACGCCTATCGTCATCACCAGCGCCAAATCGGCCGAGGCGCATCGTATTCTCGGTCTGGAACTGGGTGCAGATGACTATTTGACCAAGCCGTTTTCCGTCCTGGAACTAGCCGCGCGGATTCGCGCTCTGTTTCGGCGTATCGATCGACTCAAGATTGAATCGACCCGCCTTCGTCCCGCCATGATGCGCTTTGGCGAACTTTGCCTCGATGTCGCGGCCCGTGAGGTCAGCTTGAGCGGATGCCCCGTCATTCTTACGCCGCGCGAGTTTGATCTTCTATATTTTTTCGCTCAGCATCCCAACCGTGTCTTCACCCGGCTGGAGCTCCTCGATCAGGTTTGGGGCTATAGTCATGACGGATATGAGCATACCGTGAATTCACATATCAATCGGCTGCGATCCAAGATTGAACCCGAGCCGGCAAATCCAACCAATATCGTTACGGTTTGGGGCGTGGGTTACAAATTCAGGCACTCCCTTTCGTTGTCGGCATCGCGGCCATGATTCACTCCCTTTACGGACGCATTGCTCTGGCGTTCGCCTTTCTGATGCTAACCTTCGGTGGGCTGCTCGGCCTTCTCTGCTTCACGACCGTGCATTATCACCAGCAGGAGCTGGTGCAGCGGTTGAACCGAGGCCTCGCCCAGCACATCGCCACTCAATTGCCGCTCTTGGGTCCTGACGGACTTGATCAAAAGGCGATCGAAGAGCTCTTTCATATGCTGATGATGGTGAATCCCAGCATCGAGGTCTACCTCTTGGACAAATCCGGGAGGATAGAGATGCATCTTGCGCCGGCAGGGCATCTCAAGCGAGATCGCATCGATCTCGCCCCGGTGCAGAGGTTCCTGTCCAACTCCAACTCAAACGTAAACCTCCCAATCTTCGGAGATGATCCCAGGAGCGGCGCCGAGGCCGCAATTTTCAGCACCGCGGCCTTGATCAAAAACGGTGAAGTCGATCGCTATCTCTATGTCGTTCTCGCGGGAGAAGCCTATCAGCAACTTGCCGCCAATCTCTGGGAGGGCCGGATTTTCCGCACTGCCAGCGTTATATCGGCAGGAGCGTTCGTCCTGACAATCTGTTTCGGCCTTTTGCTTTTCGCGGCGATCACAAGACGGCTCAATGCTCTGACTGCCGCGGTCAGCCGGCTGGAGCGGCAGGGCTTCGCCGGATGCCTTGATGTTCCCGGTCCCCTAGCCAAAGGCGACGATGAAATTTCCCGCCTCGCCCGTGCATTTCAACTCATGGCAAATCGGATCACAGAGCAGTTCAGGGAGTTGCAACAACAAGAGCAGCTCCGTAGGGAGCTTGTCGCCAATGTCTGCCACGATTTTCGAACGCCGCTTACCGCACTTCACGGCTATTTAGAGACCATGCGACGAAAGACGAAGACGTTGCTTCCGGAAGAACGCGACCGCTATCTCGATATTGCGCTTCGTCAAAGCGCTAAGGTCGGACGTCTCTCTCAGGAACTATTTGATCTGGCCAACTTGGAATGCTCTGACATTCAGCCCCTGCTCGAAGTCTTTTCCTTGGCCGAACTTATCCAAGACGTCGTGCAAAAATTCGAACTTCCATCACAAGACAGAAACGTGGTTGTTTATGCCAATATCTTAAATGGAAGCGCGCCCGTGCTGGCTGATATCGGTATGATTGAGCGCGTTCTCGTCAATCTTCTGGACAACGCGCTTCGGCACACGCCGGCGGGTGGAACGATCCGGATCGATGTCCTTCAGCGCGTCGGAAGGGTCCGAGTTAGCGTTGCAGACTCGGGATCGGGGATCAGACCGGAGGATATGCGAAGGCTTTTCGACCGTGCTTCGCCACTTGGCCGGCGCAGTGGCAGAGTCACTGGTGGACTTGGGCTGCTCATAGTCAACCGGATTCTCACCCTGCACGATTGCCCCATCAGCGTCGAAAGCACCGTCGGCAGGGGAACGGTGTTTCGATTCGAATTACCGAACCCAATGTTTGCGTGAGGGGAATCAGACACGATGGTTTCTGGCGATTATGGCCGGATAGCGGATCAGCGTAGTTTTGGCGCAACCGCACCAAGTGACGCGAACAGGGCGTTCCCCGGCGGTCTCAGCCGGCAAGCAGGAGAAAGCCAGAGAGCGGCTAATGGGCGACCGGACCCGGATCGCCGGGCGCGCGGCGCAAATTGGGCGCTGACGGAGTCAAGCCAAATGGTCGTGTGAAATGTCGATGGCTGGCAAAGCCTCGCCGAAAAGTCTGACGCCAAGATCATTGACCTCAAGGAGTGGAGGCCCAGAGCGCGGACGCCGCTTGCGGGTTCGGCTCGTCGCCAGCGTGTTCAAGAGATCGCGGGTAGAGGAGCGACATGGTTTGAAACATGCGTACTTCGGATAGCAGCTAAGGGGCGAAGAGCGCCAGCGCAGCCAAGGGCACTAGGCATTATGAAATACCACGCTTTCGAATGTGAAGATGCCGCAGCGGCCTCTATCGTGAATGTGAAGAAAATCGATCCAGAGGATAGTTTTACTTACGTGATTCTCCCAGACCCTTTCGGCACCGGAAAGTTCATCATCGAAATTGTTACCCCTGAGTGGGGCTCGCTCGGTCGAATTTGATGGCGCCAGCGCGCGCGCTCGGATTCGTGCACCGGGGGCTAACGCGCAAAAACCTCACATATCGTAAGTCCGCGCATTTAGGCGCCGATCCTTTCCACCTCGTCGAGAGTGACTTCCGCGGCGCGATGGTCGCAAATCTGCGTCCTGCGTGTCGAGGCATGGTTCGCCATCTGCCCGGCGCGTTCGAACGTGCCGCCGTTTCCCAGATAAGCGGTGACGCCCGTTGCCCGAAACGTGTGGTCGCCGACATGCGTGGTGACGCCAGCGGCTTTTGGCGCGCCTCTTGATCATCGCATAGGCGTTCGCTTAGGGCAGGGGATTGCCGGTGAGCTCTCCCGTCGCTTCGAATTACCGAACCCAAGGTTTGCGTGAGGGGAATCAGACACGATGGTTTCCGGCAATTATGGCCGGATAGCGGATCAGCGGAGTTTCTGCCAAATTCCCCGTTTGCTCCAGTGGGCGAAGCGATTGTAGATCGTCCTGTAGGGGCCAGAATTCTTCGGGCAGTCGGCACAGCGAGAGCGGACTTTCAGTACATGCATGATTCCGCTCAATATCAACCGGTCGTCCTTCCGGCAAAGCGTGATGATTGGAAAGCCCAATCCAATCGTCATGACTCAGGCCTCCGCCGTAGTGATTAAATCAATTCGGCCAATCGCCTGAGCTCAGCTAACAGTTTCCACTACACGCGCGCATCCGGTTCAGATTCCCGCGTACCACTCGTAGCCTCGATCGGGCCAGAACCCGCCTTTGCCGCGCCCGAACCGGTCGAGACGATCGGTCAATTCGATGCGCATCACGTATTTTGCGTGCTTGTAGCCGAGCTGCCGCTCGACCCGCAGCCGCAACGGGGCGCCGTGGCCAACGGAAAGCGGCGCGTCGTTGAGACTATGCGCAAGAATGGTTTGCGGATGGAAGGCGTCGATCAAGTCGATGCTTTCGTAATATTGGCCCGTCCCGTCCAGGGCTCGCTCATAAACATCGGCGCAGTGGAATACTACGAAGCGGGCGGTGGGTAGAAGGGAAGCGCGCTGAAGCACAATGGCGAGCGGAACGCCCCGCCATTTGCCTATGGCGCTCCATCCTTCGACGCAATCATGGCGCGTGATCTGCGTCCGTTGCGGCAGTTTGCGCAGATCCTCAAGCGACAAATCCAGCGGATTGGCGACCAGCCCCTCGACGCGCAAGCGCCAGTCGACAAAATTGCCTTCCAGCAGGGCCGCATAGTCCTCGCCCTCAGGCATGCTGCTGCCATTCACCTTAAACACCGGCGAGAGATCAGCCTCGGTGAATTCACGGGCGAGCGCATCGCGGCCGCCGAGCAGACGCTGAACGCGATAGGTCAGCGACTCCGCTGAGGACAGAACCTCCTGGACCTCCGAGGTTTCAGAGAGGCGGTCGCAGCCAGCGAGCAGCGCGCCGCCGAGGCCCGCCGCGCTCAGAGCCAAAAACCGGCGCCGGGGGAGTTGAATTCTACTCATGTTTATCCTCGACGGAAATGAGGAATCGGCCAGTAATCATCGAGCGCAGCTCATTCACTGGTCCGGCCAGAAGCGCCATCGCGACATGAACAAAAACGAAAAGCACGATCAGGCTGGCTGCGATGAAATGGATGGTCCGCGCGGATTGGCGTCCACCGAACATATCAACAAGCCACGGCAGGATAGCGTCCATCCCCGGCGACATGGCGAGGCCAGTCAAAATCATTGCCGGCAACAGCACGCCGATGACGCCCAGATAGGTCAGTTTCTGGAGCGGATTGTAATGGCGCGCCGCCTCGCCGCGCGGAAATTTCAGCCGTAGGTGATCTGCGACATCTTGGAGAAGAGACCTCGGCCGCAGCTGCCGCCAGCTGGGCAGGAGGTCGCGCCAAAGATGCCCGTTGGCTAGTCCGGCCGCGACATAAACCAGGAGGTTGGCGACAAACAGCCAAGCAAAGAAGAAGTGCCACCGGCGCCCCATGGCAAGATCGCGCCAGCTTGGAAGCGTCAACCACGCGGGGAATCCGCGCTGCGCGAATCCGCCGCTGGCGTTGCGCGAGAGGCCAAGGATCCCGGTTGTGTCGAAAGTTGACGAACCAATCCTGGCGAACCCCACCGGCGGGCCGGCCCTCGATTCATCGGCTCCAAGCTCGAATATTGAGGGATCGGAGTCGGCGCCAAACTGCCCCCAATACAGAGCCGGATGGGCGTTGAAGATCTGCAGGCCACTGAACAACAGCACGCTCACGCAGAGGAAATTGATCCAATGGGTTAACCGGGTGACGCGCGCGTGCCGGTAAACAGCCAGCCGACGCGGCCTCTGCGACGGCGTCGCCAGGCCTGTTTCTGGAGTTTCAGTCATGACTGTTCCCCGGTTTTCTTCGTTTGTTCGGCGTCCGAGCGCCCGCTCCAGCGCCAGAGGTCGGAGCAGGCGCTCGTCGCATGGAATCAGTTTTTCTCGCCGCCCATCGCGTCGCCGCCCATATGGCCGGATTTCATCGCATCGCCCTTCATCGCGTCCGAGCCGGACTTCATGGCGCCCGGCTTCATCGCATCCGTCTTCATGGCGTCGGGTTTCATCTTGTCCTGTGTCGCACCTTCGGGCTTCATCTTGTCCTCGGCGGAAGCGGCGCCGGCGAACATCAAGCCGGCGGCGACAAAGGCCAAAGCGGCGCAGCGGGTGATAGCATATTTGGCGTTCATGGCATTTACTCCTCAACATATCTACGCCACGGCGGGCGCGCGCAACTCCGCCGCGCGGAGATGACTTCGGGCCGGCGTCTTGAGGACTTAACGCGAGACTTGCCTAGGCAGGACCGCGAGTCCCGAAGCTATTAAGAGAGATCCGACCGCTTTGATCGAACCGTCAGCTTTCTTCCGATATGAATTTCAAGGCGACGCCGTTCATGCAGTAGCGCAAGCCGGTCGGCGGCGGACCGTCCTTGAAGACGTGGCCAAGATGCCCGCCGCAGCGCCGGCAATGCACCTCGGTGCGCTCCATCCCGAGGCTCCGGTCAACATTCTCGCCTACCGCGCCCTCCATCGGACGCCAGAAACTCGGCCAGCCGGTCCCGCTCTCGAACTTGGTCTCCGACCTGAAGAGCGGCAGTTCGCAGCCGGCGCAAACAAACACGCCCTTGCGATGCTCATGAAGCAGCGGGCTGCTGCCGGGCCGCTCCGTCGCCTCATGCCGAAGCACTTGATATTGGGCGGGCGTGAGCGCGGCCCGCCATTCTACATCGGTCTTCGTCACCTCGAACTCCGCCGCTTTGGCCCGCCGCCAAGCAGGCAGCGCCGCGCCGCCACACGCCGCCACGATCAACATCAGCAATAGGTCGCGCCGTTGCATTGTCAGGACTCCATCGTTATTGGCGATTGCCGTCGGTCAGCACCGCCCGTTCGCGATAGAGCTCCGGGAAGAGCTTTTTCAAATTGGCGACCTTGGGCAGATCGTAATGCGCGATATAGGCGTTGCCGGGATGGAGCGTCGCATAGTCTTGATGATAGGGTTCAGCGCGGTAGAACGCCGTCAGCGGCTCCACCCTGGTCACGATCGGGCGGCCGAACGCATGCGCCCTGTCGAGCTCCGCGATATAAGCCTCGGCTACGCGCTGCTGAGCGTCGCTGACGGCAAAAATCTCGGATCGATATTGCGTGCCCTCGTCGGGCTCCTGTCGGTTCATCTGCGTTGGGTCATGGGCCACGGAAAAATAGATCTGCAGCAAGCGACCGAAGGAGATCTGCTTTGGATCGAACGTGATCTCGACCGATTCCGCGTGTCCCGTGGCGCCGGAGCTAACCTGCTCGTAACTTGGGGCGGCCGAGGCACCGCCGGCATATCCCGAAACCGCGCTCGTCACGCCCTTTGTATGCTGGAACACGGCCTGAACGCCCCAGAAGCAGCCGCCGGCAAAAAGCCGCTTTTTCGGTTCCGCTCTGAGTCGCGCTCGGAACGTCGACGAACGGCGGGTTGATCAGCGCAGCAGGCTCGGCCGCCGCCGGGCTTCCGAGACTGCTTAAGCCGATGACGCCGAGCGCGGTTAGAAAGACATTCAGGCGGGCCCTCGTCACGCGAAGGCGGCAGTGTGGCGAATGACAGGAATGCATCTGCATGGTGGTCTGCCTACGATCCTTAGGTTGGAACGGACTTCGGAACGGTGGGCTTGCGTCGCGCCCACAACAAGATATTCGCCGCCGCGCCGTCTTTGATTACAGATCGGGACGATAAACTTTGCGTGTTCCGAGAAAGCCCTCGCGGAAGAATTCGATTCATCGCGCCTTTCCGTCATTTAGGGAAATGCTCCACGCCGAATAGGCCGCAGCGACGCGAAGCGTGAGCAAGGCGAAAGCAATTCCCGCGGCCAACAAGAATTTGACGGCGATTTTCATACCTGGCTCTCCCCGGTTCGAGATCGGTCCTGGCGCTCCGCTTGGCTGCACGACGCTTCGGCGGCATGCGGGCCCGACGGGAGACCGCTGACGAGACGGCGGTGATCCATTGTCAATGTCGTGTCCATACGCCTAGGCATGACTAACCAGCGTCAACGATGACAGGATCTGCGAAATCAGGGGTTCGAGGAACTATCGAATAGCTATGAACTTCATAGCCTCCGGCTTTCGTTCAGCCAGATCGGGCCGCAAGCAGCCTCGCTGCGATGGTCGAAGCGGTTGCTATTCAGCACTTTTTCAAGACATTGTGCGACTGCGCGGATCACAAATTCGCGGCGAACGGAACCCTCGCTAGCAAGCTTTTAGAGCGTCGACGATGATGTCGATCGCCATACGTTTCCTGTAGTCGGGATCGACAAAGCGGGCTCTGATGATGGAATCGCGGCCGACGACAAAAGTCGCGGGGATTGGCAAGATCCAAGCGTCGTTGCCTTGATAGGGAGCAATGTCCCAACCGGCGTTCTTCATGTACTTCTGCATCTCCTGACCGACAAAAATCGCGAGATTGAGCGAAAGCGCGTAGCCATTGTCGACGTCGGTCAGGATTGGAAACGGCTTTGCCGCGGCGTCCGATTTGAGCGCGGTCGTGAAATGCTGCAAGTCGGGCGTGATGGCGACGATCTGACCGCCGATAGGCTCAACATTGCATTGCGCCTGGGCCAGAGCATTTGTATTGATCCGGCAATAGGGGCACCAATGCCCCCGATGAAAGGACACCGCCACAGGGCCTTTGGCGAGCAGTGCTTCGAGGGTGACGAGACGCCCCTGGTCGTCTGGCAGCATGAAGGACGGCATTGGATCGCCGACAGCCGGAGCCGTGGCGCCAGAACCGTTGAGATTGAGCCGCAAGACAAGCCGGTCCACCGCTTCGGCAAACGCCGGGCTCGCCATGCGAACGGATTCCGCGAAGGATTCAAGACGGGCGCCAAGCGGCGCGTCCAAGTCGCGCGCGCGCTCGAACGCCTCTTCGAGAATCTGGGAAAGCGTCAGTTCTTTCATGCGATGCTTCTCAACGGACAGCGTGGCCCGCCAACCAGCCGACGAGCGCATTGGCCCCGAAGACTATACGCCGCACGCAAATTTGGATAGGGAGCGCATCACGAGCCAAGCCAAGCGCGGCGGATAAGTTAATTTTCATTGCGCCGTCCATCCTCCGTCGATCGGCAGCGCCGCGCCGGTGATGGAGGCGCCTGCCGCGGTGCAGAGGAATAGGGTGAGGGCGCCGATTTGTTCTGTCGTGACGAATTGCCGGGTCGGCTGTGCGTGCAGGAGCACGTCCCTCACGACCTGCTCTTCGGTCAAGCCGCGCGCCTTTGCCGTTTCGGGTATCTGCTTTTGAACCAAGGGCGTCAGCACGTAGCCGGGACAGATCGCATTGACCGTGACGCCATGTTCGGCCATTTCGAGAGCGACCGATTTGGTCAAGCCAGCGACGCCATGTTTGGCCGCGACATAGGCCGACTTGAAAGGCGAGGCGACCAGCGCATGCGCTGAAGCGATATTGATGATGCGGCCCCATTTGCGCGCTTTCATTTCCGGGGCGACCGCGCGGATGGCGTGGAACGCGGCGGAAAGATTGATGGCGATGATGGCGTCCCATTTCGCCGGCGGAAAGGTCTCGACCGCCTCCACATGCTGGATGCCGGCGTTGTTGATGAGGATGTCGACCTTGCCGAAGGTCTGTCGCGCCGCTTCCGCCATTCCTTCGATGTCGGCCGGCATCGACATGTCGGCGGCCGAATAGATTGTGCTTATGCCAAAGGATTGCTCCAGATCCCTGCGGATCCGAGCGATTCCGGCGGCGTCGCCGAAGCCGTTAAGCACGACGTTTACGCCGGCCGAGGCCAAGGCCCGAGCAATCCCCAGGCCAATGCCGCTCGTCGATCCGGTGACGATCGCGGCCTTGCCGGCGAGTTCGCCGCGCACTCCATTGGCCGATTGGGATTTGCTCATAGTGTTCATTGAAAAACTCCACTTGCCATCGACGCCCCGAATTCGCGGTCCGGGGCGCGCCAAATATCCGGCGGCAAGCCTAACGGTGGCGCAAGTGCGGTTGAAATAGCGTTTGCGGCAGGGTTCGATAGCGATAGGCTATGGCGCGGGGCAATGGCGGTGGGCCATTGGGCCGCGAGACTTGAATGGAGGCGGGGGCGCCGATGGAAATGCACCAGGTTCGCTACTTTCTCGCGGCGGCGCGCCTGCTCAATTTCACCCGCGCGGCTGAGGAATGCAATGTCGCGCAGCCCTCGCTCACGCGCGCCATCAAGCAATTGGAGGAAGAATTCGGCGACGATCTTTTCCGGCGGGAGCGCAACCTCACCCATCTCACCGAATTCGGTCGGCGCATGACGCCTTTTCTGCAGCAGTGCCACGACAGCGCCGCCGCCGCGAAAAACCTCGCCTCCTCTTTGAAAAAAGGCGCAGTCGCGCCTATGACGCTCGCGCTTTCGCATTCTCTCGGTCTGTCGCTGTTCGTCTCGCATCTGACCGAACTGAGCCGGGCCTTCGATGGCCTCGAGCTGCGGCTGTTGCGCGGCGCCCGCGACGAGATCGCCGGATTTTTGCGCCAAGGAGAGGCCGACATCGCCCTCGCGGGGCCGCTGGCCGAATCCTGGGACCGGCTGGAATCCTGGCCGCTTTTTTCCGAGCGCGTCCAGGTCGTCGTCGGTAAGACCCATCGGTTCGCGGGACGCAATGCCGTCGAGCCCGAGGATTTCGCCGGCGAGCGCCTGATCGTCCGGTCGTGCTGCGAGGCGACCCGGGACTTCGCCGCGTTTTTGAAAAACCGGCAAATAGGCCCGAAGGTCTCGCATGAAATCGTTTCCGAACATGATCATCTCGTTTTGCTCGAGGCCGGCCTTGGCGTCGGGCTCATGCCCGAAAGCGCGGTTCTGTCGAACTGCCTGACTTTCGCGCCGGTCGAAGGGCTCGAACTCGGCCGCGCCATCGTCATGTATGCCGTGGCCGGACGGAAAAGGTCGGGGGCGGTCGGCGCCTTCATGAATCTCCTCCGGGCGGGTGATTGGCCGGCCGAGATCCGAAAAGGGGCTTCGTCGCGAGTCGAGGCCGCTTGATCGGAAGCGGGGGGCATTCGGTTCCGCGCGGCGATAGCAAACCGCTATCGACTTGAAAGCCACTCTGTATTTCAACTCGGAGCGTCCGTTCGCCATTCTCCGCCGCTGCGCCTCGCGCGACGTCCGCGCGTTGGTTGAATGATCGGAGCGCCCAATGTCGAAACGCCTCAAGCTTGCTGTTTCCGCCCTAGCGATCGCGACGGGGCTCGTTCTGACCGAGCCGGAGGCGATGCCGGCCGACGCCGCGTCGGCCGGCAATGGGATCGTCAGGGTCGAAAGCCAATATGGCGTCGAGGAAGCGATCAGCCGGATCAAGGCGGATGTCGAGAAGAAGGGCATCAAGTTCTTCTCGGCGATCGACCAGGCTCAGCTCGCCGCCGACGCCGGCATCGAGCTTCGTCCCTCGACCCTGCTGACTTTCGGCAACCCGCCGCTGGGCATCCAGTTCCTAACGTCGAACCCGAACGCCGGGCTCGACTGGCCAGTGCGCTTGCTGGTAACGCAGGACGCCAAGGGACGCGTTTGGGCCGTCTATACGGATTTTGCCTGGATCGCGCGCCGCCACCACATCGCGGACCGGGACGGCGCGTTCAAGATGGCCTCCAAAGTCGTCGCCTCGATCACATCGAGCGTGGCCGCCAAGTAAGCTTGGCGCGCTTACGCCGGTAAAATCGAGGAAGCCAGGCTTTGGAGGGGCGACAATGACGCAGGCTCAACCGTTCGATGATCCGGGCAAGGCTGTCGGACGCGCCGGAAACGGCGCCGCCGCGCGGCGGAACATCGCCGATTTCGGCCAGGTCGTCCTTGTGCTGCAAGGCGGCGGCGCGCTCGGCGCTTATCAGGCGGGCGTTTATCAAGCCCTGCACGAGGCCAAAATAGAACCGGACTGGGTGATCGGCACCTCGATCGGCGCCATCAACGCCAGTCTGATCGCCGGCAACGCGCCGGACCAACGTCTGGCGAAGCTCGACGAATTCTGGAGCCGCGTGGCGCATGATCTTGCTTTCGAAGCCGCCTCGTGCGTTCCGGGCGTCGGCCGCGCCTGGGCGAATTGGCTGACCTTGGCGGCCGGAATCCCGGCCTTCTTCAAACCCAATCCGCTGGCCTTTTTTGGAGCGAACGTCCGCTTGCCAGTCGACGCGGCCGGCTATTATTCCACCCTCCCGCTCGAAAACACCTTGTCGGAACTCGTCGATTTCGGGTCGATTCACAGCGGTCCGACGCGGCTCACCGTCGGCGCGGCAAATATTCGGACGGGCGAAATGCGCTATTTTGACAGCCGCGACGAGGCGCTCACGGTGCGCCATGTGATGGCCTCGGGCGCTCTGCCGCCGGCGTTTCCGGCGGTGCGGATCGACGGCGAACTCTATTGGGACGGCGGCATCGTCTCCAACACTCCGGTGGAGGCGATCTTCGACGACGCCCGCCGCCGCGACTCGCTGGTGTTCGCGGTTCATATGTGGAACCCGGATGGGCCAGAGCCGGACAATATCACGGCGATCTTGAACCGCCAGAAGGATATTCAATATTCGAGCCGCGCCATCAGCCACATCAGGCGGCAAAAGCAAATTCACCGCTTGCGCCATATCATCGCCGAACTGGCCATGCGCTTGCCGGAGAACGAACGCAACGCCAACGACACGCGCGATATGGCGAGTTATGGTTGCCTCACCCGCATGCACGTGGTCCGGCTCCTCGCGCCGCCGCTCGAAGGCGAGGACCACACCAAGGACATCGACTTCAGCCGCAAAGGAATCCGCGCGCGCTGGGCGGCCGGTTATGACGACGCACGGCGGGTGATCGAGGGCGCACCGTGGGAAGCGGAAGTCGATCCTATCGAAGGCTTCTACCTCCACGAATGCCGTCCGGCGACCGAGCCGATGGGGTGAGGGACGAGGACGAGCGCGTCATTGCGTTGGAGCGGTGTGAATTTCCTGATCCCGACCTCAATACGTCTCGTTGAACTGCCCGCCAGAGCGCCAGCATACGGCAGTGCCTCCTGCGGCTTCCAAGTTCCGGGATTTGCCTCCCTTACGTCTGGCGCCAGGGAGATGATTTGGAGCCACGCCCGGGGCCGGCGATCTTGGCGCGCCCCGGCCGCCAACGGCCGGATCCATGAGACGCTGATTTCTTCCGCTCACCGCGAAAACGCCATCGCGCTCCATTGGCAAGGCGTCGACCTCTTGTGAAACCGGCGCGCCCGAGCGCCATTGCCGCGCCCGGGACTACCGAAAGATCGACTCTCCCCTAATTTCCGATGTTCATGCTGTGGCCTTCGGCGCGGCTCAGGAGCGCGTTGAGCTCTTCTATGGGAACGAGCGCCATCCGCTTGCCGTCCATCTCGAGGATGTGGACATTCAAGGACCTGTCCTCGCTCAACGGCACTTTCATGGATTTCATATAGTGCATTGCCTCTGTACGGAAAGTTCCTGGTTTTACGGCTTCCGCCAATGCGTAGGGCGCCATGGCGACTGCGATGGTTCCCGCCATTATCGCAGGGAAAAGAAGCTTGCGTTGCATGGTCGTTTCCTTGTTGTCCGATCAATCGTCGCGGCCGGAGCCGTCGTCGGCCCGCACCGACGCATGAACTATGAGCAATCAGCCGACGAAGTTGAAATATCCTTTGGCTTGGACTTCGATAGCGGCCGGCTATCGCGAGGCTCCCCCGGCGCTTTGGACGGGACGTCGTGATCGCAGCCGGATGGGCTATGCGCGCGAGGGCCGCGAGATTTCATCGATCTCCATGCGGGTGCGAAAATCAGGATTGACCAAGCGCGCGATAACGCAGCAGTTTTCGATCGAGCGCGAAGGTCGCTGGAACGGCAGCGTCCAGCTGCCGTTGCCTTGATATTGGCTGAGGTTCAATCCGCACGCTTTCATCAAGTCAATGGCATTGTCGCCGACCCAATAAACGAGCCGGTCGAAAACGCGAACGCGTTGTCGACATCCGATAGGAGGATCAGTTCCTCATCGAGGTCATGCGCCAAAGGCCCCGTCCATGTTTGCGGCTCCGGAATGATCGATACGACTGTCGCTTGAAGAGACGCGAAGGCGGGCTTGGCCTCGATAAGGCCGTGTAGCTCGATTTGGCGGATTGGGCGCAAGTGGCCGCAATGAAAGCTCAAGATCGTGCGGCCGACGCCCGTCAAGTCCTCCAGCGTCACGAGCCTGCCGCTTTGGTCCGGACAGAAAAAAGGAGGCATGGGGTCGCCAGTCTGCGGCGCGCTTTATCCGACCCTGGCCTTGACCAGGCGCGCGACCAGCTGATCATAGACTTCGGCCAAAGGAGCATTGATCTGACCTTGCGCGCCGACAAAAGCGGCGAGGCGTTGACGCATCCGCGTGTCCAGGCAGATGATTTGCGACAGGGCTTCGGCGAGGCTGACGAATGGCTTCACGGCTTGCTCATGGCATTCGACCAAAGCGCGTTTACATTCTTCAGATGAGCCTAAAGACTGTTATTGCCGCCCTTGGCCCTATACCGCCATGCGACCCGACTCGATCGTCAGCCGCGATGTGAGAAACGCCGCCGCCGCGAGCGCGACAGCGATGCCGAGGACGCAGGCCGGCCAGCCGAAATGGTCGAAAATCAAGCCCAGAACCGCCGTACCGGCGAGGCCGCCGCAAAAATAGCTCGCGAGATAGATGCCGCTCGCGGCGCCGCGATCTTTCGTAGCCGCGCGCCCGACGAATCCCGTTGCGACCGCTTGCGCTAAAAACGTTCCAACACCGATCAGAACCATGCCCGCGACCACCGCTTCGAGACGCGGCGCCAACACCAGCGGCAGGCCGAGGCCGGCGAGCCCTAGCGAGCCCGACAAGGTCGGCCGCGTCCCCCAACGGCTGACTGCCCCGCCGGCCAGCGGCGTCGTGACAATGGACGGCGCGAAGACCAGATAGATGAAACCCACGGTCATCATGCCAACCGCGATCGGCGGGCGGACGAGGATGAAATTGATGTAGGTGAAGGTTCCGATGAAGGCAAAGAGGATGCAAAAGCCGATCATGAAGCTCGCTCGGAGCGCACGGTCGCGAAGATGCATCGCGAGCGCGTCGAAAGCGGAGCCCTGCTTCGCCGCGGCCGCCGGCATCGGGGGAGCCCGGTCAATCGTGAAATAGACGAGGATCGCGCCCGCGAGATTCAGGCCGGCGAAGACATAAAAATTAGTGACAAGACCGAAATGGTCGGCGACGCCCGCAGCCATGAGCCTCCCGAATAGGTTGGAGGCGACATTTCCGGTGATGTAGGCGGCGAAGGCGCCCGCTGTCTCGCGCGCGCTGTAATTTTCGCCGAGATAGGCAAGCGTCAGAGTGAAAGCCGACGCCATGCAGAGCCCCTGCGCGATGCGAAGCCCGGCGAAGGTCGACAGATCGGGGGCGTGCGCGAGCAGCAATGTCGGCAAGGCGAGGAGCGCGAGGCTCACGAGGATGCCGAGGCGGCGATCGATCGCGCGGCTGAAAAACGCCACGCCAAGGCTCGCGATCGCCATGCCGAGCGTCGTCGCGTTGACCGCGAGGCCCATCTCTCCGGGACTTACGCCGTAAGCTTTCGTCAGCAGCGGAAGAATGGCCTGCGTGGCGAAGAGATCCACCAGGGTAAAAAAGGCGACAAGTCCGATCATCAGCGCCCGCATGAAGAACGCCAACTGCGAGCGCTCGGAACTTCGATTGGCGCGACCTGCTGGACCAACTGTCGGATATTTTGCTTGATACGGCATTTCACAATGCTCCCGACGAGCTGCCGAGAAAGGGCGACGATTTGGCGCCCGACAATATTCGGGCCCCAAGAGCGCTGCATCGGCAGATCACATGTTCTGATCACGCTCGTCGTGCTGAACGTCGGCGGAGAGCAGCGTGACCGGCGAATGTCCGGCGTTCTTCCACCAATGCGAAGTCGCGCTCGCTTCGCGGGCGACGTCGCCGGCCTTATGCACGATCGGCACGGCGCAATTGCTGGCGTATTCGGTGATTGTCCCCTCGACGATATAGATGATGGCGGGCCGATCTCCGTGGCTATGCCAGGGAACGACGCCTTGCGGCCGCACAACGAGCTTGCGCAGGCGTAGTTTGCGATCGGCGATGTTCGCGGGCTCTTGCGCCAAGTCGATCGCCGCCAGCACCGTGTCGCTGACGCCCTTGCCCGGCGTGGCGACGGGTTTCGTCGCATCCGCTCTGACCTTGTCGGCAGGGCATTGGCCGGCCTCGGCCGAGGTGACGAGCAATGCGGCCGCGCCGGCGAGCAGCGCCGCGGGGAGGAAGAACTTTTGCCTTTTCATTTCTTGATCTCCGGTCTCTGACGCCGAGCCAGGGAATCGGCGTCGGCTCGAATGCAGCATCAAGGAAATGGGAGGCGGGGTGAAATATCGAATGGCTTTCGAGTCGATAGCCAGACGCTATCTGGGGCAGGCCCTTTGCGCTGCGCCGAGCGCCCCAAAACAGGATCAGCGTTTCCGGCCATAGCGCGTCGGCGGAGGCAGGGATACAAGTCTTTCCAACGGGTTGTCAGGGGCGTGTCGGTTCCAGGTTTTCGTTCCGGCTTCCGAATGTGCCGGGTTCGCGAACCGACAGGATCTGATAATTGAAGCGCGTGGGGCGGAGAAAGCCTGTGAAGAAGGGCTTTTGTCGCGCGCTGCAGTTCCAAAGTTTGTGAACCCAATTCGTGAAACCTGGCCTCGGCAATTTCACCAGCGGACCCGGATACGCCGACGCTGCGTCGGATTACAGATTTATGGCACGCTAATGATATACTCTATTGATTTCTCTTAATAATTTCTGTCGCCGCAAATCACAAATGGCGCCGCAGCAGCAATTTTCAAATGACACCAAGCCGTTCTCACAACCTGGGCGAGGGGGCAGCCGCGGCGTAGCTGGTCGGGTTGCGCAGCCGCGGCCGCCCCCGGTCTCGCTCGGCGCCAAAGCCCTCAGCCGACCTTGAACATATGCCGCTCCGCCTGGCCCCTCCGCCGCGGCGCCTTTTTCGAGCGCGCCATGTCGAGCTCCTTCTGCCGCTCGGCCACATAAGCCAGCACTGGGCCAAGCCGCTTATTTTCGACGATTGCCGCCTGGTCGACCTGCTGCAGCCGATCAAACATGCGATAGGGCAAATCCCGACCTTGATGGCTAATCGCCAGGCGGCCATCGGGATAGTCGAAAACCGTCACGCGCTTGCGGGCGAGCGGCCGCGTCACCTCGTTCGGCTCCAGGATGAAGAGAATCTTGTCGTACTGCAGCGTCAGGTTGTTCGAGACCGTGCGCTCCTCCTTCCAGGCGAAAACATCCTCAATCGCCACATTTTCCTGCAGCGGACGATGGGCGTCGGCGGCGGCGAACGGCGGCTTGCCGAACCGCGCGTTATGCGCTTCCAGAAAACCCGGCAGGAACGCATTCGCCGCCTCGAGCGTCGCTACGTTCGCGAGCCGCAGCTCCCTCACCAAGCGGTCTTGCAAGGTCCCGAAAGAGCGCTCGACCCGGCCCTTCGCCGGAGCCGAATTGGCGCAGAGAATATCGATGTTGAGCTCGTGCAGCGCGCGCCCAAACTGAGTCATGCCGTCGCCGCCGGCCGCGTCGCGCTTGTTGACCCGAAAGATGGCGTGCTTGTCCGAATAAAAAGCGATCGGACGCCCATGCTGCTCCACATAGGCTCGGGTCTCGCGCAAATTATCGAGCGTCGATTCGGACGGGACAAAGGCCGCATGGAGAATCCGGCTCGTCGCATCGTCGATATAGACGATCAGCGTGCATTGGGGGCCGCGGTTCTCGAACCAGAAATGTTTTGAGCCGTCGATCTGGATCAGTTCGCCCGTGCGCTCACGCCGGTTCCTGGGCTGATGCACCGAGGGCAGGCGGCGGCGCCGGTCGATCCACAAGCCGTCCTCGATCATCCATTTGCGCAGCGTCTCTCGCGAAACGCGACAGTCGTGAAGCGCGGCGAGCTTCTCGCACGCCAGCGTCGGACCAAAATCAGCGTAATGAGCCTTGACCAGGCCCATCGTCAGATCGCGCACCGCGTCGGGCAGACGGTTGTTGCTCGGCCGTCCGCGGCGCTTGGAAATCAGGCTAGCCCCGCCGTCGGCGCGGAACCCCGCCAATAATCGAAACGCCTGCCGACGTCCCATCCCCAATAGCGCGCAGGCCTCCCGGACTGACATCCGCCCAGCCGCGACATCGAGAAGAACATCAAGCCGCGAAAACTCTTTGTCGCTCATTGACACCACCGCCATCTGGCACGTCCTCCCGTAACTCCGAAAGGAGGGAGAGTGCCATTTCAACCTTGCTGAATGGTGTCATCACAATATTGCGCTTACAATTTCTATTCGCATAATTTCTGTTATGGAACTCATAGGCTCACTATCGGGTTCAAATGCTTCGTCGAGCGACGATGAACAGCGTCGGAAAGGCAAGGAGAACTTTGCCGTCAATTTGCGGCGGGTAAGCCGCGATGATTCGTGCTTCGTATTCTTCGAGAAACCTTCGACGGTGGTCTTGATCAAGCGGAGCGAGAAATGGGCCGAGGCCAGACCCCTTCATCCATTCCACGATTTTTGAAGCGTTATCAAGCGGATGAAAGTAGGTAGTGCGCCAAACATCGATTGAACCGCACGTGGTCGCGAGCATGTCATAGTAATCATTAATCGTGCCGATTCTCGGTCGAGATTTGGCAACCGACATCAGCTTTGCCTTCCATGGTCCATCGGCGGCGACCATGCGCATGAGCGCGCGAAGCGGCTCCTGAAGAGTGTCCGGCATCTGCACGGCGAAGCAGCCACCGACCGTGAGCAGCGAAACCTGCCGCGGAAAAAGTGCTTCGTGGTCAGGCAGCCATTGTAGACTCGCATTGGCGAAGATGACGTCGTAAGGCCTGTCCGGCCGCCAATGGGTTAGATCGATCTCTTCGAAGTTGACGAACGGCAATCTGAGTTTGGCCGCCGCCAGCATGCCAGGCGATTGATCGAGTCCTGTAATGCTCGCCCTAGGAAAGCAATTGACCAGCAGTTCGGTACTGTTGCCCGGTCCACAGCCCATGTCCACACATGTCCGGGGATTCTCATGGGATATTCGGGCCAGGAGATCGATTGTCGCGTGCGCTCCTTTTCAAACTTCAAGTACTGAGTCGCGTCCCAATCTGTCATTTGAGCCTTTACGTACTAAATGTACTGACTATTGGCGACGCGGTCTATCGGGCCGCGACGAAATCGGCGCTGACCCGCTGAGAGCGACATGAAGGCTCCGGACTTTGTCCAACGCTAACCAATTCTACGCGCGCTCCCATCACACTCGGATGTGCGGCGACCCTCGCCTTCGTCAAAGGTTTCGGCATTCGCCGATCTTGCGGTCTCACCGTTCTATTATGCTGCCCACATTTTGTTGACGCCAAACTGCATTTGCTTCACTTAAAGTAGCTCTAGGCAAGATTGCGTCGGAAAGGCGCTGGAATCTCGCTTAGGGCATTCGACTTTGCGTCATTTTTTCGAAAACCTGCGACGAGTTTCCGGAAATAACGCTTAGCAATCAAGGAACGCATAGCTAGACATGGCCGTTCACGCGCCGAAACGCGCAGCGACTGCGGTCGCAGTCGTGGCCGGAGCGGTCACTTTCATGGCGATCGCCAGCCCCGCCGCTGCGACTGAACCGCTCCACGGAGCGCACCTCCCCTGGCCGCTCGCCCTGCCCTTCGCCGGCATTCTGCTTTCGATCGCCTTTGGCCCGCTCGTCGTCAAGGAATGGTGGCATATCCACTACGAGAAGGCGGCAGTTTTCTGGGCAACCCTGACGATCGCCGGCCTCACTTATATTGAGGGTCCAGCCGCGACGGCGGCGGCTTTCGCGCACAGCATGGCGCTCGAATATTTGCCTTTCATTCTCATGCTTTTCGCGTTGTTCACCACGGCGGGAGGCATTTTGATTTGCGGCAGACTTGCCGGCTCACCGGTTCTCAACTGTGCAATCCTCGCGTTTGGCGCTGCGCTCGCCAGCCTTATCGGGACAACCGGCGCTTCGATGATTTTGATCCGGCCGCTCATTCGCGCCAATGAAAGCCGCGGCTTCAATGCGCATGTCGTGGTCTTTTTTATTTTTCTCGTCTCAAACATCGGCGGCGGCTTGACGCCTCTCTGCAATCCGCCGATTTTCCTCGGCTTCCTACGAGGCATCGACTTCTTCTGGACCACGCGCGTTCTTTGGCCGCAGACCTTCTTCGTGGTATCTGTCTTGCTCGCGCTTTTCTTTCTTATCGATTTCTACTTTCATTCCCGGGAAAATGGTTATCCTCTCTGCGATTTTGGGAAATCTCTGGAAGATCCGACTGCGGCGGCTTCCGCCCAAGGCGGTCGTCTCCGCGTCAGCGGCACTATAAATATCTGGCTGATCGCCGTGGCAATCTCCGCCATCATTGTGAGCGGAATCTGGCGCCCCGGCATCCACTTCGACCTTTTCGGTGCGAGGATCGAACTGCAAAACCTGGTTCGCGAGGTGGTCATGATCGGCGTCGGCCTCGCCTCGCTCGCCTTGACGAGCGCGCGGGTGCGGGCGGAAAATAGCTTCGAATGGGAGCCGATCAAGGAGGTCACCTATCTCTTCGCCGGCATTTTCATCTGCATTATTCCCGTCATGGCCATGCTTCAGGCCGGGATGGACGGACCGTTTGCCGGGATTTGTCGACTTCTTACACTTGGGGATGGCGCGCCGAATAATCCTGTTTATTTCTGGGCGACCGGCCTGCTTTCATCCTTTCTCGACAATGCGCCAACTTATCTCGTTTTTTTCGAACTCGCCGGCGGCGATCCGACGACGCTCATGGGCCCGCTGCGCGAAACATTGGAGTCGATTTCTCTCGGCGCGGTGTTCATGGGCGCCAACACCTATATCGGCAATGCACCAAATTTCATGGTCTACGCCATCGCACGGCGCTCTGGCGTGAAGATGCCGAGTTTTCTTGGCTACATGCTCTGCTCCAGCGCGATCCTTCTGCCAGTCTTCGCCGTAGTCACATGGCTGTTCATACCGTAACGCCGCCCGGTGCGATAGTCATGCGCTAGCCCGGGCTGCACTGCGTGTGAACGGGCGAAGCGCGCGCCTACCCATCGCATACATGATCGAAGCGCCAACTTGAACGGTCGGTCCCTCCCGGCCGATCGAGGCAGCGCTGGCTGGGAATGTCCCACGATCCTAGAAGCCTTGAACGCGTGCGACGATCTTTACTTCGACGCAGTCAGCCAGATCCGAATGGATGCTTGGTCCAATGGTCGGATCACTCTCGTCGGAGACGCCTGCTTCTGTCCGTCGCTTTTGGCAGGTGAAGGATCTGCCCTCGCGATGGCGGGCTCCTATATCCTCGCCGGAGAGCTCACGGCGTCGGAGGGCGCCTACGAGGGAGCATTTAGCGCCTACCAAGCGCGATTCAAACCGTACGTTGATGCGAAGCAGGCGATGGCCGAAAAATTCGGCGGATGGTTTGCGCCGAAGACATCGTTTGGCATCTGGCTGCGCAACACGACAACCGTCCTGAGGGCTGTTCCGCAACAGAGATTGAGGATGAACCGATAATCTCGAGATCCGGGCAGCCATCCAGAAACGCCTTGTCGATCCTTTCAGGCGTGAACGCCAAAAGGCCGAACGCATCGCGGCAGCGACCCTTCAGCTCCTCATATGGCCAGGGATCGGACGTCGTGTTGAGTTCCGTGCGGGCGTTACTGTCCAGCAACAGCCGAGTCTCAGGGAAAACTCTGTTGGGCGCCACGATCTTCGGCAGGTCGCGCATTGGCCGACTCCTATTTAAGCTTGCCGCGCATCCAAGCGCCGATCGCGTCGACAACCACAACACAAGCGAGGATCGCCAAGAGGATCGCGGAGACCTGATCGTACGCGATGAGCCGGAACGCAGGCACACACCCTCGTGCGATCGTTTGCAAGATCGAACGACTTGTGCAGATGATCAAGGACTTCGACAAATATCTCGAGCTCAACCAGGGGTCGCCGTGCTCGACGGGCGACTACACGACGGGACATTGCAGCTCGCCGCATGACCTCCAACAATTTCTTCCACTCTCTGGGTCAAATATGTCTTGAATGATCGTTCCATTCTCGCTATGTAAGTTCTCGAGGAGAAGGAAAATGCCGTGGCAGAAGCAGTTCGATGTCGATTGGGTCCTGGACAAGGCCATGCAGGCATTTTGGAGCCGTGGCTATGAGGCGACCTCGATGCAAGCCCTTGTGGACTGCACGGGGATCAACCGCGGCAGTCTTTACGCGACATACGGCGACAAGCACGCGCTCTTCGTGGCGGCCCTGCGCATGTACGATGAGAAGGTGCGCCGCAAGCTTTTGGATGAGGTCGAGGCAAACCATGGCCCGCGTGAGGCCATTCGTCAGCTGTTCCTCGCGTTCACCGCGCCGGTCTCGGAGAGCGGCGGCAATCGCGGCTGCTTCTTGACCAATACCGCATTAGAGCTTGCCGCGCATGATCCGGAAATAGGCCAAATCGTGGCCCATTCGCAGAAGGAAATCGAGGCCTTCTTCCTCCAGATGATCAAGAAAGGGAAAGCGCAAGGTGAAATCGCGCCTCACGTAAAGCCCGTCGAAGCTGCTCGTGGTCTGCTGGCTTCGCTGATCGGGCTTGTGGTGTTGACTCGCAGCCGCCCCGACCGGACATTGCTTTCCTCGATCGTCGATGACGCCATGCGCCGCCTCAACTAATTTTTTTTTTTGGTCATATCTTGAACGATCGTTCAAGATATACCACTAATGGGAGAAAGTGAAATGACCTATGCCGTGCATACTATTGAATCCGCTCCAGAGGCCGCCAAAGGGGCTCTCGTCGATGCAAGTAAAGCCTATGGCTTTCTGCCCAACCTTCTGGCCGTAATGTCAGAGGCGCCAGCCCTTTTGAAAGCATACCGCGCCGCGATGGGCTTGTTCGACGAAACCTCCTTCAATCCGTCCGAGCGGCAAGTCGTACTGCTGACAACGAGCAACGAAAACGATTGTGAATATTGCGTCGCGGCTCACAGCATCATTGCCGCGATGCAGAAAGTGCCGGACGAGGTCGTGCAGGCCATCCGTGAAGGCAACCCGATCGCCGACGCAAAACTAGATGCGCTCCGACGATTCACGGCAAGCGTGGTCAGCACGCGCGGCCGCCCCTCCGACGAGGACACGAAGAGATTCCTGAACGCTGGATACGCGAAGGCGCAGATCCTGGAGGTCGTGCTCGGCGTCGGGATGAAAACGCTCTCCAACTACACAAACCACATCGCCGATACGCCGCTCGATCAGGCCTTCGCCGAGGCGGCCTGGTCGAAGGTTCCGTAACCAACAATCATCAAACGGAGACGACAAATGCCGCTCATTCAGATCAAGGGCGTCGGGGGCTACCTGACGCTCGAGCAAAAGCAAGATATGATCCGCAAGGTCACGGACGCCGTATTGTCCGTGGAAGGCGAAGGCCTGCGAAACGTGACCTGGGTCACCATCGAGGACGTTCAGCCGGGCGCCTGGGGCGTCGGCGGAAATCCCGTCACCGACGAGGACCTGCGCGTCCTTGCGCGGCAAACGGCTTCCGGTTGAGCAATAGCGAATGACGAAAGCTGGTTCAGCTCATCTTCCGGGATTCGAAGCAAGCCGAACGTCATGCGATCTGGTTAACGGAAGCCTGGGATATCCGCGTCTGTCAGGCGCGGATATCCCAGGTCAGCAACAGGCGCTAACCGATCTGGTAGCCTCGATGGGATCGGAGAACGGCGCGGCCAGTCCACAATCGGCGAAGATCCCATAGTGCCGTGTAAAGTCGCCAAAGAAGTCGAAATGTGCGGCGAGCCGGCTTTCCTTTAGCATCCGCCAGGTGTTGCCGCAGACTGGGAACATGCGCCCCGCCTCGATGCGATGATGCTTGTCGAACCGGAAAATTTGTTCGGCGTCGGGAATGCCGCCACGGTAACGCACCGCTTGGCCGTAGTCTTCGCAGGCGGGCTCCAGCCCCGCGAGCTTGAACAGCCGATAGGTTGCCGAGAAAAAGCGGATCGGCGCGACCTTGGCGGCGATTTCCGGGTCTCCCACGGCCAACGGCCGATCCGACGCCAGGCGCGTGTCGAGGAAGCCGGCGGCCTTGGCGAGCATCATGAAGTCGCCCCAATAAAGAGCGCCGGCGAGGCACTCGCCATGCAGCACCGAATCCTGGCGGAGTTCCCTTGGGACGCGACGATCGGCGTAAACGTCCGAAAAGTAGAACTCGCCGCCGGGCTTCAGCAGCCGGTGCGCCGCCGCGAACACGGCCCCCTTGTCTTCGACGAGATTGATCACGCAGTTGGAAACGATCACGTCGAAACTGTTCGGCTCGAAACCCAACTCGTCGAGGCGGGCGATATCGCCGTCGATGAAATCCACCGTGGACTGCGAAAATCCGAACAGCTGGCGATGCGACTCGACGTGCCGGCGCGCTATGGCGAGTTGCTCGGGCGTCGCATCGACGCCAACGACGCGGCCGGCCGGGCCGGCGAATTGCGCCAGGACGTAGCAGTCCTGGCCCGAGCCGCAGCCGAGGTCGAGGATCCTCGCGCCCTCGAGCGCCGGAGGAACGAGCAACCCGCAGCCGAAATACCGCGCCTTCACCTCCTCATGGACGCGGCCGAGCGCCTGGCGCACGCGAAGAGAAGGAGGCTCGGCGGTCGCGCAGGCGTCTGTGCGCAGATCCTGCGAGGTCCCAAGCACCTTGCCATAATAGTCGCGGACATTCTCGAGGCTCATATCGTTCACAGCGATCTCCCTAGCGATTCCCTCGCTCGCGCAAGGGAGGTTCGTCGTACGCAGACTAATGGTTACATCTCGGCAAGGCCGTCCAAAGGAATTTTTCCGACGACAGGTTCTCCCGCGCGGCCGTTTGGCCTCAGTGGAAGAGTGATGATGTTCCGGTGGCGCAGCCCGATAAGGGGCATTGAGCAGCCCGCTCATTGCTCCCACCCGAGATTTTTTTGAGGCGCATCGTAACCTGGGCTCCGCCCAAAACGAATATCAGTTCGGCCGTCATCATCGTGGCGACGGTTGTATGTCCCCTACGGCAAGCCAGCGAGAGCAAAAACGCAAATCGTTGTAACGACCGGCCGCCTCGACAGACCCCGCTTGCGACCGGTCGGCGTTTTGTCGGATGGAACATCGCCAACTCCTACAGGAAAACTCTTATGTTGAAAGAAACTCTCGCCGCCCTTTCTCTTGCAACCGCCGCGGTCGCGGCGGCGCAGGCCGCCACCCCAGCCATTGAGCTTGCTCAAGCAAACCCCTGTTCGGCAAAGCGTAATCCTTGTTCAGCAAAATCAAATCCTTGTGCGGTCAGATCAAATCCTTGCGCCGCTAAATCAAAGCCGCGTGCGGACAAGTCGAACCCCTGCGCTCCGAAGAGATAATTTTCGACTGACGCCGACACTGTCGAGCCCGAACCGACAGTGTCGGCGTTGTAAGGAAGCTAAACGATGGCTTTTGAAGACGTTGGCGCATCGATTCCGTCTTGTAACGATGTCGGGATTGCGCAGCCGCGGACCGCCCTCGTGGGAATGCCTTCGATGGAGCAGCTGCAGATGATGGCTTCGGCCGCCGGGGTTGTCGTCCAAACGATGGCCGAGCTAGCCGCGCGCGGCTCCCAGGTCGTCGCGGATCTGCTGGCAATCTCAGGTGATGGCTTTGTGGAATGGGCCCATTATCCAGCGGATGACGCCCGCGATGCGATGCAGTCCAGCCGATATTTCTATCATGCGCATGCAGGCCCCGGCCGGTTGGCGTCCGAGCACGGCCATTTTCATCTTTTTCTCGACAAGGGCGCGGTCCAGCGGTCCGAGCCCCTCGAAATGGATCCGCTTGATCAGAACCCGAGCACCGCGGATCTCGTTCATCTTGTGGGCATCGTGATGAATCCTTTTGGGCAACCGCTCGCCCTGTTCACGACGAATCGTTGGGTGACGAACGAAACCTGGCATCCGGCGGCCGACGTCATCGCAGCGCTCGCTCATTTTGCGATGAGCTCGCCGGACACGCCAGCCAATCGCTGGATCACGGGGATGATTCGGCTCTTCCGACCGCAGATCGAGGCGCTTCTTTACGAACGCGACCGAGCAGTTGCAGCCTGGGCAAAAGACCATCCGGAGACTTTCGTCCTGGAAGACCGCCGGCTCGAGGTCACGTCGATCATAGCCGTCTCACTCGCCGATCACATCCACGCGCTTGATGAACAGCTGGTGAGGCTAGGGCTTAGCGCCGGGTGAGGAGGCATCCCGGTTTCGGGCGGCGCCACGAAAGATCAGACCCCAAGGCTACCCCATCGTATAATATCGAAGCAAAGCCCGTCCCGTCGACGATGTCCAGTCCGCCTCGCCGACCAGATAGCCGGCGACGCAGCCGTCTCGGTCGATGATGTAGGAGATCGGCAGACCGTACAGGACGAAGGGCGCGGGTCCATTGTCGCCGATGCCTTTTGCTATTTGTCCTCTGGGGTCGAGATATGGCCGCAGACGCTTGATGTTGAGGCGCTCCAAAAAAGGCTGCACCGCCCGGCTTCCTTCCTTGTCGATCGAGATGGCGACGATTTCGAGCGGCTCCGAGCGAACGATCTCTTGAAGTTCGGCGAGGAGCGGCAGCTCTCGCCTGCAGGGCGGGCACCAGGTCGCCCAGAAGTTCACGAGAACGGCCTTGCCGCGAAATCCCGCGAGATCGATCAGCTTGCCGTCGATCCGCTCAAGCCGGATAGCTGGAGCGGCGAGCGCCGGCTCGAAGACTATGAACTGCGCAACCCTCGTCTGGAACGGCGGCGGATCGACGCCCGCGGGAAGCGCCTGACCGGTTCCAGCGGCCAAACCGAGGATGGAGCCGAGCCCTGTCAGGACGGCGCGCCTGGAGGCCTCTCGTTCGATGACCGTTGCCGGCGACTTAAAGGCTGGGGTTCGCGCAGGCATGCCCTGGCTCCAAGAAGAAATTCGCTGACCGCCGCACCAAGCGAGTTTATCGACCATTGCGTCCACGCTTTCTCCGCAGCCCGCTAAAGAGGCAATGCTCATCAAACCTTGGATGGACGTCCGTTTGGAAGGCGGCAAAACCCCTGCGACGGCACGTCGAGCGCGGCGTTGAACTTCGACGATAGATTCTGGAAAGCGATCAACCCCGTCAGTTCGACGATGAAATCATTCTCCCAACATTCTTTCAGGCGCCGCCGCAGGTCGTCGCCGACCCCTGGCGCGGTGATTGTCATCGCCTCGGCGTAGTCCAGCGCAAGACGTTCCTCGGGGGTGAAAGCCGAGCTTTCGCGCCATGTCGCCAGGGCGTCGATCCTGTCCATCGCCACGCCGCGTTTGAGCAGCGTCGCGGAATTGATATCGACGCAGAAGGCGCAATGATTGATCTGCGACACCCGCACGGTAATCAGCGATCGCAGCGCCGGCGGCAAAGGCGATGAGCGCCGGTCCAATGCGCCATAGAGAAGGGCCACCGCCGCAAAGACCCAAGGCGAGCGGCCCCAAAGCAGGCCGGGGTCGAGGACGCGGCCGTAGGTGCGTTTCTGCTTCCAGAAGAACAGCCGGACGAACCAGGGATAGGAGGCAAGCGGCTTAGCTTCGACGGCGCGCATGGAGGAACTCCCATGGGGATTGGCGGGCGAGGGATTCGACATCATCGACGTCCTCCAGAACCTCGAGGCTCGCGACCGAGCGCCCCGAAAGATTGGCCAAACTATCGGCCAAGGCATGTTCGGTGGACCATCGAACCTTCTCGAAGGGATCGAGGAAGCGCGGGCGGCGGCGAAGACCGACCGCCCAATATCCCCCATCGGTTGCGGGGCCGAAGACGGCGTCATGGTCGCCCAAGGCCCGGAACCCACGCGCAACCGCGGCGGCGCCTATGCCCGGAATATCGCCGCCGACGATCAGCACCGGCCCCGGCGGCAGAACCTTGGCGACCCGCGCCATGCGCTGGCCAAGATCGCCCTGGCCCTGCGGCAGAACGCCGAAACGCGGCGGCCATGGCCCCGAACGGTCTGGCGTCACCGCGAGCCAGGTGGTCCAGCGCGGATCGGCGCCGAGGCGGCGAAGCATCAATGACAATGTCACCCGCTGGAACCGCAGCGCCTGCACCGGCCCTATTCCAGCGGCGAGGCGGCGCTTCCCGGCGCCGTAGCGTGGGCAGCGTGTGAAGATGACGAGATGGCGGCGAAGGGACATGGTCAGCCGTAAAGTCGCTGGATCAGGCGCGGCGGCGCGCCGAGAAAATACAAGGCAAGGCAAACGAGATTGCGCAGGCTGCGCCTGATCCAGCCGTCGCGCCGCCATCGCGCCGCCGAAGTGCGCGCCGCGACCGGCAGGATCACGAGCCGCCGGCGGCCGATCCGGCGCACCAGATCGACGTCCTCCATCAGCGGAAGCGGGCGAAACCCGCCTAAGCTCCGGTAGAAATCGCGGCTGATCAGCAAGCCCTGGTCGCCATAGGGCAACCCCATCCACCGCACGCGCCATGCGACCAGCCGCTCCAATCGCCTTGCTTCAGTCGACGGATCGTCGAGCGCGAAGAGGAACACGGCGGCTTTGCTCCGGTTCGCCGGATCGACGCGGAAGGTTTCGACGGCGGCCCTCCAGCCGGGGTCCAATCGCGTGTCCGCATGGAGAAGGAGCAGCCAATCGCCAAGGGCCGCCTCGGCTCCCGCCATCAACTGCCGGCCGCGCCCCCTTGGCGCAGCCATTGCCCGCGCGCCCAACCGGCTGGCAAGCTCCACTGTGCCGTCGGCGGACCCGCCATCAACCACAATCACTTCGTCGACTCCATCGAGCCGCGCCAGCGTCCCGGGCAGCGATCCAGCGGCATTCAGCGTCGGGATGATGACCGACAGGCTCATGGCCTGTTCTCCCGCATCCGTTTCACAATGACCGGGAGCAAAGCGAGAAAACCCAGTCCGATCAAACCGGCGATCAGGGTTGGGTTGAGGATATCCTTCAGATCGACGTCGCCGCCGGCGTCGAAGATGCGCCCGAGGCCGGCGCCGAAGGCGGCGAAAATCAGCGCAGCTGGAAGGATGCCTATAGCTGTCGCGGCGACGAAAGACGCCATCGGCATGCCGAGCAATGCCGCGGCCAGATTGACCGCGAAGAACGGGAAGGCCGGAACCAGGCGCAGAAACAGGAGGTAATGGAAAGCGTCGTGGCGAAAGCCATCCGCCATGCGCGCGAGGAACGGACCAGCGCGCCGGCGCAACAGCTCGCCTAAGGCCGAACGGGCGATGAGAAAGAGAGCCGCGGCGCCGCAGGTGGCGCCGACGACGCTCAGCGCCGCTCCCGCGCCGACGCCGAACAGGAAGCCGCCGCCAAGGGTCATGATCGTCGCGCCCGGCAGCGATAGGGCGACCACCCCGATATAAATGACGACAAAGACCAGCGCAGCGCCCACGCGATGGGCGGAGACGAACGCCAGCAGCAGGGAGCGGTTGTCGCGCAAGGCGTCCAGGGTCAGGAAACGCTCCAGATGCAAGGCATAGGCAACGGCGGCAAGACCAACCAGCGCCAGCAAGGGCAGCACGCGCTCGAGACTCATCCAAACATCCCCAAGACGCGCACCAGCCGGCGCATGCGCGGTGAAAACAGCGTCGGCGCGTAGAAGCAGCCGGCCGCCCGCTTGCTGATTTCGCCGAGCGTCGGATAAGGCGCGATCATCCCGGCGAGAGCGCCGATCTTGAGGCCGAGACCGACGGCGAGGACCCAGCTCTGAATCAGCTCCCCCGCGTGGGGGCCGACGATCGTGGCCCCCAGCACGTGGCCGCGTCTTGTCACCATCGCCTTGAGGAAACCCTCGACGACGCCCTCGGCCTGGGCCCGATCATTGTCCGCGAAATCCGACCGAAGCACACGGAAACGATCGCCATGGCGTTCTCGCGCCTGCGCCTCCGTCAGGCCCACTTGAGCCAGTTCCGGATCGGTGAATGTCACCCATGGTAGAGCCCGCGTATCTGCTTTGGCTGGCAAGCGGAACAAGGCGTTTTTCAGCACGATCGCGGCGTGATAGCCGGCCAAGTGAGTGAACTGATAGGAGCCCGCCACATCGCCGGCGGCGAAAATGCGCTTGTTGCTGCTGCGGAGGCGCGCGTCCACCTCGATGCCCTTGGGGCCGAACCTGACCCCTGCGGCATCGAGGCCGAGGTTTTCGACATTGGGCCGGCGGCCGGCGGCGATCAGCAGATGCGAACCCTCGATCAAGCGTTCGCCGTCCCCTTCCCGCAAAGCCACGACAATGCCGCCTTGGCTCCTTTCGACGCGCAGGATCGTAACCCCTTCGAAGGCGGCAATGCCCTCAGTGGCGAAGCTTTTGCGCACCACCGCCACCGCCTCGGGATCGTCCTTCGGCAGCATCGGGCCAAGGTCGAGCAAGGTCACTCTCGCGCCGAGCCGACGATGCGCCTGCGCCATTTCGCAGCCAACGGGCCCGGCGCCGATGACCACGAGATGGTTTGGCAAGACAATGTTGTCGAACAAAGTCTCGTTGGTGAAATAGGGAACGCCGCCGAGCCCTGGAATGGCTGGGGCGGCGGCGCGGCTGCCCGTGGCGACGACGAAACGCCGCGCGCGCACAAGCTGCCCGCCGGCCTCAACCGCGCCGGGGTCGATGAAGCGGCCATGCGCCTGAATGACCTTGCACCCGAGCCTCGTGAACCTTTCAACGGAATCGTGCGGCGCGATGGTCTCGATGACGTCGTGGACGCGGCGGGACACGGCGGCGAAATCGATGCGCGGCTCGAGACCGTCGGCGCCGAAACGCCGTGCGGCGCGGATTGCTTGCATCGCCTTGGCGGCGGCCAACAGGGATTTCGACGGCACGCAGCCGGTGTTCAGGCAGTCGCCGCCCATGCGCCCGGCCTCGATGAGCACGGTGCGCGCCCCCATGCGCGCGGCCCCCGCAGCAACCGACAGACCGGCCGAACCGGCGCCGATGATACAGATATCCACGGTGATCGCGTCGGTCATGGGCGCCTTATTTTTGTGGGTTGCAGGAGGCGCCGCCCAGGACGCAGAAGCGAGCACAATGGTTATGGTTGAGCTTGACCGGCCGCGCCGCCGCGGCCAAGGTCGCTCCCATCTCGAATTGCGGGTCGTAAGGCAGCAGCGTGCAGGCGGTGACCACCGGCCGCGCGGCGCCCTTGCGCTTTTCCACCATGCGCGAGCTGGCGCACATCATCTGATCGGGCGATTTGCCGAGAATGGTCCAGCAGGCTTCGCTGATTTCCGGCGCTTCTTCCCCGGCGTCCATCTCCGGGAACAGCACAAGACGGGTCGGATCATCCGCGTCGATCTCGAGGCCGATGTCGTCAAAGAGCGCGCGAAAGCCAGCGCGCGTAGCGGCATCGGTCTCATTCCATGCCATGCGGGCGGCAATCGCGAGATTGAAACGGTTTGCGGCAAGCCAAACCAACCCGTCGATGGCCGTTCGCCAAGAGCGCCGGCCACGCAGTTTCTCGTGACCGGCCGCCTCGTAATGGTCGAGGGAAACCCGCAATGTCAGCTTGCCCGGAAACCGCGCATTGAGGTTCAGCAGGACCGCCTTCAGGCGCTGCATGGGCTTCATCGCATTGGTCAGAACCAGGACCCGATAGCCGCCCGCCAGGCTGTCCTCGATCATGCCGAGGCAATCGGGGTTCAAGAAAGGCTCGCCCCCGGTGAAGCCGATCTCGATCGGCGGAGGCGTCAGAGTCGCGGCCTCGTCGAGGATGCCGAGCACTTCGTCGCGGGTGAGATAGGCGAGACGATCATTCCGGGGGGAGGACTCGATGTAACAATTGTGACAGGTGAGATTGCATAACGTGCCGGTGTTGAACCACAAGGTCTCCAGCCGGCTGAGGGAGACGCTGGCGCGCCGCTCGCCTTTGGCGGTGAATTCGGGATCGCTGAATTTGGCGCGAGGCGGCAGCGGGCGCGCGACGCCGGGCCAAGCGGCGGCTTCGATCGCGGGATGCGCGCCGCCCGTCATCGGTTGGGCAGTCGCCAGATCCTGCATCTTGCTGAAACGCATCAGAATGATCCTCGCCTTTCCTATACGGAACTTCGCCGGGACTTCGGAAAAGGTTACGCCAGCCGAAAATTTATTCGAGACTGTAACCTTTCCGGTCGTCGCGGCGAACAACTCCCGGGACGCCGCCGACAGGAGCGAACGGGCATGAATTGGCAATCCATCGCCTATTTGGCGTGAGGCGAACACCCCATGCAAATAGAGCTTTATTTGATTCATCCACATGTCCGACAGCCTCGACGACCCTCCACTCTCGAAAATGACCGATTGCGCGCCGTTGCGGTCGACGTCACTCTGCGATCGTCTTCGGGAGAGTCGCAGGTGGAAAAGGTGAATAGCCGCGAGGCGCGATGGGTGGGCTTGATGCGTGCGGCGCAACAGGGCGATCGCGCCGCCTACCACAGTCTTCTCTTCGAGCTCGCCCCGTTTATTCGCGGCGCTATTGGGCGGCGCTGGGGCCGGTTCGAGGGCATCGAGGATCTCGTTCAGGACGTTCTCCTATCCATGCATTCCGTCCGCCACACCTATGATCCGCAGCGCCCGTTCACGCCCTGGCTGATGGCGATCGCCCGCCACAGGATGGCGGACAACGCGCGTCGCTACGTCCGCAAGGTGAGGAACGAGGTGAATGTCGACGAATGGCCGGAAACCTTTTCCGCGCATGAGCCGAATTATCTCGATGAAGGTCCGGGCGACGTGCAGTCGTTGCGCGAGGCCATCGCCAAACTGCCGGTTGGGCAGAGGCAGGCGGTCGAAATGCTGAAGCTGCAGGAAATGTCGCTCAAGGGCGCCTCGGCTGCGAGCGGCCAGAGCGTCGCCGCCTTGAAAGTCGCGATGCACCGGGCGCTCAAGGCCCTGCGTGCGGCCCTAGGCGAAGAGAGGCAAGGATGAGAACCAACGTCTTGATCCAACGCCTGTCCGATCAGACGACGCCCGTGCGGCGGCTGCCCCCGCCGCTGCGACGTCTCGTCCTGTGGCTCGGCATCGCCGCGCCTTCCGTCATGATTATGGTCGCGGTGATGTCGCCGCGCCCTGATTTGATCGAAAAGCTCGGCGAAAGCCGTTACCTTCTGGAACAGGGCGCGGCAGTCGTCACCGCCCTGACGGCGGCATTCGCCGCTTTTTCGGCTGGCGTGCCGGGGCGTCCACGTTGGCCACTGCTTCTGCCGCTTGCGCCACTCGCCCTATGGCTCGGCAGCCTGGGTCAGGGGTGCCTTTCAAACTGGCTGAGCCTGGGGCCTGAAGGCCTGACGCTCCAACCCGACTGGATGTGTCTGCCGGCGATCGCCTTAACCGGCGCCGTTCCCGCCATCGCGATCACCGTGATGATTCGGCGTGGCGCGCCCCTCTTGCCCCGCGCCACAGTCGCGCTCGCAGCACTGGCGGCAGCAGCCCTCGGCAACGTCGGGCTCAGGCTGTTTCACCCGCAGGATGCGAGCTTGATGGTGCTTGTCTGGCAGTTCGGCAGCGTCATGCTGTTGACAACCGTCGGCTGCTGCTTTGGCAGGCTGCTCCTGCGTTGGCGCCCGATTCGTGCGTGAGGGAAAAATATGATCCTTCCCCTCGAACACGATGCCGAGGTCGAAAACTTCGACGCACACTTTCGCGCGGCGCCCGGTCGCAGTATTGATCCTGCACACCCAGAGTCGCCAATCACGCCTGATAGGGTTCGGAGACTGAGTACCTTCCGACTCATTACCGAATCTAGGGTAAATAAGTAGAGGGTTCCTAAGTAGCGTCCAATTCACGCACCTCCTGATAAGTCGTTTCCGCAGTCCACGACGTCGGCCAATCCGCCCCGGCGTCGGACGCTGTCGCGTTTGGAGCCGAAGCGCTTGCCTCGAGCGGCATGTCGTTTTGCGGCGGCTGTTCCGCTCCGGCGAATTCCGCCGCAGCTGGCGTCACTCTGAACCAGATGGCGTATAGCGCCGGCAGGAAGACCAAGATCAGAACCGTGCCGACGGCGGTGCCGCCGATCAGCGTATAGGCCATGGATCCCCAGAACACGGAATGAGTCAGCGGGATGAACGCCAGAACGGCGGCGAGCGCGGTGAGGATCACGGGCCGCGCCCGCTGGACCGTGGCCTCGAGGACTGCGTGGTAGGGATCGAGGCCATGCTCCTCGTTGGTATGGATCTGCCCGATCAGGATCAGCGTGTTGCGCATCAAGATCCCCGCCAGACCGATCAGGCCGAGGATGGCGTTGAAGCCGAAGGGCTGGTGGAACAGCAACAGGACAGGGACCGCGCCGACGAGACCGAGGGGCGCTGTGAGCATCACCATGGTCATGGCCGAGAAGGAGCGGACCTGAAGCATGATGATCGTGAGCATCGAGGCCAGCATGAGCGGGAAGATGGCGGCAAGAGCTGTGTTCGCCTTGACCGACTCTTCGATCGAACCGCCCATCTCGATCCGGTGACCCGCGGGCAGATTGGCCATCATCGGCTGGAGGGCCTCCTGGATCTCGGTCGAGACCTCCGGCGGCTGAAGGGTTTCGTCGATGTCGCCGCGCACGGTGATCGTCGGTGTGCGATCGCGGCGCTTGAGGATCGGATCCTCCATCCGCACATTGATCTGGCCGATCTGATCGAGCGGGATCATGCGCCCATCATTTGATGTGAGAGTGAAGTCGGCGAGGCGGGCGGGATCGAGACGGCCCGAGCCGGAGCTGCGGGCGACCACGTCCACCGTGCGGATATCCTCGCGCACCTGCGTGACCGTCACGCCCGTCAGCAGGAATTGCAGCTGTTGCGCGGCTTCGCTGGGCGAGAGACCAATCAGCCGCAGCCGATCCTGATCGAGGACGAACCGGACAGTCGGCGACCGTTGACCCCAGTCTTGGTTCGCCTGCCGCATGTTCGGATTGGCGCGCATTACCTCCTGGACCTCGCCGGCGAGGCCGAGCAGCACGGCGGGATCAGGACCCATGACCCGGAACGCTACGGGAAAGGGGGAATAGGGACCGAACACGAGCTGAGTGACGCGAAGGCGCGCCTCGGGAGCGAGGCCTTCGGCGATCGCCGCCCGCAGGCGGACTTTGAGAGCTTCCCGCGCCTCGGCATCTGGCGTCAGGACGACGATCTTGGCGAAGGACGGATCGGGCAGCTCCGGGTTATAGGCGAAGAAGAATCGCGGCGCGCCCTGGCCGATATAGCTGGTGACGATCTTGGCTTCAGGCTGCTCTTTCAGCCATGCCTCCACCTTGGCTGTGGCGGCGCTGGTCGCCTCGATGCTGCTGCCCTCAGGCAGCTGGACCTCAACCAGAAGCTCGGGACGATCCGATGTCGGGAAGAATTGCTTCTTTACTCCGCCCAAGCCTGCGCCGGAGATCGCCAAGGCGCCGGCCACGGCGCCCGCAACAACGATTTTGTGGCGAATGGACCAGGCGATCACGCTGCGGAGGCGCCGGTAATTGGGCGTGCCGTAGATCGCCTCGTGACCGCCCTCGATCGGCTCGATCTCGGGCAGCAGCTTCACCCCCAGGTAAGGTGTAAACGCCACGGCTACGAACCAGGAGGCGATCAGGGCGAAACCCAAGATCCAAAAGATGTTGCCGGCATATTCGCCCGCGCTGGAGCGCGCAATGCCAACCGGCAGGAAGCCGGCCACGGTGACAAGAGTGCCCGCCAACATGGGCGCCGCGGTGTGGCTCCAGGCATAGGCGGCCGCTTCGATGCGGCCCATGCCCTCCTCCAGCTTCACCACCATCGCCTCGATCGCGATAATGGCGTCGTCGACGAGAAGGCCAAGGGCGAGGATGAGGGCGCCGAGCGTGATGCGGTCGAACACCCGTCCGGTGTCGAGCATGATGACGAACACCACGGCAAGGGTCAGCGGCACCGCCGCCGCCACGACGATGCCGACGCGCCAGCCGAGGCTGATCAGGCTGATGACGAGCACGACGCTGAGGGCGACGAAGAACTTGAACATGAACTCATCGACGGCCTCTGAGATGTTGACCGCCTGATCCGTGATCTTGGTCAGGGTTATCCCAAGCGGCAGGTTGACGGAAATCGCCTTGGTTTCGGCCTCGAGCGCCTTGCCGAGGTCGAGCCCGTTCCATCCCTCCTGCATAACGACGCCGAGGGCGAGGGCCGGCTCGCCCTGGTGACGGATCAGGAAGGTTGCCGGGTCCTCATAGCCCCTGCGCACCTCGGCGACGTCGGAGAGCTTGAGATTGCGCCCTCCGGCCACGATGGGCGTGTCGGCGATCTTCCGGATATCGTCATAGGCGCCATCGAGGCGCACGAAGATTTGCGGTCCCTTGGCGTCGATCGATCCCGCTGGCGTCACGGCGTTCTGGCGCGCGAGCGCGGCGAAGACGTCCCGCGCGCTGACGCCGAGTGTGACGAGGCGCGCATAGGTGAACTCGACGAAGATCCGCTCCGGCCGCTCGCCCAAAATGTTCACCTTTTTGACGCCAGGGACATGCAGCAATTGCTGGCGCATTGTCTCCGCCTGGCGGGCGAGCAGACGCGGCGCCATGCCCGGCGCCTTCAGGGCGTAAAGGGCGAAAGTCACGTCCGAATATTCATCGTTGACGAAGGGACCGAAGGCGCCCGCGGGCAAGGTGCGGGCTTCGTCGCCGAGCTTCTTGCGAGCCTGGTAGAACTGCTCGGGAACCTCGGCCGGCGGCGTGCTGTCCTTCAAGGTGAGCGTCATGAAGGCAAGACCCGGACGGGTCATCGTCTCGACGCGGTCATACCAGCGCAGCTCCTGCAGCCGCTTCTCCAGCGGCTCAGCGACGAGATCCTGCATTTCCCGCGCGGTGGCGCCGGGCCAGACCGTCGTCACCGTCAGCACCTTGATGGTGAACGACGGATCCTCGGCGCGGCCGAGCTTCAAAAATGCATAGGTTCCGGAGATCGCGACGGCGAGAATCAAGAAGAGGGTGACGGCGCGCTCGCGCACCGCCAGCGCGGAAAGGTTGAAGCGGCTCATTGCGCCGCCATCCTGTCATTGGCGATGCGGACGCGCTCGCCCTGGTGAAGAAGGTGCGCGCCGAGCGCCACGACGCGTTCGCCCGCGCGAACGCCGCTGGCGACAGCGGTCTCCTCGGCCAGCCGGCGAACCAGCACGGGCCTGAAGGCGACGGACGACGACGCCGGATCGACGACCCACACGCCCGTGGATTTGCCATCGTCATAAAGCGCGCCGAGCGGGACTTCCGAAGCGTCGATCGCGCCGGTCGTCGCCACCCCGACGGTGACGGTTGCGCCAAGCGGGGCCCGCGAAGCCTCGCCCTCAAGGACATAGCGCGCCTCATAGGTCCGGCTCGAGGGATCGGCGGCGTCAGAAAGCTGACGGAGACGCGCCGGCGAAGCAGCGGACGAGGCCCCGTAAATCTTGGCTTGCGCGGCAGATCCGATCGCCGGGCGCACGGCCTCGGGGAGATTCACAGCGGCTTCGCGCGGACCAGCATGCGCCAGCCTCACCACGGTCTGACCGGCGGCGACCACCTGCCCCGGCTCGGCCAAGGTCTCGACGATGGTCCCGTCGGCATCCGCGAGCAGCAACGAGTACCCGGCCTCGTTCCTCGCGACCTCGGCCTGTGCTTCGGCCGCCGCCAATTGCGCATTGGCGCTGTCGAACGCGGCCTTGGCCTGATCGTATCTTTGGCGGGTCGAGTATCCCTTGGCCACGAGTTGGCGGTAGCGCGCCTCGTCGGCCGTCGCTTGGACGGCCAGCGCCCGCGCCGCCACGACCGCGTGCTCCTTGGCGGCGAGCGCAAGATTGAGATCCTGTTGGTCGAGCCGCAGGAGCGGCCGCCCGGCGCGGACGTTTTGACCAATGTCGACAAGGCGCTCGATCACCTTGCCCGGAACGCGAAACCCCAGATTGCTTTGCACACGCGCCGAAACGACGCCGGTAAAAGCCCGCTCCGAAGGCTCCGCCGGCTTCACGATGGCGATTTGGACAAGCTGCGGTCCTTGACGAGGATCTCTTTCGCCCGCCGCGGCCGCCCCAACGCCGACCGCGACGATCACAGCGGCGGCAAGAAGGACTGTCTCGAAGCTGTCCATGGGTGATCTCGCTCGTGCTGGAGGGGCGCAATATCCGCTCAGGGCGAATGTCTTGCTGAGGCTTCGATCGGCCGTCTGCGTCGCATGAAGCGGCGCAACCGCTGGCGCATCGGCGGGCGCCTCAGGGTTGAGTTGCAGGACGAGGAAGCGAATCACCCTGTTGGTCTTTCAGCTCCGCAAGCTTTCGCTCGAGCCTGGCGACGCGCGCGGCGAGCAGGGCGGTCTCGTCCAGGTCCATTGCTTCTCCGAACTGGCGGATGAGGCGCCCGATGCGCGCCCAGAAGGTTTCGCTGTTCGGCATCGCGGCATGGTCGCTCATGGGCTTGTCTCCTGATTTGCGCTTTGACTTGTTTCCTGCAATTAAGTGCATATGCCCCTATTAGGTCGTAAGGTTTTGCGCCGGATAGTCGTTCATCAAGAACTGGCGTCCGCGGGATACGGAACTCCCATTGCGCATCCGCGCAGTCTAACCGTAAGCTATCGCCTCCAGAGCGGAATGGAGACGCTCAAGGTCTGCCTCCTCGAGGCTGGCTGAGACCGCATCATTGGCGGCTTGCCAGTGAGGGACAGCCTCGACCAGCAGGGCGCGGCCTGCGTCGGTGAGGACGATCCGTCTCACGCGGGCGTCATGTTCATCGAGCCGGATCTCCAGCAGCCCTCGACGTTCCAAAGGCCTCAGGTTCTTTGTCGTCGTGGTTCGGTCCATCCCGAGCTGCTCCGCCAGTCCATTGACGGTGAGCGGGGAGGGGCGACTAAGGTTCATCAGCAAGGAAAACTGCCAGTTGTTCAGCCCGACGGACCGGAACGCATCATCGAAACGACGCCCGATGGCGCGGCTGGCCCGCTGGATGCGCAAGCAGAGGCACCTGCTCGCGATCATTTGGGCTGTTTCATATGAGGGTGCGGAAATTTGTGACATTGTCTTTAATATGTGTATATCCACGCATCCGTCAAGCGACATTATTGAATCTTGGTTCGTACCGGGTTTGCCGACTCTCCCAACTTTTGATGGACGGGCGCCGAGCTTGGTCGCGGCGCCCTTGAACTCCGACAGCGAAGCCGACCGTTCAGAAAGTCAGAACCCGGTAGCCTGCATCGAGATATTTGGAGAGATCGATGATGCCGGACGTGCCCGGGATCGCCTTTTCATCTATCAATGGCAGTCCTGTCACCTTGACGGCATCGGTTGCGCCAAAGACGTCGGCGCAGCCGCGACAAGCGCCGACGACCGTGTCCTTCACCGCATTGTAAAGGGCATGAGCGGGGTGGTCTGGTTTGATGACCTCACTCGCCCAGCGGACGCCCGCGCCCTGAAAAATAAGCGCGACCTCCTGCTTCTTCTCCTTTAACTCGTAGGCGACGAACATTGCGTTGAAGAGGCGTCCGAGCGCTTCCTCCGAACCAGCCTTTGGATCAGCGTAGACGACGATTGCTGTTTTCGACATTGAAGATGCTCCTTGCGCAGCCTTGATTATAACCGAACGTTCGGTATTATTTGGATGCTTGACCGCAGCGCGGACGTCAACCCGATATTTACCGGTCGTTCGGTCATTATTTTGTGACTTAGCAGATAGGGGACCAAATGGGGCGCAAAGCGTCGGTCGAAGAAGAAGATCTGATGGCCCGGCTCAGCGCCGTGTTTCGCGATGTTGGCTATGAGGGCGCGACGCTGACGATCTTGTCGGAAGCGACGGGCCTCAAGAAGGCGAGCCTTTATCACCGCTTTCCTCAGGGCAAGGAGCAAATGGCGCGGGAAGTGCTGGAAAGCGCCGGAGCTTGGCTCGACGAGCATATTCTTTCTCCGCTCAAGGGCAAAGGGGCGCCCAACGACCGGATCAAGGATATGATCAAGAAACTCGACGCGTTCTATTCCGGAGGAAAACAGGCCTGCCTTTTGAACATGCTGTCTTCAGCCCGTATCCATGAAGGCCCCTTCACACAGCTGATCAAACAGGTTTTCGAAGCCTGGATCAGTGCCTTGTCCGCAGTCCTTGTCGATGCGGGACTGGACAAGAAAGTCGCCAGCACGCGCGCTGAACGCGCGGTGGTCATGCTCCAGGGGAGTCTGGTCCTTTCGCGCGGAATGGGAACGACGCGCCCATTTCGCGAGTTTCTCAAAACGCTCCCCGACGAGCTATTCGGGGCCGTGTAAGGGACTCAAAACCGGCGACGTCTCGTTGATCGAAAAAACCGTCCTCCCTCCGACAGCTTCGGCGCCAAGGTGAAGGACATCGGTCACGCAAGCGCCACTTCTCCCTCCAAACATTCGCGATGCGTTTTGATCGCAGCGACGATGAATTCGGAAAAGGCGCCAATGCGCGCCGCCGCCCGAATTGCGGAGGGGAGACCAAAAACGCATAGCATCGGAGGGACGCGCAGGAGCCGTCTACGCGGCGGCGCCTGTCCATTTTTGGAAAAGACCGAACCGGCTCGTCGCGAAAAGAAAAGTCCACAGTTGGGTTTCTGTGGCGTAGGCGTTTCCGGTGATTTCCGGATTGGGGCGCCACTTGTCGGCAATTGCGAAACTAACGGCGGCTTGAAACGGACGACCTGTGGAAAGCACCCCGTTGAGCCGACGCTCCCGCCTCACGCGCCTCCAGCGATTCGGGAAAATGGCCGCCGAGCGCGAGAGCGTGCTGAACCGGGATTTCGTCTTCACGAAACTTGGCGCCAGTTCGCGGAACACAGCGCCTCGACAGCCGAGTCGAGTCCGGAAATGAGCGAGCCAGTTCACCTTTGACCGATCCAGTCCGGCGAAAAGCGAGAAACAACAACGGGCGCGTGCTTCAGGCTCGCCCGTTGCAGCCGCAACTAGATTATGGAACTTCTTACAGATTGGCTATGGTCATGGCGTAAAGAATCAAGATTAGGTTGGCTGCCGACGCGACGAGAAGAATTGGCTCACTGCCAAGAGAAGCCCATCTGGCGCCATGACGGTCGCCGAAGCGGAGCTATTGCGATCGTTGGATGACGAGAGCAGAGTTTCAGCTTTCGCCAATTCCTCTCGGCTGCAACCTCAAGCAGAAATTGCTTTGCCAGGCCCGTGTCGCGTTTTCCTCTCCTTAGCCGTTTTAGCATCAGGGCAGTATTTTCCCTCACTTAAGGTCGGACGATGAGAATCGAGTTTGGCCATCTGAAAGTCGGTGAGCGAGGCCGCGTCATAGGCTTCAAACCCGGGGATATCGGCCATCGCCAAAAATTGCTGTCCATGGGCCTCACGCCCGGCGTCGAATTTACCGTCGTCCGCGTTGCCCCGCTCGGTGATCCGGTCGAGGTTCGCGTGCGCGAAACGTCCCTCACCATGCGTGCGAGCGAGGTGTCGGCCTTGTCGATCGAGCGCGTCGGCGCCGAGGCGCCCCTTGGGCAAAGCAATACGTTTAAGATCGCGATCATCGGCAACCCCAACTGCGGCAAGAGCACATTGTTCAACGGCCTGACCGGGACCCGGCAGCGAGTGGGAAACTGGCCCGGCGTCACGGTGGAGAAAAAGGTCGGGCGATATCAGTTTGAAGACAAGCGCTTCGAGGTCGTGGATTTGCCGGGGATCTACTCACTCGACGCCTATGACGAGGCCACCGCTATCGATGAGAGGATCGCGCGAGATTACATTCTCTCGGGCGATGCCGATCTCATCATCGATCTCATCGACGCCTCGCACCTGGAGCGAAACCTCTATCTGACAACTCAATTGCTGGAGATGAAGGCGCCTTTGGTCGTCATCCTCAACATCATGGAAGACGCCAGGGGCAGCGACGCAGAGTTTGACGTCGAAGCCATCCAGCGCCGACTGGCTTGCCCGGTGCTGGCGGTGGTCGCCGCCAAGCGGGGAGAGGTCGAGGGACTCAAAGCAGAGCTTCGGCGGCTGGCTGAGGAAAAGCCGCGGCCTAGCTTCGCTATCGACTACCCGCCGTTGATCGACGATGCGGCGTCGGAACTATCGCACTCGATCAGCGAAAATTCTGGAGCGAATCGCTTCGATGTCCGCTGGCTGGCTATTCGTCTGCTGGAGGGCGACGCTTTCGCGACCCATCAGGTCGACCCCGCGGCGAGAGAAGCTCGAGAGAGGCTGGCCAATCGAATTGCGCAAGAGGCGGGCGACGAGGCCGATACCCTCATCGCCAACAGCCGTTACCGTTTCGTCCATGCGCTCGCCGGCGAGGCGCTGCCCAAGCGCGCCGCAGTGGGCCGCAGCATGTCGGACCGGATCGACGGCGTCGTGTTGAATCGGCTCCTCGGCATTCCCATCTTTCTCGGGGTCATGTATTGCCTGTTCTGGTTCACAGTTCAGCTCAGTCGGGCCTTCAAGCCGTTTGTCAATCAGCTTTCCGACACGTTATTCGTCGAAGGCCCTCGGCAACTCCTTAGCTTCGTAGACACTCCGGCGTGGCTCACCGCCCTGCTGGCCGACGGGCTTGGCAACGGCGTTCTCCAGGTCGTGAATTTCGTTCCCATCATCGGATTCCTTTATCTGTTCATTTCGATGCTCGAAGAGTCGGGCTACATGGCTCGAGCCAACTTCGTCATGGACCGGCTCATGCAAGCCCTGGGTCTTCCGGGCAACGCGTTCGTTCCGATGGTGATAGGCTTTGGCTGTAACGTGCCCGCCATCACGGCGACGCGCACCATGGAGCGCCCTCGCGATCGGATCGTGGCTGTGCTGATGAGCCCATTCATAAGCTGCGGCGGGCGGTTGGCTGTGTACACGGTGTTCGCCGCAGCCTTTTTCCCAGACCAAGGCCACTTCGTGATCTTTGGCGTTTATCTTCTCGGCATCGTCTTCGCGATGATCACCGCGCTCGTCATGAAACACAGCTTGCTTCCCCAAGAGCTCTCGCTGTACGCTTTTGAATTGCCGTCCTATCATTGGCCAAAGCCGAGGAACGTGCTGATCAATGCGTGGATGCGCGTCAAGGTCTTCGTGTTTCACGTGGGCAAGTTCATCATCCCGATGGTGCTTATCCTGAAGGTGTTGAGCGCGTGGGGGACCGACGGGTCGTTCAACGAGAAGCCGATCGACCGCTCGATGCTGGCTGCGGGCGGGCGCGCGATCACGCCCGTGTTGGCGCCGATGGGTGTTGGCCAAGACCAATGGCCGGCCACGGTCGCGCTCTTGACCGGCGTCCTGCATAAGGTCGCAATCGTGAGCACTCTGGAATCGATCTACTTGGAGGCCAAGCGCACGCCGCTGTCGGCTGCCGATCGAGGCTTCGATATAGTCGAAAGGATCAAGCGGGCGGCTCTGACCATTCCACACAATCTGAAGGCCCTGGTAGGGTTCGGCGACGGGCCCGCCCACAGAGCCGGCACAACCGCCGATACGCTGTACCAAGCGGCGGAAACGCGCGACCACGGGTACGGGCATGGCGTTAGCAGCGATCTCGCCCCAGCATTGGCAAATCGGTTCGATGGCAAGATCGGAGCGCTCGCCTATCTCCTCTTACTCCTCTGCTACCCATGTATCGCGACCACGGCGGCGACCACTCGCGAGACCAATCAGCGATGGACAGGATTCATGGTGTTTTGGACCGTTAGCCTCGGCTACGGCGCCGCCGTGCTGTTCTACCAGATCGGCACTTTTACCTCGCACCCCTCCTCGTCGATTGCATGGATGTTGGGCGTTGTGACCTATTTCATTCTCCTGAGCGCAGCGAGCGCCTATATCGGGATGGGAAATAGGCGTGGGCCGGCGCGAAAGGTGGCGACCAGGGCCTAATGCTGACCGAGATCAAAGAGTACCTGGCAACGCACAAGCGGGTATTTATCCGCGAAGTCGCCATGCATTTCGATATTCCGCCGGAGGTGGCGCGGGCGGCGCTCGATCATTGGGTGCGAAAGGGCAAGGTCTCGCGCCTCGATATCGCGGGGCAATGCCAAGCGGGCTGCGGCGGACCTTGTAGCGAACGGCGGGACGTTTATCAGTGGATCGATCGGCCGCCGCCTGGCGGGTGATCGCGGGCTGGCCATGTTTTGGGGGCGGTTTTTGTTGGCGGAAAAGCTAGGAGTTCATCGGAGAAATGAACAAGCTTCGCCAGGAGCGATGCCGCGGCCATGCCGCGTGTTAAGAATTTCAAATTGGAGCGTTTCGACAACGATCGATTGTAAAGAGCGTAGTGATCAGCGTGATCGCGCTCTATGCGCTGTTGCTGCAAGCTTTCGTTGCCGCAGCCATCCCGGTCGCAAGCTTCGAGTCCCTTGCCGGCATAAGCTGCGCGCAAGACGGATGGGGCCCGCAAACGCCGGGCGACGAACGGCATCGCCGCCACAATCTTTGCTGTATTCTGGCTTGGGCCGCCGATGGCTGCGGCTATGTCGCGGTGGCGACCGGTGTTGCGGTTTTTCCGGCGCCCACAGCTTCCCTCTTCGTCTGGGCCCTAACGCCTGCGATCGCACCGCGCCCGCCGGAGACGTGTCATTGCGCCGCGCGCGGCCTTCCGCAAACACTCTGAGCGAAGCCTCAAGAGTCGAGGGCGTGACGACCTTACGACGCCGTGGGGCTCCCACTCAAATGCTAGGGAGACCCCTTAGCGCGCAGGTGGCCGACCGCCCGCCAACCTTCCTCTTTCGAAACGAGCGCTTCAATGAAACCGGCACTCACGATGCCTCGCCGTAGGTGCGCCTGCGCCGCCGCGGCCGTTCTGACCACTTTGATCTCGGCCGACCATCATGCGGCCGCCGCCGAACTGCCTCCAGCCGAGGCTGTCATTCCTGCCTCAGCCAATGCCATGTCCGACGTCGCCGACGGTTTGATGTCGGTTTCCGGCCATGGCATGTCGCGCATGAACGATATGAGCGGGGACGCCCACAATATGAACGTTGGTACCCATGCGGCTGTGCCAGCGGGGGTGTTCGGGGGCACATGCTGCAGGCAAACTCGGTGATGCTGTTCTACTCGCCGATGTTTATGGGCATGAGCAAGAACTACATCGGATAGTCGACGGTGTCGCAGCAGTACATCGCCACCCAGAGTCCCTATGTCCCCTTCGGCGCCTCGTCGATGAAGCCGCCGACGCTGCGCATCGTGCCGTCTTCGATGAGCGCCCAGATGAACATGTTTCACGCGATGTTCGGCCTCACCGACACGGTCAACGTCATGGTCATGGGCAACTGTATTCGCAAGAGCATGACCATGACGACATTCGCCGGAATGAAGGGCGCGAGGCCTCTTGGCAACAGTTCGTCCTCGACCGAAGGTTGGGGCGATACCTCGTTCCTGGGGCTGGTCCGGCTCTACCAGGATGAGATTAACCACGTGCATCTGAACCTCGGCGTCAGTGTGCCGTCGGGGAGCATCACGGAAAAAGCGACCATGCTGAACCCCATGGGCAAGTCGATGACGATGCGAGCCAATTACGGCATGCAGCTGGGTACAGGTACCTACGACGCACTCTACGGCGTCACCTATACGGGCAAACTCGGGCCTTGGTCCTGGGGCCTCATCTATAGAGGCCGGGCTGCCCTTGGCGTCAACAGCGAAGGCTACTGCTGGGGGCCTTCCAACGAAGTGACGGGATGGGCGGCCTACCAGATGATCGACGGGCTGAATCTGACGGCGCGCGCGGCGGCGAGCGAGTGGAGGCGCATTTATGGCTATGATTACCTGATTTCCGGCCCAATGCAGGCCGCCAACCACAGCTACTACGGCGGTCAGCGCATCGAATTGTTCGGCGGCCTCGAATACAAAGTCCGCGCCTTCGGGGTTACCCCGGTGCGGTTCGCGGTCGAGGCCGGCGCCCCAGTCTACCAGACTCTGAACGGGCCGCAGATGGCCAAAGCGTGGCAGGTCAACGTCGCGCTCGGCATCCGCTTTTGATAGAGGCTGCGGGTGAGAGGGCGTTGTGCGCCCGCGAGCATTGATCGCCCATGAGCTTTAGAATGCAGCGCCAGCACATAATTCCCACCGTGGCTGATGTTGTCGCCTTGACGTGTGTCAATTCGTTCTGGCCGCATTCGAGATATGGACTCAATTGTTCCTCACTTAATCGAATGGAGGCGGATAGGGTGGGCCTGACAATTCTTGTCGTCTACTACTCGATCGAGATTGAAAACGACGCTCAAAATCGGCGAGCCTTTGTCAGCAACATTCGACTTCCTATCATCATTGGGCATGAAATCTGTGGAGATTGCAATGAGACGGAATAAGATCCTGATCGGCCAGGTGCGGATGGCGGCGGTCGCCGCGGTTTTGGTCGTTGCGAGTGGCTTTGGCGCGGCCGACGCGCAGCAAGGCATGCATGGCGGCGACATGCCGATGGGCCATGAGGGAATGGGCCATGGAGGCATGATGGGACCTGGAATGATGCATGGCGGCGGCATGCAGATGGGTCACGAGGGAATGGGCCATGAAGGCATGATGGGCCCAGGGATGATGATGTGCCGCATGGGAGAGCATATCGACGGCCGGCTCGCCTATCTCAAAGCCGAGCTGAAGATCGCCGAGGCTCAGACGCCGCAATGGAATGCCTTCGCCGATGCGTTCCGCGCCAGCGGGCAAAAAGCGGCGCAGCATTGCGCGATGATGAAGGAGCATGACGGCTCCATGATGTCCACCAAGGTTCCTGAGCGGCTCAATATGATGGAACAGCATATGACGATGCACCTCGAAAACATGCGCGCGATAAAGGCGGCGTTGCAGCCGCTTTATTCCGTTCTGAGCGATGAGCAAAAGAAGACCGCCGATGAGCTCATGAAGGGCATGCCCGCCATGTGGGGATGATGTAACGGCATAGCGAACCGGAGGCGAGTGGCTCGCGCGGCCATTCGCACAGGGCGGTTTCTGAACGGCATCGCTGCTCGGCTCCCAATCGTTTAGTATGTGGTCGGCCTTAAATATGATCGCGATCATATGACTGTGAAGTGATTTAATGCTATCACAAAGTTGAAGTAAATGAGGACAGATATGCGCAATGCGCTTACCCTTGGAGTTGCGGCTTTTGCTCTTCTAGCAACGGCCAATGGCAGCCGGGCGGAGGATGACCGTCAGCTCGTCGAAATGCCGGAAATGATGCAGCAACATATGCTCACCAACATGCGCGACCACCTGAAGGCGTTGGAGGAGATCCTCGCCGACATCTCTGCTGAAAAATACGATGACGCGGCAAATGTGGCGGAGGAACGGCTGGGGATGAGTTCCCTCGAACGCCATCACGCATCGCATATGGCTCCGTATATGCCAAAGCCCATGCAGGACGCGGGAATCGCCTTTCATCGTGCGGCCAGTCGTTTCGCCATCGTGGCGAAAAACGTCGATGTGGAACGCTCCTACGATGCCATGAAACAGCTGAACGCCTCTCTGAGCGACATGATCGTTGCTTGCAATGTTTGTCACGCAAGTTACCGGATTCACTGATCAAACGGATTGATCTTGAAGCCGCTTCTTTTGTGCGGGCGACGACGACCGCCTAGATCGAGGCAACGACGATCCGACGTCGTAGCAGGCGCTCACAGGACAAGCTCACGGAACGGAGGCAGCAATGCCGGGAGAATTGGACCAACGCAGCGTCAGCCGGCGGAATGTCCTCGGGACCGTGGTCTCCGGGACCATCGCCGCGAGCACGCTCTCCGCGATTCCGACACGAGGTCATGCCGACGACCTTGTGGTTCCAGAACCCACCCCCGACTCACCGCGGCGGGTCGCGCTCCAGCTTTCCGATGCCTCACACAGGGCCGTGAACAACCTGCTGTTCAACGTCGTGAATGTGCAAAAGCGATACGGCCTCGACAATGTCAAAGTAGCAGTTTTTGCCTATGCCGACGGCGTTCGAGCCCTTTATAAGGACAGTGCGCCGGCGCCAGACCGGATTCGAAGCTTGATGGAATATGGCGTGGAATTCGTTGCCTGCGGCAGCACTCTAGAGGCCGAAAAGCGATCGGCGACGGACGTGATCGACGGCGTTTCAGTTGTGGCCGCGGCGATCCCTGAACTGGTCGAACGCCACCTTCGCGGGTGGGTCGTGATCCACCCTTGATCAGGGTAATTACACGAGAAGGACCAAGATAATGTCGAGTTCCCCATTGTCGGGATGGAGCCGCCGAGAACTCCTTGCGGCGAGCGGAGCGACGGCTGTCGCCCTGGCCGGCCTCACCCTTGTCAGCACTGCGGCCATGGCGACGCCGGTCGAACTCGAAGAGGCGATCGGCAAGCTCGTTGGGAAGGCGCCCGTGAAAGAAGGGCGGGTCAATTTAAGGTTGCCGCCCATCGCTGAAGACGGCGACGTCGTGCCGCTCACCGTCAGCGTCGACAGCCCGATGAGCGACAGCGACTACGTGAGGAAAATCCACATCCTGGCGCAGGAGAACCCATGGCCGCGTGTCTGCTCCTTCGCCTTGGGGCCGCAGAACGGCAAGGCCGAGGTATCGACCCGCATCCGTCTCGCCAAGGACCAGACAGTTGTCGCAGTGGCGGAAATGAATGACGGCTCAGCCTATCGCATGGCGGTCGCCGTCAAGGTTTCCGTCGGGGGATGCGGCGGCATTTGACGATCAGCAGGAAAAGACTATGGCGCGCTCTCATATCAGAATCCTCAAAGAAGCGAAAGCTGACCAGATCATCGAGGTGAAGACCCGCATCTCGCATCCAATGGAAACCGGCCTCCGGAAGACGGCGGATGGCGCCCCCATCCCCCGCAAGATCATCAACCGGTTCGAATGTATCTATCTTGGGCAATCGGTCTTTGTCGCCGAGCTCCAGCCGGCGGTATCCGCCGATCCCTACATCTCGTTCTTTGTGCGAGCGAGGCAATCAGGCAAGCTCGAATTCGTGTGGACCGACGACGATGGCGCCGCCTACCGCGACGAAGCTGATTTGACTGTCATCTGACCGAGTGAGGCCGGAACCCGTCTCGACGGACTAATTGAGGAATTTGATTTTCAGGGCTGCGACCCAGCCGGACCATTGAGCAATTTCTTGTTTCTCACTCATTTCAGCGCGTTGGCGCACGAAAGCACGAATGAGGCCAAAGCGCTTGAATTCGCCGCGCAAGGTTTGATCTGAAATCGGCATTTATGTGGCCACCCCGAGAGAGGGGGCAGATTATGCGTCCGCAGGTGGAGGTGTTCTTCGATGAGGCAACCAGCACCATGAGTTATGTGTCAAGGACACGGGGTCTGAGCCTGTTCCATTAAGTTGACGCTCCTAGCCCGCGATCGCGTCGGCTATCTCGTCGACCGATATTCCCAACGAAAGCAAGCGCCGAACTATTGTCGAAACGGGTCAACCAGCGATCAATCTGAGCGAGCGGTTCCCGGAGCAACATCCGCCGACTCATTTCGAGAGCGCCGTTCAGAGTGGCCCCGTCCACGCGTCGGCTGCCTTACGCCACCCGAAGACAGCCGACGGTGGATCTTCTCACATAATGCGCTTGACCGCATATGCGCATTACCATATATAAAAGCCATGCAAACCGCGATTCACCTTCTCTCCGCTCTCGCCGAGCCGACGCGGCTCGGAGCCATCCGGTTGCTATGGGACGGCCGGGAGCATTGTCTTTGCGAACTCATGCGGGAACTGGACGCCACGCAGTCGCGCATGTCTCGGCACATGGCGGCGCTGAAGCATGCGGGCCTGGTCGTCGACCGCCGCGACGCACAATGGGTCCGCTACCGCCGCAATCCGCATCTATCCGATAACCTCGGCATAATCGTCGATGCCGTCCTCGCAAGTCTGCCCGACGCCGCGACAAGGAAAGCAGCATGAGCGCCAACGCGTCATCGATCCTGCGCAAGCAACCGCGCGAGCCGTCTTCGGCGGTCTGGCTGGCCGGGACGGCCGTCGCCGCGGCGGCATGGTTCGCCGTCTACGGCCAACTCGCTCCCTTCGCGGAGTGGATCGTGTCTCTCCTGCCCCTAGTGCGCGGCGCCCACCTCGAGGAGGCTATCAAGTTTTTCGTCTACGACACGCCGAAAGTGCTGATGCTGCTGACCCTCGTGGTGTTCGCCATGGGCCTCGTGCGCAGCTTCTTCTCGCCCGAGCGGACGCGCGTCCTGCTCGCCGGCCGGCGCGAAGGACTGGGCAATGTCGCGGCCGCCGGCCTCGGCATTTTCACTCCATTCTGCTCGTGCTCGGCGGTGCCGCTCTTCGTCGGTTTCGTCTCGGCCGGCGTGCCGCTCGGCGTGACATTCTCGTTCCTGATCTCCGCGCCGATGGTCAACGAGGTAGCGCTGGGGCTGCTTTTCGCCCTGCTCGGCTGGAAGGTCGCGCTTACCTATCTCGCGTTTGGCCTCGCGGTGGCGATTGTCTCGGGCTGGGTCATAGGCCGGCTGCATCTCGAAGGCTGGCTTGAGGAATGGGTCCGCAGTGTGCGCTCAGGCGCCGTCGACCTGCCGGCCGACCGGCTGACCCTGGTCGATCGAATCAAGGCCGGCATCGAGGCGATCCGCGAAATCGTCGGCAAGGTCTGGGTGTGGATCATCGCAGGCATCGCCGTCGGAGCGTTCATCCACGGTTATGCGCCATCTGACTTGCTGGCCTCCATCATGGGCAAGGACGCCTGGTGGTCGGTACCCGCCGCTGTCCTGATCGGCATCCCAATGTATTCGAACGCCGCCGGCATCATCCCCGTGGTCGAGGCGCTTCTGGGCAAAGGCGCCGCGCTCGGCACCGCGCTCGCCTTCATGATGTCGGTGATCGCGCTCTCCCTGCCTGAGTTGATCATCCTGCGCAAGGTGCTGAGTGTGAAGCTGATCGCCGTCTTTGTTGGCGTGGTAAGCCTGGGCATTCTCGCCGTGGGCTTCCTGTTCAACGCGATCTTCTCCTGAAGAAAGGCAAATCGTCATGATAGACATCAAAGTACTGGGGCCGGGTTGCGCCAACTGCAAGAACACCACCGCGCTCATTGAGCGCGTTGCTCAAGAGAAGAGCCTTCCAATCAACTTGCAGAAGGTCGAAGAGCTTCGCGAGATCATGAGCTACGGGGTTATGTCGACGCCTGGCGTCGTGGTCGACGGCAAGGTCGTCCACGCTGGCGGTGTGCCAAGCCGCGAAAAAGTTGAGCAGTGGCTGACCTGACGCCTATGTCTCAGCATTGGGCTACCTCTCAACACAGGCTCCACTGGAGTCGCGGTTCGCCGGCCTGCCGCGTGATTGCAAACTTATCACGGTCTGCCAAGTCGGCGGGAGAAGCCTGAAAACGACGAATTTCTTAATGTACCTGGACTTCGATCAAGTCGCGAACCTGGAGGGTGGCATTCCCAAATTGGCAAGCAAGAGTTTCCCGGTAAGGGGCGATGTTTCTGTGCTGCAGTAGGTGTACGCGGCGGCGGAATATTAGGCCACGGAGCGGCGGCATTTTGCGGCTGCGTGGCGGAGTAAAACCCGGCCACTTTTGGGGCTGACCCTTTCCGGATTTTGATTCGGAAGGGCGGCCGGGGATGTTTGCGGTGGAGACTTACGCAGCGGTTCGACGGTTTATTTTCGTCGGGGGAAAGAGCCAGCGCGAGGCGGCGCGGGTTTTCGGATTGAGCCGAGAGACGATCGCCAAGATGTGCCGCTATTCGGTGCCGCCTGGCTACGTGCGGACCAAGGAGCCCGAAAAGCCGAAGCTTGGACCGCTGGTTCCGTTTATCGACGCTGTCGGGATACATTTGAATAGGGTCTGTGTCGGGTTGACGTTATTGGCGAGATTCCAGGTGATGAAACTTCAATGTCTTGGCGACATTGCTGTCGTGAGACAATTGACGTTAAAACTGATACTGACGATCAATCGCTGATTTTATAGTGAGACGGATTGCGGGAAAATGTTGAGCCAGTTTAGGAGTCGGTTTTTTGCCTTCGAGGTGGCGAACCCCACGTTCTCGTTGGGTAATTCGATCTCATAATTGACGTTAATTCTAAGACGATTTCGCCCGATTATCTCAAATTAGCGTCAATTCAACCGCTCCAAGCTCCGAATTCTCGCCCTTAACGTCAGCGCGACAATCTCTTCAGGTGTCATATCGCGATAGAGCATCATGCCTCCCCCTTCACGCGGGCCTTGCGGATACGCTCGCGTCCCAACCGTCGAGCGGAAGAGTCGCCGTCCGCCGCCGATGCGCTTCGGAGGTTTTCAGCTTCCCGTCGCGGGCCGATTAGCGGCGAGTTTTCTGTCATCAAGGCACACCTCTCTCGTGGTTTTTAATGGAACGCGCAGCACCGAACGCCTCATGCTGTTGACGTGACGGGCGGCGGCCGCAATTCCGCATGCGCTACGCTCCACGCGTCAAGCGCAGAAACTCCTCACGCGTTCGGGGATCATTGCGGATCACTCCGAGCAGGCGACTGGTCGTCAGGGTGGCTCCGAGCGTGTTGACGCCGCGCAGCGTCCTGCAGCTGTGCTCGGCCTCGATCACCACGCCAACGCCTTGTGGCTCGAGAATGTCCTGGCTGGCTTCCGCGATCTCGGCGGTAAGCTTCTCCTGGATCTGCAGCCGACGGGCGAACCCGTGAACCACCCGCACCAGTTTGGAGATGCCCACTACTCGATTCGTTGGCAGGTAACCGACGTGCACGCGCCCGACCACCGGCAGCATGTGATGCTCGCAAAAGCTGACCACGCGGATGTCCCGCAGCACCACCAGCTCGTCGTAACCGCCAACTTCCTCGAAGGTGCGTTTTAGATAATCGCGCTGATCAGCTGCATAGCCGGCGAACAGTTCTCGATAGGACCGCGCCACCCGATCTGGCGTATCGATCAGCCCCTCGCGGTGCGGATCGTCGCCAGCCCATTCGATGAGCACCCTGACGGCCGCTTCGGCCTCGGCCTGGGTCGGCTTCGCCATCCCTCTTGCTCCAAATTGATCGCCGCCCCCGAACAGCCGAGGACCCGCAATGCATTAGATTTGCCTCGCCCCGAAATTAGGCGAACCGGCTTCTTGATTTGGAAGAGCGAACGCTCCGCATTCCTCATAACATGCCACCAAAGACCGCGTCTTTTGCTGTTTCCTGCGTCCGCGTGGCGTTTTGCCCGAAGCTAAAGGCATGCGAGCTCTCCAAATAACAGGCGCCATTCGCCCTGACTTTTAATGGCTCTGCTTCCGCCCAAGACAATGCATCATCCGTGTTTCCGATCCTTGCGTTTGGTGCGGATAAGCGCCATGAGCACTGGCCCAAGCGAGAAGCTCCCTGCCCTCGCCTTTTCGGTCAAGCTGCGCAAGTAGCCGCCCGCGCTCTTGATCGCGTCCGATCGTTGCACAATGGCCGCGACCGCGACCGCGGCATCCTCAGGTCCAAGCACCTCGTTGGCGTCCTCCCAGGCGCTTGGACTGATCCCGATGATCGATCGCACCATTCCTGCGGTCGCGACGAGATCCCGCCATGAATTGATCCCATGCCTTGCGTAATCGACGATATCGGGACAGGCGTCGAGCACCATTCCCAGCGGATAGGATCGTTGCGGCGATCTCGGCCTATCCGGTTTGGGCTCGATGGTCGGCCCGTGGCTTATTGGTAAGCCATGTTCAGATTCAATTTTGAGGTTTGTGTTTGAATTCTGTATGTGCCGCTCACTATGAGACTCATTGGCGTTCATTTTTTGTGTTTTGATGAACCCTTCCAACAACTTGCGGATCTGCTCAGCCAACTGAGTCATTTCGCCCGCCAAGGGGTCAAGCTCGGCAAGCGTAGCCGTCCGTGGGATCCGGGCGGCAAGCTCGACATAGGCCGCGTGGAAGCCTGGCCAATCTCCCGGCACATCCTCTTCGATCCCCGTCGCGATCATTTTCACGATATCGCGCCGGCCCAGCGTGATCCTCTCGCGAACCAGTGCCAGAGCGCGATGCTCCGCCCGCGCAGCCTCAGCTAGTTCCTCGAATTCGGCCGCGCGCGCCACGATCGGCGTGAGATCGAAACCGAATGCGTTCTGGATCGCGCCCCCCTGCCCTTTCCGAGCGTAGCGCTTGCCGTTGGGGCTGTCGCGACGGATGATCAGGCCGCAGTTGACGAGCACCGCCAGATGCCGCCGCAGGGTCGCCGGAGCCATGCCGTGCGAGCGGAGCGTGAGCTGCTCGTTGGAGGGAAAGACGACGATGTCGCCCTCCCCGGTCAGCGTCGTCTCCGGGTGGAAGGTCAGGAGCGCATTGAGCACGGCGAGCGCTCGGTCGGTAACCCCTATCGCCGCCCTGCCCTCGCAAATCGCGCGGAACGCCTGCCATTTATGGACCACCGCCTCAGGTGGCCGCGCCTTCGCGGCCACCTGGCTCGCCACCATGGCGAGCGTCAGCGGTCGCCGCCCAAAGGGCGTCGTTGAAAGATTTGGTTGCATGTTCTTCACCTTGTTTCAGGCAAAGAAAATCTGCTCGTCGAAACGACGCCAAGACTCTTGACTATGATTCGCGGAAGTGGTTCTTTCGAGGTTGCCAGACGACGAAAGGGGCTTCCGGAACGGTGACGTTGCGGGGGCCTTTTTCTTTTGCCTATTGCTCCTGCATTGCACCCCGGATGTTTGGGGCGGGTTAAGGGAAGTCGCCGAGAGAGATCAAGTAGTTTCTCCTCAGGGCGCGTTTTGCTCAAACTCCTCGACCAAGGCCGGAAGCCGAGACAAGACGAACGCTCGAAATTGCGGCTCGTCGAGTGATAAAACCATTCGCCGCGAAGTCTCCTCAATCCTAGCCAAGACTTGCCCGCTGACGCCAAGCACGGACTTTGGCGTTGAGCGCGCCTTTTCCGGCGCCGCCGCGAGAGCCTGGATGATCAGATTAAAGCGCATATTAGTATCGGCGCGGCCAAATGCTGGATCGGTGACCACCGCACAAGCTTTCTTCTGAGCGCCGGCGGCCTTCAACATATCGGAGAGCTGGACCCAACGCGGGCGGCCAACCTTTGGCGCCGGCCCGATAGCCCGAATAATTTCGGAAGGAATGCCGCTCGCGACCATCAAGAGCCGGGACATATCCCCTTTGTCCACACCGAGCGCCGCCATGATAGTCCCGCGCTCAAATTTTCTCTGTTCGAGACGCCAAGCAAAAAGGGCCCGCTCGATGTAGGAGAGGTCTCGGCGATCGAGGTTTTCCTTGGCCTGAGCGATGACCAATTCTATGTCGGTCAAAGGTCGAACAATGGCCTTGACTGCACGCCCGAGAATTGCGGCAGCCTTCAGCCGACGGTGCCCATAGGCGACCTGAAACCGTCCTTCGGACTGCGCGTCAGGACGAACGAGAATCGGCACTTGTTGGCCTTGTTCCTCAATGCTCTTGAGGAACGCATTGAATTCGGCGTCGTGATCGACGGGAATTCGATCACTCACGAAAGACGCGTCCACCAGCTTTGGATCAAGCTCGACAACGTATTCGCCGCCTTCTATTTTCGCCTTAAGATCCCGAGCGGTTTCCGCTTCGGCGGACATCCGCTCGAGCGAAAATCCCATGGCGCGCAAGGCACCGGACGCCACAGGTTCGGGCATATCCGGAGGCAATTCAGTCGCCTGCTCGGAACCTTGCCTTAGAAGATCAGCCAGCGTGCTTCGGCGCTTCATGCAGCCGCCCTCCCCCACACTTTCCTAATCAAGTTCTCGATTTCTCCGTTCACGGCATCGAGTGATTCGATGGCTCGCTCATAGGTCTGCCGATTGATCTGGTCGCGGCTGATTTCATAGACTGTTTGTTTGCGCAGCCCGGCTTCTGAGACGGCGGTCGACTTCAACATCGCCTGCGTCAAAACCAGGTCGCCAAAAAGATTGCGAAGAAAGCCAACAACTTGGGCTTGCGGGCCATCATTAGGCTCGAAGCGCGTAATCAGATAGCGCAGAAAGTCGTATTGGAGATTCCCGCCAGCTTTTCGAACCACAGACAGGAGTCCAGAGGTCATCTGCAGGAACTGGGACATCGACGCAACGTCAAGCATTTGCGGATGAATCGTAATGAGAACGCCTGTCGCCGCACAAAGAGCGCCCAGGGTCAGAAAGCCGAGCTGGGGCGGGCAATCGATGACAACAATGTCATAATCTTGATCGACGGTTGTAAGCGCCTTGGCCACGCGGGCGAAGAAAAGCCCGTCGCCTTTCTTACCCTCAGCGAGCATCCTTGGCGTATCGTGCTCGAACTCATGAAGCTCAAGATTGCCCGGCACGATATCGAGACCCTGAAAATACGTCGGGCGGATTATCTCTTTGAGGGGGCGACGATCGCCGTCGTACCGGATGGCCCCGTAGAGCGTTTCATTGGGCTTGATATCAAATTCCGGCTGGTAGCCGAAAAGCGCCGACATGCTCGCTTGTGGATCAAGATCAATGGCCAGGACACGAAAACCCCGTAACGCAAGATATTGCGCGAGATGAGTGCTAACCGTCGTTTTTCCGGAGCCGCCCTTAAAGTTGGTTACCGCAATTACCTGCAGATGTTCAGAACCGACGCGGGCAGGGATATACCCCGGCTTGGATTTTGCGAGGAACCGCCGCAGCTCATGAACTTGAGCGAGTGAATAGAGGCGACGCCCTCCGGGCCCCCTCTCGGCCGCCGGCCCCCCTCCCCCGAGCGCAAGCTGGCGAAGATATCCATCCGTTACGCCAATAAGGCGCGCGGCCTCCGCGCTGGAAAAAAGTCGCAGCTCCTTTTGCGCCGTTGGCGGGAATAGCCGCGCACGTAGCGTGTGCAGCTGCGATGACAAAGCCCTGGCATTATCGGCGATCAACTGGTCAATTGACGCCGGCGGCGAAGTGCTTCGCGAGATGTCTTGGGTAGCAGCTTGATCCGTCATTAACGCCAATCGAAGGAGATGAGGCTTAGTTTGCGTAGATTTGTGGATTCGGCATTGCCCGTCAACATAAAAATTGTAAACGGAAATTAACCAAGCGGCTGAAAGGTCACTTGATTCGCTTCGCAAGTAAAGTCAGCAGATCAGATCGCCAATGTTGGCAGCTGCCAACCCTGGGTTGGCAGTATGTTTTACGAGAGCATTTTCGAGCGACGAGGAGGCCGTTTCGCGTTAAGAAAATGCGATAAAACAAAAGTCCAGAGCTGCTTTCTGATTTCGATGAACCCGAAGGCGGTCTAGCCCACTAGATGAAGCGCCCCAACCAGCGCCCATCGAAGGGTTGCGCTGCTTGGGCTATCCTCTGAGGAGATTAGAGCCCCCGCCACATGGTTGGCAGATGCCAACCCCAAAATGGGTTCGACCTTTTGACCCCTCCCTTACAAACTTCCCGATCCTTTTTTTGGTAGCTCCCCGCCCTCACCCCACCCCTGGGAAGTCGAGAAAAGCTGATTGTGAACCCGCTACCTTTCGACATATTCGAGGAAGACAGAGACGTCAGCGCAGAACGGAGAGCTCCAGGGTAGCGCCCGAAACATCTCGTGGTCACATGAATAGACGATTGCGTGGTGACCGCCGTCGAGACGCGGCTAATAAGCGCGAAAGGCGGCGCGGCCCACAGCCGCGTTTCCCTTAAACCACCAGCCGCGCGGCCTTGCCCATCTGCCGTTCGGCGTCATTATAATAGCTCGCGGCCTGCTGGACGGAGCGATGCTGGGACTGCTGCATCGCCTCGGGCAGGGCGACGCCGCGCCGCGCCGCCTCGGTGAGATAGCCGGCGCGCAGCCCGTGCGCGGAAAACTCCCTCGGATCGAGCCCGGCCAGGGCGACGCGCCGCTTCAGAATCAGATTGACGGCTTGAGGGGTGAGCGCCTTGGCTTCAACGCTGCCCCATCGATCAATCGCCCGGAATATCGGACCTTTGGCGATGGCTCCGCGCAGAAGCCATTGGTTCAGAACGTCAACCGGGCGACCGACCAAAAGCACGCGCTGATTCTCGTCGGCCTGGCCGGTTTTGGTGCGCCCAAGCACGATCGTCAGGCAGGGCAGGGCGGGGGAGTTGGCATCCGTAGGATCGGAGGGCACCCGCGCCTCTTCGACAAGCTGCTCGACGCGAAGGCCCGCGACCTCGCTGCGCCGGCGCCCGCCGGAGCCGAAGGCCACCAGGAGCAGCGCGGCGTCGCGGGCATCGACCAGGCGATCGGACGTGCACGTCGTGAGAAGCTTCTCGAGCACATCGCCAGTGACCGCCCGCTTGCTCTTCCGGGCGCGCGGCCGCGCCGCCGCGCGCACCGCCAGCCGGATCGCCGAGCGAAGCGCCGGCGAGGCGAAGGGTCCCCCCGTCCCTTTCCAATGATGCAGGGTCGTCCAGCTGGACAGCCGCCGCCGCACGGTCGCCGGCGCATGCGGGCCTTCGACCCGCAACAGCTGCTCCGCGCGCAGGAAATCGGCGATGTCCGCCGGCATGCCGTGGTTCGGATTGCTCTCACGCTGCGCCGGGTCCCACAGATGATGCGCGACGAATTTCAACGCCAGAGCCTCCGGCGCCGGCCAGGGCAGGGGGTTGGCGGTGGCGGCGAGCGCCCAGGCCTCGAGATAGGCGAGGTCGGAGGCGAGCGCCCGAAGGCTGTTCTCACCCATGCCCTCGCGAGCGAGGTGCTTGAGGGTCTCGACGTCGTCGTCGGTCAAAATCTCGGCGAGCCGATCGCGTCGATCCATCGGCAGGATCGCCGCCAGGGCGTCGAGCTCGAGCGCGCGACGGGTCGCCGGATTTTTCCGCGACAGGGCGGGCGTGGAATCGCTCATGGCGCCGCCAAGGGTCCAAGCAAGGGAATGTTTTCGCGCCGGGCCGCCGCGGCGAGCTTGCGATCGAGGGTCGCGAGCGCGACGGCCTCGCCGATCGCCAGGGCGAGATAGGCGGCGTCATAGGCGCTGAGCTGATGAACTCTGGCCAAGGTCAGAACCGCATGGTCCTCGCCCGGCCCCAAATGCCGCAGGGGCAAAAGGTTGAACCGCTGCATCGCCCAGGGCAAAAAACTCTCGCGCACGCGCTGCCGTTTGACTGCGGCCAGGAACAGGCTGCGGATCTCGTGGCGTAAAAGATCGGGGGCCAAAGCCGGGCTCTCGCGCAAGAGGTCGAGGAGCGCGTCCGTCTCCGGCGTCTGTTCGTCCGGCATCAGCCAGGCGGCGACCATCGAGGCGTCGGCGACGAACGCCATTTAGCGCCGCCCCTCGGCTTTCCAGTCCAGAATCTCGTCCAAGCTGACCGGAGCCAGCGCGAAGGAGTTCCGGCCGGCCTTGATCTCGGCGATGACCGCGGCGACGTCATTGTCCTTGCGCAGGGGGCTGAGGCGGGCGATCGGATCGGGCCCCCGGGAAATGATCACCTCTTCGCCGGCTTCGACCTTGGCGAGAAGTTCGGACAGGTGGGCTTTGGCTTCGGCGACTTTGACGGTGAGAGTCATGGCGCGTGTGTCCTTCCAAAAATGGCGTGATCGAAACGCGCTCTTTGCGCCCATTTGCGTCATTTTAGGGCGCAAACGCCAGTTGGTCAACCCGTAGACCTCCTCGCTATCGATAAACGTCAGATAGCGATCCTCGTCGGGATGAGCTTGCGGAGCGCCGAGCCCAAGCAGCGATTCGCTCCAGCAGCGCCCGGGCGAATCGGGGCGATCATGTCGCCGCTTTAATCGACCATCCCCGGATCGGCCAGTCCGACCACGAGCGAGAGCGCATAGTTGAGAGCGCGGATCTGAGCCCGGGTCAGCCGGCCGATCGGCTCCCCGCATTTGCCGCGCGGAAGGGCGAAAATCTTATCGACCATGACGTCGGAGGGATCGCGCAATCCATTTTCAGGCGTCGGCGCGAGCGCCAGCCGGTAGAACGGCGCCGGCCGCTGGGTCGTGGTCAGGAGGCAGACGAGAAGGCTCCCGGTTTCATCGAGCGCGTCGGATTGAATAATGACGGCCGGACGGGGTTTCCCGTAGTCACCCGGCGCCGCGACGACGATCAGATCGCCGCGCCTCATCGGCTGGACTCATCCGCGGCCATGATTTGTTCGATGAATGCCAGCGCCTCGGCCTCTTCGGGGGCGCCGCGCAGAACTTCGGCCTGGCGCCGGGCTTCCTCGCGAAAGCCCGGGGCGCGCGGGTCGGGGACCCAGATCCGGAGCAGCCGCATGCCCTGATGGCGCTTGGTGGCGCGGTAGCGGCTGGCGCGGTTATGGCCATCGTCTTTGGCGGGGCGGGGCATCGAAGGTCCAGTCTCCAAGCGTCGATTGGGCGCGCATTGGGGCGATCGCGGCGCGTTCGCGGCCATTTCCAACCGTTTTCCAAGTGTTTTAAGCGTAGCGCGTCACGTTATTTGGGTCAATCCCTATCACTATCGATAAACGCTAATTATCGATAGTTAGAGCCGCGGAAAAGAGGCGTCCGGGTGACAGAAGTACACCCCTCATACACTTCTTTTTTGCTATAGTCCTCACGCTAATTCAGTGACATAATCCCTAAACTCAGAAGCGGAGACCAGCGTGGGCGCCGAGCAACGGGAAATCCTTGCTGTCGGTCTCGCTTAAGGATTTCAATTTGAATCGCTTAAGCAAAACTCAGCGCTCGATTGTTGCCTAATGAGTTCAATGCAAGGCCGCGTAACCCCTTTGCAACACAACGGTTTAGGGGTTATGAGTCCGCAAGGTGAAAAGCGAAAGCGCAGTGGTGAAAACTACGCCCAAGGCGCGCCGCGTCTTCGACAAGTGAGCTTGTTCAGATCCGCCCTTCACTCCGCGCGGCCTTTGCCGGAGGAATGCGAGGCCGGCGGAAGCGGAAACTGAAGTGCTTTACTAAAATTGAACTTCTTAGTCAAAAATGCAAACTGTAATTCGGGCTACCCTCGTGGAAACATGAGGAGTTGTGGAATTGAAGTCCTGAAGCAAAAGCCACAGCAATCGTCCGATCTCTTGACTTTACCGGCTATTGGCCGTACAATGTTGGTACAGGAGATTGACGATGGCCAAACCTGCAATTCACGCCCCTCGCGGTCGGATTCGTGGCGAGCGTCTAGAAACGCGGGTTACGGCCGATCAAAAGAGTCTCATCGAACGCGCTGCAGCCCTGCAGGGTCGCACGGTCACCGATTTCGTGCTGACCAGCGTGCAGGAAGCCGCCCGCCGCGCCATCGAAGAGCACCAGCGCCTCGACCTATCGGTTCGGGACAGCCAAGCCTTCGTGGAAGCCCTGATCAATCCGCAGCCGGTCAACGATCGTCTGCGCGACACGGTGCGTCGGTATCGCCAGGTCACTGGTGTCTAAGGAGTGTCTCGAGCTGGCGACGACACGCTCAGGGTCGAGGTCCTCGGTCCGCAGCATGATCGCACCGCGTTCGAGAGTGGTGTAGAGCTACTCGATCGGTATTTGCGGGTCCAGGCCGGGCAGGATGCTCGAAAGAATATGGCAGCCCCGTTCGTGCTGGTGCTGCCCGATGGCGCCATCGGAGGGTACTATACCTTGTCGGCGACGAGCGTGAACCTGGCGGAGTTGCCGGCGCAGATCACCCGGAAGCTGCCGCGCTACCCCCTCGTGCCGGCGACCCTGCTCGGGCGACTTGCGGTGGATCGACGGCATCAAGGCAACGGTTACGGGCGCTTCCTGCTGGCCGACGCGCTGTTCCGATCGGTGCGCAGCGAGATCGCGTCCTTTGCTGTGATCGTCGAAGCCAAGGATGAGAATGCAAGGCGGTTTTACGAGCGTGAGAGTTTCCTGTCATTGCCCGATCAGCCGATGAAACTGTTCCGACCGATGACGGACATCACGGAGATGTTCAAATAATCGTTCGAAAGACTGCCTAACTTAAAGAAATCGGGAGAACAGCGCATGAAGGCAAAGACGAGATTGGTTATTGGCGTCCGCAGCGCTGAGGAGCGTTGATGGCCCTCGCCCCGCATGCCGCAAGCATTTCTGTCAGCGAAACGCTCGCGCTGCTCGACGGCCAGTTTGAAGCTTTCGCCAAAGGTGTCGCCGAAGACCGCTATGTGCTGTGGCTAGGGTCCGGCATTTCATTCGGCCGCGTCGACGGGCTCAAAAACGTTGTCCCGCGCGTCATTGAGTTTCTTCGGGCACGAATCGATGTGGGCGACCCGGTCTGCCGTTTCAAAGCGGCGCTTGAGGAAGCGCTCGTCCTCGCCCACCTGAGCGACGACGAAAAGCGTCGGATCGACTTTACGCGACCATTCGTCGACTGGCCCGACGCAACGGCGATCACGGAACGACTGATCGGGGAATACGCGCATCTTCTGGAGACGCCAGTTGAAGGCGAGCCAGAAGATTTCGTGCTGTGGAACGGTGTGAACATCACAGCGACCTTCGCCGATCCAGCTCTTGAACCGGATATCGAGCACATCTGCATTGCCATCCTAATCTTGGAAGGCCTGGCGTCGGAGATCGCATCGGCAAATTGGGATGGTCTCGTCGAGAAGGCGGTCGAACGGCTGACACGCGGAACGCCCGCACTGGTCGTCTGCGTCCGGCCCGAAGATCTGCGCGAGCCGGAGCTCAAGGCGCGGTTGTTCAAATTCCACGGTTGCGCAGTCAAGGCCTGTGGCGATGAAGCGACCTTTCGTCCCTATCTGGTCGGCCGGCAGTCGCAAATCCACGGCTGGGTGGCACAGCCGGAAAATGCCGCCATGGTCAATCGTCTGATCGACCTGATCGCCGCCAAGCCAACCCTAATGATGGGGTTGTCGGCGCAGGACGCAAACATCCAAGCGATATTTGCGCACGCGGAGGCGCGGATGGCCTGGCCGTGGCCCGGCGATCGGCCGAGCTATGTGTTTTCCGAGAATGTGATTGGCGTCGACCAGCGCGGGTTGCTGAAAAATGTCTATCGGGCGGCCTATACCGCGGTCAGCCGCCAGCGGATCATGGATAGCGCGCTGATCCGCGCCTTCGCCAAACCGCTCCTCGTCGCCCTGGTGTTGCACGTACTTTGCTCGAAGCTGAGGCGGTTGATCGAACTCGCGCCCGGCGCTCTCGGAGCTGGCGAACAGCAAGCGCTGCAGGACGGCGTGCTGGCCGTTCGAGATCTATTGGCGGCCGCGGCGGAACCGGATCGCCTGACCTTCATGCACGACCTGATCGATCAGGGCAGCCGGGCGATCACGTTGTTTCGCGATGGGCATGCGGGAGCCCCGCCGAGGCCTTACAATCCGATTTCGCCGATGCCCCTGCAGCAAATGGCGGCCGATATGAGCCTTCCTGCCTCAGGCTTGCGGGAAGTCGCCGTCGCGACGGGTATTCTTGGCGTCGGTGTCAAGGACGGCTCTTGGAACTTGGATGTGACTGACCCCACCGACTCGACGGCTGGCGCCATACGTGTGAATTCGCCTGCCGCCTCAGCCAAGATGTTCTTCGCTGCCAATAGCCAGGCGGCGCTTCGTCTGCGGCACCACGGGCATCTCGTCGACGGTGACGAGGCAATCTTGGTTCATAGCCTTGAAGTTCCACTGCGCCTGCCGAGGTCGCCGCGTGGCGCGCCGGGGCGGACCGGCAAGTTGGGACTCCGGGAAGTAAGCATCGCCAATTTGATGAGCGAGGTCGCGACGAGCGCGGAGCTCGTCCAGCGGTTCCGCGAAGAGATAGCCTTATGACTGCGGCGACCCCTGTCGATCGTGTGGCCGAGGTTCTGGCCAGTGCCAAGTATCGCCGCTTGTCGACGCCGCTCGAAATCGCCGGATTGAAGTTCGATTTGCCTGCCGCCTTCATCGGCACGGCTCCGTCGCCGGATCTCATTCTCGTTGCCGATACGGCCTTCGATGAGGAAAGGCGCATCTTAAGCAAGATCGAGGGCATCGCCCGGGCTATGGATGTGGTGCAATCCAAACGGCCGGTGACGGTCGTGCTCGCGGGCCCACGGCCGAGTTCCGCCACGCTCGATTCGCTCTCCAGGGTGTGCCGTGTTTTGCCGATTGGGGCCGTGCTGGATGAAGATCCAGACATCACCCTCCGGAACTGGCTAGCAGTGCTTATGCCGCTGAGCTTGCCCGAGGCGAACGCCAGTCTCGCCGATCCGCTGACGGAGATCGCGGCTCAACTGGAAGGTCTGGAACCCGAGGTGGCTGCTCTCGTTGATTTGGCGCAGAAGGGGGCGGATGCTGTGCAGGCGCGCCTGCACGCGATCATTGCCGAGCCCATGACAGATGAAGAGGAGGGCGAGGAACCATGACCCGCTTCTTGAGATCCATCACGGTCACGAATTTCCGCAGCATCAAGGGCTCGGTGACGGTGCCGCTGGATGCGCCTGTCGTTCTCATCCATGGCCAAAACGGAACCGGCAAGACGAGTCTGCTATCGGCGATCGAGCTGGGTTTGACGGCTCAGCTGCCGTCGCTGGCGCGACTCGATCGCGACTATTTAGCTCATCTCGTCCATAAGGAGGCCAAGGAGGGCCATGTCGCCGCGACCGTCGATGGATTGAATGGGGCTTCCAGATCGACCGATATTGTCGTTGGCCGGTCGAGTGTTTCCGGTGATGCGGTGCTGTCCCGGGAGCAGGCGCACTTCTACAGCGAGCGATGTTACCTGGCGCAGGCTAGCCTTGGCCGGCTGCTGGAAATCTATGAGGACAAGGATACGCGGAAGAGCGATTCTCCGCTGACTAAGTTCGTCAAAGACCTGCTGGGCCTGGATCATCTGGACGCCTTGATCGAGGGCTTGCACGATGCGGGCGATGTGCGCCGCCTTCGTGAGTCCGTACCGCTTTATTGGGACGCTCGCGAAACTATCCCAACTCTTGAGAAGGACATACGCCGAGATTCCGCCGAGAAACTGCGGCTCGATGGAGAGATTAAAGCCGCTACGGATCGGTTATTGAACAAACTCACGGCGCTGAACATGCCGTCGACACCGACACCCGCGGATGCGGAGCTGACCCATATTTTTGAAAACCGACCGGAGGAGCCGGAGCTTCAACGCTTGGCGCGATTGCGCCGCGATATCATCGCAACGCGTGATCAATGGCGGAGCATCCAGTCACCTGTCGACGCGGCTGACCGCGATGGCGCGGAACGGGCCTCGACCGAAGCCAACGCGGCCCTCGATGCGTGGCGGTCGTCGACCGGCAGTGCCCTTGAGGGTCTCTTTGCCCGCCTTTCCGGATTCCTTGCGGACCTTGCCTTGCCACAGGCGGTCGGACCGGAGCGGGCGCGCGCGGCGGCGCTTCAAACGCTTAACGCAGAGCTGAACCGGTGCGTTACAGTGCTGACGCGGGACGCCGACGCTACGGGACGCATTGCAACGCTGGATCAGAACTTGGAACGGGCTCGGTCGCGCGCCGCCGTGCTCGACAATCAGATCGCAGGCCATGCCGCAGCGGCGGGAACGTTGGCGCAAGCACTTGCCGGAATACTTCCGCACATCCACTCAGAGGACTGTCCGGTGTGTGGACGTGACTTTGGCGAGACGTCAGGAGGGTCGCTGCAGGCTCACGTCTCGAACCATATTGCAGCGTTGACGGAAAGCGCAGGCAGGCTCCAGGCGCTCACACGCGAGCGAGCGAATGCAGCCAAGACTTTGGCCGACGCGGAACGAGAACGGGCTGCAATCGCGGCCGGCCAACTCGCCGCGACGGCGCGCGACGATCTAAAGGGCCGACGCGCTCGACTTGAGGAGCTTCAGAGAGCTCTGATGGAAATCGCACTAGCAACCACGGCCGGTGAGCAACTGATCGGCGCGGCGGCTGCCGCATCGCAGCGGCTGGCCGAGTATCGCAGCCGCGACGAACGAGCAACGACGTTACGCGTGTCCGCGACCCGCTTTGCGCAGGATCTAAGCCTTGATGCGATTGGGCAGACAGAGAGTTTGGAAACCGCGCTCGAACGCTTCCAAGGCAACATCGCCGAGCGGGAAACGACTTTGGTCGTGCGGCAGTCGGCCCGCCGCGACGGCTTGATCGAACTCCGCGAACGACAGGCCTTAGTCGCACGGCGCGGCGGGGTGGCCGACGCCGTCAAAGGGGGAGAGGAGCGTCTTAGCCGGCTAACGACTGCAAAAGAGAAAGCGGATGTGCGAATCCAGCAGGCACGCGAACTCGGACGGCGCGCACGCGATGCCCGGACAAACATCGTGCGTCGGGTCTTCAATGATTCGCTCAATGCTGTTTGGCGCGATCTCTTTGTTCACCTTGCCCCGGACGAGCCCTTCGTGCCGGCCTTTGCTCTCCCTGAAACTCAAAGTGGTCCCGTCGAAGCGGTCCTCGAGACGGTTTATCGCACAGGCGGAAAGGGCGGAAATCCGCGTGCGATGTTGAGCGCAGGCAACCTGAATACGGCTGCATTGACGCTCTTTCTCGCCTTGCACCTGTCCGTCAAGCCGACGCTGCCTTGGCTGGTGATCGATGATCCGGTTCAAAGCATGGACGAGGTGCATATCGCTCAGTTCGCGGCCCTTCTTCGGACCCTATCGAAACAGCACGGCCGCCAGGTGATCATCGCTGTGCATGAGAAGCCGCTATTCGACTACCTGACGCTTGAGCTTAGTCCCGCGTTCCAGGACGACCGGCTGATTACGATCGAAATGGGACGAACCGCGAGCGGGGGCACGATCGTGAACTACGAACCAATAATCTGGAAGCCGGATACGGCCATAGCAGCATAGAGATTGGGAGAGACGTGGCGGTCAGGGCCATCTTCGTCGGCATAAACAAACATCGGGACCCCGCGATCCCGGAGCTTGGCGGTGCTCGGCGCGACGCGATGACGTTGTGGGCGTTGTTCACCGACACTGTCGATGGAATGACGGCGCGGCTTCTGGTCGACGACCGCGCGACCCACACTGAGGTGTCGCAGGCCATTCTGGGAACGCTATCAACCGCGCAGGAAGATGATGTGATCGTCATCAGCTTCGCGGGCCATGGCTCGCCGGACGGAAGCCTGGTGTTGTTCGACACTGATGTTGCGGATCTCGCGGGCACTGCGCTGTCGATGACCGCCCTCGCTGAGGCATTCAAGAGCACCAAGGCACGTGCGGTGCTGTGCATCCTTGATTGTTGCTTTAGCGGCCAGGCGCCAGCGCGTGTGCTCGAGACGGCCGCGCGACCACGCAACGCCTTCGCGCTCGCGGGCATCTATGGCGAGGGGCGCATCCTCCTTGCTGCGTGCGCCGCAAGCGAAGCGGCGTGGGAGCAGCCAGGGACCGGCCATGGGCTGCTCACATACGCCACGATCGAGGCATTGAGCAGGGGCGAAGGGGCGTCAGTAAGCTTTCCAGAGATCGCCGGCGAGATCATCCGGCTTGCCCGGGTCGAAGCCGAGCGCATCGGTGTTACTCAAACGCCCGTCTTCCTAGGGACTGTCCAGGGCGGCCTGACCTTCCCGGTGCTCAAACGCGGCGACAACTTCGTTGCGGCATTTCCCGCATTTTCGATCCACGAGATGTCCGGCTCGTTTGCGGAATTCGCGGCGTACGGCTTTCCGGAGGATATCGTCGGCCAGTGGACGGCGGACTTCCCGAGCGGGCTCAACGCTCTTCAGCTCAAGGCAGTTAATGAGCATGGGGTGCTCGACGGCAAGTCGTTGCTCGTGGTCGCGCCGACGAGCTCGGGCAAGACACTGATCGGCGAGGTGGCCGCGATCCAGGCCGTAACGGCCGGAAAAAAGGCGGCATTCCTCCTACCGTACCGTGCCCTGGTCAACGAGAAGTTCGAAGACTTCAGCCAGCGCTATGGGCCGGCTGGCCTGCGTGTGGTCCGGTGCAGCGGCGACGCGGCGGATGGCGTCGGTCCGGTCCTGACCGGCCGCTACGATCTCGGCTTCTTTACTTACGAGACCTTCCTCAACCTAGCGCTTGGATCGCCGCGCCTGCTCAATCAATTGGGCTTGGTGGTGCTCGACGAGGGTCAGTTTATCACCGATCCCAATCGCGGAATCACGGTCGAACTAATCTTCGCACTTTTGGTCAGGGCGCGGCAGCGCGGTGTTTGGCCCCAGTTGGTAGTCCTCTCGGCTGTTATCGGGAAGCTTAATAATTTCGATCGCTGGCTCGATCTGCCTTTGCTCACGTCGCGGGAGCGGCCCGTGCCGTTGATCGAGGGTGTACTCGATCGCCGTGGAACGTTTCAGTTCGTTGATGTGGACGGCGCGACCAAGTCGGAGGCAATGCTCCCGGCGCATCAGATTGTGCAGCGCCGTGACAAACCGAGTTCGCAGGATGTGATCGTGCCGCTGGCGAAGCAGTTAGTCGCAAAGGGCGAAAAATTGCTCGTGTTTCGCAATATGCGAGGCCCGGCCCAGGGCTGCGCCCGATACCTCTCGAAGGAACTGGGCCTCGGTCCCGCCACGACAGTTATCGAGGCGCTGCCGACGCGGGATTTGACCGGCGCCTCGCAAGACCTGCGCGGCTGCTTGGCTGGCGGCACCGCCTTTCATAATACCAACCTGTTGCGTGCTGAGCGGGAAGCGATCGAGAAGGGCTATCTGTTGATTTCCGCTTCGAACTGACCCGGGATTTTCATTGAGAAGTGACCCGGGTGGATGTTGTGTCCCGCGTTGCGGGCGAGGGTCAAGCGGCGGATTTTTCCTTTCGTGTTTTGGGAGCTGCGGCGCTTGCCTTGAACCGGTAGCTGTCGTTGCCTGTCTCAATGATATGGCAATGGTGGGTCAGCCGGTCCAGCAGTGCGGTGGTCATCTTAGCGTCGCCGAACACTCCGGCCCACTCGCTGAAGCTGAGATTGGTGGTGATGACGACGCTGGTGCGCTCGTAAAGTTTGCTGAGC
>NZ_JQKO01000015.1 GCF_000746085.1 Methylocapsa aurea | reverse complement strand
GCTTGCGCGATTTGACTGCTTCCTGCCGCAGCCAACCCGCCAGCTTCTCGGCGAATGGGTCCAATTTGCTTGGCCGATCGGGAACCTTGAACTTTGGCTCAACCGCGTCCGCCCGCAGGTATTTGCGGATCGTGTTCCGGGACAATCCCGTCCGCCGCTCGATCTCCCGGATCGGGACGTCCTGCCGGAAATGCCAGCGCCGGATTACGCTCAATAACGCCATGTCGATCACTCCTGGATCCCCCGACAAATCAGCCAGGGGGAGGTCAAAACATGGGTCAGTTCTCAGTGAAAAACTCTGGCTGTTGCCCCGCTTCATCGCGAGTGACCGCGTCTTTGCGAAAGCGCGGAATAATAGGAAGCAATCTCCGGCCCCTGCGGAGCCGGCCGGCCCGACGACAACGACCGGGCCAGACTGAGAAGACGCCGAAGCGCCGGATTGTCGTTTCCCGGCAGCCAGACGGCGCTGTACGGTAATATATCCGCTGATGTCGCAAGGGGCCGGAAGACAACGTCAGGATAGCGCGTCGCCGTCCCCGCTTCACTGATCAGGGTGATGCCGAAGTTAAGCCCGACCAGATGCATCAAAGTCTCGCGGCCGACGCCATAGCGCTCGACCGCCCGACTATGCCTGAGATCCGCCAGCCGCTGGACGATATAGTCATGGATTTCCGGGCCAGGCGCATCGCGGCTGACGATGAAGCGCTCGTCCGTCAGCGCCTCCCAACCGACTTTGTCTTCGTCGGCGAGGTGATGCCGCGCCGGCAGGACAGCGAAGACGCGAGCCTCCCACAGGACGATGGTATCGCAGTGGCATCGATGGGGTCCCGGTGACGAAAGCAATGTCGAGTAGACGCTCGCTGATCCGGGTCAGGTGCTCGCTTGCGGAGCCCTCGACGATATCGATGGCGATCGCCGGATGCGTTTCGCGATAAGTGCGAACCAACTCGCGCACGAAACCGCCCGACAGCAACGACAGGATCCCGATTCGTATTGCGCCCTCAGCGCCGCGCCCGGCATTGGCGGCGGCCTTCACTGCGTGATCGATCTCGGCCAATGCCGAACGCGACCGGTCCAGAAACCGACGCCCAGCCTCTGTCAGCCGGATGCCGTTCGCGTCGCGCTCGAATAGGGAAACGCCGAGCTTATCCTCCAGCGCCCGCACCCGCCGGCTCACGGCCGACTGCCGGATGCCCAGGGCCTGCGCCGCACGGCTGAAGCTGAGATGCTCGGCGACCAGGAGCGCCTGGGAGATCGAGACAAGGTTGACCATGCGCCAGCGTCCTGGGTTATATATTCATAATTTATATTTATTATATGGTATATATATTCTGGCAAAAACGCGGCAATGTCCTCCTGTTCGAGGTACTCCAAGACGCTCCACGAAACCACCATACAGAGCAGTCTTTCCATGGTCGGCATCGTGCGTCAGCCGCGCTGCTAAAACATGCATCCGATGCAGCTAATTAACTCGTCGTTCTTCGTCGTCTTGATGGACCGTGCGCGGCCTTCATCGAGTTGCCGTGCCTTCGAAGTGCATCTCGCCCGATACAATTTGGCTGCTTGTCACCTGCAGAGGTTATCGGCAAGCATGCTGCCCTTCGTCGAGCTCCGAAGAAGGGCAAGACGACCATGGATCTCGGTCTTCAGTTTGATGCGCAGTCTCGTCGGTTTGGCTGTCTCCCGACGGCTACCGGCCCACGAAGTTGTCGTCCGCCCACCATCTGAAGTGCGCCATCGGAGCCGAAACTTCGATCCCATTTGCTTACAAGGCGCTTACAGTGAGGCCGCAAGTCGATCGTGTAAGCAAAAACGGCCCCGAGGGGGCCGCTTTTAATAGCTTGAAATATATAAGATATTTTGGAGCGGGCGAAGGGATTCGAACCCTCGACCCCAACCTTGGCAAGGTTGTGCTCTACCCCTGAGCTACACCCGCATCCGCGCCAGAGGCGAAAAACCCGCTGGCTTGGGCTATATGGCGCAAACAATCGGCGAATGCAACAGCATGGTTTGCGGGAGGGCAGGGCGATTATCAGCCGCGATCCGGCGCGCCGAGAGTGCGCCGCAACAGCGACAGGCAGTTGACGCGGCCGGCGCGATCGGCTATCGAGACCGCTTCCAGCCTGAGACGAGCGTTTCCGGGGCCTTGCCGTTTAGGTCGCCGGTCTGCTTTTGTCGGGCGCTTCGCAAGGGCCGGCCTCCACCGGACGCGGGGCGAACATTCCGCCGCCTGGCCTTCAAACTCGCGCGGCCCAAATGGAGTAATGAGTTTTGGCTCGTATCGCAGGCGTCAATATACCGACCAATAAGCGGGTCGTGATCGCACTTCAATATATTCATGGCATCGGTCCCAGGAAGGCCGAGGAAATTTGCGAAAAGGTCAATATCCCCGCCGAGCGGCGCGTCGCCGAATTGACCGACTCGGAAGTCTTGCAGATCCGCGAGACCATCGACCGGGATTATATGGTGGAAGGCGATCTTCGCCGCGAGGTCGCCATCAACATCAAGCGCCTGATGGATCTTGGCTGCTATCGCGGCCTCCGTCACCGGCGCCAATTGCCGGTTCGCGGCCAGCGCACCCATACCAATGCGCGCACCCGCAAGGGCAAGGCGAAGCCCATCGCCGGCAAGAAGAAGTAAAGCGGACGCGTCCAGCGTCGCCGCAACAATTACAAAGATCCCGAGCGCCTGGCATTACGGGCGCGCTTGAAGGAAAGAGACCATGGCAAAAGAGGCTACCCGCGTTCGCCGCCGCGAGCGCAAGAACATCGTGTCCGGCGTGGCGCATGTGAATTCGACCTTTAACAATACGATGATTACGATCACCGACGCGCAAGGCAATACGATCTCGTGGTCCTCGGCGGGGACCATGGGGTTCAAGGGTTCGCGCAAGTCGACGCCTTACGCGGCGCAAATGGCGGCGGAGGATTGCGCCAGAAAAGCAGCCGAGCATGGGATGCGCACCCTCGAAGTCGAGGTGTCTGGACCTGGGTCCGGCCGCGAATCGGCTTTGCGCGCTTTGCAGGCCGCGGGCTTCACCGTGACCTCCATTCGCGACGTCACCCCGATCCCGCACAATGGCTGCCGTCCCCGCAAGCGGCGGCGCGTTTGAGCGCGAAGGGGCTGGCGGTCTCGAAGTTCCGTTTGGCTTTCATTTCGGCATAAATCGCAAGGCGCCCGGCCGGCGCCTTTGCATCGAGGAAAGGCGCCGTCGTGATTCAAAAGAATTGGCAGGAGCTCATCAAGCCGAATAAGCTCGAGGTCGCCTCGGGTGACGATCCAAGGCGCTTGGCGACGATCGTGGCCGAGCCGCTGGAGCGCGGCTTTGGCCTGACCTTGGGCAACGCCCTGCGCCGCATTTTATTGTCGTCGCTGCAGGGCGCGGCGATTACGTCGGTCCATATCGATGGCGTCTTGCATGAATTTTCGTCGATCCCCGGCGTGCGCGAGGACGTCACCGATATTGTCCTCAATATCAAGGACATCGCGATCAAGATGCCGGGCGATGGCCCCAAGCGCATGATTTTGAAGAAGCAGGGTCCCGGCAAGGTCACCGCCGGCGATATCGCGACCGTCGGCGATATTTCGATCCTCAATCCCGGCCTTGTCATTTGCACCCTCGACGAGGGCGCCGAGATCCGGATGGAATTCACCGTCAACTCCGGCAAGGGCTATGTCGCGGCGGACCGTAACCGCGCCGAGGACGCGCCGATCGGCTTGATCCCGATCGACAGCCTCTATTCGCCGGTCAAAAAAGTGAGCTATCGCGTCGAAAACACCCGCGAAGGCCAGATTCTCGATTACGACAAGCTGACCATTCAGGTGGAAACCAACGGATCGCTGTCGCCGGAAGACGCCGTCGCCTTTTCCGCGCGCATCCTGCAGGATCAGCTCAATGTCTTCGTCAATTTCGAAGAGCCGCGCCGCGTCGAGACGACCCCGTCGATCCCCGAACTCGCCTTCAATCCTGCGCTGCTGAAGAAGGTCGACGAACTCGAATTGTCGGTCCGTTCAGCCAATTGCCTGAAGAACGACAATATCGTCTATATCGGCGACCTTATTCAAAAGAGCGAAGCGGAAATGCTCCGCACCCCGAATTTCGGGCGCAAGTCGTTGAATGAGATCAAGGAAGTGCTGGCTCAGATGGGCCTGCATCTTGGCATGGAGGTCACCGGCTGGCCGCCGGACAATATTGACGAACTCGCCAAGCGTTTCGAGGAACATTACTAGAGGCATTTTCGAGCGAAGCGTTCGCCGGTTCGCGTCAGGAAAGCGCATCAAGATAAAGAACTGGAGCGCGATTCCAACAGCCAGGCCCATTTTCGCGCCGGGCTCTAGATCGTTCTCTGGACAACCTGATCCCGCCCCGGCGCAGCTTGAAAAGCGCGATGGGAAACGTGGGAACCGGCCGTACCTTGGCACGGCGGCCGCATAATCAACGGAGAGAGCCATGTATCACGGACACGCAAAGCGCCGCTTCGGCCGCACGCACGAACATCGGAAAGCGATGTTCGCCAATATGAGCCAAGCGCTCATCAAGCATGAGCAGATCGTCACGACGCTGCCGAAGGCGAAGGATCTGCGGCCGATCGTGGAAAAGCTCATCACGCTCGGCAAGCGCGGCGACCTTCACGCGCGTCGGCAGGCGATTGCCCAGATCAAGGATGTCGCGCTCGTCGGAAAGCTGTTTTCGGTCCTCGCGCCGCGCTACAAGGAGCGTCACGGCGGCTATATTCGCGTCTTGAAGGCGGGATTCCGCTATGGCGACAATGCTCCTATGGCGGTGATCGAATTCGTCGATCGCGACGTCGAGGCGAAGGGCAAGGATTCCGGTCCCGTCTTGGGCGGGGATGAAGAGGCCGCGGCCTGAAGCATGACTAAGGACGGTCCGTCCCCTAGGATTCGATCGCGCTCCTAAGCGCGATCGAAGGAACGGGACGCCCGTTCGCCGCGTGCAGATGCGCCGCAGCCGCCCAAGGCTTTTTTTACGGCTTCGCCTTGCGTTCGGCGCTTTGAACCAACGCCAAGCCAGAGTTGAGAAAGAAGTTGATCGACTTTTTTGATTACGACATACGCGAACTTTTCAAATTTGAGTGAATCCTTCGGTTAGATGGATCCATCCCATTCGGAAGCCCATTAGGGGTTTGTTTTGTAAGAGTTTTCTTGACGCAAACCTGTCTCCGCGTCGCTTGAAAATGATCCGAGAGGGCTTAAACTGGATGGTCCGGAGCGATCCATGAAAACCTTCCGCCATTTCCTCCAAGTCATTGCTGCGTCATTTCTAGCGCTCGCGGGTCTGCTCGGACCCGATATCCTTCGCGCGGAGGTTCTGCGTCAGCCGCCGGAGACAAGAGGCGAACTCCTCCTGTCCTTTGCGCAGATCGTCAAAAAGGCCCAACCCGCCGTCGTCAACGTTTATGCGTCGCGGACGGACCGACGTCCGCGCAATCCTCTTTTCGACGATCCGGTTTTTCGCCGTTTCTTCGGCGATGGCGGCAATTCGCGGCCGGGGGGGCCTACCGCGCAGTCGCTTGGCTCGGGAGTGCTGGTCGATCCCTCAGGTCTCGTCGTTACTAATCATCATGTCATCGAAGGGATGACTGACGTGAAAGTTGCACTCGCGGACAAGCGCGAGTTCGCCGCCGAAATCATCTTGCGCGATCAGCGCACGGACCTCGCCGTTTTGCGGCTGAAGGAGGGCTCTAATTTCCCGGTGCTGGATTTGGGCGATTCCGATGTTCTGGAGGTCGGAGACATTGTTCTCGCCATTGGCAATCCTTTCGGGGTCGGGCAGACCGTAACGCAGGGGATCGTCTCGGCTCTGGCGCGCACTCAGGTCGGCATCTCCGACTATGGCTTTTTCATTCAGACCGACGCGGCGATCAATCCGGGCAATTCCGGCGGCGCCCTCATCGATATGAAGGCGCGGTTGGCTGGCATCAATTCGGCAATCTTTTCGCAATCGGGCGGTTCGGTCGGAATCGGTTTTGCGATCCCGGTCAATATGGTGAAAATTGTCGTCGCCGCCGCAAAAGGGGGAGGCCGGCAAGTGCGGCGGCCGTGGCTTGGCGCCAGTCTGCAGATCGTTTCAAAAGAAATTGCCGATTCCCTCGGCCTCGACAGACCATCTGGAGCCCTCGTCACCGACATTTCTTTGGGCGGTCCGGCGGCGGAAGCGGGCATAAAGCGCGGCGATCTCATTACCGCCATCGATGGGCTGAGCGTCGATGATCCTGAGAGCCTGGGCTATCGGATGGCGACGAAGCCCTTGGGCGGAATCGCGTCCCTGTCTCTTTTTCGAAATGGCCGGCCGGTTTCTGCCGCCGTCAAGCTAACGGCCGCGCCGGAAACGCCGGCGCGCGAACCGATCAAGCCGCAAGGCAATTCGCCCTTTGCGGGCGCGACTTTGATCAATTTGTCGCCGGCCGTGTCGGAAGAGTTTTCGATCCGCGGCGTGAGCGAAGGCGTCGTCATCAGCGAGGTCGAGGACGGCACTCCGGCGGCAGCGGTCAATTTCAAGAAAGGCGATGTGATTCTCACCGTCAACGACGCCAAGATTGCGCTGACGCGCGACATAGAAAGGGCGACCAGCGACAGGCATCCCTATTGGAAATTGACGATCGAGCGCGGCGGCGAGTTCATAACGACGGTGCTTGGCGGTTGAGCGCAGGCTGGACTTCACGTTTCGGTCCTGCAACATTTCACCCGAAAGCCGACGGCCGCATTTTGCTTTAACGCAGCCTTTTGTGGCTCATGCTCCAGCCCCGATTGCAGGCGATATGACAGATCTTTTCGCCGCCGCCGGTCTCGAGAAGGACGCGCCGCATCCGCTTGCCGACCGGCTGCGCCCAAAAAGTCTCGCTGAAGTCGTCGGTCAGGACCATCTTCTTGGGCCGGAGGGCGCGCTGACGCGGCGCATCGCTTCCGGCGCGCTTGGCAGCCTTATTTTCTGGGGGCCGCCGGGAACCGGCAAGACGACGGTCGCGCGGTTGCTCGCGCATGAGACGAAATTCGCTTTTGTCCAGATTTCCGCGATATTTTCTGGCGTCGCCGATCTGAAAAAAATCTTCGAGGAGGCGAGGGGCCGGCGCGCATTAGGTCGCGGAACATTGCTTTTCGTTGACGAGGTCCATCGCTTCAACCGGGCCCAACAGGATAGTTTTCTTCCGGTGATGGAGGACGGCTCCGTCACCTTGATCGGAGCGACGACCGAAAACCCGAGCTTCGAACTTAATTCCGCGCTGCTATCGCGGGCGAGCGTATTGATTTTCCGGGCGCTCGACGCAGCGGCGATCGAGAAAATGCTGGCGCGGGCGGAAAGCTTCGAAGGCAAGCCGCTGCCGCTCGATTCGCTGGCGCGGGCGGCGCTGGTCAGAATGGCCGATGGCGATGGCCGCGCGGCTTTGACCCTCGCCGAGGAGGTCTGGCGCGCCTCGGCGCCGGGCGAGATCTTCGATGCGGAAAAGCTCGCTCAAATCGTGCAGCGGCGCGCGCCGATCTACGACAAAGCGCAGGAAGGCCATTACAACCTCATCAGCGCATTGCATAAATCGGTGCGGGGCTCGGATCCCGACGCGGCGCTCTATTACCTCGCGCGCATGTTCGACGCCGGCGAAGCGCCCTTGTTCATCGCCAGGCGCGTGGTCCGGATGGCGGTCGAAGACATCGGCCTTGCCGATCCGCAGGCGCTGTTCATCGCCAATGCAGCCAAGGACGCCTATGATTTCCTGGGCTCGCCGGAAGGCGAACTCGCGATCGCCAATGCGGTCATCTATGTCGCGACAGCGCCGAAATCGAACGCCGCTTATGCGGCCTTTAAGGCGGCGACGCGGCTCGCCAAGGATCATGGGTCACTGACTCCTCCCAAAATTATCCTCAATGCGCCGACCAAGCTCATGAAAAGCGAAGGCTATGGCGAAAATTACGCCTATGACCATGATGAACCCGAGGCCTTCTCCGGCCAGGACTATTGGCCGGAAACCCTCGGGCGCCGGAAGCTCTATTCGCCGACAAGCCGGGGTTTCGAACAAGAACTCAGCAAGCGGCTAGAGCTTTGGGCGAGGCTCCGAAAGGCAAAGAGCGATCCGGACGCCGGGCGCTAAACCTCTAATCCAGGGGCGTCGCGGATCATGCTCCAGCTTATTGATCTGGAGCGAGTTCTTATCGATTGGATGATGCCATCCAATCGGAACGCGCTCTAAAACTGATAGCGAAGCCCGGCGACGAGCGCATAGCCGGTGATATTCGCGCCGAAACGATAGTCGCCGCGAACGAAACCGAGAAAGCCTGAATTCAGCACCTGACCGGAAACGCCAAGCCCGATTTGTCCGAATGTCCCGATCCTTGTGTCGGTCAGGGGAACCAGCGTCGGGCCGACATTGAAATTGGTGACGGTGCTGCCAGCGAATTCGCGCCACACGCTGCCGGACAGGAAGGGCTGCAGCGCCAGCTGGAATCGATCGAGAACAACGGTGGTCCCAACACGCACGCCAAAGCGGCCAAGCTTGCTCGCGAAGGGATCGAAAACGAGATTTTGAGAGGAATCGAGGCCGACCCGCAAGGTGTCGATATGGAGGTTGGAATACATGAAGGCGGCCGAGGGCTCGACGAACCAGGACGATGGGAGATCGAACCGGTATCCGGCCGAGACATTGGCGGCGAAGGCCTTTCCGTTGAGATTCGAGCCGGCCAGGGAAGCGGCCGGATTGTTGAGTTTCATGCCATAGAAGTCTTCCCGGATGAGAAAATCGCCGAAGAAGCCGTGTCCCGTAACCGCGCCATAGATGCCCATGAAGGGCACCTGGACATTGCTATTGACGTTGTTTGCGTAGAGGTCGTTGGTGCGAAGCAGGACTTGGCCGGCCGTCACGCCCAAATGCGTATTCCAGCCTGTCCCTTCGACATTGGCGACGCCGAGGTCCAGGCCGGTCTGAAAGCCATTGAAGCTGGTGCGGACCTTCTCCTGCGCGCTGGTGATCCCGTTGGGATTCTGCGCGCTGGCGATCGAACTGACATCGTTTTGTCCGGCGGCGACTCGGATCCACGGGCCGCCGTTGATCTGGTTTCTTTCGGGATTCGGCGGTTCGGAGACGAAAGCGCTGGCGTTTTGAAAGAATCCAGTGTTGAGGGCCGTGAGAATCGCGCTGATGCTGGTCGGCGTCGCTCCGGCCGCGCCCGCATTGACTTGCGAGGTGAGAAAATAATCGCCCGGGGTTTGCTGAACGACGCTGTAATTGATGAGCCCGGGATTATAGGCCGCGGCGACAGTCGCGCCCGGCGCCAGATTGGCTGCGGTGAGGATCGGAATCGGAGTGGTGATGAGACCCGCTGCGCCGATCGCATGAATCTGGATCGAGTTGGCGCCGCTCAAGGTCGTCACTTGCAGGTGATCGGCGGCCGCTGACGCCGTATTCACGTCGATCGCCAAGCTGCCGCCCTGGCCATTGAGGGTCGTCGCATTCCAAATCGTGTTGGCGGCGACGCCATTGACGAAGCTGATCGCGCCGGCGTTGTTGACGATCGACGTGCCGGACAAGTTGAGCGGGCCGGCCGAGCCCCAAATTGTGCTTGCGGCGCCGACATTGATTGTCGTCAGTCCGCCATTCGTCGCCGCGCTGACGCCATATCCGTCAAGACCCGTGACATTCCCTGCGGTGGCGATGGTGATGTCGCCGCCGCCTGCTGTGGTCGCGGTAATGCCGTCGAGGGCGCCGACGATGAAGCCCCCGCGCGCAATTTGTATCGCCGAATTATTCGCCGCGTTGGTGATCTCGGCCAATATGCCCGGACCATTGGCGAGATCGGTTGTGTTGCCGGAGCCTTGAATGATGATCCCGCCAGTTCCGGAGCTTACCGCGGAGATGCCGCCCGCGAGAGCGTTTCCAGATCCGCCGATCGTGATATTGCCGGCCCCGGTAGAAGAGACTTCCACATCATATTGACCAGAGAAATTTGTGGTCAGGACATCGCCATTGAACACGACCTGCGCATTGCCGTCGGCGACTTGCGCAAAAATCGCGGCGCTGCCCGTTCCCGTGATCAGAGTCCCCGGCGCCGTTGTGATCGACACCGCTCCGGAACTCGCTGCGAGGGCGAGGATCCCGTAGCCGTTTTGGCCGGTCACATTGGCGTTGAGGCCGGCGCCGCCCGCGGAATTTTGTCCGATGAGGATCGAAGCGCCGTTGGTTGATTGAATGCCGACGCCGTCGGTGGCGCCGACGATCGAACTCGGCGCGCCGAGATTTCCAGTATCGATGGAGCCGAAAGTTCCAGCGCCGCCTTGCAGCGTCAAGGCGAAAGCCGCGGAGGCGGTGGTGGTGTAAGAGACGCTCGCAGGATTCCCGTCCGAGCCGAGGATAACGGCGACGCTAGCCGGCTCCGCTGGGCCCACCGTATAGGTTATTGGCGCCGGGAGGACCGTCGCGCCTGTGCATGAGACATCAAACTGCGTCGCGCCGGGCGTCGCAACGCAGGCGGCCTCCGCCCCCTGGCCGGGCAGGAGACAACTTAACGCGGTCCCGCCAAGAAGCGCGGCCGCAAATGCCCTGTATGTGGAAATTGAGTTGCCCATAGCCCACCCCCCGGCGTCTTGTTGGGCGAATTTGTAGCTCGCGGCGTCGTTTTGAAGCAATGAATGAAGAAGACTTGCAACTGGGCCCGCCAGGAATTGCAATCTATGTTGTGCCAAAGCCACAGTTTGTCCTGCTCGCCAGTCGGGCTTTGGGCGTCACTGGGGCAGCGGCTTTTCCAATTCCAACGTGCGGGTCTTGGCGGAGTAATGCGAGGCGTTGCCTTTGCCCGAACATGCGTCGCGCGCGAACATGATGAGATGATGGGCGACGAGGCCGACGCTGAGAATCTGCTCGATTTGACCGCGCATCAGGCGGGGCAGGACAAAGGTCCAGAATTCGCGCCTGTAGTCGCCCCTTACGCCCACCTTCCAAAGGAGCTTCGATAGAATGAGCAAGGCGGCGCGGATGTTCCGCGCGGAAAGCCGTTGCCGGCTGTTTGGCCGTTTGAGCCGGTAGGGCCTTGTTTCCCGCATCTGATATTCGTAGCGGGCGAACAGCGCTTCCGGCCGGTAGGCCTTGTCCATGCAGTTGCGCCACATGGCGAGCACCTCATCGTAAGGCAGTCTGAACTGGACGTTCGATTCGGCGTCCAGGTTCTCCTCGCGCAGCCGGCCTTCATTCCGCAGCCGGTCCCACAAGGGCGTGCGCGGCAAGGCTTGGAGCAGGTTGATCGTTGCCATCGGTATCTTGGATTGGTCGAGAAAGGCGAGGATCCTCTCGCCCGTTTCGTTTGTATCGGTGTCGAGTCCAAGAATAATTCCGGAAACGACCTCCATCCCGTGCCGGTTTATGGCGCGCACCGCCTCCAGGATCGGCAAAGTCATGTTATGCGCTTTGTCGATTGCCCTTAGAGCATCGGGCTCGGGCGTTTCGATTCCGCAGAAAATCGTGTCGAACGCGGCCTCGCGCATGAGTTGCAGGATTTCTGGCGTCCGGGCTATATTGAGGGTCGCTTCGCAAGAGAGGCTGACCGCATAGCCATTGCGCTTCTGCCATGTGACGAGATGGGGCAAAAGATCGAGCAGGGCGCGCCGGTTGGCGACGAAATTATCATCGACGAAATAGACCGAGCCATTGACGCCGCATGCGATCAGCTTGTCGAGTTCGGCGACAACCTGGGCCGGGGTCTTGAGGCGCGGAGCGCGGCCATAAAGGCCGGGAATATCGCAAAACTCGCAAGTATAGGGGCAACCGCTGGAAAATTGGATGCTGCCGAGAAAATAGCGGTCGATCTTGGCCAGTTCATAGGCTGGAACAGGAAATTCGGCGAGGTCGCGGCGCAGGCTTGTCGTCAGCGCGATCTGGGCCGGCGGTCGCGATATATCGCGCACGAGATGGGCAATGAGAGCGTCAGTCGCATCGCCAAGTTCGCCTATGTGCAAATAATCGAAATCCGGATAGAGTTCCGGGCACGCCGAAACGGAAGGGCCGCCGAGCGCCACCGCCTTGCCGAGCGCATGCGCCCTTGCCCGAATATCCTCGATCTGCCGGCGCTGGATATGCATTCCGCTGACGAACACCGCATCGGCCCAGGCGAAATCCTCCGCGCTCGCGGCGGTCATGTTCTCGTCAATGAAGCGGACGTCCCAATTCTTTGGCAGGACGGCCGCGATGACGAGGAGACCTTGCGGCGGCATGAAAGCCCGCACGCCTCCGGTTAGAGGATAGGCGTATTCGAAGGTGCCGAACGAGGGGACATAGCGCGGGAAGACACAGAGAATTCGCCGCCGCGCGTCGCCGGCCGCATCGGCTTCGCGATCGCCTTCATCCGAAATGGCGGAAGACATGATGTGCGCCCAAGGTCAAAGCGGAAACGAGTCTCTAGTTAGATCGTTGATCCGCGGCTCAATTGCGGCAAGAAAAGCGCTTCAGCCCAAGATTTGCGGCCAAGCCTTGCCCATCCCCAAAGTTTCGGCGACAGCCATGATCCCAGGCCTTGCCAGATTTTATAGACTATCGGCTTCCAGCCAGAAGTAAAGCGGGAGGCAAGCTTAGGGCCGCCGGAGAGGCTCGTTCCGGCCGATAAATCGCGCCCTCAAAGGCGGCTTCGAGCCGGGCGCCGGCGAACGCGCATCGCCCTCCGATCACGTGGACTTCCGTTCCAAGGTGATGCTAAGCATCGGCGGGGAAACGGTCCGGCTCGCGGATCGTTTGCGGGTCTTCATTCATGCGCGCTTTCTTGCTTTTTGTCTTGAGCATCGCAGCCGGTTTCGGTTTCAATGGGCCATCTTGCGCGGCGCCGCAGAGCGGCGACTCCCTTCGCGCCGGGTCCCTTTCGGCCCTGATCATCGGCAATGCCGATTACCCCGCCGCAAGTCCGCCCTTGACCTTGCCGGGCAAGAACGCGCGTGGCCTCGCCGACGAACTTCGGCGCAGCGGATTTGCTGTGGACATGCATGAGGACCTTGGCAAGGACGCCATGCGCCGCGCCATCGAGGCCTTTGCGGCGAAGGTAAAGCCTGGCTCCACCGCTTTGTTCTTCTTCAGCGGCTATGGGGTTCAGGCGAAAGGCCGCGCCTATTTGATCCCGGTCGACGCGGATATTTGGACCGAAGCCGATGTGCGAAGCCAAGGAATAGGCGTCGAAGACATTTTTGGCGCGATGGAGCGCGCCGGCGCCAAAGCCAAACTGATTGTCCTCGACGCCTCCCGGCGCAATCCGTTCGAGCGCCGCTTCCGAAGCCTGTCCGCTGGGCTCGGCCCAATCGCCTTGCCGTCCGAAAGCCTGCTCATCGCCTCGACCGCGCCGGGAAAGGTCATTAACGACGCCGAAGGCGACAGCAGCATTTTCGTCGGCGAACTCCTCAAGGAAATGCGTACGCCGGATTTGAACGCTGAAGAGATTTTCAACCGCACGCGGCTTGGCGTCTCCCGCGCGACCAATGGCGAGCAGGTCCCGTTTGTGGAATCATCGCTCGCCGGCGACGTATTTATCGGCACCCCCCTCGGGACGGGCGGTCTTGGCCAGGGAGGGCCGGGCCTGGCGCAATCTCAAGTCTCACGGCAGAAATCCAAGGCTGAAAATAGTCCGCCCGTCAGCATCGGCCCGCCTTCGGGCGAACTGAAACCCGGGGTGATCTTCCGCGATGGCGCCGAGTGCCCGGAACTGGTCGTCGCGCCGGCCGGCGAATTCACTATGGGCTCGGAGGATTTCGACACCGAAAAGCCGGTTCATGCCGTCGTCATCGGCAAGCCTTTCGCGGCCGGGCGCAGCGAGGTCACCCTTGCGCAATGGGATGCTTGCGTCGCCGATGGCGGTTGTGGGGGCTGGCGTCCTGGCGATCACGGCCGGGACCGGACAAATTTGCCGGTGAGCGAAGTGAGCTGGAGCGATGCGCACGCCTTTGTCGGCTGGCTTACGCGCAAATGCGGCCATCCCTACCGGCTTCCAAGCGAGGCGGAATGGGAATATGTCGCCCGAGCCGGGACGACGACGGCGTTTTGGTGGGGCGATGAAGTTGAATCGGGTCACGCCAATTGCCGCGGCTGCGGCGGCGGCGTCCGCCGTCCGACCCCCGTCGGCTCTTTTCCGGCAAATGGGTTCGGCCTTTTCGACACCGCCGGCAATGTTGGGGAGTGGGTGGAGGATTGCTGGAGCGATTCCTATCAGGGCGCCCCGAATGATGGGAGCGCCGCGACGACAGGGCTTTGCCGGCAAAGGGTTGTGCGCGGCGGATCTTTCGACGCCGGCGCGCGCTACGTTCGTTCCGCGTCGCGTTTTCTTTACGACGCCGAACTTCGCTATTACGCTAACGGCTTCCGAGTTGTGCGCGATCTGCCTTGAGCGGCGGCTAAAATTCGTTACTTTGACCCTTGTTCCACAATGCCCTTGCCTGCGCTGATCGAGCGCCATCAGACAAAATCCCCGGCCTGAATCCCATGAAATCCTTGACATGAAATTTCCGCCCGTTCTGGCTCCCCTGGGGCTGAGGAAACGCGCCTTCGCGGGCGTCGTGTTTTGGCTCCTTGGCGCGCCTTGTCTTCAGGCCGCCGAGCCGTCGAAGGACGGCGGCCGAGGGAGCCAAGGGGCGGTCCAACAAAGCGGCCCGGAAGCAGATGCGACGTTGGGAACGCCGGTTACCGTGACGCAAGCGGCGCCAGCCTGTTTTTCAGCCGCGGTCCGGGTGACAGGCTTTCTGGCGCCCCGAGCCAGCGCGATCGTCGCTCTCGCGCTCGAGGGATATGAGGTCGCCGAGGTTTTGGCTGGGGAGGGCGACATCGTCAGCGATGGACAGCCGCTGGCGCGGCTTTCACGAATCGGCGGCGATGCAAGCGCCGCCGGATCGGCTCAGACCGCCGGCGACGCAAGCGCAGCCCGACCGGGGCGCGCTGCCGGCGAAGCAGGCGCCGCCCGAGGCGGAGCGGCTGGATCGGCCAGCGCCCTGCCGTCGTCTATCGTCCTGCGCGCGCCGGCGCCCGGCCTTGTGGTGAAATCCGCGGCGCGACCCGGCGCCGCCTATTCTCCACGCGGCGAGCCGTTGTTTCGGCTGGCGATCGACGGGCTGATCGAGGTCGACGTCGAAGTGTCGAGCATCGACCTTTCTTCGATCAAGGAAGACCAGAACGTGCGAATCGAGATCGAACGGGGGCATGAAGTGAACGGCCGGGTGCGCAAGGTCGCTTCGGAAATCGATCCGGTCACGCAGATGGGGCATGTCAGGGTGGCGATCCCTCGCGATCCGGCGCTGCGCGCCGGGCGTTTCGTCCGAGCGACAATCGATGCGCGGCAGAGTTGCGGCATATCGGTGCCGCGGTCCGCTGTCCTCTACAAGACCGATGGAACCAGCGTGCAAGTGGTGCGCGGCCATCTCATCGAGACCCTTCGCGTCAGGGTCGGCATATTGTCCGAGCATGACGCCGAAATCCAGGAGGGTCTGCGCAGCGGCGAACTCGTCGTCGCCAATGCCGGGGCCTCGCTCAGGGACGGCGACCGTGTTTCCCCTGTGCTAAGCGAGGATGCCGGTCCATCGACGGGGCTGCGCTGATGACGATCAATGTTTCGGCCTGGTCGATTCGGCATCCGCTGCCCGCCGTTGTCTTCGCGCTGGTTATCCTGGCGCTGGGCGTCGCGAGTTTCAAGAAATTGCCGATCACGCTGCTTCCCAACGTGGACCAGCCGATCATCACCGTCGTCATCACCCAGTTTGGCGCGGCGCCGGCCGAACTTGAGACCCAGGTGACGAAACAGGTGGAGGACGCCGTCTCCGGCGTCGAGGGCGTGCGCCATATCATGTCGCAGGTCACCGACGGCGTCTCGGCGACGACGATCACGCTGGCGCTTGACGCCAATACGGATCGCGCCTTGAACGACGTCAAGGACGCCATCACGAGGATCAGGGGCTCGCTCTCGCGCAGCATCAACGAACCGCTGATCCGGCAGGTCGGGGTGGTCGGATCGAGCATCGTCACCTATGCGGCCATCGCTCCCGGCAAGACGCCGGAGCAATTGTCCAATTTCGTCGATGAAGTCGTCAAACGCGATCTGCAGGAAATCCGCGGCGTCGGCAATGTCGAACGCGTCGGCGGCGTCGATCGGGAAATTCTCGTTTCGCTCAACCCCGCCCGCCTCGACGCTTTTGGCCTGACCGCCGCCGACGTCAGCCGCCGCCTGCGCGGCAATAATCTCGACTTGACCGGCGGACGCGCCGACCTCGGCGGCCAAGATCAATCGATCCGCACCTTGGCGGGCGCGCGCAGCCTCAATGAACTCGCTGGCACGATGCTGAGCTTGCCGCGCGGCGGCGAAGTGCGCCTTGAGGATCTTGGCGTCGTCACCGACACGATCGCCGAACCGCGCACCTTCGCGCGGCTGGATGGCGAGCCGATCGTCGCCTTCAGCATCCAGCGCTCGAAAGGCGCAAGCGATGTCGCCGTCGCCGCCGAAGTTGAAAAGCGGATCGGCGACCTCGCGCGAGCGCATCCCGATGTCGCTCTGAAGCTCATTGACAGCTCGGTCACCTACACGCTCGGCAATTATCATTCGGCCATGAGCACGCTGTTCGAAGGCGCGGCTCTCGCGGTGATCGTGGTTTTCGTGTTCTTGCGGGATTTCCGCGCGACCGTGATCGCCGCGGTCGCCTTGCCATTGTCGATCCTGCCCGCCTTCTTTGTCATGGATCAGCTCGGCTTTTCCCTGAACCTCGTGAGCCTTCTCGCGATCACCCTCGCGACCGGCATTCTCGTCGACGACGCGATCGTCGAGATCGAGAACATCGTGCGCCACATCCGGATGGGAAAATCGGCCTATCAGGCGGCGATCGACGCCGCCGACGAGATCGGCTTGGCGGTGATCGCGATCAGCCTGACGATCGTCGCGGTTTTCGTGCCGGTCAGTTTCATGAACAATATCGCCGGTCAATATTTCAAGCAGTTCGGCCTGACGGTCTCCGCCGAAGTCTTGTTCTCGCTGCTTGCCGCGCGCCTCATCACGCCCATGCTCGCCGCTTATTTCCTCAAGGCGCATGGGCGCGAAGAGGTGGCCGAGGGGCCGGTCACGCAGCGCTATGGACGCCTTGTTGGATGGTCGGTCGAGAATCGCTATCGCACGGTCGCGATCGGCCTCGTCCTCTTTGTCCTTTCGATCCTCAGCACCAAGCTGCTTGGGACCGATTTTCAGCCGACGCAGGACGCCGCGCGCTCGCATCTGGCGATCGAATTGCCGTCCGGCGCAACGCTCGGCGAAACCCAAAACGTGGCTGATGCGATTTCCAGGCGGCTGCGCAAACATCCTGAAATCTCGCATGTCTTTATCGATGGCGGCCATATTCCACCCTCGACCAGCGACGTGCGCAAGGCCTCGCTCATTTTGAATTATGCGCCGCGCTCGGAACGCAAGGCGAGCGTGCATGACCTCGAACTGGCGATCGGGGTGGAACTCGCCGAGGTTCCCGACATACATGCATGGTTCGTCGACGATTATGGCCAGCGGCCGGTGTCTTATGTCGTGACCGGCCCGGATTCGCTCACTGTGGCGAATTTCGCCGCCGAACTCGCCAATCAGATGAAGCGCATCCCCTTGCTCGCCGACGTGGTGGCCTCGACTTCGCTGGAGCGGCCGGAACTCCTCGTCCGGCTCAACCGCGATCTCGCCGCGCGGCTCGGCGTTTCGACCGAGGGGCTGTCCGAGACCTTGCGCATAGCGACGATCGGCGACGTCGGTCCGGCCCTGGCCAAGTTCGACGCCGGCGACAGGCTGATTCCGATCCGCGCCCAACTCGACGCCAAGGCGCGCACCGACAAGCAGGTGCTTGAAAACATCAAAGTCCCGACCGGCGCCGGCGCGGCCGTGTCGCTGCGCACGATCGCCGACATCGAACTCGGGCAGGGCGAAGCGAGCATCAACCGCTTCGATCGGCAGCGCCAGGCGATGATTCAGGCCTCCCTGGCGCGCGGCGCGACGCTCAGCGAGGCCGAGACGGCGATCTATGATCTGCCCTTGATGAAACATCCGCCAAAAGGGATCAAGGTCGCCAAATCTGGCGACGCCGAGGCCATGGCCGAATTGTTCAGCGGCTTCACCGAGGCCATGCGCAGCGGCCTCATGATGGTCTATGCGGTGCTGGTCATTCTGTTCGCCAGTTTCCTGCAGCCGGTTACTATCTTGTTTTCCCTGCCGCTTTCGATCGGCGGCGCGATTTTGGGCCTGCTTCTGACCGGCCGGCCGATGAGCATGCCGGTCATCATCGGCATTTTGATGCTGATGGGGATCGTGACCAAGAACGCGATCATGCTGGTGGATTTCTCGATCGAGGCCATGGCGAGCGGCATGGAGCGCACTTTGGCCATCGTTGAGGCCGGCAAGAAGCGCGCCCGGCCCATTGTCATGACCACGGTGGCCATGGTCGCCGGCATGTTGCCGAGCGCCTTCGCGATCGGCGCCGGCGGCGAGTTTCGCGCCCCGATGGCGATCGCCGTTATTGGCGGCCTGATCGTCTCCACCCTGCTCTCGCTGCTTTTCGTTCCCGCCTTCTTCGCCATGATGGACGATATCGGCCGCGGGATCGGGCGGCTTTGGCGCCATCTTGGTCTTGCGAAGGGCGAAGGCTCCGAAACGACGGCGGAGGAAAAGCCCGCGGAGGTGGAAAGGCCGCGCTCGGTCGGGCGTCCGGCGGAATAAACGAGGCTGTTCCTATTTTAAGAAGGATGGGCGGAGAGGCCGAGAATCTCATATGCCTCGACCGGCCGCCGGAATCCTTTCAAGCTGATTGGCGCCAGCGGGCGCGTTTCGAACAAGCCCTCGACGGCGTTGAAGGCCTTCGCCTCGACGAGGATCTGACCGGACTTGGCTTCATCGCAGAGGCGGGAGGCGAGATTGGTGACGCTGCCGACAGCGGAATAATCGAAGCGCCGCTCGAAGCCGATCCGGCCCAAGGTTGCATAGCCGAGCGCGACGCCGATTCCAAAACCCAATTCATGCCCGCGCTTGCGCCAAATCTGGGCAAGCTGAGCGATGCTTTCCCGCATGTCCAGCGCCATCCTGATCGCGCGTTCGGCATGGTCGGGGCAGGGCAGCGGATCGTTGAACAAGGTCAGGAGCCCATCGCCGGCGAAACGTTCGAGCGTCCCTTCATAGCGGTCTATGTGGCTGCCCAAGGTCTGATGATATTCGTTCAATACCTTCATGACCTCCTCGGGCTCGGCGATTTCGGTGAAGGCGGTGAAGCCGCGAAGGTCGCAGAACAGCACCGTGATTTCGCGCCGGTGGCTTTCGAGAAGGTTTTCGGATTGGCCGCTGGCGGCGACGAGATCGGCGATCTGCGGCGATAAGAAACGCTTGAGACGGCTGATCCGCTCGATCTCGCCGACTTGCTCGGCCACCCGCTTTTCAAGCATCGCGTTCCACGCGGCCATCTCCCTTGTCTGCTCGGCAAGCTTGGCGGCCTGGTCCTGAACGGTGTCGTGCAGCGCCTTGATCCGCAGCATCGAGCGCACCCGCGCGACGAGGGCGCTCTGATCGAAAGGCTTGGTCAGGTAGTCGTCGGCGCCGGCGTCAAGGCCCGCGACGATGTCGGTCCGATCCGCCCTGGCGGTGAGCAGGATCACCGGGATGAAGCCGAGGCTCTCATCGCGCTTCAACTCCTTCAGGACGGAGACGCCATCGAGTTTGGGCATCATGATGTCGAGAAGAATGAGATCAGGCTGGAGCGCGCGCGCCTTGGCGAGGCCTTCCTCGCCATCGGCCGCGGTGACGACGTCGTAGCCATGCGCCGCGAGCCGCATGGTGACGATTTCGAGATTTTCCGGAACGTCGTCGACGGCCAGGATGCGCGGCGGACTGTGCAAACGCTTCACCCTTGTTTCATGAAAGATGTTCGCGAATCCGGGCGAGGATCGCGCGGGTGCTCAAAGCTTCGCCACACACGCCCGCATCGCCGTCGGTCGCCTGAAGCAGTTCGAATCCGGCATTGGCCAGAAGGTCGCGGAGGATCTGCGGGTTGTCAAAGGCATCCTCGACGAAAAAAATGCGCTTGCTCATGCGGCGGCCTTTTGCTGATCGACGCGGATCGGAAGAACGATGGAGAAGATCGATCCAGCGCCCGGCGCCGAGGCGACCTTAATCGAGCCGCCATGCATTTCTATGAAGCGTTTGCTGATCGACAGGCCAAGCCCGGTGCCGCCCTTCTGCCGGGTGCTTGTATCGTCGCCTTGCTGGAAGGCTTCGAATATGCGCGCCTGATCTTCCGGCGCGATGCCGGGACCGGTGTCTTCGATGGTAAGTTCGAACTGCTCGCCGATTGCGCGGGCGCAAACCGTCACGCCGCCAGCGTCGGTGAATTTGATCGCATTGCTGATGATGTTCAAAAGCACTTGCGTCAAGCGCCGCTCGTCGCCGCGTCCGAGCGGAAGCGGCTCGCCGATGTCTTGTTTGATGACAAGATTTTTCGCATGGGCGAGCGCATAGGTCGTGGCGATCACCTGTTCGATGACATTGCGCATCGAATATTCGTCGAGGACCAATGATAGCTCGCCTGCCTCGAGCTTGGAGAGATCGAGCACGTCGTTGATGAGGCCGAGAAGATGCGCGCCATTGCTCTGCACGCGTTCGAGAACCTGCCGCGCGCGCTCGGGTATGTCGCCATAGAGGCCGTCTTGCAAGAGTTCGGCGTAGCCCAGGATCGCGTTGAGCGGCGTGCGCAATTCGTGGCTCATATTGGCGAAGAATCGCGATTGATGCTCGCTGGCGATGGCGAGTTGCCTGCCATTTTCCTCGACCTGCCGGAACAGCCGCGCATTATGCATGGCGAGGACGGATTGATGCGCGAAAGTTTGCATCAATCCGATCTTATTGGCGGCGAAGCGCCCTGGGGCGCGGCTCTCCACAAGGAGCGCGCCGAGAACGCCATCTGACCCGATGAGCGGAACAACCAGCGCGGATCGGAAGCCGGCGGCCAGCGTCGCGGCCTTCAACGGAAATCCATCGACCTCCTTGATTTCGGGGATCTGCACCGCCCTGCCATGTTGCGCGACTTCGCCGAGCAGGCCTTCCAGGCGGGTCAGCTTGACTTCGCGCAGCGCGCTGACGAAAGAAGGATCGAGTCCATGCGCTTCGGCGAGGTGGAAACAGTTGCGCTCGCGATCAAAGCTATAAATAGCGCCGCCATCGGCTTCGGCGAGTTCGACCGCCCGCGTCAGGATTGTTGCTAGGACTTCGTTGAGTTCGAGCGAGGCGGCCAGGGCCCGGCCGACTTCCTCCAGCGCCTTCAGTTCGCGCACGGATTGGGCGAGATCGCGGGTTCGATCCTCGACCTTTTGTTCAAGCCGCGCGTAGAACTCGCGCAATTGCCCCGCCATGTGATTGAATTCATCGGCCAGGATCTCGATCTCATCGCCGGTATGGACCTTGATTTCCTGGTTGAAGTCGCCGGCGGCGAGGCGCGAGGCGCCGGCCTGCACGGCGCGGATTGGCACGGTCATTCTCCGGGCGAGCAGCATCCCGGCGCCAACGCAGAGAACCAGGCCGAGGCCAAACAGCCAGCTGAGGCGCAGGAGGAGGTCGAAGACCGGCCCAAGCGCCTGCGCGTGCGGCTGTTCGACGAACAGCAGCCAGTTCATGCGCGGGCTTGACGCCGCCGAGGTGAGGACGGTGTGCGCCTCGAGGTCTTTGCCGATGTCGATCGGCGCTCCGTTGTTCTTGAACGCCGCCACTTGCGGCAAGTTCGACATGTCGAGATTTCGCGGCACGAGACTGCTGTCGGTATGCGCGATGAGCATTCCATCCGCCGTCGTCATATAGGCCGAAACGCCAGCGCCCGCCTGAATGCCGTTCAGGATATCCGACAGAAACTTGAGCTCGATGTCGGCGACCGTGACGCCGGCTTTCTTGCCCGCATGCACCATCGCGACCTGCATGCGCGGCCCGCTCGAGGAGGATTTGACGGGGCCGAACCACGCCGCGTCCTGCTGCGCCTCTCGGAAGGCTTCCGTCAGGGTCCAGTCATCGCCATCGCCGAGGGAGACATTGTCGCGCGTGACGCTGATCAATTCCTTTCCGTCGCTGCTGATTTGGGTGATTTCGGCGATGCCCGGCGTATGTTCGAGGATCAGGCCATAATCGTTCCGGCGTTGGTCGAGGGAGACGGCGCTGGCGCGCGTCGCCCAGCTGATCTGCCGTTCGATCTCGGCGATGAACTGCTCGACCCTCCGCGCCGCCGCCTCGGCTTTCTCGCTCTGGCCGCGCAGGATCATGGCCTTGGTGTCGCGGTAGGTGATCCATATGTCGACCGCGCTGCTGATCGTCAGCACGAACACCACCAGCCCGACAAAGGAGGCGACATATTTGCCGAAAAGACTGCGCCGTCGAAACGGACCTATGGGAGACGTCACCAGGGCCGGCTCCATTCGCCTCGCGCGGATTGCGCGGCCAGATCATAAACTGTCATATTCGCGGCCAGAGCAGTAGCGCGTTTTTCGTCGCCGCCGGCAAGTGAAGACGGCGGAGAGCAATGCGAAAGCGCCGCCTTTTTTGAGTGAGTCGAGGGGGAGTGCAACTTCGACCGTAGGGAATGCGGTATTTTTTAAGGGGGCCGCCGCCTGCTTGGCTGGCAAACGCCATCCGCCCGCGACCCGAAAGCCTTATTTCAGGCGCGACCATTCCTGACCGCCGCAGATCAGGCCGCCGGCGACGCACCCTTCCACCTTGAGAGTCCGCTCGCCGTGGAGCGAAATCCGCCCGACATATTTCTGGCCGTCCCTGGCGTTGACGATTGAACCGGTCCAGACGCCGCCATGCGGCTTCATGCCGATGATCACCGGCCTGCCGACTAAATTTCCCAGGTCTCTATCTCCTTGGCCCTTCGACCAGGACACATGGCCGCAAAGATTGCCGCCGCAGTTCTCGATCGCCACATGCGCCGTCCCGTCGGCGATGCGCCACTCCCCCGCCGGACCGGCGAAGGCCGCGCCGGAAAGGCATGAAAGCGCGGCGGCGATCGAGAGGGGCTTCATAGTGTCTCCTTGTGCGTTCGGGCTTGGGGCGTGCGGGAGGCGGAACGCCAATCCTTTGAATCTGGGCGCCGGCTTTCGATCAGATGAGTCCATCCGATCGCTTAACGCTCTGGCGGATTTGATCCTGCCGATTCATCGGGCCAATAAGTGTGAGCTTTGGCACATCGGGCGATCCTTGGACGCCTCTTTTCCTCAATTGGGCCCATTTTCTGGAAATCGCGCCGGCCGCGTAGAGCATCTCTGTCTGAATCCAAGCTGCTTTGGCCCGGTCGCGCACGATCGCGTTAGATTTGGCGGTTGGCCATGGCTTTTTGATTTCACGGAACCATTTCTCCTTTGAAACATCTTTGAAACAAATGTGAACTCAATCGCGGAGGGTCATTATGTATGGCTTTTCTGACGTAAAGACTGCTGTCAAAGTTTCAAGCACACTCAACATCAATCGCATCTGCGCCGCCGCCCTCGCAATGCTGGGATGGTTTGCCTTGACCGTTCAAATGGGCTTCGACATACAGGAGGCTCTTATAAAAAATGCTTCGGTTGTCGGCGGCCTCATCCATTATTTCAGTTTCTTCACCATCCAGACCAATATGCTCGTGGCCCTCCTGCTCACGATTTCGCTTGTGCGGCCACAAACCGATCAATTTTTATTGAGGCCGAGCGTGAAGTCCGCGCTGGCAAACTATATTGTCATCGTTGGCGTGGTCTATGCTCTTCTTCTTCGTGGCCTATGGGATCCCCAAGGGTTGCAATTGGTCGCTGATCGGCTCTTGCACGACGCGATTCCGCTTCTCTACCCGCTGTACTGGCTTATTTTTCTGCCAAAGGGGACATTGCGCTGGATTGATCCGGTGGTGTGGTTGATCTATCCGCTCCTCTACTTCTTTTATATCCTGCTGCGCGGCGCGGTCTTCGGCATTTATCCTTATCCCTTTGTCGATGTCGCTACGCTTGGCTATGGCGGAGTTTCGATCAACGCGATGGTCTTCCTCGCAGCCTTCTTCGGATTGGGCGTGATGTTCGCCGCGATAGACCGCATTCTTGGAGGACGGAACGCTTGCGTCGAAGCCGACTTGGCAGAGCGCTCGAACTCTGACAAATAGTCCGCTATCCTCACCTGGAACTTCAAAGGACTCCGAATGGCTCTCGCGCAGACCGACCCGACGACGCATCCCAATGAACAAGGCGTCTTGCGCCCCTCGGGCAGCAGGGCCGTTCTGATCGACGGCAAACGGGCTTCCGAAGAGGTGGTGGCGAAGATCTCGGAAGCCGCGCGCGGTCTTGCCGCACAGGGCTTGAAGCCCGGTCTCGCCGTCATCCTCGTCGGCGAGGACCCGGCGAGCCAGGTTTACGTCAAGTCCAAGGGCAAGGCCGCCGTCGCCTGCGGCTTTCATTCAGTGCAATATGATCTCGCCGCGACGACGAGCGAGGCGGAACTGCTCGCCCTCATTCAAAAGCTGAATGCCGATCAAGCGATCCACGGCATTCTTCTGCAATTGCCCTTGCCCGGGCGGCTGGATCCGACCCGCGTCATCGAGGCGATTTCTCCATCGAAGGATGTCGATGGCCTCCACCCCGTCAATTCCGGCCTGCTCGCGATCGGCGATCTTTCGCGCGCGCTGATACCTTGCACGCCCGCCGGCAGCATGGTCCTCTTGGACAAGGCCGCTAAGGCGCTCGGCGTGGATCTGTCCGGCAGCGAAGCGGTCGTCGTCGGCCGCTCCAATCTGGTCGGAAAGCCGATCGCCCAATTGCTGCTTGGCCGCAACGCGACCGTGACCATCGCCCATTCGCGCACGCGCGATCTTCCGGCGACGGTCGCCCGGGCCGATATTCTCATCGCGGCGGTCGGCCGTCCGGAAATGATTCGCGGCGCCTGGATCAAGCCCGGCGCCTTGGTGATCGACGTCGGCATCAACCGCGTGGCGGGCGAAGGCCAGGATGCGTCGGGCCACCCCAAAACCCGGCTCGTCGGCGACGTGGCTTTCACCGAGGCGCTCGATCGCGCCGCCGCGATCACGCCGGTCCCCGGCGGCGTTGGTCCGATGACGATTGCGATGCTGATGGAAAATACCTTGCGCGCGGCGACCAGGATCGCCGGGCTCGGGGAGCCTAGCCTTTAGCGCTTCTTCGCATGAAGCAAAGACATGCTTCAAGAGACATGCGCCAAGCCAAAGCTGGACTGATTCGAAGCTGAACTGAATTCGGTCCAGCGCTTGCCGCGATCGCCAAAGGCTGCGCGCCCGCCGTTAACCTAACCGAAACCTTAACGTCGTCTAATAGCCACGTTAGGATTCGGGAGTCTGCAATGGACTGGCGGGACTGGGACGAGCCGCGAAGGGAGCGCTCCTCAGAACGCGATTTCGGCGCGATGCGCGAGGCGCTCGCGGCCTTGCGATGGCGGCTGATCGCCGTCACGCTGTCGGTCCTGTTTCTAATTGGCGCCTTTCTGATGCTGGCGACCCCAAAATATCGGGCCGAAGCGCAGGTTTTTATCAGCGCCAAGTCGAGCCCGGCCAATTTCGACAGCTACGCCGGGGAACGCGCCGCCGTCAAGGGCCAGGCGCAGCTCGTCGCTTCTCGCGATCTCGCGCGCCGCGCCATCAAAGAGCTCGGCATGGCGGCATGGCCCGAATTTGATCCCCTGGCCGACGGCCTGGGGATTGTCCCGCGCACGCTCGTTTTTCTGGGGCTCATGCGCGACCCGGCGCGCACGAGCTTGGACGAACGGATTTTGAAATCCTACGAAGAGCGCCTGAGCGTCAGCGCGCCGCCAAACGCGCGGATCGTCACCATCGCGTTCCAGTCCGAAGATAGCGACCTTGCGGCAAAAGCCGCCAACAAGATCGCCGATCTCTATTTGGAGATGCGTTCGGCCGCAAATCTTGCTGGCGACGGCGAGCCCGATGCGCGCATCGTCTCGCGCGCGATGGCGCCCGGGCTGGCGCTGTTTCCAGACAAGTCCTTGCTCCTTGCCTTTGGAGCGGCGGCGGCTTTTGTCACGGTTTTCGCCGCCTTTGGCGCGCGCGCGTTCCAGCGCGCCGGCGCATCCGCTCTGGTCGAAGCGCCGGTGGAGCAGCCGCGCGCGCTCGGGCGGATGCCGGTTTTCGCCCGACTTAAAGACGAGGCGAAGCAAGATCAGCAAGAGCAGCAATCGCGGACATTTGAGGCGGCGAGCCGCGCCGAGGCCGATCAGGCGGAGGCGGTGTCGGACATCGCCGAGCGAATCTTGTCGGCTCGCCGCGCCGCTGCGCAAGGCGCGCGCATCGTGGTCACGAGTCTTTCCGCCGCAGGCGCCGCGCCGCAGACGATGCGGGCGCTTGGACGTCTTCTTGGACAAGAAGGGCGCTCGATCGTCATTGGCCTCGACAAAGCGAATGCGCCCGATTTCTGGCGGCGCCCGGCGGATGCGCCGAGGCCGGAGGCGGCTTTTGCTTCCGGCGAACTGAACTTGAGCGATCTTCTCTCCGGACGAGCCTCCTTCGCCGAGGTCATTCGCCGCGACCCCGCCTCCCGGCTTCATTTCGTTCCCGCCCCGGCCGAGGCGGCGATCGACTTGCAAGAATTCGCTGGAGTCGTCGAGACTTTAGCGCGGACCTATGACTTCATCCTCCTGATCGCTCCCCCATTCGATCAGGACGACATGGCCAAGACCCTCGCCGCCAAAGCGGATTTCGTCGTGCTTTCGGCGCCGCCGCCGCGCGAAAGCGCCGCTGGCGCGGCCAGGACCGAGTTGATCGAATGCGGCGCGCAGGAAGTCCTCGTCATTGGACTGCCTGCGCCATCACGCTTGAGCTTAGGCCAGGACGCGGCCTGAGCGCCGTCGCCATCAAGGGTCGGGCTTTTCCATCCATTTGATCAAGGGCATCAATGGCAGGATCCAGGCGATGCCGAGCGCGGCATAGAAAATCCCCTGAATAAGCGCGGAGGCGTTCTGGATCGGGCGCGCTTGCGCCAAAGCCATGGCGATCAGCGCATAGACCAGCACGAATCCGACCATCACAACCGCGCCGATGAATTTGCGGGTCCGGCGGGGCATGTCTTCTCCTTGTTCGGATTGCGGCATGCCGCGCATGGACATTTCGGCCATCATGGCCTTATGTCCGCGCTTCGATCAATCATCAATGCTTTTGAGGTCACAGCATGTTCGGGCCGCTCTATGATCCGGCCGCGCATGGCGCGGCGCCGTCGGCTCACGCCCGAAAAGCCAATCGCGCCGTGGCGATCTGGCTGTGGAGCCTCGCCGCGCTCGTGTTTTTGATGGTCGTCGTCGGCGGCGCGACGAGGCTGACCGAATCGGGTCTTTCCATCACCCAATGGAAGCCGTTGTCGGGCGTCATTCCCCCTTTGAGCGAGGCGGATTGGCTGGCGGAATTCGAAAATTACAAAAAAATTCCGCAATATTCCGCGGTTTTTCCAAATATGGATCTTAGCGGCTTCAAGGTCATCTTCTTCTGGGAATGGAGCCATCGGCTTCTGGGTCGCCTGATCGGCCTCGCCACCCTTCTGCCCCTGATCTATTTCTGGGCGAAGGGGCTTCTTCCTTTGGGGATGAAATCAAAGCTCCTTGGCCTGCTGGCGCTTGGCGGGCTGCAAGGCTTTGTCGGCTGGTGGATGGTCGAATCCGGGCTTGCCGGCCGCATCGAAGTCGCTCAGGAGCGGCTGGCGATCCATCTGCTGCTTGCCTCGCTGACCTTTGGCATACTGGTATGGCTTGCCGCTTCGCTAAAAACGCGTCCGGCCGAACTCGATGAATCGATCTTGCCGGGCCTCAAATGGTTCGCCGGCGCCGGCGTCTTGCTGGTGCTGCTGCAAATCGGGCTTGGCGCTCTCGTCGCCGGTCTGCGGGCGGGGCGGGCTTTCAACACGTGGCCGCTGATTGACGGATATTTTGTGCCGCCGCTCGAAAAACTCGCCCTGCTGGAGCCACTCTGGCGCAATTTTCTCGACAATCTATTGATGGTGCAATTCCAGCACCGGATGCTCGCCTATGCGCTTCTGGTTTTCGCCTTGGCGCAGGCTTTCTGGACTTGGCGCGCGGCGGCTGCGAGCCGGGCGCTGCGGCGCGCCCTGGCTCTGGTTGGATTGATCGCGGCGCAAGCTGGCATAGGGATCGCGGCGCTTGTCCTTGTCGTGCCGCTCTGGGCAGGGCTGGCGCATCAGGCTTTCGCGATGATCGTCTTGGCGATGGCGGTCGCCCATGCGCAAGCGCTGACGCAGGCGCGTTAAATTCTCACGTCGCCAGCGCCTGATCGAGATCGGCGATAAGGTCCTTTTTGTCCTCGATGCCGATCGAGAGCCGGACAGCGCTGGGCGACAGCGTCGTCGAGGCCAGATGGACCGCGAGCGAGCGCGCGCCGCCGACCTCCGCGCAACGGGAGAACAGGTTCAGCCGCCGCACCAGCGCGCCGCCGGCCGCCTCGCCGCTCCGCAGGCCGAAGGCGACAACCGCGCCTGCGCCATCGGGGCAATATTTTTGCGCGAGCTCGTGATAGCGATCGCCCTGGAGCGCCGGATAGGCCACCCAGCGAACCGCGCGATGGCCGGCGAGGCATTCCGCGACAGCCATCGCATTTTCGCAATGGCGCTGCATCCGCAACGGCAGAGTCTCGATGCCGGAGAGCGTCAAGAAGGCGTCGAAGGGCGAGAGCGCGGCGCCAAAATCGCGCAGCCCTAGCATCCGGCAGGCGACCGCGAAGCTGAAGTTGCCGAAAGCCTGGCCCAACACCATGCCGTCATATTCCGGCCTCGGCGCCGCGAGCATCGGGTAGCGCTGGTCCTGCAGCCAGTCGAAACCGCCGCCGTCGATGACGAGGCCGCCCGCGCAATGGCCGTGACCGCCGAGAAGTTTCGCCGACGAATGCACGACGATGTCGGCGCCATGCTCGATCGGACGAATCAGGTAGGGCGTCGCCAGCGCATTATCGACAACAAGTGGAATCCGCGCCGCTTTCGCTATTTGCGCGATGGCTTCTATATCGGCGATCGCGCCACTCCGATGGGCGATCGATTCGATGAAGATTGCCTTGGTTTTTGGACCGATCGCCGCCGCGAAGGCCGAAGGGTCGTCGGGGGAGGCCGATGTGACCCCCCAACCGAAACTCTTGAACGCATGGCTCAACGGACCTATCGAGCCTCCGTCAAGCTTGTTGGCGGCGACAATGTCCTCGCCGGGCGCCATGAGCATATGGAAGACCAGCAATTGCGCCGCGCGCCCGGACGCGGCCGCCACCGCCGCGACTCCGCCCTCGAGCGCGGCAATTCTTTCCTCAAGCGCGCTGACCGGGTTCATCATGCCTGGGCCCAACAAGCGGCGGGCGTGAATCGCCATCGTGGAGAAGCCGGGAGCGGCGCTGTTCCTCATGTTGCGGGACCCTTTCGGGCTAGAGCATGACGCCGAAAAGCTGCAGACTTTTTGGACCAACATCATGCGTTAAAAACAAAGAGTTAGAGTGTGGAATGCGAGTCATCTCGGACGCATCCCGCTCTAATGATCGCCTACCGACAGGCGACCATGTTCGATCTTGGGGCAGCGGTTCATCACCACTTTGACGCCAAGCGCCTGGGCCCTTGCGGCGGCCGCGTCGTCGCGCACGCCAATCTGCATCCAGATCGCCAACGGAAGAGGCGCGAGCGCCAGCGCCTCGTCGACGACTCCGCCGGCGGCGTCGGAATTGCGGAAAATATCGACCATGTCGATGGGTTCGGGAACATCGGCGAGGCTCTTGAAGCAAGACGCGCCATGGATGGTCTGTCCGACAAGGGCTGGGTTGACGCCAATGACATGATAGCCCTGGGTCAATAGATAGGCGAAGACGCCGAACGACGGCCTTGCTGGATTGGCGGAGGCGCCGACCAGCGCGATGGTTTTAACCCGCGTCAGAATATCGCGCAGGAACGCGTCGGGATAAACCAAGGTCTTGGGATCGTCATCGCTCATCGGCTTATCCATGCGTCGTTTCAGGCGAGAAATCCATCTCATAGGGCATCGCCGGACAACGCCAGCGAGAATCCTTGGGGAGGGGCCAGAACTTGGAGACGCCGATTTACGGTATTATAATACCGCATAGTACAAGTGATTGGTTCTTTTGTAATTAAGGCCCTTGACCTCCATCAATTGGGCGCCTAAAACCAGCGCCGACGAATGGCGAGGCCCGCGCGACGACGGCGCCCCTTGCGCCGATGACCGATGGAGCCGTTTCATGTTCGGCAAGACTTATTCCGCCAAGGCGGCGGATATTCAGAAAAAATGGGTGGTGATCGACGCCAATGGGCTTGTCGTCGGCCGCCTCGCCACGCTGATCGCCTTACGGCTGCGCGGCAAGCATAAGCCGACCTTCACGCCGCATATGGACGATGGCGACAATATCATCGTCATCAATGCCGAAAAGGTGGTTCTGACCGGGCGCAAGCGCGACCAGAAGGTTTATTATCACCATACCGGCTATCCGGGCGGCATCAAGGAACGGACCGCCAAGTTCATCCTCGACGGCCGGTTCCCTGAGCGCGTCGTCGAAAAGGCGGTGGAGCGCATGCTTCCGCGTGGGCCGCTCGGCCGCCAGCAGCTCGGCAATCTTCGCGTTTACAAGGGCGCGGAGCATCCTCACGCAGCACAGCAGCCGGTGACGCTCGATGTGGCGAGTCTCAACCGCAAGAACGCGAGGCTCGTCTGACAATGACCGGAACTTTATCTTCGCTTCAGGATCTGAAGGGCGCGACGCCCCCGGCCGAGGCTGCGCCGCAATATGTCCAAAAGCTCGATCCGCAAGGGCGCGCCTATGCCACGGGCAAGCGCAAGGATGCGGTGGCGCGGGTTTGGATCAAGCCGGGCGCCGGCAAGGTCACGGTGAACGGGCGCGCGCTCGAAGTTTACTTCGCTCGCCCCGTGCTGCGCATGATCCTCCAACAGCCGCTCGGCGTCGCCAAGCGCGTCGATCAATATGATCTGACGGTCACCGTCGCAGGCGGCGGCCTCTCGGGGCAGGCTGGCGCGGTGCGCCACGGCCTGTCCAAGGCGCTGGTCAATTTCGAGCCGGAACTGCGCGGCGTGCTCAAGAAGGAAGGTTTCCTGACCCGTGACTCGCGCGTCGTCGAACGCAAGAAATACGGCAAGAAGAAAGCCCGCCGGAGCTTCCAGTTCTCGAAACGTTGACGCGTCATTTCGCGCCGGTTCAAGATCAAGGCGGCCACTGGCCGCCTTTTTCTTAAACTCAACCGCCATTCGAGGGTCCCATGGCCGTCACCGGGAAAATCTTCATCGACGGCGAAGCCGGAACGACGGGGCTCGGCATCAGCGCGCGTCTCGACGGACGCCCTGAAATCCTCCGCATGAGCTTGCCGCCGGAGCGGCGCAAGGACGCCGGCGCCAAGAGAGCGCTGCTGGAGGCGGTCGACATCGTCATTTTGTGTTTGCCTGATGACGCGGCGCGCGAAACGGTCGCGCTCGCGGCGAGTTTGGGCGACAAGGCGCCGCGCATTCTCGACGCGTCGACAGCGCATCGCGTCGCCGACGGATGGACCTATGGCTTCCCTGAGCTCAGCCCCGCTCAGCCTGAGGCGATCAGGACGGCGCGGCTCGTGTCCAATCCCGGTTGCTACGCGACTGGAGCGATCGCGCTTCTGCGCCCTTTGGTCGACGCCGGCCTTCTGTCGGCCGATCATCCGGTGGCGATCAACGCCGTGTCCGGCTATTCCGGCGGCGGCAAGGCGATGATCGCCGACTATGAGCGCGGCGCCGCCCCCGCTTTCGAGGCCTATGCGCTCGGCCTTGAACATAAGCATTTGGCTGAAATTCAGCGCTATGGCGGTCTGGAGCGCCGCCCGATCTTCGCGCCCTCCGTCGGCAATTTCGCCCAAGGCATGCTGGTCAGCGCGCCGATTTTTCTTGACGATTTGCCGGGGAGGCCCAAGGGTGCCGATCTCCAAGCCGCGCTCGCCGCCCATTATGCCGCGAGCCGGTTTGTGCGCGTCATGCCGGCGGAGGCGTCAGGCAAGATCGAGCCGCAATCCCTCAACGGGACCAATGATCTCGAACTGCGGGTTTTCTTCAACGAGACGCGCCGTCACGCCGTTCTCGTCGCCAAGCTCGACAATCTCGGCAAGGGCGCCTCCGGCGCGGCGCTGCAGAATCTGGACTTGATGCTGGCGCGCAGCGCTTGAAGTCAACGGTCTTGAAGAGAGATTGGCGATCGCGTTTCCTGTTGCTGGCCGCCTCGCCCCGAAGCGCTTTCGCGCATGGTGCGACGAAATATGACGGCCGTTCGCCGGATAAATTCGTTGCAAAACCTTCATCAATATGGTTTCGACGGGTTAGCTGCTATGTGCCGATGCAGTTTCCAGATCCAAAAAACCGGCAGAGGAGGATTCGCATGATGGAAGTCATTTCACGGGGAACGAGCAATGTCGGTTCGCGCGATGCGCGCGGGCTCTTCGGTCGGCTGCTGTCAGGGCGTCAGATGAAAATGCTTGCAGCTGGTCTCTTGTTGGCCGGCGGCCTCAGTCTTGCCAACGGCTCCTATGCTCAGGCGCAATCGAGCGGGGCGGCGGCTCAGTCCGGCGATTGCACTGAAAAATGCGCGAAGGCAAAAGAGCAGTGCTATCAGGACGGCAGCACCGACGAATATTGCACCTATGAATTGAACGTGTGCAAGAAAGCCTGCGGTAAATAGCAGCGCGACGTCTCGAACCGCTCTATGCGTGCTTCGACAAATTCAATGAACAAGGAGACCCTTTGGCTGAAAAAGCCAAGGGGTCAAAAATGGGTTCGCATGCATCGCGCGGCGGCCCAGGGCGTCAGTGGCGGATGCGCACATATTCGCCGGGCGCATCGCAAATCGGAGCCAACGCGCCGTCTCCGGGCTGCCGCGCCGGGACTTTTTCTGGCGATTGCCGCGTGATCCATTCGATCCAGTCGGCCCACCAGCTACCTTTGTGTTCGATCGCAGTCATGAGCCAGTCTTCGAACGCGCCGCTCGGGGACTCGCCAAGCCAATATTGATATTTTGGCTTGCTGACCGGATTGACGACGCCGGCGATATGGCCCGATCCCGCGAGCACGTAGCGGACGTCGCCGCCAAATAATTTGGCGCCGATGAAAACCGAACGCGCTGGCGCGATGTGATCCTCCCGCGTCGCGAGATGATAGACGGGCAGCGTGATCTTGGCGAGATCAAGGGTCTTGCCGCCGAAAACCGCCTTGCCTTTCGCCAGCCGGTTTTCGAGATAGCAGTGGCGCAGATAGGCGAGATGATTGGCGGCCGGCATCCGCGTCGAATCCGAGTTCCACGCCAGAAGATCGAAGGCGAGCGGCGCCTTGCCCTTCATGTAATTATTGACGACATAGGACCAGATGAGATCGTCGGGCCGGAGCATATTGAACGAAGCCTCCATGGCCGACGCGTCGAGATAGCCTGTCGCCGCCATCTTGCTTTCCAAGTCGCGGAGGTGATCCTCGTCGACAAAGATCTTGAGATCGCCGGCTTGGCTGAAATCGGTCTGAGTCGTGAAGAATGAGGCGCTTTCGATCCGGTCATCGCCCAGTTCCGCCATATAGGCGAGGGTCATGGCGAGCAGGGTTCCGCCGATGCAATAGCCGATCGCGGACACCTTCTTCTCGCCGGTGGCCTGTTCGATGGCCTCGAGCGCGGCGAGAATGCCTTCGCGCATATAATCTTCGAAGCCCTTGTCGCGATGGCGCGCGTCGGGATTGACCCAGGAGACGATGAAAACCGTGAGGCCTTGCGAGACGGCCCAGCGCACGAAGCTCTTTTCCGGGCTAAGATCAAGGATATAGAATTTGTTGATCCAGGGCGGGATGATCAGCAAGGGCCGCTTGTAGACCGCATCGGTCGTCGGCGCATATTGGATCAATTCGATGAGATCGTTGCGATAGATGACCTTGCCGGGCGTCGTCGCGAGATTGACGCCGACTTCGAATTTCGACGAATCGACGCGGCTGATCTTGAGCATGCCTTTGCCGGCTTCGATGTCGCGCGCCAAAAAAGAGGCGCCGCGGACAAGATTGTCGCCATTTGTGGCCCAGGTTTCCTTGAGGATCTCGGGATTGGTCGCAAAAAAATTCGAAGGCGAAAGGGCGCTCGAAATCTGGCGCAGGTAGAATTTCGCCTTGTCGCGGACATGGGGATCGAGCTCGTCCGTGCGATCGACGAGGTCGTTCGCCCAATGCGAGCCTATGGCGTGGGCCTGTCGCAGAAAATCGAAGAAGGGACTCTCCCGCCATTCCGGCGCGGCGAATCTTTTGTCGGTCGGGTCATAGGGGACGATCGGATCCTCGAAGCCGCCCGAAAGCCGCCGCAAAGTATGCCCCCAAAGAGCGAGAAAATTGGTCGCCAGGGTGGATTGCGCTTCGAGGCTTTTGGCGGGATCGTTCAGCCAATATTCGGCGACGCGGCCAAGCGAGCGAACCGCATCGGCGACCTCCACCGAAAGGTCGCTCTTGACCTCCCCGGCCTCGGGCGGCCTGAGGCAGGCGGCGAGCGCCTTGCCGCCTTGTTCCACCAACCGCGCCATGTTGTAGGAGAGGCGCTCGAAATCCGGCTTGCCGGCTCCATTAGTTTCGCTTGCGGTTTTCGCGATGGCGGGCGGCAATGCTTTGTCCGCCGGCTCTTTGGCGGGCAATTCCTTAGGAGACGTTTCCTTAGCGGGCGAATGACTGGTGGGCAAGTCACTCGCGCCATCAGCCGGCAAATCCTCGCGCGGTTCGTTCGCCGCTTCCAGCGCCTGCGCATCATTGCCTATCGATGACGTCGCTTCGGCCCGCTTTTTCTCGTTCTTGGCGGCAGCGCGGGTCTTGCTCCGGCGCCTTCCGTTCGCACCAAGGCGCTGGGTCGTTCTCGCGCTCATGGGTTTTTCCACTGTCCTATTTTAGATATTTCCGAAGGAGGGTCTGGGGGAAGGATGGGCTTTGGCCCTGAAGAATTCAACGTAACAGAACCATTTTCAGGCGCGCTCGCGCATTCGAAGCGGGGCTATTGATCTGTTCATCGCCTGAACCTTGTCCATCCGCGCGGCGAAGGCGCTTGCCGCGCCATTTTTCAAGGCGATTGAAGTTTAGCGCATTTTCCAGGAAAATGCCCAGCAAAATGCATTGAATCAATCGGCTGAGGCGCCGTCCCGCCGCCCTGATACGCCACAGGCGAGCTGGCGCCCAAAAGAGGCGTCCCGCTTCCGACACAATAATCTCTTATCCTGAAAATAGGCAATTAAACCTGAGATATGATGCCAAGGCTTGGCGCGGCCGAATGAAACGAATCCAATTTCGCCCGCAATGGGCCAGAGTTGTCCTCCGGTTCGCGCTGGCGGGAGCCATGCTTTGCGCCGCGCCTGCCCTCCATGCGCAGGACGGACAAAAGACAGGCGGTTCGCCGCTCGACACCATTTTGCGGTCGCGATTAAAGGCCGATGTGCCAGAGGCGAAGGACTTCGTCCGCCAATCGCGCCGCTCCGGCGAGGCTCCCGAGCCCCAGCCGGCGATCGGAAGCGATCCGAAGCGGCCCTCGCCCAGAACTAAGGCCGAACTCGAGGACCTGCGGAGCGAACTTGAAAGCGCCGCCGCCAGCAATGAAGCCAGGGCCGGACGGCGAAAGCCCTTGAAGGCGGCGCCTGCGCCCACTGCCCAAAAAGCCAAGGTCGAGAAGGCTCTCGCAGACTAAGTCCGGCGGAGCAACGCGGAAAATGCGTGATGCCGTGGCCCGGTTCATGTATGCCCTCGAACGCAGGTCCTCGAAGATGGGGGATGGCGGCCGGCTTGCCGATTGAGGGGAGAGCAATGAGAGTTTTGGTGATAGGCGATGGCGCGCGCGAACATGCGTTGTGCTGGAAGCTCGTGGAATCGCCTCTCGTCGATGAGCTTTATTGTGCGCCGGGGAGCGGCGGCGTCGCCAATCTCGCTGAATGCGTGCCGATTTCGATGGGCGCGCTGCAAACCATTTTGAGCTATTGCGATGATAACGAAGTCGAATTTGTCATCGTCGATTCTCTGCTGGCCATTGAGAACGGCCTGGTCGACATGTTGAACCGCAATGGCTATCCGGCCTTTGGGCCGGATATGGGCGGGATCAAGCTCGAAGTCTCGAAAGGTTTTGCGAAGGATTTTTGCCAGCGCCACGCGATCCCAACCGCGCGTTTCGCAAAATTCTCCGATCCGGATGCGGCTCGCCGCTATTTGAGCGAGACGGGCCTGCCCGCGGTCATCAAGTCGGATCGCAGCGTCGATGGCGCGAAAGTCTCGATCTGTCGGACCAAGGAAGAGGCCGGGGCGGCGATCGCCGCGCGACTGGCCCGGGCGGGCGATGAGGTGATCGTCGAGGAGTTCCTGACCGGCGATGAAGTCGGCTTCTCCGTCATCACTGATGGCAATGTCGTGCTTCCGCTCACGTCGACGACGCCGAATTGGGATGGCGAGACGCCGCCTTCCGCGCCCGGCTGCCTATCGCCCGCGCCGACGGTGACGCCCGCGGTCGAGCAAGAGATCGTCGATCGGATTTTCATACCGACGGTCGAGCAGATGAAAGCCGAACGCAGAATGTGCAAAGGCGCGCTCAGCGCCAAGATCATGCTGACGGGCGAAGGGCCAAAGCTGCTCGATTACAAAGTCCGCTTCTCCGATCCCGAATGGCAGGCGATCATGCTGCGCGTGAAGGGCGACATCATGCCGGCGCTGATCTCCTCCTTCGATGAGATGCTCTATCGTTTCAACCCGTTCCGGTGGCACGACGAATCCGCTGCGGTGCTCGTCATTACGACTGATGGAAGCGTCGATCCGCAGCAGATCAACGCCGCGATCGACGCGGCCGAAGAGGCCGATGGGGATATCGTCGTGTTCCAATCCTATCAGGATCGCGAGCTTGGCGTGACGGCGGGCGGCGCGGATCTCGCCGATATGCGCAATCGTCTGCGCGCCGCCGCCGCGCGAATTGAGAAAGTGCTGGCGATCGCCTGAGAAACTGGTTGCCGCCGCTTCAAGGCGGATCGACGCGTCCGGCCGAGCGATAGGGGTCCCATAACCCTGCGGCCGGCGACGCGCCTTGTGGTCTTGGCTAGACCTTATTTCTTATGCGCCCAATTTCTTATGCGCCCAAGAATCCTCATGCGCTGAAGAGCGCTTTGCGCCGGCATCGAGCGATCGAGTCCCTATGGCGGGCAGGCGCGCGCCTTGCGCATATTCCAAACAGATTGGTTCAATCTGTTCGACGAGAATATGCTCAGACTCTTAAACACTGGAGCGATTTCTGATCGATCGAATGACTCCCTTCGATCGGAAAGCGCTCTAGTTTCTCATCCCCAGCGTCGCCTGGGCCTTCGCCGCTGTCCGCAACGCCTTCGACAGCGGCCCTAAACGGGCAGGGGCGCGAGCGGCGTCATGACAATTTGCCGCACCCCTTGCGCTGGGAAAGTTGGCCATCCACATAAATAGCATTCGCTCAATTGTCAGGAGGTCTTGGTGAGCTCAGTATCCATACAATCAAAGGATGACAAAGGAACGTACATTAACAAGATAGTTAATGTCATTGTCGTTGCGGTCCCAATTATCGCTATATTCGTCGTTCTACTGTTGAGCGGCGGCGAAAAAACGGATTCGCGTTTGACAACCGGAGAATGGCAGCAAACCACAGATAATGCGCGTCATATCGTTTTTAGAACCGGAAACTCGATCGCCATGACCTCTCCGTCGGCGTCGGGGGCATGGGAGGAAGGCAGCTTTACGCCCAATATCGACGGGATGGTGACGGTCGATATGAAGGACGGCAAGCGTTATGCGATCACCTTCCGGGAATTTACCCCCAACCAGTTCGACCTCCAGGACCGGCAGACAGGCGGCGTAACCGTCTATAAGAAAATGCAGTAAAACGCTGGCGCCTTTCTGCCCTATATTTCTTTAGGCTTGATTCCCGAGCATAATATCGGGTTCTCGAACCCTTTAACGGCGGGGCCGGGTAACGGAGCTTAGCGGCGCTGGCGCCGCTATTCGTCAAAATCGGGAATCATCTTGTTCAATGTCCGCACCACGCTCTGAGCGCCTTTGTTCATGGCCTCATAGCAACCGTTCGATTCTTCACTGGTGTCGAAACCATCGTGATCGAATCGGACATGCGTGCCGCCGTCCGCATTGGGCGCGATGGTCCAGGTGGCCATCGTGTCGATATAGCGTCCGAAGCTTTTGAGTTCAGGGTGGCCGCCCTTCCAAGTGTAAGAGATTTTCTGCAGTTCTTCGACGTCGAGGACCTGACATTGAAACTCGCCATCCCAGCGCTCGATCGGGCGGCTGCGGAAGGTGAATTTATGGCCGAATTCCGGCACCAGATCGTTCTTCATGAACCAGAGGGCGATGCATTCCGAGTCCGTCAGGGCGCGCCAAACTTTCTCCACCGGATAGGGCATGTCCGCTTCCACGACGATGGAGCGCTTTTGTTCTGTTTCCGTCACGTCCGTCTCCTTTAGAAACCTCCGAGGCCGGCGCACAGGCAGGGGCGCCGGACCGCGGTGAAAAACTGCTGTTGGCGTCGCTTGCCTAGAGCGCTTTCCGATCGAATGGAGTCATTTGATCGATCAGAAACCGCTCCAGTGTTAAAGTGTCTGAGCTTATTCCGAACAGATTGAACCAATCTGTTCGGAATAAGCTCTAGGATTTTTAATTCTGCATCATCCCGAAAACCGGGGCCACTTTTCGAAAATGATGCTTGGGCCTGACGCCAAACCGCGCGGCGCTGCGCCTTCTTTCCCTAGGCATGTTTTATGCCATTGGTTGGAGGCGCGCGGTCTCTACAGCAGTTCGGCCAATTGCTCGAAAACCTCGCCGCCCTGCGCCGCAGGCGATTGATGGGGCAAGGTCAACAGCGGCGCTTGCGTGAAATGAGCGAGTGTCGTCGCTATGGCGCCGAGGGCGACGCTCGAGCCCGGGGTCTCGCTGATCACGATGGCGCGCACGTCGAGATTGCGGCGGAGCAGCGCGTCGAGCCCGGTCAGAATATGGCTGATCGCGCCAAGATAGCTGCCGCCGACGAAGATCAGCGGAAGGCCAAGCCCCACCATCAGGTCCAGCACGGTATGGCGATCGTCGAGCGGGACCATGAGTCCGCCGACCCCTTCGATCAGCAAGAGGCCATCGGTCCGCGCAATCGCCGCTTGGCAGAAATCGATCAATTCTTGGAACGCGATCGCGCGGCCTTCCGCCTGCGCCGCCATATCCGGCGACAGGGGCGCACGAAAGCGCCAAGGCGAGATCCGCGCGAATTCCTCCTCCGTCATGGCTCGCCCGAGCGCGTCGAGGAGAATGGCGGGATCGCTGCCTGATGGGGAGCCCGGATTGAAGCCGCTGACCACCGGCTTCAAGGCGTCGACAGGCTGTCCCCGCCGCCGCAAAAGACGGACGAGCCCCGCTGCGACATAGGTCTTGCCGACATCCGTTCCTGCCCCGGTTATGAAGATCGCGGGCATGGCGTTTCGCTTTGGCGCGTGGGGGCGAGGTCGGCGCAACGCCGCACCGCGTCAGCAAGGCGAATAATGTCTTCGTCCGCATGGCCGGCGGTGAAGGCGAAGCGCAGCCGGGCCGTTCCTTCGGGAACTGTCGGCGGCCGGATCGGCGTGACGAGAAAGCCCTTTTCCTCCAAGCGGCGCGAGGCTTCCAAGGCTGCCTCCGGCGCGCCGACAATGAGCGGAACGATGGGGCTTTGCGCCTCTTGGAGGCCGAGCAGGGAGGTGAAGAGGCGCGCCTTGGCGAGCGGCCTTTTGGTCAGTTCGGGGTCGCTCTCGATGATGTCCAAGGCCGCGATCGCGGCGCCCGCCATGGCCGGTGGCAGGCCGGTTGAATAAACGAGCGTGCGAGCGCGGGTCTTCATCAGGTCGATGACTGGCGCCGAAGCGCAGAGATAGCCGCCATAGGCGCCAATCGCCTTGGACAACGTGCCCATTTGCAAAGGAACCAGCGCTTCGGGCCCCGCGGCGAAGGCCGAGCCGCGCCCATTGCCGATCACGCCGAGGCCATGGGCGTCATCGGCCATCAGCCAGACGTCGAACGCGGCGCAAAGCGCGGCGAGATCGCGCAAGGGCGCAAGATCGCCATCCATGGAAAATACCCCATCGGTGAGAAGCAAGGCATGGCGAAACTGGCCGCGCTCGCGGGCGAGCAAGTCCTCGGCGTGAGCTGTGTCATTATGGCGGAAGGTCAGGGTTTTGGCGGGCGACAATTGCGCCCCGGCCCAAAGGCAGGCATGGGCAAGTTCGTCGATCAGAATGAGGTCTCCAGAGCCGGCGAGGGTCGGGACGATCCCGGCATTGGCGAGATAGCCTGAACCAAAAACGCAACAGGCCGGCGTCCCCTTGAGCCGCGCAAGGCGGGACTCGAGCTCGGTGAGCAAGGGATGATTGCCGGTGACGAGCCGCGAAGCGCCGGCGCCGACGCCATAGAGCGCGATCGCCTGGCAAGCCGCCGCCTTGAGCGCCGGATGATGGCTGAGGTTCAGATAATCATTGCAGGAGAACGACAAAAGGCGCCGCCGGCCGCGCGCGATGTAGAGACCGTCCTCGCGGGCGCTTTCGACCAATGTGCGGCGCAGGCTCGCGCGGTCAAGCTCGGCGAGTTTGTTTGAAGCGAAGTCGTCGAGGGAGCGCATCGGGTTTCCGGTAGTGTTTTAGGTTGAATTTCAGTTTCCGACCCAACCTCGTCGCTCCAAGACCAGCTTCCGACTCTCCGGAGCAGTCGTTTAGCCTGCGAGGGGCCTATCGCGCCGACCTGGCTTCGATTTCTCCGATCGGAGGCAGACCGGCGTTGCTCACGCTTAACCACCCTCCCGAACGTCCGCTCTCGAGAAACTTCAACCTATCGCCGACCAGCGTTCATCGGCTATCTTTTAATATATAGGCGACCACTGACCCTTGACCCACCGCATTTCGGACGACCACCTTGTATTTTTCAGCTCTCAAGACTGCGATCCAGCATCTCGAAGAAAAGCGGTTCTACGACGTCGCGCTCATGTACCTTGAGCAGCGCGGCTATCAAGATCTCAGCATCGTCGATGGCGCCGGAGATGGCGGGCGTGATGTGGTTTGTTCGCGTGGAGACCTTCGTATTCAGCTGAGCGTCCGGAAGGACTGGGAGACGAAGATCAACGACGAGGCATTAAAGACGCTTGAGGCTGGAAAACGCCACCTCATCTTCGTTACGAACCGGCCAATTGGGCCGGAGGCTGAGCAGAAGTTCCTTGACACCCAATACAAGGGGAAGGGGCATATCGACCTCACGATCGCTGATTTGCGCAGGGTCTCCACCGCGCTCTCTCGACCAGGCGTCATTCGACGGTCATATGAAATGCTCGGCATGGCGGTGCCGCTGGAGCTTCATGCTGACCCAAAGGACATAGCGATCAGTACGGTGCTCCTGTTTTCGCAGGAGGCTCGAGAGCTTCGCGACGAAGTCATCGAAGCCAATCTCCGGGCGCAACTCCTGAGGCGACCGGACACATCGGAGACGGAGCTTATTCAGCAGGTCGCCACAGCAATTCCTGGTGAGAACGTTGATCGCGCGGCTAAGTCTGCCCTGACGCGCCTCCGAATAGCCGGGCGCGTGCAGAAAGCGGCAAATGGGCTCCGGTTGAGTGAGGGGGAGCTGCTGGTTATGCAGGCCGCAGAAACTGAGTTTCTTGCTGCTCGCAAGGCCGACGTGGCGGCCCTGACCGAGGTGACCGGGTTGGAGAGCGAAGCCGCTGAAAGGCTGCTGGACATCGCGCTCGAACTTCTCGTACGGAACCGCGATCTCGATGGTCAGGGGCCCTTGGAAACGTCCTTAAGCAGCCTCCTCGCTGGGCATGGGCTGAGTCGCAAGCGGTCTGCGGTCTACGACGCGTTGGCGGCGACCGCCACCGCCCGATTGAGGCAGTACGGCGTGACGGTTGATCAGATATTCTCGACGAACTCCTTTGACATCTATCGCGCCTTGGGGCGTCGAACGGACTTATGCATGGTCCTAGACGCAAGCGTCGCGATGCCAGTCTTGTTCGGCTTGGCGTTTGTCGAAGCTAAGTCGCGGTACGGTTTGGCCGCCACCGCCCTGAAGCGGGCGTGCGATGCGCACGGCATTAAGATGGTCGTGCCGCGGGTCTACCTCAATGAAATGGCGGCCCACGGCCAGGGAGCCCTCGAACGGTTGGAGATCTATAATTCGCTACCGGTTGAGGCGCGCGAGACACTTCGTGCCTCAGAGAACGCCTACATCAGCCACTACACACACATTGCCGAGACCCTGAGGCAGAAGGGCGACAAACTCGACCTAAAGCAGTTTCTCGGGTACTTCGGCATCTCGCCGGGAAAATCTCTGAATTCGATTGAGAACAGAATAGAATCAATTCTTGATCAGCAGAATATCAAGATTATCGCAGATGGCGCTTACCACCAGGATATCCGCAATCGGATTCAGGAAAAGAGGCTATATCATCCAAAGAGACTGATCGATCACGACGCAATCGTTGTGACGATGCTGAAGGACATGGACCAGAAGGGCTTTGTCCTCGCCACCTGGGATAAGGTCATCATCGATTTGGTGGAGGAACTCGCACGTGTCTACGCGGACACGCCGGCACGAGTGATCGACTTCCTATCCATGGCAACCGGTGAGGATTTCGAATGCGAGCAAAGCTATGAGCTCATGACTACGTTGCTGCATATAGATGAGCGCGCGGCGGCGCCCCTCGCGCAAAAGATCGACCAAATCCGCTCCGTCGAGCAGGCTTACAAACTTGACGCGTTCATTCGCGAAGCGCGAGAGCACAAGGGCAAAACATGGTCGCTTAGCCCGCAGGACCTCATGCTCTTTATCGATATGACCGAACAGGGGGGCGATCGGGAGGAAAGCGCTTCCAGCTCGCGCAATCTGGCCGAATCGGAGTGAACGAGACCGAGTAAAATAGATCCATTCTCTCGTCGGTGAGTGAGCGGCAGCTGTCCAGGTTCCCTGTCTCCAAAGCTGTCGTTACGCTTCGGCCAGGCCACGCCATAAACAGAATGACCGCTTTCCAAATTGCAGGCCCGGGACCGGACTGGCGGAAACCCACCCATTGCTGAAATCCAAACCGAGCCGCCGCCGGTCTTCCGGCTCCGTTGACCTGGGCTGGGCGCGGCGCTAAAGCGCCTATCCCACCAGAGCACAAAAATGAGCCCCGACCCGCCCGATTGGTTATCCCAAGGCCTGCCGCACATCTGGCTGCCCTATGCCCAGATGAAGACGGCGCCGCCGCCTTTGCCCGTCGTCCGCACCAATGGCGCGCGGATAACCCTCGCCGATGGGCGCGAACTCGTCGATGGGATCGCGAGCTGGTGGACCGCCTGTCACGGCTATAATCATCCTCATATCCGCGAGGCCGTGATCGCTCAGCTGGGCGCGATGCCGCATATCATGTTCGGCGGCCTCGCGCACGAGCCGGCCCTCACTCTAGCGCTCCGCCTCGCCGCGCTGCTCCCCAAACCGCTCGATCGCGTCTTCTTTAGCGACAGCGGCTCGGTCGCGGTCGAGGTCGCGATGAAAATGGCGGTGCAATTCTGGCTGAACCGTGGGATTGCCGGACGCAACCGCTTCGTCGCCTTCAAGGGCGGCTATCACGGCGATACTTTCGCGACCATGGCGGTTTGCGATCCGGACGAGGGAATGCATCGGCTTTTCTCAAAAGTCCTGCCGAGCCAGATCATTGCCGAGCTTCCGACGGACGCTTTGCGCCGCGAGGCTTTCGACGCGCTGCTGGAGCGCCATGCCGGGGAGGTTGCGGCGATTCTGGTCGAGCCTCTCGTTCAGGGCGCGGGCGGGATGATTTTTCACGATCCCGAGACCTTGCGCTATCTGCGCGAAGCGGCCGACCGGCATGATCTCCTTTTGATTTTCGATGAGATTTTTACCGGCTTCGGCCGGACCGGAACGCTCTTCGCCTGCGAGGCGGCCGATGTCGCGCCCGACATCGTCACTTTGTCGAAGGCGTTGACCGGCGGGACGATGGGCCTTGCCGCGACCATCGCCACTGCCGCGATTTTTGAAACTTTCTTGTCGGAGGATTTCGGCCGCGCGTTGATGCATGGCCCGACCTTCATGGCCAATCCGCTCGCCTGCGCCGCCGCCAACGCCTCGCTGGATCTTTTCGCGCGCGAGCCGCGCCTGGAGCAGGCGGCGAAGATCGAAGCCGCATTGAGGCTCGGCCTCGAACCGTGCCGAAATTTTTCGCGCGTCGTCGATGTTCGCGTCAAAGGCGCGATCGGCGTCGTGGAGCTCGACAGGATCGACGACATCAATGAATTGAAACGCCGCTTTGTCGCGGCCGGCGTCTGGGTGCGGCCTTTCGGCAAGATTGTGTATCTGACCCCGGCCTTCACGATCGATGAGGCGGATTTGCAGCGCCTCATCGGGGCCGTCGTAGCGGTGCTAAAGGATTATTTGTCGCCGACGCAGCGCTAATGTGCTCTCAACCTGGATGCGCTCAATCTTCCGAGCAGACGAGACGGGTTTCGGTGCGGGTGACGCCATAGCCTTCATCGAGCGCGAATTCGCGGCTGATGCAGCTCTTGCCTGAGGCATCGGCCATTTGGGCCGTTTGCGTCTCGACGCTGGACGCATCGGGCGTTCCCGAATAGGCGGAAAAAATCACGGCAAAACTCATTGCCAAACCCAAAATCGAAGCCACTCTGTTCATGTCGATTCCATTTTCAAAAGCCCGGCATCAAGGCGACGACGCAGCTTCGCCGCGATAATGCTTAGGCCTTGTTGAAGTTCCACGATTATTGAACTTTCACATGTGTGGCGCCGCACTTTGCGACCCCGCTTCGGCAAGCTCATCCTGATAAGCCCAACCTGAGCGCTCATGCTGGGTAGCCTGGGGCCCTGCGCCGAACTAGTGCAGCGCCGCCACACCTCACATTTTCCGGCGTGGGGAGTTTAGCCTGCGCCTAGAGCCGGATGACTTTGGACGGGATCGCAACGCGATTCCGTCCAAAGTCTTAAATCCGCCTCTCATAAAAAAGTTAGAGCATGATGTCGTCCGAAAACCGGTTTCCACTTTTCGGCATCATGCTCTAGAACAAAAACAGAACTTGCGCGGCGAGGGCCGGTCGTTTAGGCCTGCGGCATGGCAAAAAACCTCTCTCCTCCGACCCCGCCCTCGACCGGGGGCGCCGAACTTGTCAATCTGCGCGATGCGCTGGAAGAGCGCTATCTCGCCTATGCGATGTCGACCATCATGGGCCGGGCCTTGCCGGACGCCCGCGATGGCTTGAAGCCGGTGCATCGGCGCATCCTCTATGGCATGCAGATTCTTCGGCTGGATCCTGGGACGGCCTTCAAAAAATGCGCGAAAATCGTCGGCGACGTGATGGGCTCGTTCCACCCGCACGGCGATCAGGCGATCTATGACGCCTTGGTGCGGCTCGCCCAGGATTTTTCCTCGCGCTATCCGCTGGTCGACGGGCAGGGCAATTTCGGCAATATCGACGGCGACAGCGCCGCGGCCTATCGCTACACCGAAGCGCGGATGACCGATGTCGCCCGCCTGCTGCTGGAGGGCATCGACGAGGACGCGATCGATTTTCGCGAGAATTATTCGGGCGACCAGAACGAGCCCGTGGTCCTGCCCGCCGCCTTGCCGAATCTCCTCGCCAATGGCGCGCAGGGAATCGCGGTCGGCATGGCGACGTCGATTCCCCCGCATAATCTCGCCGAACTCTGCGACGCGGCGCTTTATCTGATCGCGCATTCGGATGCCACGAGCGATCAATTGCTGACCTTCGCGCCGGGACCGGATTTCCCGACCGGCGGCATATTGGTCGAATCCAAGGCCTCGATCGCCGAAACCTATCGCACCGGGCGCGGATCGTTCAGGCTGCGGGCGCGCTGGTCGAAGGAGGAGGCGGGGCGCGGCGGCTGGGTCATCGTCGTCACCGAAATCCCCTATATGGTGCAAAAATCCCGGCTGATCGAAAAGATCGCCGAACTTTTGAACGATAAGAAACTGCCGCTGGTCGCCGATATTCGCGATGAATCCGCCGAGGATGTGCGCGTCGTCATCGAGCCGCGCGCGCGCACGGTCGATCCCGACCTCTTGATGGAGCAATTGTTCAAGCTCACCGAGCTCGAGACCCGCTTTCCGATGAACATGAATGTGCTCGTCGATGGCGTCGTGCCGCGCGTCGTCTCCTTCAAGGAAGCCCTGCAGCAATGGCTCGACCATCGCCGCGACGTCCTCCTGCGCCGTTCGCGGCATCGGCTCGGACAGATCGAGCACCGCCTCGAAGTCGTCGCCGGCATGCTCATCGTCTTCCTCAATCTCGATGCGGTCATCCGCATCATTCGCGAGGAGGACGAGCCCAAGGAGGCCTTAAAAAGCGCGTTCGACCTCACCGACATACAGGCGAATTACATCCTCGACACGCGGTTGCGCAGTTTGCGCCGCCTCGAGGAAATGCAGCTTCGAAGCGAACATGACGATCTCGTCAAGGAGAAACGCGAGATCGAGGGATTGCTTGGCGATCCCGTCAAGCAATGGAAGACGATCACCGGACAAATTCGCGAGCTGAAAAAGAAATACGGACCCGAGACGAAAATCGGGCGCCGCCGCACCAGCTTCGGGGAGCCGCCCGACCTTGCCGACATCGACTTTTCAAGCGCCATGATCGAGCGGGAGCCGGTAACGGTCGTCGTTTCGCAAAAAGGCTGGATCCGAGCGCTCAAAGGCCAGGTTGCCGATCTCTCGGGGCTGCAGTTCAAGGGCGACGACAGTCTTGACGCCGCGTTCTTTGCCGAGACCACGTCGAAAATTCTCGTGCTCGCAAGCGACGGCAAGATTTTCACGCTCGACGCCGGCAAGCTTCCCGGCGGCCGCAGCCAGGGCGAACCGCTGCGCCTCCTCGCCGACATTGGCGAAGGCGAGACGATCGTTGCGGTGTTTCCCCATGCGCCAGGCATGAAAATGCTTGTGGCGGCGGGTGACGGGCGCGGATTCATCGCGACGCAAGACGAAATGTTGGCGGGCACCCGCAAGGGCAAGCTGCTGCTCAATGTCGATAAGCCGGCAAGCGCGGCGCTGATCGTTCCGGCTGAGGGCGATCATGTCGCGGTGATCGGGCAGAATCGCAAGCTGCTCGTCTTTCCGCTCGAGCAGATGCCGGAAATGGCGCGCGGCAAAGGCGTCCGCCTGCAAAAATATCGCGATGGCGGCATTTCCGACGCCAAGGTGTTTGCGCTCGCGGACGGCCTGACCTGGAAGGACTCGTCTGGGCGGGTCTTTACGGTTGCCGCCGCCGATCTGAAGGATTGGATCGGCAATCGCGCTGAAGCTGGCCGCTTGCCGCCGCGAGGGTTTCCGAAGAACAATCGCTTCGGTTGAAGCGCGCGTCCGCCTTGATCGGATGATGCGGGCGCGGGGATTAGCAGCCTTTCCGGCGTTCCCACATTTTGAGCTCGCCCACGCGATTTCGTTCCCAGCCGTGCAACTCACCATAGGGCGGGAAGCAGCCCGGCCCAAAGGTCGCCCGCGCGCGCGGCGTTTCGAAGCAATAGCCATTGCGCGCATAGATCGCGTTGCGCGCATGCCAGAGTTCTCCACAAGACATATAGGCCGCGTCTTGCGCCATGGCGGGCGTCGAAAGGCAGGATGCCGCGACGCCGCTTGCGACGCACGCAATGCCGAGGGCTCTTGCAATAATCTTGCGGAGTTTCATCTCTTCAGCCTCCGGGCATGGGCGCAATATAGGCTTTTATTGTTTAATGGCGTTGACGCATATCAATAGTTATTAACTCTGGTCCATAAGAACGTCTGGCCTGTATGTAGATGAGATCCGTTGCATCATGGCTCGCAAGTTGATCCGGGTAAGCTCGGACGAGAATATCGAGAGAAGTCGCCTGGATTCGCGGCGTACATGCCGTCGATAAGGCGGCAAGAGATGCGATTGCAATGCTCCGAGCATCGATATAGCCGCTCTGGCAAAGCGCTTGCGCTATTCCACGCGCTCCCAGCCATTGATGCTGAGCCGCGCCTGCAGCAGGCTGATGCTTGGCGTTAATCAGTGCGAAAGCAGGCGCCAAAGGACTCCTGACGTCAGGACCAGATTGAAGCCGCTCATCCAGGTAAGCGGAGTCAGTCGCGCATCAATGCTCGCCAGCCGGTTTTCATATCCCGCCAACTCCTCAGCCGCTTTATCGGCCTTCTCCGGCTTCGCTCCGGCGTCAATCAGAGCGTCTCTTAGCGCGCCGAGTTGAAGGGCCATACGCATTCTCCGTCGGTTGAGGTTCATCGCAGACCACCGGACAAATATAATAGAGTAAGAAAAATGGCGCCAGTTCTGCGACGTGCGGGCGATGAAAATTAGATGTAGCTTTCCAATGCGGCGGAGCGGGAACGCTGCTTCTTCGCTTTGGCTTGCGCATTTGCTTGATGGAAACAGGCCTCCGCTTCGCTAGAAAACGCCCTATTCCACGCGCTCCCAGCCATTCATGCCAAGCCTTTCCTGCGGCAGGAAGCGGGATTTATAGGCCATTTTCTGTGACCCCTCGACCCAATAGCCGAGATAGACATGGGGCAGGCCGAGGCGGCGGGCGCGTTCGATATGATCGAGGATCATATAGGTGCCGAGCGAACGCTGCTGTTCGTCCGGCGCATAGAAGGAATAGACCATCGAGAGGCCGTCGGCGAGCAGATCGGTCAGGCAGGCGGCGACGAGCGGCTGACCGCCATTGCCTTGGGTCTCCCCGTTCATGACGCGATATTCGACGAGGCGGCTCTCGACGTGGCTGTCTTCGACCATCATCGAATAGTCGAGGACGGTCATGTCGGCCATGCCGCCCTCGCCGTGCCGCGCGTCGAGGTAGCGCCGGAACAGCGAATATTGCTCCGAGGTCGGCTCGGCGCGTCCCACTGTCCCGCTCAGGTCGCCGTTATGTTCGAGCACCCGGCGGAAATTGCGCGAGGGGCGAAACTCGGCGACTTTGACGCGGACTGAGACGCAGGCGCGGCAGCGCTCGCAGGCCGGCCGATAGGCGATGGTCTGCGAACGGCGGAAACCTGACAGCGTGAGCTGATCGTTCAAGGCCACGGCGCGGCCGCCGATCAGATGGGTGAAGACCTTCCGCTCCTGGCGGTCCGGGAGATAAGGGCAAACAGAGGGCGCCGTCAGATAAAACTGCGGTGCGTCGCGCGGTTCTCGCGTCAATCTCGTCGGTCCTCATGTTCCAGGTTCAACGGCCGGAATCGCAGGCTATCGCTTTCTCCGCGCGCCGCAAAGGATTTGCTGCGAAGGACAGATGGGCGCGTGGCTTACCAGATTGGCCGCCGCGTGACGATCACGCCGGCGAGAATGTCGTGCAGGCATCTTTTATTGTCGTTCAGAAGCGAGACCAGAAAAACCGGCGGGAACATCCAGCTGACGTAAAACAGGACGGCATGCGCCGCGGCATTTAGGAAAGGCGTTCTTTGGCCATCGATGAGGCGCATCTCAAGGTCCATCGCCTGCATGCCAGGGGTCGCCATCCGCCAGCCTGAAATGGTCAAGCCATTGTAGAAAAACGCGACGAACGGAAAAAGCGGCGGCAGGATCAGGAGCGAAAGCCCGAGGGTCAGGACGGCGAGCGCCAGCCATAGCGCGAAAGAGAGGATCGAGACGAGAACGAGGTCAAGAAGCACGGCCATGATGCGCCGCGTCCGCACCCCCGCGAGCGCTTGCGGAGGAAGATAGGCCGGCATGAAAATCGGCGGCCGGACCGCCGCCCTGTCAAAACCGTTCCTGTCGCTCATCTCTTGCTCTCCCGGTCCTTTTCCATCTCGCGCGGTCTGAACCGTTTGGGCGACGGGTCAGGACCTGGCGGGCCTGAGAGCGTCCCTGAAAACCGTCCCAAGGAAAACGCTCCGGCGATTTGAACCCGGCCTGATGTGGCCCCGGCGGGATAGCCAAACAAGGTCGGCCGCCAATATCCTCTTCGCGATGCGCAAACATGCGCCGCAAATATGTGAAAAGAGATAAATTGGCGTTGGCGTGGCGATTTTTTCGCGGGAAGTTTATGGCGTCCCTGCCGCATTTGCCGCAAAGCTCTGCGTCGTGCGGTCAAGCCAAGGGCGCAGGAATTCAGCGAGGAAATCGAGGATGAGTGAGGGTCTTTCCGCCGCGGTGACGCTGCTGACGCTCTGTTCGACGCTCTGCTCCCTGTGCGGGGCCGCCGCCGCGAGCGGCGAGCCGCCGCGAAATTTCGTCCGCCTCTCCGATATCGCCCCTGGCGTCAAGCAGGACATCCGCTACGCCAGCGCCAATAATTTCACCGGCAGGTCGGTCCCCGGCTATCAGGCGCCGCAATGCTGGCTGCGCCGGGAAGTGGCGGAAGCGCTCGCCGCCGTGCAAAAGGAGATCGAAAGCGAAGGCCTCCGCCTTGTCGTCTATGATTGCTACCGGCCGCAGCGGGCGACCGAGGCTTTCATCGCCTGGGCCGCCGACGCGCAAGATCAGGCGATGAAGGAAATCTACTATCCCCATATCGACAAGCAGTCGCTTTTCGAACTCGGCTATATCGCCAAGGCCTCGGCCCATTCCAAAGGCATTGCGGTCGATCTCGGGATCATAGGGCTCGACTTCGGCACGCCCTTCGATCTCTTCGACGCCGCTTCGGCGACGGAAAATCCGGCAATTGGCAAGTCCGCCAAAGCCAACCGGGCCAAGCTCCTCACCCTGATGCAGCGGCACGGCTTCGTGAACCTGCCCCAGGAATGGTGGCACTTCGCGCTCGAAGGCGTTAAGGATGCAGAGCCGCTCGATTTCGAGGTGCGGTAGGATCTTAAGAGGGCGCGTTCATATCCCGAGGGGCGCGGCCTAGAGCGGGATGCGAAAAAGTGGAAACCGGTTTTTCGCGTTAAGTCCCGCTCTTTCCGCAACAATAGATCAGTTTCATGCTTTTGGATGTTTCCATCTAAAAGCATCGTGATCTAGAACCCAAGGCGACGCCATGCGCCAAGCGCTTCACGCCCTCCAGATTCAAACCCCTGGCAAAGGACTTGTCGAAATCACTCGGGAAGTGTCCGAGTGGGTGGGCGGACAGAATATCTCACTCGGGCTGTTGACGGTCTTCTGCCGCCATACCTCGGCCTCTCTGCTGATCCAGGAAAACGCCGATCCGGATGTTTGCGCCGATCTTGAAACGTTCTTTGCGGCGATCGCTCCGGAGGACCCCGCGCGCTACCGTCATAGAACCGAGGGCCTGGATGACATGCCAGCCCATATCAGAGCGGCGTTGACGCAGGTTCAGCTGTCAATCCCCATTACGTCGAGCAAGATGGTTCTGGGGACTTGGCAGGGCGTCTATGTATTTGAACACCGGAGCGCGCCGCAGCGCCGGGAAATCGCGCTGCATTTGATTGGGGAATGGTGAGACCGCGGAAATCAAGAAAAGTGGCTCTAGCTTTGTTGCTTTTTCTTAACGCGAGCCGGGGGCCGCCTCTCTCGATAATGCTCTAGCCTTCGCCCGCGAGTTCGGCGAGGGCTCCCGCAATCTCACTGACTTCCGGCCACGCCAAGCGCAGCGGGGGCTTGCGCGCATCGAGCAGCAATCCATCCGGGGTGACCTTGGCCGAGAAATCCCCGTCGCTGGCAATGGGGCTCATATAGATCTCGTCGACATTGCTATTGCCGTTGCGGACCGCTGCAAGCGCGCGGGCCAACGTGCGCGCCTCCTCCAGGGTCAGGTCGAAGGATAATCCTTCCGCGACGGTGAGGCGGAGCATTGCGCCCAGAGCCCGATGCGTCACCCGGATAACTGAACTTTTGCTCATGGAGTGGGTCCAGGGCCTTAGAGCGCTTTCAGATCCGAAGGAAACAGAAAGCAGCTCTCACTCTTTGTCTTGTCGCATTTTCTTGATGCAAGCCCGCGCCCGCCTTGCTCGAAAATGTCTTAGCCGCGCGCGCTCCATCGGCGGCGCTGACGGCGTCCGCGCCCGATCGACTATGGTCCAACCGGGGCATAACGACAAGACCAAGCTTTTTGCCGGCGCTCATGTCGCGTCGGCTTTGCCGCGCCTTCGCGCGTCCTGCTCTTCGACCCATGTCGCCACCGTGTCAATAAGCCTGATCGCGCCCGGCATGCGGCCATAGGCGTCGCGCTGGTCCTGCGTCTCAGGCCCAAGCGTGCGCCACCATTCGATCAATTGTTTGATCAGCGCCCGCGCCGACCCTTCCCCGGCGGCGGCCTCCGCGCATCCGCTGACGCCAAAACTGGCTTCGACATCCTTGAAACAGGCGACAACATAGCTTTTGTCTTCCTTGCTGAAAGGCAGTGGGCCATCGGGCGCCCGCCGGACCATGCGCAATTCGCTGAGTTCGGGAATATAGTCCGTCATGGCCGCCGCGACCTTGCCTGTTCTTCAATCGCCGCCGCGCCAAGGCTCGCCTCGATCTGGTCCGCCGCTTGGGCCAGGGCTTCGGCCTTGGCCCGAAGGCCGGCGATGAATGCCGCGAGCCTGGGATCCGCCGGATCTGGCGAGCGCTGTCCCGCGATCCATTCAAGGACCGGGGCGTCGCTGGGCTTCTGCTCGAGAATGCCGCGCCAGTTTGGGCCGTGGAGCAGCTCCGCCGCCTTGGCCAAGGCAATCGTTGGATCATTGTTCGGGACGGCCGCCGCAGGCGCCGCCGAGGGAGCTGGAGCAACCTCGTCCAGTTCCTGCGCGGCGTCGGCGAGCCGGGTGATTTCCGGCAGCACGGCGCGAACCGCCTCGGCGCCAGACAGGGGAATCACCCAGGACCGCCTGGCCGGCCGCCACTTGGCGTTCGGCACCCAGCGCAAGAGACGGTTCAGCGCCTCGCTGTATCCCGTTGCGATGACGATGCCCTCATTCGTGACCGTGACCCAGGGCGTTGGCGGAAAAGGATTCGCCGCGAGGGCCTCCCGGGCCTTCTGCTCGGCGATTGTTTCGGACGGCATGGCTGCACCGGACCAGTTCGAGGGCGCTTGCCGCGTTCATGCGGAAATCATGCCTTTTGCCGCTGAACCGGTCGAATTGCGATTTGTTTCATGGTAGCAAGCTCGGGAGGAGAGCGACCATGACGCATACGGCTTCCGTAACGGCGGCGATCCTCGTCATCGGCGACGAGATCCTGTCGGGGCGCACCAAGGACCGCAATATCGGCTATATTGCCGATTATCTCACCAAGATCGGCATCGATCTTCGCGAGGTGCGCGTCGTCGGCGACGTTGAGGCTGAAATCATCGCCGCGGTCAATGCTTTGCGGACGCGCTACGATTACCTGTTCACCACCGGCGGGATCGGGCCGACGCATGACGACATCACCGCCGACGCCGTGGCGCGCGCCCTGGGCGTCGGAATTTCGGTGGATCCTCGGGCGATAAGCCTGTTGCTGGAGCGGATCAAGCCGGAGGACCTGAACGAGGCGCGCCGGCGCATGGCGCGGATTCCGCATGGCGCCGAATTGATCGAAAATGAGATTTCGAAGGCGCCGGGGTTCTGGATCTCCAATGTCATTGTCATGGCCGGCGTTCCCGCGATCATGCAATCCATGCTCGATAAGGTCGCGCCGAAACTTGTGACTGGCGCCAAAATGCTGGCGCAGACGGTCGCGGCGGGCGAACTGCCGGAGGGCGCCTATGCCGCAGACCTCGCCGCCCTTGCCGAGGCCAGCCCGGAGCTTTCGATCGGCTCCTATCCTTCGTTCCGCGATGGCCGGTTTCATAATGAGATAGTTGTCCGCGGCAAAGACAGGGAGCAGGTCGGCGTCGCCGCGGCTTCGATCGAAGCCTTGGTCGCGCGTCTCCTCAAGGAGCGGGTCTGAGCGAAAATGCCTGTTCCGCCGGCGCAGAAAAATACCCCTGTTGAAAAAGCCTTTCATGTCTCCTGGGATCAATTCCATCGCGATGCGCGGGCGCTCGCCTGGCGGTTGAGCGGGGCCATGCCTTTTTCGGGCGTGGTGGCGATCACCCGGGGCGGACTGGTGCCGGCGGCGATCGTCGCGCGCGAACTCGACATGCGGATCATCGACACATTCTGCGTCGCGAGCTATGTCGGCGAAAGCGTCCAAGGTGAGATCAAGGTCTTGAAGAGCGTATCGCCGCAGATCGGACAGGATGGCGGGGAAGGCCTTCTCGTCATCGACGATCTCGTCGACACCGGCGCGACCGTCAGGGCCGTGCGCGCGCTGCTGCCAAGGGCGCATGTCGCCACCGTCTACGCCAAGCCGCTCGGGCGTCCTCTCGTCGACACATTCATCACCGAGGTCTCGCAGGACACCTGGATCTATTTCCCCTGGGACTTAGGCCTCAGCTTCCAGGCGCCGATTTCGCAAGCCGACCGCGGCTGAGATATTGCCTGGGGCATTCGGCGCGCGTAAAGCCCTTGAGCTAAGCGGACGTGGCGAAATTGGTAGACGCAAGGGACTTAAAATCCCTCGACCTAGGTCATACGGGTTCGATTCCCGTCGTCCGCACCACCATATCGGGCTCAAAGGCCATGCCGTGACTAGGCAGGGCTTCTCGCGCTCAGTCGCCGCCTGATCAGCTTCTCACGCTCCTTGACGAATTCCGGCAGCATCTCCACGCTCCAAAGCTCTGGATTTTCAGGGATGAGGTGTTGCTTCACGAACTCTTGATTCCGCGTCTTCATCCAGTCTGCAAATGGCGTGTTTGACTTCTCGATGTTCTCGCGTCCGAGGAGGAGCTGCAAGTTTCCGAAGCTGTCGACGGCGCTGAGAATTCTCTCGATTCGAGATTCCGCGATATTCCTTGCCATGAGTGCTTGCCGTGTGGCGAGAGACTTTGGAATAATGTGGTCGATGTGAAAATATGACGTTCCCCAATTTAACGCATCATACAATAGAGAAAGCGCGAGAAAGGCCGTTCGTTTACCATATCGGGTATCATCCAACAAAGCTTCGAGATTTTGATCGTCGAAATTGACGACTCGACCACGACGTTTCTGCAGACCTGCCACCAGATCATCATAAGGAAAGTCATTCGAGGCGCGAAGGGATTCACGAATTATCGACCGTGAAACACCAATCGTTTGATCGGAGTTGCCCCCGAACACTTCATTGAGGAGGCTACCGAGAAGCCAGCGATGAATGAGTTGTGCATTGTGGACTTCGAATGGAGTACTTCCATCAAGAGCGCCCGTCTTTATTTTGTAGAGGTAGTATGCGACTGGTAGGAGTGCATTTGCACTAGTAAGAGTATCCCTATCGATGCCAAATCGATTAATTAGACTGACTGTGGCCTGGATAGCTTTCTGGATCTCACTCCAGTTGGCCTGTATCAGAGAAAGATTTTTTGTCGTAAAATTGTTGATCTTATATTTGTGCTCAAGGTCAGAAAGGACAAGGCAAGACCTCATGATGAAGTCTTTGTCTATGTCATTTTTGCGTAAAAGAGATTCGTTTAGAAAGTCCACGAAGTTATAGATCTCTTCGCGTGCGCTGACGCCCTTCCATTTCGATGTTATCATTGAAAGTAAGAGATCGGACTTGCTGAGCTTTGTGCCGCCGTCATTTGCGCGGATAAAAATGTCCAGGACGCGATCGTAAGATTGGTTCTTTTCGGTGTAAAATGCTATTATCTCATCTTTCCAAATGACGCGGTAAAGTTGTTCTAACGTTCGGCGAGCCACTCGTTCCTGTGCCTTGGTCACCTCACCCGGGAAGGAGTCGATTAAGCGATCCTTGAATTCGTGAAACTCATCTTCATTGTCAAAATCGAGAATGTGGCCAACTTTAAACCACCAATGGCTTGCAGAAGGCTTCAAATCCTCTGAAAAGAACCTGAATCCATAGGTTATGCTAACATCTTCGACGTCTTCGTCCTCGTTCTTCGAATCCCTGAAGAGATCGAGATAGAGCCGCTGACGGACCCATGCACTTGGATTATCCCACCGCTTGTGCTTCAGCTTCACTGTGTAAGTGCCGCGAAGTCCGATCAATAGTGACGTTAGCCGTTGCTGGCCGTCCAAAACAAGTGTGATGTCGCGGCCGTCTGTTTCGGCGAGCTCGTTATGAACTTGACCATACCGGAAGTGCTCAGCAAATTGATAGATATCCCAGTTCTCTCTGTTCTCCGGCTTTAGTTCCCAAAACAGGAAGGAGCTGATTGGATAGCCCTTCATCAAAGAATCGAACAGTGTAGTGATTTGGTTTGGCTCCCAAACGTAGGGACGCTGAATGGCCGGAAGAAAATGGCTTCGGTTAATGCGATCGACAATTCTAGCAATGGTTGTTGCGCTGTATGACATACCTTCTGCGTCCCACCTAGATGAATAAAGCATACATGGTATATACAAGCTAGGCCGTGGCTGTCCTAAGATATTTCGGCGGCGGCGGCGATCGCCTCTGTGCTAAATCCGCCTCTCTCGACAAGCAACGATAGAGAGCTTTGGTGGGGAATGCAGAGGGCCGATGTCGGACATGACGGCGCCGAAGAAAGGGAGAGCCGGGACGCGGGCGGCCTCGGCCTTCACACGTGAATAGATCTCCGTCGCGTGAGCGGCGCGCCGCTGCTTTGCTCGATATGTGGGCGCCGTCATAAGGCCGTCATCGCGCGGTGGTGGGCTCGGCGCACCGAGGCTTGCAGCCGTGTGTTCGGCGCGAGCCAAGACGACGCCACAAATGGAACCATCATGACCAGTTCGATCAGACGCCCGCCGGCGACCCGCTCCCGGAAACCTCAGTCGTCCCAACCGGATGGCGCGACGGAGGCTCTCTCTCTGGATCCGAAGCGCTTCGTCAATCGCGAGCTTTCCTGGCTTTGGTTTAATCGACGGGTCATGGAGGAGGCCTCCAACATCGCTCATCCGCTGCTTGAGCGATTGCGCTTCCTGGCGATTTCGGCCAGCAATCTCGACGAGTTCTTCATGGTCCGCGTCTCCGGGCTCATCGAGCAAGTCGAGGCCGGGGCGATGGAGCCCTCCATGGATGGCCTGACGCCTTCCGAGCTTCTGGCGAGGATCGCCGAGGCCACGGCGCAACTGACCCGCGACCAGGAACAATGCTGGCGGGCATTGCGTGAGAAGCTTGCGATCGAAGGCGTCCTCGTCGTCGATCGTCCCGCCTTGGCCACCGCTGACGTCGTGCGGCTCGAACTTTATTTCGCCGACCATATTTTCGCGACGGTTACGCCGATGGCGATCGATCCCGAGCATCCATTTCCTTTCATTCCGAACCTGGAGCTCTCCCTGGCGCTGGAGGTGGTCCGCCAGGCCGACAACCGAGTCTTCACCGCGCTTGTGCGCCTGCCGGGAAAGCTCGCGCGCTTCATCCGGCTCGACGACAGCCTTGAGGGCGCCGCGCGCTTCGTTCGGGTCGAGGATGTGATCGCGCTTTTCGCCGAACGCCTGTTCCCCGGTTGCAAGCTTGGCCCGATTGGCCTGTTTCGGGTCATTCGCGACCTTGACATCGAGTTTGCCGAGGAGGCCGAGGATCTCGTCCGCGTCTTCGAGGCGGCGCTGAAAGAGCGCCGGCTCGGCTCGGTGATCCGTCTCGAAGTCGACGCCGCCATGCCGCCGGCGCTGCGAGATTTCGTCGCCCGGGAGCTGCGGATCGAGCCGCAGGACGTGATCGTCGAGGAAGGCATGCTGGCGCTTAGCGCGCTGACCCAGTTGATCGGGGTCGATCGGCCGGACCTCAAATTTCCGCCATCCGTCCCGCGCTTTCCGGAGCGCATCCGGGAGTTCGGCGGCGACTGTTTCGCGGCCATCCGCGCGAAGGACATTATCGTCCACCACCCTTACGAATCCTTCGACGTGGTGGTGCAGTTCCTGCAGCAGGCGGCGCGCGACCCGGATGTCGTGGCCATCAAGCAGACCCTTTATCGCACCTCCTCCGACAGCCCGATCGTGAAGGCGCTCATCGAGGCGGCCGAGGCAGGCAAATCGGTGACCGCGCTTGTCGAGCTCAAAGCGAGGTTCGACGAGGAAGCCAATATCAGATGGGCGCGTTCGCTCGAACGCGTCGGCGTCCAAGTCGTGTTTGGCTTCACCGAACTCAAGACCCACGCCAAGCTGTCGATGGTGGTCCGCCAGGAGGCCGGCCGCCTCGTGAGCTATTGCCATATCGGCACTGGAAACTATCATCCGATCACGGCGCGAATTTACACCGATTTGTCGGCTTTTACATTGGATCCCGCCGTCGGGCGCGACGTCGCTCGCGTTTTCAACTTCATCACCGGCTATGGCGAGCCGGCGGAGCTTGAACGCTTGTCGATCTCGCCGGTCTCCGCCAAGCGCCGGATTCTCGACCATATCGCCGCTGAAATCGGACATGCCCGGGCCGGGAGGCCGGCGGTGATCTGGCTGAAGTGCAACTCCTTGGCCGATCCCCAGATCATCGACGCCCTTTATGAGGCGAGCGCCGCCGGCGTCTCGATCGATTTGGTGATCAGAGGCATCTGCTGCCTGCGTCCCGGCGTCCCGGGGCTTTCGGAAAATATACGCGCCAAGTCGATCATCGGTCGCTTTCTCGAACATTCCCGCATCTACGCCTTCGGCGCCGGCCACGGGCTGCCCCATGCCGAGGCCGCCGTTTATATTTCTTCAGCCGATCTCATGTCGCGCAACTTGGATCGGCGGGTCGAGACCCTGTTCCCGATCGTCAATCCGACCCTGCACGAGCAGGTTCTCGACCAAGTGCTGCTCGCCAACCTTCTCGACAACGAGCAAAGCTGGACGATCCTCGAGGATGGCTCGAGCCGGCGAGTCGAGCGGACGCCAAGCGAGGAGCCCTTTGGCGCGCAAACCTATTTCCTGACCAATCCGAGCCTCTCTGGACGCGGCAAGGCGCTTGCCGCGTCATCTCCTCGCAACCTCGCCGATGACCTCGGCAGGGTTGAAAAGGCCGCGGAATAAACGATCAAGGCATGTGCGGGACTGTCCGCTGGCGGCGCCGCAAAGTCGGCTCGACGGCGTGGGCGACCTGCGGATCGGCAACCTACGCGTGCGATGTCATCCCACTGTCACGTTGCGTGCTTACGGATGTCACCTCATGTGCTTACGGAGTGCCTGTGCGCTTTTTGGCGAGAATGTGGCGGGCCGCATGCCCTCTTTCCCGCCGGGTGTTCAGCTTCAAGGGAGACGCCTGCTCGCCATCGGCGCAACGCCAAGTGACAGACGACGGGTTTCTCTGCGCCGGCGACGCCCGCGGGCGGTCTTCGCCTTGTGGCTTTCGACGCAAAGGCCATGCGGGCCTTTTCCCTCTTCTAGGCAGTTCTTAAGACATGGAAGTAAAATCGATGAAGCGTCAATTGACCCTTGTAGCAGCCGCGGCGTTTGCCCTGGCTGCTCAAATTTCGCAGGCCAATTCAGAAGATTTGCGCCTCATTGGTTCGGGCGCCAGCTTTCCATTTCCAATCTATTCGGCTTGGTTCAAGGACTTCAGCAAGAAGACCAGCGGCGTCACGGTCGATTACCAAGCCAAGGGAAGCGGCGCCGGCATTCAGGATCTGATCAACAAGACGGTTGACTTCGCTGCGAGCGATGCGGCGATGAAGCCGGAAGAGATCGCCAAGGTCGCTGACGGGGTTGTTTTGCTGCCGATGACCGCCGGTGAGATCGTGCTCGCGTATAATCTCCCGGGCCAGCCGAAAAACCTGAAATTGCCGCGCGACGTCTACCCGGACATATTTCTTGGCAAGATCACCAACTGGAGCGACCCGCGCATCGCAGCGGCGAACCCCGAGCTGAAGCTCCCCAATCTGCCGATCACGGTGGTTCGTCGTTCGGATTCGAGCGGCACGACATTTGTCTTCACCAAGCATCTCAGCGCGATCAGTCCGGCGTTCAAAGAGCAGGTCGGCACGGGCACAAACGTTCAATGGCCGCAGAGCGACAAGATTGTCGCCGCTCCGAAGAACGATGGCGTGACCGCAACGGTCAAGCAGACCCCCGGCGCGATTGGCTACATCGAGTATGGCTACGCGAAACTGACGAAGGCCGACATTGCGCTGGTGCAGAACAAGGCCGGCAAATATGTTCCAGCGGGCGGCAAGGGCGGCGCGATCGCGCTCGCCAGCGCGGAATTCCCGCCGGATCTGATCGTTTGGGTTGACGATCCGACCGCTGCCGAAGCCTATCCGATCGTGTCCTTTACCTGGATGCTCTTCTATCAAAAGCAGGATCCGGCCAAGGCCGAGGTGCTTCGCAAACTCGTCGCTTACGGGCTGACGGACGGGCAGAAGATCGCCGACAGCATGGGATACATCCCGCTTCCCTCCAGCGTTATTGAAAAAGTCAAGGCGGCTTCGGCCAAGATCCAATAAGCACGCGCCTTTCAGCGTCGCTCCTCCCTCGGGAGCGACGCGGTCGGTGGAAATTGGCGAACTTTACTTAAGAGGTCCCTCGTGGCGGTCCAGTTTGTTTTGCCAAATGCAAAGTCCGTGTCGCAACCACCCTCGATCGCGGCTTACCTCGTCGATCGCGCCTTCTTTCTCGCCGCGACTGCCGGCGCCTTGGCGATCATCGCCCTAGTCGTCTACATTCTTTGGGAAATTGGCGGGCAGGCGCTGCCGGCGATCAGCCGCAGCGGCGCTGCTTTTCTCGCGAATTCCCAATGGGATGTGCAGAACGCCTCCTTTGGAATTTTGCCTCAGATCTGGGGCACGCTGTATAGTTCGCTGCTTGCTTTGCTGATCGGCGGGTTCATCGGGATCACGATCGCGATCTTCCTCACTCAGGACTTCTTGCCGCCCCGGATAGCGGTCGCCTTCCGCACGTTGATCGAGATGCTGGCGGCGATTCCGAGCGTCGTCTTCGGGCTGTGGGGCATATTCGTCGTCATTCCCTTCATCCGCCCGGCGGCCAATTGGCTGCATGACAGCCTTGGCTTTATCCCCTTTTTCGCGACCTCGCTCAGCGGCCCGGGAATGCTGCCCGCGGTGATCGTGTTGTCGATCATGATCCTGCCGACGGTCGCCGCGATCTCTCAGGACGCCATCGGCCTCGTCCCTTACAAGGTCAAGGAAGCCGCTTACGGAATGGGCACGACGCGGTGGGAGGCCATTCTTAAAGTCATCGTTCCCACGGCGTCCGGCGGAATCTCCAGCGCTTTGGTTCTGGGCTTTGGACGCGCGCTCGGCGAGACCATGGCGCTCGCCATGTTGATCGGCAACGCCAATCAGATCTCGCTGTCCCTGTTCTCGCCCGCGAACACGCTCGCCTCCTTGCTCGCCTCGAATTTTCCCGAGGCCGGTCAGATCGAACGCCAGTCCCTGATGTATGCAGCCCTTGTGCTGCTGGCGATTACGCTGGTCGTGAACGTGATTGGAACGCTCATCCTGGTCTGGACCTCACGGAAGATAGCGAAGGCATGATGAACAAGGCGACGAAAGCGACCCAAATGCGCGAGAGAACGCGGGGCGCCGCGGCGGCGAGCAAAGCGCTGAGTCTGCGGCGCAATTCCTTTGAGCCGCGGGCCCTGAGCAATCTGTTCCTGACAGTCGGCGCCTGCCTCGTGGCGGCGCTTGGAGCGGTCCCGCTCATTTCCGTACTCTATATGTTGATCGTGAAGGGCGGCGCTCGGCTCAGCGCGGAGCTGTTCACCGAATTGCCGCCAGCGGGATTCGAACTGGGCGGCGGCATTGGAAACGCCATCCAGGGCACTCTGGTGACCGTCGCGATCGCATCCGTCATCAGCATTCCGATCGCGATCCTCGCCGCCGTCTATCTTGCCGAATTTCGTCCCAATGGACGGATCGCTGCGATCGCTCGCTTTTTATCGAAGGTGCTGACGGGGTTTCCGTCGATCCTGGCGGGCGTCTTCGTCTACGCGGCGGTCGTTTTGCTCATGGGCAGTTATTCGGCCTTGGCGGGCGGCGTCGCGCTTGCCGTTCTGATGTTGCCGACAGTCACTCTGACCGCCGAGGGCGCCATGCGGATGGTGCCGCAGCGGATGAAGGATGCGGCCATTGGAATGGGTTGCACCAACGCGCAGGTCGTCTGGAGCGTGACGCTGCCAACGGCGCTGCCGAGCATCGTCACTGGCGTCATCCTCGCGGTGGCGCGCGTGGCCGGGGAATCCGCGCCGCTCCTCTTTACCGCACTGTTCAGCAACTACTGGCTGCGGAGCCTAAGGGAGCCGACCGCTTCACTGTCGATCCTGATCTACAATTTCTCGAGCATGCCTTTCGAAAATCAGATCGAGCTCGCCTGGGCGGCCTCTCTCGTGCTCGTGCTGATTGTCCTTACTTTCAATATACTCAGCCGCTTCATCGGCCGCCCGCAGGTCTAAGGAGGAATTCAATGTCCGACGTGGAATTACTCGAACGGCCGCAGGCGGTCCCTGCCTCGGATGTCGCCATCGACTGTCATGTGGACAAGATCTTCTATGGCAAGTTTCTCGCGGTCCGGGACAGCAATGTTCCGATCGAGAAAGGCAAGATCACGGGTTTCATTGGACCCTCCGGCTGTGGCAAGAGCACCGTGCTGCGCAGCCTCAACCGGATGAATGATCTCATCAAGGGCTTCCGGCTCGAGGGGCAGGTCAATTTCCTCGGGCAGGACGTCTACGCGAGAGGCATCGATCCAGTCGTCGTGCGTCGCCATATCGGAATGGTCTTCCAGCAGCCAAATCCCTTTTCGATGAGCATTTTCGACAATGTCGCCTTCGGCTTGAAGCTCAATCGCTTCAAGGGCGACATCGAGGAGCGGGTTGAGCATGCGCTCGTCCGCGCGGCGCTTTGGGACGAGGTCAAGGACAAGCTGAAGGCGAGTGGCCTGTCCCTCTCGGGCGGGCAGCAGCAGCGGCTGTGCATCGCCCGCGCGGTCGCGACCCAGCCGACGGTTCTTTTGATGGACGAGCCTTGTTCGGCGCTGGACCCGATCGCCACCAGGCGGGTCGAGGAGCTTATGCTTGAGCTCAAGAATGATTACACGATTGCCCTCGTCACCCACAACATGCAGCAAGCGCGCCGCGTGGCGGATGTGACGGCGTTTTTCTCGGTCGACATCTCGAGGGGCGGCCGCACGGGCTATCTCGTCGAGATCGGTCAGACCGATCAGATCTTCGAGGCGCCGCAAGAGCAGCTGACGAAGCAATATATTCGCGGTGACTTTAGCTAATCCAGGAACTTGAGGATCGCATGTTGCTTCCATTGAGACAGCTCACGATGAAGACAGCGGCGGCGCTTGCGGGCGCGCTCTGGTTTCTGGCCGCGGCGGCTGCGCCCGAGCGGGCCCTCGCGGCGGGGCTCGAGCTTCGAGGCGCCGGCTCGACCTTCGCGGCGCCTCTCTATGAGAAATGGATCGACGCCTTCCAGCAGGCGCATCCCTCCATCGCGGTGCGCTACGAGGCTGTCGGCTCGGGCGAGGGCGTTGTCCGCTTCAGCGCCGACGCGGTCGACTTTGGCGCCAGCGATGCGCCGTTGACGGCGTCCGCGGCTGTTAAGATCGGGCGCGGCGCGGTCCAGGCGCCAAGCACGGCCGGCATGATCGTGCTCGCCTATAATCTTCCCGGCCTCACGGGCGAGCTAAAATTGCCGCAGGATGTGTACGCCGATATTTTCATGGGCCGGATCAGTACTTGGGACGACCCCAGACTGCGCGCCGCCAATCCCGGCTTGGCCTTGCCTTCAAAGAACATAGCGGTGATCGGCCGGCAGGATTCGAGCGGAACGACCTTCGCTTTCACAAGCCATTTGGCCGCGGTCAGCAAAAGTTGGGCCGATGATGGGCCTGGCGTCGGCAAGCTCGTCGCCTGGCCGAAAGGCGCCATGATCGCTCGCGGAAATGAAGGCGTGGCCGCGCGCATTAAAATCAGCGAGGGTGCGATTGGCTATGTCGAGTTTGGCTTCGCTCGCCGCCTCGGCCTGCCTGTCGCGCTGTTGCAGAACAAGGCCGGCGCCTTCATCGCCCCGACCCAGGAGTCCGGGATCGCCGCTCTCGCGGCCTCGGCCGACCAAGGCCTCGAAGGACTTTCTGCGTCCATGATGAATCCCGCGGGCCTGAAAGCCTATCCGATCGTGACCTACAGCTGGCTTCTGCTTTACGAAAAATATCCCGCCGAACGGGCGCAGGCTGTAAGGTCTTTTGTCGACTGGGGTCTTACCGTAGGCCAGACATTCGCCGCTGATTTAGGATATCTCGCGCTGCCCCAGGCTGTCGCCGATCTTGGGAAAAGCGCCCTTTCCCGCATCAAGTAAGTTTGCGCGCAAGGAGGGAGATTTGGCGGTCCTCAATCTCCCTGCGATCAAGGCGGCGCTTCGCCGTCTTCAACGTCTGTTTCCGCAGATCAACAAGGAATTGTTCGATCGGCGAGACCCTCTTGATGACGAAGTCCTCAGCAACATGCTCGAGGGCTACGCTATGGTCGATCGCCTTATCCGCGAAGATGTGGATATATTCGCGATGGGTCAACTCCATTATTGGCTGGAGCTGAACGCCATCGTGCTCTGCGGCGTCGGCGACGCCGTGCGGTTGGACCATCGCCGGCTTATCGAAGCGACCGAGAACCGCTTTTACGGGCAGCCAGACGGCGGCATTCGCGACATCATGGATTGGTATGCGCGCAACCGGGGAGAAAGCGTCTGGCGCCGCGCGGCCGGCGTCTACATCCGAGTTTTAAGCGAACCGCAATTGTTCATCGAAGGCAATCATCGCGCCGGCGCGCTGATCATGTCCTATGTCCTCGCGCGCGAAGGCCGCGCCCCGTTCGTTCTCACCGACAAGAATGCGCGCGAGTATTTCAATCCTTCATCCGTGTTCAAAAAATCCAACAAACGCAGCATCATGATGCGGCTCAAGATGCCTGGGCTGACGAGAGCCTTGGCGGACTATCTCAAGCGCCAGGCAAATAAGGCCTTTCTTGATTCAACGGAGTCCGCGCAGGCCGGGACAGGCGATAATCCGCGTTCGAGCACCGTTGTGGGTCACGATGAACCCTGAGTCTGATGCAAGGAAAGGGGGTAATTTCACAATGCCGCGGATGTCGCTGGGGTCGCCTCCCCGGCATGCATTCGGGGACTAGCCTCTGCACGCCACGCCCTCGCTATTCCCGCCCAATTCCTCGATTGCCAACGCTACATGGTCACGAAGGCGTCATCGCCCTGGCGTAGCAATGCGACCTAGGGTTGCCCGCCCCCAATCGTGCAACGGGCCTGCGGATCGCCATCGTTTCGAAATGGGCCTCTTGCCGGCGCTGCTGGCGCGGCCCGCCAGATAATGCGCAGGCCTAATGTTGAATGGCGGCCCTCCGCCTCCGGCAATGGTCCAAGGGATTGTAGATGCACGATGTCGCCGAGCCTACCGATCCCCTGCCCAAGGTCTGGGACCCTGACAGCCGCATCGGAGACATGTTGCGGGGGCGGCGCGGCTTGGTGGTTGGGATCGCCAATGAACACAGCATTGCTTATGGCTGCGCGGTGAAGCTGCGGGCCTTCGGCGCGGAGCTGGCGGTCACCTATCTCAACGAGAAGTCGGAGCGTTATGTTCGGCCCCTTGCCGAGCAGCTGCAGGCTGGTCTGATTCTGCCGCTCGATGTCGAGCAACCGGGGCAGTTGGAAGCGGTGTTCGAGCGCATCCGCGCGGAATGGGGCCGGCTGGACTTTGTCATCCATTCGATCGCCTTCGCGCCCCGCCAGGATCTTCACGGGCGCGTCGTGGACTGTTCGCTCGCCGGCTTCCAGCAGGCGATGCGCGTGTCCTGCTATTCGTTCATCGAGATGGCGCGCTTGGCGGAGCCGCTGATCGCGCCCGGCGGCGCGCTGCTCACGATGAGCTATTATGGCGCGGACAAGGTGGTGAACAATTACAACGTCATGGGCCCCGTGAAGGCGGCGCTCGAGGCGACGACGCGGTACCTCGCGGCCGAACTCGGTGAAAAGGGGATCCGTGTCTTCGCGGTGTCGCCGGGCCCGTTGAAGACCAGGGCGGCGAGCGGCATCGCCGAGTTCGATGAACTTGTGGAGGCGGCTGTGTTGCGCGCGCCGGCCCATCGTCTCGTCGACATCGCCGAGGTTGGACGCGTGGTCTCCTTCCTCGTCGGCGGCGGCGCTTCGGGCATGACCGGAGACACGATCTTCATTGACGCCGGCCTTCACATCATGGGCTGAAAGGGAGGCCATCATGCATCGGGCGATTTCGGCGGCTGACGCGGCGGCGCTGATTCCGGACGGGGCCAGCGTAATGTTCGGCGGCTTCATGGGCGTCGGCTCGCCAAACCGCATCATCGACGCGCTGGTCGCGCGGGGCGCCCGCGGATTGACCATCATTGGCAATGACACCGCCTTCCCGGGCGTTGGCGTTGGCAAGCTGATCGATGCGGGATGCGTCGCCGAGGCGCGCGTGTCTCATATCGGCACCAACCCGGTGACTCAGAAAAAGATGATCGCCGGGGAAATCAGCGTCGACCTGATCCCGCAGGGGACGCTGGCCGAACGCATCCGCGCCGGCGGCAATGGCCTTGGCGGCATCCTGACGCCGACCGGCGTCGGCACGGTGGTGGAGAAAGGCAAAAGGGTCATTGAGGTCGATGGCCGCGACTTCCTGCTTGAGTTGCCGATCCGCGCCGATTTCGCGCTGCTCCGAGCCCATGAGTCCGACTATAACTGCAATCTCACCTATCGTTTGACCGCCACGAACTTCAACCCGCTCATGGCTTTCGCCGCCGTCTGCGTGATCGCCGAACCGGATGAGATCGTGCCAGTCGGCGTGATACCGCCAGATGCTGTGCGCACGCCCGGGATTCTCGTGCATCACCTCATCGAAAGGCCGCTTTAATGGACGCCAAGGAGCTGATCGCCCGCCGGGTCGCGCTGGAGCTTCGCGACCGCACGTTGGTCAATCTCGGCATCGGCCTGCCAACCTTGGTCGCGCGCTACGTGCCGCCGGGGATCTCCGTCGCCTTCCAAAGCGAAAACGGCATCATCGGATTCGGCGCGCCGCCGCCCGAGGGGATGGAGGACCCGAACCTCACCGACGCTGGCGGCGGCTTCATATCGGCTCTGCCCGGCGCGGCCAGTTTCGACAGCGGAACGAGCTTCGCGCTCATCCGCGGCGGCCATCTCGATATGACGGTTCTCGGCGGTCTGCAGGTCGACGGCTCCGGACGCCTCGCCAACTGGATGGTGCCCGGCAAATTGGTTCCCGGCATGGGCGGTGCGATGGACCTTGTGGTCGGCGCCAAGCGGGTCATTGTCGCCATGCAACACGTCGCCAAAGGTCAACCGAAGATTGTCGCCAGCCTCGCCTTGCCGGCCACGGCGACGCGGCGCGTCAGCCTTGTCGTCACCGATCTGGCGGTGATCGAACCGACTTCCGAGGGGCTCCTCCTGCGAGAGCGGGCGCCCGGCGTGAGCGTGGATGAGATCGTGGCGAATACTGGCGCCGCTCTCCTGATCATCGGCGACGTGCCGGAAATGCCGATCGCGATCCCCGAACGGGATGCGGCATGACGCGCAAGATGCGGCATTAGCTGGAGCTTTGCGCGCATATCGCGAAAACGTCATCGTAAGATGCGAGAAAAGTGCAAGGCCTTCTTCCTGGCTTGAACTTCGCGGCGCCCCAGGCTGCTCAAAGAGGAAACGCGCCATGTTAAAAGTGCTCCCCCAACCCGCATCAGCCAAATTTGCGTCGGCTGACAAGCTCGGCTTTGCAAGAAGAGGGGAACATCTCGGCCGGCAATTTTCGGAATTGTCCGCGCTGGAGCACTCCCTGGCCGGTCTCGGCAGCGATCATTTCCAGCGGATAAACGCCGCCTATGGGAAACAAAGCCAACAGTTGTCGGAAGAGTGGCGCAAGGTCTTTGAAAACCTGTCCCAGTCGAAAGATCTATCGCAGGAGTTTTTGGCCTACATCATGGATGCGGGACAGCGGGCGATGCTGTTTCTAGACATCATGCGGGAGGTCGGCAACTACGCCGTCGAGGAGATGGAAGGCCGCGACCGTTTGGTTCTGGTTTATGATTACGAGACAGTGGTCGACGGCCGCGGGCTCGAGCGGCCGGTCAATTATGCGCTTGTGCAAATTCTGCCTCCGGAAGGGGTCCATGTCGACCCCACGCTGCGGCCCTACATGATCATCGATCCGCGCGCCGGACACGGCGCGGGGATCGGCGGCTTCAAGTCGGACAGCCAGGTCGGGGTCGCGCTCGGGCAAGGTCATCCCGTTTATTTCGTGATCTTCCATCCTAAGCCCGAGCCTGGGCAGACCCTCGCCGATGTCTGCGTGGCCGAGGGACAGTTCGTGCGTGAGGTGACGCTGCGCCATCCCGACGCGCCGAAGCCGGTGATCATCGGCAATTGTCAGGGCGGCTGGGCCGCGATGCTGCTGGCGGCGTCGAACCCCAACGTCACGGGACCCGTGGTGGCCAATGGCGCTCCTTTGAGCTATTGGGCCGGAGTAAGGGGCAAGAATCCGCTCCGCTACTCAGGAGGCTTGGGATTTGGCACCTTGCCGGCGGTTCTTGCCTGCGACTTCGGCAGCGGCGTTTTTGACGGCGCGCATCTTGTGTCGAATTTCGAGGCGATGAATCCGGGCAATACCAAGTGGCTGAAATATTACAATGTCTTCGCCAACGCGGACACCGAGGGACCGCGCTTTAAGGGCTTCGAGCGGTGGTGGTCCACCTTCTATTTTATGAATGAATCTGAAATTCGCTGGATCGTCGAGAGCCTCTTTATCGGCAACAAGCTGCAACGCGGCGACGCCCTGCTCGGCGGACGCGGTCCAGTGGATCTCAAGAAAATCAAGGCGCCGATCATCGTTTTCGCCAGCCAGGGCGATGACATCACTCCGCCGCAGCAAGCGCTGAATTGGATTCCGGCCGTCTACGGCGACGAACGCGAGATCCGGGCCCGCGGCCAACGCATCGTTTACATGGTGCACAAGGACATCGGACATCTCGGAATTTTCGTCTCCGCCAAAGTTGCGAAAAAGGAGCATGATCGGATCGTCACGACGCTTGAAATGATCGAAGCGCTGGCGCCTGGCCTTTATGAAATGCGGATCGAGAAAAAGATCGGCGAAGGCGTCGACGCGCAATACATCATGTCTTGCGAGGAGCGCACCATTGCCGACATCCGGGCGTTCGACGATGGGCAGGACGACGAGAAGTCCTTCGCCTTGGTGGCGAGACTCTCGCGATTCTGGGTCGACGCCTATGAATTGACGGCGCGGCCCTTCGTCAAGGCAATGGTGACGCCGGCTTTTTCCGAAGCGCTGGTGCGGATGCATCCGCTGCGCGTGCGCCGTTACCTTGTATCGGACAAGAACCCGGCCATGCAGCCGGTGGCGGCATTGGCCGAGTCCGTTCGCACGCAGCGTAAGCCTGCGGCCGCTTCCAATCCTTTCCTGCAAAGCGAGAAGCTGATTGCGAGCATGATCGAGCAGACGTTGACGTTCTGGAGCGACGTCAGCGCGGCGCGCAAGGAGCTTCTGTTTTTCAGCCTCTACGCCAACCCGTTCGTGATGCGCCTCAACGAAGGCCATGTGCCAGATCCAACCGCCAAGCTCGGCGAGACCTTGCGCGAACTGCCAAAGGTCGAGGCCGCGCTGGCGAGCATCGAGCGCGGCGGCTTCGCCGAGGCGGTGATCCGGATGCTGATCCTGATGGCGCGCTCGCGCGGCGCCGTGCGGCAGTCGCGCCTGGAAAGATCGAATGCGATTCTGCAATCCACCGAGCCGTTCCAGGCGATGGGGGATGATCTTAGGACTCAGATCATCAACGAACAGACGCTGATTATCGACTTCGAACCCGAGGCGGCGATTGGCGCGCTGCGCAAGCTGTTGCCCAGCGCGGCGGAGCGGCAACGGGCGATCAAGCTGGTCGAGGACATTGCCGGCGATCCGGCCGAGATGAGCGAACCGACGATCCGCATGCTTGCGCGTCTCCGCGAGACCTTGAGCGCGCCGTCCTCGAACTTCGAACCGGCGGCGGCGAAGCCTTGGACGGACACAGTGGGGAAGCTGATGTCTCTGGAGGCTGTGGAGGAGTGATGCGCACCAATAAGACTTTCGCCGAGCTCGCGATCGGCGATGAAGCGTCAATCACCCGGGTGGTGACGCCAAACGACCTCATCGTTTTTGCCCATGCCAGCGGGAATTTGAACCCGAAAAACCTCCCCGATCCAACCCCCGGTCATAACGAAGCGCCCGCTGCGCCCGCGATGTGGGTTGGATCGCTGTTCTCGGCCGTGCTTGGCAATTTGCTGCCAGGCCCCGGAACCATTTATGTCTCACAGACGCTCAGCTTCCACGCCAGGGCGCATGTCGGCGACGCGTTGAAAGTATCGGTGCGGGTGGAGGAGCTGCGCCCGCCGGCGATCGTCGTGCTGCAGACGCGCGTAGAGCGCGGCGGCGAGTTGATCGCCAAGGGGATCGCGGAGGTCCGCGCTCCGGTCGCCCGCCAAGTGATCGACGATGTCGAGCTTCCGGAGCTGACGGTGCAGCATCACTCTCAGGTTGAGCGGTTGCTTGGCGCCTGCCGGAATCTGCCGCCGATGCCGACCGCCGTTGTCGCCCCCGAGGAGGAGAATGCGCTGCTTGGCGCGCTTGCCGGGGCGCGGGAAAACCTCATCATTCCAATCCTGATCGGCGACGCCGCGCAGATCCGCGCCATTGCGGCGAGCAATGGCGCCGACCTTGCCGGAATCGCGATCGAGGATGCGCCCAGCCACGACGCGGCGGCGGCGCGCGCGGTGGAGATGGTGCATCAAGGTCTGGCCACGGCGGTCATGAAGGGCCATTTACACACCGACGCGCTTCTCAAGCATGTTGTGAAGTCTCAAGGCGGCCTGCGGATCGGACGCCGGATCAGCCATGTGTTCGTCATGGATGCGCCATCGCTGCATCAGCTTTTGCTGGTGACCGACGCCGCCATCAACATCGCGCCGACGCTTGAGGAAAAGGTCGACATCGTGCAGAACGCGATCGACCTCGCCCAGGCCTTGGGGATCGCGCGGCCGAAAGTGGGCGTGCTGTCGGCCGTCGAGACGGTGAATCCAAAAATCCAATCGACCCTCGACGCGGCCGCCCTTTCGAAAATGTCGGAGCGCGGGCAGATCCGCGGCGGCGTCGTCGACGGGCCGCTAGCGATGGACAATGCGATCAGCCTATCGGCGGCCAAAACCAAGGGGCTCACCTCGCTGGTCGCCGGCCGCGCCGACATCCTGGTTGCGCCAAACCTCGAGGCGGGCAATATTCTGGCGAAAGAGCTGACCTATGCGGCGCAGGCCGAGGGAGCGGGCCTAGTGCTGGGCGCCAAGGTGCCGGTGCTGCTGACCAGCCGGGCCGATGATGAGCGCTCTCGCCTTTTCTCCTGCGCGGTGGCGGTCCTCTATGCGCACTGGTTGTCCACCGGGCGCAGCGCGGTGGAGCCGGAAGCCTTGAAGGAAGCCGCCGAATGAGCCGCCACGTCGTCACCCTCAACGCCGGGTCGTCCTCGATCAAATTCGCGCTGTTTGAGCTGAACGGGCGTGAACCCGTGGCGCTCGCGGTCGGCCTGGTGGAGATGCTCGGGGAGCAGCGGCGCCTCAAGGCGCGCGATGGCGGCGGCGCGCCGATCCATGAGGACGCATGGACGGACGCCGGCGACGCGCCATTCCATACCGAGGCGCTGCGGCGCGTGCTGGCATGGCGGCTGGGAGCGTTTCCGGAGGCCAATGTGGTCGCGGCCGGCCACCGCGTCGTGCATGGCGGCGTTTATTTCGACGCGCCAGCGCTGGTGACCGACGAAGTCTTGCGCATTCTTGAAAGCCTGTCGCCGCTCGCGCCGCTGCACCAGCCGCATAATATCGCCGGCATCCTCGCGGCGCGCGAGGCATGGCCGCATGTGCGGCAGGTCGCCTGTTTCGACACCGCTTTCCACCGCGCGCACCCCTTCGTCAACGACGTGTTCGCGCTGCCGCGCAAATTCTACGACGAAGGCGTGCGGCGCTACGGCTTCCATGGTCTGTCCTATGAATATGTGACGGAGAAGCTGCAGCAGGTGGCGCCCTTGCACGCGGCCGGGCGCGTCGTCGTCGCGCATCTTGGCAATGGGGCTTCGATGTGCGCCATCCGCGACGGGCTGTCCGTTGCGAGCTCGATGGGTTTCACGGCGCTGGACGGGTTGCCGATGGGCACCCGCTGCGGTCAGCTCGATCCGGGCGTCGTGCTCTATCTCATGCAGGAAATGAAAATGAGCGCGGAGGCGATCGCCGACTTGCTCTACCGGGAGTCCGGGTTGAAAGGCCTGTCGGGGGTCTCGCACGACATGCGGGAGCTGGAGGCCTCGGACCGGCCGGAGGCGCGGCAGGCGATCGAGTATTTTGTCTTCCGCATCCGCCGAGAACTGGGCGGGCTCGCGGCGGTGCTGGAGGGGCTTGACGCCATGGTCTTCTGCGGCGGCATCGGCGAGCACGCGTGGCGGGTGCGCGAGCGGGTGCTGGAAGGCATGGAGTGGATCGGCATCGAACTCGACCGCACCGCCAACCGGGCCAGCGAACAGGTCATCTCTTCACAACGCTCGCGCGTGCGCGTGTTCGTGATCCCGACGGACGAAGAGGCAATGATCGCGCGCCAAACGCTGGCGGTGCTGGACCGCGCCGTCGCCGCCGCCGCCTAGAGCCGGATGACTTTGGACGGAATCGCAACCGATCTCGTCCAAAGTCTGAATCCGCCTCTCATCAAAGAGTTAGAGCATGATGTCGTCCGAAAACCGGTTTCCACTTTTCGGCATCATGCTCTAGAGCGCTTTCCGATCGAACGAAGTCATTCGATCGATTAGAAATCGCTCCAGCGTTAGAGAATTTGAGCATATTCTCGTCGAACAGAGTGAACTGTTCGGAATAGGCTCTAAAACCGCGCTCGATCCGGGGCGTCAGGTCCCCCAGGAACCCTCCAACGAGGCCACAGCCAGCGGGTCGACGCTGGCGGGACGCACCTCGAGCGGCGGCAGGCCAAGCACGCGCCGGAAGCGCTGCAATGCTTGAATTGTGTGAGGCTCCATTTCTTCGAGCGCGCCGGCGATGAATTCCACGACGCCGACCGCCTTTTGACGTTCCGCCGCCTCTGGCAGAAGACGCGCAAGGGCGTCGATCGCAAGATCCTTCTCGAATTCGACAATGACCGACTGCTCATGGATCAGTTCGGCGCGGCGCTCCGCTCCCAGCGATGCGAAGGGTTCATCATGGCTGAGAACATGCGCCGAGCGCTCAAGCCGTGAGCGGCGGACCGAGCCGCGCGCCTCGGCCAGCACGATGAGCATGCGGATCACTGCCTCGGCAAGGCCGCCGCGCTCGATGTTGTGCAAAATTGCCCGCACCTCGGGCAGAAATCTCAGCTCCGCCGGGTCCTTGAGCGTCCGCTGAAAATTATGGCTGCGGCCGACCCATTGCATCAGCGGCGAGGCATAGAGTCCAAAGAACGCCAATTCGCACCCTGCGTCGCGCAGGTCCCGATAATAGTCCAAGATCTGGGCGACGCCTTCGACCCACAAGGCCTCTGCTTGACGGAAGGCGTTATCGGGCGCGGCGGGTTTGCGCGCGGCGATGACCTGTTGCGCGCAAGAAGCCAGGGCGGCCATCCCAGGGTTGCGATTCGAGAATATTCCGCGACGCAAACGAACCGGGTTCAGAGCGCGCAGCGCCGCCGCGCTCTGAGGCGTGACGAGGGATTGCACGATCGGACGCAGGCAGAGATCGTAGAGTTCGCCGCCGAGTTCGGAGAGGCGGTTCACCGCCGCGAAGGCGGATTCTTCCTCGCGCCGTCCATCGTCGTCGATCGTCGCGAGATCCGCCATCTTCCGCTCCTGGAAGTTGACGAGAAAGCGAGCATGGATCCCCTCGCCGCGCTGATCTTCGATCTGCATCTCATATAGTCCGGGCGCCAGCGCCTCGATTGTCTTCATGGTCGAGCCGACCTCGGAATGCTCGCGTCTGGCGACGGACGAGGAGACGAAAATCCCCAGATGCCCCACTTTCTCATGGATCATGTAGATGATCCGCTGGCCGCGGATCTTGATCTCGTTTTCGTCGGCGTAAGTGTCGACAATCCAGTTCAGCGCCTGTTGCGGCGGGGTGATGGCGTCGCCGCGGCTGGTGAAAACGATGATCGGCGAGCGGATCTGCTTCAGATCGATCTGGCGGCCCCGCTCGATGCGCGCCTCGCCCCGCGCCAGACGATTGCCGACGAATAATTGTTCGACGATCCAGCGAATTTCGGCTTCGGTCATGAAGTGGTAGCCGCCCCACCATCGCTCGAATTCGAGGAAGCGCTCCCGATCCGCATCGACGTTACGGTAGAGCTCGTAATATTTGCTCCAGAGATGGCGCGATGGATTGAGTTGCTCGAAATTCGAGACGAGATAGGCGCCGTCGAATTCGCCATGGCCGAGGTCCGAGCAGAGCAGAACCGGCGCGATGCCGCCGAGCAAGCCGCCTCTGTATCGCATCGGGTTTTCGCCAATGCGGCCGGACCAGTAGGCAAGGGGCGCGCCGTTGATCACAAGCGGCCCGCTGATGTCGGGATTCGCGGCGGCGAGAATCATCGCCGCCCAGCCGCCCTGGCAATTGCCGACGATGATGGGCTTTGGCGATTTCGGATGGCGCCGCGCGATCTCCTTGACGAACTCCGCCTCGGCTCGCATGACGTCGGCGAGGGTCTGCCCGGGTTCCGGATGCGGGCGGAAAGCGACGAAATAGACAGGGTGGCCATCGGCCAGCGCGACCCCCACCTGACTGTCCAGCTTGCTGCCGCCGATGCCCGCCCCATGTCCGGCGCGCGGATCGATGATCATATGAGGCCGCTTCCAGGCCAGAACCTCCTGGCCCTTGGGTGGCAATATCTTGAGGAGCATGTAATTGACCGGCCGCTTCAGCGTTCGGCCGTCGACGATCGCCTCGTTGTCGTAGATAAGAATCGGCGGCGTGCCGGCGGCTTCATGCGCGAGATCATTGTTGGCGCGCTCGCGCAAGACATCGATCGTCAGGACCAACCGCTGCCCCGCATCGGCCCAATAGTCGAGCAATTGCTCGAACATTTGGCCCTGGAAGGGGCTGGAGGTCATGGTTTTAGCGAGCGACTGTGCGCTTGTCAGGGCGGCAAGCGAGAGCGCATTGTGAGCGCGGCCGATGCGTTCGGCATGGCGCGTCGTGGCCTGAAGAGCTAATGCGCTTTGGCGCAGTAGAAGCTTCGCCGATTCCGATGCGCGCAAGACGCCGTCGACAGGGCTAAAAGAGGGTTCCATCGTCTCGCCTCACCGGCTTTGAGGCGCTGCGTCGCCTAAGGGGAGCGCCGCTCGCCGTAGAGATCGGCTGAACCACCCGGCGCAGTGCGAGATCAAGCAAATTCATTCCGGTCTTGCGCCAAGCGACACTGGGGCGCCTTTAGAAATACCGACATCCCGCGCTAGAGCATATTCCGAATAGATTGGTTCGCTCTGTTCGACGAGAATAAGCTCAGATTCTTTAACACCGGAGCGATTTCTGATCGATCGAATGACTCCATTCGATCGGAAAGCGCTCTAAGTCTTTGGAATCACGTGGCGGCACTTTATTTAGGGCGACACTAATCCCGGCAAAAGTCGCTAATGTGACAATGCGCCCAAACCGTCTGGTCTCGGCTGGGCCTTTATCGATGGGAATGTGGCGGAATCGCGGATAGGACGACTTTTCGGATTCATCAGGTGGAAATAGCCGAACGATTTACGCTATGTTTAGCTTTAATACTAGTTTGTCAATAGTAAACGGGCGGCTAGCTTACAAGAGTTGGAAGCGGTTAATCGTAAACTGATTCTTTATTTCACGTCTGATTCACCGAAACATATAAACTTGCGATTCAGTTTGTTGCTTAAACAGGTTTTCATCTGTGGCCGGTATTTTTATCCCATAGAGGCGCCGAATGCCATCGCGCCGAATCGCCAGTTACGAGGATGGGTCATGATCAATGCGCTGAAGAGCGATGTTTCTCAGGCTCGCGCCGAACGGTTCGCCGAGGTTCGTCCGGTCTATCTCGAAGCCCTGACCCTTGTTGAACGGCTGCACCGCCGCCTCTTGGATGTCATCAAGGATGAATTCGACCGACGCGGCCGCAGCGACGTGAATTCCGTTCAGGCCTTGCTTCTCTACAATATTGGCGACAAGGAGTTGACCGCCGGCGAATTGCGGACGCGTGGATATTATCTCGGCTCGAACGTCTCCTATAATGTCAAAAAGCTTGTCGAAACCGGCTATCTGCACCATGCCCGTTCGCGCGTCGACCGCCGCGCGGTCCGCATCAGCCTGACCGACAAAGGACGGGAAGTGCACGAAGTCGTCGCCGGCCTCTACGACAAACATATCAAGACGGTCGAGCAAATCGGGGGCATCGCCTGCGATGAGTTTTCCCGGCTCAATCAGTCCTTGGTTCGGCTCGAGCGGTTCTGGACGGATCAGATTCGCTACCGGCTTTGATCGAACTCGGCTCCGTCTCGAGCCTAAATGCGAAGCCTCGGTCATTGTGCTTGGATTGATTTTCACCCCCGGAGCGTAAGTCTTTGAGCGGCGTCGAATTTGCTGTCTATTTCTTGTCGTGGGTCATGATCTATTCCAATTAGGTCGGCGCTTTTTTGCGTTCACGCTTACAACCCGGGCATCCAGGACCCGGGCATCCAGGACGCGGAAAATGCGCGCCCGCCGACAAAATCGCGCAGAGAGCCGATTTGCCATAGATCCGCCGTCCTGTTTGTTCGTTGTTAACCATCGCGATGGTAACTGGAGCAAAGGCGTTCACGCGGCTTTGTCTTGCCCGTTAGCCCCAAAATGGCCATCAAAAAGCGATAGACGGGCCTTTGACCCTGATAGTGGATTATTCATTTTCGATCCCCGTGGACGTTTGAAGAGCAACCAACACAGGCGAGCGGCCCCGGCACCGGGAGCGCCAAGCTTTGGCGCGCCAGAAGGAAAGCGCCACGGGGTAGCGCCAAAGGGAAGCGCAAAGCATTGGAGTGCTACGTGACAACAGGTTCGATAGGCTTGGCGCATCATGATCTGAGGCGCAGTTCGATCTTGGCCGCGCTGCTGGCTGGCTTCGGTCTATCCTTATCCCCTATTGCGCAGGCGGCGCCGAGCGGAGCGTTCGGCGATCAGGCCGAATGGGCGCAACGGTATGACGCCGATCCGCGGCTCGCGATCACGCGCTCGAATACGCCGGTTCTCTCGGCGCAGACCTTCGCCGCGACCGAGCAGGCGATCGAAGCCTATCGTCAGATCGTCGCCAATGGCGGGTGGGGCATGGTCCCCGCGGGACATGTCTTGAAACTCGGAGCCAGCGGTCCGGCCGTCGTGGCGCTGCGGCGCCGGCTGGTCGCGTCGGGCGACCTCGATCAATCGGTGGGGGCCTCGCCGGTGTTCGATTCCTACGTAGACGCCGGGGTCAAGCATTTTCAGGCTCGGCACGGGCTTACCGAGAGCGGCGTCGCATCGAAAGAAACATTCGCCGCGCTCAATGTGCCGGCCGATGTGAGATTGCGTCAGCTCGAGATCAATCTTGTCCGGCTGCGCTCCTATTCCGGCAATCTCGGAGACCGTTTCGTTATGGCCAATATTCCGGCCATGGCGGTAGAGACGGTCGAGAATGGCGTCGTCGCGACGCATCACAACGCCGGCGTGGGCAAGATCGACCGCCAGTCCCCGGTCATGATGACCAAGGCGATCGACATTAATTTCAATCCCTATTGGACGGTTCCTCCCTCCATCATTCGCAAGGATCTCATCCCGAGGATGCAGAAGGACGCCAATTATCTGAACGAGCATAAGATCCGGATCTTCAACAAGGACGGCCAGGAACTCTCCCCCAGCCAGGTCGATTGGCACTCCTTGGAGGCGACGAATTACAAATTTCGGCAGGATCCTGGCGGCGACGTGAATTCGCTCGGCGTCGTGCGCATCAATATCAACAATCCTTACGGCGTCTATATGCACGACACGCCGGAAAAGGGCATTTTCGGCGATGATGACCGCTTTGTGTCCTCGGGTTGCATCAGGGTGCAGAATGTTCGCGACTATGTGACCTGGCTGCTCAAGGATACGCCAGGCTGGGATCGCGATCATATTGACGAAGCGATCCGGTCCGGACAGCGCATCGACGCTAAGCTCGCCGCGACTGTGCCGGTCTACTGGGTCTATATAACCGCCTGGGCTACGCCCGAGGGCCTCGCGCAGTTCCGCGACGATATTTATCAGCGGGACGGTTTCGGCCCTGTCGCCGCCGACGCGTCGCCTTGGCCGGTGCAGCAGGCGATCCAGCCGTCCGTGCGGCCGGCGGTCAGCGCGCGCAGCCAGGTGCTTGAACCGATGAATGACGAGGAATGATCCTCGAAGGAGAGTTTAATTTGCGAAGACCATCGCGGTGGCGAGCCGCGATGGTCTTTCTCAAAATCCTTCGTCGCAAACCGAACTCAACTTTATTGAACGATGCTGAATTCGATGCTGCGGCTTGCGCGCATGCGTCCCGCGTCGCTGCTGCGGCCTTCCATCGCGCCCCCGTTGGCGACGCCTAATCCTTTCGCGCGGAGCATGGAGGGATTGACCCCTCCCTCGACAAGGGCTTGGCGCACTGCGTCGGCCCGCTGCTGGGATAGCTGCATATTGGTGGCTGATTCGACGGCGCTGTCCCTATAGCCGCCGATCTGGACCAATGTTCCGGCCGGCAGTTGTTTCATCAGACTGGCGGCCTGCTGCAAGATGGGCTTGGCGCTCGCCGGAAGCTCGGCGCTATTGGTTGGAAAATCGAAATTCGACTGATTGAGAACGCCAACCAGCTCAGCGCCGGTGAACCCTGGTTTGAGGGCGCTCAGCGCCGAGCCTTTGGCGGCGGCGCCATCGGACAAAGTCGCAAAGGCGTATTGTGTTCCCATGACGGATTTCAACGCATTCACAATCCTGTTGCGTTCGCTGTCGGAAATCGGTCCGCCAACGCTTAGTTTATTCCCCTCGAAGAGGGCCTGGGCTCCCGGCGTCTTGAAATTGTCCAGCGCGGCTTTCAGATTGTTGACCCATGTCGCCGGATATGCGCGTCCGTCAACCGTAAGGTCGCCGCTGATTTTGTCGGCCCCAAACGCCCTCTTGAGCGAATCCATGATCGCGCCGCGCGCGGCGCCATCCCGGACGACGCCGGAAAACACAACGAGACCGTTGTCATTGACGAGCGCCAAGCGGGCGGGGATCGAAGCCGCCGGCGCCATGGCGGTCGAACTGGGGCTCGGCTGGATCGCTGCTTGATCGCCGGTTCGCCCGGACATCAGATATCCCAGCGCGCCAATCGCGACCAGGGCCGCTGCGGCGGGCATAAGCCACCGGTTGCGCCTGGAAATATCTTCGCTGGCCTGTCCTCTGTTGGCCTGTCCGAGGGACGTTTGCCTGGCCCTTTCCGTCGAGAATTCGCTGATGCGGGATGATGACCCTGGGGCGGCGGGTTGAGAAAATCGCGACGCCCAAGCGGGGATGGAGGTGGGAATAATGCCCCCCGGAGTCATCATGCCGATCATTTTCGGTGCGATATAGCCAATCGCGGTCGCAACGACTTCTCGATTAAGCCCGAGCTTGCCTGCGATCTCGCCGACGGATCGGCCTAACGCCTGCTCGACTTGTGGCGGCGAGAGAGGGGCGCTGTCCGATCTGCCCAACCAGGAGTCGACTTCCGAGGCGAGGCCGGCCGTCCGGAATTTGTTCAGGAACCCGGCGACGCCCTCCGGCGGTCCGGCGATCAGGCGGAGAAGTTCTTGAATGAGCGGGCCGGCCTTGGGGCCGAGGTTAAATCGCGCTCCAATATCCTGGGTCAGGTTGTCGAATTGCGTCATTTCCGTAACTCCGTTGTTAACTCCCATTCAGAACGAGCCAGATCTGGCCCCTTAACTGCCTTGCGCCGCGAAGCGCCTGTCCAGATGCTTGCTTTAGCGATGTCCATCTTCAGTGCGGCGCCGTCCCTTCGTCTGGAGCGAAAGCTCTCCTGTTCTTCAAAAATAGAGCTGTGTTGTTTAGGTCTCATCGATAAGCTTAAGATAAGTATCGATCAGGTTCTGACCTTGACGAATTCTCCAGCTATAGGACCGATTGCCGCCGCCGCCGCCGCGCCGGATTTCTTCTAAAGGGAGCGACTGAGATCTGCTCAGCCGTAACTTTCTCAAAGCCCAAAGGTTCGATTGGCAGAGCGCATCAAGGCGCGCGCCGCCGAGCGTCAAAATCCATCAGTCCAAAACCATCCATGCCGCGGCTTCACTCTGGCGGAATGTCATGCTATGGCCAGCAGCACCCGTCGAATAACCCGTACGTCCGACAGGCTGGGCCGTTACGCCAGCTTTCCAACCTGGCGCGCGCGCCAGCATTTTCACAGGAGCTCCCATCAATGAGCCAATCCAGCGCCGAAAGGGGCGGGCCCGCTCCAAATTCCTTTTTCGCGGCGACTCTTAAGGACGCCGATCCCGAAATCGCCAAGGCGATCGAGCTGGAGCTCGGCCGGCAGCGGCATGAGATCGAGCTGATCGCCTCCGAGAACATCGTCTCGAAGGCCGTTCTTGAAGCGCAGGGCTCGGTCCTGACGAATAAATATGCCGAGGGCTATCCAGGCCGGCGCTATTATGGCGGCTGTCAATTCGTCGATATGGCCGAGACTTTGGCGATCGAGCGGGCGAAGCGGCTGTTCGACTGTCAATTCGCCAATGTCCAGCCAAACTCCGGCAGCCAAGCGAATCAGGCGGTGTTTCTCGCGCTTTTGCAGCCGGGCGATAGCTTCATGGGCCTCGATCTCGCAGCGGGCGGGCACTTGACCCATGGCTCGCCGGTGAACCTGTCGGGAAGATGGTTCAAGCCGATTCCCTATGGCGTGCGCCGGGACGATCATCTGATCGACATGGAGTCCGTCGCCCAGCTTGCCGAGCAGCATAAGCCAAAGCTGATCATCGCGGGCGGGTCTGGATATCCGCGGTATTGGGATTTCGCCGGTTTCCGGGCCATTGCGGATTCCATTGGAGCCTATTTCTTCGTCGACATGGCGCATTTCGCCGGACTCGTCGCGGGCGGGGCCCATCCTTCGCCATTTCCGCACGCCCATGTCGTCAGCACGACGACGCATAAGACCTTGCGCGGGCCGCGCGGCGGGATGGTCCTCACCAACGACCCCGAAATCGCCAAGAAAGTCAATTCGGCGGTGTTTCCGGGGCTGCAAGGCGGACCCCTGATGCATGTGATCGCGGGCAAGGCGGTCGCCTTTGGCGAAGCTTTGCAGCCCGATTTCAAGGTTTACGCGCGTCAGGTCGTCGACAATGCCAAGGCGCTTGCCGAGACGCTCAAGGAAAGCGGTTTCGCGCTTGCCTCCGGCGGCACCGACAATCATCTGATGCTGGTCGATCTTCGGCCGAAGCAGTTGACCGGAAAGGCCGCGGAAGCCGCACTCGGCCGCGCCTCGATCACCTGCAACAAGAATGGCGTGCCCTTCGATACCGCAAGCCCGATGGTGACCTCCGGCATTCGCCTCGGCGCGCCGGCGGCGACCTCGCGCGGTTTCGGCGTGGCCGAGTTCAAGAAGGTCGGCGAGCTGATCGCTGAAACCCTGGACGGCCTCGCCGCGAATGGCGATGCTGGAAATGGCGCGGTTGAAGCCAAGGTCAAGGCAAGCGTCGAGGATCTGACCGGACGCTTCCCCATCTACTGAGGCGAACTGAGGCAAGCCCGCCATGAGGTGCCCTTATTGCGGCAGTCTCGAAACTCAGGTGAAAGACTCCCGGCCGACGGATGACGCCTCCGCCATCCGCCGCCGGCGGGTCTGTCCTGATTGCGGCGGAAGATTCACCACCTTCGAGCGCGTGCAATTGCGCGAATTGACGGTCTTGAAGAAATCAGGGCGGCGGGCGCCCTTCGAGCGGGAAAAGCTGATGCGCTCGCTCGAGGTCGCCTTGCGCAAACGTCCGGTGGAGCCAGAGCGCGTCGAGCGGATGGTCAACGGAATCGTGCGCCAGCTCGAAAGTCAGGGCGAAAACGAAATCCAGAGCGAGCGGATCGGGGAGCTTGTCATGGAGGGCCTGCGCGCGCTCGACAGCGTCGCCTATGTCCGTTTTGCATCCGTGTATCGGAATTTCCGCGAGGCCAGCGATTTCAACGCTCTGATCGACGAACTCGCGAGCGGCGCTCTCGCGCCAACGGAGGGCGTCGAGCCGGGGCCGGCGAAGGCGCGCTCGCCGAGCCGGGCATGATCCAGCCCGGCGCCGACAAAAGATTCATGGCGGCGGCGATCGCGCTGGGCCGGCGCGGGCTGGGGCTCAGCGCCCCCAATCCCGCGGTGGGCGCCTTGGTGGTCAAGGACGATATCATCCTCGCCCGCGGCTGGACCAAACCGGGCGGGCGCCCTCATGCCGAAACGGAAGCCTTGCGGGCCGCCGGCGAGGCCGCGCGCGGCGCGACGCTCTACGTCACTTTGGAGCCCTGCAGCCATCATGGCGTGACGCCGCCCTGCACCGACGCCATCATCGCGGCCAAAATTGCGCGCGTCGTCTATGCCGTCGACGACCCGGATCCGCGCGTCGGCGGCGAAGGCGATCAGATTTTAACCGCCGCCGGCGTCAAAGTCACAAAGGGCCTGCTGGCGGAGGAGGCGCTGAGGGCCAATCTCGGCCATATGTTGCGGGTCTCCGGCCAGCGGCCGATGGTGACCTTGAAACTCGCCTTGACGGCCGATCTTCATGCCGCTGGCTCCCTGCATGACCCGCGTCTCGTGATCACCGGGGCGCCGGCCAATGGCTACGTGCATATCCAGCGCTCCATGCATGACGCCATCATGGTGGGCATTGAAACGATTCTGGCGGATGATTCCCTGTTGACCGTGCGGCTTCCCGGGCTTGAAGCGCGCCGGCCTTTGCGGGTGGTGCTGGACAGCGACCTTCGGCTTCCACTTGGATCGCGTCTTGTCGCGACGGCCAAGACCCATCCGACGCTTGTGATCGCGGGAGAGGGCGCCTCGGAGGAAGCCGCGCATCGCCTGCGCGCCGAAAAACTCGAGGTGGCGATGGCGCCGCGCGACGGCGCCGGCCGCGTCGATCTCCGCGCCGCGCTGGAGGCGCTCGCGACGCGCGGCCTCACCCGGGTCTTCAGCGAAGGCGGCCCCCGCATCGCGGCGGCTTTGATCGGGCAGGGGCTCGCCGATGACGTCATGATCCTCACCAGCGCCAAGCCGCTGGGGCGGGAGGGCGTGTTGGGGCTCGCCCCGCCAAGCGCCGCCGCGCTCGCCGATCCCGATCGGTACCATTGCGTCGAGACGCGGGCGATCGGCGCGGACCGGCTGACGCGCTACGAAAGAGCGATCTGATGTTTACCGGTCTTGTGAGCGATATCGGCGAGGTGGACAAAGTCGAGCCGCGCGGCGAATTGTTACGCGCGCGGATCCTTTGTTCCTATCCCGCCGAGACAATCGCCATCGGCGCCTCGATCGCTTGCGGCGGCCCTTGCTTGACCGCAGTCGCGATCGGAGCCGCCGGCGAAAAGACCTGGTTCGAGGTCGATGTCGGCGCGGAAACCCTCGCCCGGACCAGCGCGCGGCATTGGAAGCCCGGCGCGCGCGTCAATCTTGAGCGCTCTTTAAGGCTCGGGGATGAACTTGGCGGCCATATCGTGACCGGCCATGTCGATGGCTTGGCGAAGATCCTCACGATCGAGGATTTCGATGGAATGAAGCGCTTTTCCATTCGCGCGCCGAAGGATCTCGCCCGTTTCATTGCGGAGAAAGGCTCGGTTTCGCTTGATGGAACCTCCCTGACCGTCAATAGCGTGGAGGACGATGTCTTTTCGGTGCTCCTGATCCCGCACACTTTGAAGGTCACGACCTGGGGCGAGCGGCGCGTGGGTGAAGAGATCAATCTCGAAGTCGACCTGATGGCCCGCTATGCCGCAAGGCTTGGGGAAAGCATCGCGCAAAAGCGGTGACGCCGGCCTGAGCCGCCGGGCTTTCGATCGGAAAAATCAACGCGCTCGAATTTCAAAGCCGGACCCGCTAAGGTCGGGAATGGCCGAATCGCTGTCCGCCCAAAAGCCGCGCGCCTTTCTTGGCGTCGAGCGCTCCGCGCTGGGGCGTCCCTGGCGCGATCGGCTCGATGTTGGAGGCCAGGCGCGGGCGCTCGCCATCGCGCAATTGGTCGGGGCGGGCGATCTCCTGTCCCGCGTCCTCGCCGGGCGCGGCGTTACGCCGGAGACGGCGGAAGCGCATCTTGATCCGACGCTGCGGCGGCTCTTGCCGGACCCCAATGCGTTGAAGGACATGGAGGCTGCGGCGGAGCGAATCGCCGACGCGATCGAGCGCTCCGACAAAATCGCGATCTTTGGCGATTACGATGTCGATGGCGCGGCCTCCTCGGCTCTGCTCGCCGATTATTTTTCAAGCTGCGGCGCGCCCTGCGTCATTCATATTCCGGACCGGATTTTCGAAGGCTATGGCCCCAATGTCGAAGCGATCCGCAACCTTGCCGAGGCGGGCGCCAAACTTCTGATCACGGTCGATTGCGGCACGATGAGCCATGCGCCTTTGGCCGAGGCCCGCCGGCTTGGCCTCGACCCCATCGTGCTCGATCATCACCAAGCGCCCGAAATTCTTCCCGAGGCGATTATCGTCAATCCGAACCGGCAGGATGATCTCTCTGGGCAAGGCCAGCTCTGCGCTGCTGGCGTCGCATTCATGACCCTCATCGCGCTCAATCGGGCATTGCGCCAGCGCGGCTTTTTTTCATCGACGCGGCAGGCTCCCGATCTGCTCGCCGGGCTTGATCTGGTGGCGCTTGCGACGATCGCCGATGTCGCGCCGTTGACAGGCCTCAATCGCGCCTTTGTCGCCAAGGGGCTGGCCGTCATGCGCGCTCGGGGGAGGGTGGGCCTGACGGCTTTGTTCGATGTAGCGGGGGCCGATGGACCGCCAAAACCCTATCATCTTGGCTTTCTGATCGGTCCCCGCATCAATGCGGGCGGGCGAATCGGCGACGCCGCGCTTGGCGCCCGGCTGTTGAGCCTCGCCGATCCAGTTGAAGCCAGGCGCATCGCCGAAGAACTCGACCGGCTCAATCGTGAGCGCCAGGAGTTGGAGCGGGCGACTCTGGAGGACGCCGAGGCGCAGGCCCTGGCGAGCCTTGGCCTCGACGACATTGGCGCGGCGGTCGTTGCGGCGGCGGACGGCTGGCATCCAGGCGTTGTCGGGCTCGTCGCCTCGCGACTCAAGGACAAGTTTCGGCGTCCTGCCTTCGCGATCGCGTTTCTTGACGCGGGAGGGGTGGGGACAGGGTCGGGGCGCTCGATTCCCGGCGTCGATCTTGGCCGCGTGGTGCGCGCGGCGGTGGAGGCTGGGATTCTCGTCAAGGGCGGCGGCCATGCCATGGCGGCGGGCATTACGATTTGCCGCGAGCGCGTCGCCGATTTTCAAGCTTTTCTTGAAGAAAAACTCGCCGCGCCGGTCGCTGCGGGGCGAGCCGGCGAGGCTTTGCTGATCGATGCGGCGCTGACCGCCGCCGCGGCGACGCCGGCTTTGATGGCGGCGCTGGAGCGGGCCGGTCCTTACGGCGCCGGCAATGCCGAGCCGATTTTTGTCCTGCCCGCCCATCGGCTCGTCGATGTCGCCGACGTCGGCAATGGGCATGTGCGGCTGCGGGCGCAAGCGGGGGATGGCGCCAGGATCGACGGCATAGCCTTTCGCGCCGGCGCAGAGCCGTTGGGGCGGGCGCTGCACGCCGGACGCGGCGCCATGATGCATCTTGCCGGAACCCTGGCCTTGGACCGTTGGGGCGGAAGGGACCGCGTGCAGCTCCGGCTGCTCGATCTGGCGCCCGCCGCCGGGCCGCGTTCGGCATGAAAGCGCATAGTTGAACTTGCCAGTCCAGCCGCCGCCCTTTATATGTCCGCCCGGCTGAGCAAATCTTGCAATGCGATCTCGCCAGCTTCCGCGCCCATCGTCTAGCGGTCTAGGACGTCGCCCTTTCACGGCGAAAACAGGGGTTCGATTCCCCTTGGGCGCGCCAATGATTTCAATTAGTTAGCTTTATTTTTGTGGCGGATAGTCATCCGTAAGGAAATTTTTCGGAAAGCCGCCGCCAAACGTTGGTGATTGGCGCGGCCTTCTGCCGACTACGATCCCTTGCCGACCTCGATAGCGAGAGAGCGAAATTCGGGGAAACATCGGCCGCAGCGTAAGCCTCGAATTCGTGAGCCAAGGGATGAAATCCGACGGCGCGATCCGATAGCGAGGATTGATGATTTGGCCTGAACTTTAAACCCGGACGTCTGAGCGCTTGTGAAGCGCCGCCTGCGAGCGGCGTCACCGAGGCGCTTCGCTTCGATGGAGATCGAAAAGATGACGACGGAACCCCGTAAATATGACGACCTCAAAGTCGGCCAGAGGATTCATTTCACCGGATACCCAGGCGATGCAGCGAATCCGAGCGGCGACGGCGAGATCATCGCGGCGCACGAGGCGGGACCCAAATCAATGGCGAATTACGACATTCGCCTAGACGACGGCCGCGAAAAGACAAGGGTTATCCATCTGGCGTTCAAGCCTAGCGCGAACCGCTGCTTTATCCTCGCGGAGGAGCACAACGCAGCCGCTTGACCCTCTGGCGCGTCGGACGGATCTGGCGCGCCGCCTTCAATCTCGACGATCGACATGATTGCCCGCGCGGTGCGCTTTGGGCTCAATCCGGTTCGGCCTCCTATATCGAGGGCTAAAAAAGGAGGGTGATCACATTCACGCGCCGCTACAGGATGCCTCGGCCTTGAATTAAACGCAGCACGATCACGATGACCGCTATAACCAAGAGAATATGAATGAACCCGCCTATTGTGTAGGAAGAGACCAAGCCCAGCAACCAGAGGACAATGAGGATAACTGCTATAGTTTCAAGCATTTGTTCTCTCCCATCTAACGAACATTCCCCAGATCGTCGCTGGTCCGATCGCAACCTGACTCGACCAGACGTTTTTGACAAATCCAAGTCGCCGCTGCGACCTGTGGCCAGATGTGGGCGGGCCAGCTTCTCGCTGAGCGTCGGAAAACGACGAGCGTGTGATTGAAGACATGGAGCGCGACTACCTTGACCTCATGCGCGAGGCCGATTGCCCGCCGCGAAGGTCCCGCCGTCGCAGACTGCCCGGTAGCCGGAACGCTGAACAACGTCGACGCTGGCTTTTCGGCCCGATCCGTCACAACTCTTGCCGTCCAGCTTGCCTGCCAGGATGGCTTGCCAATGTGCTGATGCGTCGCTGCTGAGCCGAATTGGCGCGGCGCATATTCTCTTTCAGAGCTCGAGCCATCGCCTCCGCTCCCCTAGAGCATGTTCCGAAAAAGTTGATCGACTTTTTCGATATTTGGACATCGGATATATCCGATGTCTCAAAAGAACATGCTCCAACTTATTGATCTGGAACGAGTTCTTATCGATTGGATGATTCCATCCAATCGGAACGCGCTCTAGAACACGAATCGACCTCGACGCGTTTGGCGTCGTTATGGAACTTTTTCAAATGTGATGAATTGTATAGAGTCCAAAACAAGATGGCTACCGGACAAGTCCGATGACAACAATGACGCTCAACAGACTCATCCAGGAAATGCGCGGCTATAACAGAACTGTGGCCCAGGATGGCGAATGCGACGCATGGCGGGACTTCGTCGTGGAATGCTTTTGCCGCTTTGAAGTAGGCCCTTGGGATGACCTAGCCTACGACGTTCAGGCGGAAGAAGGTTTCGTCGATTATTGGCTCGATGTGCCCAAAGGCGGAAATTACGATTACGACGCGAAGACGGGAGCGCGTCAGGAATCAGCAGAAGCCACGACCGTCGAGACATTCATCGTCGAGTTTGAAAGCGCCAGCGTAGACTTCGTCGCCGAGAAACGCTGCGGGCCTTAGAATCTGGCGCAGATGGCGCCAGTTTGTTGATCACCTTCACACCTTCCGAGATGTTTTCGGATCGCTCCAGCGCTGTCAGCCATTCGAGCTTGCGCGATCCACATAAGCCCCGAATATTGCGGATGGGGTAGAGCGACGTCCTCATGTTTTGGGGCCATGCCCCGTCGCAGGTGCAGCGGAGATCGCAGCCCGGAACCAATCACGTCCCTCCTCAGTTGGCGATTGGTACACAAGGAGGATTTCTAATGCGCACGTATGCACTCGCCCTAGCTGCGGCGGCTTTTCTTGCTTTTCCTGCTTCGGGGTTCTCACAGGGTGTCGAGTTTGGGCCCGGAGGCGTCCGAATAGAGTCTGGGCAACATCGCCAAGGCCGGTCTGTTTCACCGAATTGTGGGGAACTGCGGAGAGCTTGTCTCCACAAAGAGGAGTTAGGCGAGCAAGGCGAAGGCAATTGCCGTAGATATCGCCAAGCTTGCGGAAGAGGCGATTAGCTTAGCCATCAGCGCGCCACAGTGGCGCGCAGGTTCTCATTGGGCTGATCGGCAAAAGGTCGCGAACCATATGAGCCGCGAAGTTTGCCTTTGCGGGCAAACACGCCTGAGCCTGGGTCAGACGGACTCGGCTTCGGCAAACTTCTTCCTAGCATTGGTTTCGGTTTTATCCTGACCTGCGCGCCAAGTATCCTGGCGTTCGCCGCCACTTCATCCCAGGCCTGCCGCTGGCGGATACGCAAAAAGCGCCGCCGCCTTCGAATGAACGCGATCTCTCCCTATAATTTTCACGCGATCGGATGAGAATCCGTCAGGCGCAGCGGCGATCCGTGATTATCGGCGCCGTGCGCGCAGCAACAGGGATATTTGATGAAGAAAGCTCTTTTGGTCGTAACAGCGTCTCTGGCCATGATTTGCGCGCCTTCATTTTCGAGCGCGCAAGAGCGCCTCGGTGACGGCGCCATGGGTGCGGTCGCCGGGCTCTTGGTTGGCGGCCCGGTTGGCGCGGTGGCTGGCGGCGTGATCGGCTATACGGCGGGCCCGGGCATTGCGCAGAGCTGGGGCCTCAGGAAACAAAAACGCTCTCATCATGCCCGCAACCACGGACAACCCTCGAAATAAGCTGGGTCTCGCCAGCCGATTGGCTTCATCGGCGCCAGTCCGGTCGGTCGATAGGACATCAAGACGTCCGAGCATGTTCCGGCGGGCTCATAAGCCGCTCAGGAATCTCCCAGGTAGCGCGTCGAAATATGCTTTTGGAATGTTTCCGCGCTGAGTGGTTGACCTGTCGCCGCAATCAGAAGCTCATCCATCTCCAGCAAGCTGCCCTTCGCATGGACATTGATGCGCAGCCAGGACCGGAGCGGCTCGAAATCGCCGCGTCCAATCGCCAGGGGAATCTCGGGATCGGCGCGGCCGGCGGCGTCGAAGAGCTGCGCGGCCGCCATCGCTCCCAGCGTATAGGTCGGGAAATAGCCCCAGCTCCCGCCCGGCCAATGGATGTCCTGAAGACACCCCAAGCCATCATTCGGCACGTCTAGGCCGAGCAACTCCTTCATGCCCTCATTGAATGCCGCCGGCAGATCCGCCAGGCGAAGATCGCCGCCAATCAGCGCCTTTTCGAGATCGTAGCGCAGCAGGACATGGGCCGGATAGGTGACTTCGTCGGCGTCAACCCGGATCAATCCTGGCTTTACCGCGGTCAGATGGCGGTAAAGATTTTCGGCGCTCCATGCCGGGCCCTCGCATTGGAAGGCCTCGCGCAGGAGGGGCGCCAAAAATTCCGTGAACGCGCGGGAGCGGCAGGCCTGCATTTCGATCAGCAGCGACTGGCTCTCGTGCAGCGCCATGCCCCGGGCCGACCCGACCGGCTGGCGCCGCCAAGCGGCTGGCCGGCCCTGCTCGTAAAGCGCGTGGCCGGTCTCATGCAGCACGCCCATAAGGCCGCTGATGAACCGGTCCTCGTTGTAGCGGCTGGTGATCCGGACATCGTCGGTCGCGCCGCCGCAGAATGGATGCAAACTGACGTCGAGGCGGCCGCGGTCGAAATCGAAGCCGACCGCCGTCATGAGCCGCTCGCCAAGACGCCTTTGGCTGTCGATCGGGAAGGGGCCAGTCAAGGCTTGGACTGAGGGCAGGCTTTGCTGGCGCGCCTGCGCCGCCTGAATCAGGCCTGGCAACTCGGCGCGCAGAGCCGCGAAGAGCCCGTCGATCTTGGCTTGGCGCATCCCCGGCTCGTAGCCATCGAGGAGGGCGTCGTAGGGCGACAATCCAAGCGCCTCGCCCTTGATCGCGCCGATCTGGCGCTGGAGATCGAGCACCTCGGCAAGATAAGGCAGCATTGCGGCGAAATCGCTGGCCTTGCGCGCTTGCCGCCAAGCCATGACCGACCTGGACACCGCCCTGGAGTTCGCCTCGACGAGGTCCTCGGGAACCGCTGCGGCATGAAGATAGGCGCGCCGCATCTCGCGCAGATTGGCGCTTTGCCAATCGTCAAGTGCGTCCGCGGTCTCCTCGGCCCGCTGCAGCAGTTCGCCGGTCTCGGCCGCGGCGAGCAGCCCATGCGCCATCCCCTCCAATGTTGACAATTGTTCCGAGCGGCTATCGGCCGCGCCGTCCGGCATGGTGGTTTCGGTATCCCAATTGAGGACGCCTATGACGTCGTTGATCGCGCCTAAGCGGGCGAATTTCTGCTCAAGCGAGCGATAGGAGTCCATTGGCTGTCTCGCGGAATGCCTTTTGTCAAAGCCCAGTCTTAACCATTGCGCCTGAAATGAAAAGCGGCCCCGGGGGGAGAGCGCTAGGCGGAGGCTTTCTTCTCGCTGTCCAAATGCGCGAGTTGGGCGGCGTCGTAGCGTTCTCCCGCCGCGGCGCCGGCGGGGATCGCCTCGGCGAGCGCCGCCAGATCCTCCGACGACAAGGCGAGATCGAGGGCGCCCAAGGCTTCGTCGAGGCGGTCGCGCCGCCGCGCCCCTACCAGGGGAATGATGTCTGCGCCCTGCGCCAGAACCCAGGCGATCGCGATCTGGGCGACCGATCCGCCCAAGGCGGCGGCGATGGAGCGCAGCCGCTCCACCAAAGCGAGATTGGCTTCGAGGTTCTGACCCTGGAAGCGCGGACTGAAGCCGCGAAAGTCCGTTGCGCCCGCCCGCGCTTGCGACCAGTGCCCGCTGATGAGGCCGCGAGAGAGGACGCCATAGGCGGTGACGCCAATTCCGAGTTCGCGGCAGGCGGGCAGAATCTCATCCTCGATTCCGCGCGAGATCAGCGAATATTCGATCTGCACGTCGCAGATGGGGTGGACGGCATGGGCGCGCCGGATCGTCGCGGCGCCGACCTCGGACAGTCCGACATGTTTGACATGGCCGGCCTTGATCAGATCGGCGATGGCGCCGATCGTGTCCTCGATCGGGGTCGCCGGGTCGAGCCGCGCCGGGCGGTAGATGTCGATATGATCGACGCCAAGCCGGCGCAGCGAGTAGGCGGCGAAATTCTTCACCGCCGCCGGCCGGCAATCGACGCCGATCCAGCCTCCGGCGGGATCGCGCAAGGCGCCGAATTTGACGCTGATCTGGAGATCGTCGCGGCGGTGGCCTTCCAAGCCCTCGCGGATCAGCATTTCATTGTGGCCCATGCCATAGAAATCTCCGGTGTCGAGCAGGGTCACTCCGGCCTCGATCGCGGCATGGAGGGTGGCGAGGCTTTCGGCGCGGTCGGCGGGGCCATAAAGATCGGACATGCCCATGCAGCCCAGACCGATTGCGGAGACCTCCGGGCCATTGCGGCCAAGGGTTCGATGCTTCATCCTGTCTGCTCCGTGGTTTGGCGCCTGCTGGCTCCCCCGCCGCATCATGCATTATAGCGCCCCGCGCCCCGTCCGATAAGATCACCGACGGGGGCCGACGTCCCAGCCTGCTTTCTGCACCGCCTTCCATGAGCGAGCCGGAGGACGGGACGCATCGCCACAGCGAAAGGCATGGGTCCGGCTTTCGCTTGGGTTGTCTTGCGCCATGATCTTGGCCAATAAGTTCGCAATCCTTTTGAGGATATGCTCTCGCAAAGCTCAACAATGCCCGAGGCGGCGAATGGACCTTAGGTCAAAGATCGCGGTTTGGCGCGCAGTGGGCTGCCTGGCTGCGCTTCTCCTTAGCCAAGGGAGCGCCCCCGCCTTGGCGCAGTCGGACAAAAGCGGTGCGCCAATTCCGGCGGCGACGCTCGCCTTGATGAAGGCGCGAGAAACGACAGCGGCGGCGCCGATCCTCATCCGCTCCTACAAGAAGGAAGCGGAGCTGGAAATCTGGAAGAAGGCCAAGAATGGACGCTTCGTCTTGTTGAAGGCGTTCCCAATCTGCCGCTGGTCAGGGCAGCTCGGTCCAAAGTCGAAGGCCGGCGATCGTCAGACCCCCGAAGGGTTCTATTCGGTCGGTCCCAAGCAGATGAACCCGAATTCCGCCTATTATCTTTCATTCGATACCGGCTATCCCAACGCCTATGACCGGGCTCATGGCGGCTCGGGCTCCTATCTGATGGTGCATGGGACATGCTCCTCGGCGGGCTGCTACGCGATGACTGACAAGGGCGTCGGAGAGATTTACGCCCTCGCTCGCGATGCGTTGAGAGGCGGCCAGCCGGCGTTCCAGTTTCAGGCCTATCCATTTCGGATGACCGCGCAGAACATGGCCAAGTACCGCTCCGACCCGAATATCGCGTTCTGGCGGCAATTGAAGGAGGGTTCGGATCGTTTCGAGGCCACGGGCGAAGAGCTAGTCGTCGGCGTCGCCGCCGGCCGCTATGTTTTCGCCGCTTCGGCCGATCCCGAAAAAGAAGCGCTTGCGGCGGCGCGGCGCGATGAAGAGGAGGCGCGCGTCGCGGCGCTCATAGCCGACGGCGGCGCCGCGGTGCGGACCACCTATGCGGATGGAGGCCAGCACCCCGCTTTCCTCGAGCTTGCCCGCCAGGGCGCGTTTCTAGGCGAAGTCAGCCGCCCCGAGGCGCTGGCCTATGCTGGGCTCGATGTCATCGTCACGCCGGCCCGTCCGAAGCGGCGCAGCCCAGCGACCGCGTCCCTGGCGCCCAATGCGGCGAAGGACGCGACACCGCTTGAGGCGGCGGCCCCGCAACCGGCAGCCGCCGCCTCTTCATCGGCGGCCGAGCTATCGGCATTCGCGCCGGCGCCGATGTGCTACCCGTTGGGGCGGCCAACGCCGAAGGTTCAGTCCTTGATGGCGGGCGCCATGCCGATTCTGCCCGCCACATTCATCGATTGACGTTTGAGCTTAATTATTGCGGTCCGCCGAGCGTCATGCGGGCGCGAGACGCCTTTTGCGCCGCGACCGCCTCATTGGCCTGGTCGCAGGCGGGAACGCGGTGGGCGGCGCATTCAGTGGCGGCGGCCAGGTTCGCCGCTTTGGCTTTTTCGATGCTGCTGCGTTCGGCGGCGAAGGCGCGGCAAAGAGTGCGGGCGTCGGACAGGGAAATTTTGTTCTTTTTCAAAAGGTCCTCAAGCGGGACATGTTCGTCGGGCACGTTTTCGGGGTCGGGAGTGACCTCGGCGCAGAGAGCCGGCGCCTCGTAGGAGTTGATTCCGGCGGCCGTTACAAGGTCGTGATAGCGCCGCAGGGAGTCGTCCAGCTCCGTGAGCGCCGCGATGAAGTTCCGCGCGGCGACATATGTCTCGTTTTCGCCCGATCGAGCGGGCGCCGCGATGGCGAGCATGAAGAGTGCGAATGCGACCGTGGCGAGCTTCGGCATGGCTTGTCCTTGGGGGGTGAAGGGGGCCGCAATTTAGCGGCAAGTTTCGTCGACGCATAGACCGATCGCCCGCCGCACAGGTTTCGGGCGATCCTCGCGAGACCAAGCTTTTTTGGCGCAATGCGTCAACATGAAACGTTCTACCTGGATTATGATTCCAGACAGCGCCGCATTTCCGCCGAGATGATGGCTAAGACAAGGCGGCCAGGACCAGGCGGCCAAAACAGGCGGCAATTCATTGAAAACGGCGCGGGCGCTTCGCCGGATGCAGGCAAGGAGACTAGAAGCTGTGGCGACGCAGAGGACCAAACGCAAACCGGGCATCGGCGCAATATCTCTGGCTTTGGCCGCGTCGCTCGGCTCCGCCTATTTCTGGGACGACCAGCCGCCGGCCGCCGGCGCGACGCGGGGGCAGGCGATCGAGGGACGGCGGTTGGTTGGAGGGTGCGGCAAAATCGGCGGCTCCGAGCCGCATTGGATGATCATTCGAGCGGCGTCGGCCGATTGCGCCAACGCCTCGCGGCCCTGAATGCGGCAAATTCATATTAACCGGACAAAGCGCCGTTGCGGCGCGCGCGTGTGGATTTCGCGCTCGGATGGCGCTGATAGCAACCCCTTGGAGCATGTTCTTATGAGACATCGGATATATCCGATGTCTCATAAGAACATGCTCCAACTCATTAAATCTGAGCGATTCCTTTTCGATCAGACGACTCCATCTGATCGGGAAACGCTTTAGTGCTTGCCGTAATCCAGCGCCACGCCTTTGCGCTGTGAAATAATGTAGGCCTCGAGCGCCTTGAGCCTTGGATCGTCATCGGCGAACGGCTTGCCGCGGACCGGGTTCTCGATGCACCAGTTGATCATGTCCCGCAGCAGCGCCACGCGGCCAATCTGAACCTGATATTTCGGATAGGTCTCCGGATGCGTATTGCTGGCGTTGGGGTGACACATATCGCAGGAGATCGCGACGGTTCCGCCCAAAGCTTTGGCGTCATGGAAAATCCGGTCGCCTTCGTCGATCAGCTGTTGCGTGGAGGCTTTCCAGATGGCCTCGTCGCGGGCGTCGAAAGCGCCATAGGTCTGCGCCTGAAACGGGGCGACTGCGGCGGGCCCAGCGTCCTTGCCAGCATTTTTCGCCTGTCCAACGGCGTCCGCTTCCGCCACCTGGATCATCTTGTCCCAAGCGGCCTCTGGATGCTTGCGCCGCCATTCGCCCATCAGCGCATCGGCGATGCGCTGGCCTTGTTCGGGGGTCATCGCGTCGCCCGGCTTGATTCCCTTCGCCACGACCGATGTTTCGCCATCGCAGAGGCCAACGACCAGATCGCCATCCGGCGAAGCAGGGAGGACGTGGCGCGGCGCATCGTCCGCACCAAAGGCGAGCGAAGAGCAACTCAACGTGGCTGCGATCAGGACCAAAGACCAGGCAGGCGCACTCATCTCCCTCTCCTTCTTGTTCCTAGAGCGCTTCCAGTTTCCGCGGAATCAGAAAGCAACTCTAGGTCTTTGTTTTGTCGCATTTTCTTAACGCGAACCGGCATCCACTTCGCTCGAAAATGCCCTACCTCGACGATTGCTTTCGCGACCGTCCTAAACCGCAGTCTCGGCTGTTGCTGGTCTTACCCGCCTTGGCGCGGGGCGCTGGAGCCGGCAACGCTGTTAGTAGCTCGCAAGTTTGGCCGCCGGCGGGCGGTCCTTGAAGCCGTAGGAGGAGAGATAGCTCGCCTTGATCGTGACCGGGTCGCGGTTCCAGAGATTGTAGAGCTTGTCGACCATGCCGGACATCAGAACCGAGACCTGCCCGTCGCCGCAGCCGTCGAACGCATTGAAGGGGTCCGCCCGGTTCATCTGGACGGTCAGGCTCGGCAGGCCGGTGGGCGCGTAGGGCCATGGCCAAGCGGTCGACAACAAGCCGTGGAAGTGAATATTGCCGATCCGATTGGTCAGCATTTGATGCGTGTGGCCGTGGATGACGGTGAGAGTGTCGAAGCGGGACAGAATCGCTTGCACCTCGTCCGCGTCATCGGTCCAGAAATTCCAGTTCTTGTAATATTTGTAGAGCGGCGAATGCGAGAAGACCACGACCGGCGTCGCCTTGTCGAGCTTGGCGAGATCGTTCTTCAACCATTCGCGGCCTTCCGGACCCACCTCGAAACGCGATTGCGTCCCATTGTCGAGGCCGGCGACGGTTTGCATGCGCTGCGCGGGTGTCATGCCGTGGGCGGTCCAGAAGTCCTTCTCGTTGACGCTCATCAGCGTCACGAAATGCACGCCCTTATGATCGAAGGAATATTGCGGCGCGCCGAACAATCCGCGCCAATGCTCGCCCATGTCGAGGAACCAATCATGCTCGCCGACCATCATCTTGACCGGCGCCTTCACCGATTTGAGAATCTGGGCGCCGAGATCGAGTTCCTCCTTCTGCCCGAGCTGCGCCAGATCGCCGCCGAAGAGGACGAAGTCGGGCTGCGGATCCAGCGCGTTCACATCGTCCACCGCTTTCAGGATCGAACGGACGAAGCGATCGTTGAGTTCTTTCTTGTAGAGATGGGCGTCGGAAATATAGGCGAAGGAAAAGCCGGGGCGATTGCTCTCCGCGGCCTGCGCCATGTCGATCAGTTGAAATCCGACCGGGGTCACAAGGCCCTTGGCGGCGGCAATTCCGGCCGACAGGCCGGCAATTTCAAGAAATCCGCGGCGCGACATGTTGCTGAGGCGCTCGAGATCGCCGAAAAACGACGCGCGTTCCTCATAATGCCGGGTCTCGATGCTTTTGTGGTGTCGAGTCATGGATTTGCGCTCCCCTGAGGGTCGGCTAATAAACCCCGATCCGGGCCGGATTCTGGAGGTCGGGATTTGGCGCGAGATCGCCGAGATTGCCCTTGCGCCCGGCGACGGCGTCGAGATCGCGCTCCGGCCGGGTGGTCTTCAGCGCTGACTGCCGTGCGAACTCCTGCTTGTTGAAGGCGTCGAAGCGGTCGTCGGTCAGGGTGAAGAGGAAGGCGACCACATCGTCGATCTCGCCTTCGGTCAGGCCGAGCCGCTGCATGCCGCCGTCAAGATAGGGATTGGGCACGCCGCCTTTATTGTAGTGGTCCATGACGTCCCAAAGCGTCGCCAGCGATCCGTCATGCATGTAGGGCGCGGTGATGCCGATATTGCGCAGCGTCTGCGTTTTGAATGCGCCGACGCCGTCTTGTTGCTTGGTGACGAGAAACCGACCGAGCTCGGAGAATTCGGTCTGCAAAGCCAGTTCGTCGAGCTGTTTCTCATCGCCGGTCCGCAGGACCTTCAAGGCCTTTCCGGCCAATTCCGGGAAATTGGCCTTATGCGCCGCGATCCCGATATTGTGGAACTTCTGATCCGAGAACAGCGGGTTCACGGCATTTCCAGCATGGCAGGCGTTGCATCGGCCTTTGCCGTTGACCAGAGCCCAACCGCGTTTGGCGGAGTCGTCGATGGCGCGATCATCGCCGGCGATGAAGCGGTCGAAGGGAGCATTTCCCGAATATTGCGTGCGCTCAAAAGCGCCGATCGCGGCGGCGACGTCGTCATAGGTCAGGTCGCGCCCAAACACCTGTTTGAAGCTTGCCGCATATTCCGGGATCGCCCGCAATTTCGCGACGACGTCGTCCGGGCTTTTCTGTCCCATTTCGACCGGGTTGAGAATTGGAAGCTTGGCCTGATCCTCGAGCGTCGCCGCTCTTCCGTCCCAGAACATGCTGGCCTGGAACATGGCGTTCAAGACCGTCGGCGAATTGCGCATGCCGCGCTGGCCGCCAACGCCTTCAGAAGTCCGCTTCTGATCGACGAAGCCTCTCATCGGATCATGGCAGGTGGAACAGGAGACGGTATCGTCGACGGAGAGGCGCTTATCTATGAACAAGGTCCCGCCCAAGGCGGCTTTCTCGGCGGTCGGCTCGCGCCCCGGAGGAACGGCAAGCGCATAAAGCGTGGGCGAAACCCCTGGCGGCAATTTAGGGGGCGACCAGATCCCCTCCGCCGCGCCTAGCGCGAAAAGGCCAGCCGAAGCCGTCAAAGCGGCGGCCGCCAAGGCAAATCCGTTGCGGATCGGCATACGATCCCTCCCGAACTTTATATCTGCGATTTACCACCGCGTTGGAAATAACGCTACACCACAAGCTGTCGGAATACAATCAGGCGAAAGCTCTCGGGATCGAGGGAGAAACCTATCGATGCGTATTCTCAATACATATGCCTCGATCGCGGCCGCGCGATGAACCGCGCCTGTCCCTCGCCGCGCGATGCAAAAAAATCTCGCCCGCGCGGGCGGCTTCAATCGCCAACGTCCCATTCCAGCCGCATGTCCGTGTCGGGCGTCAACGGCGGCGGGGCGCGTTCGCCCCAGCGCCGACGGCGGCCCAGGGCGTGGACAATGAGAAGGTTGGCGAAAAGGCCGGGGCCGCTGGAATAGATCCGCCAGCCGCCTTCGAACCCAACCGCTCCGGCTTTGACGCGGCTCCATTCCGAACTGGCGTGGTAGCGGTCGGGGAAAGCCGCGTCGCTGCTGCTGAAAAAGGCGTTGCGCTGGCGGGGCAGGGCCTGCTTCAGGCGCTGCGTCACCGCAATGGGGTTGGCGAGCTGGAGCGCGTCCAGGAGCGCGTCGGCTTCGCCTAGAACCGCCATGGCCTCGCCATAGCGAAGATGGGCATGGACATACATGAGGCCGATTTCCCGGCCGAAGAAAGCTGCGGATTCGGCGCGGCGGAACAGCGTCTCTATCCCGCCGCGATAGGCGACCGGCCGATCCATAAGCCGGGCGCCGTCCGGGAACAGCAGATGCTCGCGGATGAGACGCAGATGATGTTGCGTCTGTTGCGGCGTGAACAGGCCGCCAATGATGCTTCTCGTCATTGGCAGGAGCGAATATTTGAGGCCGGTGCGCGCATCGCTGGGGTGAAGCAGCAACTCGGGCGCCGAGGCGCCCGGCTCGAACAGCCCATATCCGGCGACCGTGTCGTCGCGCAGGAGATAAAGGTTGAAGTCTCCGCGCATCCGCCCCGCGAGCTCGCGCGCCGCTTCGGCCTCGCCGGCGCGCCCGCTCCGGCGTAGGATCTCGGCGTAACGGCTCAGCTGTTGGAACAGCAGGGCCACCGTCCAGCTGCTGACCATCCAGTCCCGCATCCTTGGGTCGACCGGCTGAAGCGAGTCGTTCCAGTCGCCTTCGCCATAACGGATGAGGCTTGTGCCGGGGATGAAGCGCTCGCGCACGGCCGCAAGGAGACCGTCGACATGGGCGGCGACGGAGTCCTTGCGCTCGGTCCTTTCGAGCGTCTGTTCGTTGCGCCATGCGACGGGCTCGTCGAGAAAGCCAAGGTCGTTGGTCGTCTCGATGTAGTCGTTGAGCGCCTTCAGCGGCCAGACGATGACGTCGCCATGGCTCCGCTTGTCTTGGATGCTCGAATAGGGCTCGAGCATGAACCATTGCGGCCAATCGCAGCGCGATTCATATTGCTGCGCGAAGACGATCCGGAGGATTTCCTTGACCGGCTCGTCATGTTCCAGCGCAAGCAGGAATTCGATCGGCCCCTGGCAGACATCGCGGGTTCCCCAGGCGGCGCCGGTATATTGCTCGAGCCCGTGCGGCGCGGTCAGATGGATCATCGCATCATGGGCCAGCCACGGGAACAGCGCATCCAAGGCCTCGCCATCAGCGCCGCCGCCTCGGATGCGCAGGCGCCGCGTGACGGCGCCCCAGTAAAGCGCGGCCGGCGCCAGCAGGCTTTGATCGTCGACGCCGCGCCCGTATTTCTGCGCAAGCCGTTCCGCTGCCGCTGGATCCGTCATTGAGCCAACGACCGCGAAACAGAATGCGCGCGCCGGCGCCGTGCGCAGGGCGAGATAGGCGCCCTCGCGCGGACGTCCGTCCGCATAAAGCAATTCATCGCCGCCGATCGCCTCAAAGGCTTCGGGCGTGCTGGTCACAAGATGATAGAGCGCGTCAGGGCAGCGCCGCCCCCAAAGCGACTCTGGGTCGGGATGGAAGCTGAAGCGCTTTGATTGGGGCTCGACCTCGATCAAGCTCGCGCGCTCGAATTCGCGTTCGCCCAGCGCCAGATGTCCAAAGACAAGGAACCGGCACGGCTCGCCCTCGACTGCGACGCGCCATTGCATCGCGGCGTCCTCGCCAGATGCAATGGCGCGGATGACGATGGTGCGGACGCCCAGGCGATAAACCCAGCGGCAGTCGCCAAGGCCGATCTCGAAGGCGGAGGGCACGGCGAGCAGGCGCCAGCCGTCGCCAATATCGACGAGCATGCGCAGTCCGTTGGCGCGCGTGATGTTGTAGGGGTCGCGAGAGACGGAAAAGAGCTTATGAAAAGATGTATTGCCGATCGTCAGCTGGGCGGCGAATACGCCATGCATCCAGCAGGTGGCGCAAAGGGTCGCCTCATCGGGCAGCATCGCTTGGCCTGAGCGCAGCAGGGCGCCGTGGCGGCGCGTCATGATCCGCTCCTTGTCCCTCAGCGCGACATGGCGGTTGTGTTGTGGCTCGGACCCGTGGAGCGTCGGCGTGAAGAAGGAGAGCAGCCGTCCTTCCCCCCGCTCCTCCAGCGTGCGGAGGGGGTAGCGGCGGTCGAGATCGGCGGCGTCAAGCGGGTCCGCCGCGATTGGAGGAGCATCTTGCGCCAGGGCGCGGACCGGCGCGCTGAGGCGGATGGCGGCTGGACCCCCATCGGGCCAGGCCGCGGCGTCGATCCGAGCGAGGTCGGATCGGCTCGAGGCCTCGGCGTGATCTGGATCATAAAGGCCGAAGAATCGCCAGGAAGCGCGCGCGCGGGGCGCGAGGGCGGCGCGGAAAGTCTGGAGCGCGGCGCAGGCAAGCTCATGCTGGAGCCTTTCGCTTGGCAGGTCCGCGCCAAAGGGAAAGGCGAATCGATCGCTGTCGCGAAAGGCCGGTCCGAAGAGCTGGCGCCCGTCGGTGGAGAAGGCGCTGGCGCCTTCGTGGCAGCCATGAAGAACCCAGGGATGGCGCCCACTCTGGGGCAGGTTCTGGCGGCTCATGACGACTGGTCCGCAGCGCTCGCGCCGCTCGACGTGCGAGTCGATATATTGCGAAGCATAGGCCTCGTTGTTCATGAGGAACGCGCGCTCGCCAAGGCCAATGTCCTGGATGAGAATTGCGTCTACCGATGCTGTGGCGGCGCGGATGTTCTCGACCTCGAGGCGCCACAGCCATGCGGACTCGTTCGGCAGCAGCGATAGGGTTGCCCGGTGCTTGATCCCAGCGTCTTCGCCCTCCCAGGCAAAGCCATCCGCCGCCGCGCCGAAACGACCCTTCGCGCCGGGGCCGATGACCTCGACGCAAGCCGGCTGCGGCCCCCCGACGCGAAGATAAAGCCGGGCGATTCCGCCATCGATCGGCGAGCCGAGGATCTGGTTGATCATGATCGCGCCGCCGGGGCGCCGGGACTCGATCGAAAAGAGGCAGCCGTTCGGGAGAACCGCGATCGACATGCCGGCGCCATTATCTATCCGCCGGAGGCCGAGATCGAGGTCGCGCGGCGTCTTCCAACTTCGGGCGAGCGAAGGCGCCATCCTGCCCTCCGGTTCTTGAGCGCTGTCGCGCGACAGCGGCGCCGCTTGCCGAACAAGCGTCGCAACCGGATCATGATCAATCTTGCGAGGATGTCATTTTATTTCGCGAAACGTCCGCGAAACGTCCAAGGACAAATGCGCCGTGGGCCAGAATAATCGAGGCTCTAGCGGGCTTAGCGCCTGCAGGGATTGCTGTTGCAATCCCGTTCGACCGAGGGGCGACAGCGCCTCAGGCCTTCTTGGCGGAAGCGGTTAGTCTGTGTTTGCGCCCGAATTTCCAATAATAAAAGAAAAATCCGGCAATGATCGGCGCGGCGAACAGACTATAGGCCAAGATCATTCTGCGGTGCGTTTGTCCCACCGAAAATGGGAAATGCGACACATAGATCTGACCGTGGTCGTTCTTGACCGTCACGATGCCGAAATATTTTCCCGGGCTGGTGAAAGTATGTTCGAATTTAATGATGCCGGTCGGATAAAGCCGCGGCGGGAGATATTTCTCGGTGACTGGATCCAGGGCCTCGGGAGCCATTTGCGCGTCATGCAAAATGCCCGACATTTCCGAGGAGCCGGTCCGGCCGTCCACCGCCTTGATGACGCGGACATCGGTCCTCATTTCGCGCAGCTCCATATCGACATAGTCGAGCACGATCAGGACAGGGCCGACGTCTGGAATATCCTTGCAGAATTCCACCGCGGTTTCTTGTGGCCGATGCGCGCCGAAGCGCGGTTGATAGGCGGTAAAGTGCATTGCGTCGGGGCCGACGTTCAGCACACATATTTCTTTTTCGATGCCGAGCGGCATGCGGCCGTCGGCCTGTGCGGCGGGGGCGAGGAGGCTCGTTGCAAGAAGGAAAGCGCACGCTGCTCGAACGAACATTTTTCGATCCTCGGTAAGACTTCCCGCCAGACGCCATAAGCTTGGCACGGAAATCAGTTTTTCAATTCAGGTCCATCACCCCGTCTCGCCGTTGCCCCCATCGGACTCGATCGTTTGATTAGAGTAGCAAATTTTAAGTTTGTCACAATTCATAAATTGCGTCCTCAAGAATTATTCTAATTCCGCTCAGTCGCTTGGCTCCATGCGACTCCAATCAATCAGACAAGTCCAGCTGATCGGGAAACGCTCTAGAGGGGCGCGGAAACAAAAACGTGCCCGGCGGACGACGCTCCTCGAAAGGCTCCTCCGAGAAACGGCCGACTGCCGGGCAGGTTCCAAAACGCTTGGCCGGCCTACTCTTCAGGGCGGCCAAGCTCTGTTGCAGCTTGGTTTAAGGCTGGGACGCTGGCGGTTCTGATCGATGGGTCATCACCGCCGGCGGCAGTTGCTTATTTCGCCGGCTCGAGGCCGAGGACGTCTTCATTGCCGGCGCAAAGCTCCTGGATCCGGCCGAGGATCAGCAGGACGACGCCGAAGATGGCGAGGGTGA
>NZ_JQKO01000014.1 GCF_000746085.1 Methylocapsa aurea | reverse complement strand
GACGAGCTCGGCTATCTGCCGTTCAGCCCGTCAGGGGGCGCACTCTTGTTCCATCTGCTCAGCAAACTTTACGAGCGAACCAGCGTCGTCATCACCACCAATCTCAGCTTCAGCGAGTGGGCCGGGGTGTTCGGCGACGCCAAGATGACCACCGCACTGCTGGACCGGCTTACCCACCATTGCCATATCCTTGAGACAGGCAACGATAGCTACCGGTTCAAAGCAAGCGCCGCAGCTCCCAAAACACGAAAGGAAAAATCCGCCGCTTGACCCTCGCCCGCAACGCGGGACACAACATCCACCCGGGTCACTTCTCAATGAAAATCCCGGGTCACATCTCAGTGGAAATCAACAGATAGACAGCGAAAGGCTGGCGGCGCTGTCTGCCGGCGTCACGCGAGTCGAGCTGCGGCGTAGTCTCGACGGCCCTTTGACAGCATTCGGCGGCGCATTCTGGAAAGCTCTCGAATTGCACGCACCGCTCATCGCGGCGGCGGTTAGCGCCCATCGGATTGCGTCCGTTTGCTACAGCGACCGCTACCTTATAACCCCTTTGGCGCTGAGCCTGTTGCATAGCGTGCTTAAAGCGGCGCCGCGTTCAGACGTCAGCCACCCAAGTGGGCGTTTAACCTTGACGACAGCAAAAATGGACAGACCTGCACAAAGCGGATGGGCAGTCTATCATTCATTCAACGACGACGGGCAACGCGGGGCCGTCATGAGGGCGCTCTGGCCACACGCCGAAATTGGTTTCCGCGTCAAATCCGAAGCCCCTCACGACCGCAGCCTCAAATTGACCCTCGGCGACGGAAGATGCGTCAAGTTTCTTCTCGCTCAAGGCTTCGGCGCCTGGCGCGCGGAAGGGACGCCACGACACAATTTCCGCGCCGATGCCGGCGACCAGGCGCGCGCGATCATAGGTGCCACTTACGCCGTCGCGGCCGCTGAGAGCGGAATCGCCCCTATGATCGTTTGGGAACAGGAAGACGAGGGCACCCCGACGTCGGGCGCATCGGGACCAACGCGATGAGGGCGCAGCCGCCTTCGCCACTGCCCAACAAAACAGATCAGGCGACCTGTTCCGCCTGCCCCTTGTTCGCTAAAACCGGAGTCGGCATGACAGGGCAGATTCTCCGGCGGCCTCGACCCCTGATAGAGCATCGTCGAGAACCGTCGCGAGGATTTGCACCATCTGGCAGTCACCGTCGCGGACAAGTTGACGCAGTCAGCGAACGCTTGACTGCGGAGCCTGTGAGCTTGCGCCGGATTTTCTCCATCGCGGCGGGCAAAACCCAATCCTTGAACGTCGCGCCGTTCCTCAAGGCGCAGGACTTCTTCGCTAGAACCCGCACGTAATGCCAAGGACTCCTTGCTCGATCAGGTCGCTCACGGCCTGCGCCATGCCATACATCTTGAGGCCGCGCAGCATGACCACGACGGCGGCGCCGGCAGGATCATCACGCATGGCGCTGCCCCCTGTAGCGAAGGGCGTCATAGCGCTCGACATTGGCAAGCCGGATTCGGATCGATGTCTGATGAGCCGTTCGAGCCTTCCTGAGCGGAGTGGGTAGTAATCAGTTCAACCGCGCCGTAGCGGCTCGGTCCCTTCATTCAGCAGCGCGAGATAGCGGTCGTAGACGAAGGCCCGTCCCCTCTGGCGACCGGTCGTCTCACGGACGATGCCCGCCTTTTGGAGATGAGCCAGCGAACTCGCGACGGTCGGTCGGGACAGCGCCAGCGCATGCGCCGCCTGCGGGATGGTGATCAGCGGCTTGGTCTGGAGAAGCTGGTGGACGCGTAGCGCGGAAGACGCCGGTCGGCCGAGAGCTTCGATCGAGCGGCGATCGGCGTCGAACAGGACCAAAATCCGCCGGGCGGCCTCGGCGGCCTGGGTGGAGGTTTCCACCACGCCAGTCAGGAAGAAGTCGAGCCAGCGCTCCCACTCGCCGATTTCACGCACGGCTTGAAGACGTTCGTAATATGCGCTCCGGTTGGCCTTGAAATAGAGGCTGAGATAGAGGAGCGGATCTCGCAACACGCCCTGCTCGCACAGGAACAGCGTGATGAGCAGTCGCCCGAGGCGACCGTTGCCGTCGAGGAAAGGGTGGATGGTCTCGAACTGGACATGGGCGAGCCCGGCCTTCACGAGCACGGGGATGTCCGGAGTTTCCGCGTGCAGGAAGCGCTCAAGATCGCCCATGCAGGCTGTGACCTCCTGCGGCGGCGGGGGAACGAATGCTGCATTGCCTGGCCGCGTGCCGCCGATCCAGTTTTGGCTGCGGCGAAACTCGCCAGGGTCCTGCCCTTCGCCGCGTCCGCGGGCGAGCAGAATGCCGTGGATCTCGCGCAGCAGTCTCAGTGAGAGTGGAAAGCCTCCCTTGAGGCGGGCGAGGCCATGGTCCATCGCCGCGACGTAATTCGAGACCTCGCGGACATCATCGAGGGGAACGCCAGGCGCCTCCTCCGCTTCGAAGAGCAGCAGGTCCGACAGGGACGATTGCGTGCCTTCGATCTGGGACGAGAGCACAGCCTCCTTGCGGACATACATGTAGAGGAAAAGCGGGGTGTCCGGCAGGATCGACGCCACCCCGTCGAGCCGGCCGAGCGCCTGGTTGGCGCGATCCAGCAAGCCCTGAAACGGCGCGAGGTCGATGGGCGGAACCGGCGGCAGCGGCGACGGCACGAACGCCCGCGCGCGTTCCCCGCCGACGGCGGTCACCTCATAGCGGCCGAGGCGCTGCGACAGATCGGCGGGTGGGGGCAATGAAAACATCCTTTCGTTAGCGTCTTTGCTATGAAAGGATAATGTAGTTTCCTTTCATAATCTAGCCGACCACGGGAGGCCGATGACGTCGCTCCAAAACGCCACTACTGCTCCGAACGAGCGGTCTCCAGCACCGGTTCGGGTCGATCGGCACGCCGTACGCGGGCGCGCGACGGCGTCGCACGGCCATCCAGAATATCGGCCATCTCCGCGGCGACACGGTCGGCGGTCATTCTGAGCGCCTCGTCGATGTGGATATAGCGCTGCGTGACGCCGCGGGCGGAGTGGCCGAGCAGCGCGGCGATCGTCAGCTCGGAAAAACCGAGATCGCCAGCGAGGCTGGCGAAGGTATGGCGGAGGGTATGCGGGGTGACATCGGCCAGTCGCGCCGTTTGGCAGATCCGGTCGAGGACGCGAACGACGCCGATAAAATGGCCATTGCCCCAGTCCGCGGGGAAGAAGAACGGCGATCCTGTCTTCGGCTGCGCCAGCAGGAGATCGACGGCGGCTTGCCCAATGACGCGCATCTGCGCGCCGCTCTTGGTGTCGGGGAAGCGGATCGCTCCCTCCTCTTCGTCAAGCCAGGCGCGTTCGAGACCGAGCCCCTCCATGCGGCGGAAGCCGGTGAGGAGCAAGAAACGGACAGCCGCAAGACCCGTCGGATGCTCTCCCTTTTCCGTGGCTAGGCGCAGCGTCTTGCCGAGGCGTTCGATTTCGGCCCGGCTCAGGCGCCTCTCGCGCGACGCGCCGGCGAGCTTGCGGACGCCCTTGGCGGGATTGGTCTCGATCTTGCCGAGGCGCACCGCATGTTCGAAAATTGCGTGCAATGTCGACATGGTTCGCGCGGCGACGCCTTCGCCGCCTGTCGTCGCGCCGCCGCGACTGCCGACTCGCGGTTTCGAGGTCTTGCCAGTCGCGATGTCGGCCTGGGCGCCCTCGATGTCGCCGAGCTTGAGCGAGCCGACCTGCCGTCTGCCGAGCAAAGGTTTGATGTGCGACTCGATCCGGCTGCGATCCATCGCCAAGGTCGAAGCCTTGATGGCGCGTCGACGTCGGCCAAGGATGCGTCCCGCCTCGGCCTCGAAGATATACCAGTCGCAGATCTCGGCGACGGTCAGGAGCCCGACCGCCTTGGCCTCTTCGGCGAGTGGATCGACGCCCTTTGATACGGCGACCAGTTTCTCATGCGCGAGGATGCGGGCCTCCTCGACGGTCATCAGTCCGTAGCGGCCGATGACTACTCGCCGATGTCGGCCCTCGGGAGTGCGATACTGGATGAAGAAGCTCTTCAGTCCGGATGGCATGACCTGCACGCCGAAGCCGCGGAGCTCGCGATCCCATGCGAAACTCTCCCGAACCTTGACCCCAACCTTCGAAGGTTTGGGAGGCTTCAGAGCGTCCACGACGCATTTTGTGAGCCTTTCATCAGCTATATCAAATACCTAGCGCATTCTTGCTTAGAATAGCGCAATCATACCCCCGATCGAGGCTGATTCCAAGCATTTCGAAGCAAGTCGCGGGGTGGTCAGGGAATACAGGCGGCGGGATTATGTTGTCTTAACTAATTGAATAATAGCGCTTTATCGCTCCGTAGCGAAGCGCCGGATAGTGCGGCGTAAGCCCTTCTGGCACGTTACCAAGGTTGGGGTCGAGGGTTCGAATCCCTTCGCCCGCTCCAGTTTCTCTCCATAAAATCAGCGCCTTAGCGAACGCCCTTCGGGGCGTTTTCTGCTTGCGCCGCCGCCTCAGCGGGGGAACGAATCCTCCGCAAGCGCGTCAATGCGCGCATTTGCGAGCGTCGCCGGAACTAACTAGGATCGATTCGATCCAATCTGAGCGAACAGGATTGTTTATACGTGATTGCAGCATCTGACTTGAGCGGCCCCCTGCCTGCATGGCTGCCGCTTTCGGTTCTCGCCTTTGCCGCCCAGATGATCGCCTATCATGGCGTCGGACTGCTGTTCGAATGGAGCGACCGGACCGGAAGGCTTCGCTCCTGCAAAGTGCGCGACGTCGACAGGTTGAGTTACCGGCAGCTTTTGCCGCGCGTGCTCGCCAATCAGTTTTTCATTCTGCTTCCGGCGATGGTCGCGGTTCAATATTGGGGGCTCGCTTTCGTCGGCGCGCAGCATCTGAGCCTCTGGCATTTTCTCGCTGGCATGCTGCTGATGGGCGTCGGACACGATATCGTCCAATACATTGCCCACCGATTCATCTTGCATCGGCCTGGCCTGATCCGCACGCTGGGCCATAGCCTGCATCATTCGACCGGCGCGAGCAAAGGCGTCAGCGCCTGCTACATGAGCTCCGCGGATTTTTTCCTCGAGATCGTCCTGCCCTATTTGATCCCTCTCATTCTGGTCGGCGCGGGAGCGGACGTTCTGTTTCACGTCGTCGTCGCCAGTCTTGGCGCGATCGGCGGCCTCTACGAGCATTCCGGCTACGATTTCGCCCTGGCCTTGCCGCGTGCGCCTTCAACGAGCATCTGGCGGCGGCCGCTCGCCTTTCTCGCCGCCGCGGTGACGAGCAAGGCTCATGGCGAGCATCATCGCCGCAGCAATGTCAGCTTCAGCGACGGATTCGGCAGTCCAGGCATTTGCGATGCGATTTTCGCGACCCGTTGGGACATGGTCGGCGACAAAGGCAAGGCCTGACGCTTCCGCGGCGGGCCGCCCCCGTCGCCGCCTCGGCCTCATGGCTTGAGGACTTGGCCTATTGTCCCTTCAAAGACCTTTTGACCGGATTTCATTTCACTCATCAGCATCAAATCCTCATTGGAGGCGCCATCCTTCACGGCGCGTCTTGCAACATGCTTGAGCGCGCTCGTCGCCTCCTTTTCAGATCCCCAATTGCGCTCCTCGCGATAGCCGCGCGAAGGAATCTCATAAACATAAAACGGCATGACTCTCTTCCCTGATTGGAAAGTCCGCGGCGCTCCTAGAGCGCTTTCCGATCGAATGGAGTCATTCGATCGATCAGAAATCGCTCCAGTGTTAAAGCGTCTGAGCATATTCTCGTCGAACAGATCGAACCAGTCTGTTCGGAATATGCTCTAGAGCGCTTCCTGGGGATGCGGATTTTCGATCGTCTGGATGACTTCAAATCCTTCAAACTCCGGATGTCCCAGCGTAAGCGGCTTTCGCTCGCCGGCCTGCTTGTGCGCGGCGCGGAATTGTTCGGATTTGGTCCAGGCGATGAAATCCTCTTGGCTCGCCCATAGCGTGTGCGACGAATAAAGCACGTGATCCTCGCGCTCCGGCCCACGCAGCATGTGGAAGGCAATGAAGCCTTTGACCTCGTCGAGCCGCGACTCCCGCGTCAGCCAGACATTTTCGAACGCCTTCTGCTCATCCTTGATCACTTTGAAACGGTTCATGGCGATGTACATGCGGGCGTTCTCCTTTGGCCGATCCGGCTGCCTTCATCTCTTTTAATGCATTTTCCGGCAAAGGGAGAACCGAAGCTCTCTTGCTCGCATTGACGGCTAGGTTTCGTGTCGTCTGAAGGTCGAGGCGCCGCTTCAATGTCGGTTCGGCGAGAATATCAGCCGGCGGTCTGCGGATTTGGCGGATGCTTTCAGCGCCCTGGCTGGAGCGTCCGGAGCCCGCCAGCCGCGCCTCTGTCGTGTTGGTGAAATCCGATGGCGATAGCGATAGCGAGCCTCTCCACATCGATGGCGCTCTGTCAGGCGGCAAAGCGCTTTGCGCCAGCCTATCTACAATGGAGCCGCCGAGGAGCGGCCTGGGCTGGATTCCAAAATAGGTGGATGGGGGATCGCGCATGAATGATGGAAAGAATTCTGACGCATTGCTTGGCAAACTCGCCAGCGAATGTGAGCATTGGAAGCGACGGGCGATGATCGCGGAGCCGCTCAATGAAAAATGGCGCTGCGCCGCCAACAAGACGGAAACGGACAATGCGGCGCTGCGAACGGAGATAGTCGAACTGCGCAGCCGGCTCAGGTCTTATCTCGGGTCTGAGTCCGTCAGCCCGTTCCCAGCGACGGCGCTTTCAAAACAATTGCGTTCAGAGGCCGGGCGTCCGGAAGGCATCGAAAATGGAACCGCGCTCGTCGCCGCGCAAATGGTGGAGCATTTGGAGGCGCGCGTTCTGTCGCTTGAAATACTCTTAAAGGAGTCGCAAGCCGACAGTTTTCTTGCCGCGGTCAATGCCGAAGCGGCGCATCAGATCGAACGATGGGGCGCCGCCGGCGGCAAAGGCAAGACGCCACTCGATTGGTATTGGCTGATTAGCCATTTCGCCCAAAAAGCCGCCGACGCCGCTATCGCCGGCGACCGCGGCAAAGCGCTGCGCGATGTCGTCTCGACGGCGGCTGTTCTCTTCAATTGGTTTGGCGCCATCAAAGGGACCGAGGCCCGCTTTCAGGCTCTCGTCGATGAGTTGGCGCCTCCTAAGCTAGCGGCGGAATGACCTTAAACTTGATCAAGCGGATGCATGCCGAATAACCAGCACGTTTTCTTTCCGGGCAATGGCCTCGCGATCTTCGGAGGCTTCCGCTATGCGTTTTGACCTCGCCTCCAGCGTCCGGGCGCGGCGCTCGACGCTGAAGGCTTTTTCAATCCCGTCGCAGCCAAGCGGCAGACGGGCGGCGCTCTCAACCGGCGATCGGGATGCTGGCGCCAGGCGCCTCGGAGAATCCATCCCCGCTTGTCGCCCAGCGCATGATCGACGGCGGCATATCGAGATCGAAATGCCGCCGACGCAAAAGCGCGTTGACGATGACCGCGCTGCGCCAAGCCATGAGGCTCAATTGCGGTTCGGCAATGCCATAGCTGTGTCTTCCGGCATTGAGCGCGAAGATGTGATTTTGCCGCGGCCCATCCCATTTCACCGAGAAATCGTCGCCAAGAATAAAATTGCCGGAACGATCGAGGGCTATTCTGTCCTTGAGCGGCGCGAGAAAGTCGGGGATTTTGAAGGCGTATCCAGTCGCCAATATGATGGTCTTGGCGAAGATGATTTCGATGCCCCCGTCGAACCCATTGCGCATCACCAGTTTGAACTCATCCTTCTGCCGGTCCGCCTGGATGACGTCCCGATGCGGCAGGAGCGCGACGTCGGCGTCGCTTCCTTCCAAGTGCCGCAACGCATATAGCCGACGGTAGATCGCGCGCAGAGTCGAGGCCGAGGCGCCGTCGCTCGCGAGCTTGTGATGCGACAGCAGACTCTGTCTGCGCTCCTCGCCAAGACGGCGGAATCGATCGACATATTCGGGCGTGAAAAGCTCATTGGTGAAAGGCGTGGCGTCGAGCGGCTCGAAATTTTGCCGTCGGCTGATCCACTTTATCTCCTTCGCCGGACTTTGCCCCTTGGATAGGAGATTGAGCACGATCTCGGCGCCGCTTTGTCCGCCGCCGATCACGACGATCCGCTCGCCGCTCATTGCGCCCAAATGCTGGGTGGCTTGCGACGAATGAAAGCAGTTGTCTCCGATAAGCGAACTTGCCCATGTCGGAAGACAGGGCGCATGGCCGATGCCGAGCGCTATATGTTGCGATGAATAATCCTGATCGTCCAGCCTCACCGTAAATGCGCTTCGACCGAACGACACCTCCTTCACTCGAGCGTTGAATTGCAAATCGCTCAACCCGTTGGCCGTCCATTCCAGATATTTCGCAAACTCCTTTCGCGGGGTCGCCTCGAATTCAGCGTTGAGAAACTTATAGAAGCGCTTGTGGGCGACAAGATAGGAGAGGAACGACCATCGACTGGTGGGATCGGTGGCCGTCACAAGATCCTTGAGAAAGGATGTCTGCAGCTCGGCGTCCGGCAGCATGAGTCCGGGATGCCAATCGAAGCGCTCGCATTGGTCGAAGAAGCGGGCTTGCACAGCAGGAATGGCGTCAAGATGAGCGGCCAGACTGAGGTTGAAGGGGCCGATTCCGACGCCCGCGAGATCAAGAGTCTGTTCGTTCATAGGCGTCTGTCCCCCAACCTTTGATGAAATTCTCCAGCTCCTCCAAGCGGGGAGCCTGATCGCGAAAAATCGAGCGCTTCCTCCATGCGGAGCGCCAGGCGCGCATGGAATGCGGTTGCGCCAATGATGTGAAGATGCGTCGTCCCCGACACGATTTCGGCGGCTCGAGCGTCGCGCGATAAGCTTCGCCAATCGATCAGGTTGAGGCCTCGGTTCAAGGAATCCTCGGCGGCCCAGGAATGGATCGGGCAATCGAACGGAGCCATATGATAGCGGCGAAAGATCAGCGCGTTGTCGATCAGCACCCAAAACGTGTGCTCCCTGCTGCCGATGTCTGGTCCATCGACTGGCAAGTCCTCCTCGCTATTGCCGACGTAGCGCAGGAATTGATCATAGGCCTGCGCGTCCATCGAACTCAGAAGGCGGTCCCAATCGGCGCGCATCCTGGTTTCGCCCAACCAGATCGCGATGCGCCGCTGTAGGTCGTCTCGCTCCCCCGGATCGAATTTGGGAATCGCGCCGACCGCGAAGTCGGTATCCATATCGCAGACATCGACCATGCCGATCATGCGCAGATCGATATCGTCCTTCAGCATTCGCGCCGCTTCGTAGGCGAGCAGGCCGCCCCATGACCAGCCTAGAAAAAAACAGGGCTGTCCCTTGCTCTCGCTTCGAATGCGCTCCGCATAGCGCGCGGTGATCTCTTCAACGGAGGCGTCGATCTTCTTGTCTTCCGATAGCGAGTAACAAAGAAAGCCCGTCGCCGGCTGATCCGGGCCCAGATAATCGACGAGCCGCATATATTCACGCGTGCTGACAAGAAGGCCGGGAAAGCAATAAAGCATCGGCTTTGCGCCATGGGAGCGCAGGCGAACGATTTCCGCCTCTGGCGTTCGCTCCCGCATTCTGTCAATGACCGGCGCCAAGGAGCGGATGTCTTGATGGTTGAACAGATCGGCGATGCCAATGTCGCTGCTCGGGTTCATCAACTTGACGCGGGCGAGAATTCTCAACGCGGCCAAGGAGTGGCCGCCAATCTCGAAAAAGTTCTGCGTGACGCCGATCTCCGACAGGCCGAGGATATCGCGCCAGATCGCAGCCAGTTCCTCCTCCCGCTTCGTCGCGGGCGCGACGAGATCCGCCGGCGATGATGCTGGGGAGGGCAACGCCGCGCGATCGACCTTGGCGTTCGCGTTGAGCGGCAGCCTGTCCAAAACGACGATGGCGCTGGGAGTCATATATTCGGGCAACTGCCGAGCCAGGCTCTTGCGCAATTCCGTCGGACTGAGGCGCATCCCCTCCGCAGGGACGACATAGCCCACCAGCTGGGGCGGGTGACCGCCATCGGCTCGCAGCATCGCGGCGCATTCGCTGACATGGGGTTCGGCGCGCAGCGCGGCTTCGATCTCGCCGAGTTCGATGCGATAGCCGCGCAGCTTCACCTGGTGATCGCGGCGGCCGATGAATTCGACCGAGCCATCTTCTCTCCAGCGCGCGAGATCGCCCGAGCGATAGAGGCGCTCGTTCGCCTCGCTAAAGGGATCGCGCACGAAGCGCTCAGCGGTGAGCTCCGGATTTCCGACATAGCCACGGGCGACGCCGTCGCCGCCGATATAGAGTTCTCCGGTTACGCCGATCGGCGCCGGATTGAGATCCTTGTCGAGAATATAGACCCGGCGCCTTCCCACCGCGCGGCCGATCGGCGCGTAGGTCCCATCAAAGCGGGCGCCCGAGCGGACCTTCCAAACCATCGGCGTCATGATGGTTTCGGTCGGGCCGTAGCCATTGATCAGCCATTCCGCCTTGAGCGCGCCCGACAAGAGGTCGAATGTCTTTTGCGCGAGCCCTTCGCCGCCGAACGAATAGAGGCGAAGCGGCGGAGCGGACCCGATCGCCGCCGCCCACTCGGCCAATTGTTGCAGATAGGCGGTCGGAAAACTCGCATTGTTGACGCCATGGCGCCGCATGGCCGCGAATGTCTCCTCGGGCGTCCAAAGCCTGTCGGGGAGCACGACGCTCCCCCCGACCATCAAAGGGGTCATCCAGCGCTCATGCCCGCCGTCCGAGCTGAACGGCAGAAAGGCGAGCTCACAGGACTCGGCGTCCATCTCGTAGATGCGGGCGGTGCTCTGGCAATGGCGAGTCAGCGGACCGTGTTCGACCGCCACGCCTTTAGGAAGGCCGGTCGATCCAGAGGTGTAGATGACATAGGCCAGCTGATCGGGGGCGATGTCGCCTGCTGGCGCCAGATGCGGCTCCCGATCGAGGTCAATCCGATCAATCTCCAACACGACCGCATCGACAACATCAGAAATTGAAGCGCGCAGAGCGCTCTGCGTGAGGACAATCGAAATGCCGGCGTCGTTCAAGATATGGCGGTTGCGCGCTGCCGGATGATCTGGATCGATGGGGACAAATGCGGCGCCGGCCTTCAGCGCCGCAAGAATAGCGACAATGGCTTGCGGCGAACGCCGCAACGCAATGCCGACGCAAACCTCCGGTCCCGCGCCAATGGCCAGCAAGCGGTGGGCGAGTTGATTTGCCGACCTTTCCAGCTGGCCGTAGGTCAAGCATGAATCGCCATGATAGACGGCGGGCGCGTCCGGTTGACGCTGCGCCTGCGCTCCGATGATTTCGTGGATCGGCCGTTCGTCGTCGCTCGCCGCGTCCTCATAGGGCGCAGACAGGCGATCGAGTTCTTCCGCGTCGAAGAGCGCGATATCCCGCAGCGCAATTCCAGGATCGACGGTGACCGCGGCGATAATCTTAGCGAAATGATCCAGAGTCCGCTCGATCATCCCGCTATCGAACAAGTCCCCCGAAAAGCCGATGGACACATCGATGGCGCCATCCGCATTCTCGCTGGTCCTAAAGACGATATCGGCGTCGGCGCGCGATCCGCCCGCGTCGATGACCTCGATTTCAACGCCGCCCTTCAGATGCTCGAAATCGATCACAGGCCGGCGATGTTCGCACAAGGCTTGGATGAAGGTCTTGCCGGATTCGCCATCTCGATCGGAGATTTCCTGCGCCAGCCTTTCGAAGGGGACATGATGCGCTGCGGCCTCGTCTAAAGCGGCGGCTACCCGCTCAAGGGCTTCCAAGAAAGTCATGTCGGTTGTCAGCCGCGTCAAAAGAGGGGCAACATCCTCAAGCCGGCCTACGGCGCCTTGCCGCGCCGAATCGGCCCGATTCTCCACCACCACCCCAAGAGCGAACGCAACTTGCTCGCCATAGCGGCCAAGCAGCGCGTTAAAGGCCGTCAAAAGCAAGGTAGACATTGGCTGCTGCGCGCCGACTCTCAAGCGCCGCAAGCTGGCGCTTGACTCGGCGCCGAGTTTGAAACCGCGCACTCCGCGTTCGCCGGTGGGGGCCCTGCCACCAAGATGACGCGTTGGAAAAGCCAGCGATGGCGGTTCGGCCGGCAAACGATCGCGCCAGAAATTCAACGCCGTGCGACAAGCCTCGGAACGAAGCCATGCCTGCTCGACAAGGGCGGCCGTCAAATCATCGTCGAGGGCCGGCAGGTTTGGCGTCCGGCACTGGAGCAAGGCCGAGTAAAGCTCCATCAGATCGCAAGCAATGACGCGGATCGAAGCGGCGTCGCACACGATTGGATGGATTGTCATGCTGAAGAGATGGTCATCATGCGCGAGCCGCAGCAAGAGCGCGCGCGTCGGCAGCCCATCAGCGAGATCGAAAGAGGCATCGGCAAGCGCTAGGCGCGTGGCCTCAGCGACGCGCCGCTCGGCGTCGATCGCTCCCAGGTCCATGTATTTTGGCGCCAGAGTCGCCATGCCATCGATCTTCTGGTCGATGCGGCCTCCCGCCGAACGCAGAAAGCGCATGCGCAATGCGCCATGACGTTCGCCAAGCAGCCTGATCGCGCGCGTGAGCGCATCAACATCCAAATGTCCCCGCACCCGCAAGCTTAACGCATAGGGGCTCATCACATCATCGCTGCCGATTTGGGCGAGCGACCAGATGCGCCGCTGTCCGAGCGTCAGCGGAAATTCCAGGGGCGAATGTCCGGACAACTTCTCCGGCATGGTTGCGCCAATTGAGGCTGCTATGTTCACAATTCTATCCCCTGTTGGTCCATTGGGCCTCGCCGCGCGCGACTCCTTAAGCCGGCGACTCGCGATCAAATGTCGGATCGCGCGCCGGTACCGACCTACAACCGCGCCTCGCTCGCACTTCGTCCGATGGTCCTTGAATGGAGGTCCGCAATCGGATGGACTCGCTGGACCACATGCCTCCAAAGACGAACAGGCCGCCGCAAAATTTAGCGCGCCGCAATAATTTTTGCGGGCGGCCCATGAAATTTGCGCGGCGCACTAAATTTCGAGAACTGTCCTTCGTCTTAGTTTTCACGGGACGCTGATTGGCTGGAGCTCCATCACAGCGCCATCGCGCCGACTGTCCCGACTTTCCGCTCCTCATTGACCAAAGCCGGAGTCATCGATGCATCAAGCGCAACAAGGGCCTTGCGAGCAAACCTTTTGGGCCTTCAACGCGGATCGCGCGGGACGCTGCCGCGTGGCTTTGGCGGAGGAGCGCCTGATCGTCGGAAGCGTCGGTTCCTCAATTGAGACATTTCGTCTTGATCGCGATCCGCCAACGTTGATCTGCGCAGCCGAGACGCTGGCGCCGCCCGTCGCAGAAACTGAGCGCTTGCTCCTGGCCGCGATTGAGGCGGTGCTTTCGCGCGAGCCGCACCTGGATCGTCTTCGGATCGGGGTCGATCGCGCGTCGGGTCTGTGCGATGCTCTCATCGCCAGCGGCGTGACAATCGAGGATGGCGCACATTTGGTCGTCGCCCCTGAATTATTCTGGCAGCTGCCATCGGCTTGGCTAGCGCATTGCACCCATGCGCCGTTTCCGCAAATTCATGTGACGACCGATGGAAAGCGCCACCCACTGCGGCCGCCCCGCCCAAAGGGAACGCTCTACGCCCGCTTCATTCCGTGGCTGGATCAAGTCATATCGTTTCGCGTTCTCGACATCGAGACGGACGTCGCCTGTTTCAATCGGTGGATGAACGATCCGCGCATCGCGACAATTTGGGACGAGGCGGGCGACCTTTACCGCCACAGAGACTATTTGGAAGCGCGCCTCGGCGATCCGCACGCGCTGCCGCTGATTGGCTGCTTCGACGGCGCGCCATTCGGCTATTTCGAAGTCTATTGGGCGAAGGAAAACCGGCTCGGGCCTTATTACGACGCGGATGACTATGATCGCGGTTGGCATGTCGCCGTGGGAGAAGACGCCTTCCGTGGCAAGGCTTGGATCACCGCCTGGCTCCCCTCGCTGATGCATTTCATGTTTTTGGACGAACCCCGCACGCAAAGGATCGTCGGCGAACCGAGCGCCGCCCACGCCCAACAAATTCGCAATCTCGACAAATCCGGCTTTGCCAAGATCAAGCATTTCGATTTCCCTCATAAGCGAGCGCTTTTGGTGATGCTGCTGCGCGAGCGCTTTTTTGGCGACCGCCTGTGGGCTCCGGATAAGACGGGCTCGGAGCGGGCGGCGTCCCTGTCGAGCGCCTCGTCAATTGCGCTGTTTCATCGCGGCGAGCAGGCGGTGGTTCGATGAGCGGCTCGCAATCCTCCTCGCAAGCATCCTGCGCAATCGACGACTCTCTCGCATCCATCGAAGCGCCAGGGTTGAGGCCGTCCTTGCCAAAGCCGGTCGATCTCGGCGATCCCCGGCTGGGCTCGCTCATCATCCGTCTGGCGACGCCCTCCGTCTTCGGGCTGTCGATCCATGCCCTGCATCATGTCGTCAATGCGGCGTTCATCGGAATGTTGGGCGTGGAGGCCGTCGCTGCGGTCAGCGTCGCCTTGCCGATTTTCCTTTTCGTCTCGGCGCTCGGTCACGGACTGGGGGTCGGCGCCGCGGCGTCGATCGGACGTCTGCTCGGCGCAAAGGACGCCGAAGACGCCAACGCGACCGCGACCATCGGTTTGGGCCTCGCGGCTTTGCTCGGCCTTGCATGCACGGCCGGACTGCTCCGCTGGCTGACCCCGATTCTCCTTCTCTTCGGCGCGACCGAGGCCATCCTGCCGCCCGCGCGCGACTATGTGGGGATCATGTCTTTCGGCTGCGCCTTCATGCTGCTCCAGATCCTTTGCGACTTCGTCGTCATATCCGAAGGCAACACCCGCTTCAGCATGTGGACGCTGATCGGCGCCTTTGCGCTAAATATTATTCTCGATCCGCTCTTCATTTTTGCATTCGGACTTGGCATAGGGGGCGCGGCGCTCGCGACGATAACGTCGCAGCTCGCGGCGCTCGCCGCCTTCGCAATTTATTTCGCCAAAAGAGCTGGCGTCCTTCGGGTCGATTGGCGACTGTTCCGCCCGACCGCGCGCCTCCTTCGCCCCATTCTCAACGTCGGCGTGCCGGCGACGCTCACCACCGCCTTATCGGCGGTCGCCTTCACCATGGTGTATCGCGCCGCCGGCGCCTATGGCGGCGATTCCGCAATCGCCGGCGTCGGCATCGCTTTGCGCATCCTCACCTTCGGCGAACTTCCGTTGGTCGGCTTTTGCATCGGCGCACAGGCCGTGCTCAGCTATGCCTGGGGCGCGAAGGCGCCGTTGCGCGTGCTATCGGCCACCAGGTTCATGCTCACTGCGACGACGGCCTTCGCTGTCGCCTACGCATTGGCCATCTTGGCCTTTCCACGGGCGATCGTCGGCCTGTTCACAGTGGACCCGGCCGTGCTTCGGATGGGCGTCGAGGCGGTTGTCGCCTTTCATATCTGCTTTGGATTAATCGGCATCCAGCTCGTTGCGTTGGTGTTGTTGCAGTCTCTCGACAAAGGCGCGTCGGCGGCGATCGTCAGTCTCGCCCCGCAAGGCTATCTGCTCATCCCGCTCCTCATCGTGCTGCCCCGCTTCTGGGGCATTGACGGCGTCATCATGAGTCCCGTCGCAGCTATGGCGCTCACGGCTATCCTCGCGGTAATTTTTCTCTGCAAGGAAGCGGCGGCCCTGAAGCGGATCGCTGGCGACGCCGCCCTCTTGCAAAGAGGCCGGCTTTCGTGACGATGAGCGCAGCCAATCCCGCTGTTGCGGTGATGGAAATTGTTGAAGACAAGAGCGAAATCTGCCGTGAGATCATGAACGATCTTCTCGAATGGTTCGATGATCCGAAAACGGCGGCCGCATGCGCCAAGGCGGTCGCCGAATGGCCCATGTTCGGCGCTTTGCGGGAGCAAACCATCGTCGGCTTCGTCTCGATCAAGCCGCATCCGCCCTCTACAGCCGAGATCTATGCAATCGGCGTGAAGCGACGGCATCATCGTAGCGGCATTGGACGAGAACTCCTCAACAGGACCCAATCCTTCGCACAAGATCGCGGCATGCGACTCTTGACCGTCAAGACGCTGGCTCCCATCGAGCCGGACCCGCCGCATTACGCAGCAACGCGGCGCTTCTATGCGGCGAATGGGTTTCTTCAAGCGGAAGTGCTCGAAAGCCATTGGGACGAGGCGCATCCCTGTCTTTTCCTCGTAAAGCCGCTCTAAGACTATGAACTGAAAGCTGCTTTATGCGAACGCCAACGCTTTGATCTGAAGCGCGCGCTGGCCGCCATTCAACTGGCCCAATAGTGGACCTATCTTTTCAACAAGCAAACCAACGCGGGCGAAATAATGAACAGGCCGCTTCCTCCCTTCGACCATGATGCGCTCGCCGCTGCCGAGGCGCTTGTCGCTCCCGAGGCCTATCCGGCGAACGCCGCGGCGCCGCCAATCTTTCAGACCTCGCTTTTCACTTTCGACAATTTCGCCGACATGGCCGACGTCTATGCGGGACGCTCGCATCAGCTGATTTATTCGCGCGGCGACAACCCGACGGTGATGGAATTCGAGCGGCTGATCGCAGCGTTCGACGGCGCCCAGGCGGCGCGCGCCTTTTCGAGCGGAATGGGCGCGATCGCCGCGACGGTCCTCGCCTTCGTCGGCGCCGGCGAACGCATAGTCACCATCCGCAACGTCTACAGCGACGCCTATCGGATGTTCGAATTGCTTCTCTCGAAATTCGGCGTGAGGGTCGATTATGTCGATGGCTCGGATTGCGATGCGATCGCCGCGGCGCTTCCCGGCGCCAGCCTTCTCTATCTTGAAAGCCCGTCCTCGATCGTCTTCGAGCTGCAGGATATCGCCGCCTTGGCGCATCTGGCGCGTGAGCATGGAGTCGTCAGCGTCATCGACAATTCATGGGCGACCCCTTTGTTTCAGAGGCCGATCATCCACGGCGTCGATCTCGTCATCCACGCCGCCTCAAAATACCTCGGCGGCCATAGCGACACGGTTGCCGGAGTGGTGTCGGGATCGTCGGAGAATATCGCCAAGATCAATGCGCGGACTTATCCGTTCCTCGGCGCGAAACTGTCGCCGCTCGAGGCTTGGCTCCTCGTGCGGGGCTTGCGCACGCTGGCGCTGCGGCTTCCGCACCACATGAAAAGCGGCCTTGCGATCGCGGAGCGTCTCAGGAGCCACCCGGACGTCCAGCGCGTCCTTCATCCGGTCTATTCGAGTCATCCGGGCAAGGCGACGCTTTCCGGCTTCTCGGGCCTGTTTTCATTTGAAGTTGCCGACGCCATCGACGTGCCGCAATTCGTTGACGCCCTGCGGCTGTTTCGGTTGGGCGTGAGCTGGGGCGGCCCGGAAAGCCTCGTCGTGCCGGCATTGGCGCCATTGCAAATGCCGGAGGCCAATTGCCTGGCCCGCTTCGGCGTGAGCCCGCGTTTGATCCGGCTGCATATTGGCTTTGAAGACGCCAATGCGCTTTGGGACGATCTACAGCAGGCCCTGGCGCGCGCGCGCCGCTGATCCCCGCGGCAGACGCGCTCTCGCGATAGAGCGCGTTCTTATGGCCATGCTTGCATCTCCTCCGTCGGGAACCCGCCCGATGGTTCGCGCAGAGGCTTTTGCGCGTCCAGGCGCTTTCTTCGCCCGCCGACGCGAATTCGCTTCGCGCCGGGCGCCCGCCGTTTCAACCTATGGTCCAGCGAAGGCGAATCCGTCCCTGACGTAAAATCATCTTGTTCATGCTCTTGAAGCCGCGCAAAGCAATGCCGATGGGCGGCTTGAACCATGAAGTTGACGAGCGTTGGCGAAACGCCGAGATCGGCCGCGATGCATTTTTGCGAAACCCCTTCGATGCGCGCGCGCTCGAAGACATGGCGGGTCCGCGCCGGCAGTTCCTCAAGCGCGGCGAGCACCGCGTTCATGGCTTCGCAAACCTCTAGACGCGCGCAAGGGTCGGCGCAGGATGACGTCATTGTTTCGCCATCCGCTTCGGGAGCCGCGTAGCGGCATTCCAGGCTGCGTCTGCGCGCCTGATCGATCGCCAGATTCTTGACCATCCTTCGGGCGAATTGCTCTGGACAGCCGATGCTTGTTTCATCGCGCATATGGCTCGCCTTGACCGCCGCGTCTTGAATGACGTCCTCGGCGAGGTGCGGGCACCGAAGGATTCTCCGGGCGATCGCAAGGAGCTGGGGTCTTTGACAAATGACCACGTTCAGGAGGGCGTTCTTGCCCTCCATAGGCCGGGAAATGGACATAGGGGAACCTTCCTGGAGCCCGCGTCGCTGGCGGTCTCGGGATCAGCAGAGGGACACTCTACAAATGTCTTGCCGCCGCCGCGCGCGAGCGGCGGACGTCACCACCGGTAGCGCAATGAAGCGATGACGGTGCGGCGTTGTCCCCAGTAGCCGTAGCCGGCCTGCGATGTCGTATATTCCCGATCGAACAGGTTGGTCGCGTTCACCTGGAATCGCAGCCCCGCCAGGCCCGGGTCGAGCCTTCCAAAATCATAGTGGAGCGCGGCGTCGAACAGGGTCGTCTGCTGGTTCATGAAGGTGTTCTGATCATTGCCATAGCTGGCGCCGATGAAGCGCATCCCCAAGCCCGCGCCAAAGCCGGGCAGGAAACTATCGGGCGGCAAAGTATAATTGGTCCAGAGCGAGACGGTCTGCGCCGGAATTCCGGACGGCGCCTTGCCGATCGTATCGGCGGCGCCGTTCAAAATCCTTTGCTGGAGCGCGGTGTAGCCGAGAATGACATTTAGCCCGGCGGCGGGGTTCACCACGCCTTCCAGTTCGAAACCGCGCGAGCGAATTTCGCCGGTCTGAATTTGAAAGGCGATATCGTTCGGGTCGGGGCTCAAGGCGTTTTTCATGGTAATGTCAAAGAGCGAGGCTGTGATGAGCCCATTCATCCCGGCAGGCTGATATTTGACGCCCACCTCCTTTTGGTTGCCGGTGATCGGTTGGAACGGCTTGCCGCTCGCATCAAGTCCAATCGTCGGCGCGAAAGCGGTCGAATAGCTGGCATAGGGGGCAAGGCCGATCGGCGAGAGATAGGTGAGGCCGACGCGGCCGGTGAAAGCTTGATCGTTCTGGATCGCTTCGGTCAGGGCGAAGCGATCATTCGTCTTCGTCGACACCCAATCGTTTCGTCCGCTGACCGTCAGGACCACTGGTCCCCATTTCGCCTGGTCCTGCACATAGGCGCCGACCGCTCTCTGCAGCTGGTCGGCATTATACGAATAGGCGGGACTGGGGATGAATTGCGCGCCATAAGGCGGACGCGACGAAGAGAGATAGAGATCGGGCGCCCATCCAAATCCGACCTTGTCGTTATATTGGGCCAGCGTATAGTCGAGCCCGGTCAAGACAAGATGGCTTACCGGACCGGTCGAGAATTTCGTCAGCAGCTGATTGTCGATGCCGAACGTGGCGAGATGATTGACCACTCGCCCCGTCGAGCGCGTCGCGCGCGCGGCGGCGAAATCGATGAAGTCGATCTGGGTATATTTGGCGTCGGCGAAGACATAGGAATAGCGCATGTTCTGCCGCACCGTGAAGGTCTCGTCGAACTTATGTTCGAATGCGTAACCGATGCGCGTCTGATTTTGCGTGAAGTCGCCAAAGGCCGGATCGCCGGCGTAAATCTGGGTGAGCAGCCCTTCCGGCGTCTGGTAAAAGCCCGGATTTCCGGTTGTGAGGCTGTTCATGAATTCAGAAAGGACCGTGAACGAGGTCGCCGCGTCCGGGCGCCAAGTCAACGCCGGCGCGATGAAGTTGCGATTGTCCTTGACGCCGGGCAGTTGAGTGTTGCTGTCGCGGAACAGACCGGTCAGCCGGTAGGAAAAGACGCCGGCTGGATCGATCGGCCCGCCGAGATCGAATTGTCCTTGATAGCGTTGATAGTTTCCAAGCTGGAGCTGGACCTCGCGCAAGGGGACCGAGGTCGGCCGCTTGCTGGTGAGGTCGATCAGTCCGCCGGGGGACCCGAGCCCATAGAGCGCCGAGCTTGGCCCTTTCACCACAGTGATGCTGTCGAGCCCGTAAGGCTCCGTCTTGTAGATCGAAAACGGGCCGGCCGGTTGACGCAGCCCATCCCGGTAGATGCCGGTGTAGGTCATGTCGAAGCCGCGGACATAGAAGGAGTCGAAACGCGGATCGAAGCCGAAGACGCCAATCTCGACGCCGGGCGTATAGGCCAACGCCTCGGTCAGCGTCTGCACGTCGCGGTCATCGAGCTGCTCGCGGGTGACGACGGAGATCGTCTGCGGAATCTCGATGATCGGCGTGTCGGTTTTGGTCGCGACAGCAGTGCTATGCGCGACATAGCCTTCGACGCCGCCTTCGCCGCCGCCGCCTCCAACTCCGCCTTGGACATCGACTTCATCAAGGATGACGGATCCGTCGGCCGCAGCGACGCCGCTTGGACTGGCGGAGCGATGATCAACGAGAACAATAGAGTTCGAGGACCCCACGCGGTAGGAGATCCCTGTGCCCCCGATCGCTTGCGCCACGGCCTGTGCGGGGGTGAAATTCCCGCGCACCGAACCGCCCATGAGATTAGCCGGCAGGGAAAAGCCATAAGCGATGCGCCAGCCTGTAATGGCGCCGATTTCGGCGATCGCGTTGGCGAGCGGCTTGGCCGCGATCTCAAAACGATAAGTTCCAGCCGAGGCTTGCGGGGCTTGGCTCGCCGTTGGCGCGGCCGGCGCCCCTACCTGCGCCTCCGCAGGAGGGGCGGATGCGGCCCAAAGCACTGAGGTTCCGACGAAGCCAGCCATGATCTGAAAACGTCCGCATCTGGTCCGACCCTGCATCGACTTGCTCCTAGGCGACCCTACACCCTCGGCTTAGACGCGCCAGGGCATTCACTCGTCACGTTTGTAAAACGAGCGGCGGAAGCGAACCCGCACATGGAGACGCGAAAAAAGCTTCGCTATTGGGGTCGGAGCAAGATTGCTTTGGCGCACGGCTGCAAGCTTGCTTGAATTTAGAGCATTTTCGAGCGAAGTGGATGCCGGTTCGCGTAAAGAAAATGCGACAAAACAAAGAGCTAGAGCTGCTTTCTGATTCCGCCGAAACTGAAAGCGCTCTGGCCTTTCATTTTTGGAACTGTTCTTGGATCCGGTCTGGGCGCGCCTTCATCAAAAAGGTCAGTAGACGATCGTCAACCAGGGGGTGAGGCGAACGACATTGGCGCCGATAGCCGCGCCAATCGTGTCGAGAGAGCTTGGAGCATCGTCCATCGGAAAAGTGCCGGAGATCTTGGCGTCGGCGAGGCTCCCCAACACAAAGAAGCGGCCTTTGACCTGCCGTTGCAGGACGATTGCGACATCGCGCAGGGGCAGATTCTGAAAGACGAGGCGTCGCGACATCCAGGCCAGAGCGGCGTCGACATCGGCTGGCTCGACCGGCGCGGTTTTCCCTGCCGCTACGACAACCCGCCGGCCTTGCTCGAGGCGAACGGCGGAAGACTCCTGACCAAGCACGTCAACCGCTCCTTCGCGGACGGTGACGATCATCGCATCGCCGCGGCGATCGACGTCGAACTTAGTGCCGGCGACGTCGACCCGATCGCCGCCGACCCGCACCGCGAAAGCATTTGCTTGGCCGGGGCGGACCTCGAAATAGGCCTCCCCTCGCAACAATTCGACCTGCCGCCGGCCGCCCTCAAAATCGAACTTCAGGGCCGTATCGGCGGCGGCGTGAAGCTTTGACCCATCCGGCAACTCGAAGGTCTTCTGCTCGCCCCGCGATGTGACAGCGTCGGCGCGCCAATCCTGGCTCATCGACGGATCGACGATCCAAAACAGGCCGAGCGCCGCGAAGGCGGCCATCGGGGCCAAGGCCCAGGTTTTGCGGCTGAGCCAGCCTTCCTGACGCCGGCGGATCGACGAAGATTGCGCGGCAAGGCGAGCGGCGGGCGCCTCCAGATGGATCCACAGATCCTCGACATCGTCATAGGCGCTTCGATGCCGCGGATCCGCCGCCAGCCAGGCTATGAACTCCGCTTCGGCCTCGCCCGCCGCCGCTCCGCCCGTGCGCCGCACGAACCAGAGCGCCGCCAAATCGCGTTGATCTTCGGTGGGCTTGCCATGCGCCTCCATTGCGTTTCCCTTCGCCCGAGGCTCTGACGAGTGGCTTCGTCGCACGGGGCAAAATTGTTTACATCCATTCTAAGATACGAATGGAGGCTAAAAATCCGCACCTGAGATGTCAAAGAAATTTGGCCCGTCAAAAAAGACTTGAGGCGTGTAAAGGGCTTTCAGTCTCGGCCAAGATGCGCCGCGAGGCGGCTCTGGCAATGCCGCAACGCGCGGACGAGGTGCTTTTCCACCGCGCTGACGGAAATGCCGAGGCGCGCCGCTATCGCGGCGATCGGGACGCCATGCACCCGATGCTCGATGAAAATCTCTCGGCTGCGCGGACTGAGTTCCGCGAGAGCTTGATCCAGGGCGGCGATCGCCTGTTTCGACTCGAGGTTCGCGCCGCTCGACGTTGGCGCCGGGGCGATTTGATCTGGCGGGAGGGCAGCCAATAATCGAGCGCGGCGCGCCGTCATCATGCCGCGATCGATCGCCGCGTTGCGCGTCGCGGCGTAGATCACCCGCGTATCCGCCTCCGCCGAGCCGGCGCCGCCGGCCTCGAGCATGCGCAAAAAAACATCCTGCACCACATCGGCGGCGGCCTCGCGGTCGCGCACGCGCCGCATCACGATCGATTCGAGCTTCGCCCGGTGAAGGACGAAAAGTTTGCCGATCGTTGTCGCCCAGCTTGTCATCAGGCCAATTCGCCGGGGATCGCATTGCGCGGTGGGATCCTCATGGCGCTCACACGTTTATGGTTTCCATTGCCGATAGTCTTTTCGATAGAGGGGATAACCTTGCAATGGAATTTATCGGCTAAATACGCTCGCGCAATCTAATTGATTTAGATTTATTTCTATTCTAATCTTGAACATAAATTACAGACGCCGATGAAGGCGGCGGCTACATTATTCGCCAGCTACGCCAAGAGGATCATCCAACGTCGGAGCATTGGCGCGGATTGCCCGGCTCATCCGGCGCGCCCGGCGTTTCTTCAGCCATATGACGACTCCGGTGACGGAGAGCGCCGCAACGGCCAGGCCCATGAAGGAGATGACGATGCGGCCGGCAAGACCGGCGATCCTCCCGGAATGCAATGGAAATTGAACCTGCAGGAAGAGATCGCCCGCCGAGCCATGCCAAGGAATGCGATCGCCAAGGAGGCGGCCGTCTTCTCCATCGAAATAGAGCTCCGCCGGACCGACTCCGGCTGCGCCATATTCGTCTCCTGATTCAAAGAATTGCACGCTATATGCGCCGATTTGCTGCGCATAGCCCACTGCGCCCGGCGGTTGGAGCCATTGCCGCCGCGCCGCCTCCTCGCGCGCGCGCAGAACGATTTCGGCCATAGAAACCTTTGGCATGATCGACTGGTCCTTCGGCTTCTCGGCGCGCAAATCGTCCAGCGTCGGCGTGAAGCTCGAGAAAAAGGCGACAATCGGCTGGGCCACTTCCTTATTGAGGTTCAAGGATGCGGCGGTCACCGCCAGGATGAAGAGAAGCGCCCACAGCCAAAGGCCAAAGGCGCGATGGATATCGAAGGTCACGCGATAAGGCGTGCTCGCCCATCGGATTCGCCAAGCGGGCTTCCAACGGCGCCAGATCGACGACCTCTGTTCCTTCAAAGCGCGCTGAGGGGGCGGCAAAGTGACATAAAAGCCGACGAAACAATCGATGATCCAAAGGAGAGCGATCCCCCCCATGAGCCAGACGCCCCATTGCTCGATTCCCCATAGCTCGGGAATGCAGAGACTGTAATGAAGCTTATAGAGGAAGGGGATAAGATGTTCGCGATCGAGCCCGATCTCGCCCCATTCGCGCTTGCCCAGGATGTTTCCTGAAACCGGATCGACGAAGACTTGATTATAGCCCAGCTCGAAAAGCGTTCCCGTCACCGGGTCGACCCGCGCATCGACGAGAACCGAAACGGATTTCCCGATTTCGGCGTGAAGCGGCAGATAGGTAACGAATCCCCGTGGATCGCTGGCTTCGACTCGCGCCGCCAATTCGTAAGGAGAAAGGAGATCTCCACGGCTTGGCGCGCCGCGGAGAGACGGATTGAGCCATCCGTCCAACTCGCGATCCCAAGAGATCAGGGCGCCGGTCAGCCCCGCAATGAAAAGAAACACGGCGATCGCGAGGCCAACCCAGCGATGCAAAAAGACAAAAGCCGATCTTATGGAGGCTCGCTCGACGCCGCGTGCGTTCTGAGGGCGAGCGCCGCGCAATTGAGTTCGGGGTGCGCGCATTCTTGCGATGGGCCTGTTTGACTATGATGATTGCCGCAGCGCAAACATCATGGCGCCAACCGAGCCCTGGAGAAAGCAATTATTTCATGATATCAGTATATTAGATCAATTCCAGACTGGCTTGCGCCGACGATCTCAAATTCATTTTCTGCGATCTCTTCGGATGCCTATCGTCAAAACAGCCTTGGGGTCCGGCCGCAGCGGCGATCCAAACATTCTATCGGCACGTGACGCCGCTGACATTTCTCAGAGCGTCGCAAACCGTTATGGCCTGCTGATCTTGGATCACCTGCTGCGGGACAACCACGACATTGCCGGGAATCTGCAAAATAGGCGTCGGGGTCCCGGCGGCGTCCTTTATCGTCGGGTGTAATAGTCGCTCCCGGTCTGAGCGGGTTGGCGAACTGCGCCGCGCCGCGAAGGTGCCGGTTCAGCGCTTGCCGTCTGCGCCAGCGCAATCGCCGCGCTGAACCCGATGGCTCGATATATCCTCATGATCCATCTCCCTTTCCAGGCGGCGGCGCGCCTCGCTTGACCTCATCGTCGAATATTGATGAACCTGCCGTAAAGGTGCGCCCCCGCTCAATTGGCATTGTCCGGGATTTATTCAAGGCGCGTACCGCCTGTCGCGTGGGAGAAGAAATAAGGTCAAGCAGAGCATTTGCCGATTGCCTGGGAACAGGCGCGATCCGTCAGTCTTCAAGCAAATAAAAGAGATCGACCCGGCCATTCCGCTGACAGCTCTACGTGGGTATTAATCTTGCGTCAGCTAGTTTATCGGAGTTGTTTCTATATACCTCTTTAGAGCGCTTCCAATTTCCGCGAAATCAGAAAGCAGGTTGTCTTTGTTTTGTTGTTTTTCTTAACGCGAACCGGCATCCACTTCGCTCGAAAATGCTCTAGTTGCGAAGGAGCAGATCAGATCGCACCGCCGGCTCTGGAGCCGCTTCGCGCTCTAGTCACCCGCCTGCTTCGCCCTTTCGCGCATCTTTTTCTGCACAGGGAATCCACCCTCATCGCGGGGCCAGGCGAATCCCTAACGGTCGGGACCAGAAGCCTCCCGTAGGAGATATTGGAGCGAAGCCTGACCGAAAATGTTTTCACAGTCCGGACGCCATTCGCTCTGCGCGCGCCACTGGGAGCAGACAGCTATGTCGAGCCGCAACTTGAGGCGCTTCATTTAGATCGACCCGCTCGGCGACCACCGGTTGGGTCGACCGGTGGTCGCCGGATGTGTCGCCCGGCGCGTTGAATCCATCTGAAAGAATTGGAGAGGGCAAAGCGCCGGAGGCGATGACGCTGTTAGGACCTCCAGCGGATTCGGATAAATCCTTGCAGCGGAAATCGGCCTACTCGTCCAGGCAACCGCACGGACTCGGGCGTTATAGGCGCCGCAAAACGTTTGCCGTCATTGATAAAGGGGATTGTCCGCGTAGTGTCAGCTGAAGGCGGCCTCCCCTCGGAAGCCGGGTGTGGTTTGCGGCGCCGGCAATCACAGAGCCCTGTGGACAAGTAGGCGCCGCTCGCGGTTGTAGTAAGTGATATCGCGCCCGAGCCACGGCTTTTGAGAAAGGCGTTCGTCAGAGGTTCGGTCGCCTCGCTGCGGACGCCTGATGCATCGTCGGAAAATGTGGCCACACGCGCAAGTTGGGTGGTTGTGCAAAAAGCGGTAGTGACAAACCCTAATTGTCTCGATAAATAATGGAATCATGGACACTTCAATCGAACTCATCCGCACAAAAATCGCCGAACTGGAAGCCAAGATCGCCGATCTTCGCATCGCCGAGCGCGAGCTCCAGGCTCTTGAAAAACCTCCAGCGCGAAAGACAAGACTCGCGCCGGGCCCCAAGCCAAAACGCAAGCCTGCCGAAAAGCCCACAGAAAAGCCGGAGCCGAGCGAGGAGGGCGCGGCGCGCCAGACCATCGGCGCCGCGATCGCCAATGTGCTGGGTCAGCATGGCGCCCTTTCGGTCGGCGAGATCGCCGATCTGATCAAGGCGACTGGCCGAGACATCACCAATCGAACGATCTCGTTTTCGCTTCAAGCATTGAAGAAGCGTGGCCTTGTCAAGGGCGCCGACGGCAAGTGGTCTTTGCCAAAGACCCGCTCTCGGCAATCGCCCTCGTAACGGGGCGGCGGCGACTCATTTCCAAATGCTGCGGCTTTCGCCGACGATCAATTCGTCGGCCTGCCGCAGATCGCCCTTGACGATTTCGGCATAGGCGCCGTCGCTGAGGCCGATCTCGACCGAGATCGCCGTCGGCTTTCCATCGCGCAAAACCCACAGCCGCGATCCGCCCTCTGGGGCAGCGCCCCGTCCGGCGTCCGTTGAAGCCGCGCGGCTGCTCGGCGAATAGCGCAACGCCTGTTGCGGCGCGCGCAGAACGTCGTCGCGCCTGCCGACTACGACCCGCGCCGTCGCCATCATGCCGGGCTCCAGCAACAGGTCGGGATTGGGCGCGCTGATCGCAACATCATAAGCGGCGATATTCGGGATGGTTTGCGGCGGTGGCAGGATGCGGCTGACCTCTCCCGCGAAGAGATGGCCGGGAAGGGATTCGACCGAGAGCGCCGCTTTGTCGCCGAGCTTGACGGCGCCGATGTCGCTCTCGCCGAGCTTCGCTTCGACTTGCATCAGAGTGAGATCCGTGGCGATCAGAAAGAGCGGCGTCTCTGTTCCTGCCGTGACCGTCTGGCCTATTTCAACTTTGCGCGCGACCACGATTCCTGCGACGGGCGCGACAATATCGGCATGGGCAAGGTTGATCTCGGCGGCCTCAAGCGCCGCTTGACGCTCCGCAAGCAAAGCCTCGCCAAGTCTTGTTCGACGTCTTGCCCCCGCCTCGGCCCGCGCATAGGCCTTGCGCGCCGCCTTCAGCGCGCTCCCCGAGATTGCCCGGCGTTTCGCCATCGCCTCCTTCCGGACGAAGCCCGCTTTTGCCTGGGCGAGATCGGCTTTGTCCTTGGCGAGCCGGGCCTCGGCCGCCGCAAGATCCGCCTTATCGCGATCGACGATGAGTTGATAGGGACGCGGGTCGATTTTCGCGCAGAGTTGGCCCTTCGCCACTTTCGTTTCGCGGTCGCAAGAGAGCGCCTGGATCACGCCGGGAACATGAGCGACGACCGGGGCGACGGCTATCGGATTGACGACGCCGCTCGCGGTCACGACACGGACGACTGAGCCGCGCTCGGCCTTCTGCGTCAGGTAGCGAACCCCGCCGCCGTACAAGGACCAAGTAAGCCATCCGCTTCCGAGCGCCAGAAGCGCGAACGCGCCCGCCGCTGCTCGCCAACGCCAAGCCCCGTTGCAGCTGGCTTTGGCGACAGGTTGAGGAGCGCACGGTGGCGCACCCACATCGCGCGCCGCCGCCCCGGCGCCCGTGGGCGCCGGGGCAGGACCAGACAAGGTCTTGACGACCTCGAGCACGAACAGGGGGAGAGCGGAGGCCGCCAGCAAAAAGAGCCCCTCTCTGTAGGATATCAGCTTCGTTCCAAAGAACGTTGCGAGCAGTTCATTATGTTGAATGCCCATCTGGATGATGATTGGGGCGGCGATCGCGGCGAGCAAATTGACGTTTGAGCGCATGTTCATGCGCCAGAGGGTGCGGGTCTCGCTGCGCGCGCCCAGAGCGCGGAGAAGTTCGGCGAAGACAAGCGCCGAGAACGCATAGGTTTGCGCCAGTTCCGGCGTCCCGGACTTGAGCGCATAGAGATAGGCTGCGAAAGACACGCCTGCGGTCAGCGCGCCGGTCAGGAGCATCCTGCCGATAAAGCCGCCGTCGACGATGCGCTCGCGCCTGGCGCGCGGACGCTGTTTCATGACCTCGGGATCGACCCGGTCGGCCGCCAGCGACAGCGCGGGAAGTCCGTCGGTGACGAGATTGATCCAGAGCAGATGGATCGGGAGCAGCGGCGCAGGCAGGCCGATGAGGACGCAAACCGTCATCAGCATCAGTTCGCCGGTATTGCCGGCAAGCAGGTAGTGAAGCGTCTTTCGGATATTGTCGTAAATTCCACGGCCTTCTTCGACGGCGGCGACGATGGTCGCGAAGTTGTCGTCGGTGAGGATCATGTCCGAGGCCTCCTTCGTCGCCTCGGCGCCGCCCCGGCCCATCGCGATTCCGATATCGGCGCCCTTGATCGCGGGAGCGTCGTTCACGCCATCGCCGGTCATTGCCACGATGGCGTCATTCGCCTGCCAGGCCCTAACGATGCGGAGCTTGTGTTCGGCGCTGACGCGGGCGTAAACGGAAATGCTGGGCACGCGTTCGCGGAGCATGTCGTCGGTCAGCTGATCCAGTTCGACGCCCGACAGCGCTTTCGCGTCCTTGGAGATGCCCAGTTCGCGGGCAATCGCAATCGCGGTGCGCGGCTGGTCGCCGGTGATCATCACCACCCGAATGCCGGCGGCATGGCATTTGGCCACGGCCTCTTTGGCTTCGGGTCGCGGCGGGTCGTACAGCCCCGACAGGCCGACGAAAACAAGGTCGCGCTCGACGTTTTCCGCGGTGAGCCGATCGGGCGGCAGGGGGTCGACATCGCGAAACGCCGATCCAAGAACGCGCAGCGCCTTCCCGGCGAGCGTTGCATTTTGTTCGGCGAGTTGCGCCCGGTCCGCATCGGTTATCGGCCGCACGCCCGCATCGCTGTAGATGTAGGAGCAGCGGGACAGCAGCAATTCCGGGGCACCGTTGACCAGAACGCGCTCGCGTCCGTCGGGGAGCAGACGCAAGACCGAATGGCGCTTGCGGTTGGAGTCGAATGGGATCTCGCAGCGCCTCGGCAAGTCCCGCTCGATGTCCTGCTTGCGGCCGCCGGCTTTGTAGCCGGCCGAAAGAAGGGCGCCCTCCGTCGGATCGCCGATGACCTTCCAAGCGCCATTGTCCAATTCGAGATGGGCGTTGTTGCAGCCTATCAGGATTTCGGCCATCCGCCGCAATCGCGCGGCGTCGTCCTCGCCGGTCGCCTCGCCTTCAAAGCGCGTCTCGCCTTCAAGGCCGTAACCTTCGCCGGTGACTTCATAGATCCTGCCCGCGACAAACAGCGCCCGAACAGTCATTTCGCCGACGGTCAGCGTCCCGGTCTTGTCCGTGCATATGACATTCGTCGAACCAAGCGTTTCCACGGAAGCCAATCGCCGCACCAGCGCGCGCCGCCGGGACATCCGCATCACGCCAAGGGAAAGCGCCGCTGTGACGACCGCCGGCAGGCTCTCCGGCAAGGCTGCTACGGCGAGACTGACCGAAGTTAGGAAGAGCTCGAGGATTGGCGTCCCACGCGCCAGTCCAAGGCCAAACAGCAGCACGACGATCGCGAGCGTCGCCCACAGGAGAATGCGGCCAAAGCTTTCGAGCTTTCGCTGGAGCGGGGTTTCTTCCTTGCCGCCGGCTTCGCTGACGAGGGTTGCTATGGCGCCGATTTCGGTCTGCATCGCGGTGGCGACCACGACCGCGCGACCGGATCCGGCGGCCACGCTCGCGCCCATGAAAATCATGTTCTCCCGGTCGCCGATCGGAAGTTCGGCTTGGTCCAATACGCTTGCGCGTTTCGCAACAGCCTCGGACTCGCCGGTCAACGTGGCTTCGACGCAAGCGAGCTGCGAGGCGCTCAACAACCGAGCGTCGGCGGCGACGAGATCGCCGGACTCAATCTCGAGAATGTCCCCCGGAACGATGTCTGCCGCCGCGAGGGTCGTCACCGCGCCGTCGCGCCAAACCTTCGCCTGGGGCGCCGTCATTTTCTGCAATGCGGCGATCGACTTCTCGGCGCTGAACTCTTGGATGAAGCCAACCACCGCGTTGAGGCCGACGATGGCCAGAATTGCGAATGCGTCGAGCGCCTCGCCGAGCATGGCGGAAACGGCGCAGGCGCCGATCAGGATCCAGACCACGACGCTCTTGAATTGAGCGAAGAAGATCGCCCAGGGGCTGATCGGCTTGGCCTCCTTCAGGAGGTTCTTGCCGTGCCTTGCGAGCCGGGTCCGAGCTTCCGCGGCGGTCAATCCGATCGCCGAAGCGCCCAGCCGTTCGAGCGCCTCAGCGGACGTTCCACAATGCCAGGGCAGGCGCTTCGATAGGCCGGACGGCGCCTTATTCATTCTCGCGCTTCCGCAATCCGCGTTCGCCAGACGTCGAGAAGCGACGTGGCGATCGTCACGGCAATAGGCCCAAGGATGAGGCCGGAGGCGCCAAACAGGCTCAGCCCGCCGATCAGGGAAATGAACGCTGGCACAGTATGGAGTTTGAGACGGTCCCCGATCAGCATCGGATAAAGGAGGTTGTCGATGCCGCTGACGACCACCCCGCCCCACACGCCAAGGATGATGGCGTTCGACCAATTGCCTTCGAGCGCCAAGATAATCGTCGCCGGAATCCAGACGATGAAGGCGCCCAAGACCGGCACGATCGCCAGCAAGCCCATGACAAGGCCCCAGAGCGCTGGCGTTGGAAGGCCGAGCCACCAAAACATCAGACCGCCCAGCGCACCCTGCACGCAAGCGACGACCACCGTGCCATAGGTCGTGGCGTACACGGTGTCCGCGATCTTGCCGAGGAGTTGGTCCATCTCCGCCTGGGATAAGGGCGATAGGCGTCTCAGCTCATTGAGCGCCAGGCTCCGATCGCGGAGAAAATAGAACAAGAGGTAGAATGTCAGCAGAAGGCCGGCGAGTTGAACCACAGACCCGCGAACAAAGGACGCGCCCGTGTTCGTGAGCCAGGACGCGACGTTTCCGAAAATCGCTGGGAGGTTGATCTGCTTTTCGATCCACTGGTCGATGGGCGCAAGCCGCGGATGCGCCTCGATGGCGCGCCGCCATGCGCCCGACTCGGCTTGCGCCTGAACGATGGCCGCGCCCTTGGCGGCTTCATTGACGAGCCGTTCGGCGACGAAGGTCGCGGGGGCGACGACGATCAGCGCCGCCATCACAACGCAGATTATCGCCGCGAGGTTGGGCCGCTTCAGCGTCAATTCGAGCGCTCGATGCGCCGGCGCGAACAGAATCGCCAGCGCCAGCGCCCAAGTCAAAGCGGGCAGGAATGGCAGGGCGAGCAGATAACAAACGTAGATTGCGACGCCGGTCGCCGCCGACAGGACCACCGCCTGGGTCCAGCTTCTCAGCCCCCAGAGGGTCCAGGCTCGGGCGGGCTGATCCGCCGAAACGTCTTCATTCATGACATCACCGTCTGGTTTGCGCTCGCTTGATTAGGCTATTTTGATGACAGAGCCGCCAACACAAGGTCTGGATATTATTGATCCGCACGGCATATGTCGCCCAGGGCCTCCGATCGGCTGAAGCCTTCGGCCCAGCCGTCGCGGCTATGGCTTTGGAGCGCCCAAGGCGGAGTACGAGGCCCCGAGATGGATAGCCCTGTTGACAAGCCGGCAACGAGTCGAAGCCGGCGTCTGCTGCAGCGCCTCAAGGAGCCTCAGTGGCGCCTCGCGCGAATACCGGTCGGCGCGACGCTGACGCTGGGAGGATTGGTTGGCTTTCTGCCGCTGGTGGGCTTTTGGATGTTGCCGCTCGGACTGGCGATCCTCGCGGTCGACATTCCCGTGGCCGGGCGCCTTTTGCGTCCGTTGACCCGCCAGACCCGGCGGCTGAGCCGCTATTTTCGGCGTCGCTGGAGAGGGCCCCGCACAGGAACTTGACGCCTCCGGATTATGGTCCAGCGCGCGGGACTCTTTTCTTGCAGGATGAATCATGCCAGGATGAAAGCGTGCAAATCTGGTCCGCTCTCCGCCGCCTGCTGCCGATCCTCGCTGTAGTAGGCCTCATTGCTTGGCCATTCGCCGTCCCCGCGGCGGCCTATGTGACAACGGCTGCCCCAACGACGGTTATGGCGCAGGGCATGCACTGCGATGGGCATGGCAATCCGCCGTCGCCCGATTGCCAGAAAAAATGTCCGCTGATGGCCGCCTGCGCGGCCAATTGGCTCCAAGCCGCTCCGGCCGACTCGACTTCACGCGTCGTCTTGCCCAGTTGCTCCGATGTGATCGTTCCGCATGATGACGCGGAGCGGCGCGGCTTGACCGAAGCGCCTATCCCCCGCCCCCCTAGATCCTAGGTCCATCGCCGGCATTCCCGCCGGCCGCCTCGATGCGGTTTTCCCGCCGCCGCTCGGGCGTCGCATGGCTTCAACCATGACATTTGGCGCGCGCGAAGCGCGGCCGAACGATGGCTCCAGGATCATCAAACCATGAATCACTTCCAAAAAAGGTGCGCCGCCGCGGCGCCGCTCCGTCTCGCTCGCTCAATCGGTTGCCCTCAGGGGACAGGAGCTTTGCTATGAGGGCGCCGGGCTGGACAAGCCTCGCCCTCGCCGCCGTCCTCTCGACGGCGGGCGGCTATTTTGCGGGTCGCCACAGCCCTCAGAGTCTCGCCATCCCCGACCACGCGGAACCGCAGCGAACTGCGAGCAAGCCGGAGGCAAGCGAATCCAAGCGGCGCATCCTCTATTACCGCAATCCGATGGGCCTGCCCGATATCTCGCCGGAGCCGAAGAAGGATTCGATGGGAATGGACTATGTCCCCGTCTTCGACGGCGAGGACGAGGAGGGGTCCATCATCAAGCTCTCGCCGGGCAAGCTGCAGCGCAGCGGGGTCCGTTCCGAAATCGTCGCCAAGCGAGTGATCATGCGTCCCTTGCGCGCGCCGGGCTCGGTGCAGCTTGACGAACGAAGAGTTTCGATTGTTTCGACAAGGTCCGAGTCCTTCATCGACCACGTCGAAAATGTCACCACCGGCGACCGGGTCCGCAAGGGGCAGGTTCTGATGCATCTCCACTCTCAGGAAATCCTGTCGGCGTCGGCTCAGTTTGTCTCAAACAGCGCGTTCGAAGGCGCAAGGCGCCGTCTCGAAAATCTCAATGTTCCAGCCGAAGCGATCGAGGACATGCAGCGCTCCCGCAAGGTCATTCATTCGATCGGCTGGAGCGCGCCGCGCGATGGCGTCGTGCTCGAGCGCAACGCCGTCGAAGGCATGAAGGCGGCGGCCGGCGACGTGCTTTTCCGCATCGCCGACCTTTCGACGATCTGGGTCCTCGCCGACGTGCCCGAACATGAATTGAGCTTGGTCCGGACCGGCGCCTCGGCCGCGATCCGGGTGCGTGGTCTGCCTGATCGGACCTTCAGCGGCCGCGTCGGCCTCATCTATCCGCAGGTCAACAGCGCGACGCGAACCACCCGCGCGCGCATCGAGATCGCCAATCCGGACGGGCTCCTGCTGCCCGATATGTATGCCGAGGTCGAGATCGCGACGGGATCGCCGCATCCGGTCGTCGCCGCTCCCGACAGCGCCGTGATCGATGCCGGCGCGCGGCGAATTGTCATCCTCGATAAGGGCGAGGGCCGTTTCGAGCCGAGAGAGGTCAAGGTCGGAGCGCGCGGCGCCGGTCTCGTCGAGATCTTGCAAGGCTTGGAGCCAGGCGAAAGGATCGTCGTCTCGGCCAATTTCCTGATCGACGCCGAAAGCAACCTCAGGGCGGCGCTCGCCGGCATGACCGGCGCGGAGGCGGCGCCATGATCGGCGGCCTGATCGGCTGGTCCGCCCGCAATCTGGTCCTGATCTTTGTCGGGACAGCTTTCGCCATCGCGGCTGGCCTATACGCGCTGCGCACGCTGCCGCTCGACGCCATCCCCGATCTCTCGGATGTCCAGGTCATCGTTTATACGACCTATCCGGGTCAGGCGCCGCAGGTGGTCGAGGACCAGGTGACCTTTCCCTTGACCAGCGCCATGCTGACCGTCCCGCGCTCCAAGGTGGTCCGCGGCTTTTCATTCTTCGGCGCATCATTCGTCTATGTCATTTTCGAAGACGGCGTCGACCCCTATTGGGCGCGCAGCCGGGTGCTGGAATATCTCAACGCTGCGGCGCAACGCCTGCCGCCGGGCGTCAGTCCAAGCCTCGGGCCGGACGCAACCGGGGTCGGATGGGTCTATCAATATGCCATCGTGGCAAAGGATATGACCCTGGCCGAGCTGCGTTCGCTGCAAGACTGGGTTGTCCGCTATGCGGCGTCCAAGGCCGAGGGCGTGGCCGAGGTCGCGAGCGTCGGCGGCTTCGTCAGGCAATATAATATCGTGGTCGATCCGCTTCGGCTCAGGGCGCAGGGGCTCTCGCTGTCGAAGCTTCGCGAGGCGGTGCGCGCCAGCAATATGGATGTCGGCGGGCGAACGGTCGAGCTCTCCGAATTCGAATTCATGATCCGCGGCAAAGGCTATCTCAAAACTACGGCCGACATCGAGAATATCGTCCTGAAAACCGAACGCGGCGCGCCTTTGCGGCTCAAGGATGTCGCGCGCGTCGAGATCGGGCCCGATGAGCGGCGCGGAATCACCGAGCTCAATGGCGAGGGCGAGGTCGCAAGCGGCATCGCCCTGCAACGGTTCGGCGCCAATGCGCTCACCGTCATCGAGAACGTCAAGGAGCGGCTCGCCGCGATCGCCCCCAATTTGCCGAATGGCGCGAAGATTATTCCGGTCTATGACCGTTCGCGCCTCATCGAGGCTGCGATCGAGACGCTGCGCGGCGCGCTTGTCGAGGAAAGCCTGATCGTCGCCTTGGTCTGCGTCGTCTTTCTGCTCCACTTGCGCAGCGCGCTGGTCGCCATCCTCATGCTGCCAGTCGGGATTCTGCTCGCCTTCGCCGCCATGCGGTCGATCGGCCTCGGCTCCAACATCATGAGCCTTGGCGGAATCGCCATCGCGGTCGGCGCAATGATCGATGCGGCCATCGTCATGATCGAGAATGCGCATAAGCATCTCGAACGCGCGCCAAGGGGCAAGCCGCGCCTCGACATTCTGGTCGAGGCCATGGCCGAAGTCGGCCCGGCCTTGTTCTTCAGCCTTCTCGTCATCACTGTCTCTTTTTTGCCGATCTTCACGCTCGAATCGCAAGAAGGCCGGCTGTTCGGCCCGCTCGCCTTTACCAAGACGTTCGCGATGGCGGCCGCGGCGCTGCTGTCGATCACGCTGGTTCCAGCGCTCATGGTCATCTTTGTGCGGGGCAAAATCGTTCCGGAGCACAAGAACCCGGTCAATCGAGTCCTGATCGCACTCTATCGGCCGATCATTCGATCCGTGCTCGGCGCGAAGGGCCTTACCATCGTCGCGGCGCTCGCCATTCTGGCCGCAAGCCTATGGCCCGCGCGCCAGCTCGGCGGCGAGTTCATGCCGAACCTCGACGAGGGCGCGCTCATGTATATGCCAACGACATTGCCGGGACTCTCCGTCACGAAAGCGGCCGAGCTGCTCCAGATGCAGGACCGGATCATCAAGGCCTTTCCCGAAGTCGAGTCCGTCTATGGCAAGGCCGGACGCGCGCTGACGGCGACCGACCCGGCCCCGATCGAAATGTTCGAGACGATCATCAATCTCAAGCCGAAGGCCGCCTGGCGGCCGGGCCTCACCATCGATGGCCTCAAGGCGGAAATGGATAGAGCGCTGCAATTCCCGGGAGTCTCGAACGCCTGGACGATGCCGATCCGCGCCCGCATCGACATGCTCTCGACCGGCATCCGCACGCCGGTGGGCGTCAAGATATTCGGCGCGGATCTCGCTCGGATGGAAGAAATCGCGCGCGAAGTCGAGGCGGCCTTGAAGAAAGTTCCGGGCACGGCGAGCGCTTATGCCGAGCGGGTGAGTGGCGGCTATTTCCTCGACATCTCGCCGGACCGCGATGCGCTCGGACGTTACGGTCTTTCAGTTGGCGATGTGCAGGATGTGGTTTCAAGCGCCCTCGGCGGCGAGGCGGTCACGACGATGGTGGAGGGTCGCGAAAGATATAACGTCAATATCCGCTATCCGCGCGAGTTGCGCAGCGACCCCCAGGCGATCGCCGGCGCGATCGAGGTTCCGCTGCCGGGCGGGGGAACCGTTCCGCTCGGTGAAGTGGCGGGCGTCAAGCTTACCCGCGGCGCGACCTCGATCCGCACCGAAAACGGCCAGCTCGCCGTCTATGTTTTTGTCGACATCAAGGATCGCGATCTCGGCGGTTATGTCGCCGAGGCTCGAGAGGCGGTGGCGAAGGCGGTGGCCTTGCCGGCCGGCTATTCCATCGGATGGAGCGGGCAGTATGAATATCTGCAGCGGGCTGAAGCGCGGCTGAAGATCGTGGCGCCGGTAACACTGCTTATTATTTTCCTCTTGCTCTATCTTAATTTCCGAACGCTTACAGAGACGCTCATCGTGATGCTCTCGCTGCCTTTCGCTTTGGTCGGCGGAATCTGGCTCATGTGGCAGCAGGGATTCAACATGTCGGTCGCGGTCGCGGTCGGGTTTATCGCGCTCGCGGGCGTCGCGGCGCAGACCGGCGTCGTGATGCTGATCTATCTCGACCAGGCCATGAAGCAGCTCAAGGCGGAGAGGCTGGCGGCCGGCCGCCCCTTCACCCAGGCCGATGTAAAGGAGGCGATCATGCTCGGCGCGGTCGAGCGGGTGCGCCCCAAGATGATGACCGTGGCGGCGATCATGGCGGGCCTTGTCCCGATCCTTTGGAGCACAGGCGCAGGCTCCGAGATCATGCAAAGAATAGCCGTTCCCATGATTGGCGGGATGATGTCCTCGACCGTGCTGACCCTCATCGTCATTCCCGCCATCTTCGGACTGATCGAGGGCTGGCGGCTCTCCCGTAGCGGCGCGGCGGCGAATAGCAGGGTCGAGCCAAAGCCAGGCGCAAGCGATGCCGACTCGGCGCGAGAGAGGTCGGCATGATGGAGGGAGAGCGTCAGGGCGTTCCCCTCTGGCCGGGAAGCGCTCAAGCTAAAAGAAAAGCCCAAGAAAGGGGAACCATCAAGCTGCGAAACCTTTTCTAAGTATGCTTTTCCAAAGGCTGTAGTTCGATGGCGAAACTTCAGGCTCAACTCAAGCGGGAAGTCCAAGAACAGGGCGCGCGGGCGCCGTCCGAAAGAGATTATTTGTCCCTGCTTCTGGATCAGGCTGACGAATTCTCTCGGCGGCTGGGGATCGGGAAGGACGTCGTCCTGGAGACCTATACGGAGACGTCCGATTGGACCTTCGTCATCAAGGTTGACGCGCTCATCGAAACCGCCTGTCGCGAAATGATCTCTCGGCTTCGCACGACGCTTGGCGGCAAGAGGACCGTCGGCAAGAATGTTTACGCATCGATCGAGCACATCGGGGTCCAGGGCGGGGAGTCCGCTCTTCGACTTACCGAAGCGATGGAGGGTCCAAAAGACGATGTTCGCTTTCTAAGGTGCTTGAAGCGCGCCCGGGATGCATTTGCTTATGACATTCGCTCGGTCAACATGAGCTTGGCGGAAATGATCGAGATGCTTGGAGACAGAGCTCAGTTCTGGAGCGCCTTCTCTGCGATGGGCGATGATGGCAACGACGCGGCGCGGCGCGCCGGCGTGATCCGCAACGATCCGGGTTTTCTTCGGTTTGGAATTCTTCGTCAATCAATGGATTTGCTGCAACTGATGCACGCCAAGCTTTTTGAGAGCGCGGATGATTGCATCGACGCGGCCCCCGAAGCCCCGCCTGGCGCCAGCATTGCGCCCGCCCTGAGATTGGTTGGCGAGACAGGGGCGGATGCTTCAGGACGGCCCTTGTCGATAGACTCTACCCGGAGCGGCGCAAGGTCCGCAACGGCGGCTGCTTTTTTTCGACATTCCTTTACCAATCCGACAAAGCCAAACCGGACGCGGTCCCTTTGGGCTTACGTCCTGGCCTTCGCGGCGAAGAGTCTTTTCGCAATCGGCGGCCTAGCCGCCGCCGCAATCATATTCTCCCTTTATGGGATTTTGCCCGCGATCCTTGTCGGGGCCATCGCGCTGGTCCCTGTCGGGCTCGACAAATGGACTGCCGGCGCCTGGAAGGGACATTGCCCCCATTGCGGTTCGCAGATCGCGGTTCCACCTAGCAAAGAGGCCAATTTCGAATTTGGCTGTCCCGTCTGCGCCACACGAATCGTTCTACGCGACAAATCATTTTCCATGCTTTAGATCACGATGCTTGGTGATTGATCGAGGCGAGTTGGCCTTCCTGCGATCACTCGTAGAAATAGCCCTGCACAGTCGAATAAGGCGGAAACTCCTTCGGCAATTGCCGCCACTCACAGCCCATCGAACCTATGTACACGATCGCATCGACGACCGACCGCAACTTTGTCGCTCGCGGACGTCCAATCGGCGAAGCAAGCGGCATCATCGGTTCGATCAAAGCCCATTCCGCATCGGTCAAGTCCCTTGCGTAGTGCCGGCTTTCACGCCGATACTGAGGCCGGGTGGTTTCATTCCAGGTCATCGCGGTCTCTATCGAATCTTCGCAAATCCGACGGAATCGCAACCTTTTGAAATCACATAACTCTTTTTCAGTCGGGCACTGAGAGATCGCTGTAGGCCTAGAGCAGGCCTACCTCCTACTCGATCAGATTTAGTTGCCCGGGATGAGTGGAAAGAGGAAGCGCGTCGCGGGCTAGTATTTTCGCGCCAGAACTCGAGGCTGCTTGAATTCTCACTAACTGCGCCATAGGTAGATTTTGCCCAACATAAAAGGGAGATTTCAAAAGGGAGATTTCAAAATGGACATCCTTAAAAGTATCGTTCTCGGCGCAACAATGGCGGGCGCTCTCGCGCTTCCGGCATATGCATGCACTCAAGAAATGGTCGGAACCGACAGCGGTTTTGGCTACATTCGTGGAACACCTGATCGTAGTGGTGAGCAGCTTTGGAAGCTTTCCACTGGTTCGGTGGTCGACTGGTGTGGTCGTAATTCGACCGATGATGAAGGAATTACCTGGCATTGGGTTACGTTCAAATCCCAAGAGGAGCCCTGGGCGCACAATGGATGGATATCGTCGCGCATTCTCCAACAGACGGGGCGAAGCGTGGGGAGGTACAGGGGAACTCAACCCAACAGACCAGTTCAACACAACTGATCGGCATAATTTGCATTAGCTAAGATTTAATCTGACAGTAGTGTTCTGGCCCGCTGGCACAACGGTAGGCGGTGCCTGGAGGGGGTTGCGAAGCGCCCCACGTCGGCTATCGTTGTGCTTTATGACGCGCTCAAAATTGCCCAACTATCTGGGGCGCGAAGTTGCGAAGCTGAAGCCTTGGGGATCCCTTCTTGAATAGCAGCGCAAAAAGCCACCGACCGACATGTTCACATTCGCTGGCATTTTCATTTCAGAATGCCGGGCTTTTGCTGGCTTACTCCACCCTACCCGTGTGAGTGGCCCTCTTGCTCTCCGGCATTGGTGCAGAGCGGGGCCTACCGGACCTAATATTACATTGCAATTTCAATGACATAAGCGTTCGCGGTTTTACCCCGACCGGCACGCCAAATTTATCAATGGCTTATCTGGTCATCGCAAATCCGACGAAATCACAACCCTTTGAAATCACCCACCTCCTTTCAGCCGGGCACTTAGGCGCGGGCGGAAAAGTCGCGCCGCATTCTCACAGCCATGCTTGGGCGCGACCGCCAGCGAACGCGCGCCGGTCCAACCGCCAACCCGCTTGACCCCGCCCCGCCGAAGCGCGAGGAGAAGCGCTAGCGCTTTCCTCAAGCCTCGCCGGTGATCAAATGCCCCTGCCCTCCCCCGAAAAGCAAGCCATCGCCCGCGAGACTGCAAAAATGCTGATCGAGGCAAAGGCAATCTTGTTCAATGCGGAAACCCCTTTCATCTTTACGTCGGGCTGGGCGAGCCCTGTCTATACAGACATGCGCAAGATCATTTCCTACCCGCGCCTGCGCCGCCGCCTCATCGAATTCGCTGCGGCGACGATCGAGCGCGAAATCGGCTATGAGAGCCTCGACGTCATCGCGGGGGGAGAGACGGCGGGGATTCCTTTCGCCGCCTGGCTCTCCGACCAGTTCATGCTGCCTATGCAATATATCCGCAAGCAGCCGAAAGGGTTCGGCCGCAACGCTCGGATTGAAGGCGATCTTCACGACGGCGGCCGCGCCCTCCTCGTCGAGGATCTCGCCACCGACGGGCGCAGTAAGGTCGGCTTCTGCAACGCCCTGCGCGAGGCGGGACAGCGCTGCGATCACGCCTTCGTCTTTTTCTTCTACGATATTTTTCCGCAAACGCCGGCGATCATGACCGAACTCGGCCTGACCTTGCATTATCTTGCGACCTGGCGGGACGTTGTCGCGCTCGCCCGGGAAGACCATTATTTCGAGACTGCGACGCTCGATGAGGTCGACGCCTTCCTGCGCCAGCCGGCGGAATGGTCGGCGGCCCATGGCGGCGTCAGCGCGTTCAATCCGGCGGGCTGACCGGATTTCGAATCGCGACTATTTCCGGATCAAGCGCTCCTTGACGAGAAACTCGAAAGCCCGGACATAGGCCCTGTCGTCATCGCCGCGGAATTGGCCATTGGCATAGGCGACATAGGCGTCCGACTTGAGGTCCACAACGTAAATATCTACCGTGGAAATCAAGGTCGAGACCTTATGCACAACCGCCAAAACGGCGGCGTCGGCGCCGGCCTCCTTGGCGATGTCGCGCCAGCACCCGTTGCAGTTGTAGCGCGGTTCGGTCGCCGCGATCTTGGCGGCGAAAGGCGTGAGATCGACGCTCCGATAGGCGCCGGACGCTTCAAGCAATTGCGCCAGCGTGCGGGTCGCGAGTTCGAGCCGCTCCTTCTGACCCGGCTTCACCCCCTCGCCGCTGGTATCCCAAAGCTCGACCGGGAAGATTGCCGTCGGCCGGGGAGTCTCGGCGCGCGCCGAGGGGCCCGCCGCCTCGAACGCCGCCAGAAATGCCCCGAGGGCGAGCGCCACAAATGCGCGCATCTCTCTTCTTTCTGATCTCGGACCGGCTTCGACGCGCTCAAGCCGCGCCGGAGCGCGCCACGGCGGCGGCACTGCGATCAACCCGCGTGTAGAGCGTCCAGCGAGGATCGAAGATGAACTTCAGCCACAGGCCGACCCATGACTTGTGGGTTTTCAGATCGGCGTAGAATTCCGGCGCCATTTGCTTCAAGCGCGGCAGCCGCGACCAAGGCGCATCGGGAAAATCATGATGTTCGTTGTGATAGCCGATGTTGAGCGCAATCAGATTTAGGGGACCGTAATAATCGAAAGTCTCTTGGGCCGGATCGGTGGTGAAATGCTCCTGAACCCAGCGGGCGGCCAGCGGATGCAAGCCTCCAACGGAAAACCAGAACGACGCAAAGAGATACAGCAATGCGTTCGGACCAAAGAAGGTCAGAATGGCGATGTCATAGACAATGATGCAGGCGGCATTGACGAAGGTCCAGGCACCCCACATTGGCACGGCGCCCTTCAAACGGCCGAGGCGGAAGAGCTGCAGCGCCGGGAAAAAGAACATCCAGGCCGCCTTGCCATACCAGGTGCGCCCAAACAGGCGCGCCTCCCAATGGCTAGGCAAGTCGGCGTCGTAATCGTAATCGCCGAGATGCGAATGATGCTTCATATGATAGCAGCGAAACCCCATCGCGGTTGGGAAGGCGTTCGGCAGATCGGCGAAGATCGCGACCCATTTGTTGAGAGAGTTGGATTTGAAGACGCAATTATGGGTCGCGTCATGGATGACGACGAACATGGCGTGATTGGCGAAGGCGCCGACGCAAAAAGCGCCAAGCAGGGCCGCCCACCAATAGGCAAGGCCGAGATAGCCGAAAAACGCCGCCAGCACGGTCTGACCGATGACGACGGCGAGGGTGATCGCCGCCGTCCTTGGGTCGCGCCCGATCAAGGCTTCAACCTCGGGATGGGCCGCGAGAATCGCGCGCCGGCGCAAGGGATGCGGACGTTTCGCGGTGGTTGGAATGAACGAATTTTCGCGCGACGCGGAGGTTGCGCTGTGGATGGACGAGATGTCGAAAGCGTGAGAGCTCATGCGCCGATCTTCCTTCTCATTTCGTTCGGTTCGATCTGTCGTGGTCCCGCTCGCCGCCGTCTAGAGCATATTCCGAACAGATTGGTTCAATCTGTTCGGAATATGCTCTAGACTCTTTAACACTGGAGCGATTTCTGATCGATCGACTGACTCCCTTCGATCGGAAAGCGCTCTAGCCGGCTCCGCCTGAAATGCCCATTATGTCTTATCGTCCTCCCCGTCGCCGAAAGGGCTCACGGCGCGAGGGATTTCTCATAGATGCGATGAATCTTGTCGATGCGCCCGCCGGCAAGTTCGATCGGCCGGCGCATGCCGATATTATCCTCCAAAACCCAGCCGAATTCGACGTGCTCGAGCGGACTTGTTCCGCTACGCCGCCGGCATTCCTCGATAAAGGCTAAAATGACCGCGCCGCCCGCGGCTTTTCGATGCAAGGCGCGGCGGACCCCAAAAAGGGCGAGCCGTCCCGACTTGAACGCGTGAGTCCTGATTCGCGAGATCAAGCGCGGCAGACCGAGCGGAAATAGCCGGCCGTCGAGATCGGCGGTGATCTCGTGCAAGTTTGGCAAGATGATGCCGAAAGCTTGCGCGACGCCATCGAGTTCGACCATGAATCCGCCTTCGACGGGCATGACGAGCTTCAGTCCATCGGCGGAGGACAGGAACTCCTTAAGGGTGAAAGGAACGAAGCCCCAGTTTTCGCTCCAGGCGTCGTTGAATATCTCGACGATGATCGCCGCCTCATTTTTGAGATTCTTGAGATTCAGAGTTCTGATCTTCAGTCTGTCGCGCCATTCCGGCCGCGCCAAAATGCCCGGCTTCGCCAACCGATCTTTGTCGGTCACCTCGTAACGATAAGAAATCAGATCATGCGCCTTTTTGTAGCCGCGCCGCTCCAGCGCAGCCGCGAGATAAGGCGGATTCCAAGGCATGAAGACCATTGGCGCAGCGTCGTAGCCTTGCACGAGCAGGCCCGCCTCGCTGTTGACCGATGGTGAAAAGGGCCCATTCACGCGGTCCGCGCCGCGTTGGCGCAGCCAGCTTTCGGCCGCCTCCGTCAGGGCCCCGATAACGGCGTCATCGTCGATCGCGTCCAGACAGCCGAACTGCGCCCGCGAGGCCCCGACCGGCGCATGGGCCTCCTTGTAGACTTGCGCGTAAATCCGGCCAACGAGCGCGCCATCCTTGCGGGCGAGCCATGCCTGCGACTCGACAAGCTTGAAATGCGGATTGAGCCGCGCTGCGTGCAATGTCCAGCGCTCGGCGTCAAGAGGCGGCGCGAATCCCTGCTGACCCTTATAAAGAACGCGGGGTAGCCGGCAGAAAGCGAGAAAATTTCGAAGCCCGTCCGCAGGAATAATCTCGATGGTCTCTTTGGCCATAGCCTTCCTCTCGAGCGTCGTAGCGAAGCAAACGCCGTTTTCTTTGAGAACGCAGGCCTATAATCCGCATCGGTTTCGCCCTAAACGCTGGCGCCGTTCGCGGATCGCGCGCCAATGCAAAGATCTGCTTCCAATGCTCTGGTATGGATTGCGCGGATTTGCTCCCTAACCCTGCCCTGAACCCCCAGAAGGCCGCCGGCCGGGGGGACGCGCCATGGCGCGACCGAATGCCAAGGTCTTTCTGAATGGTCAGGTCGCCGCGCTGAGCGCATGGGCTGGCGCCATTGAAATGCTTTTCCGCTTGGCCAAAAGATCGATAACGCTCCGGATTTCCGCCTCCGTATGCAGAGCCGAGAGGAAGAAACGCAGCCGCGGCTGGTCCTTCGGAACGCCGATCTGGATGATTGGCGGCACATAAACCCCGTGCGCCATCAAATGGCGGGAGGCGGCCAAGGTTTCGAGACTATCGGAGAAGAGGATCGGGACGACGCCGCGCCCGATGGCCGGCCCGGTGTCGAGCCCAGCTTCATGCGCGAGCTCCACGAACAGTTCGGCGTTCTCACGCAGGCGATCGATGCGCCAGGTCTCTTGCTGCATCAATTGCAAAGCGGTCTCCGCCGCCGCCGAAATGACGGGCGACAGACCGACGCTATAGACGAAACCCGGCAGCGTATAACGCAGCCACTCGATCACCGGAGCCTTGGCGCAGACGAAGCCTCCGCAGGAGGCGAGGGTTTTCGATAAAGTTCCAATGATGAGATCGATCTGCTGTGGGTCTACGCCGACATGCTCGCAAAGTCCGCGTCCATCGGTGCCGAGCACGCCAATCGAATGCGCTTCATCGAGCAATAGCCAAGCCTTGCGCCGCTCCTTGACCTCCACCAGCCGCGCAAGGTCGGCGATATCGCCGTCCATGCTGTACAGGCCCTCGGCCACGACGAGAACGTTGCGAAAATTGTCGCGCCGTTCACGCAAAAGGAAATCGAGGTGATCGAGATCATTATGGCGGAATACAATGGTCTCGGCGACGGCGCTCTTGGCGCCGCTGACGATGCTATTATGCGACAATTCGTCGATGAACAGCGCGTCGCGCGACCCCAAGACATGCGAAATGGTCGTCACGTTGGCGAGATAGCCGCTGACCAGAGTCAGGGCCGCTTCCACCCCCAGAAATTTGGCGAGCCCTGTTTCCAAATGGCGATGCGAGGATCGTTCGCCGCCAACGAGGCGAGAGGCCAGAGCGCCGACGCCAAAAGTTTCCAGCGCAGCCGACGCCGCCGTCTTGACCATTGGATGGGACGCCAACCCCAGATAGTCGTAATTGGCGAAACTGACGAAATGCTGGCCTTTCGCCGCGGCCTCTTGGCGCAAGCTATCGGTCGGCGCGAAGAATGGATCCCCTTCCGCCAGATAGGCCTTGCCGGCGAGCCGGAAGCGCTTCGTTGCATAGTCGGAGAGGCTGTTGATCTTAGACACGAAATTCGGAAGTCCAAATCGAGTTCAAAAAACGCCCCGCAAATTGCGGCGTCTCGACAACAATGGATCGAACTGATCCCCGGATAGCAAATCGACGCATAGCATCATGAGTGGAGGGGAGCAAAAGGTGATCTTCGACCAATGCCCAGCGCGCCGGCGCACAGGCAACCTCAGAATGACATAAATATTTTAAGTTCAAATACTTACCAGATATAGTCAATTCCGGTTACAAAACGTAACAAAGCCCTATCGGCGCCAGCGCCACAAGAGCATCGACTGCTCCGGCATGCGCGCCAGGGGGCGAAAACGAATCAAATCTATGCCGTCCCTGTTACGCTTGCGGTCCCGCCATAGACAAGCCGCCGCGCAACCGGCAAGGGCGGCGATTTCGTCCGATCAACGAATCCGCCAAACTCGAGGCGCGGGAAGCAATCGCCGACGCCGCTCTACTTACGGAAATGACGCCGCAAGCCCGGCGCGCCGGAGCGCGAAAAACGGCGCTGCGGTCAGGACAAATCAATCGCGTAGCGCTTGAGATCGGCGAGGGCGCAATAATCGAGCGCGCCTTCATGGGTCGCCTGAAGGACGACGCGCGGCGTCATTCCGGCTTCGAAAGCCTGCTGCCAGCGCGGCGCGCAAAGACACCAGCGATCGCCCGGTTTGAGGCCGGGGAAGCCGTAATCCGGGACCGGCGTCGACAGATCATTGCCGGCAGCCTTGGAAAAAGCCAAGAACGCCTCGGTTGCGACGATGCAGACGGTGTGGCTGCCGACATCCTCCGCGGCGGCATCGCAGCAGCCGCTGCGGTTGAACCCCGTGATCGGATCGGTTGAACAACTCGCCAGAGGTTGCCCCAAGACATTGCGGGAAGGCCCGCGTCCGCGACCGCCAGTATCATCCCTGAACATTTGCGCTCCAAAACGCCGGGGTTTGCAACGGATTTGAACAAGCCGCACGACAACAGACTTGGCCCGGCCTGACAACTGACGATTGTCCTCCGCCGCGCGCGTTTCGGCTCACTCTTCGCGTCGCCGTGGCCGTAGAGACACAGTTTTTATGGCTGCGCTTTGCTAAGCTGTCAAAATCGAGCGTTTTTCGAGTCCGCGCCAACGTGGACGGATGGGCGCAAGATCACTCTTTAACTTTTGCCGCCCTTTCGTTCGCGGGCATGGAATTTCCGAATTCGTCATTTCGGGAGCGATAAAATGCTTAAACAATTTCTCGAAGGCGGGCAGGCTCCAACAACCGACCCTGGATCCAGACCATCGGCGCCAGCCGCCTGCATCGGCGCGATCGTAGGCGGCATCGGACTTCTCGCCACGCTATCAACCCCCGCCAACGCGCAATCTGATTGCCTCGCGACCGGCCAAGCCGCCTTCATCGGGCGCCAGGGGTTCAATTTTGTTCCCTTTGCCTCTGGAGGATCGATTAACGCTCTGGTTTCCGCCATCGACGCCGCGAATAGCGCGTTCTTGACCCAGTCCACGGCATTTATCGGCAGCCCGCCCAATCCGGAGCCGAACCAATTGGGCGGCGGCGTGTGGGCTCGAGCCATCGGCGGCGAATCCACCTTCAAAAGCACCTCGACATCGACCTACGCAATTGGCGGAGCCCCGCTCTCCGGCAACATAACCTGCAACACAAAGACGAAACTAGATTACGCCGGCGCTCAAATCGGCGCCGATGTCGCCCGATTGAACATCGACGGGTGGAACCTACACGGCGGCTCTACGCTCGGCTACCTGGGCGCCGCCGCGAATGATTACGCGTCCGGCGGAGGCTTCAGCGACCGTTTGCAGATTCCCTTCGTGGGCATCTATGGCGCAGTCACCAAGGGCGGCCTCTTCATCGACGGGCAGGCTCGGTGGAGCTATTTTCAAAACCAGCTTTCGGACCCTCAAGCCGGCGTGTTCCGCCAGAACCTGGACGCGCGCGGTTTTTCGATCGGGGCCAATATCGGCTACAATCACGCCTTGCCGGACAATTGGTTTATCGAACCCTCCGCCGGCGTCCTCTGGTCAAAGGTCACCGTCGACCCGTTCCAAATGTTTGGCACGCTTGCTTTGTCGAGCCCGGGATTGGCGCCGCCCAGCACGGTCGAGATCAGCGATATCTACAGCACGCTGGGGCGCGTCAGCGTCAGGGCGGGAACAAGCTTCAACGCTGGCGGCGTCGTCCTTCAGCCCTTCGCCACGATCAGCGGCTTTCACGAATTCGTCGGCAATCAAACCTCGACGGTCAACACGAGTTTCGCGGCTCTGAATATTTCGTTTCCCGAAATCAGCGGGAAGCTTTCCACCACCAATATTGGGACCTATGGCCAATTTGGCCTCGGCGTCGTAGCCCTTGTCCCGAATACCGGATGGCTCGCTTATATTCGGGGCGATTATCGGACGGGGCCGAAAGTCGACGGCTGGAACATGAACGCCGGTCTACGCTATCAATTAACCTCCCCCAATCCCGTGCTCAGCGCACGCAGCAGCTATGGTGGTCCGGCGGTTCCTGTTGGGTATGATTGGAGCGGCTTTTATCTCGGCCCTTCTCTGGGAGTCGACTGGGGCTATACGCAATGGACCTTCCTAAGCGTCGGCACGAAGGCCTATCCCCGCTTCGGGGGCATGCTCCCTGGCGGCCAAATCGGATATAATTATCAAATGGGCCAGTGGGTTGTCGGCATCGAAGGCGACGCCGGCTGGTCGAATGCGCATGGCGCGCGCGCCTGTCCGAACGGGTTCGGTTTCAGCTGCGAGATTGATGTGAATTTTCTGTCCACGGTGACCGGTCGCGTCGGCTTCGCCTATTGGGACAGGGTCCTGTGGTACGGAAAAGGCGGTTTGGCGATTGGAAAGGTCGCTGCTCAGGGCCGATGCAACACCGATTCCCAGCTCCTTATCAATGGACTCCTCTTGAACCCCGGTTGTCCGGCTCAAGGCACAAGCAATACCGCGTTGGGCTGGACCGTTGGCGCCGGCACGGAATTCGGCTTGACGGAAAACTGGTCGGTCAGAGCGGAGACCAGTTACTTTAATCTTGGCAAAGCTCACTATACGTTCGGACCGCTGGACAGCCCGGTTGGAGTTGACATCAGCAGGACCGGCTTTATCGCATCCATCGGGCTGAATTATCGCTTCACCGGATTCGGCGCAGCTCCGACCGTCGTCGCCAAATATTAAGCTGAAATCGGTCTAGCCAAAGGTCCGGAGCGCTCGCCGCCCGGGCCTTTGAGTGCTTTGAGCCTTGGACTTAGCTCAGACTGGCGCAAAAGCGCTGGATTTTCGCGCAGGCCTTCTCCAGGACGGAGGTGGCCGTGGCGTAGGAAATCCGGAAGTTGGGGCCAAGACCAAAGGCCGAGCCCTGCACGACCGCGACGCCCTCGGCATCGAGCAGGGCGGCGACAAAATCCTCGTCCGAGGCGATCAGATTGCCGTCTGGCGTTCTTTTGCCGATCGTCTCGGCGCAGGACGGATAAACATAAAAAGCGCCTTCCGGCGTCGGGCAGTGCAGATATTTCGCCTGGCTCAACATTGAGACGACCAGGTTGCGCCGCTCCTCGAAAATCTTGCGCCGCTCGGCGATGAAGTCTTGCGGCCCGGTCAGCGCCTCAACTGAAGCCCATTGCGCGATGGAGCAAGCGCCCGAGGTCTGCTGGCCCTGCAACATTTCCATCGCCTTGATCAGGAATTCCGGCCCGGCGGCATAACCGATGCGCCATCCCGTCATGGCGTAGGATTTCGATACGCCATTCATGGTGAGCGTTCTGTCGATCAGATCGGGCTCTACCTGCGCAGGGGTCGCAAAAGTAAAATCGCCATAAATCAGATGCTCGTAAATGTCGTCCGTCAGAACCCAGACCTGCTCATGGCGCAACAGAACATCGGTGAGCGCCTTTAGCTCGGCGCTGGCATAGGCCGCGCCAGAAGGATTGGCCGGCGAATTCAATAGGAGCCACTTTGTTTTCGGCGTAATCGCCTTCTCAAGCGCTTCTGGCTGCAGCTTGAATCCATTCTCGATCTTGGTTTCCACCGGGACCGGCGTGCCGCCCGCGAGCAGCACCATGTCCGGGTAGCTGACCCAGTAAGGCGCCGGAATGACGACCTCGTCGCCAGGATTGATCGTGGCCAGAAAAGCATTGAAGAGAATATGCTTGCCGCCCGTGCCCACGATCGTCTGCGATGCTTTGTAATCGATGCCGTTTTCGCGCTTGAATTTCTGCGCGATCGCCTCGCGCAAGGGCGGAATGCCCGCAACCGGCGTATATTTCGTCTCGCCCCGCTCGATCGCCGCGATCGCCGCTTTCTTGATATTGTCCGGGGTGTCGAAATCCGGCTCGCCAACCGACAGCGAAATAATGTCGCGCCCCGCATTTTTGAGATCGCGCGCCTTCTGCGTCACCGCGATCGTCGCGGAAGGCTTCACCCGCAGCAGGGCGTCGGCGATGAAGGACATGCTAAAGATCTCCCCGAGCATTTTCAAGCAAAGCGGCAACCGGTCCGCATGAAAAGGGGGCGAGCGCCCCTTGAATCCGGCCGGACCTTAGGTTGGCCCAGGCCGGAGGGCAACCGCAAGCGCGCGGGACCATTCCAGGCGCCTGTCGACAGAACGGATCGCTGCGACAAGAAAATATTAGCCTTGAAAGCTTCCCCTTATGGAGCTGTCTCCGGCTCGAACGATATCTTTACCAGCGTAATGGAACAGATGGGCGGCGCCGGCGATATCTCCAATGTGTTCCAGCGCACAGGCGAAGGCCGCGCCGCTGTTCATAGAGTGTTCCTGGGTGTTGGATAGAAGCTTAAACGCAGCACTGGAGTTGCGATATGTCGATCGCAGATCATTTTGACCCCGAGCCGGATGCCGGCTTCGTCCGCAGCTACGACGCCCAATCTGCCCGGCGCCAATTTCGGGTCTCCGTCGCGCTCATTTTGGTTCTGGGGCTTGCGGTCGGCGCGCTCGGCCTGCTCGGACGTCTCGACCAGCCTATGGCGCCAACGCATTTTTCGTCAGTCAAGACGAGCAACGTTCATTTCGCGGAAACTTTACTGGATATTCTCAGCTAATGTCGTCATATCGTCACACGAACTTCCCCTTGGCCCCCGGGAAGCTCGTGCAAAGGGCCGCGCTCCCCGCAAGGAGAGCGCGGCCTGTTCGCAGGATATATTTGCTGATCAATGCCGCATGGCGCCGAAGGGCCATCCCTTAAATCGCTCCTACAAGCCGGCCGATTAGTCTCCGAGCCCAAGCACATCCGCCATCGAATAAAGGCCCGGCTTGCGATCCTTGCCCCAAAGGGCGGCGCGCAGCGCGCCGCGCGCGAAAATGCTGCGGTCCTCGGCCGCGTGAGCGAGCTCGACGCGCTCCCCCGGCCCGGCGAAGATCACTTTATGTTCTCCGACGACAGTTCCCCCTCTCAGAGTGGCAAAGCCGATATCGCCAGGTCGACGCGCGCCGGTGTGGCCATCTCGCGCACGAACCGAATGCGCATCGAGATCAATGCTGCGCCCTTTCGCCGCAGCCTCTCCGAGAAGGAGCGCGGTGCCCGATGGCGCATCGACCTTCATCCGATGATGCATTTCCAGGATTTCGACGTCATACTCAGGGCCGAGCGTGCGGGCGACCTTTTGCACAAGGGCGGCGAGCAGATTGACGCCAAGGCTCATATTGCCGGACCGGACGATGACCGCATGGCGCGCCGCAGCCTCGATCCGCGCGAGGTCTTCGGCGCCCAAACCCGTCGTGCCGATAACGTGAACGATTCGCGCCTGCGCCGCCAAGGCCGAAAGTTCGGCGCTCACCGCCGGCGACGTGAAATCGAGGATGCCGTCGGCGCCGACGATTGCGCTGAGGGCGTCGCCGCTGATTTCAACTCCAGTTTGACCGCAGCCGGCGAGCAGCCCCGCATCCTGGCCGAGGGCGATCGAATCCGGCTGCTCGATCGCGCCGACGAGAGCGGCGCCGGGGGTTTCATGAATGACCTGGACGAGCGCGCGGCCCATCCGGCCGGCGGCTCCAGCGACGACAAGGCGCATTTCGCTCATGATTGATCTCCAAAGGGCCGCGCCGCGCCACTCCGTCTATAGTCTTCAACCACTTTGAAAAAAAGCTCCCGAAAGCGCCGCCCCCTTTTTTTCGCGCCATAGATTGGAGCCGGGTCTCGCCCGCGTCATTCCCGCGTCACGCGCTCCTTCTATTCTCGGTTTAGCTCAGGGCTGCTCGAAAGAGGTGCTCTGGGTCGCGCGCCGGGCCGGAGGTACGCCCGGCGTTTCGCGTTTGGCGCTTCCCGTCTCGTTTTCACTTTTGGCGCTTCCCGCCTTAGGGACTGGCCGAGGCGATCTCCGCCAAGATCGCTTCGGCGGCCGCGCGCGGGTTTTGCGCTTCTGTGATTGGGCGGCCAACGACGAGATGATTTGCTCCGGCGGCGATCGCCGCGGCGGGCGTCATCGTTCGCTTCTGGTCGGCCGCCTCAGCGCCAGTCGGGCGGATGCCAGGCGTCACCAAAATCATCTCGGGGCCAAGCGCCGCGCGCATCGCGCCGGTCTCCTCGGCGGAAAGAATGAGGCCGTGAATGCCGGCCTGGCGCGCCTGCGCCGCCCTGCGGGCGACCAGGTCCTTGACGCCAAAGGCATATCCGGCGTCTCGAAGATCTTGATCATCGTAGGACGTCATGACGGTCACGCCGAGAAGGCGGAGCGACGAGCCTGCGACCCCCAATTTCGCCGCCGCCATGGTCTGCGGATAGGCATGGATCGTGAGAAAACTTGCCCCGAGCTGCGCGATCCTTGCGCAAGCCCGCGTTACGGTGTTGGGAATGTCATGCAGCTTGAGATCGAGGAAGACCTGCTTGCCCTCCTTGATCAGGTCTTGCGCAAAAGGCAGCCCGCCGCCATACGCCAGCTCCATGCCGATCTTGTAAAATGAGACGCTCTCGCCGAGCGAGCGCACCATTGCCTCCGCCTCGCGCTGGCTTGCGAAATCCAGCGCTACGATGAGCTTTCCCCGGGCCGCTGAGTCGGCCTCGCTCATCAGCGGGGGCGCGATTTACGAATGGCGCCAAGATGGTCGAGAATCGGCCGATTGCGCGCCGGCTGCGTTGGTCCCGGCTTGAACTGAAGTCGGGCTCTTGCGCCCTCGATCTCCTTTTTCAAGCTCACCTGCATCTTTTCGGCGCCGACTCTGACCCTGTCAAAAAACTCTTGCGCTGGCCGCGATGATTTTTGCTGCGGGACGCCGGCATCGTCGCCATGACGCCGATAGATCCAGACCCGCGCAGGCGGCAGGTTCAACCACACCGGCGGAGAGGCTTCGGTCTTAAAGCCTAGCCCCGCTGCGTGAGAGCGCGGCATGGGCGAGACCGGACCATAGGTAAATTGAATGAAACAGGCATCTGGCGCCATGAAAGCGAAGGCGTCGGCGAGAAGCGCGAGCCTTTGCATTTCGGGCTTCATCAAAAGGGGAAGACTTGAGACGATGGCGGCGGGCGGCGCCTCGAGCTGATTGGCCAGGGTCGAGGTCAAATGATAGGCGTCGCCCTGAACGACGCGCACTCCAGGAAAACGCCGCTTGAGAAGCTTGCAGAATCCGGGATCGAATTCGACAAGAACGAGCCGCTCTGGCGCTACGCCGCGCTCCAGGAGCGCCTCGGTGATCGCCCCCGTTCCAGGCCCCAGCTCGACGATCGGACCCACGCCGAGCGGATCGACATAGCGCGCCATCATTCGCGCCAGAAAGCGTCCAGAGGGGGAGACCGCTCCCGCGATCATCGGATTGTCGAGCCAGGATCTGAAAAAGCGCGCTTCGTCGGCAAGACGCGCCTCAATCGGGATATTGGGCTTTGCTGGGCCGCGATGGTTCGGACGCGAGGATTGGCTGAGCAAAAGGGGATGTCCTCGCTTCAGGCGATTGGGAGACACTTTGTTGGCGCAAAATAGCGACTACGAGCGCACCGTCAAGGAACTGTAATAAAAAATAGCGCCGGGCTGACATTGGAGCCCGTCCCGATCGCGTGGGCGCCTCTGCGATCGGGGAAAAATCGCCTCAAATCGAGGACTAAGGCCATCCGGTCGAAAGCCAGGCGCGCCGACGCGAGCGGAGCGGCAAGACAGCCTGGCCCACCGAGATTGCCCATCCGTTGGCAATCCGGCATTCACTCGCCGCTGACGAAAAAGTCCTTCATCTTGGCGAAGAAACCATGCGACTCCGGATGCGTCTTTTGCGAGGATTCCGCCTCGAACTCAGCAAGCAATTCGCGCTGGCGCTTGGTCAGATTTTGCGGCGTTTCGACCGTCGCCTGGATGTAAAGATCGCCCACATCGCGCGAGCGCAGCACCGGCATGCCCCGATTCTTCAGCTTGAACTGCTTGCCGGACTGGGTTCCTTCCGGAATTTTGACCTTGGCCTCGCCACGGCCGTCGATCGTATGCACGCTGACCTCGCCGCCAAGCGTCGCCTGCACCATCGAGATCGGAATCCGGCAAAAGAGGTCGGCGCCATCGCGCTGGAAAAAGGGATGCGGCTTCGTCGAGACAAAAATATAGAGGTCTCCCGCCGGACCGCCCTTGGCTCCGGCCTCCCCCTCGCCAGCGAGACGAATGCGGGTGCCATCCTCGACCCCTGGCGGAATGTTGACCGACAGGCTGCGCTCGCGGGTGACGCGGCCTGATCCGCCGCAAGGCGGGCACGGATCGTCGATGATTTCGCCGCGCCCATGGCAATGGGGACAGGTCCGCTCGATCGCAAAGAATCCCTGCTGCGCCCGCACGCGTCCCTGGCCGCCGCAGGTAGGGCAAAGCCGCGGCTTCGCGCCAGGCTTCGCGCCGGTGCCAGAGCAGACCTCGCAGCCAACCGAGGTTGGCAGGGTCAGCGACGCGGTCTTGCCGTGGAATGCCTCCTCGAGCGTAATTTCCAAATTATAGCGCAGATCGGACCCGCGCGCGGGTCCCGTGCGGCCGCCGCCGCGCCGCCCCATCACATCGCCGAAAAGATCGTCGAAAATATCCGCCATCGACGCGGCGAAACCATCGCCTCCGCCGCCAAATCCGCCGCCATGTTCGAAGGCTGCGTGACCGTAGCGATCATAGGTCGCCCGTTTCTGCGCATCCGAGAGGGTTTGGTAGGCTTCGTTCAATTCCTTGAACTGAATTTCGGCATCCGCATTGTCGGGATTGCGATCAGGATGACAATCCATCGCCGCTTTGCGGAAAGCCATTTTCATTTCGGCGTCCGTGCATGTCTTGGAGACGCCCAGGATTTCGTAAAAATCGCGTTTGCTCATCGTGCTTCGCGTTCCAGTCCATACGCCCAGCGCCTCGCATCGGTCGCGCAGCTTGACGCCCCCATGCCTTTTGGCGCCGCCGCGACCTCAAAGTTGCATGCGCCGTTAAAAATGCAAGCGCAACATGCAAGATGCATGCTGCCCTTCGCGCGCCACCGCGCTCAATAATTATGCTCAGCCTTTAGTGCGTTTCTCTATCAAATGAAATCGTTTGATAGAGAAAGCCCAGGCCAAAACAGAAAAGTTTGAGCAACTCCGCTCCAACAAGGTTACGCGGGTCTTTTCATCGCCCCCACGCGATCGCAATGGCCGCACCGGAACTCGCTCCGGGAGCGTCGGCGGCGCTGGCCTGCCATATTGAGCCTGTATCGAGCCGCATTTCCGGCGGCAGCGCAAGCACTGTCCGCCGTCGAAAATGCGCCTCTGTTGAATTTACGCCGACTTCTTCTTGTCGTCGGGGCCGACTTCCTTGAAGTCCGCATCGATGACGTCGTCCTTCGCCTCGGCTTGGCCGGCATCCGCGCCGCCCTCGCCGCTTTGGGCCTTATACATGGCCTCGCCGAGCTTCATGGAAGCCTGCATGAGGTCATTGGTCTTGGCCTTGATCGCTTCGACATCCTCGCCTTCAAGAGCCGTCTTCAAAGCGCCGACCGCCGCATCGATGGCGCCCTTATCCGAATCGGCGACCTTGCCGGAAAATTCCGCGAGGGATTTCTCGGCGGTGTGGATCATCGCCTCTCCGTGATTCTTGGCGTCGACGAGTTCGCGCCGCTTCTTGTCTTCGGCAGCATGCGATTCGGCGTCCTTCACCATCTTGTCGATGTCCGCCTCGTTGAGGCCGCCCGAAGCCTGGATCCGGATCTGCTGCTCCTTGTTGGTCGCCTTGTCTTTCGCAGTCACATTGACGATGCCATTGGCGTCGATGTCGAAGGTGACTTCGATCTGCGGCACGCCGCGCGGAGCGCCAGGAATGCCGACGAGATCGAACTGGCCGAGCAGTTTGTTGTCGGCGGCCATTTCGCGCTCGCCCTGGAAGACCCGGATGGTGACCGCGGTCTGATTGTCCTCGGCGGTCGAAAACACCTGGCTCTTCTTGGTTGGAATGGTCGTGTTGCGATCGATCAAACGGGTGAAGACGCCCCCGAGCGTCTCGATGCCGAGCGACAGCGGCGTCACATCGAGCAAAAGCACGTCCTTCACGTCGCCCTGGAGGACGCCGGCCTGAACCGCGGCGCCGATGGCGACGACCTCATCCGGGTTGACGCCCTTGTGCGGCTCCTTGCCGAAGAAGTTCTTCACAACCTCCTGCACCTTGGGCATGCGGGTCATGCCGCCAACAAGCACCACTTCGTTGATTTCGCCGGCAGTAAGCCCGGCATCCTTGAGAGCCTTGCGGCAAGGTTCGACGGTTTTCTGGATCAGATCGTCGACGAGCGCCTCGAATTTCGCCCGCGTCAGCTTCAAGGCGAGATGCTTTGGCCCGGTCGCATCGGCGGTGATATAGGGGAGGTTGATTTCGGTCTGGGTCGCCGAGGACAATTCGATCTTGGCTTTTTCGGCGGCTTCCTTGAGCCGCTGCAGAGCAAGCTTGTCCTTCTTCAGGTCGATCCCGTTTTCCTTTTTGAATTCGTCGGCAAGATATTCGACGAGACGTATGTCGAAATCCTCGCCCCCAAGGAAGGTGTCGCCATTGGTGGACTTCACCTCGAAGACGCCATCGCCGATTTCCAGAATCGAAATGTCGAAAGTGCCGCCGCCGAGATCGTAGACGGCGATGATCCCGGAGCCCTTCTTGTCCAGGCCATAGGCGAGCGCCGCCGCGGTCGGCTCATTGATGATGCGCAATACTTCGAGACCCGCGATCTTGCCGGCGTCCTTGGTCGCCTGCCGCTGGGCGTCGTTGAAATAGGCGGGGACGGTGATAACCGCCTGGCTCACCGGCTGGCCGAGATAGGCTTCGGCCGTCTCCTTCATCTTTTGCAGGACGAAGGCGGAAATCTGCGAGGGAGAATATTGCTTGCCATCGGCTTCGACCCAGGCGTCGCCATTGGGCGCCTTGATGATCTTATAGGGCACGAGGCCCATATCCTTCTTGGTCATGGGGTCGTCGAAGGTCCGGCCAATGAGCCGCTTGATCGCGAAAAAGGTCCGTTCCGGGTTGGTGACGCCCTGCCGCTTCGCGGGCTGCCCGACGAGACGCTCGCCATCATCCGTGAACGCGACGATCGAAGGCGTGGTCCGAGCTCCCTCGGCGTTCTCGATGACCTTCGGCGTCGTGCCCTCCATGACCGCCACGCAAGAATTGGTGGTTCCGAGGTCGATTCCGATTACTTTACCCATGATCAATCTTCCTTTTCAATCCGCAAGACCACCGGACCCCGAAGCGATCCGGCAAATGGGCGGACGGATTTCCGCCCGGTCCCCGACTATTTCAAATTGGCATCGCCGCGCACGAGCGCAAGATGGCCCGTATATAAGAGGAGGAACGAGAGGCGCAAGACGCAGCCTCGGGCGGACGCCCGCCCGAGCGACGCCAGGATTGGCGCCGCCGCCCGATTCGTGCCACCTTCGCTCCCGCAAGCGCAATGATTTTCTAAAACTTCCTCAAGCGGCCCGGTATAGCGTCAAGACAAATGACTAAAATAAGCGCGCGTTTGAAGTATTTTCCATTGACTACGCTTGTCGCGGCGGTTCTGGCCGGTTTTTTTTGCGAAACCTCCGCGCGCGCGCAGCTCATGTTGCCGGGCGCCCTTCAGGCGGCGCCCCCTGCGGGCGCCGAACCGGGAAACTCCAGTCAGCCGGCGCCGGCGCCCGCCAAGCCCAAACCCGTCGCGGAGAAGCGGCCGGACGAAGCCGCCATCCTTGGGCGCGATCTTTCGCAAAACGGGTCCGCCGGCAGCATCGCCTTTCAAATGCCCTCTAGCAAAGGCCTAGAGGTCACCCGATTGTCGCTGCTGGGAGAGGCAATTTCGCATCCCGGCGAGCAATGCCGCGTCGATGTCGTCGCGGACGCGCCGATCGACGCTAAATTCAGCGGCCGGCCCAATGGCGTCGCGCGTTACGACGTCGCCATCGAAGCCTGCCCGTTTTCGCTCGATGTTCTGGAAGGCGCCGTGCTCGTCATGCGCGCCGAAGGGGCCTGCGACTTTGCGGCGGCCGATTGCCGGGTCGATCCGACTGGACTTTGGGGCCCCGCCGGCAACGCCATCGATCCAGCACAGATCAAGCAAATGGAGCGCGAACGCGGCCGCGCCGAGACCAGCATGCGCGCCAATTATCACGCTCTGGCCGCAAGCGCCGGCAAAGACAAGGCCGCAATCAAAAGGATTGCCGGGGAACAGGCCGGGTTTTCATCGGCGCGTGAAGTCATGTGCCGCAATTATTTGCGCGAGGAGGCGCATGGATTTTGCGCGCTGCGCATGACCCAGGCGCGCGTGTTCGCCCTGCGGGCCGAGTTCGACGCCAAAGCCAAAGGTGACGACGGAGAAAAGCCCCTCAGGGCCGCGATGAAAAAGAAGCCTCGGCCGGCGCCAGCGGCTGCCGCCGAGCCCCCGCCCAACTAGAGCGTTTTCCGATCAGATGGATTCATCTGATAGAAAAGGAATCGCTGAAATTCAATGAGTTGGAGCATGTTCTTATGAGGCATCGGATATATCCGATGTCTCATAAGAACATGCTCAAGAGCGTGAGGTCTTCAAGACGACCGTGCGTTTTGGATCATTCTCTAAAGCCGGGTCACTGCGCCCATTTTTCGCTCGTCGAGAGCCGAGGTCTTGATCAGGGCGAAGACTGGAGAGCCGCGCTCGAGGCCGAGTTCATCGAGAGCGTGCCTGGTCGCCATGGCGAATAGATGCCCCTCCCCTTTGAGCGCGATCTCGACTGTCGCGAGCGGACCGCTCGTCTCAACGGCTTCGACGCTTCCCGATAGGACGCTGCGGACGCTGAGATTATGCGGCGGCTGAAGCGAAAGGACGACATTGGTCGCGTTGATGATAATCCGCGCTTCGCCTCCGATTGGACCCGCCGGACCGGCGAGCCAAACCGTCCCGGAAGGATGCTTCAGTTCGGTCAGGCCATAGGCGGCGTTGGCGCCGCAGACTTTCATCGTCAAGACCGAAGAGCGGTCGAACCGATCCTCCGCGCTCTGGGTCGCCATCGCGCCAAAGACCTCGCCGGGGCTGCCGATGGCTTTGACCCGACCGGCTTCGATCACGACGATGCAGGCGGCGAGCCGGACGACCTCCTCGATCGCATGTGAGACATAGACCATCGGCACCTTGAATTCGTCGCGCAACCGCTCGATCAGGGGCAAGATCTCGAGTTTGCGCTCCATGTCGAGCGCCGCCAGCGGCTCGTCAAACAGAAGAAGTTTCGGAGAGGACAGAAGCGCCCGCCCGATTGCGACCCTCTGCCTTTCGCCTCCCGACAAGCGCGCCGGAGGGCGCGAAAGCAGCTTTCCGATTCCCAAGGTCTCGATCACCGCGTCAAAATCAATCTCACGGTCGCCGCGCGGCGCGAACCAGCGCCCAAACAGTAGATTTTGCCTCACGCTGAGATGCGGAAAAAGGTTCGAGTCCTGAAAAACAAGTCCGATGCGGCGGCGGTGCATGCGAACAAAAACGCCTTGCGCGACATCGACAAGAGCCTCGCCATCAAGCTTGATATAACCTTGATCCGGCCGCATCAAACCCGCGATGAGACCGAGAGTCAGCGATTTGCCCGACCCCGATTGGCCAAACAGCGCCGTGACGCCCTGGCCATTTTCGAACGCCACGTCGAGGGTGAAAACCCCAAGGGTAAGCCTGACGTCAACCTCGATCATTCGATGCTCGCCACGCGCTTTTCCGCCATCCGCTGGATGATTTCGGAAGCGATGAGCGCAACAAGCGCGATTGCGATTGCGACGACCGTCAGACGCATGGCGCTCTCATCGCCGCCTGGGACTTGCGTATAAGTATAGATCGCCGCGGAAATAGTCTGCGTCTCGCCGGGAATATTCGAGACGAAAGTGATCGTTGCGCCGAACTCCCCAAGCGCCTTGGCGAAGGCGAGGATCGCGCCGACGACAATGCCCGGAATTGCGAGCGGCAAACTGACCAGAAAGAACGTCCAGATCCGGCTGGCGCCCAGCGTTCCGGCCGCCAGCTCCAACCGCCGATCGATCGCTTCGAAGGACAGCCGCATGGCGCGCACCATGAGCGGAAACCCCATCACCGCGCAGGCGACCGCGGCCCCAGTCCAGCGAAACGACAGAACAATGCCGATGTCAGCGAGGAAGGCGCCGAAGACGCCCTTTCGGCCGAGCAGGATGAGCAGGATGAAGCCGGTGACGACGGGAGGCAGGACCAAGGGCAGATGAACGATCCCGTTGACGATCGTCTTGCCGGGAAAGCGCCAGCGCGCGAGCGCGTAAGCCGTGAAAATGCCGAATGGCAGACTGGCGATGGTCGCAACGGTCGCGATCCGCAACGAAAGCCAGATCGCCGTCCATTCCGCGGGCGACAAATCAGCCAGAGCGGAGGGCGAAAAGTCAAGCAAACCGGCGTCCTTTCAGATCCTTGAAGCGCTTGCCGATCAAATGAGCGTATAGGGCCATTTGATCGGCGCAAGGATCGCTCGAAATGAAACTTGTAGCCGCGCCCTGGGGTAAAAGCCTGGCGGCGTTTTTCCAAGCCCGGCGTCAGGTTCCGGCGGCGGCCGCCAGAACCGAGCAAAACTGGCGCCGGAGCTTTGGAATTCAGCCCGTTGCGGCGAAGCCCTATTTCGAAAGAATCGTAAAGCCTTGCCCGAGCAGGATCTTGGTCGCCGCTTGCGACGACAAATAAGCGAGGAACGCGGCCGCGTCGGGATTTTTCGACGTCGCGACCAGGGCCACCGGATAGACAATAGGGCTATGGCTCGCCTCGGGAAAAATGCCGACCACTTTCACTTTTGGATCGGCCTTGGCGTCGGTCGCATAAACGATGCCGAACCTTGCTTCTCCCCGCGAGACAAGTGTCAGCGCATTGCGGATATTGTCCGCTTGGGCGAGTTTTGGTTCGACATTGGCGAAGACGCCGAGACTTTCCAGCGCCTGCTTGGCGTAGATGCCGCCAGGGCAAGACGCAATGGTGCAAACCGCGATCTTGCCGTCGCCGGTCGCGCCCGCGAGATCGAAGTTGGGGGCGATCTTGAGATCCGTGCTGGCGTCCGCGGGCTGAATGAGAACGAGAGCGTTGCCAAGCAAATTGCGGCGGGTGCCGGGCTTGATGAGCTTCGCCTTGTCGAGATAGTCCATCCAGGTCAGGTCCGCGGAAATGAATATATCGGCGGGGGCGCCCTGCTCGATCTGCTTCGCCAGAACAGCGGAAGACGCATAGACGGCCGACGCGCTCTTGCCGGTATCCGCCTTCCAAGCCGCCGCGACGGCGTCGAGCGCGTTCTTCATGCTGGCGGCGGCGAAGACGACCGTGCCGGTTGATGCGGCCGGCGCCGCCGCAGGCGGGGCGGCGGTCTGCTCGGCGAGCCCCGGGCGCGGAAGCGCGGCGCCCGCCATGACAAGGGCTAGAGCAAGGGCTTGGAGCCGGCGGCGGGTAAATTCGATCATGCAACTCTCCTTCTTTGGCGCCAGCGCTTCGGCTTTGACTTCAACCGCGCAGCGGATTTTCGCTCTGCCCGATCCTACCCGCGAAGGACGCGTCGCTAGATCGATCGAGCCTCCGCCGAGGCTGCTGGAAGATCGCATTCTTATATTTTAGTTTATATAGGATTCGCAAGCTCCCCCAACCAATTTTGAGGGCGTCGATTTAATCTGCGAGCTCTTGCGGTTTGAACAAGCGCGCGAGCGCGAAGATAAAAAGGGCTTTGGTCGCGCGAAATCCAAGACGGCCTCGGGCAGGCTCTTAAGGCGCACACCCGTTTACCAAGTCGCCCAATCGATCGTTTTGTTCGCAATCAAATGCTCTATGCTCTTCGTGACCGGTTCGTCCGGACGAGACCCGACCTCCTCGTCTTGCAGCATTGTCGTTTGACCTGCCGCCAATCGGGCGCGCCAAGGAAATGTTCCAGCCTATGAGTTTGCCCCCGCGGCCTGCCCAGCGCCAAAAGACCACGCGCGGCCCATTGCTCGAGGCCGTCAAGGTCGGCTGCCGCGACCTCGTCAGCCGCCGCGGCGACGTCGCCTATTGCGTGATCGAAACGCGGACAACCGACGATAAGCGATCGACGCCGCGTCGCCGCACCCGCTTGCGTTCAGGCAAGATCCTCGATCCTCGCAATGCATTTCTGATCGAATGTCAAATTTACGATCGGTCTGAGAAGGGCGCGCGGCTTCGGCTCGTCGCAAATATTTCCATGCCGGGAAAGATCCGACTCTACGAGGATGCGCCGGAGCGGCTGACCGACGCCTTTGTCGTCTGGCGCAAGGATGGAGAGGTCGGAATCTGCTTTGCCTCATGCGTTCATTCGCGCAAGATCACGCCGGCGCAATTGGCTTGCCTCCGCGGACGATATTATGCCGCCGGGGGATGAGGGCGCCGCGCGCCTATGGCGCCTCTTCCGTAATGATTCCGCGCGCCGTCACGACGATCCATTTGTCCGCCCGCCGTTCGATCGCAAGGACTTTTCCTCCCCCCGGGAGAGTGGCGCCCGGGCTTACAACATAGGAGCCTTGGGCGCTCCGGATGATCGCCGCGCCATTTTGAACGAAGCTAAGGATATAGCCTTTGAGCTGCGCGCGGGTCGCATCGGCCTGGATCTTATCCGCGCTTGACTGCGCCGCCCCGCCGCGGCTTTCGCTAGGCTCGCCAAGTGGGACGCGGCGAATCGAACCCGTGGCGTTATAGTCGACCAACTGGTCCTCGCCGACGCCCGCGTCAATTTTCTTCTGAAGCGATCCGCCGCCGAGCGGCTGCGCGAAAAGCATCAGGTGTTCGGCGCCGCCAAAAGTCGGATGGCTATTGTCCCGCGCGATCATATATCCGGCGAAGATCGCGGAACTCATCGCCGCGGCAATGCCGGCCGCCACAAGCCCAATATCGGCGGTTGCGACGGATGCATTGGCGGGAGCGGCCAACAAGCCTTGCAACACAGTCCGTTTCGAAAGCAACTGCTTTTCCAGGCGGAAAAGAAAATTCGTCGGCTTGGGCGGCGTCGATCCACCGGATCGAAGCGATGACACCCCGGTCCCGCCAAATTTCGCGCTCCCTCTTCCGTTTGACATCATGTCCATGCGTCCTTCCCAATTTCCACTGGCGCCATTGACGCGACCTTAGAGCTCCCTTCACATGGACTCATGTGATCGAACGGGAATCGCTCAGCCTCCTCCAGCTCCCTGCAAATCACCCGGGCAACATGAGGCCGACATCAGGCAATGAACTCTTGTGCGTCCTGCAGCGAAGGGAAAAGGCGCCGGCCCAAGAGCGTTTCAACCTCGACGCTGCCATCCACGAAGAGGATATAGGCGCGGTCTTTGACCCAGCCGCGCTCTATGACTTTCCGCTGACGGCTAGCCGGCTGCGGGGCTGTTTTCGTTGAAGGTTGCGCGGTCCGCGCCAGCACCGCATCAAAAAACTTGTTCAGCGCGCCGAACCCAGTCTGCAGCGCTCCCAGAATCGCCATGCCGAATCCACTTAGGATCGTACATTCGGCGATGCCCGCCATGGGGAGAGAGCCGCCGCCCATCACTCGGCCGGATAGGCTCGCAACAAGATCGGTGAGTTGCACCGCGGACAACAACAGGGTCCAGCCAAGGGCCACAATCATGAGCCCAATCCAAGTTAGCCGGTCAAAAATCATGGGTTCGCTCCTTCTTAGCTCCAAGACAATGGCCTTCAAAAAATTCGTTTGCGCCAAGAACGTCCGCTTCCCAGCGGCGCCATCCTCAAGGGCCGGCGAATCGCGCCCTTGCCGGGAGACCCATTCTGATTTGAGCTCCTTGGAGACAGCTATCGGAGGGATCTGTCACTTCGAAATCTCATCCCTGGTGATATAGTTAAATTCCTCAACCAGCAGGTCTTTGATGATCTCTCCGCCGAGCCGTTGATTGACCTTCTTGATCAGGCCTGTTGTCAGCGCTGGGACATTGTATTTTTCGATATGATTGAAATCCAGCTGGTCGGAGTAAAGCGCTCGAAAGGTCTCGTCAGTGATGAAGGCGTCTGGCGGCACGGTTAATTGCTTCAAGTTCTCGGCGGCAATGAGATAGACGAATTGCGCCACGACATAGCCTTCGACATTGCCATTGGAGATCATGGGAACGTTGATTGGAGCCATTTTCTTATGTTGGAGCCCTTCCATGCGCTTATCCGTCGGTGCGGTAGAGGTCGGGCCAGCCAGCCAGTCGGCGCCGACATAGGTCGACGCCCCCATGACCGCGCAAATCCAGAGGCAGCTCACGACAAGCCGCATCATCGCCGATATCCGATGCCGTTCATTCCGGCAGAATAGGTTCCATCCGACTCATGATCTTGAATGGCGCGAGCGATGATCTCGGCAATCTCGCCCACCGCGTTCAAATGCATCTGAAGCATTGCGAGATTGCTTTCCAGCTTCACGCGCAGCCTCGCCAATGGCGCTCTTACGTCGAAGTCGACCGCGGGATCGTCGAGCGCGCGCAGGGCGTCCATCGTGCGGGTGAGTTCAAGAAGTCCATGGCTCTTCTTGTGATTAAAGTCGTGCAGAACGATCGGTCTATGTTGCTTGAGCATCTCGGTCTCGAGATCGAGGAGCCGTTCGATGCGTTCGATCGTTTTGACGAAAGCCTCCGACATGGCCGCCGACTGACCCTGTCTGGCAGGGCTATCCGGCTTGGCGAATGCGTCTTGCCGGGGGACCGACATGGAAATTTCGCGGCCGCTAGCGCTGGCGGCTGCAGCCTCGAGAGAATGGGCGGCGAATTCGCCGGGCATCGCGGTCAAGACCGAAGCCCAACGAGAGCATCGTTCGCATTAATCCCGCGCGCGCCGCCTTCGCCTTCCGGCGAGGGCGCGACGGCGCCGCCTCCGATTGATGCAGCCTTGACGAGGCCAAGATCGACATTCTTTCCTATCTGCGTCGCCAATTGCTCCGCCAGCATCGATCTCCAAATGTCGCCCGCCGCGCCATGCCCAAAAATTTCGCTAGCGTCTTTCGGAAGCATGTTTTCGACAAGACTTTGCAGGACGAGTTGTTCGAGGCCTTTATATGCTTTCGTCCGGGCGTCCATTGGAGCGAGCGTTCGTGGCGATGTCGCGCCCATCAGCGCGAGTTGATCGCGCAGTTCGGATGGCGCGCTTTCCACGGCTCCCTCAATCGCCGTAGCCTTGATCGCGGTAGCAAAGCCGCCACTCGAGCCTTGCTCCGCTGGTCCCAGACCAGCCAGCCTTTCCGTCGCTATGAGCGATTTGACTGGATCGGCCGCTCTGGCCACGTCGAGGACAATGTCCGAAACCGGTTTGATCGACACGCGCTGGTCACCTTTACGAGGAATGTCGCTACAAGGTGGGCCCTCTGGCTTGCCGGAGGCTTATGCAAGCCGATTGAGCGCGATTTCAATCGCCTCGACAAGTTGTCGCGCGTCGTCCACGCGCCGCGCTTCACATTCGACCGCCTTGACCATCCGCTCAACGCGCCGCAGTCGTCCTTGCTCCTCCAAACTCCGGGCCGCTTGCGCTTCCGTTCGGCCATTGAGGACCGCGCCCGATTCTTCGAGGCCATGCAAGCGGCGCATCATGGTCGCCGCAAACAGACCAGAAAACACCAGCTCGCCATCTAGAAAGCGAAGGAGGTCGCGGCGCTGATCCGTTAGGTCGGACGCCTGACGTTCGAGGTCGCTCAGCCGCCACTCCGCCAGCCGGCCGAGTTCCGCTTGCACGGCAAGCATGCGGTGGGCCTTGCGAAGCCGACGCCTCATGACCGCGCCAAATCAACGCGCCGCGGCCGCGTTCGAATCGCCGCGCCGCCATATCGGCGGCGGTCTAAGCTCCAGCGCGCTCGAAGTTGCGGCGAAAGCCAATCATTCAGCGAGATCATCAACTCATCCCGTCGCGAGCCACGTCGAAAAAGCTGCGAGAAACTGTTCAAGAAATTGCTTGCACGCAACATAAAGTAGAAACAAGCCTCCAGCGACAACTGCCGGCATGGAAATGAAATAAACGGGAATCTGCGGCGTCAACTTAGCGGCCAGCGCAATCGCCAGATTAACAATCAGCGAATAGATGACGAATGGGCTGCTGATTCGAAGCGCGATCAAGAATGACTTGGAGAGACACTCGCTCACTTGAATAAGACTAAATTGTGGATTGAAATATGCGGATACGGGCAGCGCGGCGTAGGATGCAACGAGCCCGCGCAACACTTCCCAATGAAGGTCCGTCAAAAAGAAAAGCGTCGTCGCCGCAAGGGCGACGAGGGACGCTACGGCGGGTGAAGGCTCGCTTTCATCCATTGGGCCTTTGAGCGGACTGGCCAGACCGATCGCCATTGCGATCATATTCGTCAAGGTTGCAAGAGCTTCAAAAAAGGCTCGCCCAAGGACTCCAATCAACGCCCCGATACCGATTTCAGAAACAAGGATCAGCATCAAGGCAATTGGCGCCGCCTCTGACGCGCTGGCTTCGATCGAGCCTGACAACAGCGGCGTCAATGCCAAAGTGATCGCAAATGCAAGGAACAATCTAATATTCACCGGGACGCGAGGATTTGAAAATCCTGGCATCACCATCAAGCATGCGCCGATGCGGCAGAACAGGACGAAGGTCGCGAGAACCACATGCGCCCCAATCGCCGTCACGATAGCGTCCCAAGCGACCTGATTTCGACGCCCCTGGCAATTTCAAGATGCGACAACACAGGCAATGTGGCGAAAAGACGCTCCACAACCATTCGAACATAAGGTCTCGCCTCGGGCGCTGCGACCAGCACAAAGTGGTGGTTCTGATCCATTCTTTCGCGGATCGCCGCCGACGCCTCCTTGCTGAATTCCTCGACCATCCCAGGATCGAGATCGAACTCCACGATGTCCCCTTTGCCATCCCTCTTCAAACTCTGATGAAAGGCCAAGTCCCAACGATTGCCAAGGCGCAGCACTTTGAGCACGCCGCCATCGGTCAGATCGCCGCAAATCTGTTGCGCCATCCGCATCCGCACATGCTCGGCGACCTGCTCCGCCCGCCGCGCGTGGGGCGCAATCTCGGCGATCGCCTCGAGAATGAGATGCAGATTGCGAATCGACACGCGCTCGGCCAGGAGAAGCTTCAAGACCGCCTGCAACCCAGAATAGGAAATCTGCGAGGGGCAGATGTCATCGATAAGGCGCTTATATTCGGGGCCAAGCCGATCGAACAGGGCGCGCATGTCTTTGTAAGAAAGCAACTGCGCCAGATTGTTGCGAATGACCTCGCTCAAATGCGTCAACAATACCGAAATGTTGTCGATCGGGGTAAATCCCTCCCGCTTCAATTCGTTTTTGAAGGCCTGAGAAATCCATAATGCCTTCATGCCAAACGCCGGTTCTCGACTTTCATCCCCAGGCAGGTCCGGTCTGCGTCCATCGCCGACGATGACGAGGAGTTCGCCTATCCTCAATTCATGCGCCGCAACTACTGTGCCATGAATCTTGATTTGATAGCCCTTGGACGGGATCGACAGACTATCGGAAAGCTTTATGTCCGGGACGACGAAGCCGAATTGCCGGGCAAACTTCCGCCGCGTCTTCGCGACCCTCCCCACCAGCTCATTGTGAGAGGCATGCAGCCTCGTCGCGAGTTGCTTTCCAAGGCAGAGCTCGATTTCCGCCGACCGTATCGATTCCCTAACGGAGTCCTTCGCCTCCTGTTGCGCCTGCTGCTCGGCCTCAAGCGTCTTGGTCCGCTCACTGGCCTGTTCCTTGGCGAGCCGCTTTGGAACCGCGTAGCCCGTAAACGCCAATAGCCCCCCCAACAAAGCGAAGGGAAAAAATGGCAGCCCCGGAACGATGGCCATGCCGAACATGAGGAGCGCGGCGACGAACAACGCCCGCGGATATTTGACGAGCTGGTTGAGAACCGCCTCTTCCGTCGCGCCCCTGGTGCCCCCCTTGGAAACAAGGAGCGCAGCCGAAAGCGAAATAATGAGCGCCGGTATTTGCGAAACAAGTCCATCGCCAACGGATAATTTGGTGAAGACATCCGCGGCCTCGCCGAGCGGCATATTGTGCCGCGTCGCGCCAATCACTATTCCGCCGAATATATTGACCGCCAGAATAATAAGCCCAGCTATAGCGTCCCCACGCACAAATTTCGACGCGCCATCCATTGAACCAAAGAACGAACTTTCCTCTTCGAGCTCGCGCCGACGGCGTTGCGCTTCTTTGTCGTCGATCAACCCCGCAGAAAGGTCCGCGTCGATCGCCATTTGTTTGCCTGGAATGGCGTCGAGAGTGAATCTCGCGCCCACTTCGGCGATGCGCGTGGCCCCTTTCGTGATAACCACAAAATTCACGGTGATCAGTATGGCGAAGACGATGAGGCCGATGACGAAATCGCCGCTCATGACCAGTTTCGAAAAGCCGCCGATAATGTAGCCTGCGGCCGTCAATCCTTCGGAGCCGTTAGACAGAATTAGCCTCGTCGTCGCAATATTCAGCGCCAGACGCAGAAGCGTCGCGACAAGAAGCACTGTCGGAAAGGCGGAAAAATCCAGCGGTCTCTGAATCCAAAGGGCGACCATCAAGATCAACACTGAAAGCGCAATCGAAAACGCGACGCCAATATCGATTAAGAACGCCGGAACGGGCAGGAAAAAAATCGAGAGAATCGCAACGATTCCCGCTGCGAAACCAATGTCCCGCGCGCTCTTGCGTTCGATTCCGGCGGCGGCGGGCAATAACAGATCGGCCATTCTCACTCCTCGGACCGCAACAGTCCCGTCGACTCTGTAGGCCCTACCTTGCATGAGCGTGATGATGCCAACGGCGCAGGCCAAGCCTCGCGCAGATCTCGCGATTGACCTCCGGCAGTCCGGCCACGGAAATAACTTCGGCGCATGGCAAAAGCTTCAAGTGCTCACGGACGCATCACCCGCGCTTCAAAAGCCCCTCTCGATCCGCGAATAGACCATTTCTGTAAACGCATGGATCTGGCCGCCGATGAAAGGCGCGCCAATGGTCAGCACGATGAAAATCACGACGATTTTTGGAACGAAGGTAAGAGTCATTTCCTGAATTTGAGTCAAAGCCTGCAATAGAGCGATGATCAACCCAACGATCATCGCGGCTCCGACCGCCGGGCCAGAACCAACGATGATGGTCCAAATCGCAGAGCGGATAAGCTCCAACGCGTCGGCTTCGTTCATGAGGAGCTGACGGTCACGCCGGAACCAATAGAAATAGTGCTGCCATCGCTTAACGTTGCCGTGGCCGCTCCGCCAGAGGATGTGTGGACGGCGACCACGGTTCCGCTTGTCGATCCGTCGGAGGATGTAACCGTCCTTCCGATGACGTTGATCGCCTGCATAGCGAACAATGCGTCAAGCGTCGCATTGGTTTGGACTTGTTGCTCCACTGCGGAAAACGAGGCCAACTGACTCATATATTGGGTCGGATCTGTAGGACTTGTCGGATCCTGATTCTTCAGTTCCGCGACCAGGAGACGCAAAAACTGATTATAGTCAACGGTCGCCGCCCCGGAAGCGGCGCTCGCAGTTGGACCGGACGCATTCGAGGTCGCCGCGGCTGATGCCGCGCTAATGCTGCTTGCGGACATGGATCCTCCTCTTCAACAGATTCGTCAGGCTGCTTGGGTTGGCGACGTCACTCTACCGCCCGCCAATATCTTCCCTTCGATCGGGAAAAGCATACGAATCGCTTTCAATGCCTCAAAGACCCGATTTGTATCGACGAGGTTTTTGACCGCTTTTAGACCCGCCAGCAGCGTCACGTTTTCGGCGACCTCTATGGTCCTCTGAATTGAATTCTGAAACATCTCATTCGCAGTCGCCGTGTCGGTCGGATTCATCAGCATGATCTGAACGATGAAATAAAGCTGCCGCAGCGGCGTGTTTGCATCCTCGACCTTCATGACATGCGCCTCCAAGAGAAAAGTGGCGTCGTTGAGCAGTTCGAGAGATACCTTCCGGTCAGCGCAAAGCACCGCCCCGTTGATGTAGATTTTCTCCCCGGCGCGAAGTGAAATATGCATCGGCGCCCCTCACTTCAATCCATCGCGAATCATAGCGCATATGTCGATTAGGCCCCGAAAACTTTCGGATTGCCCAGATCGAATCGAGCCCGCCTCTTTGATGATCCAGAACCCAACCGACAGCAAATCTGCGCGCAGCACATTGGGCAGCTCATTTTCAGAGTTGCCAAGATCATCGATCAAAGCACTCCACAAAGTGCAAAGAAATGAAAGAGCCTCCACCGTCTCAGGCGATCGAACCCCCGCCGCTTCCGCCTGTTGGAGAAGCGCGATTGCGTGCTCCATCGCTCTGCGCTCCCGATCGCGACAATTCGATGGATCCTCTTGTAGACTTTCAGCATAACTGAACTGATACATGATTACCTGTCGCGTTGCATGGCTGCTAGAGGGCCCGAATCAGAGAAATTTCACCAGGCTGAGTTGCTGAAGTTGCGACGTCAGCGAGTAAGAAATCTCGATCTGCGTTTGGAGGCTTGTCATGCGCGCTGAGACCTCATAGGTATTCACGCTTTCGAGATTGCTAACTTCCGCCGACAAAATATTCATCTGGAGAGACATTTGGTCGGTAGCGGTCATCACGCTGGATTGGGCCACGCCAACTCTCGCTTGGAGGTCAGCGATATTCTCAATTGCTGAGGTTAGAACGCTTCGGGCTGTGCTAACGACGGCTTGATAGGCGTCGGAGCTGAGATTTTGCGCGCCAAGATCAGCGACCATTGCATAGGCCTGGGCGAGCTGCTGAAAGCCGGGCTCATTGGCGCTCACCGACGTATTCTCCGTCAGCGTCGGTGAGACCCGATTGGTCAGCGTCTGATCGGAAGCAGATGACCAATCTGTCGTCCAATTGGCTCCCTGGAATAGCGGCGCAAATTCAGTGTCAAGGAAGCCCTGCATATCTGCGCCGCTGATGCTCGATACGCCAGGGTCCGCTTGGGAGACCCCGAAGGCCGCGGAAAAGGCAGCGTCGACGGCCAGTTTGTTCGCCATCGAGGCGCCGTAATAGTCTGTGATGGGGCGACTGCTCGTATTTGTTCCGGCGAAAAGATAATCGCCGTCGAGAGTGGAATTCAAATTCGAGATAAGCGCCTTAAAGTTGCTCACCCCGCTTGCCTGTATCGTGCTGGCATTCGTCGTTCCGTCGTTCGTTGCAAGCAATGCGTTGAGCAGATCCTGCGCCGAACTTTGCAAGTTTGTTAGAACATTTTGGGTCACGCTGAGACGCGTTTCGACTACCGCGTTGGCATCGGAGATAGTCTGAAGAAATGCGCCTTCGGCTTGAAGCGATAGGCTTTCTCCGGTTCTTCCGCCGAGCGCGAGACCGATGTCGGCATAATTGCCGGTGGCGAGCTCGGTTTGATTGGCGGCGAGTTCAGACTGCATCTTTAGGATGGATTGCCGCAGCGAAGACGTGATCGAGTGGGTGGAGATGTACGAGGTCATGCCGGGATGTTCCTAAATGGCGGTCAACAGGGCTTGAAACATGCCGTCGATCGTCGCTATCAATTTGGCGGAAGCTGAATAAGACTGCTCGAGATCAAGCATCTTCGACATTTCATCATCGAGATTTACCCCCGTCGCATTAGACAGAGCGGTCGTCGCTGTGCTCAGGAGCGCATCTTGATAGGCGCCTTGGGATGAGACGCGCGCGCGCGCCGCCTCGAGCCAGCTCGCGGAGCCAGACGCATAGTCGCTCAAGCTTACGTTCGTCGCGATTCCGCCTGCCGTCCCAAATGTCCGGGTCGCCGACAAGTTATCGAGGAGCTGGGATAGGCGTTCCCCATAGCTCGCGTCTCCGCTCGCGTTGAATAAATAATCCAAATTCCCTGGGTCGGAAATGCCGCCGTCCCGAAGCAGGTTGGCGTCCCCGCCCTGGTTCGGATCGACGCTTGCGTTCACCATGACTTGAGCGGCAAGTCCATTGATGTTCGCTGGCAACGAGGTCGCGCCTGCCGTTGTAAACAGGCCAGGCAGGCTTGGCCCTGAACCAACCTGATCGCTTTCTGTGAACACGTTGATCAGCGCCTCGGCCAAGGCATCCAGTTGGGCCTGATAGGTTACGCTGAGATCGTCCCGAAGCGCGGCAAAGCCGGCGAGCGCGCCCGTGGCAATTGGCATTGGAGCTGCGCCGCCGGTGACTGCAACGCCGTCGACGTAGACAGCGTTGCCAACGGCGGCCGCTGTATAGACGTTGGTCGCGGCAAATGTCACCGCTCTTGCGATGCCGCCCTGAAACAAGGTCACGCCGCTATCCGTGTAGATCGACATGTCACTGTTTGCGCCGACAGTCGTCGCTATTCCGACCTCCTGGGCAAGCTGCGTAAGGATATTGTCACGCTGATCCTGGGCGTCCGTCGTGTCGGCGCCGATCGCTGTTCCATAGACGATCGCGGTGTTGGCCGTCTTGAATTGGACGAGAAGCGAATTGATGGTCTGAATCGACGCAGCCATATCGGAATCGGCTTGCTCTCGAACATAGCTAATCGTCGCAGCGGCGCTGTTCAAGCCGCCTGCCAATGCCTTTGCGGCAGACACCGCTCCGCCAGCCAAAGTGGAATTGCCTGGAGATGCTTGATATAGCTGAAGCGCATTGGTGAATTGGCTCAACAAGGCTGCGGGCGAGCTTGCGCTTGATGTCGCGTCGGCATCGCTGGAGGCAACGTCGCCAATCGTCCGGTTCAGGGCATCAAGGCCAGCCGATATCGCATCCTGCGTCGCGAAGGCCGATGTCGCTGACAGAACATTTTCGAACACGGCGCGGCTGGAGGCGCGAGTTACCGAGGCCACCTGAGAACCGTGCAAGGTCGAAACGACGTTCGCGATCTTGCGGGAATAGATTGCTGTGTCGCCAGTGCCGGAAATATTCCGCGAGAGTGCGGATGTTTCCGCCGCGACTGCGTTCAGTCCTGATCGCGCGACGCTCGCAGCGCTGGAAAGACTCATGATGCATGACCTATCTGATCAGAAGACAGTCTATCACTTTAACATATTGTTGAGCTGAGCCAGGAGATCGGAGCCAGTCTGAAAGACCTTGGAATTGGCTTCATAGGACCGTTGCGCCACGATCATGTCGGTCAACTGCGTCGCCAAATCAACCGTCGACGATTCCAGCTTCGACGATTGGATGGAGCCGAGGCCCGCCAGCCCGGGATTGCCGACAACGATGCTTCCGGACCGCAGATTGGCCTCATACACGTCGCCAGCTTGCGGAGTCAGACTGTTGACGCTAGGAACGGTTGCGAGCGGGATCTTGTAGACCGGTCGCTCCGTGCCATTCGCATAAACCACTGAAAGCGTGCCGTCGCCCGAGACGTTAACGCCTTCGACCGCGCTCGGCGCATTTCCATCCATCGTTGCGGTCGAGACCGCAAAGGGGGAAGCCAATTGCGTCATGCCGGCAATGTCGAGGGTGACTGTCTGTCCGTTGGGGATCGCCAGTGACAGATTCGCCGGGCTAATCAAACTGCCGTCGGCCGCACTGAAATTCATCGTCTGCGTCGTCAATGCGGCGCTGGAGAAGGGAAAGCCGCCCCCCGTCGCTGCGTCCGCGGAATTGTAAACGGATACCTCCCAAGTGTTCACGCCGGTCTTGCTGAAATAGACGTCGAGCGTGACTGCATTTCCTAAATTATCATAGGCCACAAGCGACGATGACTTGGATGTATAGATCGAACCCGCCACATTGGCGCTTGGAAGGCTGCCCGCCGCAATCGATGCGTTCGAATTGAGGTTGGCGGTCAAAGTTCCGGAAGTGGAAGGCGTCGCCATTAATCCATCGCTCAGGACATTGACCACCTCCAGGGAGGTGACGCCATCCGCGGCGGTCGATCCAGAATCGACGCTATATCCCAGTAATTTGAAGCCAGAGGCGTTGACGAGGTTGCCCGCGGCATCCGGCGTGAAGGCCCCCGCGCGGGTCAGGAAAGTGGCGCCGCTCGCGTCTTGAACGAGGAAAAAGCCATTGCCTTGAATGGCGAGATCCGTCGTCGATGTCGTTCCCGCCAGATTTCCTTGTTGCAAGAGATTGTAGCGAACCAATGTTCCGACGCCTCCGGCGTTGTAAGTTGTGGTCCCGGTCTGGTTGACCAAATTCTGGAACTCGGTCGACGCTTGCTTGTAGCCGGTTGTATTCGAGTTCGCTATATTATCCGATACTGTGGAGAGCTTGTTGGCCTGCGCCGCCATTCCGGACACGCTGGCGTTCAAGGCGCTAAAAAGGCTCATCGACGATTCTCCGCGTTGGGTGAACTGAAGTAGATCGCCCAGAGCTTGTGTGGACCTTACTTCGCGCTTGGCGCGTTGAATGCGCGATGGCGTCTCCGGGAGAGCGCCACATTTCGGCTAACGGCGTTATGGCGGGCAGCGCAAATCAGAGTTACGCGCGACATCGCTTGGGCCGGCTGCGCCCGCTGGCGCCATTGCCGACCTGCTCGGTCAACCACGGGCAAGGCCCGTCGCGGGTTAGAAGCATGTTTCGAAAAAAGCCGAAGGACTTTTTCAATTCCCACATGCTCCGATCTTTGGTTTCGGAGCGATGCCTCGTCGCTTTGAGGATTTCGTCGGCTTAGACGCAGTCGTCCAAACGATAGCCGAGGTAGCGAACCGAATTGATCGGATCATAGCCGAGTTGACGGCGCAGTTTCTTGCGCAGCTTGCTGATGTGGCTTTCCACAACATTCTCTTCGACATTCTCGTCAAAAATTCCATAGATGGAATTGAAGATCTGAGCTTTGCTGACCCGTCTGCCGCGATTGTTGACGAGATATTCTAGGATTCTGCGTTCGCGCCGCGGCAATGGCAGAACAGCTCCCTTTAGCTCCGGGTCTCGGCCATCGAAAAAAACCCGCAAGTCCCCTACCGCCGCGGACTCCTGCTCATATTCACGCCGCCGCTTGATGGCGCCAACCCGTGCGAGAATTTCGCGAACATGGACCGGTTTGCGCACGACATCATCAACGCCGGCGGCGAAAAGATCCAGCGTCTGCTCGAGCGAGGGCGCGTCGTTCATGGCGATCACCGGAGCTCGAGAACGTTCCCTTATCAACTTCGGATAGACTTGGCGGTCCCTGCAATCGCCGAGCAGGAAGGCCTCGACGGCGTTGAGGTCGGCATCGGCGACAGTCGTCACCCATTCACGGAATTCCTCCGGACAAAACCCGGCGGAGGACACGCCTTCGCTGCCGAATCGGCAGGTGTAGCCGGATGTGACAATTTCGCGTTCATCAATGATTACCAGCACTGGAAGCCCCTAGGTAAGTTTTTCCTCAGCTGTTAAATGATATCAATCTATGGTTGTACGTCAAACATTTGTTAACTGAAAACGTGTATTTTACGCGTTTTGAGAGAATATTTGATCAAAATGGCGCAAGCGCTGGTCCCAGCGCGCGCTCCGAGCCGCCTCGGCGGCGCGGCAACGGCCGTCCCGCCGCACCAAAACGCGAATCATTGGCAGAAACTGCGCGCATTGACAGTCCATGCGCCGAATCCGCTGGCGACCATATTCGCGATGACTTGGCAGACATATTTCTTTTGCGCCGGGTTATTGTTCGGTCCGGCATGGTACCGCGCCGCAGCCAGCGTCCAGCTGCCCTCTCTGACCTTGAGCGCCTTGAGGAATTCAGCCGCGTATTCGACATTTTCGCGCGGGTCGAACATGGCCTCGAGAGAACGAAATCGACTTGAATGGAAATGATGATTGATTTGCATGCAGCCTATATCGATGAGCCTCGCGCCGCCTTTGCGCGCGGCCTCGAAACGGCGCAGGGCCTCGCTGAGATTGGCTGGGAAAAACGACGGGCCTTCGATATTGAGCGCATAGGGATGCAGCGAACCGCGCCGTCCCGTTTCTGTCAGGCCAACAGCATAGAGCACCGGCAAGGGAATCGCGTGTTTCGCTGCCGCGCGAGCCATCTCGCGCTCGCATAGATTGGCCTGCTCCGACGCCGCCGCTGATTCGGCGCTAGATAAATAGATCACCGCCAAGACTGTCCTGAACATCCTCAGCCGCTCGGGGTCGAGACGGCTCGCGATCTCTTGGCGCCGGCGACCGATCATTGGCGTTGCCCTCTCCATCCCGCAATCCAGCCTGCGAGGTTGCTTGAGCGCTTGCTTGAGTTGCGGATGGGTCATTCCCGCCCTGTGCGCCGCCTACGCCGCCTTGCGGTGACGCGGCCGACTGTTCGGCGGCCTTAACGACCAAGGACTCCATCGAATAGCCGCAGGCGCGCAATTTTTCGACGAGCAGATGCTTGTCGTCGCGAATCAGGCGAATCGTTTCGGGACGCTCCGCCTCTAGTTGCACATCGATCCTCGTCCCCGTCAGGCGCATCCTGATTGTCACAACGCCCAAGCTGTCGGGTTGGAGTTGCAGATTCAAGATCTTTAGGGCGGAGGCCGGGCCACGCGCGCCGGCAACCCCGCTTTCGCCGAGGATGCCAGGCGATTGCGCAATGACCGCCGGCTCGCCCGAAACGATGTCGGCCTGGCCTGTCGCGAGGGCGATCCAATTGGCAATCTGAAGACTTGGCGAAATTGTTGGAGCCGGCGGCAGATGGGTCTGCTGATCCAGCACTGCGGATTTGATTGGCGGCAGCGCCGCGAGACTCGATCCTGCGTCGGTCAGCGCGCTTGTTTGCCGCGCATAAGCAATTGCCGATTGACCCGCGCCGCTTGCCGATGCGACGGGAGACTCGGAGCCTCGCGGCGGAGGCATCTCCCCACCCTGCTCTGCGCCGTCGCCCCGTGCTTGCCCCAAACGATCCCCAAGATCAATGCGAGGCCCAGCCGCGACCCAAGAGGCAGCGGATGAAGCCAAGGCCGACGGCGCGACGGAGGAAGACGCTTCGATCGCGCCGCCGCGACCAGAAGAGCTCGTCGCTGACGAATTCATCTCCCGCCCGGATTGAGTGGGCGTGCCGCGCAGAGCGCCCGAAGCGACTGGCAACACAAGCGTCGACGCCAAGGCGGACGGGTATAAGGTAGGCTGGGCCAAGACGGACTGGACCAAGTCGTTCGAAGCAAGGATGGTTGCGCCGGAAGCGGAAGGCGCCGACGCGCGTTTTTCTGCGCCATCCCTCGACGTCTCGTCAGCGCTGACCGACGCCCCCCAAGCGTCAAGCATCTCGACGCCAAAAAGCCCGAAGGATCCGGCATCGCTATGGGGCAAGTCCGGCCCCGTTTCGTCGCTCCCGACCGCGTCAGTCGCTCCAGCAGGCGACGCGTCCGTTCCAGGATAGGCATCTTTTTTGATAATCTCTTTCGTCGCGGAGCTCGCTTCAGGCGCCTCCGCGAAAGAGGCAAGCTGGATCTCTCCAGACGAAATATTCGGGCCGCTCGACATCGCGCCGCCATCTCTCCCGGGGCCCGCCGCTGCCGACAAAATTTGCGCGCCTAAATCTTGCCCCCCCACACGGGGCTTCGCTGCGACTGCGGCCAACGGGTCGGGCATGGCGTCGGACAGATTGGCTTGACCGGGCTTGGAAATTTGCGGCGACGTCGCCCTCTTTGTCCCTGCCTCCGAGTCTCCTTGCAACGGATTCGAACGGATCGAGTCTGTCGGGGCGATCTCTGGAACTGCCTCCAAGGCGCCGCTCGGCGATCCGGCGTCGAACAGAAATGTCTGACGGATCAGCGTCTGCGCCGCAGGCATCGGCAGCGTCGATCGAGGCTCGGCTTCGCCTGTCCGACCCTGCCGCTTGGACACATCAGACAGGACCTCTGCAAAGCCGCCACCCCCGCCCGCCTCAGTTTGAAGGCCATCGCCTGAACCGGCCTTCAACTCCGCCGCACCGGCGGCCGCATCAAGAATCGGCGGCGGCTTTCTTGCAAAACCATCGACGGCGTTCAAGGCGCGCTCCTTCCCAAAATCTCGTCGGCTTGACGCAGGGCGCCCTGGGCGGACTCGATCAGCGCCGACGCTGCCGCGCTCACACCGGGTTCACGGCGAGCCGGCGCCGTTTCTTTGAGCGGCTCAGGCTCGTTCAAAGACAGGGACGCATCCGGCGCTTTGCGAATCTCTTTGGCGATGGCGCCAACGGCCGCCTTAAGTTCGGCGTCCCGCTTGGGCAGACGCGCGGACTCCACGCTGTCGAGTTCGACGAGGCCGGCGTCGAGAGAACGCGTCAAGATCAACGCCGCGGCCTCATAAAGCCTCGAACGCTCTCTCTCGGCGCCGCCATCTTTCGACAGACGAATGGCGCGCTCGGCGGCGAAACGAGCCGAAGCGATCTTGCCCTTGATGAGCCCCGATTGGGCGATTTTCAAATAGAGACCCAGCTGATCCTTGTCAGCGAACTCATTCAGCAGACTTTCCAATTTGGCGAATTGGCTGGCCTCGTTCGTCAAGCCGAAGCGGACGACGGCATCGGAGAATCCGCGCCGAAAGTTATCGGCATAGACAGAGCGGGAAAAGCGCCTGACATATTGGCTCGACAGGGAGGCGAATTTTTCAAGATTTCCCGTCTCGTCGGCAAGAAAAACCTCGCGCCGCAGAGCCGCTTCCTCGACCAATGTTCCCGGCGCGAGAATCCGGGCCTGATCTAACAATTCCATCGCTTTGCCAGGATCCATTTTCGCGATCAAAGCCGACTGGACCATCGCGATATGGCCTCCGACCGCCGGCGCCAATGCCTTGGCGTCAATCGGCAACAGTATTTGTTTGGCCTTGGCTTCGCGTCCCTCCACATAGGCAAGCGCTCCTTCCATCAGGAGCGTTTCTTGCTCAGGGCTCACTCCGAACTCCAGGACCTTTCTAACGACGCGGGGCTGGCCGCCGCTCAACGTGTAGATCGCCGCCGCCCGCGCATTTTTCGCTTCCCGCCAAACGCTCGAATCGGCTGCAAGCAAACGCTGCGCAATTTGCCCGATCAGCTTAGGCAACTTGCCTTGCGCGTCGGCATTGCCCAAAACAATCTGATCTTGAATGGCCTGCATCGAGCGAACGATTTCGAAAGGTTGCTTGCTCTTCGATTCAGGTTGAGCCTTAGCCTCCTCCTCGGCAAGCGCGCGGCCGGCGTAAGCGTAGATCAGGACCAAGCCAAGCATCAGTTTCACAACTCTCATCATGCCTTTTCCTTCCGCAGCAGGATTTCGATCCTCCGATTTCCAGCCGCCGCCGGATCGTTGGAAAATTTCAGACGCCGATCCGCGTAGCCTTCGATTTTCTCGAAGCGCTTGTCGTCCAAACCACCGCGCACCAGCATGTAATGAGCCATATGCGCCCTGGCGGCGGACAGCCGCCAGTTGTCGTAGGTCGCCGATTTGTAGGAGCGTCCGTCCGTGTGGCCGCGTATCACGAGCAGGCCGCCGCGCGTCTTTAGAAGCCGCCCAATCTTCTCCATAACCTCGATGGTCCGCGGTTGCGGTTCGGCCGAGCCGACCGCAAACATCGAATAATTCAAATCATCCGTCAGACTGATGAGAACGCCCTCATCCGTGCCCTGAACATCAAGGCGCGGAGCGTTCTGCGTTCGCGTCTCCATCCTCGCCGCATTGAAAATTTCCAATTTCAGCTTGGCCGCCTCGGCATCGTTCGCGCGCGAGGATTCAGCGCCGGCTTCATGCGGTGCCGCGGCGGCCGCCGGCGTCTTGGCGTCAGGCGCGGGCGTTGGCAAAGGGCCTGTCCGATCTCCAACCTCCAGCGCTGCGAGCCTTTCCGGCTGGACAAGATCCTGCGTCGCACCAGCGGCGCGCGGCCTCTTGCCATGCGCCGAAGCAGATGACGGCTGAGCCTTTGGCTCAGGCCCATGCGGAACGGTTGAAAAAGGATCCCGAAACGTCTCGGCGGCGTCATTGGACTCCGACGCGGGCGATGACCCGGCGCTTGATTCCGGCTTCGACGCCTCAGACTGCGCGTTGGCGACAATCTCGGCAAGGACGGCGTAAGGATCGCGAAAAAGCGCGGCCTCCGAATGCGTCGGCGGCCTCGCGCCGGCTGTCGAATGCACGCCCTTCACCGGCGCGAGTCTCGAAGGAGCCTCCACCTCCGACTCTGATTCCTTGACGCTCGGTCCTGCGCCCATTTCAGTGTCCTTGGGATCGCGAAACCCTTTCTTCAGCGTGGTCATGTCGACAAGCTTTACCGGATTAAAATATTGTGCCACAGTGTGCTTCGTCTTGTCGCTGGTCGAACTGATGAGCCACAGGACGAGGAACAACGCCATCATCGCGGTCATGAAATCCGCGAAGGCGATTTTCCAGGCGCCGCCATGATGTCCTTCCTCGGGACTGGCGCGGCGCCTGATGATCACGATTTCTTGCGGTTCCTTCTCCGACACAGGCTTACTCCGGCAATGCCTTGATTCTTTCGATCCACGCCTCAATCCGCGAATCGATGACCGTTTGATCGGCGACGACTTTGACATCGGTCGAGCGATCAGGCGCATAATCGATTGTGGCGGAGAAAGCCGACAGTTTGTCGCGAAGCGCGTTGATAAGATCCTCCGCGCCGCTGATCTTGATGATGGGATGCTCCTTGCCGTTGAGCAAAACCCCAACTTCGTGGGCGAGTTGCTCGACAACTTTTCGGCGCAAGGGTTCGCTGAGAAAGAACCGCAGGACTCGCGCTGCGCTGCGCGCGATATCCGCCTCGATTTCAGCGAGAGCCAAGTCGATCTTCTGGCTTAGCCTTGCAGATTCGTCTTGCGTCCATTTGGCGCGTTCATCCGAAAGTCGAGTCTCGAACAGGAGCCTCTCTCGCGCAAGCGCCGCCTCGTGTTCGGCGCAAGCCGCAGCGAGCGCCTCCGCAGCGCCCTCGGCATTGCCTTCCTCTCGCGCGAGTTCGATAGACAGCGCGCAATCGTCTGCCAAGATTGGCCCCGGCAAAGGCAAGCAGGGCGGTTCGTCAAGGGCCTCCTCCATAGGCTCGATTGGAGCGCGCAATCCGAAACGAACAAGAACCTCCGCCACAGGTCGCGCCATCACGCACGCTCTCCCTGATGCATCCATTGTTTGAGAACAGCGGCGGCCTGCTCCTCGTCAAACTCGACGATCTGCTCAAGACGTTTTTGCGGCGAACGCCGAGGACTATTGGTCAGATCCTCGATCAGGTTGACTTCTCCAGGCATAGACCAATTTTGAAGCTGCGCTCGGACCTCATCCCCCGACTCGAGCCCGCCAAGATTTTCGAGCGCAGCCAGTTCGGCGGGCGCCTCGACCATCGCAACCGGCGCCGCGAAGATGGCTTTCGCCGCCGGCCGCAATCCAAACCAAATCAAGAGCAGCGTAACGATCAGGATGGTCGCCGCATTCAAGACATTGCCAGATTGGCGAAGCAGCATTTCGCCGACCGCCGGCGGCGGCTGCGGCTCCAGATCATGCCCGGCGTCGATAAAATCCACGGCGGAAATCTTAATCGCATCGCCGCGCTCCTTATTCGCGCCCGCCGCTGAAGCGACCAATTGCTCCAGCTCGCGCAATTGCCTGTCGATCGCTTCGGGCGTCGCCTTCTCCCCTAGTCCAGCGGCGAGGCTCGCGCGGTTGACCAAGACCGCAACCGAAAGATTGTCTATCCCATAGCCGCCGCTAACGGTCGTGATCGTCTTCGAGGAGAGCTCATAATTGGTCAGCTCCTCGCGCTTCAGGCTCTCTTCATTCGATTGTTTGCCGTCATCGGCGCGGGTATTTTCCTGCGGCAAATTTCGCTCGACAGTGGTCGGGGCTTGGTTGGTGGAGTTTTGCAGGGTTTGGTTCTGCTTCGTGACCTTAACCGACCGTTCTACCCGCGATTCAGGATTGAAAATTGTCTCGTTCGTCTGCCTCTTGTCCGTGTTTAAGCGGGCGGCGACGCTGATCTGGAAATTGCGCAAGCCGAGATAAGGCGTCAGCGTCTTGCGAATATTGTCCAGAATTTCCCGCGAGACGGTCTTTTCCAGGGTCAGCATTCCCCCCGGAGCCGTATCGGCAAGATCGTTGCCCGAGGCCAGAAGGACTCCTTCCGTATTCAGAACCGTGACCTCCTCCATCGTCATCCCTGGCACGGCCGCCGCCACCAGATGACGGATGGCCTTGGCGGCGCCGACATCGTCGGCAATTTCGGTTCGGATGACCACCGAGGCGGACGGCGGCTGCCGCGTTCGCCGAAACGAGCCTTCATCCGGCATGACGACATGGACGCGCGCCGCCTTCACGCCGCGCATCAATTGGATCGTCCGCGCCAGCTCGCCTTCGAGCGCCCTGACCCTTGTGATTTCCTGCATGAAGGATGTCAGACCGAGCGACCCAAGTTTGTCGAAGAGCTCGTTGCCGGCATTCGGACTGTTCGGCAGCCCTTTTTCGGCAAGCAGCATCCGCGCGCGCGCCGTTTCGCCATAACGAACCAGCACCGTGTTGCCGTCGGAGTTCACGTCGAAAGAGATATCAGCTTCCTTGAGCGCGGCGCCGATTCGGCTGACATCCTGCCGATCAAGGCCGGCATAAAGCACTTCAAGCGCCGGACGGCTTAGAAAATAGCCTGCCAATCCGGTCATTGCGAAAACCGAAACGCCGATCATCGCAAGCGCGATGAGACGGCGCGAGCCGAGCTTTTGCAGACTAGCCCAGAGACGCTCGATCTGTTCTTGCCCTGTCATCCCCCGCCTCGATTGTGTGCGCCATTCGCGGTCACCAATCTAAGGGGGCAAGCTTGCCCGGGGGTTGCAAAATGAAACAGCCGCGTTCGACAATGAACGCGGCCTCCATTCTTGCGCTAACTTTTCGGGGAGCCGTTGTTCTTAGGGGAACAATTTCAGAATCAATTGAGTGTTCGAGTTGGAAATGCTCAAGGCTTGGATGCCGAGTTGCTGCTGCACCTGGAGCGCCGCAAGCTTGGTCGCGGCTTCGTTCATGTTGGCGTCGACAAGCGAACCGACGCCAGTGGTCAGCGAATCGGTCAGATTCGAGACAAAATTCTGTTGCGTCGTGATATTGACCGTTGTTGCGCCGAGCGTGCTCGCGGCCGTCGTCAGCGAACTGATGGCGGTCTCAACATCCTTCAACATATTGGCGAGATCGCCGGCCGTAGCGGCCGAGATGTCCAAAGACAGGACTGACGCTGTGGCAAAGTTCGCGCCATTCGCTCCGAGGATGCCTGTGGTCGGCGCCGTCGTGGAGTCAAACAGCGCGGTCTGGCTTGTGTCGACGCTGAGAAAGCTGACGCCATTCGTCGAATCGTAGGAGGCGACGAGGTCGACTGTCCCGCCGGTCGTTTCCAGAAAATTCTGCCCGCTGAAATTGGCGGACCCGCCGATGCTGAGCAGGAGGCTCTGCCGCGCGGCGATGTCGGTCTGGATTTTGCTGAGATCGGAGGCGGGATTTGAGGCGGTGACAAGATCGTTCTTGATCGCGTTGACGACGGAAATGCTGCTCTGCAGCGCCGAGGTCATCGTCGAGACCAAAGCCGAACTTTCGCTGAGCGCATCGGAGACGGCGCCAAGAGCGCCAACATTGGATTGCATCTTGGTGGCGATCGACCAATAGGAAGCATTATCGGCGGCGCTGGAAATGCGCAGTCCGGTCGAAACCTGGTTTTGAGTCGTGTTCAAATTTGCTTGTGTCTTGGTGAGGGCGGCGAGCGCCGTCATCGCGGACGTGTTGGTCAATAGGCTCGACATGGGATGTCCCTTGATGTGATTGAAAGAGCGGGGACATACCGGATTTTCGCCGGTACGGCAGGGCGGCCTGATGCCTTTGGATGCTTATAGCCGATCCAACCTGCCGTGTGTTCTTCTTAGCACCGCATCCTTGCGCAAAGCTTAATTGCGGCGCGTAGGCCGGCGGGATTGTTGATTATACGTAAGATCTTACAAGACTTCCGATCAACAAGCTCCAGCCGTCGATCAGGATAAAGAACAGGACCTTGAGAGGAAGCGCGATCACCGAAGGCGGCATCATCATCATTCCCATCGCCATGGTCAACGTCGACACGATCATGTCGATGACAAGAAAGGGCAGCGCAATCAGAAATCCGATCTCGAAACCGCGCCGCAGCTCCGAGATCATGAAGGCGGGAATCAAGACCCGGATCTCGCCTTTGGCCTGATCCTTGGTCCTGAAATTGTCCTTCGCGAGATCCTCAAATAGCTTAAGATCTTTATCGCGGACCTGCGCCAGCATGAATTCGCGAAATGGCTCGACGATTTTGCCGAACGCCTCCTGCTCGGACAAGCTGTTGTCCATCAGCGGCTTCACCCCGGTTTCCCAGGCGCGTTCGAAAGTCGGGGCCATGACGTAAAAGGTCATGAAAAGCGAAAGACTGATGAGGATCAGATTGGCCGGCGTGCTTTGCAAGCCGAGCCCCGAGCGCAGGAACGATAAAGCGACGGCGAAGCGGGTGAAACTGGTCACCATCACGAGCAGGCCCGGCGCGACTGACAGAACCGTCAGCAGGGCCACAAGCTGAATAATCCGGCCCGCCGCGGTCCCGCCTCCAGACGGAATCAGCGCGTTAAGATCTGGCGTTTGCGCGGACGCCGCCGCGGCGGACGCCAGAATGAAAATGAGTCCAACAAGCAATCTATTCACTGCACCACCAGGGCTTGAATGATCAGCTCCCGGACGCGTCCTTCGGAGCGAATCGCCGCGCGCTCATTCAAATCCTCGCGCAAATGCTGCAGCCCGCTGGCGCCGCCGATTTGCGCAATCGACAAAGTCCGCATGAAGCCAAGAATATCTTCGGCAATCTGCCCCGCGACCACCTCGGGCTTTAGGAGAGCCTTGGCGTCGAATACGATCGAGGCCTGCAATCTCACCCAGGCCTCGGCGGGCTCCGCGAGATTGGCGATGATCGGCGGCAAATCACGCAGCTGCGTGTCGCCCCCGTAGTTCGGCGCGCTCCGCGAAACGCGCTCTTGAGCACTATTTTCCATGCTTTTCTTGACAGTCCCAGCAACGTGAAGGCCCAAAGCGGAGCCCACTGCGATCGCTACAAGCGTCAATGTGACCATCGCGCCGAGCCAGACCGCAGTCGACCCACCTGGTGCCCGAATCGGACCTGTCAGCAGCGCTGTCTCATCACTTCTCGCCATCGTCCCGCAATCCAGACCTTCTCGAGTGGGATCTTAAGGAAGTTGGTCGGCCTTTTCGATTCCAACTTGCTTCAACTCTTTAAATCCGAACGTTTCATTTTCAATCAAATGAATCCATTCGATCCGGGAGCGCCTTAGAGCGGAAGCGGTTCGAGCCGAATCGATCGATCGCTCTCCTTTTCAGCATTGCCCTATAAAATGTCCGCAATTTTTTGGGATCGCTTTCTAAAGCGGCTTGAACCAATCATAGATTTGTTGACCGATCGCTGGTTGTTGGACTTCCATGATCCGACCTCGACCGCCATATGAGATGCGCGCCTCGGCGACCTTGTCGTAGGAGATCGTGTTGTCCTTGGAGATGTCTCGCGGACGCACGATTCCCGCGACGTTCAACAACCGCAACTCGAAGTTAACCCGCACTTCTTGCGAGCCGCTGACAATTAAATTTCCGTTCGGCAAGACGTCGGTGACAACCGCCGCCACCGACAATCGAATTTTTTCAGAACGATCGGTCGTCCCCTCGCCCTTGGTCGAGGACAGCGCGCTGGAGGTGAATTGAGGCTTCAATTCCGTCGTCTTATTATTGGCCGAAAGCTTGAAATCAAACCCAGCGTCGACTTGCGCGTCGAGTGATCGATCGGTCATATTGCCAAATGTCGCTCGATCATTGATGGCGATGTTCACCGTCACGACATCGCCTATCTTGGCCGCCCGCGGATCGCTGAAAATATCTGCGCGGCCGCCGTTCCAGATCGACTGCGGACTACCTCTTCCGGACGGCAGAAAGATCGCGCTTGCAGAAGGCTGCACGTCGGCTACGAGCCCGGTGCCGACCGGACTCATGAAGGGCTCCCGGCCAATTTCCCTTATGTCTCCAGCGCACCCGCCGAGGACGCTCATGAAGACCAGGAGAGCTACATGTCTCATCTACGATCTCTTTCGGTCGGGCGCGGCATCCGGCCCCGACATCGTGCGGGTTAGCCGCGCCGCGCGGCCCGCCTCCATTTCATTGAGGATCGCGCCTGCGTTTCGCGACGAGAGCTTGGCGAGAATCGCCGCCGCCGCCGCGTCATCCATCGCCGCGATCTGTAAAGCGGCGGCATCCGGCCGCATGCGCGCATAGATCGCAACAACGCTTTCGGCGGCCTGCCTCATCGCGTCCTCGCGCTTGCGCAGCCACTCTGCATATTCGGCCTTCTTCGCTTCAAGCTCCGCCAGGCGCTGACGAATTTGCTCTTCAAGCACAACCAGCCTGGAGGTCTGCCAACCGATCTTTGCGTCCCCCATGATCGCGGCGTTATTGGCGCAAAATTGCTGAATGTCGGTTGCCGGCGCTTTCGCCTCCGCCGGTTTGGGCGCCTCCACCTTCTTCTGCTCGAGGCAAATGCCCGACGCTAACAGAGACGGCGGAACGATCGCCGCGCTAGTAGTCAACCGGATAAGGAACGATGCTACACGAGCCATGACCGCAATATTCTCCTGCTCATGCTGTACAAACTGATCGAGCAAGCTTGCGCAAGACTGGCCGCGCTTTTCTAGACGCTCATTGGACAACAAGGTCGGCGTGAAGTGCGCCGGCCGCCTTGATCGCTTCAAGAATCGCGATGATCCCCATCGGCTTCAGGCCAATCAGATTCAAACCATTGATCAAACTGCGCAGACTGGCGCCCTTGATGACCGCGATCTGGCCGCCCGTTTCGCCGCCATCGATTTCGGTCTGCGGCGTTACGACGGTTCTGCCCCTATATGAAAAGGGCGCGGGCTGAGAAACCTGGGGCGTTTCGGTGACGCGGACGGTGAGATTGCCATGCGTCAGCGCGACCGTGGAAATCTGGACATCCTGACCGATGACGATGGTTCCGCTTCGCGCGTCGATGACTACGCGCGCGGGGATGTCCGGCTCGACTAAAAGATCGCCGATTTCCGCCATGAAGCGCGTGGTTCCGATACGCCGCGGCTTTGTCAATGAGACCGACCTTTGGTCTTGCTCATGCGCTAACCGTTCGCCAAATCTGCGAACGGCATAGGCGTTGATGGCGTCGGCAATTCGAACCGCGGTGTTGAAATCCGGATTTTTCAGAACCAGCATGAGAGGACCGATGTCCTTGAGTTGACCTGGAACCTCGCGTTCAATCAATGCGCCATTCGAGATGTGCCCGGCCGTCGCAACATTGACGGTGACGCTCTCCGCCTGTCCGGAGGCCGCAAAGCCGGAGACCGCGACTTGCCCTTGAGCGATCGCATAGGTCTGCCCGTCGACGCCCGAAAGACTTGTCAGGATCAAAGTCCCGCCAAACAGGGAAGTCGCGTCGCCGAGCGAGGACACAGTGACGTCGATCCTGGCTCCCGGCTGAACAAAAGGAGGCAGATCGGCGGTGACGAGAACGGCGGCGACGTTGCGGGTGCGCAAGGCGATGGCGCGGACATTGATCCCCATGCGGTCAAGCATGGATTGAAGCGCCTGCTCAGTGAAGGTCGAATTGCGCAAGGTATCGCCGGTGCTTTGCAGCCCGACGACAAGTCCATAGCCGACCAGCTGATTTTCGCGGACGCCCTGCAGACTTGCGATATCCTTGATCCGGACTGAAGCCGAGGCGGAACAGCCGAGCGCGCAGAGCAGAAGGACCAGCCAGATTCGCAACATCAGCCGCCGCTCACGCGGACGGAGCCGTCCGATTGCACGGTTCCAGAGACCGTCAGTCCGCTGTCCAAATTGCGGACAGAGACAATGTCTCCAACGCCGCCTGATTGAAGCGCCGCCCCATAGGCCGTTATGGCAAGGCCCGCCTCTTCGAAAACAATCCTGATCTTTGCGCCATTCGTAACAGCCTTCGGCTCCATGATCGCGTTCCAGGGAATCGGCGCTCCAGGAAGCAGAGTGCGCCGGGCGATCTTGCCGACGACAGCCTCTCGAGTCTCGATCACACCGCCCCTTGCGGACCTGGCGTTTTCAGGAAATTCGCGTTCGACCAGCCAATTGTTCTTGATCGCATCGCCCGGATAGATCGTGATGGTCGGCACCGGCAGGACATTAGACTCAACCGCGCCGAGCCGATCCTCGCAGCCGATTGCCGCGAGCGCGAATATTGCGACAGCCCTCGCGGCGGCCGAACGAAGGCTCAGCTTTGCGGCCATTATTGTCATCCTAGATTCTTCGATACGGTGCTGGCCATGTCGGAGGCGGCCTGGATCACCTTTGAGTTCATCTCATAGGCGCGTTGCGCGGAGATCAAATCGGTGATTTCCTTGACCGGATCCACATTCGAGCTTTCGAGATAGCCCTGGCTGATCGTCGCGAACCCTGGGTCGCCGGGAACGCCGGCGACGGGCGCGCCGGACGCCTCGGTCTGGCGGTAGAGATTATTTCCTAATGGCGTCAACCCGGCCTCGTTGGCGAAATTCGCGAGCGCGAATTGACCGATCTGCTGCGGCGTCGTTTGCCCGGCGACGATTGCGGCGACCTGCCCGGACTGGCTGATCGTCACGTCGAGCGCATTGTTCGGAATGATCATGGTCGGACTGACCATATATCCGTCCGTCGTCACGATCTGGCCTGTCGCATTGGTGTTGAAGGCGCCGGCGCGCGTATAGACCGTGTCCCCATTCGCATCGGTGACCTGAAACCAGCCGCGTCCGTTCAATGCGACGTCCAGCCGATTTCCGGTATTCGCCAAGGCGCCCTGAATATGCAAATTGCGGATCGCCGCGGTGCGAACCCCAAGGCCGAGCTGCGCCCCCTCAGGAATCGTGTTGTTCTGACCGCGGCTCGACACGCCTTGAAGCCGCTCGGCCTGATATAGCAAATCCGTGAATTCCGCGCGCGCACGTTTGAAGGCGGTGGTGTTGATGTTGGCGATGTTGTTGGCGATGACCTGAACATTCAAGTCCTGGGCCGCCATGCCTGTCGCGGCAATGGAAAGCGCTCTCATCTTGTTTCCTTATATCGCCATCTGACTGAGCGATTGATAAGCGGAGACGACCTTGTCGCGGATCGCGATCGCGGTCTGGAGCGAGCGCTGGGCCTCCATGATGGACTCAACCACATGCTGTACAGAGGCGTGGCCCTGCACCCCGGAAATCGAGGCCGCTTCGCCAGCTTTAAGGCTGTTGATCGCCTCGCCAACTTGGGCGAAAACCTGGCTGAAATCGGCGCCGGTGGCCGCTGGGCTGGCGATCGGCGCCGCAACCGAAGCCACCGCAGAAGCGGCTTCCGACCCCGCGGCGCCAAACGCCGAATTCACAAGAGCGAGCGAAGGGATCATGATGATGTCCTCAAGAGATCGAGATTAGCGGCGTTCAAATTGGTGGCCTGTTTGACGACCTGAAGATTGGCTTCATAGGATCGATTTGCCTCCCGCATGTCCGCCATTTCCATGAGGATGTTTACGTTGGGAAGCTTGACGAAGCCCTTTGAATCGGCCGCCGGGCTGCCAGGATCCTGTTCGACGCGGAAAGGCGAGCGATCCACGCCGACGGTCTTGATCCGCACGAGATCGGCGCCCAACGCTTGATCCATCTCGCTCTCGAACGTCACCGTCTTGCGCGCATAGGGATTGGCGCCCGGCGCCGCTCCGGTCGATTGCGCATTGGCCAGGTTTTCCGAGACGATGCGAAGCCGCGCCGATTGGACCTCGAGGCCGGAGCCCGCGATCTTGATCGCTGCATTGAGGGGATCGATCATGGCTATCCTTTCAAGCTCGCCATCAGCATTTGGTTGAACGCCTTCACAACGCCGCGATTCAAAGAATGCGCGCTGTTCACCTCTCCCGCTTTCATCAGCTCCTGTTCTAGGCTGACCGAATTGCCGGAATGCGTCACTTCCCAATTCGAACCATCTTTGACCGAGATCGAGTCCGGCGTCAGAGGATCGAGAGCGAGATGAAGCGGATTGGTTGCGGCCAAAGCCAAGCTGGCGTCATTAAAGACCGCCTCGAAGGGCGGAACATCCGCGGCCTTAAAGCCGGGCGTATTCGCATTGGCGATATTCCCGGCGACCGCCGTTTGCCGCGCGGACAGCCAAAGCGCCTGTTGCGAAGCAAGATCAAAAAGATAAACCGGTCCCACAATGAGCACTCCGATGCAGGCCTGCGTCGGATGTGAGATGTAGAGAAGCGAACTTGTCCGGGGCTGGCGCGCCGCTAGGGCGAGATCGTGGCCTTTAGCCTCCCACCGCAAGCGCCCTGATCGCCCGCGCTCGCCTAGGACGCGCGACCCTGTCCTAGAACATGATGCCGAAAAGTGGGAACCGGTTTTCAAACGACATCATGCTCTAACACTTTGAGGAGAGGCGGATTTAAGACTTTGGACGAGATCGCGTTGCGATTCCGTCCAAAATCATCCGGCTCTAGAGAAGCGAGGCATAGATCTCGATTGCGGATCCAGGCTGTCAATTGCAGCGGCTGCGCCAGATCGCCGCCGAGAGCAATGGAGCGTCGAAGATCACACGGCATCCAAAGCGAGGACGACCCGCACGCATAGGATCTCCATTGCCTTGCCTCAGGAGTTGGCATGATCATTTTCGATGGCCAGCATGACAACAAACGATTTTCTTTATGATTTTGGCTCCTGTAGATTTTTAGGAAGCTGAAGCCGCGATACGTGACGCTACATCTCGCGCTCGACTTCGGCGATCCATCAAAAAAACAAATGAGGCATGGGAGATGAGTTTAATTTCTGACACAACCACTGCCCGCGCGGAGGCTGGAGCCGCCTCCGCCGCGGCGAAGATATGGGATCCAGCGCCGATGTTCATCGGCGCTGGCGTGATGTGCGCCTTCTATCTCGGCGTGCGCATCTACGAGCAGAAATTCGGCTGGCTTTACGGGCTCGATTCCTTCGCCCCTGAATTCCAGACCTATTGGATGCGCATCCTCTACATCGAAGAGCCCGTCGAACTGATCTCCTTCCTCGCGATCGTCGGCTATCTCTGGAAGACCCGCGACAAGGACCTCGCCAATGTCGCCCCCCGCGAAGAACTGCGGCGCATCTTCTATCTTTTGAACTGGTTGATCATGTACGGCATCGCGATCTACTGGGGCGCTAGCTACTTCACCGAGCAGGACGGCACCTGGCACCAGACGGTCATTCGCGACACCGACTTCACGCCCAGCCACATCATCGAGTTCTATATGAGCTACCCGATGTATATCATCATGGGCGTCGGCGGCTTCATGTACGCAAGAACCAGGCTTCCGACCTTCGGCACCAAAGGCTACTCGATCGCCTATTTGATGCTGTTCGTCGGCCCGTTCATGATTTTCCCGAACGTCGCGCTCAATGAATGGGGCCATACGTTCTGGTTCATGGAAGAGCTGTTCGTTGCTCCCCTGCATTGGATGTTCGTCTTCTTCGGCTGGTTCATGCTCTCGGTATTCGGCGTCGTTCTGCTAATCCTCGGCCGGATCCAGGAGCTTTGCGCCGGCAATGAAGACGTCCTCGGCCTCGAGCCGGCGGAATAGCAAACAAGCGCCGGCGGCGGCGATCTCAACGATCCGAACCGCCAGCGTTCAGGCCGAGAGGCCGCACCTATATCTTGGGAATTGAGATCAACTCGAAATGCGCTCCGGTAATCCGGCGGCCTCAGTCCGGTGGAGCATCGACTTAACAAGGTGAAACGCGCGATTTTCCCCGCTGTTCACATGGCAGCGGCACGCGGGGGAAATCGTCGCCTGCGCCTAAGCAGGTGTCTTTTTCAAGCAAACTGCGCCTGCGTCCGAACCCTTGACCTCGAAGTCATCGCTTCGCCGTTCTCCCTATCAAAGGGGCGCCGAAAGACCCGTGACAGGATTATGGGTCGTTCGCGAGGGAGCAAGCCGGTCAGCCCTACGGGCGCGCATTCAATGCCGCGGCGCGGCGGACGCAAAGCCCGGCCATGAGCCGTCAAGATCAGCGGTGGGCGGCGCCGTAGCCTAGCGGGCGTTCATGCGTTAACAGTCACGCTCGGCGACCCGATGATGGCGGTCGGCCAAACCAGATATAGATTTCGCATGGAGCTCCACCAGATCAGACATTTCCTCGCCGTCGTGGAAACAGGCAGTTTCACGAAGGGAGCGCAGCGCGCAGCCGTTTCGCAGTCGGCAATCTCGCACAGCATCGCGAGGCTCGAGGCGGAGCTTGACGTCAAATTGCTCGACCGGCAGCGCACGCCCGTGGTCCCGACAGCCGCCGGGATGCGCGTGCTCGCGGCGGGCAAGACAATTCTATATGCCTGGAATACGGTGAAAGCCGAGCTGCAAACGATCGCCGCTCCGAAACTTCTGAAATTGGGAGTGCTGCAAACACTCTCCAGCGGCCAGGTGTCGAAGCTGCTCAGCGCGTTCCGGCGCGCCAACCCCGAGGTGGCGATCGAGGTGTCGGATGGAACGTCCGAACGACTGGTCAAATCTCTCCAAGAACAGAAGCTTGACACGATCCTTACGATTTTCGACAGCGACGCCGCCAAGTTTTCAGGGCGGGTTCTTTTCAAAGAACCCTACGTCTTGGCTGTTCCAGAACATCATCGCTTCGCGCTGCGATCGGCCGTGAAGCTCGCCGATCTTTTGAATGAACCTTTCATCGCGCGGACGCGCTGCGATAAGGACCACGAGCTGGGCAGCTTGCTTGTTTCGCACGGCATGAAGCTGCGCGTCGTCTATAAGACCGACCAGGATGATAGGGCGCTGGCGCTCGTCGCCGCGGGAATAGGCGTTGCGTTTGTTCCAGCCCATTTCTCGGCTCCGGCCGTCAGACAGGTGGCGGTGTCGGACATGGCGATCATGCGAACGATCGGTCTCCTCTGGTCGCCAGAACGAGAGGACAGCGATCTAGAAGAATTTATAAAATTCGCCGAGAGCCACGATTGGATGCTGTAACGGGGAATTGACGTCTTCGCGGATGTCGCGGCCGTAAATTCGTTCCAATCCATCGGCGCATTCACGCATATTGGTCATCCAATTTTCACAACAATTTGAAAACACAAAAACCTATGGCGGACGCGCTGCAAAGCCCGCTATATTTCAATTGCGCAACCGGTAACCTGCGGGCGCTTTTTTGCGCCGATTCGTGCTGAACTTTGTAGCGTCCGCTTTCGTTTGTCCCGCCCTGACGCAGTTCCGCCGCGGAGCTAAGGCATGACCCGGTCTTTCCCCAATCCCGTTTTCCGCTTCGCGCCTTCATCGAACGGCTATCTTCATCTGGGCCACGCCTATTCCGCCTTGATGAATTTCGACATGGCGCGGGCGAGCGGCGGGCGCTTGTTGCTGCGGATCGAGGATATCGACATCGAACGCTGCCGTCCCGAATTCGAACAGGCCATTTACGAGGACTTGCGCTGGCTAGGCCTGAGCTGGGAGGAGCCGGTTCGGCGTCAATCCGAGCATTTTTCCGATTATGCCGTCGCGCTCGACAGACTCACGGAGCGCCGGTTGACTTACCCCTGCTTTTGCACGCGAGGCGAGATCATTACCGCGGTCGCCGGGAAATCCGACTGGCCCCGCGATCCCGACGGCTCCCCGCTCTATCCAGGCGCGTGCAAACATCTCTCAAAAGAGGAGCGCCGGCGCCGGCTCGCGGCGGGCCAGCCTGCGGCGCGGCGGATCGACATGGACGCCGCGCTCGCCGCGGCGAAGCTCCAACTCGGCTGGCGCGAATTTGGCGCGGGCGCGCAAATGCGCGATGTCGCCGCCGAACCGGCGCGGTGGGGCGACGCGGTGCTCTCGCGCAAGGATGTGCAGACGAGCTATCACATCGCCGTGGTGGTCGACGATGCGCTGCAGGGCGTGACCGACGTCGTGCGCGGCGAGGATCTGTTCATGGCGACCAGCCTGCATCGCTTGTTGCAGGCGTTGCTCGACCTTCCAGCCCCGTCCTATCATCACCACATGCTCCTGCGCGATGCATCGGGGCAGAAGCTGTCCAAGAGCCTGCGGGCAAAATCCTTGCGGGCTCTGCGTCAGGAAGGGGTTTCTTCCGCCGCCGCACGCGAAAGCCTCACCCGCAATCTGACCCTAGCGACCGCGCGGTGACGCGTCGCCCAGCAAAGTTCGAGGCGCGCGACAGGAAAATGCGATATGCTCACTTGCGAATCCCACCGCGCCGAAGATGAAATGGCGCGGCGAATTTGCAGGGTCCAAACTGGCGCTTTCGCCGCGCAGCGTAACGCCCCCACACTCATGACGGTGACGATAATGAGATTTCTCGGCGGTGTCCTCGTTCTGCTCCCCTTTGCTTTTGCAACTTTGGCGGCCGGTTCGGCCTGCGCCGATCCCGCACCCCGCCCCGACGCTCCCCCTCGCGCAGACGCTCCCCCTCGCGCAGATGCTCCAGCTCGCGCAGATGCGCCCGCTCGCCCGACGGCTCCGGCCGCGCCCGTCAAAATCCATCAAGTTTTCGACATCGACCGGGAAGGCAACAAGATCGGCGCCACAACCATCGACATTGAGCGCCAGAACGATGCGACGACCGTCAAAACGGTCACGGATATTTCCGTCAAGGTGATGATGTTCGAGGCTTATCGCTTCGAACATACCGCAACCGAGACATGGAAGAACGGCCAATTGGTTGCGTTCAAATCGCGGACCAACGACAATGGAACCAAACATGCGATCGATGTCGGGCCCGGTCCGACGCCCGACAAACTAAAGCTGGACGTTGACGGCAAGCATAGCGAGGTCCCCAAGACGATCGCCCCGGCCAGCTTGTGGAGCAAGGACATCGTCAACCACCCTGACCTGTTCGAGCCTGCTAATGGCAAACGTCTGTCGATCAAGGCCAAGGATCTTGGCGAAGAAACCTTAATTCTACGCGGCGTCAAGCATCAGACCCGCCACTACAGAATTTCCGACAAAACGCCAGGTGAGTTCGACCGCGACTTGTGGTTCGACGGCGACCTTCTTGTTCGGATGAAGCTGCTCGGCACTGACCGTTCAACGATCATTTCGGATTTGCGCTAGGGCACGATGCCAAAGCCGGATAAAATCCTACATTAGAACAAAGAGATAGCGAGCCAAGGCGATTCCGCATATGCTTGGCGAAGGCCCCCTCTCCATTCCGGCCGACGAATCATTTGGGTAAAACTTAAGGAGAATCGGGCGGCGGCCCCGGACTGGATTTTCGCCGCCTGAAAACTTTGCTAAAATGCCTTTGCGCGGCGCCAGCCGCGATGATTCGCGGCGCCCCACTCAGTCAGCGGGAGGGACCATGCGTTTGTTCACCGGACTCGAGATCCCCTCCGATCTTGCGCTCGATCTCAGCATGATGCGCGGCGGAATCAGCGGCGCGCGCTGGATCGACGTTGAAAACTACCACATCACCTTGCGCTTCATCGGCGACATCGACGACGCCACCGCCTGCGATGTCCATTCGTCCCTCGAGCAAATCAGGCGGCGGCCTTTCACCGTCACCCTCGAAGGACTGAGCTCCTTCGGCGGCGACAAGCCCAGGGCGATCGTCGCCAAAGCCAAACCCGCTTCCGATCTGGTCGAACTCCAGGCGCAGCAGGAGCGGCTGCTTCGGCGGATCGGGATCGCGCCCGAACCGCGCAAGTTCACGCCGCATGTCACTCTGGCGCGGCTGCGGGCCGCCTCCTCCGCCGCTGTCGCGGATTACCTCTCGGTGCGCGGATATTTTCTCTCGCGCCGCTTCGAGGCGCAGCGCTTCGTCCTGTTCTCGTCGCGGGCGTCCACGGGCGGCGGCCCCTATGTCATCGAGGCCGCCTATCCGCTCGGCTGACCCCGATGGCGCAACATCATCGGCAGGCCATTTGCCGGCCGTAGGGTAATATGCTGCACCGGCGTCACGAGATGATTTTTCTTCAGATCGAGCCGGAACGACCGCATGATATGGGCGAGAAGGATCGCCGCCTCCTGCATCGCAAACGAGGCGCCGATGCAGACTCGCGGCCCCGCGCCGAACGGCAGATAGGCGAAGCGATCGATTTTTTCACGGGCGCCCGGCAAGAAGCGCCGCGGATCGAAGCTTTCCGGATCATCCCAGAGCAAGCGATGCCGGTGCAACACCCATTGCGACACCATGACCAAAGTATTCTTGCGGATGCGCTTGCCGGCGAGATCGTCGGGGCCGATCGCCTGCCGGCTCATAGTGGCGGCCGGCGGATAGAGACGCATCGCCTCCTCTATGACCGCCCTCGTCTCGATAAGCCTTTCGGCATAGGTCTCGACCGGGCCCGCAAGCACGGCGTCGGCCTCCGCCGCGAGGCGCTCCCGCCACTCGTTTGAAAGCGAAAGCAAAAACAGCGACCAGGTCAAGGCGTTGGCGGTGGTCTCGTGCCCGGCGCCGATGAAGGTCAACACGTTGGATTGAACCTGGGATTCGCTTAACCCGGCGCCGGTTTCGGGATCCTGGGCTTCGAGGAGCAAGGTCAGGATATCGCGCGGGGCGGCGGCCTTGTCCTTGGCCAGAAGCGATTTGCGCCTGTCAATGATCTCTTGGACCGCCTCATTGAAGAAATCGAGCGCGCTCTGGTTGCCGCGCTTGCTCCATCGGGAAACCCACTCCGGGAAATCCAGCATGTCGAACGGATCGAGTTGCCCCAGCGTCAGGAAATAGCGGGTGATCGCGGTCATGAACGTGTTGGCGTCGCGGCCAAGCCCGTCCGAAAAGATCGTCCGCCCAAGCACGTCGAGCGTCACCCGCCCCATCTCGGGCTGGATGTCGATGATCCGTCCCGCGCGCAGGCGCCGCCAGCGCGCGACGAGATCGCGCGCGGCGTCGTCCGTCGCGCGCGCGAAAGAGGCGACCGTTCGGGGCGTGAAGAGCGGCGCCAGGGTGCGCCTTTGCACGCGCCAATCGTCTCCTTCCGCCAAGAACACGCCCTCGCGGAGCCCCGACCCGAGAATGCGCTTTTGTAGATCATCCTTGCGGTAATTGGCGGAATTATCGAGAAAAACGCGGCGAATAGCGGCCGGATCGCTCACCACGGCGATGGGACCTAAAATGGTCGGGCCAACGACGATGGGCAGCTCGAAATGCGCCTTGGTCCAGGTTTCTATCGGATTTTTTCGCAGCGCCCACAATGTTCTTAAGGGGCCAAGCGGGGCGTCGAGAGGTCGGGGCGCGGGCGGACGCAGGCGATCTGAATGGTCGATTTCGAGCGATGTCATGCTTATTCCATCCTTCCGCATCCGCATTTGACGGAACGGCAGGCGGCGCGCGGCGGTTCCGAAATATATCGCGCTTGGACTTTGACTCGATCCGAGTTGTGCGAAGCGCTTGCGGCCGCGCCCGCCGCGATATAGAACCCGGATCGATTGCTTTAGGCTCCCTTCGTCTAGCGGTCTAGGACGTCGCCCTCTCACGGCGAAAACAGGGGTTCGATTCCCCTAGGGAGCGCCAAGTAAATCAAAGGCTTAGCCAAAGACCTATCCCGGGAATCCAGTATTTGTCCAATTGGCGTATAACGGGCTGCGCGAACCGGCATCCGCTTCGCCAAGAAATGCTCTCAAGGAAAGCGCGAATCAGCGCGGGTCCTGACGCGGGCTTTGTGCATGGAAGGTACACATGGGACGTCAAATGAGCGGATTCGAAAAAAGGATTTTGGCTGGATCGCTGGCCTCCGCCTTGCTCGCTGCTTCCTGCGTCCTGGCCGAGGCCGCCGATCTCAACCTTGTCTGCACGGGAAACAGCTACGGAAAGGACGGTCCCTTTCCGACCGTTGAAACGGTCTCCCTCACAATACCGGCTTCCAAGCCGGTCATGGTCGCTCTTCCAGGCGAGACCAAACCGGCTCAGGCGCGCACAATCGCCAATAACGACATCCAATTGAAGTTTTCGGTCGCAGGTCTTACCGGGGAATATTTTCACTTTACCGGCGATCTCTTCCTCATCCGGCCGGATGGAAAACTGACCAGGCTGGTTTGCAAACCTTCCTAAATTCCTTGGCCTGAGCCGAACCTTTCGCGTCGCCGCAACGCCGCTTCCAGCGATGGCTGTTTGCGTCTCGACGGAAAGCTTCAATCATTCCCGTTCGATGCGAATGACCTGCGGCTTGTCGGCCAAAAATCCGTCGGCGACGATCGCGTCCAGCGCCTGACGGATGGTTTTCTCGTGCGTTGCATAGGTGATCAGGATGACCGGCGCGACGCCGGGCGCGTCTCCATTCGCGCCGGGACGCCGACGCTGCACAATGCTTTCAAGTGAAATCTCGCGCTCGGCCATGCGGGTCGCGATCGCCGCCGCGGCGCCTGGGCGGTCGAACACCGACAGTCTGACGTAATAGCCGCCTTTATGCAGTTGCATTGGCGCATGCGGCGCTTTCACCAGAGAAGCTGCAGGCAGGCCGAAGGGCGCGGAGCGCACCCCGCGCGCAATATCGGCTATGTCGGCGACGATCGCCGACGCGGTCGCCTGGCCCCCGGCGCCGGGTCCAACGAGGGTGAGTTCATGCACGGCGTCGGCGTCGATCGTGACCGCATTGGTGACCCCCATGACTTGCGCGATCGCCGAAGACTTCGCGACCATGGTCGGATGCACGCGCTGCTCGATGCCGTCTGGCGTGCGCTGGGCGACCCCCAGGAGTTTGACGCGATAGCCCAATTCCGCCGCCGCCTCGAGGTCGGCGAGCGTGATCGAAGAAATGCCCTCGACCGCGATCGCTTCGGCGTCGATAACCGTTCCAAAGGCGAGCGAGGTGAGGATCGCGAGCTTATGCGCGGTATCGAAGCCGCCAATGTCAAAGGTCGGATCGGCCTCGGCGTAGCCCAGGCTTTGCGCCTCGCTCAAACATTTCGCGAAGGACAAGCCCTCCAACTCCATCCGCGTCAGGATGTAATTGCAGGTTCCGTTGAGGATCCCATAGACGCGCTCAATTGAATTGCCCGCGAGGCCCTCGCGCAATGTCTTGACGATCGGGATGCCGCCAGCCACCGAAGCCTCGAAGGCCAGCGCCACGCATTTTTCCTCGGCGAGATGGGCGAGCCTCATCCCGTGTCTGGCGAGCAGCGCCTTGTTCGCAGTGACGACGGATTTCCCTGCGCCAAGCGCCGCCTCGGCCGCGGCCAGGGCGACGCCCCCCTCGCCGCCAATGAGTTCGACAAAAAGGTCGATATCGCCGGACTTGGCCAGATCCACCGGGTCATCGAACCAGCCAAAGCGCGCAAGATCGATCCCGCGCTCCTTGCCGGCGTCGCGCGCGGACACGCCGGCGACCGAAACTTGGCGGCCAGTCCGGTTCGCCAGGGCGTCCGCCTGACGATCGAGCATTTTAATGACCGCGGCGCCGACGGTGCCAAGACCAGCAATGCCGATACGCAAGGGAGACAGCATGGATGACAACGCCAGACAGCTGGAGGAGAAATGGCCGGCCAGATTAGAGCAGGTATCGAAAAAGGCGACGTGCTTTTTCGAATCGGCCTTCTTTCGGCCAGCGCGAGCTCCAATTATTCCGCTTTCTGTCGGTGTGGAAGCGGCAAGCAAAGACAATGCGGGACCCGAATCGTCACAAAGTCAAAATCGGGTTCCCGGATGGGCGCGGTTTTGCCCTATTTGTCCCGGCCGATCAAGAAGCCGGCCGACTCCCGGCCGCTTTTGTCCGCATCCGGCGTCGCCTCTAGAGCGCCTTCAGTTTCGGCGGGATCAGAAAGCAGCTCTAGGTCTTTGTTTTGTCACATTTTCTTAACGCGAACCGGTATCCACTTCGCCTGAAAATGCTCTAGTTTGCATGGGCTTTGCATAAAGAGAGCTCGTTAGAGCGGCGGCGACGCGGGCGCCGGCGAAGCCTGAGCAAAGGATTGAAGACATGACGTTGGACCTGAAGGGGGAATGGTCGGAGGCGGATCTCGCCAAACTGATCGCCTCGGTGAATGACGACAGGGATTGGCGTCTGGAAGTCAGCAAGGACGGCGTCGCCTCGTTGCAAGACAAGACCGCCAATCCAACGGGCGCCGATTACGACGAGGGTTTGCATTGCTATCTCGAGACCTGGAGCCAGGGGACCGATTTCGTTGGGCCGTCGGCCGCGGGCGACAAGGAGCTCGTCGGCAAGATCGGCAAGGCCCTGCGGGAGAATTATCCAAATTTGAAGAAGGACAAATTCGTCTACGTGGCTCTGTGAGGTTTGCGCGAGGCGCGCCGAAGCGCGCCTTTGCCGTCCGGTTGGGCCAGCGCAATGGTTCAGGCGCCGGCATCCCAGCCTGAGCAACCTTGCTTCGGAGCGACAATAGCTTAAATTGAGGTCATACGGATAGGACCAATCGGCGAGCCGCCTCTGGGACGAGACCCATGACCTTTGTTGACGCTATTGAAGTTGCGGGCCGCAAGCCGGGCCATATCAAATTGCACGGCGAGGAGGCCTTCGCCGGAATGCGCCGCGCCGGGCTTCTCGCGGCGCAGGCGCTCGATCTCATGACCGAACATGTGCGCCCGGGCGTGACGACCGAGGCGCTCGATTCGCTGGTCTTCGATTTCGCGCTGGCGCATGGCGCCTACCCTGCGCCGCTCGACTATCGCGGCTACCGCAAATCGATCTGCACCTCGGTCAACCACGTCGTCTGCCATGGAATGCCTGACCGCAAGCCGCTCAAGGACGGCGACATCGTCAACATCGATGTGACCTTCATCCTGGACGGTTGGCATGGCGATTCCAGCCGGATGTATCTTGTCGGCGACGTCTCCCGCCGGGCGCAGCGCCTCATCGAGGTGACCTATGAAGCACTGATGCGCGGCATGGCGGTGGTGCGCCCCGGCGCCACGACGGGCGATATCGGCGCCGCGATCCAGGAATTCGCCGAATCCGAGCGCTGCTCCGTGGTGCGCGACTTCTGCGGCCATGGGCTCGGCCGCCTGTTTCACGACGAACCCAATATCCTCCATTACGGCCGGCGCGGCGAAGGCGTGATGCTCAAGGCCGGCATGTTCTTTACCATCGAGCCGATGATCAATCTTGGCCGACCACAAGTCAAAATCCTGTCCGATGGCTGGACCGCCGTCACGCGGGACCGCTCCCTGTCGGCGCAATTTGAGCATTCGATCGGCGTCACCGAAACCGGCTGCGAGATTTTCACGCTGTCGCCTAAGGGCCTGCATCACCCTCCCTACGAGACCCCAGCGGCCTAGCGCATGACGAAGGCGCAAGGCGGCCTTGCTCCCGCGAGCGATGCGCCGCATTATCTCGGCCATCGCGAGCGGCTGCGCGAACGCTTCCGCAAGGGCGGCGCCGACGCGCTCGCGGAATATGAACTGCTAGAACTGATCCTCTTTCGGGCCATGCCCCGGCGCGACGTCAAGCCGCTCGCCAAGGCGCTTCTCGCGCGTTTCGGATCCTTCGCCGAGGTTGTGTCGGCGCGGCCCGAACGATTGAGCGAAATCGACGGACTTGGCGACGCCGCCATCGGCGAACTGAAGATCATCGAGGCGGCCGCGCGGCGCCTCGCCAAATCCTCGATCGAGAACCGGCCCTCCCTGTCAAGTTTTTCCGCGGTGGTCGACTATTGCCGCACCGCGATGGCCTTCCTCGACCGGGAGGAATTCCGGATTCTCTTTCTCGACAAGAAGAATCATCTGATCGCCGACGAGGTTCAAGGCGTCGGCACGATCGACCACGCTCCCGTATACCCGCGCGAGATCATGCGCCGGGCGCTCGAACTCAGCGCCTCGGCGATCATCCTGGTGCACAATCACCCTTCAGGCGATCCGGAGCCTTCGACCGAGGACATTCACCTCACCCATCAGATCATCGCGGTGGGCAAGCCGCTCAAAGTCGCCGTCCATGATCACCTGATCATCGGCAAGCATGGCCACGCCAGCTTGAAGGGCTTGCGGCTGATTTAGAGCATTTTCGAGCGAAGTGGATGCCGATTCGCGTTAAGAAAATGCGATAAAACAAAGACCTAGAGCTGCTTTCTGAGTCCGCCGAAACTGAAAGCGCTCTAGGTCAGTGCAGCCGGAACTCGCCGTCGAGCGTTCTGATCTCCGCCGGCTTGATGAGCTTTGAATGCCCAACCCGCACGCTGTGGAGCGGGCCCTCCAGCTTTTCCGTCCAGAAAGTCAAGAATTTGATCAGGGTTGGGAAATCCGGCGCGATATCATAATCTTGCCAGACGTAAGTTTGCAGAAAGCGCGGATGATCGGGCAGTCGGTAGAGAATTTCCGCTGTCGCGAGGCCGTAACCGGCGAGTTGCTTGATAAAGTCTTCAGAGACTTTGTTGGTCTCGATTTTTTTCGGTTCGATCATTGCCTTTACCTCCGCACCCTGTAACGCACAGCGAGTGGATTTGGTGGCGCAGGGGTAAATCTCTCGGCCGCCAAACTCCGGCATGTCTCCATTCAGCGCCCGTCATCTTAATGTAACGTTGCGCTGAATATTCGCCAGCAAGCGCTGTGCCGCCACGGCCGGAAAGCTCGGGTTGAGTGTTGCGCGTCTTTTGGCTCCGCACGCGGCGCGCTCTGCGTCTCGCGAGCCCGCACAAGCCCACTCTTGCAGCGCCAAAGCAAAAAAATCATTGGCTGGGGCGGGAGGATTCGAACCTCCGGATGGCGGAATCAAAATCCGCTGCCTTACCACTTGGCTACGCCCCAAAAGCCGCTCGATTCAAAGGCTGTCGTCCGCGGCGGCTGGACCATAGTGCGACGGTCGGCTCGCCGCAACCGGTCTTCTGCGTAGAAATCTTGCAGATTTTGCGCGGCGCAAGCCTTAGAGGCGGAGCATGATGTCGTCCGAAAACCGGTTTCCACCTTTCGGCATCATGCTCTAAGTCAGTTCGGCGCCGAGTTGGCCTCATGGCCGGAGTTTCCGGCGATGAACCAAAAAACGGCGCCTGACACAATTCCCGTGAAGAAAAAAACAATGGCGAAGCGCAATTCGTCGGGGCTGGCGCTCGTCGCCCTTTGGGTGTGAAACGCCGCTCGGATGACCCAGGGCGCGCAAGCCGCGATAAAGCCTGTCGCGCCCGCATACCAAAGAAAAGATCGCACCCGGGCGATCTCGCCGATCAAGGCGGCGAAGACCACGGGCGCGACGCAGATCGCCATGACCGCCGCCCAGACAAAATGGAAAAGTCCCTCCTCCTCGCCCATGGACAGCCCATCGATCTGGGATCGGGTGAACGCAAAAAAGGTGAATTCGGCCAAGGCATAGCCCGCCTCCCGCGTCACCGGGTCAACAAGCGCCGCCATTGGAAAGACTATGAGTCCGGCCGCAATCGCGATCGCCGCGCCAAAAAGCAGGACAATCGCCCGGCGTAGCCCATTCATGGCAGGTCTCTGGCTCCGATCAACCGGCGCCGCGCGATCCCCTGTGTCGCATCTGACCGCGACGACCCCTGGCGCGCCCGAGCGCCGACGCAAAGGCCGCGCATCGGGGTAGGCCGAATCGGACTTGTTTGCACAGGAGCGCCCATTCATTAGCCTTCAACTTAAGAACGGCGCCCGCATCCATCTGTTCTCGCGCCAATAAACATAAGTAACGCATTTTTCAGCAAGTGGAGGCTGGCGCAATGGCCAATGCTGCGACAAAATAGACATGACGCCTGCTTTCCGGGTTCGATTCGCCGCAAGAAACGCCGCCAGGATCATTTTCTCGGCCGAGAATGCGGCGACTTGATCTATTTCCAGGATCGAAACCAAGGATCGACGCCAAGCCGCAATTGACGCAAGGCTACGGCCGGGCTCGCCCGCCGGTCCCTATTTTGCTTGCCTTTTGATGCTTGGAGGCATCGTGAACACGACGGGTCTTACGCTCTCGCCTGAAGCTGGCGTGGAAAGGCGCGACGGCCGTTTCGTCGCGACATCGACCGAACCCTGGCTTCGGATAGAGCCGCACGCCGCGCTCCAGCCAGGCAAAATCGTCAAATTCGTTTATCGCTTGAGCCTTTGGGACGAGCCGGCGCGGCCGGTTTTCCGGTTCTGGACCTCGGATGGCAATTGGCGCGATCAGATCGCGCCCGGACCCATCGCCGGAGCCGCGATCTGGACCGGACGCATCCCGACTGAAACGGTTCGGATCAGCGTCAGCCCGACCAATCGGCCGGGCCGATTCGATTTCGATCTCGAATCGGTCTCGCGAGTCTCCTTCGGCGCGCTGGCCGCCAAGGGGCTGCGGCGGCGCCCACGCGCAACGCTTCGGGCCGTCCTCGCCGGCCGCATCGGAACGCCGCTTGAATCGGACGTCCATCTCGAGCGGGCGATCGGGTTCACGCCGTTTGCATCCTATCAGGCCTGGCAGAGGGCGCGGGCGCGTCCGATCGACATTGCAGGGATCGACGCGCCCCGCTCCGACTGGACGATAGCGGCGAAAATCCATCTCGTGGTCGACGCCGCGACCGCCAATTTGGACGAGCTCGCGGCGACGATCGCGGCCTTGCGCGCTCAGGCCTATCCCCACTGGCGCCTGCATCTGGCCGGCGGCAATGATCTCGACGATCTTCCGGCGGATCCGCGCATTGGCCGCCTTCCGCGTGAAAGCGCCGCCGCGATGCTGCGTGCGCTGCCGGGCAATTCCTTCATTGGCGCGATCCAGGCCGGGGACGCGCCCTATCCCTACGCTCTGGCCGCCGTCGCCGAAGCCGCCGCGCGATCGCCGGAGACCCAGGTTTTTTACGGCGACGAAGACGTTCATGGCGCCGGACGAAAACGCGTTCCGGTGCTGAAGCCGGGTTGGAGTCCGCTCCTGCAAACCAATCGCCCCTATCTTGGCCACGCCGCCTTTCTGCGCCGGGAAATTCTGGTCGATTGGACCGACGCCGAGGCCGCCGCCTTCGTCGCAAGCGCCGAGATCCCGCGCAATGCCGCGGCGCGCTTCGCCCCGGACAAAGTGCATAGCCTTCGGCGCGTTCTGCTGACCCGCGCCGCGCCCTGGCCTGACGCCGGACCGCCGCCCCCGGAGCCATCGCCCGCCGCGATCGCTCTGGCCGGCAATCCCGCCGCCCTGATCATCATTCCAACGCGCGATCAGGCGCTCTTGCTCAGCCGCTGCCTCGCAAGCATTTTTTCCACAACCTCCTTCAACAATTTCTCGATCATCATCGTCGACAACGGCAGCGTCGAGCCGGAGGCGCAGCAATTGTTCAAGGCGTTCCGGGGCGATCGGATCGTCAGCGTTCTGCGCTGCCCCGGACCTTTCAATCACTCGTCTCTCTGCAATGCCGCGGCGGCGCGGCGCAAGGCGGATGTCCTGGTGTTCCTGAGTGAGGCCACGGAAATTCTCGCCCCGGATTGGCTTGACCGTCTCGTGGCGCACGCGCTCTCGCCCGACGCCGGCGCAGTCGGCGCTCTGATCCTCGATCGCGGCCGGCGGATTTTCGACGCGGGCCTCGCGCTCGGCATTGGCGGCGATGCGAGGCCTTTTGGCGCCGGCGCCGCGGCGGGGTCGCCTGGCTGGCTCTCCCGAAACGAGGCCGCGCACGAGGTTTCCGGCGTCTCCAAAGCCTGTCTCGCCGTGGCGCGACGAAAGTTCATGCTCGTCGGCGGCTTCGACGCAGAGCATCTACCGGTCGAGCACAATGACAGCGACCTTTGCCTGAAGCTCGCGGAAAGAGGGTGGACGGCGCGGATCGATCCCAAGGTCCGCCTTCTTCACGCCGGACCGGACCGGCGCGACGCGCTCCAGCATGGGAGGGCCGATTCGCCGCAGCGAGCCTGGTTCCAGGCGCGCTGGTTCGGAGCCCTGCGCGACGATCCTTTTTTCCATCCAGGCCTGTCGCTGTCTTCCCTCGACGCGGCTTTCGGCTGACTTCCGCCCTGGACGCAACCTCCCGCGAATTGCCGCCCAAGGCATATGCCCAGGAAAGCCCGGCGCAATCTTCGCCGCTCAATGGTGGCCGGGTCACGACAATGGCGAAATTGTCATCACTTACGGGCAAAAAAATGAGCGCACATGATCCTTTGCAACAACGGCTGGAGTTCATTGGCTTTGACGATCGCGCGCGATCGGCGCTGCTGGAGCTGAAGCCTCTCATCGGCAAGGCGATCGGCCCGGCGCTGGCGACGTTTTATGACAAGGTGCGCAAAACCCCGGAGACCCGCCGTTTCTTCCGCGATGAACAGCACATGTCCGGCGCCAAGAGCCGCCAGGAACAACATTGGGAGATCATCAGCTCCGCCGAGTTCGGCGACAGCTACGTCCGCGCCGTCCGGGGAATCGGCCAGGCCCACGCCCGCTTGGGGCTGGAGCCGCGCTGGCATATCGGCGGCTATGCCCTGATAACCGAGCAACTCATCCACGTTTTGGTCAAGGACCATTGGCCAAGCCTGCTGCAAAGATCGAAGGGCGGCGCGGAAGGCATGGCGGAGGCCCTGTCGGCGTTGTTGAAAGCAGTCATGCTGGACATTGACTACGCCCTCTCAATCTATCTCGAAACCATCGAGGAGCAGCGGCGGACCGCCGAAACGGCGCGGCAGGACGCCGAGCGCAAGACCGCCGAGGCGATCGAGATCATGGCGAGATCGCTCGAACGCCTCGCCTCCGGCGATCTCGTGTCTCGCATCGACGCCGCCCTGTCCCTGCCGCAACTCAAGACCGATTTCAACGCGGCGGTCGACAGATTGCAGCAAGCCATGGCCGCCGTAACGCAGGCGACGCAGGCCATCGCGACGGGAGCGGAAGAGCTCGCCCAGGGCTCCGATGATCTATCGCGGCGCACCGAACGGCAGGCGGCAAACCTCGAGCAGACCGCGGCGGCACTCGAGCAATTGACGGCCAGCGTGAAGCAGACCGCGCATGGGGCCGGGGAAGCCGCCACGGTCGTCGCGACCATGAAAGTTGACGCCCAGGAGTCCGGCGACGTCGTCAAGCAAGCCGTCTCGGCGATGGGCGAGATCGAAGCCTCCTCGCGGCAAATCTCGAAGATCATCGGCGTTATCGACGAGATCGCCTTTCAGACCAATCTGCTGGCGCTTAACGCCGGCGTCGAGGCCGCCCGCGCCGGCGACGCCGGGCGGGGTTTCGCCGTAGTTGCGCAGGAAGTCCGCGCGCTCGCGCAACGCTCGGCCGAGGCGGCCAGGGAAATCAAGACATTGATCGCCGCGAGCTCGGCCGAGGTCGGGGTCGGCGTCAATCTCGTCAGCCAGACCGGCGCATCGCTGCAACGGATCATCGATCGCGTCGGCGGCGTCGACCACTTGGTTGCTGAAATCGCAGCATCCGCCAAGGAGCAGTCCAGCAGCCTCTCCGAAGTGAATGTCGCGGTCAACCAGATGGATCAGTTGACCCAGCAAAACGCAGCTATGGTCGAACAGGCGACGGCGGCGATTCATTCCCTCCAAGCCGAGACCGGAGAATTGTCGCGACTGGTGACAAAATTCCGGATTAACGAGGCCTCGCCACGCCAAACCCAGCCCCTGGCGGCGCAGCGGGCGAAACTCGCCGCTTTCGCGAGCAGCGGCGCGTAGCGCATTTCCAAGCGAGCAGCGACTGGTTGCATCAATAGAAAGCGCAACAAGCCAGGGGCAGATCCGCCTGGCTTGTTCCTTGGCGCGACATGCATTCAAAAAACCCACTCTTGCGGGCGGTCGCCGCGTCCGTTCAATTTAAATAGAATCTGACGGGCTAGGGGCGGCTCCCGAAGGCTCAAAACGGAGCCCTTCACGACACAGAAAGCGGAGTCCCGTTCAATCACGCGCGGAATTAGCTGCGCGGCGTCCCGCGCTGGATCGCCCAAGGCCTTGCCAAGCGATGCATGATTGATCCCACGCTGGTTTGGAGCGCACGCAAGGTCAGCGTGAAGAGGATCCACGCGGTCCAATCCCATGACGAAAGTCTATGTCGAGGACAATCGCCGGAGGCCTGCGCCAGTCGCATTTGAGACGGCCGCTCAACCCTAGGACAGGGCCCCGGGCTCGAAGAACAGTTCAACCGTTGAATTGCCGAGATCCTGAATATCGGCGAATTGTCCCCCCATGAATATAGACGATTCAATCGGCGACGTCGCTCAGCCGCAATTCGGCCGCCACAACTTCGATGGCATCTCTCAGCGCTCGCGCCCGGCGTTCGGCATGATCGTCGCGCGGACCAGATAGCATGTGGACTCGCCATCACTTTATGGACGCTCGGCGAGAATTTTTTGCGTAAAGAAAGTGAATGAGCTCCGCCACCGCCTTATAAAACTCAGGCGGAATGGTTCGATCAACTTCCACGCTATCGTACATCGACCTTGCAAGAAGCTTGTCTTCTATGATCGGGATGGAATACTGCTCGGCGATCTCGCGTATCCTGAGCGCGATGAGGTCTTGCCCTTTGGACACGACCAAGGGCGCCCCGCCCTCCTCCTTCACGTAACGGAGCGCAATTGCATAGTGGGTCGGATTGGCGATCACCAGAGTGGCTTTGGGAACCGCGGCGATCATGCTTTTGCGCATGCGATCGAGGGCGAGCGAGCGAAGCCTGGCCTTTTTCAGGGGATCGCCTTCGTTCTGCTTCATCTCATCCTTGACCTCCTGCTTGCTCATGCGGAGATCGCGTCGCCAATGCGTCCTGGCCCAAAGCAGATCCGCGGCAAGCAGCAGGGCGGTCACAATGCAGACCACAGACAAGAGCCGCATTGCGATCGTCAAGATCAATTCCGGTATCGCCTCAGGCTCGACCGCCATCGCGTCCACCAATATGTTTTGTTGCGATTGGAGCACAGCCAGGATGACGGCGGTGATGGATGTGAGCTTGAAGACGCCTTTGAGGAATTCGGTGCGCCCCTGCGCGCCGAATATACGGCGCCAACCATTGATCAAAGATATACGTTGGAAATCCGGCTGGATTCGATCCAGCGCGAGGCGGGGCGCATTCTGCAGAAAAGAGGACAGCAGTCCCGCCGCCATCAAGACGACGAGCAGGGGAATCATCAGCTTGAACATATCCCAGGCGACGAGCTTGAACAGCGCCACCGCGTCGAAGCCGTTTTTAAGCAGCCATCCGCCAGGATCGCCGAACAATCTGGCGAGGGCGAGAGTCGTCGAACCAATGAAATCCTTAACCAAGAATGCAGCGATAATCAGCATGCCCGCAACAGTGGCGAAAATCGAGGCCTCGCGCGAGACCGGAACATTTCCCTTCTCAATCGCGTCGCGGATCTTCTTCTCGGTGGCCTCTTCTGTCCTGCTGTCCCTATCCGCCTGCTCCGCCATGGCCGTTCAACATTCGCCTATTCGTAAATCTCGTCTTCGTCTTCCGCGGAATTCAGGTCGATTTCGCCATTTCCCGCCAAGGCGAGCGCCGTATCGGCGATCATCCTGCGCGCCTTGAGGACATCGCGCTGCAAGGCGGGGCCGCCATTGGCGAGTTCGCTATCGACGATTCGCCGGGCTCGAGCCGCTAGCGACGACAAGATCGCGTCCCGGAACCCGGCGTCGGTTCCCTTCAGGGCGAGCACCACAAGTTCGGTCGGAATCTTGTCGAAAAGAACGCTGCGGGCCTTGGGTTGCAGCTTGATGATGTCGTCGAAGGTGAACATCAGGCCGCGCAGGACCTCGACCACTTTAGGCCGAGTCTCGGCCAGGCTCTGCATGACGTCCTCCATCTGATCGCGCTCCATCTTATTGATGATGTCGGCCATTCGCGCGTGTTGGTCGCTGCCCTTTCGTCCTGAAAGATTGAACAAGAGGTCTTCCTGCAATTGACCCTGAATGATCCGCACGGCCGGCTCGGTGACCGGCGCGATGCTCAGCATCCGCCGCATCATTTCATTGCGCAGATCGCGCGGCAATGTGCCCATGATCTTGGCGGCGCAGGCGGGACTGACCTTGGACAGAATGAGAGCCGCGGTTTGCGGATGCTCCTTTGAGAGATAGCCGCCGACAACTGCTTCGGGGACGCTGGAGAGACGCTCCCACATCGCATCATTGGAATGGCCTGTGACATCCGACATGACGTCGGCGATCTGCTCGGGCGACAGGACGCCATCGAGCATTTGCTCGACCTCCTCGGGAGAGCCGCGCAAATCGACGCCATTGGAAAACTGGCTTGCGAAATCCTCGACCAAGATCTCGAGCGTTGGGACCGGCACCGCGCCTAGCTCAGCCACGGATCGGGTGATCTGCTTCAACTCCTCGACGTCGAAATGCTTCAAGAGCCGCCCAGCCAAGGGCTTTCCCATGGCGAGCAGAAGGGCCGCGACCTTTTCGGGGCCCTTGAGCGCCCGGTGGCCTGCGCCGCTGTTGATGAGGACGGGAGCCGCCATGCTTATTCAACAGATCCGGTCGGTCCGACAATTTCGGTCAGCGACACGCCGAACCGGGAATTGTCATCCTCGACCACGACAATCTCTCCCCGCGCAATCACCCGACCATTCACGACGACATCGACCGGCTCGCCAACTCTGTGATCGAGCGGGATGACCGCGCCGCGCCCGAGTTTGAGCAGGTTTGAGACCGGCATCGTCGCCGAGCCGAGCACGACTTGGACGACGACAGGAATGCGCAAAATCGTATCGAGATTTCGATTGGCCTGAGGCTTTGCGAGCGTTTCCTGGGCTGCGCCTTCATGCTGATCTGGCGATCCATCTTCGTATTCGTTCATGGCGTCGGATGCTCCCATTTAGTTCATGTCGGCCAGGATCCTGGTCCTGGCGCCTGTGGCGCCCGCCGGCGTCGGCGCGCGCCCGGTCCGCCTAGAGCGCTTTCAGTTTCGGCGGAATCAGAAAGCAGCTCTAGGTCTTTGTTTTGTCGCGTTTTCTTAACGCGAACCGGTATCCACTTCGCTCGAAAATGCTCTAGCCGCCAAGTTATTCGGTTCGTCCTTGCGCGGAGCCGCCTGCCGGGGATCGAAGGCGATCGCGCGCGGCGGACAGCGCGTCAGCGCGGCAAGACGTCATTGATGAACTCCTGTTCCTGGTTCACGAATTCATCAAGGCGGAGCGTGTAGAATCCGTCCGCCTGGCCAAGGTTGCACCAGAACAAAGGCTCCGCATTGCACTCAAGTTTCACCCGCGTCTTGGCGGTGGCTTGCAGGGCGAGAATCTGGCCAACTCTCAAGCTGGCGATATCCGCCAACACGAATTGGCGCTCTTCGATAACGCCTCGAACCGCGACCTCGGTCCGACCTATTTCGCTCTCGATCTGCTTTGTCCAATCCGGGTCGCGCAGCGCCATGTCGTTGGAGAGATCGCGCCCCAATTGCTGGCGGATGGAATTGAGCGCCGCTTGCGGAATGAGAACGAACATCCCGCCATTGCGGCCCTGAATCCGAAGGTTGATGATCGCCGAAACGCCAAAAGTCGTTCTGGGCGCAATGACCGCGAAATCGAGCCTGGTCTCGACGCGCTCCACTTTGAAAACCGTCTCGCACACCGAGGCGAATGAGGCCCGCAGCGCCTTGCAGACCAGATCGAAGATCTTTTGCGCCAGCCGCACTTCAATCGCGGAAAGGTCGCGCTTTTCGGCGATCGGCGCCTCGCTGCCATCGCCTCCGAAAAGAACCTCCACCAGATTGAAAATGAAATTGCGATCGAGGCCGATCAGGATGCGCGAGTCCCAGGCCTGCACATAAGTTATTCCGACGATGGCGTTGCCTTCATAGGCGTCGAGCACATCTCCGATCCGCTCCGTGCCGACCTCGGCCACCGTCAGGAAGGCGGGAGTTGAAGACAATTGGCGCAAATATTCAGAACATTGCGCCGCCATGCGATCGAAGATGACATGCAGCATCGGCATGCGGTCGACCGCGACTCCTCCCATGTCGAGAAGCTTTTCCAGGCCATTGTTCACGATTGAGCCGCCAGCATGTGTCTCGTGCATTTCTCGTCAAGCCGCCTGCTGTTGAGCGGGCTTTCCCGCGCCGCCGGAAACCGTTTCGTTCTCGACCATGTCGATGGAGGGCCGGTCATGCGATGAAATTGTCTTGCGCCCATGCTCGAGAGCGATTTGCGGCATGGCGCCATTCATGAAGGCCAGCAGCGTTTGCTTGACGATGATGTAGAGACGGCAGCGTTGCGATCGCGTCACCTTGATCTTGTGCGCGATCGGCGCCACCAAACCGTAAGACATGAAAATGCCCGCGAAGGTGCCAACGAGCGCCGCTCCAATCAGCCCGCCAAGAAGCTCGGGGGATTGATCCAAGGCGCCCATCGCTTTGACCACGCCGAGCACCGCGGCGATGATGCCGATCGCGGGCAGGCCTTCGGCGACCGCCGTCAGCGCGTGATAGGGCTTCAGCTTGTCGTGGCTCAATGTTTGGATCTCTTCATCCATGAGCGCCTCGATTTCATGGGTCCGGGCATTGCCTATGATGATCAGCCGGCAGTAATCGCAAATGAACTGGGTTAGATCCATGTCGGCCAGGACTTTCGGAAAATTCTTGAAGATCGCCGACTCGCTCGGATTGTCGACGTGTTGCTCGACATCGCTGCGGGCCTTGCCGCGCAATTCGCGCATCAAAGCGTAGAGCACGCCAAGAATGTCGAGATAGTCGCGCTGCGTCGGCTTGCGCTCAAGGATCGCCTCCATGGCGGCGCGGCCGGTGTCCTTGATCGTGCCCAGCGAATTCGCCACAATGAATGTGCCGAGCGAAACGCCGCCGATAATGACAAATTCCCAGGGTTGCCAAATGACGGAGATATGGCCGCCCATTGCAGCGAACCCGCCGAGCATGCAGCCGACCGCGACGATCATGCCGATTAGAAATGCCAAGGTTCACCCCCACCGCCGACGACCTTCGGTAAGGGTTAACGGGCGGGGCTTGCGCCAAACTGAATTTGACGCCGCCGACCGCGGACCTGTCCTGCGCAACAAGGCGCTCTAATATCCCGCCGCAACAGGGCCTCGCTGGCGGGTGTCCGCGGCCCCAAGCAACAAGCCGCCGGCCCTGGCGATGCTCTGCGCCGAACCCCATGCGTCATGCGCGACGACCCTGTGTCCCATGGCTTCGAGCGGCCTGATCGTATCGACCGGAAGCCCTCGTTCAACCTGCAATTCGTCCGGCGACCCTTGATGATGGATGCGCACCGCCGCTGTCGCCTCGGCGATGTTCAGGCCAAAATCAACGAGGTCGAGGATAATCTCCGCGACGATCGTGATGATGCGCGATCCGCCCGGCGATCCGGTGACGAGTTCGAGTTCTCCATCGCGAAACGCCATCGTCGGCGCCATCGAGGAGAGCGGCCGCTTGCGCGGCGCCGGAGCGTTTGCGGCGCCGCCGGTGAGCCCATACGCATTGGGAGCGCCCGGCCGAGCCGCGAAATCGTCAAGCTCGTTGTTGAGAAGAATTCCGGTCCCTTCAGCGACAAGGCCGAGGCCATAGGAAAAATTCAACGTGTAGGTGTTGGCGACGGCATTGCCCTCATTGTCCACAATCGAGAAATGCGTCGTCTGATCGCTTTCGTAAGGCGCGGGATCGAGAGGCTCGATTTCGTTCGATGGCCGCGGCCGGTCCGTCGAGATCGTTTCGCGCAATCGCGCCGCATAGGCTTTCGAAATGAGCGCGTTGACCGGAATTGAGACCTGATCGGGATCGCCGAGATAGGCGGCGCGATCGGCGTAGGCGTGTTTCATCGCCTCGACCAAAAGGTGAACGGTCGCGGCTGAATTAGGCCCTAGTTCGGCGAGCGGAAAGCCTTCGAGCACGTTGAGCAGTTCGATGAGATGAACGCCGCCCGAGGATGGCGGCGGCATGGAGACGATCTCATGGCCGCGATAAAAGCCATGCAAGGGCATCCGCTCCAGCGCGCGATAGGATTTCATATCATCCAGCGTCATGCGGCCGCCCGCCGCGCGGACGCTCGCGACGATCTTTTCGGCGATCGGACCTTCATAGAAGGCGCGTTCGCCGTCGCGTCCGATCGCCTCCAGCGCGGCGGCCAGATCGGTTTGAACGAGCCGTTCGCCGCGCCCGAGCGGCGCTCCATCCGGGCGCAGGAAAATGCGCGCCGTCGCAGGCCAACGTCCCAGTCGCGCGGCCACTTGCGGCAGCGTATCGGCAAGATCCTCCTCGACGAGGATGCCGTCCCGGGCGAGAGCCACAGCCGGGGCCGCAAGCTCCGCGAAGGAGAATTTGCCGGAGCCATAGGCGCGCCAGGCGAGCGCAAGGCCGGCGATGGTCCCAGGAACGCCGACCGCGAGACCGGTGTTGCGCGATTTGGCGGGGCTGGCCTGCCCGGCCGCGTCGAGAAAAACATCGCGCGGCGTGTCGCTTGGGGCCGTTTCGCGATAATCGATGGCGACGGATTTTTTGGGTCCGGCAAGATAGACAAGCATGAAGCCGCCGCCGCCGAGATTGCCGGCCCGCGGCAAGGTCACCGCCAACGCGAGCCCGACCGCGACAGCCGCATCGACCGCATTGCCGCCGCGCTTGAGAATGCCGATCCCGATCCGCGCCGCCTTCCCCTCCTGCGCGACGACCATGCCATGGACCGCCGCGATCGGCAGAAATCGCGCGCCTTGCGACAGGATCGGCGGCGGCGCAGAATCGGCCTGAGCGGCAAAAGAGCCGAAGAGACAGAGCAAGGCCAGGGCGCCTGCGTAAAGCCTCCGGCGCGAATTCCGCCACTGCTTCTTTCGCCCAGAGAGGAGGCTCACGAACCTTCGTCCCGACTGACGATAAGGGCGAGAAAAGCCGCGCCATAGCGCTCGATCTTGGCGGGTCCGACTCCGTGAAGAAGCAGCAGCTCTTCACGCGTTCTTGGACGCTTGATCGCCATGTCGATCAAGACGCTGTCGTGGAAGATGACAAAGGCGGCCAGCTTCTGCGCCTTGGCGATTTCGAGACGCTTGGCCTTTAGGGCCGCCAAAAGGCTGTTCTGCGTTGCTGTCAGCGGCGGGGCGTTGGATTTATGCGCCGCCTCGGGTTCGAAAGCGGAGCGAGGGATGGCGAGATCCTCGTCCCGCGCCGCCTCCATGTCCTGCAAGGTGCGCCGGACATTGGCGGTTCGCCCGCTCGGCAAGGCAATTTCGCCGCGCAGCGTCAATTCCGCCTTGCCGGCGAGCACCGCGCGGCCGGCTTCGGTGAAGGTCCAGCGATCGCGATCCTCCGGGTCTTGCACGATCAGATCCGCCGCTTGAAGCTGGTAAAAAATGCTCTTCCATTCGCCGGGTTTGAACTCTTTGCCGACGCCAAAGGTGGGAAGCAAATCATGGCCGTGCCGTTTGATCGCCTCGGTCGCGTTGCCGACGAGAAGATTGGCGAGATGGCCCGAGAAAAATCGCCCGGAGGTGCGGTGGATCGCCGACATGACTTTTTGCGCCGCCTGGACGCCGTTGAAGAGCGGCCATTTGCCCTCGCAAATATCGCAATTGCCGCAAGGTTGCGAGGCCTCGCCAAAAGCCGCGAGCAATGTCTGGCGGCGGCATCGCGGCGTTTCGCACAAGGCGATCAGGCCATGCAGCTTGCGCCGCTCCAAACGCTTGCGCTCCTGCGACGCCTCGCCCTCGAAAATCTGACGCTCGCGCAAGGCGATGTCGCCATTGCTGAACAAGGTCAGCGCATTGGCCGGCAAACCGTCGCGCCCGGCGCGGCCGATTTCCTGATAATAGGCCTCGATGCTTTGCGGCAGATCGGCATGGCAGACGAAGCGGACATTGGCCTTGTCGATTCCCATGCCGAAGGCGATCGTCGCAACGATCACCACGCCATCGTGACGCAAGAACTCGTCCTGGTGCGCGGACCTGATGGCCGCATCGAGGCCGGCATGATAGGGCAGCGCCGGTATGCCGGTCGCGCTCAGCGTTTGGCTCAGCGTTTCGACGCCTTTGCGCGACGAGCAATAGATAATCCCGCTCTGGCCTCGGTGCCGCTGGACCATTGCTTCGATTTGGCGCGCGACATTGGCCTTGCGCGCCATTGCGAGGTGGATATTCGGCCGATCGAAGGAGCGGACGAATATTTGGGGCTCGGAAGAAAATAGTTTGCGGACGATCTCCGCTCTCGTCGGCGCGTCGGCGGTCGCGGTGACGGCGATGATTTGAAGATCGCCTATCGCCCGCGCCATTTGCGCGAGGTCGAGATACTCCGGCCTGAAATCATGCCCCCATTGCGATACGCAATGAGCTTCGTCGATGGCGAGCACATTGGCGCCGGCCTCGCGCAACAGCGCTATGGTGTCCGGCCGCACCAATCGCTCCGGCGCGACATAGACAAGCCGGTAGCGGCCTTGCCGCAGGCCCGACTCGATCGCCGAATTATCCGGGCCGCTGTTCGATGAATTCAAGGCGGCGGCGGCGACGCCATAGCGTTGCAATTGCTGCGCCTGATCGCGCATCAAGGCGATCAGCGGCGAGACGACGATGGTGAGGCCTTTGCGCACGATCGCTGGCAATTGGTAGAGCAATGATTTGCCCGAGCCCGTCGGCATGACCGCCAGAATGTCCCGCCCGGAGAACGTCGCTTCGAGGACTTCCCGCTGTCCGGGCCGAAATTCGGTAAAGCCGAAAACCCGCTCCAGCGCGGCTTTGGCTTCGATCATTTGCGCGTCCACGCCGCCCCCGTCCGCACTGTCGCGATCAGGCCTTTCTAATCGGTTGGGCGGCAAGATTCCAGCCGCGCGCGCCGGCGGTAGTGTCTCAGTTTGAATTTCGACTTTCGACCGAGGTCGTGTAAAAACGCGGTGTGTTCGCCGGCGATTATGACGGGCCGGACTTTCCGGTAATTGAAGGCAGACGGATTGAACCGAGCGATTACGCGCGCATCGCCTCAAGCAGCGGTCCGACGCCGAAGATCCGGATCATTCTTTTTATGTTATACGCCAGAATGTGAAAGCTCATCTCTGTTCGCACCTTTTCGAGGGTCTTGGTGAGGAAGTGCGCGCTTCCCATCCATGATTTCAGTGTGCCGAAGGGGTGCTCGACGGTCTGCCTGCGGATCAGCATGGCGTCTGGC
>NZ_JQKO01000013.1 GCF_000746085.1 Methylocapsa aurea | reverse complement strand
CGACTGAAGCGCACGGAACTGATCATCTTCGTCCGGCCGCAGATCATTCGCGACGGCGTCGACGCCTCCTTCGTCGCCGAGGAGCTGCGCTCCAAAATGCGCGCCGATAAAATCGGCTCCATCCACCCCCCAGGAGCCGTCAACTCAAACCCGCCCCAAATGCTCATCCGATGAGGAAGCCGCGCCATATTATCTAACCAGCCGCCGATGCGGCGACGAGCGCCGAGGGTTCGGCAAGCTGTCCCATGGTGAGATGCAGCAGGCGATCGGCAAGCGGAAAATAGCGATCGTCATGCGTGATGACGATGACGGTCTTTCCGCGCGCCTTCAACTTGGGCAGCATTTCCTTGTAGAAAATTTCCCGGAACAGCGGATCCTGCTCCGCCGCCCATTCGTCGAAAAGATAGAAGGGCCGGTCTTCGAGATAGGCCGCGAGCAGCGCTAGCCGCTTGCGCTGTCCCCGGGACAGATCGACGCTTGAGAAGCGTCCCTCGGTTATCTTGACTTTGGCGTCCAATTGCAGCCGGGCGAGCAGCTGGTCCGCCTGCTCGGCGGAGCGGCGGCCGGAATAGCCGAGAAGCCTGTCGAAAACAAAGGCGTCGGCGAAGACCGCCGCGAAATGCTGCCGGTAGCCGTCCCGGTTCACATCGGTGATGGCCGCGCCGTTCAATCTGATCTCGCCGGTCTCTGGGAAATAAAGGCCAAGAAGCAGCATCGCCAAGGTGGTCTTGCCGCCGCCATTGCCGCCAGTCAGGAACACCAGTTCGCCCGGTTCGATGCGCAGATCGAGGGGGCCGAGAACGAAGCCGCGCTCGTCTCCCTCCGCGCCATAGCGGTGGGTGACGCGGTCGAGCTCCAGCAGCCCGGGCGTCTCGGGAACCGGTGGGATGGCGGCAGGATCGAGATCGGCGAGCGCCTTTTCCTCCGGCATGGCGCCGCCGAGCGCCTCGATCTTGCGCAATGCGATGAGGCCGCGGCCAAGCGCCGGCACGGCGTTCACGACCGTCGAGATGGGGGTCATGATGAAGAGAATGGCGAGCGTGCAGCCGGTCGCTGCCTGACGGCTCGCCAAGTCAATATGCGGGGCGACGTAAAGGACGAAGCCGATGGCGAGAAAGAACGCCAGCTTGCCCCATTGCGCCGCCAGGATATAGTAAACTGAACCGGTGCTGTTCAAGCTTCTGATCCTGTCCGCCGTCGCGCCGAGCTCTTCATGCAGGAACGCGTGGCGGCGGCGAGCGTCCATTTTCAGCTCCTTGCAGCCGTCGGTCATCGCCCGGAAATGACCGAACAGGGCGTCATCGGCGTCCCGCGCCCGCTTCAGCCAGCGCAGGGCGGCGTTTTGCGGAATGTGGAATCCGATCACGCCTGCCAGCAGGAAAGCCAGAACGACCAGCAGCAGGAACCAGGACAGCCAACCGATATAGATGAGGCCGCCAAGGACGACGGCGCCCTCGATGCAGAGCAAGGGCAGCATCTCATGCGCATGGGCGATGCTCTCCATATCCTCGGTCAAGGCCGCCATCAGCCGGTGCGGCCCGCAGGACTGGAGCTGTTGCAGCGGCGCGGCGAGAATGCGGCGGCTGAGCCAGAACCGCAGCTCCAGCAAATTTCTCTGCGTCAGCCGCAGAAGGAGAACCTCGGACAGGGCTCCGGCGGCGAGCGCAGCTATGCAAAGTCCAAAAAAGGCGGTCGCCGGCCCCGATGCGCTTGGCTCGTAGCGCTCCAGCGCGCCGCTGATGAAAGTCAGCAGCCCCGCCGTGCCGCCGCCCGCCGCCAGCCCGGCGATGACCGACAGCAGGAGCGCCCCCGGCGAGGCGCCGAGCATTTTCCACAAGGAGAGCGAAGACCGCCCCGCGTTCGGGTTAGCCTCGGAAGGTCGCCAAAAATCACTCATGCGATGGCGTCTCCCGGGCGAAATCCTCTTGTTCGAGACGGCAGAGGGCAAGGATCTCCGGGCCGTTCGCATCCAGAAAGAAATGCCCTCCCTCGAAGACTCGAAGAGCGAAGCCGCCTGCCGCGAATTTCTCCCAGCAGCGCACCGCCGCCGGTGGGGCGAAGGCGTCGGCCGCGCCGGCGAGGCCGACGACATTGGCGCGAAGCGGCCGGCGATCGGACGGGGTCCAGGCTTCGGCGAGCGCCAGATCCGACCTGATGGTCGGCAGCATCAACCGCAGCAATTCGTCCTCCGCGCCCACTCTCGCCAGTCCGCCCAAGCTTGCCAGTCGTTGCAGGAGAGGAGCGTCCGCCAAGATGCTCAGCGGCTCCGCCGGCCATGATCCCGGCGGAAACGCCGCCGACAGCAGAACGGTCTTAGGACCGGGCAGGCCTTTGCCCTCGAGCAATTGTGCGGCCCGAAATGCCACCTTGGCGCCGAAACTATGGCCGAGGAAGGCAAAATTCGTCCCGGCCCAAGTCGGCGCCAGATCCTCGACGATCGCCTCGGCCAAGAGCTCGAGGGAGGGGGCGGGAGCCTCGCCGAACCGACTCTCGTGGCCGGGATATTCGATCGGATGGAGCGTCACTCCAGCGTTGAGGGCGGCCTCGGCCAGCCCGCGAAATCCCGAAGCGCCGCCCCCGGCCCACGGGAAACAGTACACGGCAAATCCGCCGCGCCGCGCGCCAGCCGTCCAAGGCGTCCAAAGATCTGAACCGCGCAACATCCTGATCCCCCAGTGATCGTCGGTCGCCCGACCCTTTGCTAAAACGGATAAGGCCGCCGCAACCGTCAGATCAATTGAAGGTAGCGGCGGACACTCAAGGGTCATCGAGGCTTTCGCCGCGCAAGATGGCCTCCACCATCCGCGGCGCGGTTTCCGCTTCCTCCAGCGCTTGGAAGCTTGCTTGCATCGCCTTCATACGCGGGCGCAGGCCCTCGTCCGCCTCGAGCGCATCGATCAGGCGGCCGAGATAGGGCGCGCTCGCCTTTTGGATGTCGGCGCGCAGGCCAAGTCCTTGAAACACAAGGCGCGCGCTATTGCCGGGATGATCGCAGCCGAGCGGGAAGGAGACCATCGGCACGCCGAAAGCGATGCATTCCTTGACCGTATTCGCGCCGCCATGGGTTATCATAAGATGCGCCCGCTGCAGCAACTGGAGTTGCGGGGCCTGGCGCACGATGACCACGTCGGCCGGGACATCGCGCAAGTCCTCGGGATCGATGGCGGCGCCGATCGCGATGACCCATTGGCGCTCTGGCCTCGATCGCGCAAGATCGACCACGGCCTGGAAAAACCGCCGATAGGTCTCCTTGGTGGAAAAGACGAGGGTGCCCATGGCGCAGTAGACCAGCGGCTTTTGCGCGTCGAGCCGGTTCCAAGGAAATGGCGGCTCCCGCCTTTTGCGATGGATCGAGGCGCCGACATAATGGCGCTCCGCCGTTTCCGCTCCGGGGAACTCGAAAGCGATGGGCCAGGCGACCAGTTCGGTCAGCCGGGGCGCCTTGCGGTCGTGGTCCGCCCGGCTGAGGCGATAGCCGCAATGCGCCGCGAGCCGTCGTCTGACGCCCTCGAAATCGAGGTCGAGGCCAAGCGGCCGCAACAGCCAGGATTGAAGCTTGATTTGGAGCGCGAACCAACGCCATGCGGCCGCGATCCTAAACCGAGACAGGAGCCCGCCATCAGGGATCAGCGCGGTGAAGATCGGCGGCAGGCCGGACTTGGCGGATGAAGTCAGCGAGTCATGAAAATAGATGCTTTTGACCCCAGCCGCATGAGCGATGAAGGCCGTCCATTCGATCCATAGATCGGTCGATGCGAAGATGACCAGATCGGGCGCCAGGCGCTGCAGCGCCAAGCGGAATTCTTCGCCGCTTTCTCCTTGAAGGTCCGCGGCGAAGGCATGGAGGCGGGCGATGAACCGCCGTTGCGCCCGCAGCGACGCGAGCCCGAAAGGCAGACTCTCCAGCGCTTCGGTCTCGGCGTAGAAGCCCTTTGGAAAGCGCCGCTCGAAGAGAGGCGTGAAGGAAAAGCCCTGGGCGCAAACCGCTTCCTCCGAATCCGCCATGCCCAGATAAGATACGGCGTGTCCGCGCGCGCGCAGGCGCTCTGCGAGGTCCAGCGTGGCGGCGAGACAACCGGGATAGGGAAGAATAAGAAAAAGGATATTCGCCATTATTCCTGCAATCTTATTCCTGCAATCTGCCGCGCAAGGGCCGAATGCCCTGTGAGGCTGCGGCCTCACAGTCGCCTAGGCGGACGGGACGATTCCTGCTGTCGTCCAAATGCCGTCATTCGATCGAGGCGAACACAAGGCAAGGGGGCGCGACGGATCGAACGGAGGCGCGGGATTTTTTGACAAGATCATGCGCTAGAAACAAGGTTGTAGAACGCGATTGCGTCAATAGGAAACGATCGCGCTCTAGGTTCCGCATCAATGTTCGCTATGATAAATCGACGTGGATTCGCATAGATTTTCTCAGGATGGCAAATGACCAAGCGCATTCGCAAAGCAGTTTTTCCGGTCGCGGGTTTGGGGACAAGATTTCTTCCTGCCACGAAATCGATCCCGAAGGAAATGTTGACGATTGTCGACCGGCCCGTGCTCCAGCATGTCGTCGATGAAGCGCGGGAAGCCGGGATCGAGCATTTCATTTTTGTGACGGGCCGCAACAAGGCGGTCATCGAAGATCATTTCGACATCGCCTTCGAGCTCGAGGAGACTTTGCAGAAGCGCGGCAAATTGAAGGAGTTGCAGGGCTTGACCGACCTGCTGCCGGCCGCTGGGGCTGCGAGTTTCACGCGGCAACAGGAGCCGCTCGGCCTTGGCCACGCGGTCTGGTGCGCGCGTGAGATCGTCGGCGATGAGCCTTTCGCGGTTTTGCTTCCCGACATGGTGACTCAGGCCGCTGCCGGCAAAGGCGGACGCTGCCTCGCGCAATGCATCGAGGCCTACGAAAAGCACGGAGGCAACATCATCGCGGCCGAGGAAGTGCCGATGGAGGAGACGCATCAATATGGGATCATTTCCATCGGCAAGGATTTCGGCCCGACCTTCGAGATCACTGGTATGGTCGAAAAGCCGCCAAAGGGAATGGCGCCTTCCAATCTCATGATCTCCGGCCGCTACATCCTCGGACCGGAGATTTTTCCAATTCTCGAAAAGGGCGAAAAAGGCGCGGGAGGCGAGATCCAGCTCACCGATGGCATGATCGCCCTTTCCAAAACGCAAGCCTTCCATGGCGTGCGTTTTGACGGCAAGACCTTTGATTGCGGCTCGAAACTTGGCTTTCTTTCAGCCAATGTCGCTTTCGCCCTCGCCAATCCAGAAGTCGCGGCGCCTTTCAAGGCCGAATTGAAAAAGGTTCTTGGCGCGCTATAGCCCCCTGGCCTTTTGAACGAGGGCGTCGAGGCGGCGCTCTCGTTCGATGACGCCTTTGCGGAAAGCCGCTAGAGCATATTCCGCTCAGGTTGAATCAATCTGAGCGATAAGAATATGCTCAAGCTTTTAAGTTTGGAGCGATTTCTGATCGATCGAATGACTCCATTCGATCGGAAAGCGCTCTATCGCGCCGTTTCCTCGAGCGTTGGATAGTCCGTATAGCCTTCCTCGGCGCCGCCGTAAAAAGTGTTGCGGTCGGGCTCGTTCAGCGGCGCATTCCGGCGCAGGCGCTCGACGAGGTCGGGGTTGGCGATAAACGCCTTGCCAAAGGCGACGAGATCGGCCCGGTTCTGATTGAGGACGTCGATGGCGAGCTCGCGCGTGTAGCCATTGTTTCCGATATAAGCGCCGGCGAAGGCCTTGCGCAAAGCCAGGAAATCGAATGGCGCAATGTCGCGCGGACCGCCTGTAGCGCCTTCAATGACATGAATATAGGCGATTTTCCGCGCGCTGAGCGCCGCGACGAGGGCGCCGAATGTCTTGGCTGGCGCGCTATCGACCGCGTCATTGGCGGGGCTGACGGGCGAAAGGCGAATGCCGACGCGGGCCCTGTCCCAGACGGCGAGGATGGCGTCCGTGACTTCGAGCGCGAAACGGATGCGGTTCTCGATCGATCCGCCATAGGCGTCGGTGCGCTTGTTGGACCCATCCTTAAGAAATTGATCGATCAGATAGCCATTGGCGCCATGGATTTCGACGCCGTCAAAGCCCGCGCGCTTGGCGTTCTCCGCCGCCTTCTTATAGTCGGCGACGATCCCCGGAATCTCGTCGAGCTCCAAAGCCCGGGGCTCGGAGACGTCGGCGAAGCCGGTTTCGATGAAGGTTTTCGTCTTGGCGGCAATGGCGGAAGGCGCCACAGGCTGGCCTCCGTCCGGTTGCAGCGAGACATGCGAAACGCGTCCGACATGCCACAGCTGGATGAAAATAAGGCCGCCCTGGCGATGCACGGCTTCGGTGACTTTCCGCCAGCCTTCGACCTGCGCCTCGCTATAGATCCCCGGCGTCCAGATATAGCCCTGACCTTGCTGCGAGATCTGCGCGGCTTCCGAAATGATGAGACCGGCGGAGGCGCGCTGACGATAATAATCCGCGTTGAGATCGTTCGGGGCGTCGGCGCCTTTGGTCGCGCGATTGCGAGTCAAGGGCGCCATGACAATCCGATTTCTCAATTGAAGATCGCCGAGTCGAAAAGGTGAAAATAGCACGTTGGCGTCCTGCGTCATCGCAACCCCCGCTGATTATTGCGCCTCGAAAATGGGCGGCGAAGTTGGAGCCGCCCGTGCGGCGAACATGGGCCGGCGGCGCGAGATTGCGTAGATGCGAACAAACGATTGTGAACGGACCGAAGCCGTTTCTTGCGGGGGCGAAAACCTCACGTCATATTCAAGGCCGACATGTAAAGCTCGAGAATAGCTTCCATTTCCTTGCGTTCGGAATGGTCCTGCTTTCTAATTTTCACGATCTGGCGCACGGCCTTGACGTCGAAGCCGCGACCTTTCATCTCGGCATAGACGTCGCGGATATCATCGGAAATCGCCTTTTTCTCTTCTTCGAGCCGCTCCACGCGCTCTACGAATTGCGTCAGCTCCTGCGCCGCGACGCCGGTTTCGGCGATATCTGCCGTCATTCCCGACTTTCTCCTTGTTGATGCGCCGGCGCATCCCTTGAGGCGCCCGGCGGCCATTTGAAAACAGCCATCCGCGACACGGGGCGGACGGAAAGTCATGCGAATCCTGGCTGGCAATGCGGCCTTCGCGGGCGATCGTCAAGGCGCGCGAGCCGGTAATCCCCGCAATCTTGCCGCCGCACCCTTCAATCTTGCCGCCGCACCCTTGCGGCCCATCTAACCCGCGCTTGCGGGCCTAAACGTGGCGGCCAGTCCGGCTCGGAAAAAATTCAATGCGGTGAAGTTCCGGACGCTGGAGCACCGGCCCCAGGGCGCCCGCGAACCGGTCCGCGAGGGCGACCGCCTTTTCCTTCTCGTTGACCAGATCCTGGCGCACCTCGACAAGGAGGCCGGCGAGCCCGCGGCGGGTCACTTCCGAGTCCAAAGTGTCGCCGACCAGCGCCCCATCATAAGGCTCGTTGTCGCCGACAATGAGGCCATCTTCGGCCAAAGCCGCGATGAGGGGCCGGGCAAAGCGCTCGTCGCTGTCCCAAAGGACGCCAATTTCCCAGGGCCTCGCCTTCTCCCTCCAGAATGGCGTGAAAGTGTGGACCGAGATGACCGCCGGGATCGGGCCCAGGGCCAGCATGGCTTCGATCTTCGACGCGATCGCGCTGCGATAGGGCTGCCAATAGCGCTTGCGGCGTCGCTCGATCTCGCCGGCGTCGATTTGCGCATTGCCCGGGATGATTCGGCCGTCCGAAATGCGCATGACGAGCGTCGGATCGTCCGCGCCGCGATTGGGATCGATGAGGAGGCGGGAAAAACGGCTCAGGATCGCCGGGGCGTCGAAGATCTCCGCGAGCCGGCGGGTGATCCAGGCCGCGCCGATATCACAGGCGATATGGCGGTCGAGTTCGCTTGGCGGCAAGCCGAGCGCGCCATAGGACTGGGGCAGAGTATTGGCGGCGTGATCGCAAAGGAGGAGAAGGCCGGCGTCGATGCGGCCTTCAATTCGCTCGACCGGATCATGCGGCTCGCCACGATCAGGCTCCGCGCCTGGCTGCGACGAAACCGACATGGCGTTCTCCATGATTGGCGTTACAAGGGCGTCATGCATTTTTAGGCGAAGGGCCGATCTCAGGGGACATGCGCTTGTCAGAAAAATGCCGGAATGTAAACGGATAGAGCATTTTCGATGGGAGAGGCAACGGATCTTGCGCCAGAACAGCATCTTAGAAAAGTTGCAGAGTTTTCGGATCATGCGCAAAAGGGAGATATGATCGATTTACCCCCGAAGCGATCCCGCTCCAGCGCCGAAGTTTCACGCGCGAATGGACATTTAAGAGAGGCGTCGGAGCTGAAACATCACGTTCGGAGTTCGCGGAAGGGCGCCGCCTTCCTCAGCGGAGCGCGCAAGTCGCCGTCATTTGACGCAGTCTCTCGAACATGAAGCCTTTCGAACATCGATGCGCAACCGCGATCTTGACGGCAATGAAACAAGCTATTATCCCCGCTCTCATGGCGCTGGCCGCCACGATGTCTATCCTGACTCCGGCGCGCGCTGATTTTCGCCTCTGCAACAACACCAGCAGCCGGGTCAGCATTTCGCTGGCCTATACGGACGGCGAAACCTGGGTCAGCGAGGGCTGGTGGAATTTGAAGGCCAGCGCTTGCGAGACGCTGGTGCGCGGTCCTCTGGCGGCGGAATTCTATTATGTCTACGCGATGGACGAGCGCGGCGGCGAATGGAAGGGCAAGGCTTTCATGTGCACGCGCGACCGTGAGTTTCGCATCCTCGGGCGCGAAGATTGTTTCGTGCGTGGTTTTGACCGAACCGGGTTTTTTGAAGTCGATACCGGCAAGGAAGCAAAGAACTGGACCGTTCAATTGACCGATCCAGCGCAGATCCGGCCAAATCCCTAGAGCGTTTCCCGATCGGATGGAGTCATCTGATCGAAAAGGAATCGCTCAGATTCAATGAGTTGGAGCATGTTCTGATCAAAAAAGTCGATCAACTTTCTTAAGAACATGCTCTAGAATTCAGTTGGCGAGGCTTCAATGCGGCGGTTGCGTCGGTGCAAGATCATTGCGACCATTGGGCCGGCTTCGGCGAGCCAAGCGATCCTCGCCGCCTTGTTTCAGGCGGGCGCCGACTTGTTTCGCATCAACATGAGCCACGCGGCGCATGATCAGATGCGCGAACAGGTGCGCATGATCCGCGCGGTGGAGGAGGAGTTCGGACGTCCGATCGGCATTCTGCTCGATCTTCAAGGTCCGAAGCTGCGGATTGGCGCGTTCAAGGACCGCGCCATCAAGCTCGCCAAGGGCGCGACCTTCACGCTCGATTCCGATCCGACTTTAGGCGATCAAAACCGCGTTTGCCTTCCCCATCCTGAAATTCTCCGGGCCTTGGAGCCGGGCCATACGCTGCTCGTCGATGACGGCAAGGTGCGGCTTCATGTCGTCGCGGCCGATGCAACGCGCGCCGAAGCGATCGTCGATGTCGCGGGCGAGATTTCCAATCGCAAGGGCGTGAGCCTGCCCGATACCGAAATTCCGGTATCGCCGATGACCGAGAAGGACCGCGCCGACCTTGAAGCCGGCCTGGAGGCGGGCGTCGATTGGGTCGCGGTTTCCTTCGTGCAGCGGCCAGAGGATGTCGTCGAAGTCAAAAAGCTGACCCGCGGGCGGGCGCTGGTGATGTCGAAGATCGAAAAGCCGCAGGCGATTTCGCGGCTCGATGAAATCGTCGAAGTTTCGGATGGATTGATGGTCGCGCGCGGCGATCTCGGCGTCGAAATGCCGCTCGAGAAAGTGCCGGGCCTGCAAAAGCGCATCAACCGCACCGCGCGCCGGCTCGGCAAGCCGGTCGTCGTCGCGACGCAAATGCTGGAGTCCATGATCACCGCGCCGGTGCCGACGCGGGCCGAGGTCTCGGACGTCGCCACCGCCGTCTTCGAGGGCGCTGATGCGGTCATGCTGTCGGCGGAAAGCGCTGCCGGACAATATCCGGTGGAGGCGGTCGCGACCATGAATAAGATCGCGGAAGAGGTCGAGCGCGACGCCTATTACCGCGGCATCATCAATGCGCAGCGCGCGACGCCCGAGGCGACCGGCGCCGACGCCATCGCCAACGCCGCTCGCAATGTCGCCGAAACGCTGGATTTGAAAGCGATCGTCGCCTGGACCTCATCGGGTTCGACCGCCTTGCGGATCGCCCGCGAGCGACCAGAGGCGCCGATCCTCGCCCTCACGCCCAATCGCGAGACGGCCGGCCGCCTCGCCGTCGTCTGGGGCGTGCATTCGGTCGTCACCCAGGATGCGCTCGATGTCGACGACATGGCGGATCGCGCCGTCAAATTCGCCGCCCTGGAGGGTTTTGCCCAAAAAGGCGACCGGATCATCATCGTCGCAGGGGTTCCGTTCGGGTCGCCGGGGGCGACCAACATGGTCCGGATCGCCTTCGTCGATGCGGATGCTGGCTGAGGAGCTCCGCGTTCGTTGCCTATCCGGCAAAGCCAGCAATAGATAGGTAAAGACCGATCACAAGAGTGATCGTCAGATAGACGTAATAGTTCTGATCGAGGCGCATCGCTTCGTAATAGGCGACAAGCTTGTCTGACGGCGTGAAAAGCAAGATCACGCCGCGCAGCAGAAGCAACCAGCCAACCAGCGTGACGACGACGGTCAGCACGCCGCCGCTCCAGACGTTATGGGCGAGAACGATCGCCAAGCCAGCGATGAGATTTATCGAGCCGCCTAAGAGGATCAGGCCTCGATCGCGCACCAGCGCGCTCGCCGTCGCAACCATGTCGCGCTTCTTCAGCGCCATAGACGCAGAAAAAATAAGAAACAGTAGCCCGATCAATTTGGCCAGAAACAGCGTGAGCGGCGACATCGCGTCCTCCTCTTCGCCCCGCCGCCCCGCTCCAGGACGACGGATTGCGAGCGTTGGCGGCAGCTTCGAGATACGCCTCGAAAACCGTGGCGGCAAGGTTGGCGCATGGGGCAAGATCCGCTGCGGCGCTACCCCCCAAACAGCGCATCGAAGAAATTGCGCTCATGCGGAGGCGCGCCGCGAGGGCGCGCCGGCTCGCCTACGTTCGGGATCAATCCCGGCGGCACGAGCCTTTGGCTGCTGGTCTCTGTCGGCGCCGCGTGATAGACCGTCGCGGGTGGGCCGGAGGGACGGAGCTCGTCGCCAACGACCCGCGCTTCGCCGGAGAAAGCTGGCGCCATCGGGCGCGAGGGAACATTGATCGCGGAGGGCGCGCCTGGCCACGCCGGACTGGCGTCTTGCGGAGCGCCGCCGCGCCAGATCCCGCCGGGGAGCGGCTGCGGCGGGACGCCTTGATGCGCGAAATGCATGAAATTCGACCAAATCTCGACCGGGAGGGTTCCGCCCGAGGCCTTTTTTGTCGGCGAATTGTCGTCATTGCCGAGCCAGACCCCGGCGACGAGATGGCTCGTATAGCCGATGAACCAGGCGTCGCGCCAATCCTGGCTGGTGCCGGTCTTGCCCGCCGCTTGCCAGCCCGGCACGTCTCCCTTGCGGGCGGTGCCGGTCAGCAAGGTTTCTTGCATCATTGCGTTCATCATCGACACATAGGTCGGATCGACGACCCGGCCGTTGCTGGCGCCCCGGCGCTGATAGATCAGCTTGCCGGCGGCGGCGGTTTTCACTTTGGCGATGATTTGCGCCTGGACGCCGATGCCGCCATTGGCGAAGGGCGCATAGGCGGCGACGAGTTCGAGCGGCGTCACTTCGCTGGTGCCGAGCGCGATCGAGGCGTTTGGGGTCAGCTCCGAGGCGACGCCAAGGCGATGCGCGGCATTGATGACCGCTTTGGGGCCGACTTCGACGCCAAGCCGCACCGCCACGGTGTTCAGCGATAGCGCCAAGCCCTTAGTCAGCGTGACCGGGCCGAAATATTCATGCCCGTAATTTTCCGGCTGCCAGCCTTTCACATTAACCGGAGCATCCTCGCGCAGCGATGCCGGAGTGAGGCCTCGCTCCAGCGCGGCGAGATAGACGAAAGGCTTGAACGCCGAGCCCGGCTGCCGTTTGGCGGCGACGGCCCGGTTGAACTGGCTGTCGGCGTAATTGCGGCCGCCGACGAGCGCCTTGATCGCGCCATCGGGGTCGATCGCGACAAGGGCGCCCTGGCTGACGCCGAATTTTGAGCCTTTGAGATCGAGTTCGTCGCCAAGCGCCTTTTCCGCCGCGGCCTGAAGCGCCGGGCTGAGTGTCGTCGAGACGACGATGTCTTCGTCGATCGCGCCGACCGTGTCGTCGAGGACATCCATTACGTAATCGGCGGCGTAATTGACCGAGCCGGCGCCCTGTTCATGGACGGCCTGCGCCGGATGGCTGAGCGCGAGCATAGCCATCGCGTCGGTGATGAATCCCTCCTGGACCATCGCCTCGACGACCAGCCCCGCGCGGGCGCTTGCTCCGGTCGGATTCCGGTTCGGCGCAAGCTTCGTCGGCGCCTTCATCAGCCCGGCGAGCGCGGCGGCTTCGGGCAGCGTGAGATGGCGCGCGCCATGGCCGAAATATTTCAGCGCCGCCGCATCGACGCCATAGGCGCCGGACCCGAAATAGACGCGGTTCAGATAAAGCTCGAGAATCTGATTTTTCGAATAGCGATGCTCGAGCCAGAGCGCCAGGATCGCCTCCTGGATCTTGCGGGAGGCGGTCCGTTCCTGGGTTAGAAAGAGGTTCTTGGCGAGTTGCTGCGTCAGCGTCGAGCCGCCCTGCATGGCCCCGCCCGAAAGATTGCGGGTGAGGGCGCGCAGGATGCCGAGAGGATCGATGCCGCGATGTGAATAAAAGCGGCGATCCTCGATCGCAATGAAGGCCTTGGGCACATAGGGCGGCAGGTCGGCGATTTTGATGGCGGCGCCGCCGGTATCGCCGCGATTGGCGAGAAGCGCCCCATTCTCGGCGAGAATTGCGATGTTCGGCGGCCGTTTCGGCACGGCGAGCGCGTCGATCGGCGGCAATTTGGCGGCGTGATAGGCGACAATGCCGGCGCCGGCCACGGCGATCCACACGCACATCGTGGCGCACCAATAAAGCAGACCGAGCCAGAAAGGGCGGCGCCTTTTTCGCGCGCGCTTTTTGCCTGGGCGGCGCTGCGCTCCCGCATTATCGGCGCCCTTGTCCGGCGTGGCAGCCCGCGCGTTCGGCTCCCGGCGCCCGGCCGTCCTGCGCTCCATCATGCCCCGCGCGCCGCCGCCGTGATAAGACACATTCGCCATCCCTCGCGCCGCCTCTCGCGCCAGACTGGACCTGCGCTTGCCGCCGCCGTGCTTCAATCTTAATATTGACGGTTTAAGGGCAGGTAAAAACCTTCGAGATGAGCGTTGAAGGATTGCCGGGCAGAGGGGCCGCGGTTGGCTCCTTGAAGCTCAAATCCCCTGAAATCGCTTTTTCAAAGCCACCGGCCGCTTGCGATTTAGCCGCAGCCGCGCCAAAGTCTCGCCCCCAGCCCGCGACCGCCAAGCTTACCCGCGAGACGGACCGAACAGAAACCCGATTGGACCGCCCCATGAAAGTCACTCTCGAACGAGCGGCCCTGTTGAAGTCGCTCGGCCACGTGCATCGCGTGGTGGAGCGCCGCAATACGATTCCGATCCTCTCGAATGTCCTGCTGCGGGCGGACGGCCAATCCCTGCTTCTGAAGGCGACCGATCTCGACCTCGAAGTGACCGAGCGCCTTCCCGCCGATGTCGGCTTCCCCGGCGCGACCACGCTTCCCGCCCATATCCTCTATGACATCGTTCGCAAGCTGCCCGATGGCGCCCAGGTCTCGCTCGACGCAAATGGCGAGGGCGGCCAATTGCAGCTGCGCTCCGGCCGCTCGCGGTTCAATCTCCAGGCTCTGCCGGAAAGCGATTTTCCCGATCTCGCCGCCGGCGATTTCAGCCATGATTTCAGCCTTGGCGCCGGCGATCTGAAGCGGCTGATCGAAAAGACCCAGTTCGCGATTTCAACCGAAGAGACGCGCTATTATCTCAATGGCATATTCTTGCACGCCGCCGATGTCGAAGGCCATGTCATGCTGCGCGCCGTCGCCACCGACGGGCACCGGCTCGCCCGCATCGATATTCCCGCTCCCAAGGGGGCGGTCGGCATGCCCGGCGTCATCGTGCCGCGCAAGGCCGTGGCCGAGGTGCTGAAACTCGTCGAGGATCCGGCCCAGGAAGTCCGCGTCGAAATCTCGACGACGAAGGTGCGCTTTACCTTTGGGGATGTGGTGCTGACCTCGAAGCTGATCGACGGCACTTTTCCAGACTATATGCGCGTCATCCCCTCGGGCAATGACAAGCGCCTCGTCGTCGATCGCGGGCCTTTCGCCGCCGCGGTCGATCGGGTCTCGACAATTTCCTCGGAACGCGGCCGCGCGGTGAAACTTGCCGTTGCGGAGGGCAAGCTGACCTTGTCGGTGACCAATCCGGATTCCGGCTCGGCGGTCGAGGAACTCGACGTCGATTACGATGCCGCGCCGATGGATATTGGCTTCAACGCCCGCTACCTCCTCGACATCACCGAACAGCTCGACAGCGACACGGCGTTGTTCAAACTCGCCGATCCCGGCTCGCCAACCCTCGTGCAGGACCGCGAAGGCGCCAGCGCGCTCTATGTGTTGATGCCAATGCGGGTGTGAGGGTTCAGGTTTGTCCGCGAATAAATCCTCCCTCCGTAACCGCTCCGAGCTTCCTCATGCTGAGGAGCGAGCAAAGCTCGCGTCTCGAAGCACGAGGGAGCGCTCTGTTGGCTTTGACGCATGACGCCCTCGTGGTTCGAGACGCGTCTTACAGGCGCTCCTCACCATGAGGGCTTCTGATCGCTCATGCTTGCGCCGATCGATTCAAGCGTTTGATGGTGGCGGCCCTTCGTGGTAATGGCCGCAGCCTCGGCTCGAAGGTTCCGCTCGGCTTTCCTGGACCGCTGAATTTCGCCGAAGGCGTCGCGGCCGACGCCCAGCCTTTTCGAAGGCTGTAGCCCGCTTCGCCGATCGCCCCGCGATCGGCGCAAAATACTCATTCATCGGAATTTAACTAAAATTCGCCCCAATCTGGCTGCAACAAGGATGCGCAGCTCCTTGTGCGGATGGTTGAAAGGCGGGCAGACGATTCCTACGCAGCCGGCGTGTTTGATCGCGCATCCATCCGCAAATTACGCTGGCGACCGACAGGCGCCGCGAAACGAAATCTCTTCGAGAGCGGGACGAATGACGCACTGGATCGATACGTCACATGACTTGGCTCCATTAAAGCGCGGTCGATCGCTTCTGAACATATTTGCTCGGATCGTTCCGGGCGCCGTCACGCTCGCCTTGAGCATGTTGTTTGGTTTCTGGACGCTATATGTGCGTCCAGATGCCCCCCATGCGGTTGAAGCGCCTACGACCAAACCCGCGGCAAGGCTTGCTTCGAATCCTATCGCCTCGAATCCTTATGGCGCGCTATTCGACCCAAGAGCCCTCTCGGGCTCTGCGCCGGCTCCGCTTGCGCAAAGCTTTCCGCTTGAAGCGCGCCTTGAGCCAATTCTGTCGGCGCCCTCCGCTTCAACCACAGAGCCGGAAGACGTCGCATCGGCGGCGACGCCGGCCAATCTTCGACTTGCCGAGAGCGCGCCTTTGCCAGTGCCGCGCCCGACCGAGCTAGGATTGTTGGAAAGCCATAGTCCATTGCCCGCGTCCGGGCGGCGGTTCGCGCAGCAGAACAGAAGGAGCGTCGTCCCAACCGCCGCCCCGGATAATCGCTCATTTTTCGAGAAGCTTTTCTCCTTCCCGCAACCTTCGGGCCGGGCCCTCGCATATGCGGCTCCGCAAGATGGCGTTGTCGACGATGCGCGAAAAATGGCGTCTGTCGTCCCGTCGCCCCGCTTCGATCAAGCGACCGCCATTTATGATATCTCAGCGCATACCGTCTACCTGCCCAATGGAACGAAATTGGAAGCGCACTCAGGCCTAGGCGATAGGTTGGACGATCCGCGTTACGTCAACGAACGAATGCGCGGAGCCACGCCGCCGAGCGTCTACGAGCTTGCTCCGCGCGAGCAGCTTTTCCACGGAGTGCGCGCGTTGCGGTTGAAGCCGGTCGGCGGCGGCGGCGTTTATGGACGGACAGGCCTCCTCGCGCATACTTACATGCTCGGCCCGAACGGCGATTCGAACGGATGCGTATCGTTTAGGAACTACAACGCATTCTTGCAGGCGTATGAAAAGGGTGAGATTAGACGCCTCGTCGTCGTCGCGCGCCTGAATTGAACGGCGCCTGCAATGCGCTTTGGCGGCGTGCGGGCTCTTTGGTTCGAGCGGTTCGGCGCGGCATTTTAGCCTCGATGTTTGTAACATGTGACTTTTCTCGAGCGTCGATGTCGCGGCCTGGTTGACGCGCGCGAGCCGGGCGGGCACATGAAGCCGGACCGCCGGAGCGAAACGAGAGGCCAATGCCCAAAATCAACGGAAACCAGATCGCGCCCGGCGCCGTCATCGAACATGATGGCGGCCTCTGGGTCGCGGTGAAAACCAATGCGGTGAAGCCTGGAAAAGGCGGCGCCTTCAATCAGGTCGAGCTGAAAAACCTCATCGACGGGCGCAAGCTCAACGAGCGTTTCCGCTCCGACGCGACGGTCGAGGCGATCGATCTCGAACTCAAGGATTTCAGCTTTCTCTATGCGCAGGGCGAGAGCCTCGTCTTCATGGATCTCGAAAGCTACGAGCAGATCGAGCTCGCATCCGATTGGGTCGGCGAACGCGCCGCCTTCCTGCAGGATGGGATGAAGGTCACGCTGCAAATGCACGAGGCCCGGCCGATCAGCATCAAGCTCCCGGCCTATGTCACGCTGCAAATCGTCGAGGCCGATCCCGTCGTGCGGAGCCAGACTGCGACCTCGTCCTATAAGCCGGCGAAGCTCGAAAACGGCCTGCGCGTGCTCGTGCCGGTCTTTATTGAAGCCGGCGAGCGGATCGTCGTCGACACCAACGAAGTCACCTATATGCGTCGGGCGGACTAAATATGATCAGATCCGCCCTTATGAATGTGATGACCGCCGCCGCGCTCAAGGCCGGGCGCGGCCTGAAGCGCGACTTCGGCGAGGTGGAGAATCTGCAGGTCTCGGTGAAAGGCCCAGGCGATTTTGTCTCCGCGGCCGATCGCAAGGCCGAAAAGATTCTATTCGAGGAATTGACCAAGGCCCGGCCCGGCTATGGCTTCGTGCTCGAGGAAGGCGGCGCGGTCGAAGGCGCTGACAAGAGCCACACCTGGTTCATCGATCCGCTCGACGGCACCACCAATTTCCTGCACGGGCTGCCGATCTTCGCGATTTCGATCGGCCTCGCGCGGGAAGGGCAGATCGTCGCCGGCCTGGTCTATAATCCGGCCAATGACGACATGTTCATCGCCGAAAAGGGCCAAGGGGCCTATTACAACAACCGCCGCCTGCGGGTGGCGGCGCGGCGCGACATGGCCGACGCCCTGATCGGCTGCGGCATTCCCCACATCGGCAAGGCCAAGGAGCACCCGCGATTCAAGGCCGAATTCGCATCGGTCATGGCGCGCGCCGGCAATATCCGCCGGCTCGGCGCGGCGGCCCTCGATCTTTGTTTCGTCGCCTCGGGCAGCTATGATGGGTTCTGGGAGCGCAACCTGCAGGCCTGGGACATCGCCGCCGGAATCGTCATCATCAAGGAGGCGGGCGGCTTCGTGACCGACGCAGACGGCGGCCAGGACATGCTGGCCAAAGGCTCGATCTGCGCCGGCAATGACGTGATGCATCGCAATCTTTTGGATCTTATCAAGGCGGCTTAGATCGCGATGCTTTTAGATGGAAACATCCAAAAGCATGAAACGTGATCTATTGTTGAGAAGAGAGCGGGATTTGACGCGAAAAACCGGAGTCCACTTTTTCGCATCCCGCTCTAGGCGACGCGCCAAGGCCTCGCGACAACCATAAAGCCTCGCGAGAAGTTGATCCCGGCCGGCTCGAAGAACCAAATTGAGAACCCATATCTTATCCGCGCCATCTGGCGCCGCATCGCTTCGGCCTTGCGTCATCATGGAGCGGACTTTTATGAGCGCTGACACGGGAAGGCCCTACCAGCCGTTTGCGGAACGAGAAGATGCGGGGCCAGGCCGGCGCGGATGCCGGCCCGGCCATTGGAAGCCTGTCGAAATTCTCGCGATGGTTCTGGGCTTCATCGTCTATTGGCCGATCGGTCTTGGAATCCTCGTCTGGAAGTTCTGGCAGAAAAAATCGGGTTACGAGGGCGATATCATCACCTTTGGGCGGGAAAAATGGGAAAATAGATCAAACTGGGGCTGGGCTTGCGGATCTGGCCGCTGGGGCGCTGGGGCGCATCCGTGGCGCGGCTTTAGCTCCACCGGCAATCTCGCCTTTGACGACTGGCGCGCCGCCGAACTCGCGCGGCTCGAAGAGGAGCGCCAAAAGCTCGTTCAGGCCGAACGCGAATTCGCCGAATTCATGGAAAATCTCCGCCGCGCCAGGGACCGCGAGGAATTCGACCGGTTCATGAACGAGCGGCGCAGCCAGCAAGGGCGCGCGCCGGGCGGCGATCCGTCGATTTAACCGAGGCAAAGGGGTGCAAGGGCAGGGGCGCGGCGGTTTGGCGGCGCCCGGCCACCCTAGAGCATTTTCGAGCGAAGTGGATGCCGGTTCGCGTTAAGACAATGCGGTAAAATAAGACCTAGAGTTGCTTTCTGAGCCCGCCGAAACTCAAAGCGCTTTGAAAGGTCACTCCGGCGGCCCGCTTCTGAGCCGCTTGGTTTCACCTCGCCGCACCTTCGATTCAACCCGTTGCCTGCGCGCCGAAAGGCTCGGCCGCGTCTTGATTCGCGGCTTCGGCCGTTCCGCCGCGGCCGCGATCAGGCGGAGCAATCTGCCAAGCGCATCCTGCCGGTTTTGCTCCTGCGAGCGCCGGTTCTGGGCAAAAATCACCACGACGCCTTCCTTGGTGAACCGGCTGCCGGCGAGCCGCTCCAGGCGGCGCTTCACCGCTGGTTCGAGCGAGGGAGAATTGGCGACGTCGAAACGCAATTGCGCGGCGGTCTCAACCTTATTGACATTCTGTCCGCCGGGCCCGCTGGCGCGCACGAAAGAGAAGGCGAGTTCGGCCTCGTCGATCGAGATCTCCGGGGTCACCTCGATCCGCGGCATGGTTTCGCCCTATTGCTCAACGACGGTTTCGCAATCATTAACCGCGATGCTTTAGCGGCGATTAATAACTCGCGCGCATGTCTTTGCAATGGCGCGACGCCTTCTGCCATTGGCCGTCCTGGCGGCCCTCATCGGAATGCTGGCCGGCTGCTCGAATTACGAGAGGCCGCGCCGGCCGGCATGGCGTGGCCAGGCGGAAAATGCCTGCATTGCGCAAAGGCTCATCCATGTTTCGGCCTATGTCCAGCCGGCGCGCGAAATCGATGGACCCGGCATCTGCGGCCTGACCCAGCCGTTCAAGGTCAGCGCCTTGCAGGACGGCGCGGTCAGCTTCAATTCAAACGCTTTGCTCGATTGCCCGATGATCGCCGCCCTGAATGCTTGGCTCGCAGACGTCGTTCAGCCGACCGCGCAAGCGCGGTTCGGTCAGCCTGTCGTTCAAATCGACTCGATGGGGGCTTATAGCTGCCGGGCCATGAACAATCAGCCGGGCGCGCGCATTTCCGAACATGCGTTCGGCAATGCGATCGATATTGGCGGCTTTCGCCTCGGCGATGGCCGGGAGATTCTCATCGTGCGCGATTGGACAAGGGGCGATGACCAGACCCGCGCCTTCCTGCAGGACATTCACGCCGGCGCCTGCGGCCATTTCACGACGGTGCTTGGCCCCGGCTCGAACATGTTCCACTATAATCATATTCATGCCGATCTCGCGATGCATGGCAATTCATCGAATGGCCCGCGCCGGGTCTGCCGGCCCTGGCTAGGGCCAAGCGCGACGCCGGACCTTCCGCGCGACGGGTTGCCCAATGCCCCCGAGATTGACGACGATGTCGATATCGCCCAGGTCAAAAGTCATGGCGGCCCGCTTGCCTTGCATGCAGGACCGGGCCCGGCGCCGATGGCGAGCATCCCGGCGGAATATTTCGCGCGGGCGGCGCGAATGCCGATGACGCGGTCTCCTGCCATTGTCCCACCAGAGCCGGTTCAGGGGGGGCGGCGCGCCGATGCCGCCGCCGCGATGGAGGGAAAACCGCAAGATTGGGATCTGCCGTCGTCAATCGCGCGGCGTTGACCGATGGCGAGGCCCAGATCAATGAAGATGCGTCATCCTGTCCGGGGGGCGCGTCGAAAGACCAGCTTTTGATAGACAAGGCCAATGCCGATCAGAACGGCGCCGAGGCCAAGGAAGGACAAAGCCCGAAGGATGCCTTCGAGTTGCGAGAGATCGTAAAGGAACACCTTTAGAACGGCCGCGACGATGAAGAGCCCTGAAGCAAGCCGCATCTCGCGCGAGGCCCGCCAGAGCCCGAAAGCCAAAAGCACAATGCCAAGCGCCAGCCAGACCGCCGAATAGGCGTAGTTCTCGGCTTCCGATGTCGCATGCGTCCAGCCGATCAGCTCAGTTTGGAAGAAGCGCCGCGTTTCCAGCGTCGCGAGCAGGAAGAGCAGAACCAGCGCCTCTATGCGCACGCCGACGACGAACCATGGGGGCCGCGCGCGATGCGCCGCGCGCGCCAAACCCCCGGCGAGCAAGGCCGGCAGACCATAGCTGAGAAGGATCGCATTGAAGAATCGGCCGCCTTCGATGGCCTCGCCGCTGAAATAGGGATTTTCGAAGAGGCTCAAGCCAAAGACGCCAATCAGCGCGGAAATCACGCCGAAAACGAGTGAGGCGAAGCGGGACACCCGGCTCGCCCGCATCGCGTCGAGGCGGGTCAGGGCTAAAGCGAAAGCGAGCGAGGCAGTGGCGAAAAGGCCTTGCTCGACGAGGCCGGAGCTTGTCGCATAGGGATCGCCGCCGTTCAGCGCGTGCCGGATCTCAAAGAAAAACAGCAATGCGAAGAATATGATGGAGAGCGCCTGAGTGATCTGGACCGGCCGGTCTTCGCCCGATGCGCGGCGCATAATCCGCGCCGCCAGCCCGAACGCCACGGCTGGCGCCCCATAGGCGAACAGCAGCCAGTTGAAGATCGGCGTCGCGCCGAGGTCGGCGCCGACGATGCGCGGCTCATAGGCCAGGCGGGCGGCGACCACGAGGCCAAGCCCGGCGACCGCCCAACGCAGCGCCGGAATCGAGAGGCGGCTCTCGACGATCGCCGCGCCAAGCGCGGCGAGGGCCAGCGCGACGGTCAACATGCCGCGATCCAAGGCGAAGACGAGGCCGAGCGCCAAGGCGCCCAAGGCGGCTGAGGCCATGACGCCAAGGCCGAGATAAAGCGCTGGCGAGGCCGCGACAAAATGGCCGCGCCGGAAAGCGGCGGCGGCAAAGAGGAAGGCCAGGGCCAGCAGGCCGGCGATGACGGCGAAGGGCAGGCTCGCGTCGCTATGAGTCAACCGCAGATAGGCGAGGGCGAGCGCCGCGAGCGGCGTCAAACTCGCCGCGACGGCATAGATCAGGGCGATCGGCGCGGGTAAATTGGGTTGGCGATACAGCGTGATGCCGCCGAGCCAGGCGACAAGGCCGGAGCCGAGCGCGGCGAAAAGGGAAAATCGCGTCGGATAGAGCGGCGCGAACCAGACCGAAAAAGCGTCTTGCGCGAGATCGACGGCCCAAGGTCCCGTTCCATCGCCGGTCCAAATACAGAGGATTGCCACAACGAGAGCGCCCGCCCCAGCGATCACGCCGGCCGCAGGCGGGGCGAGCGCCCCCGTCGCGGCGAGGATCGCGGCTGCGGCGGCCCCGGTCAGCATCCAGGCGAGATCGAAGACGCCCGATAGCGCGCTGCTGAAGAGAACGAAGATCGCCAATGCCCCGAAGGCGAGCGGCCCAAGAGTCGAGACCGGGTCGACCTTGGCCTGCTGTTCGGGCGCGACGACGCGCCGGTCCAAGGCGAAGACAAGGCTCGCCAGCGCCGTCTCTATGACGACATGCGCGAAATTGGCATGCGCCGACTCGGCGCCGTCGAGGCTGAACAAGAGGCCCCAAAGGATCGCTCCGGCGGCGCCCGCCAGCGCCAGCCATAGCCAGGCGCGCAGCCGCGCGAGGCCATAGGTCGCGGCGGTGACGATCGCGACATAGATGACGGCTGGCCAGGCATCGGCCGCATCGGATTGGACGAGAAGCGGCGTCGCCAGCGCGCCGGCAAGGCCAAGACCCGCCAATGCGGGCCCGTGCAGCGCGGCGGCGGACATGGCGGCCAAGCCGGATGCTCCGAGCGTGAGAAAGGCGATGTTCGGCCCAATGAAATGGTAGAGCGCATGGGCGGCGTAGATCGCGCCAAATCCCGCGACCGTGCCCGCGGCGGTGAGCACGGCGGGAGTGATCGTCGGATTGGCGGGCTCCCCAGCGGCCAGCGCCGCGACGCTGGCGGCCTTCTCGCGGCGGCGCAAGATCTCGCCGGCGGCGACCAGCGTCAGGGCGAGCTGGAGGCCAAGCGCCACGCGCGTGCCCGGACCGAACCAGCCCTGTTCGATCGAATAGCGCACCAGCAGAAGCCCGCCGAGGGCCAGAGCGACGCCGCCGACATAGACCGCCCAATGCGCGCCAAGCGCCTCTTCGAGATTGCGGCGCGGCCGCGGGGCGACCAGCGGCGGCGGGCCTTTGGCCTCGCCAATGTCTTTAATGGCGTGAGCGGCCTCCCACACGGCGTCAGGCGCAATCTCCTCGGCTTGCTCAGGCTGAGTCGAGGGCTCTTCGACTATTGGCGCGGCGGCGCCTAGAGGGCTGGGCGCGGCCCGCAGTTGCGTTTCAAGCGCGAGAATCTTGCCTTCCGCGAGTTTGAGCCGCTTGCGGGCGCCAATTGCCAGGAAGAAGCCGATGGGTCCGAGAAAGAAAAAGACGACGCCAGCCAGCGCCAACGCTACCCAAGGCCCGTCATCCATCGATCAATTCCGACAAAACTGCGATGAATCAATGGTCGCACGCCGGTAGCTGCGCGGCAAGCAGGGGTCGTTGGCCGCGGCTTGGAGACGCGGACAAGAAAACCCTGGAAATGAGCAGGCGCCCGAACAATAAGGCGAGCGGACAGCGGCCGCGGACCATCCGCCGTTCGAGGGGTTCATGCGTTCCAGCACCGTTAGAGTAGACCTGCATCTTTGCCGTTAGGGGGCCATCGGCATGAATTTCCTGATCGCGCTCGCCGCGCTGTTCCTGCTGATGTTCGTCGCCTATCGGGGCTTCAGCGTCATCCTTTTCGCGCCGATCGCGGCGATGCTCGCGGTTCTGGCCACCGATCCGGCGACTGTCCCAACCATCTTTACCGCCGTGTTCATGGAAAAGATGGTCGGCTTCCTGAAGCTCTATTTTCCGGTGTTCCTGCTCGGGGCCATTTTCGGCAAGGTCATCGAGCTTTCCGGCTTCTCGAAATCAATCGTCGCCGCGGTCATCGGCATCGTCGGCGAGCGGCGCGCGATCCTATCGATCGTGCTCGTCTGCGCCGTGCTGACCTATGGCGGCGTTTCGCTGTTCGTCGTCGTCTTCGCGGTCTATCCCTTCGCGGCGGAGATGTTTCGCCAAGGCGGCATTCCCAAGCGGCTGATTCCCGGGGCGATCGCGCTCGGCGCTTTCAGCTTTACGATGGATGCGCTGCCGGGCACGCCTCAGATTCAAAACATCATCCCGACGACTTTCTTCAAGACGACGACATGGGCCGCCCCGATCCTCGGCGTCGTCGGGGCCGCCTTTATCCTCGCGTCGGGCCTCGCCTATCTCGAATGGCGCCGCCGCCTCGCGTCTGCGGCGGGGGAGGGCTATGGAGCAAACCACATCAACGAGCCGGAGCCGGTGGCGAAGGATCGGCTCACGGCGCCCGCCATCGCCATCCTGCCGCTCATCGTCGTCTTCGCCGGCAACCGCGCGCTCACCTCGCTCATTGGCGCGGCCTATGGCGCCAGACACGAGGCCCAGCTCGCAGGAATGAGCCAGCCGGCAGTGGCCGACGTATCTTCGCTGGCCGCGATATGGGCCATCCAAGGCGCCCTCATCGCCGGCATTCTGACGGTGTTCGCCTTCGCTTTTCGGCCGTTATGCGCGAAATTCGCCGAGGGGTCCAAGGCGGCGGTCTCGGGCGCGCTCCTCGCCTCGATGAATACGGCTTCGGAATATGGGTTCGGCGCGGTCATCGCCGCACTGCCGGGTTTCCTGACCATTCGCGAGGCGCTGGCGCAGATTCCCAACCCGCTGGTCAATGAAGCCATCGCCGTCTCGACGCTGGCCGGAATCACCGGCTCGGCGTCCGGCGGCCTTAGCATCGCGCTTGCCGCGATGTCGAAGCAGTTCATCGCCGCGGCGGAGATGGCCCATATTCCCATGGATGTCCTGCACAGGATCGCCGCGATGGCGAGCGGCGGCATGGACACGCTGCCGCACAATGGGGCGGTCATCACGCTGCTCGCGGTGACCGGCCTGACCCATCGGGAATCCTATGGGGATATTTTCGCGGTGACCCTTCTAAAAACAGCGGCCGTCTTCGTAGCGATCGGCTTTTACTATCTCACGGGCCTTTATTGAGGCGAGCGTCCGGTCCGGGCCGCGACCCGTCGCGGCGATGGCGAACATTTGTGATTTTCGAGCCAGATCGGCTATAGGTGATCCGCTCCAACCGATGCGGACGGGGCCGATCGAATCAACTAGTTGCCGGCAAGGCTCATCGGCGGGCGTCTATCGTGACCTTGCCTGATTTCGGGAGAATATGGCCATGTGGCCTTTGGCGGGTTTTGTCGGAGTGGTGGTTGGCGCCGTCGCCGGCGCTGCGGGGGCCGTGCTTTATGGGTCGCAGGTCGCGCATCAGGCGCGGCCGGCGGCGAAAGCGGTTCTGAAGGTGGCGCTGGCCGCGATCCATGAGGCGCGGGTTCGCGGCGCCGAGGTCGCCGAAGCGGCCGAGGACCTCTATGCGGAGGCCAAGGCCGAGGTGACCGAGGAGGTTCTGGCGGCCGCGGTGGCTGCGGCCATGGCCAAGGCGGAAGCGGCCGCCGGCGCCAAGGAGCCGACGGAGCCAGCGCCGCCTGCGGAGACCGAGGCCAAGCCCCATGAGTGACCCGGTTCCGAACTGCGAAATCGTTCACGCCATGCCGGGCCGGGCGCGTCTGCGCATAGAAGCCCGCCGCGGCGACAAGGCGTTCCTCGCGTCGGTCGCCAATGGGCTTGCCGCAATCCCCGGCATTTTCGAGGTCGAAGTCTTTCCGCTGACCGGGAGCCTCTTGATCCGGCATGGGCCGCCATTGGATTTGGTCATCGCGGCCGCCGAGAAGGCGCATTTGTTCGCGATCGCCAAAGCTGTGTCGCTTGCGCCTCCGCCGCCGCTCGAATGGCCGAAGCTGCCGGTCGATCCGAGAACGGCCGTAGCGGCCGGCCTTGGCGCCATCGCTCTTTGGCAGATGACCGAAGGGCGGTTCCTGCCGCCGGCGCTCACCTTGGTATGGTATGCGGCCCGTTTATTGGGGCTCGAGACGGCCGGCCGTCCCTCCGGTCAAGACTGGATGGGCGCTGCGTCAGCCTCGCAGCGCTTCAACAAGGTCGAGCGCCTCCCACGGCAGATCGAGGTCGGCGCGGCCGAAATGCCCATAGACGGCGAGCGGTGAGTAGAAACCGGCGTCGCCGGCATGAGCGGGGCGGGTCCTTAAGCCGAAACGCGCGGTGATCGCGAGCGGGCGCAGGTCGAGACTGCGCGTCAGCCGAGCCGCAATTTCGGCATCGTCAAGGCGCCCGCTGCCGAAGGTCTCGACCGAGAGGCTGAGCGGATCGGCGCGGCCGATCGCATAAGCGACGTGAACCTCGCAGCGGTCGGCGAGGCCCGCCGCAACCACATTCTTTGCGGCGTGGCGGGCGGCATAGGCGCCGATGCGGTCGATCCGGGAGGGGTCCTTGCCGGAAAGGGCCGCGCCGCTCTGCCGCGCGATCTCGCCATAGGTGTCGATCCCGTTCTTGCGCCCGGTGAGGCCCGCATGGCGCGCCGGCCCCCCGGTTTCGTAGAAGCCGCCGGCATTGATATGGATCTTCGTCCGCGCATCGGGTTTCAGCCCATCGTCGCCGAAGGTTTCGAGCGCCATTGCGCGCAAGCGGTCCGCAAGCTCCGCCCCGGCGCCATCCGCCGCGACCGCCGCAGTGATCGATATGCTGTGGATGCGCGCCGGCCGCCCATCCGCGTATTCGATCGACACTTGGGTCTTGCCGTCGGGCGAAAGCCCTGGCGCGCCAGTCCGCCGCGCATGATCGAGGTTTCGGGCGAGCCGATGCGCGAGGCTGACCGGCAGCGGCATCAATTCCGGCGTATCGCGGCAGGCATAGCCGAACACATTGGCCTGATCCTGAGCAACGCCCTTTTCGATGGCCTCCTCGTCGAATTGCTTTGGCGGGGGCTCGCGCGTCGTCTTGGGAAGTTCGACGAGGCTGGTCAGGATCGAGCAATTGCGGGCGTCAAACTGAGGGTCGAAGTAGCCGGCGCTGGCGATCACCTTGCGGGCGATCGACGGCAAATCGACAACGGCTTCGGCGGCGAATCGCGCGGCCAGAAACACGATGCCGGTCGCCACCGCGCATTCGACCACGGCGCGCGCTCCCGCATCCTCGCGCAGGAAAGCGTCGATCGCCGCGTCGCTGATTTGGTCGCAGAGCTTGTCCGGGTGACCCGGCGTGACCGATTCCGAGGTGAAGATCATGCTCGAGGCCATTCTGCAGCCCTCAGTTCTTTGGGGAAAGGGAGGGCGCGCCGCGCCCGCGCAGAAGTCCTGCGATGTCGTTCGTCAAGGTGCTGCCGACCGCGATTCCAGCGATCGCCGCGGCGTCCGCGAAACCGATCGGCGCCAAGCCGAAGAGGCGGCGCGTCGCCGGGAAGACCTGGGTGGCGAGTTGCAGGGCGGCGGACATGGCGAGCGCGCCATAAAGCCTTGGGCTCTTCGGGCGGCGGAATTCACTGGCGAAGCCGCCTGTTTGCGAGCGACAACTGATCGCGTGCAGAAACTGAGCCATCACGAGACCATGATAGGTGACCGTGCTTGCCCGCGCGTGAGTCGCGGCGCTGCCGCCGGTGAGAAAATAGCCGGCGAGCGTGGCCCCGCCCATGATGGCGCCCTCGCGCAGCAAGGTGCGAAAATCCGCAGGCGTCAGGATCGGGACGTGCGGGTCGTGCGGCGGTTGATCGAGCACATCGGCTTCCGGCGGCTCGAGACCGAGGGCGAGCGCCGGCAAGGCGTCCGACACGAGATTGAGCCATAGAAGCTGCATCGGCGTCAGGGCTTCTCCGGAGCCGACGAACGCCCCGCCCAGCATGGTAAAGGTTTCGGCTGCATTGGTCGAGATAAGGTAGCGCAAGACCTTGCGGATATTGGCGTAAGTCGCCCGGCCGAGGCGGATCGCCTCGACGATTCCTTCGAGATCATTGCCGGCGAGAACGATGTCGGCGACCTCGCGCGCGACGTCCGAGCCCTCGCCGCCCATGGCGATGCCAATATCGGCGGCGCGCAGGGCCGGACCGTCATTGATCCCGTCGCCGGTCATGGCGACGATGCGGCCGTTGCTCTGCAGCGCCCTGACGATATTGAGCTTGTCGACAGGGCTGACCCGCGCGAAGACCTGCGGCTTGGCGATAAGCGCGGCGAGCGCGTCCTTCGGCAGGCCGGCGATCGAACCGGATTCGAGGACCTCGAGCGCGCCGCCATTGCCGAGGTCGAGGTTGCGCGCGATGGCGAAGGCGGTCGTGCTTTGGTCGCCGGTGATCATCACCGTTCGGATCGAGGCGTGGTGCAATCGCCGCAGCGCCGGCTGCACGCTCTTGCGGATCGGGTTGGCCAGTCCGGCGAGGCCGAGCCAGACGAGATCGGTCTCATCGCGCAAATCGAGCTCAGCCTCCGCCATGGCGACGCCAAGGACCCTCAGGGCCTGGCCGGCCATGCGCTCATTGGCCTTGAGAATATCGGCCCGCGACGAGGCGTCGAGCGGCGCGATCCCCTTCGACGTGCTCTGCGCGGCGCAGCGCGCCAGCACCTCGACGGGATCCCCCTTGACGCAGACGAGGCGGCCGCCGGCGGCGGTCTCCCGCAACGTGCTCATGCGCTTTCGCCCATCACCGCGCGCGGCGGTCGCGAGCAGGCGCGCGGAGTGGCGCAAGGCCTCCACATCGACATCGAAAGCGAGCGCCGCCTCGATCAGCGCGCATTCGGTCGGCGTTCCCTCGACAATGGACCCCTGCAGTCCTTGGGATCCTTGTGGCGAGGGCTTGACGATCGCATCGCTGCTGAGAGCGGCGGTTTCGAGAAGGCGCCGGACCACGGCGCGGGTCGAATCCGACGCGTCCCGGCCGTCTTGCATAAGCTTTCCCGCGTCGAGCTCGCACATGAGGCTATCGGCATGGACCGCAGCCATCGCCATCCGGTTCTCGGTAAGCGTGCCGGTCTTGTCGAGGCCGATGATCTCGACGGCGCCGAGGGTCTCGACCGCTTCGAGCTTGCGAACGAGCACGTTGCGCTTGCGCATATCCTGAATTCCGAGCGCCAGCGTCGTCGTCGCGACCGCCGGCAGGCTTTCGGGAATGGCCGCGACCGCGAGCGAGATGGCGCTTCGAAGCATTGGGATGAGGCCATTGCCGCGCAATAAGCCGAGGCCGAACACCGCCGCGCAGATCATGCCGTTGACGATCACCAGCTCCCGCTCGACATCGCCGAGCTGGCGCTGGATCGGCGTCTCCGGCGGGCGCGTCGCGCCAAGCAAATGCTGGACGCGGCCGATCTCGGTCGAGGGTCCGGTCGCGATGACGACAGCCAGCCCCGAGCCGCCGGTCACCGCGGTTCCGCGGAAGGCCATATTGATGCGGTCCGACAGGACCGTATCGGGCGGCAACAGAACTTGTGCGTCCTTGCGCACCGGAAGCGCCTCCCCGGTCAACGCCGATTCGTTGATCGTGAAGTCGTCGCATATCAAAAGCCGCGCGTCGGCGGGCACCTGCGCGCCGCGTTCGAGTTCGATGAGATCGCCGGGGACGAGTTCATCAGGCGCGACCAGGGTGCGAATGCCGCCTCGGATCGCCGGAACCGGACGCGGCGCGCTGTTAGAAAGGCCGAGGATCGTATGCTCCGCCTGGCGTTCGGTCGCTGTCCCGATGCCGGCGTTCAGCAGGACGACCGCGGCTATGACCGCCGCATCGGCTAGTCCGCCCGTCAGAATGGAAAGCCCGGCCGAGACCCCGAGCAAAGCGATCGGCAAGCTTGTCATCTGTTCGACAAAGAGCGCGATCGCGGAGCGAGGCTCAACATGGGCGAGCGCATTGGGGCCGTGCGCGGCCAGGCGCCGGGCCGCCTCGTCGGAAAGGAGCCCGCCGTGGGGGCAGGTTGCGAGCTTTGCCGCGACGGCGTCTGCCGGCATCCCATGCCAAGCATGATCGCTCCAGGCGTGATCGATCCGCGGACGGTTGTCGCCTGGCGCCTTGACCGGCGGCGGCAATTTTCGCGGCGCTGCGGCTCGCGGTTCGGCCGAAACGGCGTCGATGGCCGCCGAGAGCGCGTCCAAGGTCGCAGGAAGGCGGAACGCGACAAGAATGGATCCGGTCAAAGCGCTGACTCTGACCGCCGTGACGCCGCGACATTGCTTCAGCCTGTCCTCGATGGCGCAAGCAAGAGCTTCGCTCGCGACAAGCCCTGCATGACGAAAGCGGATGCGGCCAGCGACAGCCGCGTGAACGACTTCGGCGCGCAACGCGGCGCCGGCCTTAGCTTGGTGCGGCGGGTGGCCCAAGCTACGCTTCCAGGCCGGACGTTTTAGGCATGAACGAAATCTCCGGCCGAGCCGTCGCACTGTGGCTGCAAACGGCGGGCATTAGCAAGGTCTCGACGCGGCAGCGCATTTGGCGCTTGCGCGAGCGCAAGGCAAGTCGGGCGGCGCCACCTGCGCCCACTAGCGTATCCATGCGATTTTGACTCTGGATTTCCTATGGCCCGTTCCACGGCGAAACCAAGGCGATGGCAGGCAAGGACAAGCTTGCGCGATCAATACACTCTCGAAACTCCGGATACAATGATGACCAGCGCCAAGGCGATCTGGCCGCTCGCCGCATTCAATGCGCCGTTCGCCTCGATCGACGAGACGGCGGCCTTGGCGCAAGAGCGCCTTCGATCCGCGCGATATGCTTGCATCGATTTGGTCCCGGCGCGCGCTCGACGGCCTTCATCACGGCGCGGCGGACGTGCCTTGCGGCCGCTCCCGGCGCGCTTATATCGAAACTCGTCCGGCCTGACATCCCGTCGGCGCAATCGAGGGACCTTCAGAAGCGCGCTGCCGAGTTGGCGGGCGAGGCCAGCGTGGCGCTCTTCCGATGATCGGACTCGATGGACGCGTTCTCGGCGTCGCGCCGCCGGGGCTCTGCTCATGGCGCCGGCGCGCGAGCGCCACGTCCCCTCGTCGGCATCTAAATCAACTCCAGGGCGCCAGGGAAGCCTTGGAGGATCTCCCCGTGCGGCGCGCGTCGCGGCGGCTGCTATGGTTTCTCGTCGGGGCCGCGATCAGCGCGGGCATGACAGCGCTTATGACGTCCTTCGAAGTGGAGATGCAGCGCAATATTTCGATTGCCTTTCTTATCCCGGCTTAGCCTCTATTGGCCGACGCCATAGGCGCGCAGACCGAAACAGTCGCGGTTCAGAGCCTTTCCACCCGAACCCGCGCGCCCGCTCGCTCGCATCCTGCTCCCGGAGATTGTAGCCGATGGCCCTATCGGCGCTACCCTAGGCGTTCTTGCCTTTTAAGCGGCTTTCGCGAGCCCCGAGGGAGTCGCTATTTCGCTATTTGCCGCTGGAACGGTCGCAAGCTCGATCGGTCTTCTCTTGCCGTGGATCCTGTCGCGACTGGGCCTCGATCCGGCGTTCGGCTCGGGACCTGTCGCGACGGTTATCCAGGATGGCGTGACCATCTTGATCTATTTTGAAGTCATGTCCATTGCGCTGCCGGGCGGATGATGGCTACGGGTTCCGTGCGCTTGTCTCATCCCAATAGGGTTCAACGTTGTAGTGGCGGTGCATGCGCGTTTCCCAGCCGCGATCCATCCAACTATCATCGCTGAATTCTGGCGCATCTTTGAGTTGTTGCTCTGTGACGTTCGTCGTGTATCCATCTCGTTGTTGATCGTAGCTGAGCGAGCTCCAGGGCAGAGGGTAGTGGCTGTGGCCAAGGCCCATAAATCCCCCAAAGCTCATGATGGCGTAACGGACATGGCCGGAGAGCTTGTCGATCATGAGGTGATCTATTTGCCCTATTTCATTTCCGCTCGGGTCGTAGACATTCGTGCCCTCAACATATTCACTCGAGATCAAGTTCAAATCTGAACGTGCGGCGGTGCCCATTTTTGTACTCCTATTGTTAGGAAGCGACAGCAGCTTCGCCGTGGAAACAACCACAAACTCAACGCGAAGCTGGCATTGTCCTGCGGGGAACGTATCGCTAGGCGAAGGGTTCCAAGGTCGAAATTCCGAGCTCCAAGGGCTCTCACCGTGGAGTCATTTGGATAAGTTTGATGGGCTGCTGGCCAACTTGTGAGGGATCCGAGCAATGAGCGCGCGAAAGCAAAAAGGCCCGAAATGGTCAGCTGAGGTGACGGAGAACAGCAATGCTCTCGATCTGCGGAACGGCGTATTTAAGATCGACAACCCGACGGAAATCGCACGATCTTTGAAAGAGTCAGCCGAGCGCAGCCGGCGGCGCAAGTCGACGCCGTTCCGTTCGGCAATGTCGATGCTGACCTTCTACATCAATAGGGCCGGCGGAAACCTAAGCTCTAACCGGAAAAAGATACTCGAGGCCGCAAAATGTGAGCTGCGGCGCGCTTTCCAACGGACTGACAGTTGACGCGCGCCCTCACGCCAATGCTACGCTGGCCGAAGAAAAGCATACTAATGACCTTCTGACATCCATCGCCGATGGCGGCGTCAAAGAAAGCGCTACCGAACGGCCCAAGGCTGCGGAGTAGAGCTGTCGCTGAAATTCGCTCATCTGCGGAAGACTTCGCGCACAGGGCCTCCGCCGATTGCACAAGAGCTGCGTTCCGGCGCGACATTGCATCGGAAGGCGCGGCGTTGCGGTGGGAATCGGCGGGGGCGCTTGTTGCGCGCTCAAGGCGCTTTCTGGTGACCCACAGCCCATACGTAGGCGGCAACGGCCGCGATGTTGGTTTGCGAGAGCTGCGCGCCTCCCATTGGCGGCATCGCGCCAGGGTGTTCTTTGGGGTCTGGGACTCCATCGGTGATGGTCCGGGCAATCGCCGGCAGGCTTCCGTCGCCCCACAGCCATTTGCCGGTCGTGAGGTCTGGCCCAACCGGGGTGCCTTTTGCGTCTGACCCGTGGCAGCCGCCGCAGGTCGCGCCGCTGACCTCGCCGTGGAAGATTTGAGCGCCGAGCGCAACCTGCTCCTTCGTCGCTCCAGGAGGCGTAGGAAGGCCGGCTGTTGCGGCGCCCGCTTCTGGGTGGATGCCTTCCGGCGGCGCGGCGTCGCTCGAGGCCAATGCCTTCGCGCTTTTGGGCGTTGGCGCGGCCTCGATCCCGGCTACCTCGGGACCGCCGTTGAAGGTGATGCGCCAGATCCGCCCATGAACATCGTCGGCGACATAGAGCGCGCCCTCCGGTCCCACCGCTAGGCCCGAGGGCCTGTATGCCGCTCGTCCGGGCTCCTTTATGGCGCCTGCAAAGCCGTCGGCGAAGACCACATAGGGGCTGGAGGCCTTGCCGTCTGCGAGCGGCTGAAACACAACATTATACCCGCCTTGGGGAGCAGGCGCGCGATTCCAGGAACCATGGAATGCGATGAAGGCGCCGCCGCGATAGGCTGCAGGGAACTGCAGCCCATTGTAGATCACCAGATCGTTTGGCGCCCAATGGGCGGGGAAGGACGCGACGGGCCCCCGCTTCTGAGCGCAGAGGCCAATTTTCTTCCCGCCATCGCCGCCATATTCCGGAGCGAGCACGAGCTTCTGCTGCTCATTGTCGAAATAACATTCCGGCCATCCGTAGTCGGCGCCGCTGTCCAGCTGCACCAGCTCCTCTCCGGGAAGGTTGTGACCTTGCTCAGGCCTGTAGATCTGTGGCCAATCCTCATAAAGCTGGTCGCGGCCGTGCTGCGTTGCGAAGATCCGACCTGAGGAGTCGAACGCGATGCCTTCGCTGTTGCGCAACCCCGTCGCAAAGCGCTCCGCAGGAGAGAAACGCTGGTTTGTCTTGTTGGCGTCGTAGCGCCAGACGCCGCCGCGCGTCTCCAATTCCGCGCAGGGCATTTTCCCAGGCGATTGCGGCATCCGATTCTTTTCCTCGCAGGCGTTCGTGGCGGACCCGAGATCGACAAAGAGGTCGCCCTTCGCGTTGATCGTGAACGGATGCATGGGATGATCGCCCGTTAGCGGCAGGCCGGAGACGATCGTTTCAGGCTTGCCTTTGGGCGCAAGTTCGCCATCCGCCAGAGCGTAGCGGACGATGCGATCGTTGATCTCGGCGAAGAGGCCGCCGTTGTAGAGCGCGATGCCGGTCCCGCCATGACCCCCGCTAGCGGCCGTCTCGCCAAACCGGATATTCACATCGGCGCGGCCGTCGCCTTTCGTGTCCTTGAGGGCGATCAAAAATCCGCCCGGCGGAGGCGCATCGTTTTTGTAGTAAACGCCGCTCCAGGTGTTGACATAGACGACGCCATTCTCCGCAACGACGAGATGCCGGGCGTGACCGACATTGTCCGCGAACACCGTTGCGCAGAAACCACGCGGCAATGCGACGCCGCCGCCTTCGCCTCCGCAGGCGTCTGGTCGGGCGGTGACCTCGGCGCCTTTCGCAGATGCGCTGGCGAGCAGAAGGCCAGCGATCATGAAGCCCGCAACGATTATCGGAGCGGCGCTTCCACACGTAGTCGTGCCAAATTTCATTGCGAGAATCCTTCGATGACTATGAGCAGGCTGTTGGGCATTTCTGAATAATGCGTTTAACCAGCTATAGGTTCTCCTCAAGCCATTCGGTCGGGAAGCGATCCCGACCGCGATTTTTCGATTGATTGGAGTTTGTCTACCCTTCCCGTGATCGTAATATGATCAAGCCTGGGCCGTAGCTCGGTCGCCTAGTGAGGAAATGACTGCGCAGGCGCGCCGCCGCCCCAACAATTATCGCCGCGCGCGCCGTGTTATCAGCCACCCGACCAATGCGGCTCCGAACAGCACAAGGGTTAGCTCTTTGCGATCGCCGTGACGAACGACATTGGCGGCGCGATCAATGGCGGCGCTTGCCGCCCCGAGCGATGCCGCATCCGAATTTTCGATCAGTTCCTTGTCGATCGGACTTCCGCCGCTTGGGACCTTAGCAACCTTCGAGAGAAGGAAAGCGACAGGCTCGACAAGATCGCTTGCGGAAGCGCCTGAGGCCGCCGGCTTTGCTGTGGGAGCCTGCCCCAAAGCCGCCCCGCCATCCACAGCAGAAAGGGTTTTAATGAGGTCGGGTTCACTTTCCGCGTCAGCCGCGCTGCCGTAGCGAGGAAGTTTGATCTTATAGCTCGGCAGCGATCTCCGCTTGACTATGGCGGCTGTCAAGAGCAAGCCGGTGATCACGATCAGTATGCCGGCCACCGCTCCGAGGCCCACGTAAGGGCCAAAAGCATCCGCCGTCCAGAGATAAAGCGCAATCAGGCCAACGGCAACCGCCATCGCCCCCGCGAATGCGGCTAAGGCGAAGAGCACTGCGACCGCCGTGGCTTCCCGCGCCACCTGCCTGATGTGCTCCGACGCCTGCTCAAGGCGCAACTCAAGGCCGGCGGTCACCGCTTCCACTTTGGCGGCGACATCGAGCCCGAGCAATTTGAGGAGCTTTGGCAGCATCAGCTTCGGCGTCCCATCATTCCAATCAGCACGCCCACCATCAATGCGCCAGCGAGCGCCCCGATGGGATTGCGGCGGGCCATGTTTTCGAGTTCGGACCCTAAGGTCTTCACCTGTTTGGTGGCGATTGAGGCGACCTCGCCGCCTTTGTCGGCGATAGAGCCTGCAACATCGCCAAGTTGAGCGGTCACGTTCGACGTGATCTCGTGAGCTGTTCGGGCGGTCTCGTTTCCCGCCTGAGCGACGTATTTCGCGACCGTGTCTTTGAGACTATTTAGCTCGCTACGCAGGGATTCGAGCTCCGATCCCGCCGAATTCATCGCGTCGGCGGCAATGGTGGAAAGCGCGTCCGCGCCCCGGGCCGCCGACTCCGAAACAGATGCATATAGCCCGCTTGCTCCGACACGCGCGCTCTCACCGCCATTGGCCGAAGAGTCCGACCGCAAATCTCTCTGTTGCATTGGTTTCATCCTGGGTTTGAAATATGAAATCATTCGAGTGGATCAATAGCTGGTCATGACCAAGGGCTCTGCGAAGAATTGCGACATTAGCGCGCTCCGCATGCCTTAGCTCAACGCGCCAAATCAGCATCAAGGCGTCGGGCGAACGCCGCAGAGTAAGCCGCCTTTCTCGCCGACACGTTTTCGCCGCCCTTGCGCGCGATTTCTTTCTGCTTGGCTTCATCCATGGAAGCGAAGCCTCGGTTCGACGTTTTGCGTTCTCTAGCCATCTTGAATTCTCTGTCTCAGTGGCATTGCAACTCGTCATGAGCGCCTTGAGCAGACCCCTCTAACCGCGACGGCGGGACATTGTTCCAAGCGTTGCCCAATATTTGAAGAATAGCGATGCTCATCTGCCTACAGGCTAAGAGCTAGGCTCGCTTTATTTCATTGTTCTTGGCTGCATAGCGACTCATCCCGCCGCCGTCTGCCCTTCCTGATCAGCGGAAACCGTCCGATCGAAAGCGATCGGCGAGGGTCAAGGAGGTTGGAGCTTGCAAAAGTCGAAAAAGCCGATCCGCCGCCTTGAGGGCGTCCGAGCTATTTCGATCGGTTCGGATGGCGCGACATGCGGATTCTCGCTCCCGAAGCGTGGTCTTGGCGGCGAGCGCCAATTTTCACGCTCCGGCTTTAATCAAGCGAACAGCGGCGGTAAAATCGGCGCGACGAATGTCCCGATCGATGGGGCGCCAGCCAGGGCATGGGTGATGACGCCCATAAGCGACCCAACGAATTGAGAAAGCGCTTTGGCGTTATATCACGTGGCTTTTTCTTGACGCTAACCAGCGTCCGCATTGCTCGCTATTGTTCGGGAGTCTATCTCTATGCACTCGATTATGAGAGGGCTTTGACTTGAATCAACATGGACAACTGTCATAGCCATTATTGTTCGACAGCCTTTTGGTTCAGTGAAAGGATTTGGACATGGCCGAAGCAATTGAACCGTCTGTAAAGACCGAAGAAAAGCCGCCTGCGGACGCGTCGGCGCCTCAGTCGTGGCGTCCGCTCGAGACCTTGCGCCGGGGCGTAGATCGCCTCTTTGAGGATTTCGATCGCGACTTCTGGCGTTCGCCTTTGCGCCGCGCAGGTTTCGACATCGAGCCATTCCGGCGACGCGAGGCGATCTTGGGCGCGGCTCCCGCCGTCGACATTGTCGAGAAACCAAACGCCTATGAAGTGACCGCGGAACTGCCGGGGCTCGATGAGAAAAATATCGAAGTGACGGTGGTCAACGGCAGCCTGATCATCAAAGGCGAGAAGCACGAAGAGAGAGAGGAGAAGAAGAAGGATTATTATCTTCAGGAACGCCACTTTGGCTCCTTTGAACGGCGCTTCGCCATGCCGGAAGGCGTCGACGCCGATAAGATCGAAGCGAGCTTCACAAAGGGCCTGCTGACCGTGACGCTTCCAAAGAAGCCGGAAGCGCAGAAGCCCGAGAAGAAGATCGAGGTCAAGGCTTCCTGAATTCGCCCATGGATGATGGCGCCGCCGGCTGGCCGACGACAGTGTGGCGGCGTTGCGCGCTTCAAGACGCAACGCGGTTGTTCATTTCATTTCTGGTTGGCGAAAAATTTCGGTTGGAGACAAGGCAATGCGCGTCCTTTTGGCGGTGCTCGCCTTGATCGTGGCGCCGACGCAGCAAGGATGCGCCGAGGTTGCTCCGGTTGGCGCACTGGATCAGTCCGGCCTTCCTTTGCCTTTTCCGCCCCTATAGCTTCATGGGCGCTCTCGGCGTCCGCCCCATCCGGGCCTTTCGTGAACAGGAGAAATGAATGACCAGCTTTACTTTTTCGGCGGAGCAGGTGAAAGCGGCGCCGCCCGAAGTTCGGCGCTGGATCGAAGCCGAAGTCAGTAGGGCTCTCGGCCTGTTGGCCAATATTCCGAGCGGACCGTCGGAGGCGCACGAAAGCGCGCTCGCCATATGCCGGGCCGACGAAATGGCCGAGCTCCTCAAGCGAATCTCCGGAAACCTTCTCGTCATGCGCGTCTTTTTCGAACTGGCGCGCGAAGCGCCCTCCGGCGGCGCGCCAGCGCCGCTCCATTCCTTCAACATTGGCGAAATGTTGCGGCACGCGCAGCTCGCGAATGTCAATCAACTGTTCAAATGCTTTGACGTAATCAATCGAGTCTTGCGCGAGATCAGAGACAATGCGGAGGCGTCGGTCTTTGGATTTGATGAAGCGGGTCACATCTATATCCATGAGACCACCTATCGCAGCATTCGGCAGGTATGGGAGCAATTGCTTTTGGCTCATTCGCCGGGCGCTTTGAGCGAACCGGCCGACGCGCTCCACGCGGCGCCTGATGGGGCCGAACCCTACGAGTCGGCCATGCGGCCAGAATATGCGTTTGCCGGAGATCCTGAAGCTGGACCGACTTAACGCAGACGCTGCGGCCGACATACGCCGGCGCGGCCGTGCTCAATCCGGCCTATTTTCCCGCCCATTTTAAGGCGCATGTCGGGGCGAAAATGTCTCTCGTTAGATTTTCAAACGCCAGATCGAACCAATGGACAAGAGCCATGAACCGGGACTTCGCGCGCAATTGGATGTGGTCGGAGGCATGTGAGATGCTCTTCCGCGCGGAGCGGCTGCATCGCGCGTTCTTCAGGCCGCTTCAGTCAACCTCTTCGCTTTCCGCCTGGGAGCCGCCGGTTGACGTCCTGGAAACAGCGAGGAACGTTCTCGTGCTCGTCGCGTTGCCGGGGGTCAACGCCGACCGCGTCGAAGTGGCGATCGAGGGCGCCGAATTGGTCTTCGTGGGCACTCGCACGCTTCCGGCTGAACTGCAGACCGCGGTCATCCATCGCCTGGAGCTTCCCCAAGGCCGGTTTGAGCGCCGGGTGCGGCTGCCGGGCGGGGCGTATAGCGGCATTCGCCGCTCCATCGTCGACGGCTGCCTCCTGATCACGCTCCAGAAGGAGGGCGCCTTCCGTGGCTGATTTTGAGTCCCCTAACGCGGCGAACGAAGGCGCGCCGGGCGCCGGGACGCCGCCGCTGCCCGCCGACGCGCTCATCATCATCCCGGTCCGCAACGTTGTGCTATTTCCCGGACATGTGACGCCAATCACCATCGGCCGGGAGCGCTCGGTCGCCGCCGCCCAGCAAGCCCTGCGCGATCAGCGCCAGGTCGGCATCCTCATGCAGCGCGACCCGGAGGCGGCGGATCCTGGGCCGAGCGACATGCATCGGCTTGGCGGCGTCGCCAATATCATTCGCTACATCACCGGAGCCGACGGAGCGAACCACATTATCTGCCAGGGCGACCAGCGATTTCAGGTCGTTGAGTTCCTTCCAGGCTGGCCGTTCCTTGTCGCGCGAGTCTTGCGCATCGCAGAAGCCGAGGCAAGCTCGCCAGAGATCGAGGCGCGGTTCCTTCATCTGAAAGCCCAGGCCACGGAGGCTTTGCAGCTCCTGCCGCAGGCGCCCGAGGAATTGCTGGCCGCTATTCAATCCATCTCCTCGCCGGCCGCGCTGGCGGATCTTGCGACCGCCTATATGGACCTGAAGCCTGACGAAAAGCAGGAAATTCTCGAGACCATCGACGTTTCCGCCCGGATGGAAAAGGTCTCCCGAATGCTCGCCCGCCGCATCGAAGTCTTGCAGCTGTCGCAGCAGATCGGGCGGCAGACCAAAGCGGCTCTCGACGAGCGACAACGCGAGGTTCTGCTCCGCGAGCAGATGGCGGCGATCCAGCGCGAACTCGGCGAAGGCGAGGCCGGCAAGGCCGAGGAGATGGCGGCGCTCGGCGAGGCGATCGCCAAGGCCAATATGCCAAAGGAAGTCGAGGACCACGCCCGCAAGGAGCTGCGCCGGCTGCAGCGGATGCCGGAAGCCGCGGCCGAATATGGCATGGCGCGGACCTATCTTGATTGGCTGATCGAACTGCCCTGGGGCCTGCCCGAGGAAACGCCGATCGACATCGCCGCGGCGCGGCGCATTCTTGACGAGGACCATTATGGGCTCGACAAGATCAAGCGGCGCATCATCGAATATCTTGCCGTCCGCAAGCTCGCGCCGGCGGGCAAGGCGCCGATCCTCTGCTTCGTTGGTCCTCCCGGCGTCGGCAAGACCTCTCTCGGTCAATCGATCGCGCGGGCGATGAACCGAAAATTCGTGCGGGTGAGCCTCGGCGGAGTTCACGACGAGGCCGAGATTCGCGGCCATCGCCGGACCTATATAGGCGCCTTGCCGGGCAACATCATTCAGGCGGTCCGCAAAGCCGGCGCGCGCAATTGCGTGATGATGCTCGACGAGATCGACAAGCTCGGCGCCGGCGTTCATGGCGACCCGGGGGCTGCGCTGCTCGAAGTGCTCGATCCCGAACAGAACAACACATTCCGCGACAATTATCTTGGGGTTCCCTTCGACCTCAGCCGCGTCGCATTCATCGCAACCGCCAATATTCTCGACACGGCGCCGGGACCATTGCGCGATCGCATGGAGATCATCAGCCTCTCCGGCTATATGGCGGAGGAAAAATTCCAGATCGCCCGACGCTATCTTGTCCCTCGACAGATGACTGCGAATGGGGTGCAGCCCGGTCAGGTTGAGATCGCCGATGAGGCGCTGCGCGACATCATTCAGTTTTACACCCGCGAAGCCGGCGTTCGAAACCTCGAACGCGAGATCGGCAAGACGCTCCGGCATGCTGCAGTGCGCATCGCCGAAGGTGGGAGCGGACCTATCCATATTGGGCGCGAAAGTCTCGCCGGCGTTCTTGGCCCGCCGCCATTCGAGAATGAGTTGGCGATGCGCACGAGCGTGCCCGGCGTCGCGACCGGCCTCGCCTGGACGCCGGTGGGCGGCGACATCCTGTTCATCGAGGCGACCCGCGCTCCCGGAAGCGGCAGATTGATCCTCACCGGCCAACTTGGCGAGGTGATGCGGGAAAGCGCCCAGGCGGCGCTCAGCATTGTCAAGAACCGCGCCGCGTCATTTGGAATCGAGCCGAGTGGATTTGAAAAGACCGACATCCATATCCACGTGCCGGCGGGCGCGATCCCGAAAGATGGGCCGAGCGCCGGTGTCGCGATGTTCATGGCGCTCGTGTCCTTGATGACGGAGCGCACCGTGCGCAATGATACGGCCATGACGGGCGAGATCAGCTTGCGCGGACTCGTGCTTCCAGTCGGCGGGATCAAGGAGAAAGTTGTCGCCGCCCACCGGGCGGGCATCAAGCGCGTCATGCTTCCCGCGCGCAATCGGAAGGACTTCGAGGACATTCCCGAAGAAGCGCGCAAGCAGCTGGAATTCGTCTGGCTGGAACAGGTTGACGACGCTGTGTCCTCCGCCTTGGAGTCCGAGGTGTAGACGGACTTTCGCCGAAGGTCGGGATCGTCGTAAGGATCGCTCGCCGGGCCATTGAGATGGCCGCTGAGTCGAGTGGTCCGACCCTGACGCTTGGTTCCCGAGCGTCAGGATCAAATCGGCCCACTTAGCTCGAAAATGCTCTAGTGGATCGATTTGATCCGACGGATGGGAATCATCCATCGGAATCGATCTGCTTGGGCCGCTTTTTTGATTTCACGGAAGCTGAAAGCGCTCTAGATAAGGCGAAGCCGCCGGCGTTCCCATATCTATCAATCATGGGACGAGACTGAGCGGCCGGCTGTGGATTTCTATGGACGCTATCGCCACATTGACCATGAATCCGGCGTTGGACATCAGCGCGGCGACCGACCGCTTGATTCCTGGGGAAAAGCTTCGTTGCACGCCGCCGCGCTACGATCCTGGCGGTGGCGGCATCAACGTCGCGCGCGCGGTGCGATTGCTTGGCGGCGAGGCGGTCGCGGTGTTTCCCGTCGGCGGTCCAACAGGAGTCAAGCTGGAGCAGCTCCTGAAAGAAGAGGAGGTCGCCTATCGTCGGTTAGCGATCGCCGGGACGACGCGCGAAAGCTTCGCGGTCGACGAATTGCGGACAGGCCTGCAATTTCGCTTCGTCATGCCAGGACCTTGCTTGACGCCGATCGAACAGGAACGCTGTCTCGAGGAGATCTCGTCGCTGGAGCCAAAGCCCGCCTATATTGTCGGCAGCGGCAGCTTGCCGCCGGGCGTGCCCCCTGATTTCTATGCGTGCCTCGCCGAGCGGGCAAAGAGACTCGGCGCCCGTCTGATTGTCGATACATCCGGGGAGGCGCTGCGCCAGGCGAGCCACGGCGGAGTCTACCTCCTGAAGCCAAGTCTTAGAGAGCTGCAAGAGCTGGTTGGGCGCGAGATCAACGACGAACGGAGCCAGGAAATCGCGGCGCGCGAACTCATCAAGGAAGCGCGGTGCGAGATCGTGGTGCTCTCTCTTGGAGCCGCGGGGGCGCTTCTCGCGGCGGCCGATGGATTCCGCCGCTTTGATCCTATCGAGGCGACTGTGAAAAGCACGGTCGGCGCTGGCGACAGCATGGTGGCGGGGATTGTCTTCAGCCTCGCGAATGGATGTTCGATCGAGGAATCGGTTTGTTTCGGGATGGCGGCGGGCGCCGCCGCGGCGATGCGGCCGGGAACTCAGCTCTGCCGCCGCGAGGATGCGGAGCGCCTTTTCCTCCAGACATCTTGGCCGCCGAACCTGAGGCAATTTTGACCGTTAGGAGAGATTGCTCAGGAAAGCGAGCCGGCGCTCAAATGTGGACTTGGGAGGCGTCAACAATGCGGTGGAGCGCCTCCTGCGCATCGCAAGATCGAAGGGATTCTGGGGATCGATGGGAGAGCGGCGATGACGCCGAGAGTGAGAGAGATCTTGAGTTGGTATGGGGCGGATAGCGCCGGGACGCTGACCAATTTGGCCCGGCTATTGAACCATGGCCGGTTGGCGGGAACCGGGAAGCTTGTGATTCTGCCGGTAGACCAAGGCTTCGAGCATGGGCCGGCGCGCTCATTCGCGCCAAACCCGCCAGCCTACAATCCACATTACCATTTCGAGCTTGCGATCGAAGCGGGCTGCAATGCCTACGCTGCTCCCTTGGGTTTCCTCGAGGCGGGCGCGCGCGATTTCGCAGGCGAGATTCCGCTGATTTTGAAATGCAACGACAATGACGCTTTGCTGGACGAGAAGGATCCGGATCAGGCGTTGACCGCCAGCGTGGGGGACGCGCACCGTCTTGGCTGCTGCGCAATCGGCTTCACGATCTATCCGGGCTCGTCCCATCAGCTTGAGATGTTCGGGCAGATCCGCGCCTATGCCGAGGAGGCGAAGCGATGCGGGCTCGCCGTCGTCATTTGGTCCTATCCGCGCGGATCGGCTCTAAGCAAGCAAGGCGAAACGGCGATTGACGTTGTTGGCTACGCCGCGCAGATTGCGGCTCAGCTTGGAGCCCATATCATCAAAGTGAAGTTGCCAACCGCCTATATCGAGCAGGAGGCGGCCCGTAAGGTCTACGATCAGCGGCAGATTCCGATTGCGACCCCGGCCGAGCGGGTGCGCCATGTGATCGATTGCGCCTTCGCCGGACGGCGCATCGTCGTTTTTTCCGGCGGCCCCACCGTTTCGGATGAAGACAAACTACTCGATGAGGTCCGCGCAATCCACGCCGGCGGCGGGTTTGGCTCCATCATCGGCCGCAACTCTTTCCAGCGTCCCAAAAAAGATGCAGTGCGGATGCTGGGCGCGATCATGGATATTTATGCGGCGGAGCCGGACCGCGCGCGGCTCTAGATCACGATGCTTTTGGATGGAAACATCCAAAAGCATCGTGATCTATTGTTGAGAAGAGAGCGGGATTTGACGCGAAAAACCGGATTCCACTTTTTCGCATCCCGCTCTAGAGCATTTTCGAGCGAAGTGGATGCCGGTTCGCATTAAGAAAATGCGACAATACAAAGACCTTGAGCGCCTTCTTATTCTGGGGAACGGAACGCAACTCGATCCCTTCAGCATGTCAAGCTGCTTCCGGTGCGAAAGCGCCAGGGGGGATCAGGGCGGGCGTGACATAGGCGTGGTGCAGGACATCGAGTTGCGCCCAGAGCACGTCGCATTTGAAGCGCACTGCGTCGACGCAGGCCTCCTGCTCCTCGCGCGTTTTCGCGTTCGCTTTCACATAGGCGAGGGCGAAGTCTGAGTCGCGCGGCGCTTGCGTCAGCCGCTTTTTGAAATAGGCCATGACATCGTCGCCGATGAAATCATAGTTCTCCAGCATGCCGGCGATGCGCTCGCGATGGATCGAGGGCGCAAACAGCTCGGTCAGCGAGGAGGCGACCGCGACGACGAGAGGCTGCTCGCGCACGAAGCGCACATAGGATTCGACGATATGCCGGGTCGCCGGCAACGCGCCGCGCCGCGAGGCGACATATTGGCGGTCGAGCCCTAGGCCATCGGTCAGGATGAACCAGCGTTCGATCCCGCCCGGCTCATCGCCGAGGCCATCATGGTCGTGGATGCGGCTGATCCATTCGCGCCGCAGATCGCGATCATGCACCCGGCTCATGAAAGCGGCGTCCTTGCGCGGCACCGCCTCCTGATAGCAATAGCGGTTGAGCGCCCAGGCCTGGACCTGCCCCTTGTTTAACCGGCCGCCATGCAGAAGCTTATGGAACACATGCTTATCGTGATAGCGCTCCGCCCCAACCGCGCGAATCGCGGCCTCGAACGCCTCGGGAGACAGCAGATCGGATGCGATCGAAGGCGGCGGCTTTGTCTCGTTCACTATCGTCATCTCCATAGGATCCTAGCGACGCTCCCGGCCGGCCGCTTTTCGGCCCGCGCTGTGGATTTGCCGGCAGCATCCGAGCCCGCGCCCCATCCAAAATCCGGAAAACATTCCCGCTGGCGTCGAAATCTAGCGGGCTGGCTGGCGGGAGGGATTGAGGCAGATCAACAGCGAAGTCAAGCCGCCGCCGATATTACTCAACTATTTGATATTACATAGCTTTGATATCGAGCGGAGTCATTCGATCGATCAGAAATCGTTTTAGTATCGATTGGCGGCGTTCCGCCAGCGCGAATCGTCAGGGTCTGGCTCATCGCTGTCGCCGCCTTCCAACGCGGGGGCGGTCAATGCAGATATCAGGCGATCCGCCTTCGCGGCCTCGGCGCGAGCCTTGAAATTGGGCCGTAACCATTTGAGCGGCGACGAACTGGGCGGCCTTGCGAGAGCTCTTATATCGCGTGAGAGCGCTTCGATTTGGACGAGGATGGCGCTTCTCGCTAGTCTGCGCCAAGAGCGATTTTTTTCGTTGTTCGTCTGATGGGCGCTTATGACAAATCTCACACCTTTCCACATTGCCTTTCCCGTTGACGATCTCGCGGCGGCGCGGGCCTTCTATGGTTCGGTCTTGGGCTGCCCGGAAGGACGCAGCGCGGAGTCCTGGGTCGACTTCAATCTGTTTGGCCATCAGATCGTCGCTCATTACAAGCCTCCTTCTCCGGTTGCGGTCGATCTGCATCGAAACCCTGTCGACGGCTTCGATGTGCCGGTGCCGCATTTTGGCGTCGTCCTGGAGATGGGTCAGTGGGAGGCTTTGGCGGCGCGCCTCAAGGCGGCTGGCGTGAAATTTATCATCGAGCCCTACATCCGCTTCAAGGGACAGGCCGGCGAGCAGGCAACCATGTTCTTGCTGGATCCGGCGGGCAATGCGCTTGAATTCAAGGCCTTTGCCGACATGTCGACGCTCTTTGCGAAATAGATGTTGCGCTATGGCGCTTTCCGAATCCGACACTTGTGTTCGGATGGACACGCCATCGCATAACTTTTGGAGAAACGGCGCGCCGCGCGTTGACGGCATGTTGTCTGCATGCGCAAGATCCCGAAGACTGCGTGGATTTCAACCCCTGCGCTGGAGGAGGGCCATCCGTGGCGGGGAAGCAAGCGCCGAGCGCAAGTCGCGTAGGTCTCGGCCTTGCGCTGCTGTTTGCGACGACGCTCGACGCCTTCGCGCAGGACGCAGCCTCCGAACCGGTTGCGCTTCCTGAGGTCGATGTCGCATCGGGGCAGGGGAATGGGAAGGGCGAGGCAACCGTCGCGCCCGATCCTGCGGCAAGGGAGCCCAGCTTCGCGGCAAGCGAGATGAGTTTCACAGGCGCCCAGGTCAATGCGCAGATTTTTGCGCGGCCGGCCGACGCGCTCGAGATCGTGCCCGGGCTGATCGTCACCCAGCACAGCGGGGAGGGTCACGCCAATCTCTATTTCCTGCGCGGCTTCAACCTCGATCACGGGACCGATCTCGCCATTTTCGTCGATGGCATGCCGATCAATATGCGAACGCATGCCCATGGGCAGGGATATGCGGATCTCAATTTCCTCATTCCCGAATTGATCAAATCGATCGATGTGAAGAAAGGCCCCTATTTCGCCGACGAAGGCGATTTTTCATCGGTCGGAGCCATTCATATCAATTTGCTCGATAGTTTCGACGGACAATTGGCGAAGGCGACCCTCGGCAGCTTCAACTATTTGCGCTACCTGGGCATTGGCCATACCAAAGTCGGGGAGGGCGAGCTGCTTGTCGCCGGCGAGGTCGGACGATATGACGGCCCCTGGGTTCAACCCGATGCGGCGTTCAAACTGAACGGGCTTGTCCGCTATAGCCAGGGCGCGCCGCAGAACGGCTTTTCCGTGACCGGGATGGCCTATGCGAACCGATGGACGGCAACCGACCAGGTGCCTCTGCGGGCGGTCAGTTCGGGTGAGATCGGCCTCTTCGGCACGCTCGATCCTTCCGACGGCGGCGTCGCTTCGCGGTTTTCCTTGTCGGGCCGCTGGGCGCGGACAGAGGCCGGCGGCGCCACCAAAGTCGACTTTTTCGCGATCAAGACTTCGCTCGATCTTTGGGGCAATTTCACATATTTCCTCAATGATCCGGTGTATGGCGACCAGACGCGCCAGCACGACGATCGCGTCGTCACTGGCGTCAACGCGTCGCATCGGATCAGAAGCGAATTCGGCGGAATTCCATCGGAAACCGAGTTCGGCATACAAACGCGGCTTGACGTGGTCGATCTTGGCCTGACCAATACCGTGCGCCGCCAATTTCTCTCGACGGTCCGCAACGACAAGGTGTGGGAGGGGAGCGTCGGCGTCTATGCCGAGACGACGCTTTTCTGGAACGATTGGTTCAAGACCAATTTCGGCTGGCGCGGCGATCTCTATTCCGCTTCCGTCGATGCCATAGGCAATCCCAATAATTCCGGCGCGCCCACGGCCTTCGTCGCTAGCCCGAAGACCAGTTTCATTTTCGGCCCTTTCGAGAAGACGGAATTTTTTCTTAATCTCGGAACCGGATTTCACAGCAATGACGCGCGCGGCGTCACGATTACCGAGGCGCCGACCAATCCGGCCGAGAAGCTCCCGGCCTCGCCCTTTCTGGTGCGCACCGAGGGCGCGGAAATCGGCTTTCGCACAAAAGCGATCCAGGGCATGAACAGTTCGGTCAGCCTGTTTATTCTCGATTCCGCCTCCGAAATCCTGTTTGCGGGCGATGTGGGAACGACGGTCCCGAGCCGGCCCAGCCGGCGCATTGGCGTCGAGGCGACGCATGACTATCGGCCGTTCTCCTGGCTCGATCTCGAAGCCAACGTCGCCTATACCTACTCACGCTTTCGTGGCTACGATACGGACCAGGCGGAAGTCTTCGCCGCTCTCGACGGATACCCCGCGGCGCAGATCGGCAACGCGCCAGGCAATTTCATTCCTGGCGCGCCGGCGCTCATCGCATCGGCGGGCTTTACGGTCGGCGAGCAAACCGGCTGGTTTGGCGGCCTCCGTTATCGCTATTTCGGCGCGAGGCCGCTCACCGAGGACAACGCTTTCCGTTCGCCCGCCCTGGGCGTCCTCAATGCGAATGTTGGCTATCGTTTCGACAATGGCTGGCAGATTCGGCTCGACGGCTTTAACCTGACCGACAGCCGCTCGGATCAGATCAGCTTCGCCTATGGATCTTTCCTGAAATCGGATTCGCTGTTTAACGCCTGTTTCCCGGCGTCGGGCGCACCGACCGCGCCGAGCGCCGTCTGCGCGAATGGCGTAATGGACCGCGTCCTCCATCCGGCCGAGCCATTGGCGGTCCGTCTGACCATCGCCGGCCAATTTTAAAGTCTGGGGAAGCGGCAATCGGTCTTGGCGCGCCATCGCGGCGTGCATGAGACGGCGCCGGCGGGGATTTGGCTTCAACGCGCCGCCTGATCAACGGGGCGTCGGCGTCGATTCACATCATGCCTGATTTGTCAGCATTCCACGCATATTATTTTACCTTGATATGACATCGGCTGACTCCATACTCCAGCATGGGCGCTCCTCGACGGCAAGGCATGGATCGTCTAGAGCATTTTCCGAACAGATTGGTTCAATCCGTTCGACGAGAATATGCTCAGACACTTTAGACACTGGAGCGATTTCTGATCGATCGAATGACTCCATTCGATCGGAAAACGCTCTAAGTCGATGCGAGAACTTTGGTTCGAGACAAATCATGGCGCTGTCTTCATCGGCCGTAGCTTCCGCGATTTTTGAAGGTTCCGTCGCCTCCTTTCTCAAAGCTCTTCACGCCGAATTCTTGCCTGATCGCGACGGGAATGTCGCGACCTACATTCCAGAATTGTCGAACGCCGACCCCGATCATTTCGGCATCGCCATCGCGACTGCTGATGGCCGCGTCCATGCCGTTGGCGACTGGGACGTCCCCTTTACAATTCAGTCGGCGTCAAAAGCGTTCATGTATGGCGAGGCCTTGAAGCGGCTCGGACGCGATGCTGTCCTCGCCAAGGTCGGCGTCGAGCCGACTGGCGACGCCTTCAATTCCATCGTCCTGGACGAAATCACAAACCGGCCCTTCAATCCGATGGTCAACGCCGGAGCGATCGTTGTTTCCAGTCTTGTCGAGGGGGCTGATCGCACCGCGCGGGAGAAGGCCATGCTCGCCGCGCTTGGCGCATTCGCCGGCCGCGACCTCGCGATCGATCGCGCGGTGTTCGAATCGGAATCGGCGACGGGGCACCGCAACCGCGCGATCGCCTATTTGATGCTCAATTCCGGGATGATCGATGCTTCGCCCGATGACGCGCTCGATATTTATTTCAAGCAATGTTCCGTCCTGGTGACCTGCCGGGATCTGGCGGTCATGGGCGCGACCCTCGCCAATGACGGCGTCAATCCTTTGAGCGGGGAGCGGGTCCTGCCGACGGGCTGCGTGCAAGACGTCCTGTCGGTGATGTATGGTTGCGGCATGTATGATTATGCCGGGCAATGGTCCTTCGATGTGGGGCTGCCGGCGAAGAGCGGCGTCGCCGGCGGGCTCGTGGCGGTCGTGCCGGGGGAATTCGCCATCGCTTTCTATTCGCCGCCGCTCGATCGATTTGGCAATACGGTGCGGGGCGTCAAGGCCTGCAAGAGAATATCGGAGATGCTGTCTCTTCATTCGTTCTGCAGCCGCACAGAGGTTGGCTCGGTGATACGGCGCGAACTCTGCGGGTTGACGGTTCGTTCGAACCGGGTGCGCAAGCGCGAGGATCGAACCCTTCTCGATGCCGCCGCCGCGCCGGTGCGCATCGTCGAATTGCAGGGAGCCCTGCATTTCGCCACTGTGGAGCGGGTCGGCTTCCATCTCGGCGCGCTTGCCGCAAGCACGTCGCGCGTGATTTTGGACCTGCGCCACGTCACTTCCTGCGACATGGCGTCGGCGGGATTCCTTGTCGGTCTTCAACGGATCTGGTCGGATGCCGGGCGAATGCTGGTCTGGAGCTTCGTGCCGCCGATCGGCGGCTTGATCGACCTTTCCGCCGCGCTTGTCGCGGCGAAGGCGCATATTTTCGCCGATATCGACCATGCTCTCGAATATTTTGAGGATCTTGCGCTTGTCGAGGGCCCCGCCCAACCCGAGGTCTCGATCGACAGCATGCGGCGTTTCGATTTGTGCCGTGGGTTTGACGAACAGGATTGGACGAATTTCGTGGTTTGCGCCGCGCCCAAAATCGTCGAGTTCGAAGCCGGAGCGACGATTGTCCGGGCCGGAGACCCAGCCGACCGCTTCTTTATCATCATCGCGGGGGGCGTGCGCGTGTCGAGCCGCGGCGGTCAGGATGCGCGCCTGTTTCGCCTGTCTTCGATCGGTCTGGGCCTCACTTTCGGCGAAATGGCCTTGTTCGAGGATGGAAGGCGCTCCGCCGACGTCGCCGCGGAGACCCGCACCGCCTGCGTCGTGATTGCCAAGGACGCCTTCGCGCGACTGGAAGCCGCCCATCCGGCAATTGTCGCCAAGATCTACGCGAATATTATTCGTGAACAGGCGGAGCGGTTGCGCCGGGCCAATGTCACGATAAACTCTCTTGAATCGTGACACCGGAGCTTGTTCGATCATCTCAATCCTCGCGTTGAGATCCATTCAACGCATAACTCCGACATCGCGCTGAGTTAAGAACAGGAGGCATTGGTGAACGATCCTGCCGCAGACAACATGCACATGAATGAGCTGGATCGTCGCGCGCTGGTTCGCCTCGCCGCGGCTGGCGCTGCGATGCTGATCCCTGATGTGTCCCAGGCGCAGACAGCCGAGAGGATTGGCTTGGTCGAGGACGTGAAGGGAGAGGCCTTTGCGCAAGGGCGTTTGGAGCGCCGATTGCTTGACCGCGCGGCGCCCGTGTTCATCAATGAAATGATCGAAACCGGCGTTGATGCGCGCCTGAGATTGCGCCTCGGCAAAGACACGACGGTCCTCGTCGGCCAGAAGGCGCGGCTCACCATAGATCGGTTCCTGGCGAACGCCGGGGGCGAAATTACGCTGGAATCGGGGCCGATTCTTTACGACCGTCCGGCGGGAGCCGCGCCCGCCCGGATGCAAATTCGAAGCTCGTTCGGTCTGATCGCGGTGCGCGGAACGCGCTTTTTCGCGGGGCCAAGCGCGGGCGTTTTCGGCGTGTTCGTCCAATATGGCGCCGTCGTCGTCTCGGCGGCGGGAAGCCGGGTGTCGCTGCGCGCCGGCCAAGGGACCAATATCGCGCAGCCGGGATCGGCGCCGACCCCGGCCGCTATTTGGAAGCCGGCGCGGGTCCAAGCCGCGCTGGACAGCGTCGCGTAAGGCGCTGAACGGCGCAGCAGAGCTCCTGCCGCCTCGTCATGGTCATAGCGGAAATCGCAACGGGATCGGATTGACGCGGAGAGTGCCCCGCATTTGACCGCGGCTGGATTTTCACGGCTTGTTGCGCCCTTGGCTACGGTTTGGTTCACTTAACTCCGCACTAGAGCATGATGCCGAAAAGTGGACACCGGTTTTCGGACGACATCATGCTCTAACTCTTTGATGAGAGGCGGATTCAGACTTTGGACGAGATCGCGTTGCGATTCTGTCCAAAGTCATCCGGCTCTAGAGCGCTTTCAGTTTCGGCGGAATCAGAAAGCAGCTCTAGGTCTTTGTTTTGTTGCATTTTCTTAACGCGAACCGGTATCCACTTCGCGCGAAAATGCTCTCATTTCGGGTCATGCTCTAACGAAGCGCAGCAATGCTCGACCGGTTTGGGATGCATCGGTTTGCGATCGCGGTTGGCGCCATAGCGGTCGCCGCCCTTCTGGCGGCCATTTTGTTGTCGCCTATGGCTTGGCGCGAGCTCTTTCGCGAAAATGGCTACGATCTCGCCCTCGCCGCGGATCAATGGCTGGCGCCGCAAAGCCAGCGCCAAGGCGAGCCAAGCGTCATTGTAGTCGACATCGACCGGCGTTCGCTCGAGGCGCTGGGACCCTGGCCTTGGCCGCGCGCGACGACGGCCAGTCTTTTGGAGGCGGTCGCCGCCGCCAAACCGGCTGTTGTCGCTTTGGACATCCTCTTTGCCGAGGCCGATTCGCGGTCGCCCGCCGCGCTCGCCCGCCAAGTTGGCGCGATGAGCAGCCGCGCCGACCTGTTGAAGCTGGCCGAGGAATTGCCCGATGGCGACAAGCGACTTGCGGAGGCGGGCAGACGCGTTCCGTTGGTTCTTGGATTCGTGCTCGATCCACAAGGGGCGAGCGCGCTGTTCCTGCCGCCGGTGATCATGCGCGGAGCGCCCCCGCTGGAGGGGCTCTGGAGCGCTCCAGGGGCGGTCGGACCGTTGCCCCTGTTAATGGAAACGGCAAGCGGGATCGGCGCGCTGTCCCTTCCGGCCAATGTCGATGGGGTTGTCCGTCATGTTCCCTATCTCGTCACCGTCGATTCGAATATCGCTCCCGGCCTCGCCCTTGAAGCCGTCCGGCTTGCCTATAGCGCCTCGACCTATTTTTTACAGGCGGATCCCTCCATACTCGCAACCGGCGATCTCAAGATTCACTTCCCGCGCGATGGATTGCTCCGGCTTCTGCCCACGGAGCTGAACCGGCGCGCCGCGCGAACCATATCCGCGCTGGACATCGTTCGCGGCAATGTCGACGCCTTTCGACTTGCCGGGGCGCTGGTGTTGATCGGCGGATCGGCTCCTGAGCTTGGAGGATTGCGCGCCACGGCGAGCGATCCGCTGACGCCTTCGGCGCAGATACAGGCCGACGCGATCGAGCAGATGCTCTCGGGACGGTTTCCGCGCCCGCTTATCGCCGCAACTCTAGGTCAAGACCTCCTTCTCTGTGGGTTTGGCATTCTAGCGGCCGCGGCCGGCGCCGCTTTGCCGCCCCTTCTTGGCGCACTCTCCGTCGTGGGCATTTTGGCTCTCACGTGGATCGCCGCGATTGCCGGTTTGCATTTCGCGGACCGGCTCATCGATCCGCTATCCCCAACGCTTGTCACGGCGATTGTCTTTCTTGGGGTGTCGGTGGCCTCTTTCGCGGCGGCGCATCGCCGGGAAATGCTGGTGCGCCGCCGCTTCGAGCAACATCTCGCGCCCGAGGTCGTCAGGCGCATCGTCCGGGAGCCAGGACTGTTGAAGCTCAGCGGCGAACGCCGGGAGGTGACCGCGCTCTTTACCGACGCGGAAGGCTTCACGGCCATGACGCATCGCGCCGATCCGGAAGAGCTGGTCAGCGTGTTGGACGCATATTTCGAGGGGATCGCCACGATCGTCGTCGATCACGGCGGGATGGTCGACAAGATTGTCGGCGATGCGACCCACGCGCTCTTCAATGCGCCGCTCGATCTCGCCGGCCATCCGCAAATGGCCGTTGAATGCGCCATCGCGATAAATGCATGGACCGAATCCTACCGCGCCATGCCGCGTCCCCTGGCGATCGGCTTTGGCCGCACGCGGATCGGGATCGAAACCGGACAAGCCATTGTCGGCGACGTTGGATTGCGCTCCAAGCTCGATTACACAGCCTATGGCGACGCCGTGAATGCCGCCGCCCGCTTCGAGGCCGCGAACAAAGAGCTGGGCTCAGCGATTTGCGTCGGGCCGGCGACGGCGGCGCGCTGCGACTCCGCCATCCTCCGGCCGCTGGGCGCTATTTTCGTTCGAGGCCGCGACGAGGCTCTATCGGTCTTCGAGCCTTGGCCGACCGGCGCCACGGTCAAATGGCGGGAGCAGTATCTCGCCGCATTTGCAGTAGCTGCCGTGGATCCGCGACGCGCCGCCGAGTTGTTCGAAAAGCTCGCCGCGGAACGGCGCGAGGATGTCGTCGTCAAAGCCATGTCCAAGAGGCTTCAAGACAGAGCTGGGCAGCCTTGATCCAATGTGGGGGCTACAGACAGACAATCGCCAATCACGGCCTGCGGCCGTCAGCGAGCCGCATAACAGCGAAAGCCAGACGAATCAGAGCCTCTTATGTTCAGCCGCCGAATGTCCGAGGCCGTCTTCGCCGACACCCTGCGGTTGATTGCGGCGGTTCGGTTGCCCCTGTTGCATTGACAGCGTAGGCGTTGCGCCGAGGCGGCGCGCCGCGCGGCCATCGACTACGAAATATTGCCTATTATTAATTTTTGTATGGCGGATTTATCCGGCGCTGCGCGTTTTATGGAAAGGAGAGGTTGCGCCGGCGTTGCGCCAATGGATTGGAGCTGTCCTCCCTCCCAAGCTTCCGTTCGTCGTATCGGCGATCCGGCGCAGCCTCTCTATTAGGACCAGAACCTGGCAGCCTTGCCGAAAGGCCTGCCGTCAGCGATCATTGACCTCGCCACATGATCGGATAACCTCGGCGAGGCGAAGATCGCGCTGAGAGGTTTCAACTGAATCAGGCAGGCCCTTGATGATTGATGAGACCCATTAATTGTGCAATTTGCTGGTTTTGTTCGGAGCGCAGGTCCTCAGGCGACGCGCTAAAGCGCTTCAGAGTCGGTGAGAGAATTAGCGAGATCTAAAATGTTGGAGCATGTCGGACTCGTAAAAAGCCGATCATCATTCATAAAGAACATGCTCTAGGGTTAAGCCATTGTTTCGGGAGGGCTAATGGCATGAAAGCATATTCTTGGGCAAAGGGCGGCTTAAGCGGCGTCGCGCTCTGCGCTGTAGCCGTCACATCGTCTGTTTCAATCCGAGCAGCGGATTCCGATCCCATTTTCCTCGATCAAGGGCCCAACTGGACGCCAGCAACGCGCGCTGATTTTTACACTCAAGATCAGGGCTCGCGGATCATGCCGCTTGCATGGCTTAGAGCCCTCAAACAATCCGACGGTTCTTCGTTCTTGGCCGATGGTCTCGGCCGCTACGGCTATTTGCGGAACCCTGCCGGGGGCGATGGCCTACCCGTCGGATTTTCCACCTCCGGGCCGCAAGGCAGCCAGTTGGTCGGCATGACCTGCTCCGCCTGTCACACGCGACAAATTTCGGTGGATGGAAAAGAGTACAGGATCGATGGCGGCCCCGCGATCGTCGATTTCCAGAGTTTGCTGGCGGACATCGATGCGGCGGTCGGAAGAGTCCTTGGGGATCATGCGATATTCCAAGCCTTCGCGCGCGAAGCGCTCGGCGTCGCGGCTCCAAAGCCAGCCGACGCGGAGGCGCTCCGCGATAACCTGCAGGCTTGGTATTTGCGCTATCACACGCTGATAACGCGCAGTCTGCCAAAATCGCCCTGGGGTCCTGGCAGGCTCGATGCTGTGGGCATGATCTTTAACCGATTGACGGGCCTCGATCTCGGGCCCCCGCCGAGCTATTTGATCCCCGAGAACATCAAGCAGGCGAATGCTCCGGTCCGTTATCCATTTCTCTGGAATGCGCCAATACAGGACAAGACGCAGTGGCCGGGCTTTGCCGACAATGGCAATGACATGCTGGGTCTGGCGCGTAATCTTGGCGAACTTTACGGCGTGTTCGGGGTGTTTGAGCCGAAAAAAGATCGGTGGCATCTCCTTGGCGTCAACTATCTCAACAATAATTCCGCCAACTTCGATGGACTTGGCAAGCTAGAACATTTGGTCACGCAAATCGGCCCGCCGAAATGGCCGTGGCCAGTCGACGCGGCATTGGCCGAACGGGGCAAGCAAATCTACAATTGGACAACCGCGCAGGGCGGGTGCGGCGATTGCCACGGGATTCGGCCGGGCGAGGTCCGCTTCCGCGATGTTCAAACCTGGGCGACGCCGCTGCAAGACGTCGGCACTGATACCAAAGAATACGACATCCTGGCTTGGACCGCGCAAACGGGCGTTCTGGAAGGCGCCAAAATTCCTTTCATCACGCAGCCCCTGAAGGAGACCGACAGCGCATTCAATGTGCTTCAGACGTCGGTTATGGGCTCCATCTTGCAGAATTACGTTCCGCAGGCCCTGGCGCAGGATGGGAAGGAGGCGCTCCAGCTTTTCCAACTACCGCCGGCCATGCAGGACTTGAAGGGCGCATTTAATCGGTCGAAGCTCCCGAGTCCAAGCGCCGCCCAGCCCGTGCAGCATGTTTTCGAAGCCCGAGTGTTGGAAGGGATATGGGCTGCTGCTCCCTACCTGCACAATGGCTCCGTTCCGACCCTGGACGAACTGCTCAAACCGGCGGCGCAGCGCGTCGGCGCTTTCAACGTCGGGCCGGCCTATGACAAGGAGCATGTCGGGCTCGCGACCGAACAGACCAAATTTGGTTATTCCTTGCAAACGACCGATTGCTCCGACCGAAACTCCGGCGACAGTCGTTGCGGCCACGAATTCGGCACACAGCTGCGTCCCGAGGAAAAGAAAGCGCTGCTGGAATATCTGAAGACGCTATAAGGCCCAGTCTTGCGCATATGGGACCGCTGTCGCCTTACAAGGGCCGGCGGTCCCGACTTTGAGCGATTAAACTGTGCATCGAAGCGCCCTCGATGCGGTTTTAGGCAGATCGGTTCGGCGGTCTATAGGGCGGCGCGACCCGGTCAATTCAGTCGAACGTTCCAGTCAACACGCAGAATGTAGGCGCGTGCGCCCTACAGCCGCGCCGCGCGCGCTTGGAGCAAGCGCGGCTGGGCGGTCGCCCGAACAATCTGCCGGCGAGACCGGCCTGCATTTTTTTCTCAGAAATGATCGATCCGGCGAAGGCCTATCTGGTCAACAATTGGACCGTAACGTTCGCCGCTATCTTCGGCGGCCTCGATCCGCGCCCACGCCACATTCAGCGTGAGCCTCGCGGCAAACCCAATTGCGGCAGGCCTTGAATTAAATACATAAATGACAATAATTTACCAGGACGGCGAATGACGGTGGACCTTAATACTCTATACAGCCCGTTATTATACAGCAAATACATAAATAAAATACAAATAAAAGTATGACAAAAATATTATATATCTTGCAAATATAATACTTATATTAGCAAGTACCTCATTACAATGTTCTTGTTGCTTTTGTCGCATTTGTGACGCCGCCAATTTATTGTTTATATAATAAATGTTATTCATGCGTCTGCCATATATAAATCATTATTATAGTTGTAACTATTATATCATATGCATTTCTATATAATAAGCGCTATCGCTACTAAAGCGTGACCGTGATAACTAATGCATCCTGACATTTTCTTGTTACAGACATAATTTTCAAATGTTGCAGACATAATTTTAAAATATCCCAAAGCATATCGTTTTCCGCGTCAAAAGGGACCGTTATGCAAAGACAAAGCGAAGTTTTTCAGCCTGGGCGTCCGTCGCCTGCCAGAAGCGTGATGAAACCATCTTCGCCAATAATTCGAATGCGAAAGAAAAAAATGCACGCTTTCGCATCATTTCTGCTTATACTATTACTAAACGGTCCAATTTTCGCGGCAACCAGCACTGACCCTTGTCTGCCAATTGACCCGCCTTCCGCAGATGCGGTCCTCAATTCGCCAAAAAAGGTTTTCGCTCACTATTTCTATCCATTTCCGATATCCATAGATAATCTAGTATGGACCAAGGACTATTACACAGTAAACTATCTCAATCCTCATGGGGAAAATAATAAGTTCTTAGGGCAGGGAGGGTTTCTGCGCGCTCGTCCTTTGCCAAGCGCGCCGATGGCGGCCTCGAACTGGCAATCACTCAATATGCAGAAGGAAATCCGGCTAGCGATTGCCCGAGGCATTAACGGCTTTGCGTTTAACGTTATGAGCACTGGCGAGGCTGCCGCCGGGGGCAAGCTACAAATGATGCTTCAAGCAGCGCAGGCGGTGGACCCGCGCTTCAAAATTCTCCTCATGCCAGACATGTCCGCGCTCGCAGGAAATACCAGCGCGGTGACGACCATAGTCAAAGCTGTATACGCCCATCCTTCCCTCTACCATCATACTGACGGACGCTTGGTCCTGTCGCCGTTTTCATCCGAGAGGGTCAGCCCAAGCGCATGGTCCTCGACGCTAAATGGGTTGAAGGCACAGGGAATTAATATTGCCTTCCTGCCCACTTTTGGCAGCTTGGCACAAACATACGTTGACCAATACGCGAGCATTAGCGTCGGGCTTGGCAATTGGGCCAATCCTGGAACGCCTGACCAGTTAAGCTGGACGCTTCTTGGGGCCTCTCGGGTGCGCTCCTCGAGAGCTCCAATTTTCCTTGCGGGCATCACGCCACAGGGCTATCGGCCAAAAGACTTCATCTATGATGAAGCGTACAACAGCCTTGCCTACCGAAACGCTTGGGCCGGCGTCATTCAGAGCAAGGCGGATATTGTCCATATTGCTACATGGAGTGACTTTACCGAATCTACTCATATCGCACCCGCGATGAGCGCGACTGGCGACAGCGGAACCGGCTTTTACAATCTGACTGGCTATTATTCGACCTGGTACAGAACCGGCGTTCAACCGGCGATCACGCATGACGTCCTCTATTATTTCTACCGCAAGGAATCGACGCAGGCGGCTGCCCCGGCGCAGTCGCAGACAACGCGCTTGTCATATCCACAAACGCCGCAGGATAAGGTCGAGGTTCTCGCGTTTCTCAAAGCGCCCGGAACGATTTTTGTCCAGACCGGCGGCACCACCTATACCAAGACCGTATCCGCGGGCGTGCAATCATTCACCGTTCCGCTCGGGGCGGGCACCCCCGATATCAAGCTCATGCGCGCCGGCGCCTGGGCGGTTACCGTCACCGGCAACCCAAAGATCTATTCGAATTCGGGCCTTCCGACAGGTGTTCTTGATCTCACCTATTGGAGTGGGAGCGCTTCAGCGGCGGGCGTATGCACGATCGCAATGCAGTAGCGGTGCGCTCCATCGCCAAGGCCCTGAGCCGCATCGTGGGGGAGAGATAGCACTTGGGGGCGGTCGCTGCGGCTAGGGCATGTTCTAAAAAAGTTGACCGACTTTTTCGATCAGAAGATGCTCCAATCCTTTGGCATGGGATCGTCGCGATTCCTGTGCGATCAGATGTTTCCATCTGGTCGGGAAGTGATCTGGCTGCGCGTGGTGGATCGCGCCGCCGACGTTGAGCCAGTCCACCGGAAATGCCAGAGAGACCATGGAATTGTTCCCGATCGGATTGAATCATCCGATCGGGAAATGGTGCTCAGAGTTGAAGCCCCAGAGCACTTTCGAGCGAAGCCAAAGCCGGTTCGCGTTAAGAAAATGCGCCTTTGCAAAGCGCTCCAAAGAATCGAAAATCTCGATCAGTTCTTGGGCTTTGTTCTTACTGCTATGATTTATGCTGTAACAGATAGTCGTGGAAGCTCAATTTGTCGCGCATCTCATATCGGCCCTGCAGCTTCAGGAGTACTGCGTCAATGTTAGCTGTCTCGATTAATATAAATTTTGGTGCATGGCGGTCCAAATTTAGGCCATCCAAAACATTAAGCTCAAATCCTTCTACATCCAAAGAAAACAAATCAATACAAGTGATCTTGTAATCGTCAAGAAGGCTTGATAATGCTCTTGCATTTATTTTTATAGATCCTTCCTTGTTGTCGCTAACCTTTGTCATAAGGTCATTGACATTTAGATATATAGAGGATCCGTCTTTATCGCGTCCGCAAAGCGCGACATTGGCAACGGGCGATTTGCGGAATCTATGAGCCATTCTGGCTAATTCGGGAATCGGCTCGATTAGCAGACCAGACCATTCACGATAAGTCTCGAAATACCAAGTATTTGACTGGCTGATCCCGTCATTCGCGCCGGCCTCGACAAAGACGCCACCAGAATAAGGAAGATATTTTTCGAGTTTCAGGTCCAGCCCATTGAGCGCCGGTCGCTGAACAATTCCTAAACGTGAAGCTCCAAAAAAGAATACGAATTTGAGATATTTTTTTCCTTTCGCCGAAATTGGCAACCACTGAAATATTTTTCGAATCATTGAATAGCCTCCTTGGCGCCGAAAGAAGCGGCTCATGCCTGATTTTTCTGGGTGCAGATCGACCGATTGAGCCTGGCCATGCCTTCCGGCCTCCTTCGCCAGCGCGCATCTTGGATTTAGAACCGTGCTAACTTGGGAACTTTATAGTTTTCTTCAGCTTGGAACTTGCTTTGGATATAATTCATAATTACGATTCTCAAGTAGCCTGAGAGCTGATTGATTGTGTTTTCGATTTCATGAATCGGAACGCAGCGAATAGCGAAGAGATAATTGACGACGGCGCAGAGGGAGGCGCCCCTCTTGCTATCTGGCAATGCCAGCGATTGGGGCCAAATTGTGGTTGTCAAACGCCTGTTCGTGAAGGGCGCTCTATGGGTTTTGCGCTCGGGCGCGCATTGGCGGGATCCGTCGCAGCGAGGCAAGTCGAAGAGACTGCGCAAGCGCTTCTCCCGCAGGGCCAAGGCCAGCGTCCGGGAGCACCTATTCGAGGCGCTCATTGGCGATTTAAAGGACGAGCATCTCATGCTCGATGCCGCTCTGGTTCGCGCCCATCAGCAGCCAGCGACCGGAAAAGGGGAGGCGGAACCAGGCTTTCGGGTGTTCCCAAGGCAGATTGACCACAAAGGTTGATATGCTTGCTGATGGTCATCGTTGACCGCTGTGTTTCGTCCTTACGCCTCGTCAGACTGGCGACGCCATCCAAGCTCCAGCTTCTCTAGACAGGCCACAGACCAGTCGCGTCATCGCCGACGCCGGCTACGACAGCCGCGTTCAGCTCAGCGCGACTTCATCGCCGGCCCGGGCCCAAAGGCTGTGATCCCATCCAACCCAACCCGCAAACATCCCCGCTCCTGTGACAAGACCATCTACCGCCTGCGCAATGCATCTAACTATGCCTCAACAAGTTCAAGCACTTCCGCCGTTTCGCAAGGTGCGGTGAACGGCGCGCCCTGCATTTCCTCAGCTTCGTCCACCTCGCCAGCGCGATGCTTTGGATGCGCTGATTGTCGATTCAAGATAGGGCAGTTTCAGATCGAATGAAAATTGCTCGTTGGCATTTCTTATCCCCCAGCGCGACCCACTTCGTACAAAATGCTCAACAAGTGGATGCGCCGGGATCCTATCTTGTCAGCTCATTTGCGGGAAGTGATCCTGCCGGCGTCATCCCTAGATAGTGTTCGTGCAGGAGAGGACGCAGAACTGGGCCGGGTCGTGAATCGGTGACAAACGCTGGCGATGAACAGCGACAAGGCAATTGGACCTAATGTGGCGACCAAGGACCCGCGCAGGATAATAAAGATATATCCGGCAACGGTTCCGACGAGGACCTGGCCGACAGGATCCGAGGTTTTCTTGAAATGGAGAAGATAGTCATCGCATAGTCTGACAAACAGACCAAAGAGAAAGGATAGCACTACAACGCCAGGCAATCCGAAGTCGACGTAGAATTCGCTCGGCAGCGGGGAGGAAAGATTTACAAATGGGTAACCAGCATAAATGCCCGCCTCTGGACCTGTTCCCATGCTCTTTTGCGGCCAAAAAGACCTCGGGAGGAAAAACAAGACGGCTGAAAGTAAGTTTATGCCTTCTTTTCCACCCTTCTCATCATGCATCGCAACCACATTGATTGTAGACTGCAGGCCATCGAAATCTCCGCTTGTCACATAATATTCAAAAGGGTCAAATCTAAATGTGGTGCTTGGATCTCCTCTCGAAATATAGCTGATATACGAGAATAATGTTGCCTGTGAGGCCACGAGCGCTAAAGCTAAGGCGAGCTTTTGTATTCTAGTAACCTTAAGGAAGACACAAAAGGCCGCAATGAGATAACTAGCGAGGACATATCGCGGAATGGCAAGAGGCGAATTGAAGAGGAGGAAAACAGAGCCAGTTACTATCGCCATGACTAAGACGGGAGCGCTTTTTTGAGACAAAAACGCAAAAATGGCGAACAAAAATGCGTAGAAGCTGCCTGAGCGCGCGATTGCTCCTATTATCAATCGCGTTGGCGACGGCAATGTATCCGCGAACACGTCCTCGCCGCGAACTGTAAGGAGGCTGCCAAATCCATACATGGCGCCGGCGACCACAGCGGCAGCGGCGCAAAATAGCGCTGCATTTTGAAGATTTGCAGGAATGGTCACGCGCGGGGCGCCGCCGCGGGAGGGAAAGTTGATGCTGAGGCCAGCGGTTGCGCATATGATAAATATCGCCACGACTATTGCAGCATTTAAGACCTTATCGGGAGCAAATCCAGCTTCAAAAAAAGGAAAACGCCCGTAAACGGTATGGAAATACCCAGGCAAAAGATAATAGAATATCATATAAATACAAAACAATAAGTGAACAGGCCGGGGACGTGGATCCAGCAAATTGTCGAGGAGCATTACGAATAGAGCGCAAATGCAAGCTGCGAGAATTGTCAGCGACTCTCCATACTGAGGCTGATAGGGAATTGCTAGCCTGAACGATACGAACGAAATAGAGAAGAGTAATAGTATAAGCGGAGCACGCAAGCTAATTGTATTTGCTGTATTATGCATCGTCTGCTCATAAGTCCTGCGAATTAGCAATTATTTTTCTCTCAGTAATCCAGTCTCCGGTTCGCGGACCGATCAAAGGATATCAAACGATACCACAATCGGCGCCTGCAATCTCGCTTCCTGCAATATTGCTCCATTTTATTGTTCAATTTTGTCAGAAGAGGACTATGCAGCCGTGGCTGCCCCGTGATGGTGGCGGCTTCCTTCTCGGAACCCCGGCCGCAGCAGTGGGAACGCCCGAAATAAGAGTCCTCGGCATTCCATAGTCCGGACTGGTCAACGGGGGATTCAAGCAAGTTCTAGTTGATGCGGTCTGTATCGCGTACTTGTTCTCCGAGGCCAGGGACGCCTGGACGAAAAAGGATGCAGCGATGCAAGCCGTTCGGAGGCGTCGGCGGCGCAGCGCAGCGACCCCTGGCTCCAATGATTCTAGACATCGTATTGAGGGCCATAGATTGCCGACAATCGTGGCAACGGCATCAGGACTTCTGAACACAAATGACGCCGCTGAGAATGCGGCAATTATCCAGGCTTTCTGCGCGCAGCTGATTCTTTGCCAAATGGATTACTTTGGAGTGGGAGCCGCGCTTAATTCCCTGAGCCGGGGCGCGCTGTCCGCTAGGAGCTCGACTTCACCATAAGGCGAAGGGGCTTGACGGAGGAGGGGACGCGGCGTCTTTCGGAGATGCTCATCAAAGAACGCGAGCAGATATGTGTCGCGAATCTCCTTCATTCGGATTGGATCCAACGTCACCCAGTTCGCGGAGTGCCGCCGATCGAAAATATTGTCGGCATAGCCTACATGAGTAGAGCCTTTGACCCATAACCAATAGCCATCGGGTCGATTGGCGAGCCGGATCTCCTCGCGCAAGTCATTAATGGCCGCTGTCGCACTATTCCGTTCGCTCGGGTCGGAGGCTTGAAGCTGACGCATGCTTGGGATGGGAGCATCGCTGTTCATGATCATATAGGGCTTGTCTAGCGCGCCCAGGCCGGCATGGCCAAAGAGCGCTCCATCGAGATTAGCCACGGCGACGATTCTCTTATCTATCACGCCCGCCTCGGCCGCGACGGCCCCGCCAAATGAAAAGCCGAAAAAGCCGACGCGGCTGAAATCGAGTTTGTTTCGCCAGTCGATGCTGGCGCAGGCTTGGAGTCGATCGAGCGCAGCAAGTGCTTTTTCGGCCTCAAGCAGCACCTTCCGATCGCCGCTGCGCCGCGTCTTTTCATATGCCGCGTCAGACGAGTAATCGTAAACGAGAGGTTCAACAGCAGATTTTGGATCGATCTCGATATCGTCGATCGCTATGACGACATACCCGTGGCTGGCCAATGTAGTGGCTGTCGAGGCGTTGTCGTTCCTGCGGCTGGCGTTGCCCGGCGCGTACAGAAGAATATCAAAGGGCTCTTGCGCCCGCGGTAGAATGTGCGTGCTTGTCGCCAGAGCACAAGAGAGCGGTGGGCCGCTGGGCGAAAGCGACGTGGTCTCCGAAGGATGCCAGATTCGAGCGGTGATGGGCGCGCTCTGGCCAGTTGGGGACGGCAGAGCGACGTCGAAGGCCGCGACCGGTGAGGGGCCGGATAGGCCGCTTGGAGGCTGAAGGACTGCAAGCTGCTGAAGTGCTTTAGCGATGCGAGGCGCCGCGGGAACAAAAAGGAAAGCGCCAAGGCCAAGACCGGCCGCGAGAAGGCAGATAATCAGAACGCGCATTGGCCGCGAGAATGTAGAGCTGACGATCAGCCCAGACAAAGCCGCAACGAACAGCGCCGCGCCGATGATTAAGCCGGAACGGTCGCGCAACCGCTTAAAGCGAAGGTCAAATAGCCTCATGAGCCAGCCTCACGCCTTCTTCAGGGCCGACTTGGTCGCTTGCCACAATATGTACCACAGTCCTTATCAGTTCAATGCAAACAACGTTGGAGCGAGGTAGAATTTTGCTTGGCCGCGTCAATAACGACCACTTTGCTAATCAAAAAACAACTCCATCGCAAGGATTGACGTGAGCGCCGAACCGGCGCTGCTCATCGGCGCTCAAATATCGGAGGGCGCATCTTGCGGCGAGACGCCGCATTCGGCGCTCTTGCGCCACATCCGCCATGTTGAAAGGCCGGGCGGTCAAGGGCGTCTATCATCCACCCCTTTCAGCGCCTGTGGATCCCTCGCCCAACTCATGGATGCAAGAAGGTATATAGCGCAGATCGTTGTCGTGATCGCCAGCGCTCCCATCATGGCAGGAGCGCCGAAGCCGCTGCACAGCAAGCCTCCAATCGCGGCCCCTCCCAAAGTGAAGCCCAAGTTGGTGATGCCGTACAAGGATGCGCGTCGGGCGCCAATATAAAGGGGAGCCAGCAACGCGACTAGAGCGTACGCGAAAGCGAAGTAGGAGCAAAAAGAAATATAAAGCAGTGAGACGTCACGCGCCTCCTTTGGAAACGCAAAGGAGACAATCTCTTTGCTGATGCAGAAGGGCAGAACTGTCGCCAGGGCTGCCCCGGCTGCGGCTGCGCCGAACAGCGCCTTTTTTAGTCCTCTCAACCATGCTGCGTCCTCTCGATGGAGGGCGTCAATGAAGGCCGGCATGATGGGGCGGGTAATCAGGGTAATTGGACTAACTAGCCTCGACATCAATATCATACTTGCCGAAAATAGTATGTAATCATATGAGTTTGATGTAAAAAAAACGATCATGCTGGAAGCGTAGAGTTTCACGTAGTCGGCAATTGGAGATAAAGATAATGGAATACACTCCGGTATTCTAGCTATAAAGGCATATATCGCCTTTTTGTCGATTTTAAAGTCTATGTGTTTGCTTATAACAAGCTGAAAAAATATAAATAATTCGGCGGCGGCGGGGATTCCGAAAAAAGCCCCGGATGCAGAAAGCGCTGACAGCCCGTCATTGCGAGATAAAAGAAATAAGCAAGAAACCATGGATATATTGCTTATCGTCTGAACGATGCTTGATACATAATCTGTCCTGGCTGCAGCCCTATATATTTGTCCCCAGGTCGCGGCCATCTGAACCAAATTGAAAAGAATTCCAACTAGAATGGCGCCATTGAGCGCGATCATGTTGCCCGCCGCCAGAACCCCGATCGCGAGGCAGAGGGCCACGCCGGCAGTCAGAGTCATATGGCTGCCAAACGTATTCCGGACGGCGACGATCACAACGCGAGGGTCTTCGATCGCAAAAGCATGCGCCAATTCGCGAACATATAAAATTCCGAATGTATAAAACAGGAGGCCTGCTGTCGCAGTGATGTTTATCGTCATCAAAAAGCTTGCATAGTCGGCCGAAGAGAGGCCATGGGAGACGATCGGCAAAGATATGAAAACCGTCGCTCCGCCACTGAGTTTTGTGACAAAAGCGAATGCCACTGACCGAAGTATAAGAAAGTTGCGGTTCATTTCTGTCCATCGTTATTGAGAGCGTTGATGTCGTTAGCGCTCAAAGCTTATCTCGGCTACTCGGCCCCGGGTTTATAGAGTCGGAGCATGTCGGCATCGAAGAGTGCCGATCAATTTTGAGGAACATGCTCTGGCATCTTTCTGATTCTGGCGAACGCCAAAGCATTCTAGCGTCCCTCAGCGCCGAGTTCCCCCTAAATCCGCATGATTGCTCCTATCGTCTCTCGCCCGAGTTCTGGCGCCGCGGAGAGCGTCTCAACCCCCATCTCTTGTCAAAAGCGGGCAGGACTCGAGGGCGTGTCGCGCGGCTTCCGCGGCGCAGCCGCATTCTTCCTTGTTCACAACGCAGCGATGACTAGGCGGCTTGGGATCGCTTAGGCGTGACCGGCGGCGGCTCTATGCCATTTCCAAAAGGCCGGTCGGATAGCCCGTCGCTTAATGCTATCTGACAACGAATAATAGTCATTATAACGCGGTCGATGCCTACATATTATCAAATGTAAAAACACATATATAGCCTAATATCAATGTATAACAATCATCAATAAAAATATATATAGACTTATAAAAGGCAATTTATAGCCCAATTGTGTCATAGACATGGATATTGTGGCTGTGTTACATTTAAACTAAGAAAATAATAGTTAATTGATATGCGTATTGCATAGATATTAGCTGATCGCATATCAATATATAGTTTCAGCTATATCGCGTATGCATGATTTTCTGTCTTCTAATTATGCAGAGATGCGGCGCTGGAGTGCTAGACAATGAATAATCGGCCTTGGCCTTCGGCGTTTGCTGAGCTTGAACAGCAGCCTCGGATCGACGACCTTGAATTCAATGGATTGATCGCAGGGTCGGTCTTTTTTGCGGTCTGTTTGCCACCCCCGCTCCACGGGCAATCCTTGGTCGACGCATCCGTCATTCGGGCCGCTCAGAGATTTGCAGGCTCAGGCAAGATTGAAATCGCCGACATCGGCCCCGGCCGTCGGAATGTTGGTTTTCAATACCATCTGACACGGATGTTTCGGGTTGTTTTGGCCATGTTGATGTTATTGAAGCGAGGCGTCAAAGCAAACCAGCAGCTTTACACTGTCTTCGAGTCTGGCCTTGGGGTTGGGTATAACTTTTTGATTATCGGCCTGGCGAGAGTACTTGGCTACAATATCATTCTGCATCACCACACGTCCAAACATACTTTGACGCGACAGCGCCGCTTCGGCCTTTTACAGCGCATCGCCGGCTCCTCCTGCCTTCACGTCGTCCTGTCCGAGGAGATGGCGGATAACATGCGATTTCTCTATCCTGCGATCGGCAATATATTGGTAAGTCAAAATGCCTGCCATATTCCGGACGGCGAGTTGAAGTTGGCTCCGTCTTTGCGTTCAAATAGATTGCGGGTTGGCTTCCTCAGCAACCTTTGTCACGAGAAAGGTTTGGATGTGGCTCTCGATGCCGCAACCAAATGCCGGGACCGTGGACTGGAGATGACTTTTGTATTTGCGGGGCCGACTGTTGGGCAGCAGGCCGCAGACATCCTTTCGCAAGCCCGGGATCGACTCGGCGACTATATTGAAATTCTCGGGCCGGTCACGGGCGAGGCGAAGGCGGCATTTTTCGAAAGCATAGATATATTTCTTTTTCCCACGCGCTACCGTTTCGAGGCGCAGCCGCTGGTGCTGCTTGAGGCGATGAGCTATGGGTTGCCTGTCATAACAACCCATTGCGGTTATGTGGCAGAGCTGGTGGGATGCCAGGGGATCGTTCTTAATGTCGACGAAAAACTGTCCGATCGGATTGCTGAACAGCTAGAAAGGTTGGTAGCGAGCCATGACGACTATCGTCGATGGGAGGCTATAGAAATAAAGTCCTATTTTCGGCAGCTTCGCGCCACTGCGATGAGTCAATTGCGCGATCTTATGAACGCGCTTTTTGCCTTGAAATCCGCGGAAAAAATTGGCCCCGCGTCGATGTCTTGACCTTCTTTTATCAAACGAGTTCGCAATGACCTCGATGGCCCCACCGCCGATGCGGTGGGTTTTGTTCGAGCCGAAGAATGTCCTAGGGCATGTTCTTTAAGTAAGTTGATCGACCTTTCGATTTCAACATGCACCAACTCTTTTGATTCTGAGCGATTCTTCTCGATCAGATGATCCCATTCGACATCGGAGTCCAGCTATGAGTGATTTCCACAGGGAAGCCTATGAATTGCAGGCAGAATTTCATCTGCGGGATCGTGAAATCCAAGCGCAGGACAATGAAAAGCTCTTGAGTTGCTGGCTCGATGATTCGACCTCGAATCATTGGCGCCAGAGCCGGATGTACGACTTCGCGAAATTTTTTGCCGATGACGATTCGACCTGGCTGACGATTGGCGATGGCCGCTTTGGTCTGGATTCCGTCGAGTTGAGGAAGCGAGGGATAAAAAATATCCTTCCAAGCGACATTGCGGATTTCGGTCTGAAAAGGGCCAAAGAAAAGGGACTCATCGAGACCTACGCTTTAGAGAACGCGGAGAAAATGAGTTTTGAAGATGGGCAATTCGACTATGTCATGTGCAAAGAGGCTTATCATCATTTTCCAAGGCCCTATGCCGCTCTGTATGAAATGCTCAGAGTCGCCAACAAAGGCGTGATCATCATTGAGCCGAATGATTACTGGAAGAGCGCCGTCGGCAGCATCGCGTTCCAATTGAAGCGGCTCTTTGGCAAGGCGCGTCATGTCGATCAAGGTCGGTATGAGGACTCCGGAAACTATGTCTATTCGGTTTCAGAGCGGGAAATCGAAAAACTTTGCCTGGGATTGGATCTGCCTAATGTATTTTTCAAAGGCCTCAACGATGTATACATAGCAGGCGGCGAGTACGTCCCGGCGAAGTGGTCATCACCTATCTTCTTACGCATGCGCCTCATGGTCATGCTGCTTGACTGCCTTTGCGCTCTACGCTTATTCAAGCCAACACGGCTATTGATCTGCATATTCAAGAAAGAGCCGTCGGAGACGCTGCGTCGTCGGTTTGTGAACGGTGGATGGAAACTTGTAGATCTCCCTCGCAATCCGCACAGGCAATTGCACAAGGATTCGCTTTCCCAGGCATAATCGCTGTGGTTGGGAAGCTGCATCAGTTTGCCGCGTGATGCCCTGACTGGCGGCTGAACGAGAATGGACGCGTGCGGCCTGACGATCATGCTCCCTTTAGCGACAACCGGCAAATTTCTAACCTTGGCGTGATGGTGGACGGCCAAGTATTAAATAGCCACGTGCATTGAATGGCTGGCCGGTTGCGTTTCGGCGTATGTCTTGCGTCTTACGACGTGGTGATCTGGCGATCTGGGCGTCGGCGGGCCTGGAAAGAGCCTTCCGCCTGATTCAGCGGGCGCAGTTCGCGCAGGACCTGATCGCGATCGGAAAACATGCGACCAGTCCTCCGCCGATTCGTTTCGCCCGGTCGAGGTCTTAAGGAGCAAGCCAATGACGTGTTTCGACGCCTCTCGAACCCGCCTCTACGGACTCCTGCATGTCACGGCGGATAAGGCGTCCCACGCCAACCTAAGGCCAGGATCAAAAGACCCCGCTGACATTTATCTTCTGTGTTCGGCGCTATGTGCGGCGTCCGTCGCCGCTTCCGGCGGGACCTTCGCGCTCATAACGAATGATAGCGCCCGCCTTCGCGGTCGCTGTGACGCTCTAGGGATAGGGATCGCCGATCTTGAATTAATCCAGCACCGTTTCAAATGGCCTGTGCCGGGCGGAATCGCTTTCCATTCTGCGCATTTCAAATTGGAATTGATTGAAGCATTCGGGACCGGCCAATTTGGCGACTGCGCTGGGTTGATCGATATTGATACTGTCCTCCGGAAGCCGTTGGATCTACCAGCTCTCACCCAAGATGGCCTTGTTGTTTATGATATCACTGACGTCGAGGTTGCTTCATATGGACTAGCGCGCATCCGTCATGATCTCGAGGTGGTGGCTGGGCGCCCTCTGCGCGATCCTCGCTGGTACGGCGGCGAATTCCTCATGGGAACCGCTGCGGGATTTGCGATCCTCTCGGAACAGATCCGAAAGTGCTGGCCAAACTATTTAAAGGCGGTTGGCGGACTAAACCACGTTGGCGACGAGATGATTGTGTCCACGGCGATAAACTTGGCTGTCGAAGCTGGTCTGCCGCTGATAAATGCGGACAGGGCCGGCGGGGTAGCCAGATGGTGGACGGCGCGGACGAATGCGCCAATTCCGACCTTCCAGAAAATTGCAAACCGGAGTCTGCTCCATCTTCCAGCGGATAAGGAATTCTTGGCTGGCTTTCCGCGCAATGCGTTTGACAGTTCACGCTTCGTTGCAGCCTATCGCAAATATGCAGCGCGCAAACTTCTGCTGCGCCGTATTGTCAATGTTGTCTCCCAGCGCCTTGGGGGCCAGCGTGGGTTCGTTGCGCAACTCGATTAAGGTTAGAGTGAGGCGCTCAAGCAGGTCCCTAAATCGGTTGATCGGCTTTTTAAGAACATGCTCTAGTCGGCCGACGACTTCGGCATCGCGATCAACGGCAATGAATTGGCGGGACGGCTGCCTGCGAGCGTGGCGACCGCGGCGGCAAATAGCGAGGCGTCGCCCAGCGTCGAGAACTTTTCGGTCGCTTCCGACATGCGCCGCCAGAGATTTTCGTCCTGATCGATGAGACCCATAAAGTAGGCCAAGCCGGCCGGATTGTCGGGCTCAATAACGAAGCCATTGACGCCGCTTCGAACCAACAGGTCTCTCGCGCCGCAATTCTCCGATAGGATCACAGGCAGTCCCATCGCCTGGGCCTCGATTACGACATTGCCGAATTGCTCTTGGGTGCTCGGCAACAAAAGAGCCAGGGTCCGTCCTAGAATGGGGCACACGTCCTCTATCTGGAGAAAGCCGTGGAATAGAACAAATTTCTCAAGCCCCAGCGCGGCAACCTCGGCGCGGAGCGGCGTTTCCAGTGGACCCGAGCCGCATAAGTGGAGCTGGCGAGGCCGCGATGCTTGCGCGTGATAGATTGCATAAGCTTTCAAGGCCATCGAAATGTTTTTCTTGGGCACCATGCGCGACACGATCGTGAAATGACGCGCCTCGAACGGCGTTCCGCCGGGGGCCTTCGCGATGCCCGCGGATCGCCTTATCCGGTCCGTCGACAGCGTATCATAATTTAATAGGATGCGGCTTTCGGGCATGCCGAGGAAACGAAAGTAATCAGCGGCGCGGGTTCCGGAGGCGATGGCTCCATTGTAAGGTCGGTAAAAAATACTCTTGACGATCTCTCGCGCCAGATTGCGTGGATAGTCGTCATATTTCGAGTCGTTCATAATAAACACGCGGCTGCCGGTGAGGCGAAGGACGACAGCGGTCAGAAAAATGAAGGGCTCTTCATAATGACAAAAGAAAAAATCCGCAGGACGGTGTGACCAGCATGCCCGCAAGAGCTTCCACGCCTTCTTGAAGAGGGGTACTTTGTCGATGGAGTTATTGTGGAACAAAGTCTGTTTTTGATATTCAGCGCCGGATTCCGATCTCCATTCGTACATAGCGCTGCTACTAGCCAGTTCCAAACCAAAGACCTTGCGCTGCTTTCCAATCAGCTTGGCGACGGCATCGCAACGATCCGAATGTATTGGCCCAAAATTCTCCCAAACTAACACTATGGCCGGCTCGGTCATCTTTTTTCGTCCAAACTTAAAAAATACCGCTCCCTTCACTAGACAAGTCAATGAAGCGGTTGGCGCGACCCAGACGGCGCTTAAAACTTGTCAGATTTCGTCAAGCGATGTCGAGCGCCCACCGATCCAATTCTTTGACAGTCTACCCTAATGGCGCCCCTCGATCAATTCGTCGGGGCGAGTGAGCGATGATTGCGCCGATGGCGATGTGGCAGGCATCATTAAGGCGGCGCTCCCGATAAGACCACTCCCTAGCGGAAATATCCCCCGGCGCCGCGGCCGCGGCTATAGGGACCTTTGCCTTTAAGCGCGATTGGAGTATAGATGATCCAGATGGCTTTTGTGTGAAGAATATGGGGCATCTTGTAAAAATAACAATAATAATAAACATATTATGAAAAATAACACTACTCATAAGAGGGGGTGTTGTTAGAGAGGTTTTTCGGGGGCCTTTTAGCAACACTGCTGGAGCTTAGCCGGAGACGTTGGTTAGTCGATCAGATCTTTGGCCTCTACGGCGATCGTCGATCGGATGGACTCGTCCCGATCGGGAAAGGAGCAGCTCAAACTCTGGAGAGCTGCAACATGTTCCGATCGATTTTTTCAATCGGAACCTGTCTCCGGCGGCTGGGGACCGCTTTGGACCGGCGCAATGCGCCGTTGGAAAAAAAGCGTCGGACACGAGCGAGATCCGCTGTGCGCTGGTTTGAGACGCAATAGCGCCCGCGGGGAGTTTAGACAAAAGGAATTTACATTATGAGTTTACAGAACATGTCCGGGGCGCACGATGCGAATTCGTCCGGGACCGGCGAGCAGATTTTTCCGTGCTCGGCCGCTCAGGAGCCCTTCTGGTTCATGGATTCGCTCAATCCGGGCAATCCAGCTTTCAATATCGCGCTGCGCTGGGAGATCAAGGGGCGCTTCAGCCCTTCGACGATCGAGCGGGCATTTCAGACGATCATCGATCGTCACGAAATGCTGAGAACGAGAATCGTCGAAAAAGATGGCGAACCCGTGCAGGCGGTGGCGGATCATTACGACTTCAAGCTTTCCGTCGTCGACCTGACGATCATCCCCGAGGCGAACCGCCTCGATGACGCGATGGCGATCGTCCGGAGCGAAGCGCGCCAGTCTTTCAACATCGAGAAATTGCCGCTGATCCGCGCCACATTGCTTCGCCTGGCGCCCGATCGGGCGTTCATAACGGTGACTGTTCACCACCTCGCTTTCGATGGCTGGTCCATCAGCGTCATCGCGCATGAGTTCGGCCTGATCGCCGAGGCGCTGGACGCCGACAAGCCCATCCCCCTGCCCGAATTGCCAATGCAATATGGCGATTATTGCCGCTGGGAGGAAGCCTATTTCGCCAGCGCCGACTTCGACGCATCGATTGCCTATTGGAAAAGCAAATTGCAAGGGGCGCCTTACTTTGAAGTTCAACTGGACCATGAAAGGACGCCTGGGCAGTCCGCTGGCGGCGAGATCACGGCCGTCGTGCTGACGCCGGAGATCGGCAATCAAATTGACCAGATCGGCCGCCAGCGCGACGTGACGGTGTTCGTGTTCGGATGCGCCGTCATCGTTGCAATGCTCCGCCGCTTCACCGACAAGTCGGACATCGTGCTCGGAACGCAAAGCGCTGGCCGCGACCATATCGATCTTGAGGACATGATCGGCCCATTCATCAATAATTTGGTGCTGCGTTTCAATGCATCCGGCGATCCGACTTTCGAGGAATTGCTACAAAGAGTGAATGAAACGGTGCAGGAAGCGCTGCTTCACCGCCAGGTGCCATTCGCTAAGCTGGTCGAAATCTTGAACCCAGTGCGCGACTTCGACCGCAATCCGCTCGCCTCCGTCAATTTCACCGTATTTCGCGACGTTATTCATCGTCACGTATACGGCAATTTTGAACTCACCGGCCATCCCTCGGCATCCACGGGCGCGATCTACGATCTTAATTTTTTCCTGGCTCATTGGCCCAATGGCTGGCGCATCGCGCTGGAATACAATCCCAATCTTTTTGAGAAGAGCACAGCGGAGCGCCTTGTCGCCTCTATGGCTGCCGCCTTCGAATTTGGCTTCTCCACACCTAATTTGAAGTTGTCGGCGTTGACCTTGCCAGCGGCGGCCGACCGCGCGACAAACGCCGGCGCTCCAAGCATGGGGGCTATGAGCGCCACTGGTGGGCGGGTTGACGCCTTCGCGCCGACGAGCTCCTTAGCCGCCCAATCAGTCGACGCGCTTTTTTCAGCGCGCGCGCAAATAGCGGGCGACGAACCGGCGATCTTCGATGGGGCGAACGCCTTGTCCTATCGCGAACTTGATCGGCGCTCGAACCAATGCGCGAGACGCTTGCAGACGCTTGGCGTTCAGCCTGGCGATTTTGTCGGGCTGCTCGCGCAACGCTCAACCGACGCCATCATTGCGATGCTCGGCATTTTGAAGGCCGGCGCCGCCTATGTTCCTCTGGACCCGAGTTACCCAAAGGATTTCCTCGCCTTCATGATCGACGATTGCCGTCCGGCGCTCGCGCTGGCGCAGCAGGAGTCGCTGGCCGCAGGCCCGACGGGCCATCATTTCGCGGACCTTGATTCGTTCCTCGCGGCGGCTTCTCGCGAAAGCGACGCCGCGCTTCAACGCGATGCGAATCCAGACGCCCTCGCCTATTTGATGTACACGTCCGGCTCGACCGGGCGGCCGAAGGGCGTGATGATCCCGCATCGCGGCATCGCGCGATTGGTGAGCGGGCAAGATTATGCGCATTTTGGACCCGATGAAATCTTCCTTCACGCGGCGCCGCTGGCCTTCGACGCGAGCACCTTCGAAATCTGGGGCGCCTTGCTGAATGGCGGGGCCGTAGGGATTATTCGCGAACCGCGCCCGACGCTCGACGAAATTGCCGAGGCGATCAAGCGTTACGGCGCGACAACGGCTTTTTTCACGACGGGTCTGTTCAATGCGCTGGTCGACGACCAACTCGAAGGCCTGCGCCCACTCCACCGGATCCTCACGGGCGGGGAAGTCTATTCGTCAACACACATCCAAAAAGCGCTGGCGGGACTGCCGGAAACGCGGCTGATCCATTGCTACGGCCCGACCGAGAATACGACCTTCAGCACCTGTTTTGAGATTCCGCGCGATGGATGGGGCGAGGGAGATCTCCCGATCGGCCTTCCGATCGCCGAGACCGACGTCCATCTCTTGGGACCGGACCTGAAGCCGGTCAAAAATGGCGAGAGCGGCCAGCTTTGCGTCGGCGGCCAAGGATTGGCGCTCGGCTATCTCAACCGGCCGGACCTATCCAACGAAAAGTTCATCCCTAGTCCCCTCGCCAAAAGCGCGGAGGACCGACTCTATCTGACCGGCGACATGGCGCGCCGGCGCGCCGATGGGCAGATTGTTTTCCTCGGCCGCACGGATCGCCAGGTCAAGATCAACGGCAAGCGCGTCGAACTCGACGAAATTGAAAAGACGTTGAATCTCGATCCCCGCGTCGCCGACGCCATCGTAGTTAGGCTCGAAGATAGTCCGACAAAACGCCTTGTCGCTTATCTGAAGCTGGTCGAAGCGGCGCCAGCCGACAAGCGCCACGCCTGCGGCGCGGCGGTAATCGAGGCATTGCGCGCGCGGCTTCCTGAACACATGATTCCCTCGGCCATTGTCATATTGGATTCGTTTCCTCTGACGCCGAATGGCAAGGTCGACCGGCGGGCGCTGCCGCAGCCGGCCGAGCCCGCCAAGGCTCCGGTCTCTCCTATCGAATGGTCGAAGACAGAACGCGCGCTGGCCGAGATTTGGCGTGACGTTCTCGCTGTCGAGGACGTCACGCCAGCCTCAAACTTCTTCGAGCTTGGCGGGCATTCCTTGATGGCCACGCGGCTGGTCTCTCGCGTCTCCAGAAATTTTGGCGTCAAGATCAGCGTGCTGGCTCTGTTCAAGGCGCCGACCTTGCGGGAATTCGCCGCGTATTTGTCCGGCATTCAAGGCGAGACGGAGTCGTGGCGCACTGTCCGGATCCAACCCGAAGGCGACAAGACGCCGGTCATCGCCATCAATGACGCCATGCTCTACTATAATCTTGCGAATAAGATTGGAGCGGATCGGCCCTTTTTTGGAGTGACGTTGTTCGATCCGGACGATCCACGCCCATTGCCCGCCCGCTGCCTGAGCGAGATCGCGGCCGACTATGTCCGCCTCATCCAGGAGATGCGGCCGCATGGCCCCTATATCCTGTTCGGCTATTGCGTGGCTGGGATCATTGCCTATGAAGCGGCGCGGCAACTCAAGCAGCAGGGGGAAACAGTTCCACTGGTCATAATGGCCGACGCTTGGGCGCCCGGCTACGTCAGAAAGCTACCCTTCCACAAGCGCTTTTTTGCCGAGGCGGCCTTTCGCATCCATGTCCTTCGCCATCAATTCATGGAAATCCGCAAGGGCGCCATGTCGTTTGGCGAACTTCTCGCGTCCTACCGGCTGGTCCGCAAGAGCAAGATCCTTGACTTGGCGGTTGGCCTCCATCTCATCAAGGAAAAGCCAAAAGGCAAGGACGATGGGGAGGATCAATGGTTTCTGCGCCACTTGGCCGAAGCGCGAGACAATTATTGCCTATCCGCGACGGAAGGCGACGTCCTCATATTGCAAAGCGACATTATCAGCACAAGATTTACCGAGCCAGGCATGGGCTGGACAAATCTCGTGAAGGGGCGCCTCATGCTTCACCGCATTCCTGGCTGGCACGGCGAAATGTTCAAAAATGGCGGACCAAGCGCCATCGCCGAAACGATGCAGCCCTTGCTTGACCGGGTCGATGGGGCGCAAGAGACGCAAAGAGCGGTTTAAGCGTCGAAATTGTGATTTGTTTTTTGCGCCCGCGGTGCGCCGATCCGGTCGTAAAATTGGGCGATCATGGCCAAACCACGCGGGAGCGACACTCTTATCGCTCCCGCCATGTCGAGCAACGCGGCTATTTGATACAATACATGAACCTGCCGCTTCCTGCCGCCACCTATAGTAAGTCACATCGGCTACACGCCAATGGCGCGAACGGCGTCCGCCACAGACCGCCCCTGTGAAACAGATACGTCCACGTGTCGCAGCTTGGCGACGATCTCTTCTGGCTTGTGACGCGTTCTTGGCATTGCGGTCCTCCTTCAGGGTGGACCAGTTCAACGAGGGTGGATCACAAGCCTTTGATGCCGCCGCTGCGCCCCTAGATCTATTTTCCGCGAGTCCTATGCGTTGCGCTCTTCGGTGCCTGGCTACACCCGAATTGCGCCGCATGGCCGGATGCGCAAGTTGGATTGGCTCTGCTAGCCACGCTCTTCCGTAGCGATGGCTGAAATTATGAGCCAACGCGTCGAACAGGCGTTGGTGGCGATCGCCTGCTACATCTTGTTTATCTCGGACCTTTTGTCATAGGCGGGGGCGGCCTTCAGCTCGTCTTTGGTGCGATTGAGGACAAGCCAATCCTTTCCATTGCGCGTCGATACCTTGAGATCCTTGAAGGGGATCGCGACGTCCTTTTGACCAACGCCAAGGAACCCGCCGACGCCGATGATTGCGGCTGTGATGTTGCCGTTGCTATCGATAATGAGATCGGTGATATCTCCAATCTTGTGTTCGCCGGGATCATAGATATCGGCTTTGTAGACTTCGGAGGCGAGCCAACGGCTCGTCGACAGCGACGACGAAGGATTGGTCACGACTGAGCGTCCCGTCGCAGGGTCTTTGGTGGTCGCCATTTCAGCGAAAGCAAGGCCGCCAGCGGATGCGACGATCAAAGCGGACAAAGCGATCTTCTTGATCATAATGAGATCTCCTTTGCTATTGCGACACCATGTTGGGGTCGGCTCGCAAACGTCGCCGCAAGACATTAGTTCCCCTCGACGTGTCAGGCCCAACAACATGAGATTTCATCGGATTCAGCTCTTCTGTGAACCTCTTGCTTCGTCGTTTGTTGATGAGAAAACAGGCGGGTGGAATGAATTTGTTGCGCTCGAAACGGTAATGGATGTCCGTGGTGTCAACGCTGTTTGGCGCCGTTTTGAACGGACGAAAGCATATGCTTGGCGTTGGCCTGTGACCGATTGCAGTTGGTGAAATCGGGGCGCTAGAGCGGTATTCGGTCTGATTGAATCGGGGTTAGGGATTCCCGAATCGGCTTTGACCTGATTCAGGATGAGGGCTGACGAAGGAGGCCGGCCTTGATGCCCGCGTCTCTTTCTTTCGATCTTCGCTCCCGTCTCCTGGCCGCCATTGACGAAGGATTTTCGTGCCGTCAGGCTGCGGCGCGGTTCTGGATCAGCGTGTCGAGCGGATCCGGTGGCAGGCGCTGCGCGGTTCGAGTGGCGATGCGCGTCCCAAGCCGCGAGGCGGCGATCGGCTGTCGCGGCGGTCCGAGCAGCACGGCGATCTCATCCGCGCTCTTCTTGTCGAGATGCCCGACATCACCCTGCCGGAGCTGAAGGCGCGGCTGGCGCAGCCGAGCGTCGCTGCGCTTTGGCGCTTCTGCAAGCGTCACAAGCTGACGCGCAAAAGACCGCCGACGTGAGCGAGCAGGATCGGCCCGACGTCCTGAAGCGACGAGAGGACTGGTCCGGAAGCCAGCTCGGTCTCGATCCGGCGAGGCTGACTTTCATCGACGAGATGAGCGTCTCCACCAAGATGGCGCGCCTCGATGGGCGGGCGCCACAAGGAGAGCGCTGTCTTGCCGCGATTCCACACGGCATGTATGGACGCTCCTTTCGATGCAAGAAGAACTTTGAACCGATGCAGCGCGTGATCGGGTGCGGTCATGCTGGAGCGCGCTCGAAGCGCTGCCTGTGCGCCTGGTTCTCCCGACTCCGTCTTACCGAGCGTTAGATTCGATCCACTGGAGCATTTTCGAGCGAGGTGGAAACCGGTTGCGTTAAGAAAATGCGACCAAATAAAGACCCAGAGCTGCTTTCTAATTCCGCCGAAACCGAAAGCGCTCTAAATCAGTTCGCAACATTATAGCTAGGGGCCTTGAATACCCGCACGTAGGACACACCGAGAATTGATGGAAATACGGTTGTAGAATCTACAATATTTCCGTCCCATCCACCTGTATCATTGTTAAGAATAATGTACATTTTCTTTGTTGGTATCCCGATGTTTGTCGTAGATCTCTGAATTCCATCTATATACCATGTCACAGACGTTGGCGTCCACAACATGCCTAGTTTATGATAGCCTGTTGAGACACTTTTGTCATTAAAATTTGCGCCTACTTGCTTATGAATTCCATTTTCTCGGTAATGAAGCGTCATGTAATCAACAGTTGGCTCTTTACCAAGCCATTCCATGATATCTATTTCCGGCGGCCAGCTGAAATCAGTAGGAACCAACCAGAAAGCAGGCCATATCCCATGGGCATTCGTTGGCATCTGTATGCCCGCTTCCCAATAGCCATAAGCCTGCGCAAATTTGCCATAGGTTGTCGCCACCGCGGAACCATATCGCAGCCCGGATGGCGTCGGCCCTTTGGTGACTGCGAAATGGGCGACGCCGTTTTTTAGGAAAATATTGGATGGTAGAGCTTCATCATTTGGGTAAGTGCTGTTTGTTCCGGCGCCTTGGCTCCAGGCCCAACCCGTACTCCACTTGGTCGTGTCGAGCGAATAGCCGCTAAACTGGTCTTCGAAGACCTTAGTATAGCCAGAGGCGGCAGGGTTGTTCGGGTCGAATATGATGGTTGCAGTCTTGGCTTGCTCCGTAATTGGAAGGGCAACTGTCACCAGTATGGGCGCCATCCAAAAACGGATTGAATTCCTGACTGGCATATCGATCGTCTCTTTGTGCAGAGTGATGAATATACCATGTTAATAGTGATATAATAATATATGTCAATATCGTATCCTGTCGGTGGCTTAGCTTGTCGGATGATCAAGTTTGAATCTTGCGCCAAGTTCCCGCTTATTTGACTGACGCGGTCAATTCCTGAATTGGCGAAGTTCTGATTCAACATGGCAAACATCTCCTCGAAGGGTTTGCCATGGCTGCGCCTCTCCCGTTTTGCTCAGACTTTGACGCTGCTTCGCTGTGAAGGCTTGCGCGTCAATCGCGCGATCCCGATCAAAACTGGCATCTATAGAGCCCGTCGAAGGATGGCGCTGGCCGAGATTTACGATGTCGGTCCGCGGCTCGGACGCCGCGCGAATCCTCGGCGTCGGCCTACAGATCGTGTGGGGTTCTTCACTTCAACGCCGAGGGGCCCGAGCACCCTCGTGAACCGTAATGCGCGAGGCGCTCCAAGCCGTTCAATCGGCGTTGAACTTTGCTCCCTTGATTGTAGGGAACGCGGAGATGGCCAACTTTTGCCGAATCCCGGCCGCCGAGCTATACGACGCATTGCAAGAGGAAGCCGAGGCCAAGCCGCTCGAAGCCGGTGAGGTTCTGCGATCGTTAGTGAAGGCAATCGTCGCAGCGCCAGAAAGCGGCGAATTACAGGTCGACGTACGAGGCGACCTTTTTGGAATCCTTGCGGTTTCGCTTAAGAGCAAACCCTAGCCGCAAGGGCCGAGGCATAGCAAGTTGAGATGGTTGCGGTGACAGGATTTGAACCTGTGACCTTCAGGTTATGAGCCTGACGAGCTACCGGGCTGCTCCACCCCGCGTCAAAGGCGAACTTGGCTTGTAGCAGCAGAGGGCAAGAACTGGAAGTCTCTCCGGCCCTTATGGCCGAAAGCGCGGCGGTAACGGTAAGAGTAGAGTCGCCTGGCAAGGGATCCTTCCAAGTTCGGGAAGATGGAGCTTCGGCCGTTAGCGGGCGCTGGGATGAAGCCGGCGCTTCCAGCGCTGGCCGGGTGGGAGAGCAGCGACATCCTCGCGGCCTCGCTTCAAGAAGGCTCGCACGCGAATTGAGCGCGGCTCCGGATCTTTATGCGCCGGATCGACTACTAGAATAGGGGCGGCGACAACAGCTCCCGCTGGCTTAGATTTTTGCTGCGCCGCGTGGCTGTTCAGCGCCGTCGCGGCGCGTTCTTTGACCGGCTTCAATCGCGTCGCGGTTGCGGGCTTTCGCCGCGCCGCATTTTCCCGGCTCGAACCTGTGTCCGCTTCGCCACTAGAGGCGGCTTCAGCGCGCATGTTTTCCTTTTGCCGGCGGACTTGCCGTTCTGGCTTCACCTGAGGTTCTGGTTCGACGCGTTCGACGAGATCGAGGCTCTGCAGGATGCGCGGCGGGGCGCGGTCGCTGGAAGGTTGAGGCTCGGCATTTTGGGGGGACGCGGACGCGAAGACTTGGGTTTTATCCTTGAAGACTTCCCAGAGGGATTCTTGGGAGGTTGGCTTGGAGACAGGCCTGCGAGATCCTTTATCCTGTTGAAGAAAGGCAGGAACCACCAGGTCGGCGTCGCATGACGAAGGATGGGAGACTTTTTCAAGGAAAGCAGGCTCAGCGGGCTCATGCCTCCCTCTCTCGGGGTCCCCCGCAGGCGAGGGAGATAATGGGCTAGGAGAACGGCGCGAGCGCTTGATCTCGACCGCGAATGGTTTGGGCTGACGTTTCATAGATTTTCCAAAAGATACCGGGAAGCGCGCGTCGCCTGAGGGAAAGAAGAGCGGCGCATATAAACCCGAGGCTGACAGGCGCGCCGCATCGAATGGGTTCGCGTTTCGAGTACTCGGATAACTTGCACTTGCGCCTTATGAGCTTTCAAAGAAATCAATGCAAGTCACGTCTTTTATCGCGTCGCTTGTCGTCCGATCCAGACGCTTAGGGCGCTGGAATTAAAGCTCATTAGCTTGTAAAATCAAAGAGCTGGTGGATAAGCCACCCAAACGGATGGGAGTCATCCGCTCCCTTCGGTCAATCCTGGCGATTCCACTTCAACCGAATCATTCTTCGAGCCGGGGCCGGCGCGAACTGAAAACGCTTTGCGGAAGCTGTCTCGATACATCTTGCCCACGCATCCATGCCGCCGATCGCTTGCGTGGATCTGATCGGGCTGAATGGTAGAATTGATTTGCCGCGAGATTGCTGATGCTATTCGACTAATTGGCCAAAGCGCAATCGCTGAACCTAGGCCGCGCGTCGTTGCGCTCATATCCGCCTATGCTCGCCTTGCCTCGGCGGGAGCAGGGTGCTAGAACAAAAAAAGAACATAGGGTTGGTTCGATTTTCGTGGACAACGCGAGCATCCGGCGCGGCAAGCCACGCCAATCGGATAAGGATGTGCGAGGTCATAATCTCAGGCTTAATTCATCGGCGGTTTGGTTTCGGTTTAAGGGAGAGAGTTCATGTCGGGGAGCGTCAACAAAGTCATACTCGTCGGCAATCTTGGCCGCGATCCGGAAGTGCGCCGCACAGGCGCAGGCGATCCCGTCGTGAGCTTCAGTCTGGCCACGACGGAATCGTGGCGCGACAAAGCTTCGGGCGAGCGCAAGGACCGGACCGAATGGCATAATGTCGTGATCTTCAATGAGAATCTGGGCAAGATTGCCGAGCAGTATTGCAAGAAGGGCTCCAAGATTTACATTGAAGGCCAATTGCAGACGCGCGAATATACCGATCGCGACGGCAATCAGCGCAAGACGACGGAAGTCGTTCTTCAACGCTTTCGCGGCGAACTGACTCTTTTGGATAGCCGCGGTCGCGGCGAGTCCGCCGATGCGGATCGGAGCGGCGGTTTCGAACCCTCGAGCTCCGGCCGCTCGGCGCCGGCGGAGCGGCGTCCCGCGAGCGCGGGAGCAAGCCGCCTTGGCGACATGATCGACGACGATATTCCATTTTAGCGGCCGTCCCATTTCGTTCGGGGCAGGGGAACCGGGGGCGGCGCAAAACGCCGCCTCAACCGCTCGCCCTTTGAAGTTCCGCCGCTGCGGATCTGGCGTTTTCCGACGGTCTTCGATAGGCTGAAATATTCTCTCATATTCTGGATTCGACCGCTTTGGCCGATACTGACGACACCGGTTCCCATACGCCTGGCTCTGACATCAGGCCTGTTTCCATCTCCGACGAAATGCGCCGGAGCTATCTCGATTACGCAATGAGCGTCATCGTCAGTCGGGCGCTGCCCGACGTGCGCGACGGGTTGAAGCCGGTGCATCGGCGGATCCTGTTCTCAATGAACGAGAACAATTACACGCCCGATCGCCCCTATGTGAAATGCGCTCGCATCGTCGGCGACGTGATGGGCAAATATCATCCGCATGGAGATAGCGCGATCTATGATGCGCTGGTCCGCATGGCGCAGGCTTTCTCGATGCGCCTGCCCTTGATCGATGGACAGGGCAATTTCGGCTCCGTCGATGGCGATCCCCCGGCCGCCATGCGCTACACGGAATCCCGTCTCGCGCGCCCGGCTCTGGCGCTGCTTGAAGACATCGATTCTGACACGGTCGATTTTCAGCCGAATTACGACGGCAAGGAGCGCGAGCCGGTCGTGCTGCCGGCGCGGTTTCCAAATCTCCTTGTCAATGGCGCTGGCGGCATCGCCGTGGGCATGGCCACCAACATCCCGCCGCATAATCTCGGCGAAGTGATCGACGCGGTGATCGCCTTGATCGATCGGCCCGACATGAGCATCGAAGACCTGATGGCCTTTGTGCCGGGGCCCGACTTTCCGACCGGGGGCGCCATTCTCGGACGGGCGGGCATCCATTCCGCCTATCTCACCGGGCGCGGTTCGGTGCTCATGCGGGCGAAGGTCGAGGTCGAGGAAATCCGCAAGGAGCGTGAAGCGCTCATCGTCACCGAGATCCCCTACCAGGTCAACAAGGCGACCTTGATCGAGAAGATCGCCGATCTCGTCCGCGAGAAGCGCATCGAGGGGATCTCCGACCTTCGCGACGAATCCGATCGACAGGGGATGCGCATCGTCATCGAACTGAAGCGCGATGCGGTCGCCGACGTGGTGCTCAACCAGCTTTGGCGCTTTACGGCGCTGCAATCGAGCTTCGCCTGCAACATGATCGCCTTGAACGGCGGCCGGCCGGAAGTCCTGACGCTGAAGGACTTTCTCACCGCGTTCATCGATTTCCGCGAGGAAGTGGTCACAAGGCGCACCAAGCACCTTTTGAACAAGGCGCGGGACGCCGCGCATCTGCAGGTCGGCCTCGCCATCGCGGTGGCGAATATCGACGAAGTCATTCGTCTTATTCGGACCTCGCAAGATGCGGCGGAGGCCCGCGGGGCCCTGATGGCGCGCGCCTGGCCGGCGCATGACATGGCGCCGCTGATCACGCTGATCGCCGACCCGCGCCATATTCTCGGCGAGGATGGCGCCTGCCGCCTTTCAGAGGCCCAGGCGCGGGCGATCCTCGAATTGCGGCTGCAACGCCTCACCGCGCTCGGCCGCGAGGAGATCGCCGAGGCCTTGAACAAGCTCGCCGTCGAGATCGCGGACTATCTCGAAATTCTCCGTTCGCGCGCGCGTCTTTTCGGCATCGTCAAGGACGAAATGATCGCGGTGAAAACGGCCTATGCGACGCCTCGGCGCAGCATCATCCTCGACAGCGCCGCCGGCGTCGAGGATGAGGATTTGATTCAGCGGGAGGACATGGTCGTGACCGTGTCGCACCTTGGCTATATCAAGCGGGTCCCGCTCGCGACCTATCGCGCGCAAAGGCGCGGCGGCAAGGGCCGATCCGGCATGCAGACGCGGGACGAAGATTTCGTGGCGCGCTTGTTTGTCGCCTCGACGCATGCGCCGGTCCTTTTCTTTTCCTCGCGCGGCCAAGTCTACAAGGAAAAGGTCTGGCGGCTGCCTTTGTCGGCGCCGCAGGCGCGCGGCAAGGCGCTGGTCAACATCCTGCCGCTCGACCAGGGTGAAACGATCACGACCATCATGCCTTTGCCCGAGGATGAGGCGGTCTGGGAGACCCAGGACGTCATGTTCGCGACGACGCGCGGCACCGTGCGGCGCAACAAGCTGTCCGATTTCGCCCAGGTCAATCGCGCCGGCAAGATCGCGATGCGGCTCGACGACGGGGAGGAAATCGTCGATGTCCAGATTTGCACTGAAACCGCCGATGTCCTTTTGACCACGGCGAACGGCCAATGCATCCGGTTCCCGGTCACCGATGTGCGGGTCTTCAAAGGCCGTGATTCGATGGGCGTGCGCGGCATCGCGCTCGGCGAGGGCGATCGCGTGATTTCGCTGGCCATTCTCCGCCACATCGAGGCGGATAGCGGCGAACGGATAGCCTATCTCAAAATGCGCCGCGCCGTTGCGGGCGAAGCGGCTCCAGAGGCCGGCGAAGGCGCCGCTGAAGCCAGCGCCGAAGCCGGCGGGCAGGCGGCCGGAGACGAGGCCGCGGGGGAGGAGCCATCAATCGCCTCGACCCTTGGCCCGGAGCGCTATGCCGAAATGTCGGCCGCCGAGCAGATCATTCTGACTATTTCATCGAATGGTTTCGGCAAGCGGACATCTTCCTACGAATATCGCATCACCGGGCGGGGCGGCAAAGGCATCGTCGCGATGGCGGTCAATCAAAGAAACGGAAAGCTCATCGCCTCGATGCCGGTCGAAGACGGCGATGGGATTATGCTGGTGACGAATGGCGGCCAGTTGATCCGCTGCCCGGTCGACGGCATTCGCGTCGCAGGCCGCGGAACGCAGGGCGTCATCGTCTTCGACACCGCTGCGGCGGAGCAGGTCGTGGCCGTGGAGCGCATCACCGAGGATGACGCCGCCAGAAGCGACGACGAGGAGCCCCGCGGCGAGGAAGGCGGCGACGCGGGCGGCGCATGAAGGCGGCAGAAATTCACTCATGCCGATAACTGAAATGCGGCGGCGTAAATTCCGAACAGCGCATGGAGCGTCTTGAGCAAGATGGTTGAGCAAGATGGCGGGATCGCGCAGCGCCCTCGGCTTGGCCGAGGCCAGCGGATCCGGGCAATGGACGGCGATGTAAAAAAGCGCCTCGGCCGCGTGCGGGATCAGATTCACGATCCCACTCTTAGCGTGCTGACGATACTGCTGGCGTTTCTGATTTTCGTGATCCTGCCCCTCCACGCGACTGGCGTCATTTCGGCGCAAGGGAACGGTTTTGCCATCGTGCTCTTGCTAGCGAGCTGCGTCCTTGTCCAGTCAAAGAGGTTGATGGCGATCTTGGTGATTGTGCTTGCCGTCGGCCTCGCCGCCGCGGCAGTGCTTCTTCGATTGAAGCTTCCTTCCAATCTCGACCTGTTTCTCGAGGCTGGAGCAACCCTCGCCATGAATGTCTTGCTTATCTTCGTCATCGCCCGCGCGGTCTTTGCGCCTGGCCGGATAACCTATCATCGCGTCAACGGGGCTGTTTTGCTCTATCTGACGATCGGACTGACCTTTGTGGCGCTGTTCACATTTGTTGGTTTGCTGGCGCCCAATGCATTCAAGGGTTTGTCTGTTGAGAACAGTCCGGAAGTCGCCAGCAATCTGATCTATTTTAGCTTCGTGACGCTGACCACGATTGGCTACGGGGATATTTTGCCGGTGCATCCGGCAGCGCGCAGCCTTTGCAATCTCGAAGCGATCATCGGCCAGCTCTATCCGGCGACGCTTCTGGCCCGACTGGTGACCCTTGAGCTTGAAGACCGTCGCAAATAACTGAGCCTTCAGAGCATGCTCCGAAAATGTCGATCAGACGACTCCATCTGATCGGGAAACGCTTTAGTTCAGGCGTGTGGTCCTGATTTGGTAGCCGCCGTCGTCGGCCCGCACGAACATCTTGTCGACCTGCGGGTGGCGGACCGGATCGCCAGAGGTGTCGGGCAGAAGGTTTTGCTCCGAAACATAGGCGACATATTCAGTCTCGGCGTTTTCGGCGAAGAGATGATAAAAGGGCTGATCCTTGCGCGGCCGCACGTCCGCGGGGATCGAGAGCCACCATTCGTCAGTATTCGAAAACACTGGATCGACGTCGTAGATAATCCCGCGGAATGGATATTTCCGGTGCTTGACCACCTGGCCTATACAGAACTTTGCAATAGTTGGTTTCATGATGCGTCGTTCGCCGCCACAAGCACCGCGCTGAAAAAGAACGACGGCCAAACGACGTGAGCAGCAGGGCGCATCTTTCGGGACCTTTTCGGTTAGCCGCCGCTGATTGCCATGTCAACTTGACGGCGCCATGAAAGCAGCATTGATCTGGATTTGCCTCCAAGATGGCTTCATCGCCGCCGGGCTTGCCGCCTTCTGCGCTCTCTCGCCGTCACGGGTTTTCCATGTCGCCTGACGCCTCAAAGCCCGAGCTTCTGACCAATATGGAAATGGCCGCCGCCGACCGGCTGACCATTGCCGCTGGGCCGCCTGGATCTTTCCTGATGGAAAGCGCCGGCGCCGCTGTGGCGCGAGAGGCCGAGCTTCTTGCTCCGCGCCAAGGCCGCATCGTTATTTTTTGCGGGCCGGGCAACAATGGCGGAGACGGCTTCGTCGCCGCGCGCCTCCTCGCCGCGCGGGGCTTTTTCATTGCGCTCGGTCTGCTTGGTCGCCTCGACGCGTTGCGCGGCGACGCGGCTTGCGCCGCTAATGCCTGGAATGGCGATGTCTCCGCGATCGACGAGCTAAGTCTTGATGGCGCCGATCTCGCCATCGACGCGCTTTTCGGCGCGGGTCTCGCGCGCGATCTCGATGGGAGCGCCAAAGCTGCGGTCCTGCGGCTCAATGAATGGGCGCGCGCGTCCGGAAAGCCTATCCTTTCCATCGACGTTCCTTCTGGAATTGACGGCTCAAGCGGCCAGATTCGCGGAGTGGCGGTCCAGGCGGAGCGCACGGTCACGTTTTTTCGGCGCAAGCCCGGCCATCTCCTGCTGCCGGGTCGCCTGCATTGCGGGCGGACTGTGATCGCCGATATTGGAATTGCGGAATCCGTTCTGTCGATAATCAATCCCCAGACTCTGGCCAATGGGCCGGCGATCTGGAAAAGCCATTTCCCAGTTCCGCGCGTCGATGGCCATAAATATTCGCGCGGTCACGCCCTCGTCCTTTCCGGCGGGCTGGCGCATACCGGCGCGGCGCGGCTTGCCGCGCGCGGCGCCTTGCGCGCGGGGGCGGGACTGGTCACCGTTGCGACGCCAAGGGAGGCGCTTGGCGTCCATGCGGCGGCGCTGACCGCTGTCATGACCCGCCTTTGCGATGCGCCGGACGAGCTTGCCGACCTCCTCAAGGATCGCCGCAAGAACGCCCTCGTCATGGGTCCCGGATTGGGGGTCGGCGCGGCGACGCGGGATTTCGCGCTGGCCGCGCTTGAAGCCGATGCGAAATCTCCGGAGGCGCGCCGCGCCATTGTGCTCGACGCCGATGCGCTGACAAGTTTCGAAGGCGACGCCTTGTGCCTTGCGCAAGCGATTGAGGCGTCGGGCGCGCCGGTCGTCCTGACGCCTCATGATGGCGAATTCGCGCGCCTCTTCGGCATGTTGACGTCGGATGTCGCAGACGCATGGCGCAAGCGCGAGCCGGACCCCGAGATCTTGCGCGCGCGTTTGGCCGCGTTGCATTCGCCGTCCAAACTCGAACGGGTCCGCGCGGCGGCGGCTTTGAGCGGCGCTGTCGTCCTGCTGAAAGGCGCCGACACCGTCGTTGCGCATCCGGGTGGCGGCGCGAGCATTGCGGAGGATCTGCCGCCCTGGCTCGCCACCGCGGGGTCGGGCGACGTGCTGGCGGGAATTATTGGGGGACTTCTGGCGCAATCCATGCCGCCTTTCGAGGCGGCGTCGGCTGCCGTCTGGCTGCATGGCGCCTCGGCTCGCCAGTTTGGCCCTGGATTGATTGCGGAAGATATTCCCGAAAATCTGCCGCCGGTCTTGCGCGTTTTGTTCGAGAGCCTGATGTTGCGGCGGGCCTGAAAGCCGCCGGTCGGCGATGACCTTTCAAATTTGGCGGGAGGCCCAGTTGCCGGGATGCCTGCCAGGTAGCGAGACGCGAGGAATCTCGAAAAAAGTCATGCGCATACCAAATGAGATCGATTTCTGGCGCGGCTTCGCGCTTCTCACAATTTTCGTCAATCATGTTCCGGGTCTCTATTTCGAACGCTTCACATTTCGCAATGTGTCGCTTTCCGACTCCGCCGAGCTTTTCGTGTTTCTCGCTGGTTGTGCGCTGCGTAAGCTCGTTGAAGGCCCAGCGAGCGGGCGCTCCAAGGGGGCGCTCATTCTGCGGCTCGAAAGCCGCGCCTTGCGTGTTTATGTCGCGCAGACGGTCATCACAGAAATCGCGATCGCTCTTCTCGCGGCGGCTACGATTGTTCTTGACGCGCCATTCCTCCTCGATTGGCACAATGCCTCGGCCGTCTTCAACGATCCCGTCAGGGCTCACGTTGGGCTCGTTCTGCTCACGCATCAGCTCGGCTATTTCAACATCTTGCCGCTCTACGTCGTCTTGATGGCCTGTGCGCCGCTTATCGCGCTTACGCAACGCAGTGCTAGGCCGCTTCTGCTGCCGGCTTCGCTCGCGATCTATATCGGCGCGCTTGCGTTCGGAGTGAATTTCCCGACCTGGCCAGTCGAGGGAACCTGGTTCTTCAATCCTTTGGCTTGGCAGCTCATTTTTATTCTCGGCTTTGTCGTCGCTGGGGAAGATGGCCTCGGCGCCTTTGCGCGACGTCATCACCGCATTCTGCGCGGTCTTGCCCTGCCGATTGTTGTAATCGGCGCCGGGGCGGCGATAATGGATTTTTCGCCTGCCCCGATCGAGTTCCCCGCTCCGCGCCTGTTCTTCATGTTCGACAAGACGTTTCTGTCGCCGGCGCGGCTCATTCATAGCATGGCTTTGATGGCCCTTTTTGCCGGGGCCTTTGCAACGATCCGCAGTTGGCTGCCGCGCTCTTCTGCTTTTCTCTCCCTGCTTGGGCGTAATTCGCTGAATGTCTTCTGCGCCGGGTCCATTTTAAGCCTCACTGGTCAAATCTTCCGCTTCGTCTATGGCGGACATGTTGCGACCGATGCATTCATCGTTATCCTAGGGTTCTTCTTGATGGGTCTTGTGGCATGGGCATCGGAATGGCGCGAAAAGCCACTGGCGGATTAGCGGAGCGAACTGCTCTTGCCCTCGCGTTCGCAATCTTCGCAAGCGCGTTTTCTAGTGCTGAAGAAGCGCCCGCGCCCGCGATGGCGCCGCCGCTTAGCGCGTCATGCTACGTCCCTGCGAGCGATATCGCCGCTCCCGCCTCGCTTCCCAATGTCGCTGCGGCGCTGCAAGAGCGCCGGACGGTGCGCATCCTGGCGATTGGCTCGTCCTCGACCTCTGGGGTTGGCGCGCCGTCGAATGGCAAGAGCTATTCCTCGCAGCTCGAGCAGATTCTCGAACACGCCCTAAAAGGCGTCGATATCGAGATCATCAATCGCGGCGTCACCGGAGAAGTCGCGGAGACCACCGCTGAGCGCGTCAAGAGCGAAGTCGTAATCAATCGTCCGGATCTCGTTCTTTGGCAATTGGGGACCAATGATGCGCTCGCCCGCATCGATCCGGGGGATTTCGAGGCCACTGTCCGCTCGACAATCGGCTGGCTCAAGGAAAACCGGATCGACGTTGTTCTTGTCGGACAGCAATACACCACGCGTTTTGCCCGCGATGCGAATTATTCTGCGATCCGCGACAGTCTCCAGCGCATCGCCGCCGAGGAGAACATCCTTTACGTGCGCCGCTATGACGCCATGCGGTTCATCGCCAAGGCCCATGCCAATTTGGAACTCATGTCGCGCGATAATTTCCATCTGAACGATCTTGGCTATCAGTGCATGGCCGAACATGTTGCCCATGCGGTTATCGTCAGCTTGTTTGTCAAAGGGGTTCGGCCGACGAAGGATTGAACGGCGGGCCGTTGCCGCTCAACGCATACGCTCAAGCGCCAGCGCCAGCGCGGCGAAGCCTGCTATATCGATTTCCTCCGCACGCGCCGTCGGCGCGATGTTGGCGCGGGCCAGCAGCTCCATCGCGTCGGCTTGAGCGACCGCTTTGAGCGATTGGCGCAGCATTTTCCGGCGCTGGCCGAAGGCTGCTTGGGTGATCTCCGAAAGCAGCTTCGCCTGACAGGGAAGCGGCTCTGCACGGGGCGTGAGCTCGACCAGGGCGGAGGTGACCTTCGGCGGCGGCGTGAAAGCCGCAGGCGAAATATCGAACAGAATGCGGGTTTCGCAACGCCAATTGCACAGAACGGCGAGGCGGCCATAGGCGGCGCGTTGCGCTGGGCTTGCGACGATGCGTTCGGCGACTTCGCGCTGGAACATCAGGACGAGACGGTCGAACCATGGCGGCCAGGGTTCGCTCTCGACCCAGCGCGTCAGAAGGCCGGTGGCGATATTATAGGGCAGGTTGGCGCAGATCCGCGCGGGTCGCGCGTCGCCGACGAGCGCCGCCAGGTCGATCTCCAGCGCATCGCCGGAGATGATGTCGAGGCGGCCAGGATAATGCACGGCGATTTCGGCGAGCGCCGCAAGGCAGCGCTCGTCGCGCTCGATGGCGATCACTTTTTGCGCGCCTTCGGCAAGCAGCGCCCGCGTCAGGCCGCCCGGGCCTGGCCCCACCTCGATGATTGCGGCTGCGGTGCGCGGAGCAGCGGCGCGGGCGATGCGACCGGTGAGATTGAGGTCGAAGAGGAAATTCTGGCCGAGCGACTTTTTCGCGGCGAGGCCATGTTTGGCGACGATGTCGCGCAGCGGCGGAAGATCGCCTAGCTGGCTTGGCACGGCTGCGCCAATCGGCCGGCGAGATGTAGCGCATTGATGAGGCTCGCCGCATTGGCGACCCCCTTGCCGGCGATGTCGAAAGCCGTGCCGTGATCGGGCGACGTGCGCACAAAGGGCAGGCCCAAGGTGACGTTGACCGCGCTCTCGAAAGCGAGCGTCTTGATCGGGATCAGCGCCTGATCGTGATACATGGCGATGACCGCGTCATAGCCGCGCCGGGCGGCGGCGTGGAACAAGGTGTCGGCCGGATGCGGTCCGCTGACAGCGACGCCCGCGGCGGCGAGCGCTTCGAGCGCTGGCGCAATAATGTCGATTTCCTCGCGCCCCATCGCGCCGCCTTCGCCGGCATGGGGATTGAGGCCGGTGAAGGCGAGGCGCGGACTGTCGACGCCGAAGCGGCTTTTGAGATCGCGGGCGACGATCAACCCGGTCTCGATCAGAAGCGCGCGGGTCAACAGCGTTGGGACGCGCGCCAGCGGAACATGGATGGTCGCCGGGACGACGGCGAGTTCGGGCGACCACAGCAGCATCACCGCGCGCGCGGTTTGCCCGAACAGGCTTTCGCTCAGATGCGCCAGGAATTCGGTGTGGCCTGGGTGAGCAAAGCCCGCCCGGTAAAGAACCTCCTTGGCGATTGGGTTGGTGACGATGGCGCAGGCCTTGCCGGCCTGGACAAGGCGCACGCAGGTCTCGATCGAGGCGATCGTCCCGGCGGCGTCTCGCTCATCCGGCGCGCCGGGCCTTCCAGCGACAGAACTGTTTGATGCAAGCACCGGCAGCGCATGGGCGAACGCGTCCGCGGCGGCGTCGGCGTCGACGCTCTCGATAGGGACGTTCAACCCTAATTTTTTCGCGAGCTCTGCGAGATGATCGGGCTCAGCGGCGATGAGGAACGGCGGCGCGTCGGGGTCGCGATGCGACTGCGCCCAAGCCTTTAGGGCAAGTTCGGGCCCGATGCCCGAGGGATCGCCTCGGGTCAGGGCAAGCAGGGAACGTTTTGCCGGCGTGGGGCTCGCCATCAAGATCTTGGGGTCAATGCGTCGCCATCAATGTTTTACGATCACGGCGCGCGCGCGCAATTCCTTCAGGCGGCGTTCGCTGTCTGCGGCGATAAGCCCGGAGAGAAGCTTCTGCGAGATCGCCGTGCGCACTGCGGTGTCGTCCTTGGCCGTATCCTTGTTGCAGAGGGCGACCATTTCAATGCCCGAACTCGAGCGTTGTGGGGGCGTCAGATGGCCAACGGGCGTCTTGTCGAGCAATTGGCGCAGGCCCTCGCTGAGTTCGGGCGAGGTCCTGATCAGAGGATCGCGCACCGTCACATCATTCAGCGCGCGCGCCATCGGCAGGCCGGCCTCGCAATCGGCAAAGCGCGTCCGCAATTGCTCGGCCTCGCGGGCGCGCTCAGTCACGGTCGCGACCGAGGCGGAATTGGGCAGGGTAAAAATGATCTGCCGAAGCGTATAGGCGGCGCCGGCGGCCGATTTGCCGCCTTGTTTGGCGAGTTCGGCGCGAACCTGGTCCTCGCTGGCCTCAACCCCCTTGTTCAGGGCTTGAACCAGGAGATTGAAGGCGAAATCGGCGCTAAAATGATCCTTGAAATGCTCCGCCGTCACGCCGGCGTGTTGCAGCGCCGCGACCAATGCCTCTGGCGCCATTTTCAAGCCTTGCGCGACCTTGATGATTTCTTGCGAAACGTCGCTATCCTTGGGTCTTACGCCATATCTCGACGCTTCGCGGATTTCGAGGCGGTCCGAATAAAGGCTTTCGATCGCGGCCTCGCGCGTCGCCGGCTTGCGCAGCACGCGAAGCATCTTCATCCGCTCGTCGACGTCGATATCCGTGATCGGGTCGCCGTTGATGCTCGAGAGGATTGCTTGGGCGCGGCTTTGATCGGCGCAAAAAAGCGATCCTCCGGCCATCGCGGCAACAAGCAGAAATGTCGAAAAGCTGGTCTTGGCGAAGAAGCTCGGTCCGCGCGCGTCCGCGTCTTTCCGCATCGTTTCAACTCTCCATCTTTGGATGTGCATCTGGCGTCATTGGCGGACGATGAGCCAGATTGGCTGGATCAATATTTGACGCCGTCCAGCGCCAGGGTGTTGGAGAAGCTCTGACTCACTGCGGCCTGGCCTAACGTGCGCAATTGCAATTGCAAGAGCACGGTTTGGTTGCGGATCAACGCGCCATTGCCATTGTCCTGGTAAATCGAGCTGTAATTAACCGAAAAGTTCGTGCAATCATCCTGATAGCCGCCGCCGATCCCGAAAGCCGCGATGGCGAAGGGACCCGGATTTGACGTTCCAATCATACTTGATGGATAGTATTGCCGGCTCATATCGAAGGTAATATTGCCCTGTGCAAAGTAGTTGTCGCTGATCTTGTAGCGCGAGGATAAAGAGAGTCCTTGCCTGCGCACATAATAGCCGATCACCGGCTGAGCTTGATAATTGGCATATTGAACATTGCCTGTCCAGGCGCCGAAATTATAGGCTCCAACAAGGTCGACGCGTCTGGCTGCGAGCGTATCGATGTCGAACCGGCTCTTGGCCATGAAGGAGAGCGTCGAGTTTGGCGCGAAGGAAAATGCGGTGACGTAATCGGTGAGCCTTGTGTCGAGCCCCGAACTCAGGCCGACATTGGCGGCGTCCGGAATCGCATAGGGATTGGCTCCGGCGATCTGATAGGACTGTCCGGCGACGATATTGGCATAGCCGCCATCCTTGAAGTTCAGTGAGAATTGCGCCCCGTAATTGGCCCTCGCGCCGGTCTCGAACCGGTCATATCCGGAATATTTGTTCCATTGGAACAAAGTGGAATCGTCGAAGACAAGGCTCTGCGCGTCCAGGTTGACGAGCGAATGCGCCCCGATCGGCTGGTTTGGACGCAGGATGATCTGGGCGATCGGTTCGATGAGCATCGAGCCGAAGCTGGTCTTGGCGAAGAAGGGGTAGCGATAATCCAGTCCAACCGCGGGGATGACCTCGCCAAAGAAACTCGCATCCTTATTGCCGAGGAAGTTCAATTGAGCGGCATTCGAATAGGTCGAGATTCCAGCGGCCGATGCAAAGGTATAGGTGTTGGTGGCATTGATATCGAGCCATTCGCCGTTGAGATGCGCGAAGGCGAAAGGCGTCCAGACCTGGCCAATCGGATCGATGAACTTGCGCTTCCAGGACGCGTCGAGCGTTGCTCTGGTATATTCGCCCCCAACGCCGCGCAGCAGGCAAGAGCCGATCGTTTGACCTGGCACATAAGCGGCGCAAATGCTGTAGAGGCCATAAGCCCTGTCCACTACCTGCGTTCCGACGGACTGGAAGCTTGCCGATGGCGCGGAAAGGCTTGTCAGGTTGAAATCGAGTTCGGCTTGCCCGCCGATGCCAAACGAGGTGGCCGGGTCGATGTCGAAGGTTTTATTATAGTCCCAGACCGGATGGGCGAGCGGCTGCTGAGGCTGATAATCGCGGGTCGACAGGCCCTGGAAATAATAGCCGTGCAAGTCGAAATAGCCGCGATCGCCTTGCCCGGTAAGATAGATGCTGGAGGTCGTTTCGCTGAAATAATGCGAAGAAAGGGTTTGGCTCGGGATGTGATAATCATTGAGGAAGAACTTGTCCGACAGGAGCGTGAACTCCCAGCCGAACTTCCACTGGTCGGCGATATAGACTTTCCCCTTGCTTTCGAAAGAGCCCCGAAACGTATGGTCTCCGGCGCCGTAAGGCGGGTCCGGAAAATAGGATCTGTTCTGCTGGGCGATCCCATTCGCGCGGATGTAGTATTCGCCGCTCTCCAGCCGCTGGCGCCATTCGGCATTGGCCAGAAAGCCCTGTTTCGACAAATAAGTCGGCGTGAACGTTAAATCGTAGTCAGGCGCCAGCGCCCAAAAAATCGGGATGCCGACGCCATAGCCGAGGTTGGAGCTATAGACGGGATGCGGCGAAAGAATGCCGGATTTGCGTTTGACGCTCGGATCCGGCGTTGAAAAAAAAGGCACGTAGGCGATTGGGATCCCGAGGAATTCGAGCGACGCATCCTCGTAATAGATCATTTTTTCGTCGTTCTTTTGGATGATCCTCTTTGCCCGAACCCGCCAAAGCGGCGGTCGGTCCGGATTGTTCTTACAGGCCGCGCAGGCGGTATAGGAGCCATTGTTGAAGACGGTCGTATCGCCTTCAATGCGCTCGGCGCGGGAGGCGCCGAAATATGTTCTGTAGGAGCCGGTCTCGGGAACGGTTGCGCCGCCTCTGGGAACGAGCGCGCTGACATAAGTTTTCTCGGCGGTTTCAGCGCGCAGGCTTTCGATGAAGCCATCGCGGAAATCGTCGGTCAGGTCGAAACGCTCGGCGTGGAGCACAGCGCCATCGGCTTCAGTGAGCTTGGCGTTGCCTTCGGCATAGACCCGGCCGGTCTTGCGATTGTAGATGACGCGGTCGGCCTCTAGGACGCGGTCCTTATAATAGACCCTTGCATTTCCTTCGGCGGACACGGTGTCCTTGTCCGTATCGTAACGAAGCTCCGTCGCCTCGACGAACATTTTGTCCGTTGGACGCGCGGGCTTTTTCGTCTGGGGATCGCCCGGCGTCTGCGCGAAGGCCGGGCCAGCGGCCATCAGAGTCGCGGCAACGCAAAGGCCAAGCGCTGCGGCAAGGAATGCGCAACGGGCTGCGGCAAGGAATCCGTAACGCAAGGCGCCGAGGACAGCGCCAAGCGCTGGCGCGAACATCGCCCGGCCCGGGCGCGTCGCCTGCGCAGACGCAAACAAACCACTTCCGGATCTGAGTTCCGGCATCGGTTCGCTTGACTTTGCGAGGCTTCCGGCGCGGCGGGCCCAAGCAATCACGTCAGCGGGGCACAAACGCCGCCCCATCAACCATCCTCCTGATGCAGCAGGGCGAGCGCGCCGAGCATGCCGCCGACGATGGCGGGCGACCACGCAGCCACGGGCGCACTCAGCAAACCCGCGCTTCCGAGATCTCCAACCACTTTCGTCGCGATATAAAGCACGAACCCGGCGCCCACGCCACCACCAATCATTTTAGCTATGCCACCAAAGCGGAAAAATCTTAAGGAAAAGGCCGCTGCGATTAAAACCATTGCGATGAAGAGCAGAGGCCTCGCCAACAGCGTTTGAAACTGGAGCCGATAGGCTGTCGAATCGAATCCCGCGGTCTCGGTCTGTCCGCGCACGGTGGGCAGTTCCCAAAATGGCACGGATTCCGGGGCGATCACCCCTTGAACGACCTGTTCGGCCAAAAGGTCGGTGGCGAGAAGATAGACTCCGGCCTCGAGACTTTCCTCGCCTGGCGTGAGGATGCGGGCATGATCGAGACGCCAAACGCCGGGCAAGAGCGTGGCGGTTTGCGCTTGGACTTCGCCTTCGAAATTTCCGGCTCGATCGTAGACATAGGCGGTGACCGAGGTTAAGAGCGCGCCCCCGTCGTCGACTTTGTCGGCTTTGAGGATTGCTTGTCCATCGACGTTGTTTTGCCGGACCCAAAGGCCTGCGCCTGCGCCCGGCTTGCCATTGAGGCCGAAAATTTGGGCTTCAAGTCCGTCGGCGTGATGTTTCATCAGCGCGGAGATCGGGTTGAAGAGGCCGACGGAGGCGATTCCGATGAGGGCGGCGATCAGGACCGGCGGGACCAGAAATCCCCATACCGAAACGCCCACGGCCCGCGCGACCAGCAATTCAAGCTTGCGGGTGAGGTCGAGAAAAGCGGCCATTGTGCCGCATAGGACACAAAAAGGCATGAGCTGTTCCGATGCCGATGGAACGCGGAGCAAGGACAGGAGCGCGATGACCCCGGCCGAAACGCCCGGCTGGTCGCCCGCCCGGCGCAGCAATTCGACGAAGTCGATGATGTAGACAATGCCGAAAATTGTCAGAAACACAGCCATGATCATCCGCAGGAAGCGGGCGGAGAAATAGCGGCCGAGAGTCAAGCCGATCATCGGACGACCGCGCCGCGGGCTGGACGCGGATCAGAAGCAGGGCTTTGGCCTGTTCGGTCCGCTCGGAGCGTCCAATATCGCCCGCAAAGGACCGGCGCCAGGCGATATTGCCGGGTGATATGTGCATGGAGCGTCATGATTACCCTCTCGCCCTTCGGCTCCACGCTCCGCCTTCGCGGTCCTGGCGGCAGCGGCAATTTTCCTTCGGCCTCCGCCGGCGGCATCGCAGCGGCGAAGGCGCTTGAGCTTTGCCGCATGAGCGGACTAACATCGTTATTATCTGAAAGAGTCGCGGCGATTTTTCGGCGGATCGCCCGTTTATATTCGCACATAATTACGGTCGGAGCCTACCGCGTCCTTGCCCAGGACCTCATGGCCAGAAGTGAGGCGAGCAATTGGCCGCGACCACGCAAAAATGGGTCCGAAAGCAAAAAAGCAGCTAGGTTGGGACGAATTGGGCGCCGCCGCGCCCGACTTACCGCCGATTTTTACGCGATCTGCCGCTGGTTGGCCTGGAAAATGCGGTGCGCGGAGGGGAAAGAGCGCTTTCCGCGTTCACCTAATTGTGAAAGCGTCGCGGGAATCGCGTTGAAGAGGATCAGATGTCGCAATCCATGAAATTCGAATTTGTCGCGCTCGGGCCATTAAATGCCCAAACACCGCTTCAGCCTTCAAGAAGGGCCGCCGGCAAGAGCAAAGGCGCGCAGACCTTGGTCATTTTCATGGGCCAGGATTTTGCTTTCGGCGCGGAGACGGCGCGCCTCGTCGGCGCCGATGGCGAGGCCTTGATCAGAAAGGCGGCGGGCGTCGCCAAGTTCAAGGGAAAGTCCTCCACCGCGCTCGACATTATCGCGCCATCGGGCTTCGCCGCCGAGAGGCTCCTCGTGATCGGCGTCGGCCAGCCGGACAAGCAAGGCGACAAGGATCAGGCCGATCGCGACAAGGCGGACAGCGGCAAAAAGGCAGGGGATGCGCCCCCGGCGCCCACCGATTACGCCAATCTCGGCGGCTTCGTCATCGGCAAGCTCGGCCCCGGCGCCAGCGCTCTTGTCGCGTTCGATTTGCCGCGTCCCCCGGAGGACCCGGCGGGAGCCGTCGCCGAGTTCATGCTGGGGATGCAACTGCGCGACTATCGTTTTGACGCCTATAAGACCCGAAAAAAAGAGGATGCCGAGGATAATGGTCCCTCGGAGATCCTTCTGGCGGTGGACGAGCCTTCCGCCGCCCGCCGCGAAGCCAAGGCGCGCGAGGCCGTCGCCGAGGGCGTCCTAACGGCCCGTTCGCTGGTCAATGAACCGGCCAACATCCTTTTTCCGGAGGAATTCGCCAAGCGCGCGAAAGAGCTCGAAAAGCTTGGCGTCGAGGTCGAGATTCTCGATGAGCCGGCCATGCGCGAACTTGGCATGGGCGCGCTTCTTGGCGTTGGACACGGATCGATCCGCGAAAGCCGCGTCGTCATCATGCGCTGGCGCGGTGGAAAATCGGTCAAGGAGGGCGCCAAGGACCACTCCAAGTCCAAGGCGCACCCCATCGCTTTCGTCGGCAAAGGCGTCTGTTTCGACACGGGCGGCATATCCATCAAGCCGGCGGCCGGCATGGAAGACATGAAGGGCGACATGGCCGGCGCCGCCTGCGTCGTCGGCCTCATGCGGGCGCTTGCGATGCGCAAGGCCAAGGTCGATGTCGTCGGCGCCATCGGCCTTGTCGAAAACATGCCGGGCCCGCAGGCCCAGCGTCCTGGCGACATCGTGAAATCCATGTCCGGCCAGACGATCGAGGTCATCAACACGGACGCTGAAGGCCGCCTCGTGCTCGCCGACGTGCTTTGGTATGTGCAGGACAAGTTCAAGCCTAAATTCATTGTCGATCTGGCCACGCTGACCGGCGCGATCCTCGTCGCGCTTGGCCAGGACCACGCGGGGCTTTTCGCCAATAATGACGAATTGGCCGAAAAGCTGCTCGCCTCTGGGAAAGCGACCGGTGAAAAGCTCTGGCGGCTGCCGCTTGGGCCGGCCTACGATAAGCTAATTGATTCCAAATTTGCCGATATGAAGAACACGGGCGGGCGGCACGCGGGCTCGATCACCGCTGCGCAATTCCTTCAGCGCTTTGTGAACGGGACGCCTTGGGCGCATCTCGATATTGCGGGAACCGGCATGAGTTCGCCGGGAAGCGACATTAATCAGAGCTGGGGTTCGGGCTTTGGCGTGCGTCTTCTCGACCGGTTCGTCGCCGAATATTACGAGGGGTGAAGCCATCGGCGGCCGCTAGGATGATCGAGGCCATGCCCGAAATTTGGTTCTACCATCTTCAGCGCCAGCCGCTCGAAAATGTCCTTCCCGGCCTCATCGAGAAGTCGCTCGAGAAGGGGTGGCGCGTCGTCGTCCAGGCGCGGAGCGAGGAGCGGCTCGACGCCCTCGATCAATGGCTCTGGACCTATTCCGACGCGAGTTTTCTCGCCCATGGCCGGGCGCGCGACGGCGACGCCGAGCTTCAGCCGGTCTATCTCTCGACCGGCGTCGAAAACCCCAATGGCGCCGCGATCCGGATTTTCGTCGAGGGCGCTTCGATGGCGGAGGCGGTGGCCGAGCCGGGCGCTTCCGCCTATGTCCGGGCGATCGCAGTCTTTGATGGCGCTAATGAGGACGAGCTAACCGAGGCGCGGGCGCAGTGGAAACAATTGAAGGACATGGGCCTTGCGCTGACCTATTGGCAGCAAGGCGAGAACGGCCGTTGGGAGAAGAAGGCTTGAGAAAACCGTCCCCGAGTTCTTTCTGGAACGGGAATGGCGCCGCGCCGGCCGAACCAAGAGGAACGCCTTTTTGAACAAAGTTTCCTTCGATCCGGCTTCGCCAGAGTTCGCGGCGCGCCGCGCTGAAGCGCGGAAGGCGCTCGACGCGCTCGATCCGGCCAAGAATCAGATCCCGCAAACGGGCCCAGCCGATCCCTTGCGCCGCGAGTGGTTCGAGGCGGTCTATGCGCTCGCCTCCGATGATCCAGCGCGCGTTCCTTGGGCCAATCTCGCGCCCCATCCTTTGCTGAAGGCCTGGGTTGGAGCGCAAGCGCGGGGGATTTCCGGTTTGCGGACGCTCGATGTCGGCTGCGGCCTTGGCGACAACGCCGAATGTCTCGCCGCCGCCGGCGCGCGCGTCGTGGCCTTCGATTTCGTCGCCCAGGCGGTCGATTGGGCGCAGCGGCGATTTCCGAATTCGAACGTTGATTATCGCGCCGGTGATCTTTTCGCCTTGCCCGATGCTTGGCGGGGAGGCTTCGACCTTGTGCACGAATGCTATACGTTGCAGGCGCTTTCCAAGGATCTCTTGCCGGCGGCGCTCGGCGCGCTCGCCTCGCTGCTGGCGCCGGGCGGAAAACTCCTCGTCATTTCGCGCGCGCGGGACGAAGACAGCGAGGTCGAAGGCCCGCCCTGGCCGCTGCCGCCGTCGATCTTCGAAGAAGCCAAACGTCAAGGCCTGAAGCCGCTTGCTATTGAGGACATCACGGCGACGGCGGATGTCGGGCGCCGCCATTGGCGGGCGCTGCTCGGCCGCGCCGATGCGGCGTGAACGCGCGGTTTAGGGCGACATGTGACGCCGGACGCCCCAAGCGCCCACGCCTCACCCTGCGCTCAACAGCCTGATTGCTTCGCCGCGCTCGAAAATATTGAGCAGCAGACGCAAGGCGTCGCCGCGTTCGCCTTCGAGCCGCGGGTTGTCTTGAACGATCCGCTGCGCTTGGCTCCGCACCATCGCCAACAAAGGCGCATGCGCCGCGGGATCGGCGAGGCGGAACCCCGGCAGTCCGGATTGCCTGGAGCCCAGAACTTCGCCTTCTCCACGCAGGCGCAGATCTTCTTCGGCGATGCGAAATCCGTCCTCCGTCTCGCGCATGATCGCGATGCGGGCCTTGGCGGTCTCGCCAAGCGGTCCCTTGTAGAGCAGCAGGCAGAAGGATTGGCCGGCGCCGCGCCCGACTCGCCCGCGCAATTGATGCAATTGCGCCAGACCGAACCGCTCGGCATGTTCGATCACCATGACGGAGGCCTGCGGAATGTCGACGCCGACTTCGATCACCGTCGTCGCCACCAATATTTGCGTCGCGCCGGAAGCGAAGGCGGCCATCGCGGCGTCCTTATCGCGGCTTTTCATCTTGCCATGGACGAGGCCGACCTTGTCGCCGAAAATTCCGCGAAGATGGGCGGCGCGTTCTTGCGCGGCGGCGACATCGAGGGCTTCGCTTTCCTCGACGAGCGGACAGACCCAGAAGGCGCGGGCGCCTTCGGCAATCGCGCGCTGCAATCTTGTGACGAGTTCGTCGATCCGCTCGATCGGCAGCGCGCGAGTCTCGATCGGCTTGCGGCCTGCGGGCTTTTCCGTCAGGACCGAAATGTCCATGTCGCCGAAATAGGTCAGCACCAGACTGCGGGGGATCGGCGTCGCGGTCATGACGAGAATATCGGCGGCTGCGCCCTTGTCGCTAAGAGCGAGGCGCTGGTGCACGCCGAAGCGATGCTGTTCGTCGACGATGGCGAGGCCAAGGTCATGGAAGACGACGCTTTCCTGAAACAGCGCATGGGTGCCGATCGCGATGTCGATGTCGCCGCGGGCCAGCCCATCGAGCGTTTTACTCCGCTCGGAGCTTTTGTCGCGGCCGGTGAGCAGGCCGAGCCGCAATCCGGCGGCCTCCGCGAAGCCGCTCAGCGCCGCGAAATGTTGGCGGGCTAAAATCTCGGTCGGCGCCATCAGCGCGCCCTGTCGGCCGGCTTCGACGCAAGTCGCGAGGGCAAGCAGAGCGACGAGCGTCTTGCCTGCGCCGACATCGCCCTGCAGCAGGCGCAGCATGCGGTTCTCGCCGGAAAGATCGGCGCGGATTTCGGTCAGGACCCTTTGCTGCGAAGCGGTCAGCGCGAAGGGCAGGGCGGCCATGATCCTTTCGGAAATGCGTCCATCGCCAAGGCTTGCGCGGCCGGGAGTGCGCCGGATCTTCGCCCGCATAAGCGCCAGCGCCAGTTGACCCGCGAGCAATTCATCGAGCGCGAGCCGCATCCTGGCGGGCGCCTCGGGCGCGATCTCCTCGGGGGCTTGCGGGCGATGCGCCGCGCGGAGCGCCTCGGCGAATGTAAGGAGGGCGGGAATGGTCGGCGAGGTCCCCTCATGCCATTCGGGAAGAGCCGGAATTCGGGCGAGGGCGGCCTCCATGGCTTTGCCGAGAACTTTTGGAAAAAGCCCCTCGGTCAGCGCATAGACCGGCTCGACAGGGGCCATTTTGGCGAGGCCTTCGGCATCGAGCACGCGATCGGGATGGACCATCTGGCGATGGCCCTCCCAAAGTTCGAGCTTGCCGGAAATCCAGCGCTTCGCGCCAAGCGGCAGGCTCTTTTCGATCCACTGGTGATTGGCGAGGAAAAAGACCAGCAGAACGTCGCCGGTTTCGTCCTCGACAAGAACCCGATAGGGCGCCTTGGAGCGCGGCCCTGGCGGGCGGTGCTCGACGACGAGCCCCTCCAATGTCGCCACGCTCCCGATCGGCGCATCGGCGATCTTCGGCCGGCTGCGCCGGTCGATCGTCGCATAAGGCAGATGGAACAGGAGATCGACGATGCGCGCTTCGGCGGCCGGTCCCGCGAGAAGCCTATCGAGGAGCTTGCCGGTCTTGGGCCCGATCCCCGGCAGGTTCGCGGCGGAGGCGAAGAGGGGATTAAGAAGGAAGGGCCGCATCGGGGTGCAAATCTATCGGGCTGGAGCATTTTGACGAAACGCGCCTCTTAGAGCCGGATGACTTTGGACGGAATCGCAACGCGATCTCGTCCAAAGTCTGAATCCGCCTCTTATCAAAGAGTTAGAGCATGATGTCGTCCGAAAATCGGTTTCCACTTTTCGGCATCATGCTCTAGCGGATCATGCGCCAGCAAGGCTGACAGGCGCAACCCGGCGCGCTATATAGCTCCGGCAAGGCGCTTTTGCCCAAGCCTTCGCGTTGATCAAGCCGGCCGCGCCGGCGTTGGAGCATCATTCATGTCTGGCTCGCAAGCGACGAGCGCGGGACTCGACGCCCGCCGCCGCCGCGTCCTGTTCCGGTCCTGGCATCGCGGGATGCGCGAAGTGGATCTCATCCTCGGCCGCTTTGTCGATGTCGAGATCGCCAAACTTGATGAATCCGAACTTGACGATTACGAAGCCTTGATGGAAGCGCAAGACCGCGACATCTTCAGCTGGCTGACCGGCGAGGCGCCGACGCCCGGCCAATATGATACGCCGGTCTTCCGAAAGATTCGCGCCTTCCACGCCCATGCCGCGCCCCTGCGCCTTTGAGCGACGCCGCGCGGTCTTAAACTCTTTCCTTGTTGGGAACAGCATTCGAATTGACGCCGCATCGTGACTGATCTCAAACGCGCCATCGCCGAGCTTGGCAAAGGCGGCTCGCTGACGCTTTCTTCCGTGACGGACGGGTTCGACGCCTTCTGCGTCGCCGACCTGACGCGCGCGCTCGCCCGCGAGGCGGAAAATCGCGCAGTTGTTCTTGTGCATGTGGCCCGCGATAGCCAGCGCGCGCGCGCCTTTGGCGAGGCGCTAGGCTTCGCCGCGCCGGACGTCGAGATCCTCGATTTTCCGTCCTGGGATTGTCAGCCCTACGACCGGGTCTCTCCCAACGCCTCCATTTGCGCGCGGCGGATGACGGTTCTTTCGCGTCTCGCGCGATCCCGCTCGTCGATGGAGCGGCCGCGGATCCTCTCGACCACGATCAACGCGCTGGTCCAGCGCGTGGCGCCTTTGCAGCAGATCGCCGGCGACACATTTTCGGCGGCGCCGGGCAATGTGGTCGATATGGACGGCCTCGCGCAATGGCTCGAGACAAATGGCTTCGCGCGCGCTTCGACGGTGCGCGACACCGGCGAATATGCGGTGCGCGGCGGCATCGTCGATCTCTTCGCGCCGGGAATGGCGCAGCCGGTGCGGCTCGATTTTTTCGGCGATGCGCTGGAATCGATTCGCGCCTTCGATCCGGAGTCGCAGCGCACGGTTGGCCAGATGCGCGGCCTTGATCTCGTGCCAATGAGCGAGGCGCAACTGACCAGCGAGACGATGCGCCGCTTTCGCCAGGGCTATGTGACCTGCTTTGGCGCGCAGACGCGCGGCGATGGCCTCTATGAAGCGGTCAGCGAAGGCCGCCGCCACCCGGGGCTCGAACATTGGCTGCCGCTTTTTTACGACAGGCTCGACACGCTGTTCGATTATGCCGGGCGCGCGCCTTTGATCCTCGATCCATTGGTCGAAGAGGCCGCCACCGAGCGTCTCGCGCTGATCAAGGACTATTTCGAGGCGCGCAAAAGCGCCCATGACGCCGATCCCAATCATTCCGGCTACAAGCCGCTCGGCCCCGATCGGCTCTATCTGTCCGAAGCTGAATGGCGCCAGCGCATCAACGGCGCGAGCCTCGTCCGGGTGACGCCTTTCGCGCGGCCTGACGATGCGCGCGGCCTTATCGTCGACTGCGGGTCAAAGCCGGGCCGCTCCTTCGCGCCCGAGCGCGCCGATGAGAACGCCAATGTCTTCAACGCCGCCGTCGAACACGCCAAGGCGCTGCGGGCGGATAATAAGCGCGTCATCCTCGCCGGCTGGTCGGACGGCTCGCGCGAACGGCTCTCCCATGTTTTAGCCGAACATGGCCTGACGGGGGCGGCGCCGGTCTCCTCCCTGGCGCAGGCATTGGCGCTGCCGCAATCCAATATCGCCGTGGCGGTGATTGGGCTCGAACAAGGATTCGAGACCGGCGATCTCGCGGTGATCGCCGAACAGGATATTCTCGGCGACCGGCTGCTGCGCGGCCGCAAGAAGGCGCGGCGCGCCCAGGACTTCCTTAGCGAAGTCGGGGCGCTGTCGGCCGGCGACATCGTTGTCCATGTCGATCATGGCATCGGGCGCTTTGTCGGGTTGCAGGCGATCCAGGCGGCGGGCGCGCCGCATGACTGCCTCGAGCTCCATTATGCCGATGGCGACAAGCTGTTCCTGCCGGTCGAAAATCTCGAGCTTTTGTCGCGCTATGGCTCGGAGGATACCGAGGTCGCGCTCGATAAATTGGGCGGCGGCGCCTGGCAGAAGCGCAAGGCGCGGATGCGCAAGCGCATTCTCGAAATGGCGGCCGGCCTCATCAAGATCGCCGCCGCGCGCGAGACGCGGGCCGCGCCGAAACTGGCTCCGCCCGAAGGCCTTTACGCCGAATTCTGCGCCGGATTTCCCTATGATGAGACGGAAGACCAGCAGGCGACGATCGACGCTGTCCTCGAAGACATGGCCTCCGGCCGGCCGATGGATCGCCTCGTCTGCGGCGATGTCGGATTCGGCAAGACCGAGGTGGCCTTGCGCGCCGCCTTCGCCGCCGCGATCGAGGGCAAGCAGGTCGCGGTGATCGTGCCGACGACGCTTCTGGCGCGCCAGCATTACAAGAATTTCGCGACGCGCTTCGCCCATCTGCCGGTCACGGTCGCGCAAATGTCGCGGATGGTCAGCGTCGCCGATCTCAAGGCGGCCAAGGCGGGCGCCGCTTCTGGTGAAGTCGATATCGTCGTCGGCACCCACGCCGTGCTTGGCAAGGGCGTGACCTTCAAGGATCTCGGTCTCGTCGTGATCGACGAGGAGCAGCATTTCGGCGTCAAGCACAAGGAGCGGCTGAAGGAATTGCGGGCGGAGGTTCATATCCTCACTCTGTCGGCGACCCCGATTCCACGGACCTTGCAGCTCGCCCTGACCGGCGTGCGCGAACTCTCGATCATCGCGACGCCGCCAGTCGACCGCCTCGCGGTCCGCACCTTCATCTCGCCATTCGATGAGTTGCTGGTGCGCGAGGCTTTGCTGCGCGAGCGCTATCGCGGCGGCCAAAGCTTCTATGTCTGTCCGCGCATCGAAGATATCGACGACGCGGCCGCCTTCCTGCGCCAGAATGTGCCGGAAGTGAAATTCATCGTCGCGCATGGGCAGATGGCGGCGACCGAACTCGAAGACAAGATGGCGGCCTTCTATGATGGCCAATATGATGTCCTGCTCTCGACGGCGATTGTTGAATCCGGGCTCGATATTCCAACCGCCAATACGCTCATCGTGCATCGCGCCGACATGTTCGGCCTCGCCCAGCTCTATCAATTGCGCGGCCGCGTCGGCCGCTCGAAAATCCGCGCCTATGCGCTGTTCACCGTGCCGGCCAATCGCAGTATGACGCCGCAGGCGGAGCGGCGCCTCAAAGTGCTGAATTCTCTTGATACGCTCGGCGCCGGTTTCCAGCTCGCCAGCCACGATCTCGACATTCGCGGCGCCGGGAACCTGTTGGGCGATGAACAGTCCGGCCACATCAAGGAAGTCGGCTACGAGCTGTACCAGCAGATGCTGCACGAGGCCGTCGAGGCCTTGAAAGCGGGCATCGAGGAGCCCGCCGAAGACGCCTGGTCGCCGGCGATCACGCTCGGCGCTCCGGTGTCGATCCCGGAAGATTATGTCGCCGATCTGCAATTGCGGCTCGGTCTCTATCGCCGCCTCGCCGGGCTCGAAACCGACGCCGAGATCGAGAGCTTCGCGGCGGAGATGATCGACCGGTTCGGGCCTCTGCCGGGCGAGGTCGAGCAATTGATGAAGCTTATGGCGATCAAGGTTCTCTGCCGCCAGGCCCATGTCGAGAAGGTCGATGCGGGTCCAAAGGGCGTCATCATCTCGTTCCGCGACAATTCCTTCGCCAATCCGGCGGGGCTCGTGCGTTATGTCGCCGAGCAGGGCCGCGACGCCAAGGTGCGGCCCGACATGAAGATTGTCTTCATCCGCGATTTTGAGGAGACGGCGGCGCGATTGGAGGGAACCCGAACGATTCTCCGCGCGCTCGCAGCCATTGCGACGAAGAAAGCGGCGTGAGGGAGGTGTCTTGAGCCAAGGCCTTAACCGCCCTGGAGCCAATGGGGCGGCGTGGTCTTGGCGAAATAGGGCAATGCCTCGATCCGCGTCATCCATAGGCGAATGCCCTCGGGAACCACGACGCCAACTCTGTAGCCGGGTTGTCTGGCTTCGATGCGCCCGATAATGGCGGCAAGCGGATAGAGCGCGAAATCGGCGGCCGAGGGCTCCGCGCCAGCCGCGAAAGGGCCTACAAACGAGCACTCGAGCAGCATGAATTCACCGGCGAGCATGGACTTGATCTCTTCAATGATTGCAGCGTCCGGACTTTCCTCGCGTGGCGTGATCAATTCGACGACAAGCTTGCGCACCAGCGGATAGACGTAGCTGTCGGCCTCGCCAGCGAGGCGCCGGGCGAGCCCGCGGCTGCGAATCTCAGAGGGCCATAATGGCTTGCCGGACTGCGGATATTTATCCTCGAGATACTCAACGATCGCGCCAGATTCATAGAGCGCGAAATTGTCATCGATGATCGCCGGGACTTTGCCGCGCGGATTGATGGCCGTGAACTCCGGCCGCTTCAGATCCCCGGCGTCGGCCGACAAGGTGCGCAAGTCATATGCGAGTTGCTTTCGCTCCAACGCCAGCCAGACCTTCCATGAGAAGGGCGAGCCGGAAAGATAGTAAAAGGTAATGGTCATGCGTTGCCGCCCGATTCGGTGAGACTAGAGCCCTTCCCGATCAGATGGAATCATCTGATCGAATAGGAATCGCTACGATTTCAAAGAGTCGGAGCATGTTCTTATGAGGCAGCGGATATATCCGATGTCTAAATATCGAAAAAGTCGGTCAACTTTTTTAAGAACATGCTCTAGAGCCAGCCGAGGACGCGCCCCGCCATGACCATTTGGCAACCAAATCCAATGGCGAAGGCGGCCGTGCGCAACAACGGGATTCCAAACGCATAGATCGCTGCGTGAGCGATGCGGGCGTAGAAAAACATCGAGGCCGCTGCCGCCGTAAGAATCGTGCCGAGCCCCAGCACATGCACGACAATCGCCAGCGGCGCGAACACAACGAGGTTTTCGACCGCGTTCCTGTGCGCATTCGTTAACCTATAGGCCCAATCGGCGCGGGGGCGCAGGTCAGGCATCGGGTTCATCAGCGCTTTCCAGGCTCCCATCTCGCGCATCCGGTTCACGATGATCGGAATCCAAATAAGGCCGGTAAAGCCTGCGCTGAGCGTCGTGTAGAGCAATTCTGGCGAAGTCGCGGCCATGACTTTTTCCTTTCGTCCAGGCCGCTTTGTTCGATATCCGTTGTGGACGAACGTTCGACCGTGGCTTGAGGGTAGCCGCAGAGTTTGATCGCTTATATATCGAATACTAGCAAATTTATTGCAGAAACGATCACTTTGAATCAAAATAGATACTATGCCAATTGCGACGTCTAGCCCATTCAACGATGCGCTCGAGGATTTGCGGATCTCCGGCAGCGTGCTGCTGCATGAGGCCTATGAGCCGCCTTGGGCCATCGACGTTCCCGGTGAAGCAATGCTGCGGCAGATGATCGGCGTTGGATTGGACGTCCGCGTCCTGCCATTCCATCTCGTGCGGCGCGGCGAGTTCCATTTGCGCCATAACGGCCGTGAGCCCGCCCACGTAGAGGCGGAGGAGGTCGCGATCTGCCCAAGCGGCGCGCCCCATCGCATGTCGTTCGGATCGAAGGCCAAGCCCATTTCGCTGGCGCACATCCTGAAAGGCCAAGGTTCAGGGAAGGCGACGACCAAATCCATCGGGACCGAACTCGTCTGTGGCGTCTTTCTCTTGCGGAGCGCGCCCCTCAATCCCATGCTGGCGGCTCTGCCGCCGGTGCTGAAAGTCAAGACGGGCGGACCTGACGCCAATCCGATGCTGATGCGCGCGGCCGAAATGCTGGGGATGGAGCTGGCGCACGGCCGCCGCGGCAGCTTCACCGCGTCAAGGTTGCTGGAGGTGTTCTGCGCCGAGGCGATCAGATCGTACCGGCAGCGAGAGGGAGCGGAGGGTCCCGGCTGGTTCAAAGCCCTTGATGACCCCAGGATCGGAAAGGCGCTTTCGCAGATCCATCAGTGTCCGGGCGCGCCTTGGACGGTAGCGTCATTGGCCGAAGCCATAGCCATGTCGCCGTCGCGTTTCGCCGCGAGGTTTCGCGAGACGACAGGACAGACCGCGATGTCTTATGTAGCGAGCTGGCGCATGAATGTGGCCTGCCGCATCTTACGTGAAACGGATCGCGGCCTTGCGGCAATCGCGGCTGATGTCGGGTATCAGGATGTCGCCGCCTTTAGCCGGGCCTTCAAGGCGCTCGTCGGCGCCAGCCCCGCCAAGTGGCGCGCCAGCCAGCGAAGCTAGAGCATGATGTCGTCCGAAAGCCGATTTCCACTTTTCGGCATCATGCTCTAAACAATCGCTATCGGCCGCCTATGTATAGGGATAGCGTCCAGGACGGGATCCGGGCGAACGGAGGGCTTATGCCAAATTCACAATTTGCGGTCGTCTCCTTGAGCGAAGCCGCGGCCGCGCGGGCGCGCCATCTGATTGAAGCGGCTGGCCGGCCCGTCGCCGGCATTAAGGTCGGCGTGAAGAATGGCGGCTGCGCCGGGATGTCCTATACGCTTGATCTCGCGGATGAAATTCAAGCCGGCGATGAAGTGGTCGAAGACCAAGGCGTGAAAATTCTGATTGCGCCAGCGGATCTGATGTTTCTGCTTGGCACCAAGCTGGATTTCGAGGCAAGCAAATTCGCGTCGAGCTTCCAGTTCCAGAATCCGAACCAGACTGGCGCGTGCGGCTGCGGAGAATCCGTGTCGATCACGCCCGCCGGCCAGCCTTGAGCCAAGTCGCATGTCCATCTTCCCCCTTTGACTAGGACGCGCTCCAGCTCTTATTGGAAAAACGCTCCAGCAGCCGCCTAGCGCGTTTCAAATGCGGCGCGTCGAGCATCTCGCCTTCCAGGCTGACGACGCCGGCTTCCGGGTCGGCCGCGAAAGCGGCGACGACGGCGTGCGCCCTGGCGATGCTTGCTTCTGATGGCGTGAAAACCTCGTTGATGATTTCGACCTGGGCCGGATGAATCGCCATCTTTCCGATAAAGCCGTCGCGCCGCGCCGCCGCGCATTCCAAGCGAAACCCGGCGAGATCGCGAAAGTTTAGATAGACCGTGTCGATCGCCGGGACATCGGCCGCGCTCGCCGCCAGCAGGGTGAGGTTTCGGGCGAGCGCATAGGGGCCTCTATAGGCGCCGTCCTCATCGCGGTTTTCCTCGGCGCCAAGGCAAGCGGCGAGATCCTCGGCGCCCCATGTCAGGCCGGCGAGGCGTTGGCTGGCGCCCGCATAAGTTCCCATGTTGAAGAGCGCAGCCGCTGTCTCCGTGACAATGGGGATGATTTTAATCGCGCCATCGGCGAGGTCGGCTTGCGCCTCCTTCACGGCGAGCATGGCGCCAAGATGCTGGAGCGCTGCGCCATTGACGCATTTGGGGAGAACGACGCCGTCGGGGGCGCCCTCCGCCACGGCCTCGAGATCGGTTTCGATCAGGCCGCTTTCCAATCCATTGACGCGCACATAGAGCAGCGGACGGGGGGACCTGCGCTGCGCCTCTGCGAGAAACTCGGCGGCGAGGCGCCGCGCCTTGGGTTTGGCGCCCAGCGCCACTGAATCTTCAAGGTCGAGAAACAGGCAATCGGCGCCGCTCGCCAACCCTTTCTCGAGTTTCTTTTCGCTATCGGCCGGAACGAAAAGCTGCGAGCGCATGGCGATCCTGCTTGGCGAGGTTTAGGAAAGCCGCTCCGTCACGAAGGCCTGACTTTCATAAGAGCTTGGCGGCGGCACTCGGCGACGAGCTTTCCCTCCTGCTGATAGGCGCGGTGAAGCAATTCGACAATGCCGGCGTCGGCCCTCGATTTCGACAGGCGCTTTGCCATAACCTCGCTTGTCGCATGCAGCGTGTCGCCTTCGAACAAGGGCGCTGGAAACTTGACCTCGGTCATTCCAAGATTGGCGATCGTGGTGCCGAGCGTCAGATCGTTCACCGAAATGCCGATCATCAGGCCGAGCGTGTAGAGAGAGTTTATCAAGGGCCGACCCCATTGCGTTTCCGTCGCGCAAAAATGCGCGTCGATATGGAGCGGCTGTGGATTGAGCGTCATGTTGGAGAACAGCATATTGTCCATCTGAGTGACGGTTTTGGACAAGCGATGCTCGATCCTCGCGCCGACGATGAAATCCTCAAAATAGAGCCCGCCGCGCGGATGGCGGCGCGGCTCCGGCGTCTCTTCGGTTTGGCTCCGATCGCTCATCGGCCCAACTCGGCTTCATCCATCGGCGTCAGGCTCGCGTTCAGGCGCGCCCTCGCGCATGAGGCCGGCGAGCTTGGCGTATTGCAGCAGCAGAATCGTCTTGGCGTCGATGATTTCGCCGCGCTCGATCATCAAAAGCGCTTCATCGAGCGTTGGCTCCAGAATTTCGATATCCTCGCCCTCGGCTTCAATCCCGCCGCCCTGGCCGGTCCGGTCGCGCGCCGCATATTCCGCGACGAAAAAAGTGAGCTTTTCGGCAAAACTTCCCGGACTCATATAGGCCTCGAAGAGCCGGCGCGGATGGCGGATCGCAAAGCCGGTTTCCTCCTCGGCCTCCTGCATGATGCGGCGCTCGGCGTTCTCGCCTTCAAGCCTGCCGGCGCAGACTTCGATGAGGCTTTCCTTTCCGGCTCCGAGAAAGGCAGGCAGCCGGAACTGGCGCACCAGGACCACCGTCGAGCGGCTCCGGTCATAAAGGAGAATCGCGGCGCCGTCGCCGGCATCATAAACCTCTCGCCATAGGTTTTGCAGGCGGCCGTCGAAGCGCCTGCGCTCAAGCGTGATTTTTTCCAACAGGCCGTGTCCCCGCGAAAGGGTTTGCCGTGCGAGGATGCGGATCTTCTCGCTCATGCTTCAATATCCGAACTGTTCGCGCAAGATGCGCTCGTTCAGCGAATGGCCCGGATCATGGAGGAGAACGAGATCGGTCGCATGATCCATCTCGACCGTCACGTTGACGACGTGGCTCAGCTCCAAATTATCTGCGACGGCGGCGACGGGACGCTTGTCGGCTTCGAGAATGTCGATCGTGACATGCGCCTTGTCGGGCAACAGCGCGCCGCGCCAGAGCCGCGGCCGGAACGCCGAGATCGGCGTTAAAACCATCATCGTCGCGTCGAGGGGCAGAATTGGGCCATGCACCGAAAGATTATAGGCGGTTGAACCGACCGGCGTCGCGACGAGGAGGCCGTCGGCGATGAGTTCGCCGAGCCGCTCCTTGCCGTCGATCAAGATGCGCATCTTTGCAGCTTGATAGGATTGGCGCAGCAGCGAAACTTCATTGATCGCCCTGGCCTTGGTGGTTTTGCCCTGCGTGTCGGTCGCGCTCATCAGCAAGGGATGCACCACCGAGGCTTCCGCCTGGTCAAGGCGCTGCTCGAGCTTCGCGCCGCGAAATTCATTCATGAGAAAGCCGACGGAGCCTCGGTTCATCCCATAGATCGGCTTATTCGTTCCCATGAAGCGATGCAGCGACTGCAACATGAGGCCGTCGCCGCCGAGCGCGACGATGACGTCGGCGGCGTCCGGATCGACGTTGCCGTAACGCTCGATGAGTTCCGCTTGCGCTGCGTTGGCCTCCGGCGCGCCGGAAGACAGGAAAGCGATGCGCTCAAAGCGATGTTTTGCGCCCTTGCCAGCGGCCATGTTTTCGAGCTCCAGCAGCAGAGCCTTGACATAGCCGCAAGCGATCCCCGCCGTAAACCCGCCCTGCGGGGCGGGGGCTGGAGCATAATGTCTCTATGCAACCACATCGGCGCGATCGCCGGCGAGGAGGAGTTGCGGAGCTTGCGCAAAAGTCCAGCCGTCGCCGCGCCGGTCAAAAATCCACACCAGATCGACGCGCTCGAAAGGCCAATATTGCGGCGCGGTCGTCTGGTCGCCGAGGATCGCGTTGGCGATCTTATGCATGGTGAGATGTTTCCAGGCGATCAAGGCGGGGCCGGGACTGGCCATTGCTTTCTCGACGAGGGCTGGCTCCTCGCCTTCGTAATAGTCGACGTCAATGTCAAGCTGAAGCAGTTCGGCGAGCGGCCACAAAGTGTGCTGTGGCCGAAGGCTCGGCGCGAGCGGCCCCGCTTTGCAAGCGAACAGCGCCTTGGGCGTCGCCAGGGCCGGGTGAGCGAACCGATTGTCGATCGGCGCGAAAAAACGAACGAGGGCGCCGGCGCGTTGCCAGCCGCGGACGGTGAGCCCCTCCTTGTTCTTGCGGCCATCTAACGACACGCCGCGAAATTTCTTGTCTGGGCTCGGCCTTTCCGAGTGCCGGATCAGCATGATCTTGTCGCAGGTCATCGCGGGTAGGTCCGGTCGTTGCGCATGATCCGAAGCGCAAGTGGAATAGAGCGATTGCCGAGGCGGCGCCGGCGCCGGCGCCGCAACTTGTTTCGCGTTGATAGGCGCGGCTCAGGAACGGAGAGCGGCGGTTACTGCCTTCTTTTCCACATGAAAGTATATGGAGCCTGCCTGACCAGTTTGCCCAACATGATCCCGGCGAATCTGCCGATCACCAGCCAGCAGAAGGTCCACAAGCGCACCCAGAATGATATCACTCCCCAGGTTTCAGACATGAAAACCTCCCTTGCAGCGCGATCCAAGAAAGCAGCGGCGTCGTGCCGAGATCAGCATCAAGATACGCATCTTGAGTGAATTCTTAGACGCCGGATAAGTTCATCTAAGGGAAGGCGCTTCAAATTATGTTTACAAGAGGAGACCTTACTATCCTATTAAATCAAAAAAGGTGCGATCGCGCACTTGTCCTATACTTAGCGATAGCTGCGCCATTCTTTTTCGGCTAGTCGAGAAGGCCAGCGAAATCATGGCCGCCGTCCGGCTGGAGCGGGAGTGGTTTCACCCAAACCACGGCGTCATGGGGCAATGGCCCGTGAAGATGCGGGAAAAGCGCGCCGCCGCGCGAGGGCTCGAAGCGGAGTTCTTCGCCGAGGATTTCCGGGTCCACGGCGATGAGGACGAGGTCGTCCTGCCCGGCGAAATATTTTGCGGCGGTCTCTTGCGCCTGTTCGGCGGTGGAGAAATGAATGAAGCCGTCGGCGATATCGACAGGCGCGCCTTCGAAGCGGCCTTTGTCCTGAGCTTTGCGCCACAGCGCCGCTGGAGCAATCTTGTAAATCAATGCCATTATCAATTTCGCTCCTTGGCGCAAATTCTCGGTGAGTTAGAGCGGGATGCGAAAAAGTGGACTCCGGTTTTTCGCGTCAAATCCCACTCTCTTCTCAACAATAGATCACGTTTCATGCTTTCGGATGTTTCCATCTAAAAGCATCGTGATCTAGGCAGCCGTCTCGGCGGCTTGCTTCACCTCGGCCAGTAGCTTGCGCGCCTCGACGATTTCCTCGTCCCCGATGACATGCGGCCGGTCGGTAAAAATATGCGATCGGATCAGCGCGCCGCCGGCCTGCAGCGTCTTGATCGTGGCGCGGGCGCGCTCGACCGGCGCTTGTTCGTCGCTCTCGCTGGCGCTGACATAGACCGGGACGCCGAGGAGCCCGGAGCCGGGCCTGCGCCCGATGGCGCCAATGTCCATCAAGCCGCCGCTCAGGATCAGCGCGCCGCCATAGGATCGCGGATTGCGCACCAGGAACTCCGCGGTGAGGCAGGCGCCTTGGGAAAAGCCGCCGAGAATGATGCGGTCCAGCGCGAGCCCACGGCCGCGAACGCTATCGAGGATGGCGCCATAATGCGCGAGCGACTGCCCGAGTTGGGGCTGATTCTCCTCGACGGGTTCGAGAAAGCTCTTCGGAAACCAGCCGCCGCTTTCAGCGCGCGGAAATAGAAAGCGGATTCCATCGCAGCCGATTTTTTCGGCGAACTCCTGGCAATCGTCGCGGGTTTGCCCATGCCCATGCATGAAGATCAATGCGGCCTGCGCGCGCGCCCAATCGGCGCTAAACTCAAGCGGGTCCAAAAAATCCATGCTCTGTTCCCCCTTGGACCCGGTTTATCGTTGCGCCAGAAACGTCTCATGCTCGCGCACGAGATCGCCTTGGAGCGCATCGGCGATCAGCTTACGGGTCTCCGCGATCCCATAGAGCGCCACGAACGAGCCAAAACGCGGGCCGCGGCTTTCGCCGAGCAGCACGGCGTAAAGCATGGTGAACCAATCGTTCGAAACGCCGGGACGCTCCGGGCTGGCGCCCTTTGCTTTCATATCCTGATAGCGGGGAATTTCTCGGGCGATGTCGTAGAGCGCGGTTTGAATCTCTTCGGCAGTTGCTGTTTGGGGAAGGGCGCCGAGCATCGCGGACAGCTCGAGCAGAGCCTCGCGTTCGACATCGTCCGGCGCGCGATAGGCCTTCGCCGGACGCACGAAATCGCGGAAATAGCGCACCGCATAGGACACCAGCCGGTCAAGGCGAGGGTGCGTGGCGCCCGAAACGCCTGGCGCGTAGCGGCGCAGAAAGGCCCAGAGCACTTGCGGATCCTCGCTATTGGCGACGGCGGCGAGGTTCAAGAGCATGCCAAATGTGATCACGGTTCCGGAGCCGCCTTCATGGCGCAGAATTTCGGGCTCGGGCGGCGCGCCCGAATGGATGTGCCAGACCGGATTGCCCAGACGCTCCTTGATCTCCTGCCTCGGATAGGCGTCGAGAAAAGTCAGATAATCGTCGACGGCGCGGGGAATGGCGTCGAAATAGAGCCGCTTTGCGGCGGTCGGCTTCTGATACATGAAAAGCGAAAGACTTTCGGGGCTGGCGTAGGTGAGCCAGTCCTCGATGGTCAGGCCATTGCCTTTCGACTTTGAAATTTTTTGTCCCTTTTCGTCGAGGAACAATTCATAGTTGAACCCTTCCGGCGGCGCGCCGCCGAGCGCCCGGACGATCTGGCCCGACAGCTTGACGGAATCGATCAAGTCCTTGCCGGCCATTTCATAGTCGATTCCAAGCGCATACCAGCGCATCGCCCAATCCGGCTTCCATTGCAGCTTGCATTTGCCGCCGGTCACCGGCGTCACGAACCGCTCGTCGGTTGCCGGATCGCGCCAAGCGAGCGTCCCGGCGGCGACGTCGATCGCCTCGATGGGAACCTGCATGACGATGCGGGTTTGCGGATGGATCGGAAGGAAAGGCGAATAGGTCGCCGCTCTCTCCTCGCGGAAGGTCGGCAGCATGATCGCCATCACCTCGTCGTAATGGGCGAGGAGGTGGAGCAGCGCGGCGTCGAACCGCCCCGAATTATAGTAGTCAGTTGCGGAGGCGAATTCATATTCGAACCCGAACTGGTCGAGAAAGGCGCGCAACCGCGCATTATTATGCGCGCCGAAACTCGCATGCGCGCCAAAAGGATCGGGCACCTCGGTCAGGGGCTTGCCGAGATGGGCGGCGATCATCTCCCTGTTGGGAATATTGTCGGGGACCTTGCGCAGTCCGTCCATATCGTCCGAAAAAGCGATCAGGCGGGTTTTAATCTCATCCTGCGTCAGCACCCGGAAGGCGTGCCGCACCATGGTCGTGCGGGCGACCTCGCCGAAGGTTCCGATATGGGGCAGGCCGGAAGGGCCATATCCGGTTTCGAAGAGCACTTCGGTCTGGCCTTTGGCCTCGACCCGGCGAAGGATCTTGCGCGCCTCCTCAAACGGCCAAGCATTGGCTTGCCCTGCGAAATTGAGAAGTGAAAGCTGCGCCGCGGCCGGCTGTGCGGCGGAAGGCGTTGCGGCCGAAGACATGGCGTTTCCTTGGAAAGGCGGAAAATAGCCCGGCTCCATCAAGGACGGCGAGCGACGGCGCGAACGATAGGAAGCGCAAGCCATCGCGTCAATTGGTTCGGCGGGGTCGCGCGCCGCTAGAGCATCATCCCAAAGGAGCGCGGCGCCGGCTGCGCGCTTTCAATGCGTCCCGCCGGCGTCGTCGTGGACGCGCGCCCAGATCTTCCGCTTCACGAAGTATAAAAGCCCTGCAAACACGCAAAGGAAGACAAGGACGCGGAAGCCGATGGCCTTGCGCTCCTCGAGCTTGGGTTCGGCCGTCCACATCAGAAAGGCGGAAACATCCTTGGCGTATTGGCGGACCGTCTTGGGCGAGCCATCGGCGTAATCGACGGCACCATCGCTCAGCGGATTGGGCATGGCGATCTTGTGACCCGGGAAATATTCGTTCCAGTTCGGATCCTCGGAGCGCGCATAGCCGGTCAGCAGCGCATAGATATAATCGGCGCCATGCTCTTGATATTGAATGATCGGGTCGACCAGAAACAGCGGAAAGCCGCGGTGGTAGGTCCGGGCCTTGGCGATCACCGAGAGGTCTGGGGGCAGAGCGCCGAAGGCCGCCCGCGCCGCCTGCGCATTGGGAAAATTCCAGGGGAAATAATCGGACAGCCGTCCAGGCCGTTCGAACATATCTCCGGCGTCGTTGGGGCCGTCCTTGATCTTATAGTCGGCGGCGAGCGCTTTTGCCTGCGCTTCCGAGAAGTCGGGGCCGCCTGGAGCGGCCAGATCGCGGAAGGCGATCGATTTCAGCGAATGGCAGGTTGCGCAAACCTCGCGAAAGACCTGCAAGCCGCGTTGAAGCTGCGCCTGATCGAACTTGCCGAAGGGGCCATAAAAGCTCCAAGCCTGACGCTTGGGCGTTTTCACATCATGCGATCCGGCCGGGGCGTTTGTCGCGGCGTCGTCCGAGGCGAGCCCCTTCGTCCCGCTGGCGGCCAGAACAAGCATCGCGATGAGGGCGAGGGCCACTCCGGCGCCAACGCGCATTTTCCTGGGAAACAAGCTCATGAACGCTTTCCTTGTGGACATCCGCCGTTGGGCTTCAGCCGCTCTTCCTAGGGTGGGCCGGGTTGGCGTCCGCGTGAATCGCCTCTTTTGGCGGGCCGAGCACCGAATCGGCGATCGAGGCGGGAAGGGGCCGTGGCTTCTCGTAGATGCCAAGCAGGGGCAAAATCACCAGAAAGTGGAGGAAATAATAAGCGGTGAGGAGACGCGCGGCCAGGACATAAACGCCCTCCGGCGGCTGCGCGCCGACATAGCCAAGAAGCACGGCGCAAACGACGAAAGCCCAGAATGCGATCTTGTAGAGGGGACGATAGACCGCCGATTTGATCCGCGAGCTATCGAGCCAGGGGAGAAAAGCAAAGATCAACACTGCGGCGAACATGGCGATCGTGCCGCCGAGCTTCGAGGGGATCGAGCGCAAAATCGCGTAGAATGGCAAATAATACCATTCCGGCACGATATGGGCCGGCGTCTGCAACGGATTAGCCTCGATGTAATTGTCGGCGTGGTTGAGATAGTTCGGAACGTAGAAAATAAACCAGGAAAAAAAGATCAGGAAACAGGCCAGCGCGAAACCATCCTTGACCGTGAAATAGGGATGGAACGGCAGCGTATCCTTGGCGGTCTTCGGCTCCAGCCCGGTTGGGTTGTTAGAGCCGGGAACATGCAAGGCCCAGATATGCAACACCACTACGCCGGCGATCATGAAGGGCAGCAGATAATGGAGCGAGAAGAAGCGATTGAGGGTCGCGTTGTCGACGGCGTAGCCGCCCCACAGCCATGTCGTGATGGAATCGCCGACAAAGGGCACCGCCGAAAACAGGCTGGTGATGACGGTCGCGCCCCAGAAGCTCATCTGGCCCCAAGGCAGGACATAGCCCATGAAGGCGGTTGCTATCGTCAAGAGGTAGATGAGGATGCCGAGCAGCCAGAGCACCTCGCGCGGCTCCTTGTAAGAGCCGTAATACATGCCCCGAAACATGTGGATGTAGAGCGCGACGAAGAACATCGAGGCGCCGTTCGCATGCGCGTAGCGGAACAGCCAGCCATAGTTCACGTCGCGCATGATATGCTCGACCGATGCAAACGCCAGGCTGGCCTGCGGCGTGTAATGCATGACGAGAACCACGCCTGTAGCGATCTGCGCCGCGAGCATGAAGGACAGGATGCCGCCGAAGGTCCACCAGTAGTTCAAATTGCGCGGATTGGGGAAAACGACAAAGGAGGAGTGCAGCAGGCCGAGGATCGGCAAACGGCGTTCAAGCCATTGGGCCGCAGGGTGTGTCGGGACGTAGGTCGGATGTCCGCTCATGCTCTCGTCTCTGCTCGGGGGATTGGGTCGGCGAGCTCGGCGTATAAACCAGCGCGGCTGAAGGCTAGCCTATCGTGACTTTGGCGTCGCCTGCGAACTTATAGGGTGGAATAGCAAGGTTGGAGGGAGCCGGACCTTGCCGGATGCGCCCGGAGGCGTCATAGACCGAGCCATGACAAGGGCAAAAATAGCCGTTATAGGGACCTTCGTTGCCGATCGGCACGCAGCCGAGATGGGTGCAAATGCCGACGACGATCAGCCACTCGGGATTGGGCGCGCGCGATTCGTCGGTGGCCGGATCGGGCAGTTCGCTCAAGGGAGTTGCGCGGGCGGCTTCGATTTCCGCTGGCGTCCGGTGCGATATGAAGACCGGCTTGCCGCGCCATTTGACGGTGACGATCTGACCCGGCGCGATATTGCCGATGTCGACTTCGATGGACGCGGCCGCCAAGGTCGTCGCATCGGGGCTCATCTGGCTGAGGAAAGGCCAGACAGCGGCGGCGGCGCCGACAACGCCGACGGCGCCCGTCGCGATAAACAGAAAATCCCTTCGGGTCGGTTCGTCCGTTATCGTGCTGGCTACCATTGAACCCTCGAATTGGAGCGACGCCCTTACGAACTATTCAAGCGGCGTAAAAGAATCAATATGCTTTATTTTGTGCGCATTGCCGCGCGATAGGGCGCTTCGCCGCCCCGCCGCCGCCGCGCAGCCATGGGCGGGCAGGCCATGAGCCGGCGAGCCGCGCCGCGCGAATGTGATGCGCCCATCGTTGAAATTCCTCCGCTCTCGACGTTCATCCGATGGGTCCTATCGCAAACATGCCGCCTGACCAAGCTACGCCGCCGCTGATGCTCGCGCTCTTTCAGCCGGACATTCCGCAAAACACCGGAACAATTTTGCGCATGTGCGCCTGCCTTGGCCTGGCCGCCGCGATCATCGAACCGGCCGGTTTCCCCGTGAGCGACCGGCATTTCCGCCGCGCCGGCATGGATTATCTTTCGCATGTCGACCTAGCGCGCTACCCGTCTTGGACCGCTTTCGAGGCATGGCGGCGCGCGCGCGGCCGCCGCCTGCTCTTGCTCTCGACCAAGGCGAGCCTCGCCTACACGCGTTTCAGCTTTGGCGATGGCGACATTTTGCTCCTCGGCCGCGAATCGGCCGGGGTGCCGGCCGACATCCATGCGGCGGCGGACGCGCGCCTCGTCATCCCGTTGAAAGAGCCGATGCGGTCGCTGAACGTCGCCGTCGCTGCCGCCATGGTCGCGGGGGAAGCTCTGCGGCAATTGGATCTCGTGTGAGCGCGCACAGCCGGCCCGGGTTAAATTTTCGTATCCTTCCTGCATTGCTTGAAGGAGGGCGTCATGTCGAAAGCCATCGATTATTTCAAGGGATTCTTGCAAATCGCGTTCGGTCTCGTTTTTTTGACCTTGATCCTGGGCGCATTCTCGGACATCGAAACCGCGGCTCAGCGGTTGCTCCAGCGGGCCTCGCCGCCATCCTCGCTCGAATTCGCGGGCTTCAAGGTCGATTTCACTCCAAGCGCCGTGGCGCTGGGGCTCGAAATGGATAATGTGCCCGTTGATGAGCAAAAGCCGGTCTTGGACAAGATCCATAGCCTCAGTTCCGACGCGTTCGTCCGTCTGATGAGCGTTGGCCAGCTTGACAATCTGTGCGACTACGACCGCGCTTCGGCCAAAATGCGCACCGACATCGCCCTCGACTACGGATTGAGCGCCGAGGGCCTGACAACGATCGAATCAAGTCCCGCGCTTCTGGACTCGGTGCGGCGCCAGCGCGCCGAGATGGCCGCGCGCGGAGAGGTCCTGGAAAATGGCGATCCGCGCGACTGCTATAAAATGAAGCTCACCGCGCTCGGGGCCAATGTGAAGACCGTGATCGTGAGGAATTTGGCGCCGGCGTTCAAAGCCATTTCGCCGGCCGGAAACAGCTTGGTCGCGATGAAATAGGGGTTTTGGAAACGGCGCTCCTGCGGCTACGACTCAGCTAGAAGGCGCGCGCATTCGAATGATCGAAATTTGCCGAATGGTCCAGACAGCGGGTTGATTTGCCGCAATCTCAATCCTTGTTTACCGACATATTCTCGCGGCGCAAATCATCCGCCGCCAACCCGGCTCGAGCCTCGAAAGCGCCATTGAATGCCTGACCCAACGATCAGCGACCGCCGCAAAGACGAGGCCAGCGCCTGGTTTGTGGCGCTGCAGGAAAAAATCATCGCCGCCTTCGAGCTTTTGGAGGAGGAGGCGGAGGGCCCCTTCGCCAAGCCGGACATGGCGGCCGGGCGCTTCTCGACAAAGCTCTGGCGCAGGACGAACGAGACCGGGGGCGATGGCGGCGGCGGCCGCATGGCTTTGCTTGCTGGCCGCGTCTTCGAGAAAATGGCGGTTCATACGTCAACGGTTTTCGGGGCCTTCCCGCCGGAATTCGCCAAGCAGATTCCCGGAGCGGAAGAGGATCCGCGCTTCTGGGCCTCGGGGGTCTCCTTGATCGCTCACCCGTGGAACCCGAATGTTCCGGTCGTGCATATGAACACGCGTTATGTGGAAACCAGCAGGGCATGGTTCGGCGGCGGCGCCGACCTGACCCCGGTGCTCGACAGCCGCCGCGCGCAAAGCGATCCCGACGCCCAGGATTTCCACGCCGCGATGAAGCGCGCCTGCAACGACGCCCAGAACCCCGCCGCCGACTACGAGAAATATAAGCAATGGTGTGATGAATATTTCTATTTGAAGCATCGCTCGGAGCCGCGCGGGATCGGCGGGATTTTTTACGATTATCTCGATTGTCCAGCAGGCGACGATCCGGTCTTTGCTAAAAATTTCGCTTTCACTCGCGCCGTCGGGATGGGTTTCCTTTCGATCTATCCCGAACTTGTGCGTCGCAATATGGCGCTTGTCTGGACGTCGGCCGATCGCGAGGAGCAATTGGTGCGGCGCGGCCGTTATGTTGAATTCAACCTGCTCTATGATCGAGGCACGATCTTCGGCCTGAAGACCGGCGGCAATGTCGAGGCAATCCTGTCGTCTCTGCCGCCGCTGGTGATGTGGCCCTGAACAGGGCGTGACCCGACTTTTGGCGCGATGCCGATACGCGCCTGTCATACTCCTTGCCTAAACACAGGCTGTTCCTGAGGATCGGCGCGCTTTCTGGCTATTGCTTGGCCGTGCGCCGCCAAACATCGGCCACAAGACACTCAGCCAAGAGCGAGAGGCGAATCCATGACCGAATCGAGCAGCCAACCGACGGATTTCAAACCCGGCGACATTGTTCAGTTGAAATCCGGGGGGCCGGCGATGACGGTCGTCGCCGTCGGAGGAGAGGGCGTGCATTGCTTGTGGTACGCGGAGCTAAGCGATGAAGTGAAAACCAGCACGCTTCCCGCCATCAGCCTCGAATCCATCACCATCCTCGACGACGAAGACAATGATGACGACGAGGATGATGACGACTCCAGGGGCAAGAAGCGAGACGGCAAGAAGAAACGTCACGGCGACGGCTGACGCTCCCTTCTCAAACCGGACGGCGCCCCCCCCGCGGATGTCGCAGCGCGATTCGTTCGCTGGTCCCGCAAATCGAGCTTGCGGACTAAAGCCCCGCCAAGGCAAGGGTCCCGGCATATCCCGCCGGGACTTCGATCGGCTCGATCCGGGTCATGGCGAGAGCTGGCGTGAAACAGGCGGATGTAGGGTGAATCTTGACTCCGTCTTGCGTCAATTCGACGGAAAAATCCTTCAAATTGGTGGAGATCCCGACCCCGAACGCTTTCAGGACCGCTTCCTTGCAGGTCCATATTTTGTAGAAGGCGCGCAGCCGCGCCGGCGCATCAAGCGCACTGAGAAAAGCAAATTCGTCTTCACAAAAAAAAGTCCGCGCCAAAGCGAGTTCGTCCATATTTTCTCGGATGATTTCGATGTCGACTCCGATCGGACGCTCGGATGAAATCCCAATCAGCGCCAGCGCGCCGGAGTGGGAGACATTGAAATGGAGGTCTGGCCTGCCCTTGAGGCCGGGCTTGCCATAAGGCCCGGTTGAAAATTCGATCTCCTCCGGCGCCTGGCCGGCGGCTTGCCCGACCAGGGTTCGCAAGGCGGCGCGAGCCAGGATAAAACGGGTCCGATCCACGGCGAAGTGGAACCTGTCGGCGCGATCCCTTTCGTCCTGGGAAAGAAGGCTCATTTGGCCGGGCGGGGGGCCATCTTCGTTGGAGACGCCTACGAGCCAGAGGTTGGCGCTGTCCGTGGTCCCGATGCGCTGCGCCGGACCCGCCAGGCCAAGCGGGCATTGAGGTGCGGGCTTTTGGAATGCTGTTTCTCGCATGGGCGCGACGGCGATTTTGAAGGGGCCAAGGGACATTAGAGCATATTCCGAACAGATTGGTTCGATCTGTTCGGAATATGCTCCGACGCTTTAACACTGGAGCGATTTATGATCGATCGAATGACTGCATTCGATCGGAAAGCGCTCTAGAGCATGATGCCGAAAAGTGGAAACCGGTTTTCGGACGACATCATGCTCTAACTCTTTGATGAGAGGCGGATTCAGATTTTGGACGAGATCGCCTTGCGATTCCGTCCAAAATCATCCGGCTCTAGTGATAGATCGGGCTTCACGATGATTCAAAGGAGTTTCGGCAATTCCGAAAATTGAGTTTCAGGTGGGCTGGGCCAATCTGTTGGGCGCGCTCGCCCGTCCGCTCCTGTTCCGCGTCGATCCCGAGATGGCGCATGGGTTGACCATCAAGGCGCTCGCCAGTCTTCCGCTTGCCTCTCCCCCGCCGGACGATCCGCGCCTCGCGGTCAGCGCTTTTGGACTTCTCTTTCGAAACCCGCTGGGGCTCGCGGCAGGCTTCGACAAGAATGGCGAAGTCGTCGACCCCATGCTGCGACTGGGCTTTGGCTTTGCGGAGGTCGGAACAATCACGCCGCTGTCGCAGGCCGGCAATCCGCGCCCGCGCCTGTTTCGCCTCGCGCGGGACCAGGGCGTGATCAATCGCTTTGGCTTCAACAGCGAGGGCCATGGCGCGGTTCACGCGCGCCTCGCCAAGCGCGCGCTTGCGGCGAAGCTGGGATTTGTCGGCGTGAACATTGGCGCGAATAAGGACTCGGCCGATCGGGCGGGCGACTATGTGCGCGGTATCGAGGCCTTTGCCGATGTCGCGGATTATTTCGCGATCAATATTTCCTCGCCCAATACGCCGGGATTGCGGGACTTGCAGGCAGCCGAAGCGCTGGATGATCTTCTCGCCCGCGCGCTCGCCGCCCGCGACAAGGCGGCCGAGGCTTTCGGCCGCAAGCCGGTGCTGGTGAAGATCGCGCCGGACCTCTCGCTCAACGGCCTCGACGCCATAGTCAGATGCGCGCGCGCGCGGAAAATCGATGGCCTGATCGTGTCCAATACGACCCTCTCGCGGCCGCCGACGCTCATCGAAACCGTTTTGGCGCGGCAGGAGGGAGGGCTTTCGGGCCTCCCGCTGTTTCCGCTTTCGACGCAAATGCTGGCCGCCGCCTATCTGCGGGTCGAGAACCAGTTTCCCTTGATTGGCGTCGGCGGCGTCGATAGCGCTCATGCCGCCTTCGCCAAGATCGAGGCGGGTGCGAGTCTCGTGCAATTCTATTCGGCGCTGGCGTTCAAGGGCTCCGGCCTGATCGCTGAGATCAAGCGCGGCCTCCTCCGCCTGATCGAGCAGAAATCCTATCCCCGGCTTGTCGATGCGATCGGCTCCGGCGCGGGAGATTGGGCCAGTGGGAAGGCGGCGGCGGACAGCATCCGGTAACGCCATGCTTGCGTGAGGCCGCGAGCGAGAAGAAAGATCAGCAGGGCCGACCAAAGCCCGGCATTGCCGAAAGGCCGCAGCAGAAAAAAGCCGCCGATATAGAGCGCGAGCGAGACGAGCATCATATTGCGCATGTCGCGCGTCCATGTCGCGCCGATGAAGACCCCGTCGAATTCGAAAGCGAGCGCCCCGGCGAGCGGCGTCAGCGCGGCGAACAAGAGATATTCGCGCGCGAGGGCGCGCACTTCGGGGCTGGTCGTCAGAAAATCGATGAACGCGCCGCCGCCCGCGAGCGCCGCCAGCGACACGGCGGCGGAAAAAGCGAGGCACCAGAAGGCGGTGAGGCGCACCGCCTTGGCGAAGCCGGCGCCGTCGCGGGCGCCGAAGGATTGGCCGCACATCTGCTCGGCGGCGGTCGCGAAGCCATCGAGGAAATAGGCGGCGACGAGAAACAGATTGAGCAAAATGGCGTTGGCGGCGAGCGTGGCGTCGCCGCCCTTCGCGCCTTGCGCGGTGAAGAAGGCGAAGGCGAAGAGAAGCGCCATTGTGCGGATCATGATGTCGCCATTGACCGCAAACATTCGGGCAAGTTTTTCGTGCTCGAAAATGAGGCCGCGGTCGATTGGGAAGAGATCGCCATAGATGCGCCGGACGACCAAGAAGCCGGCGAGGGCGCCCAAGGCCTCGGCCAAAAGCGTTCCGGCTGCGGAGCCTTGCACGCCGAGCCCGAGGCCATAAACGAAGGCTAAGTTGAAGGCGATGTTGACGAGATTGATTCCGACCTGAAGCGCGAGCGCCACATCGGTCCTGCCGCGTCCGGTGATCGCGCCGAGCACGGCGTAATTGACAAGAACGAAAGGCGCCGACCAGATCCGGACATCGAAATAGAGCCGCGCCGCGTGGGTCACTTCCGGGCTGGCGTCAAGCGCGGCGAAAGCCGCGCCCGCGATCGCCGCTTGCAGGCAGATCAGGCCGATTCCAATGCAAAAGCCAATGATCAGGGCGCGTAGAAAAGTGGCGCGCTGCTCGGCGCGGTCGCCTGCGCCCAGCGCCTGCGCGGTGAGCCCCGCAGTTCCCATGCGCAGGAAACCGAAGCTCCAGAAGATAAAATCGAAAATGACCGCCGCCGCGGCGATCGCGCCGAGAAGATGGGCCTCGCCGAGCCGGCCGATGATCGCCGCATCGGCGACGCCGAGCAAGGGCGTCGACAAATGCGCGAGCGTCATCGGCAGCGCGAGCCGGATCACGCGCGAATGGCTGACCTCGACGGGGTTGACGGTCGGTTCAGCGCCCACGTCAGAGACGGCCCAAGTTAAAGTCAGTCAAATTCAGCGGCCATCGCGCATGTTCAGGAGCCGCAGCGCCAGCCACACGGGAACGACGATCGCGGCCCCGACGATGATATAGTTCGCGACCTCCCGGATGGCGTCGAAACCGAGCGCCCAGATGCGATTGATGAGGTCGATCACCCCGCGAAAAATATCCTGCGGCCGGATGTCGAACCACATCAGGAAGGCGCCGACGATCAGGGATACGAAGAGGAGGCGCAGGAAGACCGAGCCGGGCGAGCCGCCGAGGAAACGGTTGAGGGGAGGCTCGTCTTTTCGCGCTCGCGATTCGTCCTGGCGCCAATGCGGCTCGGTTGGCCCGCTGGACGCGCCTGGCCAATGGGGAGGCGCGTCTGGCGCGGACCGGTGATCGTCGCTCATGGAAAACCTCGTGGAGAATCTGGCTGACTGGAAAGTTTAGGCGACAGCGCGCTTCAAGTCATCTCGATGGCGAGCGCCGTCGCCTCGCCGCCGCCGATGCAAAGGGCGGCGGCGCCGCGTTTCAAGCCATATTTCTTCAATGCCGCCAGGAGCGTCGCGACGATCCGAGCGCCTGAAGCGCCAATGGGATGGCCAAGCGCGCAGGCGCCCCCATGCACATTGACCTTCTCATGCGGGAGCGCAAGTTCGCGCATCGCCGCCATCGTCACGACGGCGAAGGCCTCATTGATTTCGAATAGGTCGACGTCCGGCAAGGACCAGCCGGTCTTGTCCATCAGCTTGCGCAATGCGCCGATAGGGGCGGTGGCGAATTGATCCGGGGCCTGTGCATGGGTCGCATGGGCGCGGATGATCGCCAGCGCCGACGCGCCGCGCCGCTCCGCGTCCGAACGGCGCATGAGGACGAGCGCCGCTGCGCCATCCGAAATCGAACTCGAATTCGCCGCGGTCACGGTTCCGCCGTCCCTAAAGGCCGGCTTCAGCGTGGAAATCTTGTCGATCCGCGCCTTAAGCGGCTGTTCGTCCTCGGCGATCATCCGGTCGATCTTGCCGGCGGGCGCGGAAACCTGCGCAATTTCGGCCTCGAAACTGCCATCCGCGATCGCCTTTTGCGCCCGCTCCAGCGAACAAAGCGCGAAAGCGTCCTGGGCGGCGCGGGTAAATTGAAAGGCCTCGGCGCAGTCCTCGGCGAAGGCGCCCATCGGCAGGCGCTGGCCATAGGCGTCCTCGAGCCCGTCGAGGAACATATGGTCTATGATCCTGCCATGCCCCATGCGATAGCCGGCCCTGGCGCGATCGAGGAGGTAGGGCGCGTTGGTCATGCTCTCCATGCCGCCGGCCAGCACGATCGCGGCGCTGTCGGCGCGCAGCAGGTCATGCCCGAACATGATGGCCTTCATGCCCGAGCCGCACATTTTATTGATCGTCACGCAACCCGCTGCCTCTGGCAGGCCTGCCTTGAGCGCCGCCTGACGCGCGGGGGCCTGGCCCTGTCCGGCGGACAGGACGCAGCCAAGAATCACTTCATCGATATCTTCGGGCCTCAAGCCGGACCGGGCCACCGCCGCCTTTATCGCGGCGGCGCCGAGGTCGGTGGCCGCGAGACCTTTGAAATCGCCTTGAAAGCCGCCGATCGGCGTGCGTGCGGCGGCGACGATGACGATCGGATCCTGCTCGGGCATGGCTTTATCCCAATCTCCCGGGCGCCAGCGTTGCGCCATGAACGGGGGCTATATAACAAAGGCAGGCGGCGGCTGCCGGGCGGCGGCGCCTCGACACTCGACAAGGATGAGATATGGACCGCATTCTCGTACTCGTGCGCCACGGCCAAAGCGAATGGAATCTGAAAAACCTGTTCACTGGCTGGAAGGATCCAGGTCTCACCGAAAAAGGCGTTGAGGAGGCGCGGTGGGCGGGGCGCAGCCTCAAGGCGCGCGGCCTCGCCTTCGACCGCGCTTTTACATCCGATTTGATGCGCGCCCAGCACTCCTTGCAAATCATGCTCTCCGAACTCGGCGCGCCGGATCTTCCGACCCTGCGGGATCAGGCTCTAAACGAGCGCGACTATGGCGAGCTTTGCGGCCTCAACAAAGATGAAGCGAGGCAGAAATGGGGCGAGAAGCAGGTTCACCTCTGGCGCCGTTCCTACGACATCCAACCTCCAGGCGGCGAGAGCTTGAAGGATACCGTGGCCAGGGTGCTTCCCTATTATTGCCAGACCATTCTCCCGGCGGTGCTGCGCGGCGAGCGCGTTCTTGTCTCGGCGCATGGAAATTCGCTCCGAGCCCTTGCGATGGTGCTCGACCAGCTGAGCCCGCAAACCATTCCCTCGATGGAGATTGCGACCGGGATTCCGCTCGTCTATCGGCTGAAGCCCGACTCGACCGTCGAAACCAAGGATGTTCTGATCCCGTGACGGCTCGTCTGGCTCCGCCGGCGAGCGAAGCGGATGCGGGTTCGCGTTAAAAAAAGACATGGGTTCGCGTTAAGAAAATGCGACGAACACAAGAACTAAACCTGTTTTGTCATTCCGCTGAACCGGGAAGAGCTCCGACGGAGCCTGCCGCGCATTTGCCGCCGGGGCTCGCACATTTCCCGGCCTATCTCGACGCGGCCGCGCAACGCGCCCTTGCCGACGATATCGCCGCGGTGATTGCGCAGGCCCCCTGGTTCACGCCAAGAATGCCGCGCAGCGGCCGCCCCTTTTCGGTCAAGATGACCAATTGCGGCCCGCTTGGCTGGGTGTCGGATCAAGACGGCGGCTATCGCTATCAGCCGACGCATCCGGTGACCGGACAGGCTTGGCCGGCGATCCCCGCGCGCGTCCTAGACGTCTGGCGGGAGATTGCCCAATACCCGCATCCGCCGGAGGCCTGTCTCATCAATTTCTACGATGTCTCGGCGCGGATGGGCCTCCACCAGGATCGCGACGAGGAGGAGTTCGCCGCTCCGGTGGTTTCGATCTCGCTCGGCGATGCATGCGTCTTCCGCTACGGCGGGCTAAAGCGCGCGGATCCCGCCAGCCGGCTGCGCCTTCACTCCGGCGACGTTCTGGCGCTGGGGGGCTCGGCGCGACTTCTGTTTCACGGCGTCGATAAAATTCTTGGCGGCGCATCCGCGCTTCTGCCGGGCGGCGGGAGGATCAACCTCACCTTGCGGCGCGTGACGCGACCTTAGAGCGGGATGCGAAAAAGCAGACTCCGGTTTTTCGCGTTAAATCCCGCTCTCTTCTCAACAATAGATCACGTTTCATGCTTTTGGATGTTTCCATCTAAAAGCACCGTGATCTTGCCTTTGTAAGGCTCAAAAGGGCGGATGAACTTACGCATCTGTCCAACTCTGTTGACTCATGATCCTTTCAGACCATGCGTTAATCTTTTGAACGGGCGGCGATGCCCGCAAGGCAGGGCGGCATCCGCGCTTCGGGAACGGTCATGACGCGGACGCCGGTCTCGTCCTGCATTTCGACTTTGTAGACGAACCGGTCCGCCTGCAGCTCAGGACCGGTGCCGGGAGGGACGCGTGGGGGGGCCTCGTCGAGCATCCGCTCCAGCGCCTGTCGCTGCTCCGGCGACAAGGCGGCGCCATCGCGTTCTCCGCGCAAGATGGCGCCCGCAAAACCGCCCGAGCGTTCAACAATGATTTTCATCGGGCATGCGGCCGATGGTTCTCGGCCTTCTTCTTTCGCGCGCCATGATGGGGCTTTGCCGCCGCTGGCGTCTCGCTTGCCGCGGCGGCGGTCCGTAAACCAGCCGCCTCCAGGGAAGCGCGAGCGCCGCCCGCCGCCGGCATATAGGCCGCGACCGCCATCGGCGATTCGAGCCCAACGTCGGCCCAAGCCTGCGCGATCTTGGCCGCGATCGTCGGATCGTCGGGGAAGAGATCGCGCGCGACGGAAATGGTCTCGGCCGCGCATTTGGGGAAATCGGCGCTGGAGGTCAGCCGCTCCGTCAATGTGACGTACCAGACCCGTCCCGCCTTCTCCCAGGAGTTTCCGCCGATCGCCTTGGCGGCGAGCACAAAAGCCCGGTTGGGGATTCCGGAGTTGAGATGGACGCCGCCATTATCCAGCTCGGTTTCAATGAAATCCCTCATATGCCCTGGCTGCCGGTCCTTGCCGAGCCTTGGATCGTCATAGGCGGTGCCGGGATGGGCCATGTCCCGCAAGGCTCTTCCATTCACGGCGGGCGTCAGGAGGCCGGCCCCGATCAGCCAGTCGGCTTCGGCGGCGTTCTGGCCGAGCGCCCATTGCTTGATCATCGAGCCGAAGACATCGGACATCGATTCATTGAGCGCGCCGGATTGGTCCTGATAGGGCAATTGGGCGGTGAACTGGGTGATCCCATGAGTCAACTCATGGGCGATGACGTCCAGCGAGATCGTGAAGCGGCGGAAGACGACGCCGTCGCCATCGCCGTAAACCATCTGCTGCCCATTCCAGAACGCATTGTCATAGTTCTGGCTGTAATGGACGGAGGAGACCAGCGTCTGCCCATTCCCATCAATGGACTCGCGTCCAAAGACGGTCTTGTAGAAGTCCCATGTCGTGCCGGAATAGTCGAACGCCTCGTTCACGGTTACGTCCGGGCTGGGGTCGGAGCCGGTTTCGGACCGGACGAGATCGCCGGGGAGGTCAGTAAAGTTCTTGCAGTCGAAAATCTGGCGGCGGCGGCCCTGGCGCCGTCTGGCCATTGGCGAGGGCGCGCCCGTGCTGAGCTGTGCGCGAAAAGCCCGCATGCCATTGGTAAGGCTCATGGTGTGGCCGGCGGCGGCGGCGAGTTCCGGATCGCCGCTCGTCGCGAGGCGGCGCAACATTTCCGGCGGAACGATAAAACAGCAGGGACAGCGCGCCTGTCTCAAATCGAAACGATTTTGTCGCATGACTTTCCTCCTATTTTCGTTGGAAACTGCGTTCGGAGCAAGGTTCCCTTAATGCCCGGTCTGGCGCCGGTATTTGCAGATTGCGCTTCCGGCTCTCGTCCCCCCGGCTTGAGCTGCGCGGCGTGCGGCGGAGCGAAAAACGCCAATAGCAATGAACATAGGGCGCGGCTAACGTGAAGCCAGGGGGACGCTGCGCGATCCGTGCGCTGCGAGCGCCTCCTGATCGGTTGATCCGATCAGGAAGGAACCGCTCGGATTTCAAAGGTTGGAGCATGTTCCAAGAGAACTGTCCCATGCGGGAGCGCTGAATGAAAATATCCCTGATCCAGATGAATTCGATCAGCGACAAGGCGCAAAATATCGCCGCCGCCGTCAGGCTGATCGAGCTGGCCGTCGCGCAGGAAAATCCGGATTGGATCGGCCTGCCGGAATGTTTCGATTTTCTCGGCGGGGATCGGGCGGACAAGATGGCGGCGGCCGAGACCTTTCCCGACGGGCCAGCCTATCGCGCGATGCAAGAACTTGCGCGCAAGCGCAAGGTGTTCATCCACGCCGGATCGATCCTGGAAAAGGCCGAAGAGAGCGAGCGCATCCACAATACGACTGTGGTCTTCGATCGCGACGGCGCGGAAATCGCGCGCTATCGGAAGATCCATATGTTCGACATTACCGCGCCCGATGGAACGGAATATCGCGAGAGCGCGGCCTTCGCGCCGGGCAAAGCGGTCGTGACCTATCTTTGCGATGATATGATCGTCGGCTGTTCGATCTGCTATGACATCAGGTTTCCGGAGCTGTTTCAGGCCCTGGTCGCCAAAGGCGCGGAAATGATCGCCTTGCCGGCGGCTTTCACCCTGCAGACCGGGAAGGACCATTGGGAGGTTCTCTGCCGGGCGCGGGCGATCGAGACGCAGACCTATTTCTGCGCCGCCGCGCAGACCGGGGCCCATGTCGCCGGCAATCAAACCCGGCATACATATGGCCATTCCCTCGTCGTCGATCCCTGGGGCCATGTCACCGCCAAGGCCTCCGACGGGACGGGGATCGTCTCGACGCGGATCGATCGCGCGATGGTCAAGAAAGTGCGCGAACAAATTCCAGTCGCGCGGCACAAGGTCGGGTTTGCTTGAGCCTTCGAACATGATGCGCTGGATTTTTCATTTTGAGGCGGCGCGTCGCCTCATCCATCGCGCCGCTATCGCCAGCCTTTTCGCAAGCCTCCTGCTCGCGAGCCCCATCGAGGCGGCGATGGTTTGGCGGCGCGGCGCGCTTGGCGATCCTGGATCGCTCGATCCGCACAAGGCCACGACCCTGATCGAAAGCAATGTCCTCTCTGAATTGTTCGAGGGCCTCGTCAGCCGCGACGCGCGCGGCGAACTCATCCCCGGCGTCGCGGAGAGCTGGAGCGCGAACGCCGACGCCACGGTCTATGTTTTCAAGCTTCGCGGCGATGCGAAATGGTCGAATGGCGATCGCGTCGCGCCGGAGGACTTCGTCTTCGCCTTCCGCCGTCTGATGAATCCGGCGACCGGCGCTCCCTACGCCAATATTCTCTACACGTTGAAGAATGCCGAAAAGATCAACAAGGGCGAGGAGCCGGTAGAGAGCTTGGGCGCGCGCGCGCTAAGCGACGCCGCGCTCGAAATCACGCTCGAACAGCCGACGCCCTATTTCATCGCGGAGCTGGCCCATTTCACCGCCCTGCCGCTGCATCGCAAGTCGATCGAAGCCTATGGGTCGGATTTTGTGCGCCCAGCCCATGTGGTCGCCAATGGCCCATTCATGCTGAAGGAGTTCACGCCCAACGACCGGCTGGTCCTCGTCAAGAATCCACATTTTCACGACGCGGCCCATGTCGCTCTCGACGCGGAAATCGTCACGCCCTTGGAGGACCGCGCCGCCGCGCTGCGCCGCTTCATGGCCGGCGAAATCGACTCTTATGACGATGTCCAGGCCGAACAGATCCCCTTCGTGCGCAAGCATCTCGCCCAGGCGTTCAAAGTCACCCAGAGTCTTGGCGGGTATTTCTACGCCTTCGACACCCGCCGCGAGCCCTTCGCAGACCGCAGGGTGCGTCAGGCCCTCTCGATGGCGATCGATCGCGAGTTCCTCGCCGAGCGCATCTGGGGCGGCGCCATGGAGCCGAGCTATGGCTTCGTGCCGCCGGGCATTTCGAGCTATGGCGCGCCCGCCTCCGTCGCATGGAGGCAGTTAAGCCTTTTCGAGCGGGAGGACGAGGCCAAGCGCTTGCTGGCCGAAGCGGGCTTTGGCGAGGGAGGCCAAACGCTCGAAGTGGAGCTGCGCTTCAACGCGGGGGGAAATCATCGGGCGACGGCCGTGGCGATCGCCGATATGTGGAAAGCGCTGGGGGTTGAGACCCGGCTGCTTGGCGTCGACGCCGCTAGCCATTACGCCTTCTTACGGGAGAAAAGCCCTTTCGATGTCGCTCGGTCGGGCTGGTTCGCCGATTTTCCCGATGCGCAGAATTTCCTATTTCTTGGCGAGAGCGACAACAAGGGGCTCAATGTTGCGAGCTTCGCCAACGAGGCCTACGATGCCTTGATGCATGCGGCGCGGCGCGAGCTTTCGCCCGAGCGCCGCAGCGCCATCCTGCATCAGGCCGAGGCCTTGATTCTCGACGAACAGCCCTATCTGGTGCTGATGACCTATCGATCGACCAATCTGGTGTCGCCGAAATTGCGGGGATGGGAGCAGAATGCGCTCGACGCCCATCATGGCCGCTATATTTCGATCGCGCCTTAGGTGGAATTAAAGCATTTTCGAGCGAAGTGGATACCGGTTCGCGTTAAGAAAGTACGACAAAATAACGAGCTATAGCTGCTTTCTGATTCCGCCGAAACCGAAAGCGCTCTAAGGTCCGCGCCAAGACAAATAGCGCCGCTCCTGCGCCCAACGCATTAGCGGTTTTGGCCAGGCACCCATAAAATATCGCCTTCGCCTTTGCGGTTTACATAGCGCGCCGCGACAAACAGGAAATCCGACAGCCGGTTGATGTATTTGAGGGCGGGTTCTCCGACCTGCTCGCCCGGCGCGTTGGCCAAGGCGACGATCAGCCGCTCGGCGCGGCGGGTCGCGGTGCGCGCCAGATGCAGGGCCGCCGCCGCCGCCGATCCTCCGGGCAGAACGAAACTCAGCAAAGGCGCAAGTTCGCGATTCAATTCGTCGATTTTGCGCTCGATGCGATCCACTTGCGATTGGACGATCCGCAGCGCGTCGCGATCCGGCGTCCCATCCGCCTGCGGCATGCAGAGATCGGCGCCAAAATCGAACAAGTCATTCTGCACGCAAAGCAACATGGCGTCGACCCTGGCGCAGTCGGGATCGTTCGCCGTCGCGACGCGGGCGAGGCCGACCATGCTATTGGCCTCGTCGATCGCGCCGATCGCTTCGAAGCGAAGATCGTTCTTGGCGCGCCGTTCGCCGGTGCCGAGCGCAGTGGTCCCGGCATCCCCGGTGCGGGTATAGATCTTGTTCAAGACGACCATGGCGGTGTGATCCGAAGCTTCAGGCGCGATACCACAATACGCCGATAATGATCAAAATGGCGAGGAACTGGAGACCGATTCGCCAACGCATCAGCTGTTGCGACAGGTTAGGGCTGCCGCCGCGAAGCAGGTTGACGAGGCCCGCAATGAGAACGATCACGACGGCGCCGACGGCGATGGCGACTAGAAGATTGCTGGCGGAGTGCATGTTGTTGCGATCCTCGATGAGGGTAGGGGCGCCGGCGGAGTTTGGCGCAGCGCCAGAGAGCGGTCGTTTCCGGCGGACTCGATGCTGAAGCGTGCTCCGAAAAAGTTGACTGACTTTTCCGACGGGAACATGCTCCAACTATTTGGAACTTAAAGCATATTTATCTTTTTTGCGGAATCGATTGTGCTCTCTGTCTCTTTGTGATGAGCGTGATCTTATCCAAGAATGCCGCAATTTCTTGGACAAGATCACGTTTTGGCGGCTTCCTTTTGGTCAGACAGGAAACAGCGCCGGCGCCTTAGTAGCGCCGAAGAAGGCGCTCCAGATAATCCATTTCGTCGCGCGGGCGCGCAGGCTCGCCGAGCCGGCGGCGCAATTCCTCGAGCACGCGCTGGGCGCGCTGCGCCGCCGGAACGCCCAACGGGTTGAAACGCGCTCCCGGATTGAACGCCCGTTCGCGGCCGCTCGGACGCCCAAGCGGATCGGCGCCTTCCTCGCCGAACTGGCCGTTTGGGCCTTGACCCTCTCCGTCTTCCCCTTCGCCGTCGGCCTCGCCGGAAGCTTCGCCCTCGCCTTGCCCGCGCATGTTTTCCGCGAGCTCCTGCGTCCCTCGCCGCAGGGCCTCGAGGGCGCGGCCCTGCGCATCCAGCGCCTCGTCGCCGCCGCCTGGACCTTGACCAAGCGCTTTTTCGGCCTCCTTCATCGCGCCATGCGCATCGTCGAGGCCAGCGCCCGCCTGTCCCGCCTGCTTCAAGCGCTTTTGCGCTTTTTCGAGGCGATCACGCAACGCCTGCTGGCGCTTGGCGAGTTCGGCTTCGCTGATTTGGACATCGGCTCCATTTTCGCCGCTTTCCGGGTCCTGATCGTCGCCGCTGTCCTGGTTCAGCAGTTCGCCTAAACCGGGTTGGTTCGGCAGCCCAAACTGGCGCCGCTGCCGCCTTTTTTGAGCTTCGCGGCTTTGATGGGTTTCGTCGCGAAGGTCCTGCTGCTCCTTGGTCATCTGGTCTAGTTCGTCGAGGGCGCGGCTCATCTCGCGGGCTTGCGGATTGCTCTTGCGGGGCCGCGCCATTTGCAGATTTTCGAGAATGTTTTGCAGGCGCTCGAGCATTTTCTGCGCATCGGCGACATTGCCCGAACGCGCCATCTCCTGCATTTGATCGAGCATGGCTTGAAGCTCTTTCGGATTGACCGCGCGGTTCCGGCTCTTCCCGGCCGCGGGATCGCTCTGCCCGGTCTGGTTCTGCTGCTGCTGCGCGGCGAATTCGCGCAAAAACTTATCCATGGCGGCGCGGAGATTTTCACTGAGCTTGCTGATTTCCTCCTCCGGCGCATTGCGCTGCAGCGCCTCTCGCAATTGTTGCTCGGCGGCGCGAAGATCGCGCTCGGCCTCGGAGAGATCGCCATTCTCGATTCGGAGCGCCATCGCCCAGAGGAGGTCGGCGACCTCGACGAGATCGCTGTCGTGGCGGGCCGCCGCCAGCTGATTCGAGGCGGCGCGCAGTCCGAGATAGACGCCAGCGCTTGTGCCGAAAGCCTCGGGCGCGATCATCAGCGCCTTGATCGCGGTCGCCACCCGGGCCGCGTCGCTGGGCGCGAGAATCAGATTGCGGCGCTGTTCGGCGAGGGCGCGGGCAAGAGGCTTGGCGAAGGGCTTTTGCGGCAAGACGATTTCGATCGAAGCGCTCTTGCCTTCATTGCCGCCCTCATCGCGCGCGACGAGAGTCATCTCGACGCGCGCGCCGGCCCAGGGATGTTCGGAAAGATCGATGGTCGCGTCAGCCTCGCCGGAGCGCTCGCCCGCGGAGGGTAAGGCGAGCGCGACCCGCGGCGGGTCCACGAGAGAACGCTTCGAGGGCTTTCCATTTTCAAGCAAGGGATTGGCGAAGAGCGCCTCCGCGTTAACGACGCCGTAATCGTCAGCGATCTCATAGGCGAGCGCGAGGGATCCCCGTGCGTTGACCTTAGGCGCATCGGCGAGGGCGATCGTCGGGGGGGCGTCGGGAATGGCGCGTAAATCAAAGGCGGCGGACCGCCCGCCGGCGGCGAGCGCGAGAGAAGCGTCGCCGCGCAGAACCAGCCGCGTTTCATTATCGCCTTTTGGCGGGGTCGCGGCCGGAACGGCCAAGGTCGCAGCCGCCGTCTCCTTGTCCTGCGCGGCCGGGACTAAAGCGCCGGTCGCCTCGAGGGTCGCCTTGCCGGCGGACGAGCGAATAATGACAACGGAGCCGGTCGGCGCCTCGATTTTGTGCGCCGCGTCCTGGCCGGTCGCGCGAGGATTCAGGACGATCGGCGTCTTGCCAGTATAGGCCGGCGGATCGATCCAGGCGTCGAGGCGGGCGTCTTCGCCATGAAAGCCGTCGAAGCGCCAATCGAAGGCCGCAGCGAGGCGCGCGTATCTCTCTGGGCCGGCGATGAAGCCGGTCGCGACAAGGCCGATAAGGATGGCGGCGCGCAAGGCGTATCGATCGAGATCGACCATGCGCGGCGAGGGGAGGCCGGTCCGCAGCGCGGCGACTATTTGCTCGGCGCGGCGGCGATGCAGGCTCCATAGGGCGCGCGTGGCGGGATCGGCGCCGCCATTGCCGAGCCGGTCCTCCAGAACCGCGGCCGGACGATGGCCGAGGCCGGAGATGCGATCGATCCGGGCCAGGGCCTCGCTCCGCGAGGGGAGACGGAATTTGCGCAGCGGGAGCAGCGCCAGAATGACGCCGACGGCGAGGAAAAGGCTCCCTAAGGCGCGCGCCCAATGCGGGGCCGCCAGCCATAGGCCGGTCCATGAGAGGCAGACAAAAAAGCCAAGTACGAACAGCGGCGGCGCGATAAGGCGCCATGACCGCTCGAAGAGGAGCACCGCATAGGCTTTCGCGACAAGCCGCTCCAGCCGCGAATTTGCCGCCGACGCGCCAAAGATCGGCGCCCCGCCAGCTTCGGCGTCACGCGAAGGGCCATTTCGCCTTGAAGGCTTTGGGCGTCCCAGTCTCAGCAAATCTGTCTCCAGAAGCGCGGCGGTCAAGCCATTCGCATTTTGGAAATGCTAGAGCGCTTTCAGATCCGATGGAATGAGAAAGCAACTGTCGGTCTTTGTTTATCGCATTTTCTTAACGCGAACCGGTTGCCGCTTCGCTTGAAAATGCTCGAGCGCGATATGGCAAAGCTAGCACGATGGCGGTCGCGCGCCAGCGCGCGTTCGACATATCTAGTCCAACCAAGCCGGAATCTTGTCGAGCCCGATCAATTCTTCGTAGGTTCGACGCGGGCGCACGATGGCGTAGCTTGCGCCATTGACAAGAACTTCGGGCGCGAGCAGCCTTGAATTATAGGTGCTGGCCTGAACCGCGCCATAGGCGCCAGCCGACATGATCGCCAGGAAATCGCCTGGCGCCGGCTCGGGCATCTTTCGCGCCAGCGCCAGATAATCGCCGGTTTCGCAGACCGGTCCGACAATATCGGCGGTGATCGTCGGCGCGCCAGGCGCGGGGCGGACGGACTGGACGTCGTGATGCGCGTCATAGAGGGTCGGGCGGACCATGTCGTTCATGGCCGCGTCGACGATGACGAAAGTCTTGGCCTCGCCCCGCTTGACGAAAACAACCTGTGTCACAAGAATCCCGGCGTTGCCGACAATCAGCCGGCCCGGCTCGAAAACAAGCTGACAGCCGAGGCCGCCAAGCTGGGCCCTGACGACATCCGCATAGCGCTCCGGGTGATAGCTGTCCGGGTCATCGCCCTCGCGATAGGGAATGCCGAGGCCGCCGCCGAGGTCGATATGCGCGATGTCGTGGCCATCCGCGCGCAGTAGGCGCACAAACTCGGCGGTGAGGCTGAAAGCGTCGTCGAAAGGGCCAAGATCGGTGATCTGCGAGCCGATATGAAGATCGACGCCAGCAACTTTGAGACCGGGCAGGCTGGCGGCTTCGGCATAGACCTCACGCGCGCGCGTGAGCGGGATGCCGAACTTATTCTCGGCCTTGCCGGTTGAGATTTTTGCATGGGTTTTCGCATCGACGTCCGGATTGACGCGAATGGCGATGGGCGCGACCGTGTTCTTGGCGGTTGCGAGGAGGGACAAGGCGCGAAGCTCGGGCTCCGATTCGACATTGAAGCAGAAAATTCCCTGATCGAGCGCGAAGGCCATTTCCGCCTGCGTCTTGCCGACGCCTGAAAAGGTGACCTTTTCGGCCGGCGCCCCCGCCGCCAGCGCCCGCCGCAATTCGCCCTCGGACACGACGTCCATGCCCGCGCCGAGCCGCGCCAGGGTCGTCAGCACGGCCTGGTTGGAATTGGCCTTCACGGCATAGCAGACGAGGCTGGGAACATCCGCGAACGCCGCCTTGAAGACCTCATAGTGGCGCGTGAGCGTGGCGCTCGAATAGCAATAGAAGGGAGTTTTGACCTCGGCCGCGAGGACGGAAATATCGACATCCTCGACATGCAGGACGCCGTCTTTCGTCTCAAAATGATGCATTGGCTGATACTGCGTCAGAGCAAGGGATCGAGCAGAAAGGGCTTTGGGGGCGGCTTTGCCACGGGCGCGCTAGGCTTGTCGGGCTCCTCCGGGTCCGGCGGCAGCGGCGGCGCCCCTGCTGCGCCCGTCGTCCCTGCGGCCCCCACCATGTTTGCTCTCGGAAAATCCACAAAATTTGTGGGGGCGCGATATTCATCCGGCCGGCCTGTGAGGGGCGCATTCGAGTGGGGAGCGCCAGGCGGCGGCTCAAGCGCTCCGCGCCGTCCGCAGCCGGACAGAGACAAGGCGAGCGCGGCGACAACCGCGGCGGCGTAAAGGTTTGAGCGCAAACAGAAAGTCACGAACCGGCTCCAGGAGGGGAGGCCACTATAGACGAGGCGCGGATGGAAACGAAATGTCCGATCATTGGCGTGGGTGCTCAGAATATGCTCTAGGCGTCACATGCCCCAGCGGCGGACAAACCAGGTTTTAACGAGATGGGTCAGCGTTGCGTAGCTCAACAGGAACGCCGCGACGATCGGCCAATAAAGCGGCGGCAAGGGCGTGAATTTTAGGGCTTCCCCGAGCGGGGTATAGGGCAGCGCGACGCCGATCGCGCAGATGATCAGCGACGTCGCGATGAGGGCCGGGCTGGCCCGGCTTTGGACGAAAGGGACCTTGGCTGTGCGGATGATATGGATGATGAGCGTTTGCGTCAGCAAGGATTCGACGAACCAGCCGGTTTGAAACAAGGTTGGATTGGTCCAGCTGTCGAACACATAGAGCATGGTGAAGAAGGTGGCGTAGTCGAAGATCGAGCTGATCGGCCCAATGAACGCCATGAACTTGAAAATATTGCCGATGTCCCATTTCCGCGGCGCTGCGAGATAGTCCTCGTCGACATTGTCGGTGGGGATCGCCGTTTGTGAGAAATCGTAGAGCAGGTTGTTGGTGAGAACCTGGATCGGCAGCATCGGCAGAAACGGCAGGAAGACGCTGGCGCCAAGCACGCTGAACATATTGCCGAAGTTGGAGCTTGCGCCCATCTTGATATATTTGGTGATATTGGCGAAGACTTTGCGCCCCTCGATAACGCCTTCTTGAAGAACCAGCAGATTCTTCTCGAGCAGGATGATGTCCGCCGCTTCCTTGGCGATGTCGACGGCGGTGTCGACCGACACGCCGACATCGGCGGCTTTTAGGGCCGGGCTGTCATTGATGCCGTCGCCGAGAAACCCGACGACATGGCCCTTGGCGTGAAGGGCGGCGATGACCCGGGCTTTCTGCGCCGGCGAGACCTTGGCGAAGACCGCAACCGATGTCGCGAGATCCGCCAAGGCGGCGTCGCTCATCTTTTCGATCTCCGGACCGAGCACGACGCGTTCAACTTTGAGACCAACCTCGCGGCAGATCTTGCGGGTGATGACTTCATTGTCGCCGGTGACGATCTTGACCATCACGCCGGACCGATTGAGGGCGGCGATGGCGGCGCCGGCGGTCTCCTTCGGCGGATCGAGAAAGGCTATATAGCCAAGCAGCGTCAGGTCGCATTCGTCATCGACGCTATAGCTTGGCTTGAGTGCGGCAATTTCCTTATACGCGACAGCGACGACTCGAAACCCGTCCTCGTTGAGCTCGCGCGTCTCCGCCTGCGCTTGGACGAGATGGCTGGCATCCAAGGCTCCAAGCTCTTCGCCGAGCTCATAGCGGTCGCAGACAGCAAAAACCTCCTCGACCGCGCCCTTGCAGATGAGGACATGCGTGCCGTCCTCCCGCGACAGAATGACGGACAGGCGCCGCCGCGCGAAGTCGAAGGGAATCTCGTCGATATTCTGGTATTGATGCTGCAAGTGAAGGTTCTTGCCGATCTCGACATGCTGCAGCACCGCCACATCGAGCAGATTCTTCAAGCCGGACTGATAATGGCTATTCAGATAAGCAAATTCCAGCACCCGTTCGCAGTCATTGCCGCGAATGTCGAGATGCCATTTGAGAATAATGCGGTCCTGCGTCAGCGTGCCGGTCTTGTCCGTGCACAAAATATCCATCGCGCCGAAATTCTGGATCGCGTGGAGGCGCTTTACGATGACCCGCTTTTTCGACATGGCGATCGCGCCCTTGGCGAGATTCACGGTGACGATCATCGGCAGCATTTCCGGCGTCAGGCCGACGGCGACGGCCACGGCGAATAAAAGCGCCTCGAGCCAATCGCCTTTCATGAAGCCATTGATCAGAAAGACCGCGGGAACCATCACGAGCATGAACCGGATCATCAGCCAGGTGAAGCGGTTGATTCCCTTGTCGAAGCTTGTCTCCTCGCGCTGTCCGGCGATCTTGTCGGCAAGCTGGCCGAAATAGGTTTTCGCGCCTGTATGCGCTATCACTCCAGTCCCAAAACCGCTGACGACGCTGCCGCCCATGAAGCAAAGGTTTGGCAGGTCGAAAGGATCGTCGATCTCCCCAACATGGAACGCCGTCGATTTTTCCGATGGCATGGCCTCGCCGGTCAGCGCCGCCTGGTTGATGAAAAGGTCCTTGGCGCTGAGGAGCCGCAGATCGGCTGGGATCATGTCGCCGGCGGAGAGCCGGACGATATCGCCGGGAACCAGACGATCCATCGCTATTTCGCTGAAGCCCTGAGATAGGTCCTCTCCGGCGGGGATTGCGGCGCCGCGCCGTTTGACGCTGGCCGTCGTCTTCACCATGGCGCGGAGTTTCGCGGCGGCGTTATTGGAGCGATGCTCCTGGATGAACGCCGTCGTGACCGCCAGGACGACCATGATCGCAATGACGACAGCAGCGCGGAAGTCGCCAAGGAAATAGGACACGACGGCGAGAGAGAGCAGCAAGGCGTTCAAGGGGCTCTTGGCGCACCCCCATATTTCCTTCACAACGCTGGGGCGGCCCTCCTTGGCTATGATGTTGGGACCGACCAAAGCCAGTCTTGCTTTCGCCTCGGCGGCGTCGAGCCCGTCTGGGGAGGCGCGGAGCATTGTCCAGATCGCTTTCTGGTCCGCCCGGCTTAACTCGAGAATTTCGCGCGAGAGACTAATGTCGGCATCGCGCATGCGTGCGTGGCGATCGGAGTCCTCATGTTGAAAGTTCAAGCGATCTAAGAAGCTTGGACGATTCATACGTGTCTTCTCCAATGTCGCGCTCGTCTAGAGCATTTTCGAGCGAAGTGGATACCGGGTCGCGTTAAGAAAATGCGACAAAACAAAGACCTAGAGCTGCTTTCTGATTCCGCCGAAACTAAAAGCGCTCTAGAGCATATTCCGAACAGATTGGTTCGATCTGTTCGGCGAGAATATGCTCAGACTTTTTAACACTGGGGCGATTTCTGATCGATCGAATGACTCCATTCGATCGGAAAGCGCTCCAGCGCTAGACTGGCGCCAGGCAGCAGCGCAGATCAATGTCTCGGTGGTCCGGCGCAAAGTATTTAGTGAGTCGTCGGGCTGAATTATTGCCAGTTCTTTTGAGCGCTCCAAGTGATATGAATGCCAAAATACGTTGTCAGCCGCCCGATGCAGAAATCAACGGCTATGGGCGGGCTTCCCAGGCGCGCGGAGAGCATTAGTGAAACTTCGGGTCGGCTATGAATTGCAATATGAATTTCCGCAACCCACGCCCCTGATTGCGATGTTGAATATCCATTACTCCCGCGTGGCCGACCTCGCGGCGCCTGATCATATCGTGATCATCCCCTCGGTTCCGATTTCCTGCTATCGCGACGGGTTTGGCAATTGGTGCAGCCGCATTGTCGCCCCGGCGGGCCATATGAGCCTGTCGACTGACGCTATCGTGACGGATTCCGGCCTGCCTGATGAGATCGCGCTCGACGCGGCCCAGATCGCGGTCGAGAAGCTTCCGGAGGAGGCCATCGTCTTTCTTCTCGCGAGCCGGTTCTGCGACAGCGATCGGATGCTGGATCTAGCTTGGACCTTGTTTGGCCATACCGCGCCGGGCTGGGCGCGGGTCCAGGCGATCTGCGATTACGTGCACCAGCGCATCGCATTTGGCTACGAACATGCGCGGGTGACGCGCACCGCTTCCGAGGCCTATCAGGAAGGGCGCGGCGTCTGTCGCGACTATGCGCATTTGGCCGTCGCCTTCTGCCGGGCCTTGAACATTCCGGCGCGCTATTGCACAGGCTATCTTGGCGACGTCGGCACGCCGCCGCCCTTTCCGCCGGGCGATTTCGCGGCTTGGTTCGAGGCCTATCTTGGCGGCCGTTGGCATACATTCGATGCGAGGAACAATACGCCGCGCATCGGAAGGGTGCTGCTGGCGAGGGGACGCGACGCCGCCGACGTCGCCATCGCCACGACCTTCGGCCCCAACACGCTGACCAGCTTCCGGGTCTGGACAGACGAGATTGCGGAGGGGCCGGCGTAAGCCGGGGGCTGGATCCGGACGACGCGAATAATTCTCGCCCCTCCTGCTGGGGCGCTCTGGCAGGCTTCTCCCGGTACTTATCGCGCTATTTTCGCTTTATTTTTTCTTGGGCGGAGTCGCGATCTTCAAGAGCGAGGGGGCGGCGGCCGTTTCCTTCGGTTTCTCTTTCTTGGGCTTCTTGGCTTCCCGGTTGCCGCGAACTTGACCTTTGGCCATCGTCATTCTCCTTCAAGGAGGCTCGCTGGCTGCGAGCATAGCATCACCCGATCGGCGGGTGTTCCGGTTCTGCAAGCAGGCGTTCGAAATCGGCCAGGACATCCGCGATCAGCTTGACCCGCCTTGGATCTTCCGCAGCGGGCGTCTGCGCGAACAGGGTCAGCAGGTAGCGGGCCTTGGCGACGGCGTCCTGCCAATGCGCGGCGGGAGCAGCCCCAAGAAAATGCTCCAGTTCATCCTGTCGCGCGCGGAGCGCAACATGGTCCGCCTCGACAGCCGCGATCAGACGGCGGATTTGGGTCGCCTTCTGCGCCGCCATGCCGCGTCGACCGTCGAGGTCGATCGTCTTTTCGGTCATGATGCGCCAACTTTCATTCGGCGTCTATCCGCCGAGAGATGCGCCGAGCAATCGGAATTTCAACGAACGCGTGCCGCCTTCTTGAATATACCATCGCGCGCGCCGGAGCATCATATATCTCCGCCATCGGTTTGGCTTCGCGCCAAAGCCGGCGTTAGTTCTCCCCAGTCCGGCGGCCGAAGTCGGGGGCGGCGGTTTCCTGCCCTTGTTCGATGATGCCGCGCCGGATCGCCCTTGTGCGGGTGAACAGATCAAACAGGCCTTGACCGTCATCGCGCCGGATCATCCGCTGAAGCGCGGTCAGGTCCTCGTTGAAGCGGCCGAGCATTTCGAGCACCGCCTCTTTGTTGTTGAGGAAAACGTCGCGCCACATTGTTGGATCCGATGCGGCGATGCGGGTGAAGTCGCGAAACCCTCCGGCGGAGAATTTGATGACTTCCGATCGGGTCACTTCTTCGAGATCGGCGGCTGTGCCAACGATATTATAGGCGATGAGATGGGGCACATGGCTGGTGATCGCGAGCACCAGATCATGGTGCGCCGGCGCCATGACTTCGACATTGGCCCCGGCCGCGGTCCAGAAGGCCGAAAGCCGCGCGAGCGCCTTCGGATCGGTTCCCTCCGGAGGGGTCAGAATTGTCCAGCGATTGAGAAAGAGGGTGGCGAACCCGGCGGTCGGGCCGGACTGCTCGGTGCCAGCCACGGGATGGCCGGGAATAAAGTGAACGCCCAAGGGCAGATGCGGCGCGACCGCGCCAATGATCGACGCCTTGACCGAACCGACGTCGGAGACAATCGCGCCAGGCTTGAGATGGGGCGCGATTTCTTCGGCGATTGCGCCCATCGCCCCGACCGGCGCGCAGAGAATGACGAGATCGGCGCCCTCCACTCCCGCGGCGGCGGTTTCCGCGACCTCGTCGGCGATCGCAAGCTTGCGCACCGTTTCGCGGACGGCGGGGGATGCGTCGGCGGCGACGATGGCGCGGGCGAGCCCTTTGCGGCGGCACGCATGGGCCAGGGACGAGCCGATGAGTCCGATGCCGATGAGCGCTGCCCGTTCAAACAATGGCTCGCTCAGCGGAGCCCCAAGACCATCAGGCACGCGCGGGGTTTCCTAACTGGACGAAATCCCGAAGGCTGGCGGAGACGAGGCGATTGGCTTCCTCGGATCCGACGGTGAGGCGCAGGCAATGCGGCAGGCCGTAGGACCCGACCGCGCGCAGGATCAGCCCGCGCGCGGTGAGAAATTGATCGGCGGCCTGCGCCTCGGCTTCGTCCTTGAAATGGAGCAGGAGAAAATTGCCGACGCTGGGGGTTATCTCGATCCCAAGCGCGCCGATTTCTCTCGTCAGCCAGGCGAGCCATTCCGCGTTATGGGCGATCGCCTTGGCGATATGATCGGCGTCTTGCAGCGAGGCGATCCCGGCCGCGAGCGCGGCGCCATTGGTGTTGAACGGCGGGCGTATCCGATTGATCGCGGCGCAGATGTCGAGCGGCGCATAGCACCAGCCGAGCCGGACGCCGGCCAGACCATGGATTTTGGAAAAGGTCCGGGTCATGACCACGTTTTCGCTTGCCGAGACAAGCTCCAGGCCGGCCGAATAATCGGCGCGGGTCACATATTCGGCATAGGCCGCGTCAAGCACAAGGACGACGTCGGAAGGCAGGCTCGCCTTGAGCCGCTCGACTTCGGCGATGGGCAGATAGGTTCCTGTCGGATTGTTCGGATTGGCGATGAAGACCATCTTGGTCTTCGGGCCGACCTTGGCCAGAATGGCGTCGACATCGGTCGTAAGGTTCTTCTCTGGCGCGACGACGGGAACGCCGCCAGCCGCGAGAATGGCGATCTTATAGACGAGAAAACCGTGCTCCGTGAAAATGCCTTCGTCGCCAGGGCCGATATAGGCGCTCGCCAGAAGATGGATGATTTCATCCGATCCCGCGCCGCAGACGATTTTTTCCGGGTCGACCCCGAACCTTGCCCCGATCGCCGCGCGCAGAGCGCTCGCCGAACCGTCCGGATAGATGTCTAGCCGGTCGCCGAAGGCGCGAAAGGCTTCCCGCGCGCGGGGCGATGGACCAAGCGGCGTCTCGTTCGAAGACAGCTTGAAAACCTTGGCGGCGCCCGGCGCCGCGCTCTTGCCTGGGACATAGGGATCGATGCTGAAAACGCCTTCGAGCGGGCGCGGCCGCGCGGCGGGCTCGATTTTGGTCATGCAATGAGACTCCGAAAAAGAGTGATTACGCCGCCTCGCCTCGATCCGACTGGTCGCGACTTGCCGCGCCGCAATCCAGGCAATGCTGGCCCTCGGACATATCGAAACGCGCCGCATGGCTGCCGATTTCGGCGATCCTCGGCTCGGTCGCGCCGGCGGAAATGAGAGCCTGCCGCAAGGCCTCCGGTCCGCCGCCTCGGTTCGTCGCGACCAGAAGCGAGAGGCCAAATCCATCGGCGGCGTTGCCGACGATCTCGGCCCCGAGCGCGCCGAGACTGGAGGGCAGATTGTCCAGCCAACGCTCCAGCGTCACGGCGTAGAGCACGACGTCGCGCACGGCGGCCTCCGCAAGGGGCTGGGCGATCACGAAGAGCGGCATGCCGGCCGGATGATCCGGACGCTCGACGAATGGCAGCCGGGCGATGATCTTCGGCGCCCGCGGATCGATGAGCTTGCGCCACCATGGCCCCGACGCGGCGCCGCCTTCGACGCGCACCATGCCAAGATCGCCGCTGGAATTGGCGACGGCGTCGATGACGCTGGCGGCGCCCAGATGGACCACATAGGGAACCGTGAAGCCGAAATGAAATCGGCAGCAATCGCGCATCGCCGCGTCGCCGCCCGAAATATCGGCGTGAACGCTGTAATTCGCCTGAACGAAGGTAAAGGTCGAGATGATGATCCGCCAAATGCTCTCGACAGTGTCGAGCGGCAGCAGTCCCTCGTGCCGGGAGACCAACCCGCGCATCATGTCCGCCTCGCGGCCGGGCCGGAACGCCGACCCTCCGCCCTGCCGGGCCTTGGCTTCGATGAGCCGGTGGATGATCTCGCCGCGCTCCATCAGCAGCCGGTGCAGGTCCGCGTCGATTCGATCGATCTCAATTCTGAGATCGGCCAAGGTCTCGCGACGGGATGAACTTGTCATTTTCGCGCTGGCTCGCAGGGGCGTTGACCTGTCTTAGAGCATTTTTTGGCGAAGTTGCAATTAGAGCGTTGCGCGACCGGGAGGAATCGCTCGGATTCCATGCGCATGCTCAGGTTCTTGCAACTGGAGCGATTTCTGATCGATCGAACGATTCCATTCGATCGGAAAGCGCTCTAATCCGCGCGGCGGCCGCAAAACCCGAGTTCGGCGACGTTCCAGATGATGATCGCAACGAGCAAGGCGTCGAGCCCCGCGACATACCAATAGGACAGTGTTTCCGCGACGCGCGGCTGCAGCCAATGCGCCGCGCCGCTCAAAAGCGCGAAAAACGGCAGGAGTCCCGCCAGCCCCGCGGGCCGGCCGCGATCGCGCCAGCGCTTGGCGCTGAGATTATAATGGCTGATCGCGATCAGGAGAATCGTGAAAGCGTAAAACAGCAGATAGACGAAGGCGGCGATGGTCGCCCAGGCGAAGAACGGCGTGGCGGCGAGGTCGCGCTGCGTGAAGGGCGCGACGACAAGCCAGATGGCGGTGAGAAGGACGAGGATGGCGCCGAGCAGCGCCGTGCCTTGACGCCATGTTTTCGCATCGATCACGCCTTGATCGGTGCGAAACAGAAAGCGCGCGCGCTCCGCCGCTGGAAGCTGCGCCATCAATCCCTCAAAAGCTCGTTGATCGCGGTCTTGGAGCGGGTCTGCGCGTCGACGGTCTTGACGATCACGGCGCAGTAGAGCGAGGGGCCAGGCGCGCCATCGGGCAAGGGCTTGCCTGGCAGATTGCCGGAGACCACGACGGAATAGGGCGGAACGTAGCCGATGTGTATGGCGCCGCTGGTCCGGTCGACGATCTTGGTCGAGGCTGAGATGAACGTGCCCATCGAGACCACCGCGCCTTGCCCAACGATCACGCCCTCGACGATTTCCGACCGCGCGCCGATGAAGCAATCATCCTCGATGATGGTCGGATTGGCCTGCAAGGGTTCGAGCACGCCGCCGATGCCGACCCCGCCGGAAAGATGCACATTCTTGCCGATCTGGGCGCAGGAGCCCACCGTCACCCAGGTGTCGACCATGGTTCCCGAGTCGACATAGGCGCCAAGATTGACGAAGGAGGGCATCAGGACGACGCCCGGCGCAATATAGGCCGAGCGGCGCACGACGCAATTGGGCACCGACCGAAACCCGGCCGCGGCGTGCTCCTTCGGTCCCCAGCCGTCGAATTTGGAGGGCACCTTGTCCCACCAGGAGGCGCCGCCGGGGCCGCCGGAAATCGCCGCCATGTCGTTGAGGCGGAAAGACAAAAGCACGGCCTTCTTCAGCCATTGATTGACCTTCCAGGAATTTGGCCCCTCCGCGCTGGGAATTTTCTCGGCGACCCGGAGTTTTCCCGCGTCCAACAGATGGAGGGCCGCTTCGACCGCCTTGCGGATGTCGCCCTGGGTCTGCGCATTGATGGCGGCGCGATCCTCGAAGGCGGCGTCGATGATGGTTTCGAGGGCGGTATGCGTCATCGGCTGGTCTTTCGTTCGGCGGATTTGTTGGGGCGGATCGGCCTTCTGCGGACGATCCATGGGTTAAGGGTTTCGATCAAAGTAATCAATGCGCCAGCAACGCTCCAGCGTAACTGTTTCGGCGGGGCTTTCGGCATTCACCCATTGCTTTCGTCGATCGGCATATTGGCCATGATCTCGATCAGAAAGGCTTCGAGGTCGCTGGTGACGAAATCGACATGGGGCGGCGCGACGTCGCCGGAGATCTCGAAGGCTTCGCGATGATCCTTCTGGCCGGGTTTGGGTACGACAAGGGCCGTCGTCATTCCCCTCTGGTGCGGAACGATCAGATTTCGGGCGAGATCCTCGAACATCACCGCCCGCCGCGGATCGACCGCGTGTTTGTCGAAGAACCGCTCATAGGTCGCGGCCTCCGGCTTGGGCACGAAATCGGCGGCGGCGATGTCGAAAATATCCTCGAACATGGCATGGAGGCCAAGCGCATGCGCGGTGCGCAGAGCGTGATCGCGCGATCCATTGGTCAGGATCAGCTTGCGCCCCGGCAGCGCCGTGATGGCGCTTGCGAGCGCGAGATTGGGCAGGAGGGAAGAGCGGTCGATGTCATGAGTGAATTCCAGGAATTCCTCGGCGCTGACGGCGTGTTCCTGCATCAGGCCCCGCAATGTCGTCCCATAGCGTTGATAATAGTATTTTTGCAGCGCTCGGGCCGACATGCCGTCGAGGCCGAGGAGATGGGCGAGAAACAAGGTGATGCGGGCGTCGATCTTGGGCCAAAGGTCGCTGTCGGACGGGTAGAGGGTGTTGTCGAGATCGAACACCCAAGTGTCGATCCGCGCGAACGCATCGATCCGCGCGTATGTCTCTACGGTCGAAGAAGGATCGACGGGCACAGGGGAATCGGCGTCCGGCGCAGCTTCGCGCTCCGGACCTGGCGCGGCGTTCCGCTCGTCCGACAGCGCCGCTTCTGATGGATCGTCCAAGAACCGTTTCGTTTTGCTCACCTCTTGATCAATGTTCCCGCGCCATGGTCGGTAAGAAGCTCGACCAGCACCGCATGCGGGCTCTTGCCGTCGAGGATGACGACGCCTTCGACACCCTGTTCTAGGGCGTAGATGCAGGTCTCAACTTTTGGAATCATCCCGCCGGTGATGGTGCCATCGGCGATCAGGGCATGGATCTCTTCGACGCGCAATTCCTTGATCAGGCTCCCTTTCTGATCGAGAACGCCAGGCACGTCGGTCAGGAACAGCAGTCGCTTGGCCTTGAGCGCGCCGGCGATGGCGCCGGCAAAGGTGTCGGCGTTCACATTATAGGTCTCGCCGTCGTCGCCTTGCGCGATCGGCGCGAGGACCGGAATAAGCTCGCGGCCGAGCACTTGGTCGAGCACGGTGGTGTCCACTTTGGCCGGTTCGCCGACAAAGCCGAGATCGACCGCCTCGCTGGTCGGCGGGGCCTTATTGGCGATGACCATATTGCCATCCTTGCCGCAAAGGCCGATCGCCCGGCCGCCCTCGGCATTGATGAAGCCGACGATCTGCTTGTTGATCGAACCGGCGAGGACCATTTCGACGATCTCGATCGTCGCCCTGTCGGTGACCCGCAGACCGTCCGAAAACTCGGACTTGATGCCGAGCTTGCGCAGCATCGCGCCGATCTGCGGGCCGCCGCCATGAACGACGACCGGATTGACGCCGGATTGTTCGAGCAGAACCATATCGCGGGCGAAATCGCGGCCGACCTTGTCATCGCCCATGGCGTGGCCACCGTATTTCACTACGACGATCGCATCGTCATAGTGCAGCATATGCGGCAAGGCCTGCATCAAGATCGCGGCCTGTTCTTGAGCCTTCGCTTGGGCGCGGGAGTCAGTCGCGTCGTTCATTGATTCTCGTCCAGTGAAACCTTCACGGTGAAACGTCCGGGCTGAAACGTCCAGCTTGAATCCATTGCTCTATCTATCCGCTCGTTGTGACAGGCTCAACGCGGAGCCGCGCGGTCTTTTTGGCGGCGGAGGAGGGGCTGGCGCCGTCAATTTCCGCGTTCGGCGAGCAGCCTTGCGATCGCCGCGCGAAGCGCGCCGATGCCCTCGCCGGTTTGGGATGAGGTGAAGATCGCCTCCGGGAAAGCGGCCGGGCGCTTATCCAGCGCTTTGAGCGTCGCCGCGATGCGCTCGTTCTGCTCGGCTCCTTTGACCTCGTCGCGCTTGGTCAAAACGATTTGATAGGACATGGCCGAGCGATCGAGGAGATCCAGCATTTCGAGGTCGACCGGCTTCAAGCCGTGGCGGCCATCGATCAGAACGAAAACCCGCAGCAAGCGCGCCCGGCCGCGCAAGAAATCCTGCATCAGGCCGGTCCAGGAAGCGATTTTCGTCTTGGAGGCTGCGGCATAGCCGTAGCCGGGCATATCGACAAGGCGAAGCTTGGAAGCCTCCGCATCGCCGCCAAGGGCGAAGAAATTGAGCTCTCGCGTGCGCCCTGGCGTATTCGAGGTGCGCGCCAGCGCCTTGCGATTGGTCAGCGCGTTGAGGAGCGAGGACTTGCCGACATTGGAGCGCCCGGCGAAAGCGATCTCCGGCGCGCCCGGCGGCGGCAATTGCCCGATCGCCGCCGCCGCCCACATGAATGCGCAGTCCTCGGCAAAAAGCTTGCGGCCGATTTCGTCGTAGTCGGGGCCGGCGCGCTGCATTTCCGCCGCGGGGTCCAAGCGCTGTCCCGCTGGCTGGTCCAGGGCTTGGGTCATTTCAGCTTGCGGCTTTTTTTCGGAATGTATTGACGAGATTGTCCCAGAGTTCGATTTTGACGCCGGCCTGTTTCATGATCATGGTCTGCTGGAGGACGGAGAGGATATTGTTCCAGGTCCAGTAGATGACGAGGCCGGAGGGGAAGCTGCCGAGGGTGAAGGTGAAGACCACCGGCATCCAGGTGAAGACCTTCCGTTGCAGCTCGTCGGCCGGCTCCGGATTGGTCTTCATCTGGATGAACATCGTGACGCCCATGATCAGCGGCCAGACGCCGAGCGCCAGGAACGAGCCGAACACCGGCAGCGCGGTCGGATCGAACGGCAGCAGGCCGAACAGGGTGAAGACATTGGTCGGGTCGGGCTTCGAGAGATCCTTGATCCAGCCGAAAAACGGCGCCTGCCGCATTTCGATGGTGATGAACAAGACCTTGTAGAGCGCGAAAAACACCGGCAGCTGGATCAGGATCGGCAGGCAGCC
>NZ_JQKO01000012.1 GCF_000746085.1 Methylocapsa aurea | reverse complement strand
TGAGCCACATCAGCTCGATATTGCGCTGGGCCTCCCGTTCAAGGCGGCGGCTGGACTGGATCCGATTGAGATAGCCGTAGAGGTAGATCTTCAGCAGTGTCGACGGATGATAGGCGGGCCGACCTGTCGCCGCCGGGTGAACGCCCCCAAAGCCAAGCGCCCCGAGATCAAGTTCTTCAATGAAGACTTCGACCACCCGGACAGGGTTGTCCTCGGTCACGTAATCGTCGAGCGTCTCCGGCAATAACAACGACTGCCGTCGGTCTTCACCCTCGACGAAACGCCCCATGACCGGCCCTCTTATATCGAGCCGATTCTAGCAAATTTGGGGCCCTTTTTACACAGTCTGGACCCAACCTCGTCGTTCCAAGACCAGCTTCCGATTCTCCGAAGCGGCCGTTCACGAAGTTGGGGTCCCACTGCAGAGCGCCCGTCTCGGTCGTTCAATGCAAACTTGGCGCTTCTGGAAAGCTGACATTGCACCCATCGGACGCCGACCGAAAATCAAGTTGTGTGCATCAAGCTCAGCTCAGGCAGTTGACACGACTAGGCTTTTGCTACGCAAATACCGGTTAGAAGACAAAATGCTTAGGTGTATAGCGGCTATTTCAGCCGTTCCAGATTGTCGGTCAGCTTCTGGAGGCTCATTGGAAAATAATAGCTTTTTCCAGTGACCATTGGAGATTTATAAAGGAATTTTGGTTCGTTATTCTTGGCGAATTCTCTTCTAAAGCGCAGCGAGTGATAGAAATTTTCCTCTAGATAAACATCTGCGGCAGGATGGATGCCAGTTCTAAGCGCCGCTCGGGCGCAATGCTCAATAGCCTGCGTCTGCGCGAATGGCAGACCGAGGCTGTTGAACGAAATATGGTTATGAGTGCTCGAAATGTGCAGCAGGTCATCATTGTAATATTCGTTGCTACCCTGCGTGATCACAGCGTAGATATCCAGCCCTAGCACCCTTTGATAGGCAGCCCGTACGTCAGGTAACAGGCGAATGATCTTCTCCGGCTCATATGTGTATTTGATATTGCTGTCATACTGGCCGACCGAGTAATTGCTTTTTAGCAGCAGGCTATCGGCAAAGGACATGAACGCTACTGTTGGATTGCCGGAGGAGATTTCATCGATCCGGTCACGCAATTCGATCAGCTTGACGCGTGTCAGCGTGCCGCTGGCGAGCGCCTTCTTGACGTTTATCGCGTCGATGAGCGCGAAAACGGAATGTGAACGGAGGTGCAAATTGGTAAGCCAATCGCCTCTGACAAAGATCAATGGATCGTAATCGTACTGCCAACTCCCCACGCAGGTAACGAACGCAGATCGAGGAAGCGAGATACGGACCTGATGAAAACGGTCGTGGGTGTTGGGATACCACGCCAGTTCCATCGACTCAGAGTCGATGGCACTGGCGGCAGCAGGAGAATAATAGCCGACCGAATATGCACTTTCACCACTTTCATCGACGGACTTGATCAGGGCGGCTTCAAATTCGACCATCCACTTCTCATCAATTAGCTTGAGGTCCCGATCAAGCGGAGTGTCCTCGAACGCATAGATCTGAATTAGGGGATGATCGAACATCGAACGCATACTCCATCGCCAGCATATAACATTTCTATATACGATATTGTTTTTGATCTTACTTCAATTTGCGTGTCGGAGCGGTCATCACTACAAAGTCGCCCTTCTGCTTTCCGGCCAGCTGCTTCTATTTCGCGCCCACGTCAGTCAATGGGCATCCCGCGAGACACTTCTGTAAGCGGACGTCCTCTTCATAGGCCCGAATTCTTGCCGGTGGAGCCCCGCAGACGTTAGTCGGCGCTTACTAGGTCGGCGTAATCTTCCATCCCACCGATCGTTAGAAATTCGGGCTGCAACGTGGTGAGAATCCGCCGCTTCGACCGTAAGACAATGCGGACCTCGCGCTGATAAGCATAGCCGAAATGCTTCGCCATTTCGGGAATCTTGAATTTCGTATAATCGCGATATGGGTCGTAATATGTGACCGGCCCACTCATCGGTTCCCATTCGGACCATCGCGACAAGAAGGCCGAAATTATACGCTGGGTGAAGCGGATCGGATCTCGGAGAACAAGTGCCGCGTCAGCACCAAAATCGGTCGGTAGTCGATAATAAATATGATCGCATAGGCTGAAGAGAAAGTAATCCTCTACCACGACCGGATGGATTATATCGTCCTCACCGAACCTAATTCGATGTCCTTGGAAATCTAGATGGTCTTTACCCTCTAAGCGTTCGCGATAGGTCGGGATAAAAAATGTGCGGCTGATTTCATCGTCGCGGACAGCAGCGTTGTGTTTAACATCATTATAGAAAGCCGCAGGAGAAATCCTGATTTTGCCCGAACGAAACATGGGCCCAAGAAACTCACGTCGACCGTATTTGACAAGAAATGGTGAAGTAGGCGGAATATAACCATCAAACATCTTAAGCGCGATTGGATCGCCATTTTCAAAATAGCGCAGGAGCGGCGTCCTCGCTTTCCCTACGGCGTCATTTGGAACACCACCCCTAACAGCGTATTCCTCGATGAGGTGAGTAAACTTTTGCAAGAATTCGTCAGTGGTCTGAAAAGGCAACAGCCCCAGTTTTCCATCACTTCCAAGTTCGGTCGCGTTGATGAATATATCACACCACCGCGCTGCTACTCGATCAGCCGGCGCTCCGATTAGATAAGGATCGGCTAGATAGCTGTGGCGCCATACTTCGTGTCGAGGTAGCCGACCCGCGGCATTCTTACTTTGCCACTCGTAGTGAGCGCGGCGCTCCTCGAAGCGGGCGAGGTGCGACCGAAGCTCATCTGCGGTTACGTAGGTCATGCTTCACTGGAATACGCGATTCGATCATTGAAGCGCAATGGCTGCCGCAGCCCTGCGGCCTGAAGCTAACTGACCGCTCTCGGCCAGGCCACGCCATAGACAGAATGGCCGCTTTCCAAATTGCAGGCCCGGGAGCGGACTGGCCGAAACCCACCCACTGCGCAACCCCAAACTGAGGCGCCCTCCGACGCTAAGGCCCGCTCTATAGCCCGAAAAATTGATAGGTCGCGGAATAGCGCATCCGCGCCACGTCGCCTTTGTGATCCGCATCGCAGCCGCCGACGGGCTCCGCGCCGCCCTTCGTCTCGACTCGGCGAATGAATGTGGCGGCGGCAAAGGGCCCTGCGCCCTGATGCGACTTGGCCTTAAGCAAAAGCCAGGGAATCGTCCGAGGCTGTGGAGACGGTTTCTTGGCGACGACCTCCCCGGTGATCTCGGATTCGTCGGCCAGCGTCCAGGTCGGCCCCTTGGAATGGGTCCCAATCTGCCGGCCTTCTGCGTCGAAGAGGGTCGCTTCGGGCTCATCGAAAACCCAGACGAAAATTTGGGCCTTGTCGCGCTGTTCCACCAAGGAGCAGACATAGACCTGCACGCCATCGGCGCCGACTTCCAGCAATTGCTTGGCTCCGGCTGGTGGCGCCAAAGTCTCTTCCGCGATCGCCGCCCCGGCCAGGCACCAAAGCGCGCCGGCGACGCAAAATCGTCTCATGACTGCTCCCCGCATGTTCGCTCCCCCATCTTCGCCCTTACGTGCGCTCCTGCTGGCGCTTTCCCAAAGGTACCGCAAGCGCGGCGGCCGCGCCACAAGGCAATAAGCCGCCGAACAGTTGTAGGGACGCAGGTCGAGGAGCGCGGCGCAGCATGGCCCCTTGACGCTGGCGGCAAAGACCCCGCACCCTCGCCAGACCGACTCGCGTCGAATGCCGGGATCTAGAGCATTTTCGAGCGAAGTGGATGCCCGTTCGCGTTAAGAAAATGCGATAATACAAAGATCTAGAGCTGCTTTCCGATTCCGCGGATGCCGAAAGCGCTCTTGCGGCTGGAGTCCCGGATGAACTTGTCTTTGTTTCTTTTTCTTGCGCCGGCCGGCGGGGCGCAGCCATGAGCTGGTCGCCGCAGCAGGAGGGCGCCCTCAAAGCCGTCGCCGAATGGCTGAAGCGCGGCGAGCCGCAGGTTTTCCGGCTGTTTGGCTATGCCGGCGCCGGCAAGACAACGCTCGCCAAGCAGTTGGCGCAGGACATCGACGGCGAGGTCGCCTTCGCCGCTTTCACAGGCAAGGCCGCGCTGGTCCTGCGCTCCAAGGGCTGCAAGGACGCGCGCACGATCCACAGCCTGATCTATCGCCCGCGCGAAACCGATGCGGAGGAGCCAACCTTCGTCCTCAACGAGGAAAGCAGCGTCGCCAAGGCGAGTCTCGTCATCATCGACGAATGTTCGATGGTCGACGCCGATCTTGGCCGCGATCTCCTCTCCTTCGGCAAGCCGGTGCTTGTCCTCGGCGATCCGGCGCAATTGCCTCCCGTCAAGGGCGGCGGCTTTTTCACCGATGGCGCGCCCGACGTGATGCTGACCGAGGTTCATCGCCAAGCGGCGGACAATCCGATCATCCAGATGTCCATGCTCGTGCGCGAAGGCGGCCGGCTGCCGCTCGGCGCCTATGGCGAGAGCCGCGTCATCGAGCGGCGCGAGATCGATTCGGGCGCGGTGACCCTCGCCGATCAGGTGCTTGTCGGGCTGAACCGCACCCGCCGCTCCTACAATCGAAGAATGCGCGAGCTGTTTGGGCGGGGGACCGATTTTCCCGAAGCCGGCGATAAATTGGTCTGCCTCAAGAACGACAAGACAAAGGGCTTGTTGAATGGCGGCATCTGGATCGTCAAGACGACAGCTACGACCCGGAAGAAGAAACTGGCGCTGAATGTCGTGCCGGAGGATGATCCGACCCGCAAGCCGCTGCGGATCGGCGTCCTGCCGGAATTTTTCCAAGGCGTCGAGGAAGGCCTCGCGCCGAAACTGCGCCGCGAATCGGACGAGTTCGATTACGGCTATGCGCTGACCGTGCACAAGGCGCAAGGATCGCAATGGAATTCTGTGGTGCTGTTCGATGAAAGCGGCGCCTTCCGCGAACATCGCAATCGCTGGCTCTATACCGGCATCACCCGCGCCGCCGAACGCCTCACCATCGTCATTTAAGGCAACCGCTGTCGCTCGCCATGATGGCGAATTTCGGCAGCCAAGTCGGCGTGCGCAATTGTTGCTTCTTGCACGCCGATCTCAAGACTATGTAAGCTTAGCTACCAAAATGGAGCGGGCGCGGCGCCGTAATCCAGACCATTCTTGCGCGCGCAATGCCTTTCGCGTCAGGCGTCAGCAGCTACAACCAACGCCACCGCGTTGCCCGCCTCGGTCAGACGGAGAAATTTGTCATCTTTACCGATTTCGATCCATCCCTGATCGACGGCATATTGCTGCCCCGTGGAGAAATCGCTGAGTTGCCATCCATCCTGGGCAAATGGCAATGTGAAGTTGGCCATTAATTCGGTTTGACCGGTCAGGCGTCTGTGCCGTTTGAAAATCGTTAAAATATAGTGCGCGCTGTCCTCGGCGCTGTGTGCTTCGCTCATTGCAATTCTCCTGTGATTCCTGAGGCCGGCTGCTCATGGCGATCAGCCCCAGTCCCGGCCTCTCGCCGGGGATGAACTCTGCGCTGGGCGACCCGATGCCTTGGGCGCTCTGGCCGTCGGCAGGCGGCGCCCCAACCGAAACGCGACATCTAGCGGAGAGGCACAAAGCATGCCGTCGGGCGGATTATGCCGATCCCGAGAGCGCCTTCCGATCGAATGGAGTCATTCGATCGATCAGAAATCGCTCCAGTGTTTAAAGAGTCTGAGCATATTCTCGTCGAACAGATTGAACCAATCTGTTCGGAATAGGCTCTAGGCCCGCTTGTCCGGCCATTGGCAGAGGTCGGAGATGAGGCAGACCGCGCATTTAGGCGCGCGCGCCATGCAGATATATCGGCCATGCAGGATCAGCCAATGATGCGCATGCCGCTTGAAGGCATCGGGAATGATCTTCTCGAGGCCGCGCTCGACATCGAGCGGGGTCTTGCCCGGCGCTAGGGGGATGCGGTTCGAAACGCGAAAAAGATGGGTGTCGACCGCTATGGTCGGCGCTCCGAACGCAATGTTCATGACGACATTGGCGGTCTTGCGGCCAACGCCAGGGAGCGTTTCAAGGGCCTCCCGGCTCGTTGGAACCTCGCCGCCGAAATCTTTCATCAGCCGCTCCGACAAGGCGATCACATGTTTCGCCTTGGTCCGGAAAAGCCCGATCGTCTTGATCATGTCGCGCAGCTTGTCTTCGCCGAGCGCCAGCATTTTTTGCGGCGCGTCGGCCGACGCGAACAGCGCCCGCGTCGCCTTATTGACGCCGACATCGGTCGCTTGCGCGGAAAGCACGACGGCGACCAACAGAGTGTAGGGGTTCACATAATCGAGTTCGCCCTTGGGATTCGGATCGGCAGCCTCGAAACGACGAAAGATCTCCGCGACCAGCGCCGGATCCGGCGGTTTTTGCCGCTTGTTTCGTGGCGCTGGCGAATTCTTCGCGCTTGTTTTACGCACAGGCTTCGGGGCGGCGGCCGGCGCCGGGGGGCCATCCGGATCTATCGTCGCGGGCGTCTTGCGTGGCATATTTTTGGCCATTCGCGCGTTATAGTTTCAATGACCTGAAGTGAGAAGGGCGCCGCCAATTGTCTTTCGAGGACTCTATTCTCGCCGATCCTGAAAACCGGAGGCTCTTCGCCGCGCGTTTGAAGCCGCACCGGTCGCTCACGCGGCGCAATTTTCATTTGCTGATGATGGTTTTTGCGGGCGCGAGCCTGTTTTCGAGCGTGCCCTTTGTATTATTCGGGGCTTGGCCGGTCGCCGGCTTCATGGGGCTCGACGTGGCGCTTTTCTATTTGGCCTTCCGCGCGAGTTTCCGCGCCGCGCGCGCCTATGAGGAGGTCGATGTGACGGCGTTCGAACTTCGGCTCGCCAAAGTGAGCGCCAAGGGCCAGAAGGCGGAATGGCGCTTCAATCCCGCCTTTGTCCGGCTCGAACGCGAGGAGCATGAGGAATTTGGAACCCAGCGGCTCGCCCTCGTCTCGCGCGGCAGGAGCGTCGAGGTCGCCGCCTTTCTCGGGCCTGGAGAGAAGGCCGATTTCGCCACGGCGCTTTCCAGGGCGCTGGCCGAAGCGCGGCGCGGTCCGCGCTTTTCCTGAAAAATTGTTGCCGCGCTTAATCTGGCGTTAATGCCTGCGTGAAAGATTCAAATGGGCGTGACGGGCTTGAACGCGCGAAGGGCCGGAAAAAGCCGCTGGGCTCCGCGGGATGTCCCGCCGATGTCCCTGCATCGAGAAAGGGCCGACTGGAAATCCGGTCGCCCCAGGGGGGAGGGGCGACCGGCCCGGATAATGGTTTCCCGTCACCTGTTTCGGGCAGATCGCGGGAAAACCCCGGAAAATGCGAGGCAACGAACTTCGCGTTGTAAGTGCTACTCCAAGCGCGGCCAGATTTCTTGACCCAAACGTGCTACCCGCCACAGTGCTTTCGGACATTTTTGTCGAATTCGTGGCGGCCGGCTGATTGTTTCGATTCGAAACCAAGAAAATAATTTCAAAATCGATCTCAAGAAATTGATCGCCTCTTTGACGCCGCCCGGCTCGCAGGGCCGCTTTGCCGCGCCGCCGAGCCCTGAAAATGGCCCATTTCAAGGACGATGCTCGTCGCATCAAAAAGCCCGCCGGCTTTTGAAGAAATCCTGCGCCGGCGTGGAATTTTAAGGCTGGAATTTTAAGGAATGTTCATGCGCTGGTTTATTCTGGCAACCGGGCTGCTTGCCTCCCTTCCGGCGGGCGCCGCAGACATGGACGTCCTTTCGAAAATCGACGCCGTGACCATTTTCCCCAACACGGCCCTGGTCAGCCGGGTCGCCGAGGTCGAGCTTCCGCCTGGCCAAACCAATCTGATTTTCAAAAATCTGCCGATCGGCCTCGATCCGGCTTCATTGCAAGTATCCGGGCAAGTCTCGGGGCAAACCTCGGGACAGGTCGGCGGGGCGCTCGTTTTGGGTTCAGTCACAAGCCGCCTGACCCGCGCCGAGGCCAAGCCCGACAATGCGATCGAAGCGCGGTTGAAGGAGCTTCTTTCGGAGCGGGAGGGGTGGCAGGTGACCCTTGAAGCGCTCGAAGCCGAGAAGGCGATGATGCTGCGGTTTTCGCAAGCGGGTCCAGAAAAGCTTGGACACGAGTCAAGACCTCTTGACGTCGCCGACTGGACCAAGGCCTGGGGCGCGATTGGCTCCGGCCTAGCCAAGCTCGGCGACGAGTTGCGCTCGGCTCGCGGGCGGGTCCGCGAACTCGACGAGGCTATTTTGGCGATCGACGCCGCCCGGGCGCGGCCCGCCGCCAGGTCCCAACCGGCGCGGGAAATATCGGTGGAGACCGAGGTCGGCGCTGCTTCAAGGGCGCGCATAACGCTGACCTATCGCATAGGCGGCGCGAATTGGCGCCCGCGCTATGAGGCCCGGCTGGAAACCGGCGGCGGAGGAAGGCGAGCCGAGCTCGAATTCTCGCGCCGCGCGGCGATTTCCCAAACGACAGGCGAGGATTGGACCGATGTCGCTTTGATCGTCTCGACCATTCGCGCCGATCGCGGCGCGATGGCGCCGGAACTCAATCCGCAGAGGATTGGCTTTCGCGAGCTCCCGATCGCCTCTGGGACGCGTCCCGGGATGAAATCCGCCGCTGCGCCGCCGCCTTCAGGCGGCAACGGTCAAAGTGAACGGGCAAGCGCGCCGATGAGCGCGCCAGCGTCTCCGCAAGAAGCAGGGGAGCGCCAAGCGGCGATCGACGCCGGGCCCTTCAACGCCGCTTTCAAAATCGCCGGACGCACGAGTCTTGCCGGCGATGGAGCGGTCAAGACGGCGCCGATTTCCGCGCGTGGCCTTGCGCCGGACCTTTCGCTCAAGACCGTTCCCGCGCTTGACCCGACGGCCTATCTCGTGGCCCGGTTCACAAATGATAATGATAATGAGGCGCCTTTGCTCCCCGGCGAAGTCGCGCTTTATCGCGATGGCTCCTACGTGGGCGCCGGCCAGATCGATTTCGTCCCGGCGGGCGACTTTCTGGAAATTTCCTTCGGCGCTGATGACCGCGTGAAGGTCGCGCGGGTTCCCGTCCGGCGCAAGGAGAATGAACCGACCTGGTTCGCTCAGGCCAAGACCGAGACTCGCGAGTTCAAGACAAGCATCGAAAACCTGCATGATTTTCCAGTGAAAATCACCCTGATCGACGCCATTCCCTTTTCCGAAAATGCTGCGATTTCGGTCGAGCAATTGCCCGCGACGACTCCGCCGAGCGAGAAAATCGTCGCCGACAAGCGCGGCGTCATGAGCTGGACTTATGAATATGCGCCGCAGGAAAAGCGCGAGATCCGCCTCGGCTATAAGATGAAATGGCCAGCCGACAGGGATGTCACGGTTGAGCCTGCGCCACTCCCGCCAAAATGACGGTCCAGCTAATCTGATTCAATTAAGAATTGGCGCACTAAACCCAACGGACCATGCTCTATACTTTATTACTTGAAGGCATGATCTCATCCAACAGCCTGCGCCATTTCGGCATCAGCCCTTAATACCGCCGGTAGCCGTAACCGAAACCATAAAACACTGGCGCTTCCGGAAATCCAAGCGAATCCGCATAAAGGCCGCGCGATTGGCAAACTGCCTGGGGACGAAAACGCGCGGTGTCGCCTACAAGATTCAATTCCGGCGCCGGTATGATCCTGCACCGCGCATCGACGCCGACTCCGCCGCCATAGGCGACCGCCGGAGGCGGCGGCGCATAATAGGGCCCATCGAGATCGGCCGCGCGAGCCGGCCGGCAGCCCAGTTCCGCCAAAAGCGCGAGGACTAAGAACCCCGCGCCGCGCGCGCATCCGTTGAGGCTTTGCATCAATTTCTCCAGCGCGTTCGATCATGGCGGCGGGACGCGAATGCATCGATCAAGATGCGCTCATCGATGCCGCGATTCGCCTTAACATTATCCCAACGCGCGGGAAAAAGCACCCCTATAAGGATTTTATCGAATAAATTTCAATTAAAAGCTGTAGAGCCTATTCCCTGACTTTGATGTCCTTCAGCTTCGCGAAAACCGAATCGACGTCAATATCGGCATCCTCTTCCGGCCTCTTGGCGGGCGCATTGCCAAAAACCTCGGCCTCGGTTCGAGGCTCGTCATGGGGCGCCCGCGTGGTGATTTCGGCGGGCACAAGGGTCTGGCCGTGGTCTTCCTCGACATGCGGACGATCCTTGGCGGCGCGATTGACCTCAAAATCCAGATCCATTTGCGAGCAGAGCCCGAGGGTGACGGGATCGGCCGGCGCCAGGGCCGCCGAGTTCCAGTGGGTTCGGTTGCGGATCGCCTGCAGCGTCGTTTTCGTGGTCCCGGCGAGGCGCATGATCTGCGCATCCTTCAGCTCGGGATGGTTGCGCACCAGCCAAAGGATGGCGTTGGGCCGATCCTGGCGCCGAGACAAAGGCGTATAGCGCGCGCCGCGCTTGCGGCTTGGCTCCGGCAGACGCACTTTCGAGACCGCGAGCTGAAGCTGACGGCTGGCGTTTTTCTCCGCCGCCGCGATTTCCTCCCGGGTCAATTGGCCGGAGGTGATCGGATCATGCCCCTTGATCCCGGCCGCGACTTCGCCGTCGGCGATCCCTTTCACCTCGAGAGGATGAAGTTTGCAGAAATTGGCGATCTGATCGAAGGTGAGCGACGTGTTCTCGACGAGCCAGACTGCGGTGGCTTTGGGCATCAGCGGCGCATTGCTCATTTGTTTTTCTCCTTTGCGCTCGAATTCAAGGAAAATCCGGCGGCTTTCGCGGACGCGCCGCTTCGCGCTCCCCGCCGCGCCGGGGGCGAGGCTCACGAGCTAGGCTCAAATCTTTAGCCGTGACGGGAAGAGACGCGACATATAGGCGTCGGCGCGCCTGAAGGCAATGCAAAGGCGCTTTCGGCGTGGCCCTTTCGGCAAGCGGAACTCCTGCGGTGAGGCGCGGGCGGGGTAGGCAAACCCCGCGCATTTGATATATGAGCGCCATGGCGGATGCGCCTTGGTCTGGAGCGGATTCATAAATTCTCATGGTTCGATTCGCGTTGCGCTTTTTTGGCCTTCTTATCCTGGCGACAGCCTTCGCCGCCCTGATTATCGACGCGACGCGCTCGATCTCGGCCAAGAGCCTGATCGTAACCCAGCTTGGCCAGACCGCCGCCTCTTTCGCGCCGGTAAAATTTGCCGCGCTCCAGGAAGCGGTCAAGACCCATGCGCCGCCGCTTCTGTTCGATCTGATCCTGGTCAATTTTCTGCAACTGCCGATATGGCTGGTCATCGGCGCCTTCGGCGCCTTGCTGTTCTGGCTAGCCCGTGAACCCGAGCCAAAAATCGGATATTCGAGCCGCTGATGAGGACCTAGAGCATTTTCAAGCGAAGTGGATACCGGTTCGCGTTAAGAAAATGCGACAAAACAAAGACCTAGAGCTGCTTTCTGATTCCGCCGAAACTGAAAGCGCTCTGGACCGGGACGCCAAAACGGCGCCGCACATTTTAGATAAAATTATTCATCTAAACAAAGAGATGGGGCGCAGGCCCTGGCGTTGCCGCATAGATCCCATTGCGGGCCGATGAGCTTAGGCCCATTGTGCGCCACCTTAAATCTCGCCCAAGGGAGCGACCCATGTTTTCGTTCCGCAAACATCTCGCGCTGCCGAGCGCCGCCGAGGCTCTTCCCGGCCGGCCGGACCCTATCCCGACCGCCGAATTTCACTTCATCAACGGCCACAAGCTCGCCCCTCCTTTCCCGCAAGGCATCGAAACCGCCGTGTTCGGGATGGGGTGTTTCTGGGGCGCCGAACGCAAGTTCTGGCAGCTCGGCGACGCAATCCATGCGACCGCGGTCGGCTATGCCGGCGGCCTCACGCCGAATCCGACCTATGAGGAAGTCTGCTCCGGCCTCACCGGCCATAATGAGGTCGTGCTCGTGGCTTTCGATCCGCGGCGGATTTCCTTTGAGGCGCTGCTAAAGACCTTTTGGGAAAGTCACGATCCAACCCAGGGCATGCGCCAGGGCAATGATGTCGGCACGCAATATCGCTCCGGCATTTACGTCACGAACTCCGATCAACGCGCCGCCGCGCAGGCAAGTAAGGATCTCTACGCCAAGGCGCTCGCAGCGCAAGGTTTTGACGCGATCACGACCGAAATATTGGAGTGTCCGATCTTTTACTACGCCGAAGCCTATCATCAGCAATATCTCGCCAAGAATCCGGACGGCTATTGCGGCGTGGGGGGCACGGGCGTCGCTTGCCCGGTCGGCGTTCGCCTCGCCGCCGGATAAAGCCAGCGCGGGCAAAATTTCCGAAATGACGGCCCGCGCCTCATAGGCCGAGAGGCCGGTGACGCAGCGCACTTCTTTTCCGGCCAGACTGGCTTCTATTGCGCGGGCGCCGGTTCGCCGGCGCGGATTCAGCCAAGACGAAGTTCAGAGCCCGCCGGCGGGGCGTCGCGCGAGCCCCACCGATACGTCATCGGAACTTCGTAATCCTGCTTTGAGGCATCATGGAAACCCAGCCCGGAGACGCTTACTTAAGGTTTCACCGCCAAAAAAGGCGTTGAGAGCGGTTTTAACGCAAAGTTCGAGGCAACGTTTCCGGCGCTGCCACGTTGTGCAGCCACGATCCCCCACCTTTCCGCCGAAGCGGCGCGTGGCGTTTTTGGAGCCATTCTATGTCAGTCCGCAAGATTTTTTCCGCCCTCGCCCTGTTGGGCTTTGTTTCGATGAGCGCCGCCTTCGTCGGCCAGATTTCGGGCGGCGCAGCCGAAGCCAGGGAAGTCAAGAAAGAAGTTAAGAAAGAGGTTAAGAAAGAAGTCAAAAAGGACGCCAAGGAAGACAAGGCTCCCGCGGCCTCCGCCGCCCATCAGGTCAAGCGGGAGGCTCCAATCGTCATGGGACGCAGCGTGAGCGTTCATCACAAGACCAAGCTGCATCACATCAAAGTCAAGCCAATCGAATAGGCGACTCGCCTCCGAGCGGTTTGGCTGCGGCGAGACCGGAACGCCATCCAAGATGGCGACCATGATTTCCAGATAAGCGGCCGCAAGGTCCGCGCGAAGTTCGAAGCAAAACTCGAGCGCTTTCCGGCCAACCGGAAGGCGCTCTTTTTTGCCTGGGAGCGCCTTCACTTACCTGGCGCTATTTCGCCAGCAAGACGCTTCTGCACTCGGCCGGCATTTGCGCCATGGTCAGCGGCGGTCTTGGCCTTATCGGGGCCGGCTTTGGATGCAGGACCCTGTCGGAAAACCAATAGGCGAGCGATCCGTCGCAGCCCTCACCAGGCGGGACGGGATCTTGATCGCGGCACGCGTCCTCGCCCTCGGGGCAAACAAGGCGGACATGAAAATGATAGTCATGTCCATAATAGGGGCGCACTTTCGTCAGCCAGGATCGATCGCCGCCCGCCTCGCGGCAAATCGCCTTCTTGATTGCGGCATTGACAAAAATACGTTGCACTTCGGGCGCCTGCGCCGCCGCCTTCACGACCGCCAAGTGATCGGGCGTCCATTTGGCCGGATCGACGTCGAGGCGGTCGGCGCGCACGACATTGACCGCTGACATTTCCTCCCGTTCGTAGCGCGACAGCTCGCGATTGGGCATTGGCGTCAACCAGATATCGGCATCGAGGCCAATTTGATGCGAGGCATGCCCGGTCAGCATCGGTCCGCCGCGCGGCTGCGACAGATCGCCAACGAGGATTCCCGGCCAGTGGCTGACCGATGGGACCCTGCGCGCGAAACGTTCGAGAAAGGCGATCAGCGCCGGATGCCCCCAATTCCGGTTGCGCGAAAGCCGCATGACCGCCCAGGCGGGACCATTGACCGGGAGGGCCCGCCCGCCCGCGAGGCAGCCGCGCGAATAAAATCCGATGGTGCGCGCCGCCAAAGGCGCCGCCTCGGCCTGTCGCCCGAACAATTCCTTCGCCGGCGTAGCCGGATCCTCCGGATGCGCGAGCTGCGGCAGCGGCTTCGGCTCCAGCGTCCCGCGCTCTTGCGCCGATCCCGCACCGGCCATCGCCGCGCAAGCCAATGCAAGCGCGGTCCGCTTTGAAACAAGGCCCAACAGCATCGCCGCTCCTCCGTTTTCATTTTATCGGCGGGATCTTCGTTTTCATCGGCAAGCTCCGAAGCTTCCGATAATGAATAATGCCACGCCCAAAAGCGAGCATCGCCGACTTCCGTCGAAATTTGCTTAATCCCTGCGGCGGCGTCATTTGCAACCCGCCCCGCCTGGGTTTACGCCATCCTTTCATCCAAAATCGGGTGACAATCAGTTACGAGAGCGGCCCGCCATGTCAGAAGCAATGCAGCGAAAAGAAAGCGTCAATTCGGCGATCAGCAGCCATGATCCTTCCGCCTTGGCGCAGCATTTGATGGGCTGGCTCGAGGCGACCGCCTATCTGCGGGTGCTTCCGACGCTTGAAAAGCTTTCCCTCCCAAGGGGCGTCATCCCAAATCTCTCCGCCGTCGATTTGCGCGAAGAGAGCGTTCGGGAAGTCGCCGACGATACCGCGATGGCTTTTTGCATCGCCGCTGGCCTGAACCATGACCACGACGCCGTCGTCAAGCTGCATCAGCTGCTGACCAAGCAAATGGGTCCTCTCTATCCCGGCTCCTCGGCCATCGCCCATTGCCTGCAGACGATCGATCCGATCGTCACCCTTGATGACGCGGTGGGCCAGGCGCTGAAAGCCATGATCGAAGGCAAGGCCCTCGACCCCAAGGATATTTGGAACGCCGGCTTGCGCCTGCTGCAACGGCTGCGGTCGTCGAATTTCGTCCAGGAGCTGGCGCCCATTCTTGCCCAATGGCTGCGGCGGCAATGGTCGGCCGCGATCGACCAGCAGCGCTTCAATCTGGTCCGCCCGCGCACAAGCATCCCGCCGATCGAAGCGGCGCTCGCCGACCCGACCAATGACCAAAGCTTCATCGCCGCTCTGCTTTTGGCGAGCGCCGACGCAGCCGATATCGAAATCGAAGCCGATTACCGGCGTCAGCTCGAGGCGATTGCGCGGCGGGCCTGAAAAGATGCGGCTTCGCCTCGGCCGGCGGAGCGAAATCCTCCTTGGGAAAACATGCCATGCCTAAAATTGCATTGACCCTGGCCGCCTTGGCGGGACTGGCCGGCGGCGGCGGGGTCATCCTGGCCGCCCTAGCGGCGCATGGGGGCGGCGGTCCGCAGCTTGAAACAGCGGCTAACTTCCTCATGCTCCATGCGGCGGCGACGCTCGCGGTCTGCGGCCTCGCCTTAGCCGCGCCGCGCCGGGGCGGCCAGTTCCTTGGCGCGGCGGCGATTTTCCTGCTTGGCAGTTTGCTGTTTTGCGGCGATCTTTCCATGCGGACCCTTGCCGCAGCCAAACTCTTTCCAATGGCGGCGCCGATCGGAGGGACGTTGCTGGTTCTTGGCTGGGCATGGGTCGCGGCCGCGTCCGTCTTGGCCCTGCCGCCAAGAGAACCAAGAGAACATTGACTCTAAAGCATTTGCCCTAATGCGCGCGTTCTTATGCGCGCCTTTTTTGCCAGTTTATCTGGGTCGCGCATTCTTGAGCGCGACAGCTCAAGGCGCCTTGCCGGATTGAACATCTCGTTACTAGAGATTGATTTTCTGGACTTTATCGAATTGGCAAGGCACAGTTTATAGCAACACTCAGGTCCCAAAATGATGCTCGCCGACTCAACGGCCCCCATTTCAAAGCCCCGGATCTTGATCGTTGAGGACGAGCCTTTCATTGCGCTCACGCTCGTGGACACCCTTTTCGAACTTGGATTCACCGTGGCGGGCTGCGTCGGCAACGTGCCGGCGGCGCTCGAATTGATCGGCCGCGAACAGATCGACGGCGCTCTTCTCGACGTGAACCTCGGCTCGCAGAGAATTGACCCGGTCGCCGACCTGCTCGCCAAACGCTCCTGCCCTTTCATCTTCACCACCGGATATGGCCGCTCAGGCATACCGGCCGCCTACGCCGACCGGGCCGTTCTGCAAAAGCCATTTGGGATTGACGATCTCGCCAGCATGTTGCGCGAGGAATTCGGCGCTGTGGGCCATTGCCCCCATGGCGATTGATTTCAGCGCAATCGTCGCAGCTGATCCACGCGCCCGCCTCGCCGAAGAGCGTATTTTTCGCCATGAAGGCGCCATAGTCAAAGTTCACATCACTCTTCGGCTGCTCTTAATATGCTCTTATATAATGCATAACGACAACACTGAGAGCAATTGAAAGCCATGGCCGAAATGGCGCCGCTCGCTTCCGCTCCCTCGAGGCCGTCGCGCAAACGCATTTCGCGCGCTTTAGGGGTTTTCGGCGTCTTGATCGCTTTTGTCGCGATTATCGCTGCATCGGCGCCGTGGGTTTTTTCGACAAAGGCCCTTCGCGATGAGATCGTCGCGCAAATTCGCCAAATGACCGGCCTCGTCGCGATTTCGCAGGGAAAGGCGGTTTTCGTCGTTCTCCCGCAGCCTCATATCAACATTGAGGACATCGGTTTCACGGACCCCTCCGGCGCGCTTTCGATCGATGCGCGCGTTCTCAAAGGCTATTTCCGCGTCGCCCCACTTTTCCTCGGCAGGCTCGAGATCGCCTGGGCCTCGCTGGGCCAACCGAAAATGGTCATCGACCTCGACGGCCGGCCGCTGCCCGCCGATAGCGCCATCGGCCGCGCCGCCTATGCAAAATCCGACAGCGCTCAGGCGTTTTCAGCCGATGAGGCGACGCTCGGCGCCGTCTCGCTCATCAACGGCAGCGCGCGTCTCAAGAGCAAACTCGCGACATCGGATATTTTGATCGACGCGATCAACGTGACGCTGGACTGGCGCAAGCTCGGAGCTGCGGCGAGCGTGACCGGGCAAGCGCGATTTCGCGGCGAAACCGCGAACATCGCCGCGCGCATAGCGCGGCCGTCCGACCTCTTGCGCGGCGGCCAGTCCGCGATCAGTCTCCAGATCGCGAGCCCCGCCCTGACGCTTTCGACCGAAGGCGCCCTCGCGAGCGCGCCGAGGCCGCAATATGCCGGCCATATCGTCGCCTCGGCGCCTTCGGTGCGCAAACTCGTCGAGTCCAGCGGATATTTTGTCCGGCTCCCCGGCCCTTTCGATGATTTCGCGCTGACATGCGACGCAAGCATCGGCGCCTCGAACGCGGCGTTTTCGGCTTTGCGTTTGCGGCTCGACGGCAATGATTTCGAGGGTGCGCTGGCGATTCAAGCCGGCGAAAAAAGACCGCTTGCGTCGGGCACTTTGGCGACGAATCTTTTGTCCTTGCGGCCATTCCTTTCGACCCTTCCGACGATGGTGGGGCGCGATGGACAATGGAGCCGCGATCTTTTCGATTTGAGCGTGCTCGGCCTCGTCGATCTCGACCTTCGGGTTTCGGCCGCCCGCGTGATTTTGCCTCGCTTTGCGATCGAGGACGCCGCCTTCTCCGTAATGAACAAGGATAGCCGCCTGGATTTCAACTTGGCCCAGGCGAAAGCTTATCGCGGTTCAATTAAGGGCCGCGCGTCCTTCGCCTCCGCCGACGAGTCAGGCCTCATCCTGCGCGCCTCCAGCGCCCTTTCCGGCGTCGACATCGCCGCCGCGGCGCCGGGTGGGATCGGCGGCTCGAAATTCGCCGGGGCGATGACAAGCTCGGGCAATATCGAGAGCTCCGGGGCCAGCATGAGCGACCTCATGCGCAATCTGGACGGACAGGCGCAATTCACGCTCGCGCATGGCGAAGTCGGCGGCATCGACCTCGAGCAGGCTCTGCGCCGGATCGACAAAAGACCGCTCGCCCTCGCGGCCGACATCCGGCATGGAGGAACCACGTTCGAAAGCGCGAGTTTCGGCCTCCGAATCGCCAATGGGTTGGCCGACATCGAGGCGGGCGCGCTGCAAAGCCCCAGCGTCGCTCTCCGTTTCGATGGGGTAGCAGATCTCGCCGAGCGCGGACTCAATCTCCATGCCGTCGCGACCCCATCCGCCAGCGGTGAAAATCCGAGGCGCGAAGCCCCGACGTTTCGTTTCGACGTGATCGGCCCTTGGGACGATCTGGCGTTCCTTCCCGACGTCGGCAGCCTCATCCGCCATTCCGGCGCGGCCGCGCCTCTGCTGTCCCGCAAGCCCGATGCAGACAAACCTTCCGCGCCTGGCGCGGGAGGCGAAAACTAGCTTCTCCGGCCCTCATCCGAGGGGGCGGACCACCCCGGAAGCCGGCCTCCTACCAGCGTCGCCAGAAGCAGGCTTGCGCCTACAAAAGCAATCAGCAGCGTCGCCATCGCATTGATCTGCGGGGTCACGCCGAGCCGCACCTCGCTATAGATGCGCATCGGCAAGGTGGTCGATCCCGGCCCCGAATTGAAGCTGGCGATGATGAGATCATCGAGCGAGAGAGTCATCGCAAGGAGAAAGCCGGCCGCCACCGCGGGGCCGATCAGCGGCAAGGTGACCGCGCGAAAAACCGTTGCCGGGCCGGCGCCGAGGTCGCGCGCGGCTTCCTCGAGCGAGCGATCGAAGGCGGCAAGCCGCGCCCGCACGATGATCGCGACGAAGGGGAGGCTCAAAGTCGCGTGCGCAATGACGAGGGTGACGAAACCGCGCTCCAATCCCAGGGCGACGAAGAGCAGCAGCAAGGCGAGGCCCGCGATCACCTCGGGCAGGACCAAGGGCGCGAAGAGCATGGCGGCGAAAACCCCGCGCGTGCGGAACCGCCCGAAGCGATCCAGGCCGAGCGCCGCCAGGACGCCGAGAACCGTCGCGATCGCGGCCGAGGCCAGCGCGACCTCAAGGCTCGTCGCGGCGCTCGCCATCAGCTGCCGGTTGGAAAAAAGCGCGCCGTACCAATGCAGCGACCATCCCCCCCAGACGGTGACAAGTCGCGAGGCGTTGAAACTATAGAGGATCACCAGCGCGATCGGGCCGTAAAGGAACGCGAATCCCAGGCTCAGCGCAATGAGTCGCGCCGGCGTCACGCGTATCCTCATCGGCGATTCGCTCCCGCCTGCATTTGCATCCTTTCATAAAACAGCAGCGGACCAAGCAGCAGGGCAAGAAGCGCGACGGCGGCCGCGGCCGCGGCCGGCCAGTCGCGATTGACGAAAAAATCATTCCACAGCGTGGTCCCGATCATCAACGTGTCGGAGCCGCCGAGAAGGTCGGGAATGACGAACTCCCCAACGGCGGGGATAAAAACCATCAGCGCGCCGGCGTAAACGCCAGGCAGGGACAGCGGCAAAGTGATCCTCCAGAAAATGCCGCCGGCGCCGGCGCCGAGATCGGCCGCGGCCTCCGCCAGCTGCCTGTCCTGGTTTTCAATCGCGGCATAGAGCGGCAGCGCCATGAACGGCAGATAGGCATAGACGATGCCGATAAGGACCGCCCAGTTGGTCGCGAAAATATGCAGCGGCTCCGTCACCAGGCCGAGCGCGATCAACGCATGATTGAGAACGCCCTCGTCCTTCAAGATCAAGATCCACGCATAGACGCGGACGAGCGAACTCGTCCAGAGTGGCGCGATCGCCAGCGTCAGGAGCAAAAGCCGCCAGCGCGCCGGGCTGCGGGCGATGGCGAGTGCGAGCGGATAGCCGATCAGCAAAGTTGCGAAGGTCGCCGCTCCGGCCATAGCCGCGGACTCGAGATAGGAGCGCAGATAAAGCGCATCCTCGATAAGCCTGGCATAGGCGCCAAGCGATAAGCTGCGCAGCTTGTCCACAATGACCGAGGCGTCCCACGAGTCGAAAACCGGCGCATAGGGCGGCTGGCTCAGCTCCGGCTCGGACAGCGAGACCTTCAGGATGAGCGCGAAAGGCGCCAGAAAGAACAGGACCAGCCAAGCATAGGGGAGGGCGAGGACAAGCCAGCGCCCAAGCCCGGCCTCAAAATTTGCAGGGGGCTGGGCCTTGGTCATGCCGGCAGGACGATTCCGGCGTCCGGCGCGAAGCTCGCGGCGACCCTGTCGCCCGATTCGAACGAATGCGCGCCGGGCCTTGCGTTCTGATGCGCCGCGCGCAGGACGAGGCCGCCGGCGAGCCGCACGCGATAGAGCGTCATGTCGCCGAGATAGGCGCTTTCCTCGATTTCCCCGGTCAGGACATTTGGAAACTCTTGCGCGCGGTCCAAGGGCGCGACGCGGATGCGCTCTGGCCGGACCGCAATGGCAACCCTGCTCCCCGGCGCATGCGCGACGGCGCAGGCGACGTCGATGAGGCCGGCCGCGATCGAAACGCCAAGGAGGCCTGACCGCGCCTCCGCGAGCGGGCCTTCCGCGCTTTGCCCTTTCACGACTCCTTCGATCAGATTGATCTCGCCGATGAATTGCGCGACATAGCTCGAAATCGGCCTTTCGTAGATCTCGGCCGGCGCGCCGATCTGCTCGATCCGGCCGGCCCGCATCACGCCGATGCGGCTCGCCATGACCATGGCCTCGCGCTGATCATGAGTCACAACAAGGAAGGTCGCGCCGAGCCGTTCTTGCAGATGCATGAGCTCGAATTGGGTTTCCTCGCGCAGACGCCGGTCGAGCGCGGCGAGCGGTTCGTCGAGAAGGAGAAGCTTTGGCCGCTTGACGAGGGCGCGGGCGAGCGCCACGCGCTGCTTCTGGCCGCCCGACAATTGATCCGGCCGGCGCTCCCCTAGTCCCTCAAGCTGGACCAGCCGCAGCATTTCCGTGACGCGGCGAGCGATTTCGGCCCGCGCAATGCCCTCCTGGACGAGGCCGAAACCAATGTTGCGCGCGACATTCATATGCGGAAACAGCGCATAGGTCTGGAACATCATGTTGACAGGCCGCCGATGCGGCGGCGTTCCGGTGACGTCCTCGCCGTCGATGAATATCCGTCCTTCGTCGGGAGTCTCGAACCCGGCGATGAGGCGCAAAAGACTGGTCTTGCCGCAGCCGGAGGGACCCAGCAGGGCGAAGAATTCGCCGCGCCGCAGCGTGAGGGACAGAGCATCGACCGCCGCGACCCCGCCATGGCGCTTCGTCACCCCCTCCAACTGGACGAAGGGGGCGCTGCTGTCATGCGTGGAGGACAAACCTCAGCCTCCCTCGCGCATCGCCTCGTCGAGCCGCGCTTGCAGGACGTGCGGCTTGACGAGGACGAGCGCGCCGCGGGTCTTTTCGATCAGGCCTTCCTGCGCCATAGCCGAGAGTTCGCGCGTCACCTGCTCGCGCCGGCAGCCGATCCGCGCCGCAAGGATATGATGGAAGGGCGGCGGCGTCACCGCGCGCTCCATTGGCTTGGCTGGGCGCGGATGGGCCATCCGCAATAGCTCCGAATAGAGGCGGTGCTTCAGGTCGAAAATCGAATGTTCGGTGATCCGCCCATTGAGTTCGCGCACCCGCCCGGTCAACAAGCGCAAGATTCTGTCGCAGGTCGTCTTCGAGGTGAATATGACCTCGCGAAACACGTTGGCGGGCATGATGCAGAGTTCTGACTTGGTCAGGGCCGTCACATTGGCCGAGCGCTTGGCGCCGTCGATCGCCGTCATCTCGCCGAAGAACTGGCCGGCCCGGCTCTCGCCGAGAATGATCTCCTTGCCCGCCACGGTCCTGATCAAGATTCGAACTTCGCCAGCGATGATGAAATAGACATCCGAGGATTCGTCTTCGAAATCGACGACGAGTTCGCCTACGTCGTAGCGCCGCCAGAGGCAGAGTCGGTCGAAGCGCTCAAAATCGAGATCCGTGACATCCTTGAAAAAGGGAACGCGCGCGAGGGTCTGCATGGCCTCTGGCCTGGATCGAAAAGAGGTGTTCGCCCGGCTTCGGCGAAGCCTTAATTCACGCTAGCACAAGCCGCGGCGGATTTCGCGCAATTCGGCGGGGTTTGCGACCGACATTTCTGTCGTCCACCGCTTTAAGACGGCGACGCTTTAAGACCGCGGCTGGCGCGTCGGAATTTGGAGGCAGGCGTTTGGACGCCGCCGCTTCCGGCCGGCGTCGCGCCGACCGGAACCACTAAGTGCCTAAGAACGGGAACGGGATCGACGTTCAGTCCAGGCGGGCGATTTTGAGCTTCGCGACGCCCTGTCCGATGATCCCCAGGGCCTCCGCGGCGCCCATGGCGAGGTCGAGACTCCGGCCGCGAATAAAGGGGCCGCGATCATTGATTCGCACGACCACCGAGCGCCCGGTCGTAGGATTGGTGACCTGAAGCCGCGCGCCGAAAGGTAGCGTCCTGCTGGCCGCAGTAAATCCACTTGGATCGAAGCGCTCTCCGGAAGCTGTCAGGCTCCCTGACGAGTAGAACGAGGCATTAATGAAAGAGGCCTCAGCAGAGAAAGCACAGGATACATTTGACAATAGAACGATAGACGAGATAATTACGCATGATGCATTGACAATTTTCAACAGTTTACCCAATCTCTTGTTGCGGATTGGGTGCGATATTGGTAAATTGTGTTCAGAAAAAGATTGCCCCTCCGCCAGCGCAGATTTTGCGCCAATGTCGACGCGGCATTAGGACGCATCTAGGGCTCGAAGAGGGTTATGCCGTCGGGGATTCAGCCTTGAAGAACGCCGCGCGGATATGCGCTCCTTGCGACAGACAAATCGAGACGAATCGAGCCTGCGCAATCAGCGGAAGATTAGACAAGCATTTCCCTGGACCGACTTGGATCATCTGCTCGACACGGCTTTCGAGCAGATCCGCCACTATGCGGTAAACGACATAGCGGTAAGCTTGCGCCTGTTGCGCGTGCTGGGGATCTCGCGGCAACGACCGACGACGAGGCGCCCTTCAACCGCTGGAGCGCCGTTTGGCTGAGCTCGAAGCGGCGCCCAGGCGTTCGGCGCCAAAGCTGACGAGATTTGGCCGCCCGAGGGATCAGGTTGAAATGGCGCTGGACTTGGCTCACTCTTGACGCTCATGCCCATCGTGGGCGTCTGAGAAGTCTTTCGCGCGGCTATTCAAACGCGAGCAGACGCGCCTCGCCAGCCAGGGAGACGACACATTGGCCGCGCTCATCGAGGAAGGCGACGCCTCCGCGGAGGTCGCAATTGTTTATGCGGACATTAAAGCGACGCGAGGCGTCGACTGGATCAATAATTTCTGGAAGGCGATCGCCGTTCATCCGGCGACGCTGAAACGCCTGTGGGACAATGTTAAGCAGGTCATGGCTCCCGGCGCCTTGGATCCGTTGACGAAGGAAATGGTCTACGTCGCCGTCAGCATCACCAATAATTGCCCCTATTGCATCGCGTCCCATACTGCGTCGGCGCGCGCCAAGGGGATGACGGATGAGCAATTTGCGGAATTGCGCGCCGTGGTGGGCCTCGCCAATGAAACCAACCGCATTGCGATTGGATATGGCGTCCCTGTGGACGATCGATTTCAGACGCCGTAATGCGGTTTGACCGGTCGAAACCCCCGCCAACGAATTCGCCTTGATCGGAAATGCGCTCAGAGCAGGCCTGCCGAAAGTAGCGCCGGGCGCAGATCGACGCGATGGGCTTTGGCCGTGCGGCATCCCCTCTGAGATCGCCCCAGGGCTCGCCTCACTGTAATATTGCTGACGCATATTCAAGCCTAAAGCTAAACTGAAGCGCCGTGGAGCCGCGTCGACGTCGAACCGCGCGGCCGCAAGGGACGCGGCGGCGCCTATTCGGCTGAGCTGCTCAAGAGACACGCGCCGAGGGCAATGCGCACGCGCTGTCGCGCAGGTCGCCGATCGGCAAACGCAAGCCATCAAACAGAACCAGAGGCAGACAAATGAGGGCAATACACTTTGCCGATTGCAGCGATAGCGCACTCGGGCGCGGCCGGAACCGGTTGATCTCCAGCCTCGCGGCGCTCCTTATTCTGGCGGGCGGCTCCGCCGCAGCGCAGTCGGTCGCCTTCCAAGGGGCGACCTTCGTCAATAAGGGGCTCGTCGGCGTGGCGCGAATTCCTTCCAATGCCGTGGATCAATTTGGCGAGACCCTCGGCGGATTTGGCTCCGGCATGACGCTCGACCTCAAGAGCTGGAAGGATTACGCGAATCGCGGCTACTCGGCCACGCTCTACGCGGTTCCCGATCGGGGATGGAACACACAGGGAACCACGGACTTCCGCGGCCGTTTGGATCGCTTTGATCTCTCCTTCACGCCGTTTTATGGGGCGAGCACCGCAAATCAGAACCAGCTGACGCTCCACTATCGCTCCTCGATCCTGTTCAAGGACGGCCTCACCACAGGCCTCGATCCCTCGGGCGTTCAGGCGGCGCAGGGAGGCCTTCCGAAACTTCCAATCGGACCGAACGGGCACATCAGCATCGACGCCGAGGGAGTGGTCCTTCCCGGCGACGAGACGGCATGGGTGAGCGACGAATACGGCCCCTATATCTACCACTACACGCTCGCCGGAAAGCTGCTTGCCGCCATTCGCCCGCCCGAAGCCTTCATCCCGAAGCGGTTGAACAGCAATGGCGATCTCGTTGAAAATTTTTCGGCGAACAGCCCGCCAGTCGGCGTCATCTACAATCCCGACCCCGGCAATCCGGTCGTTGGCCGCCAGAACAATCAAGGCTTCGAGGGCCTCGCCCTGAGCCCGGACCACAAGACCCTCTTCGTGCTGCTGCAAAGCGCCCTGATGCAGGACCTCAATCCCGACAAGATCAAGACGACGCGCCGCAACACTCGGCTGCTCGCCTATGATTTGCGCGATAGCGCGCCAAAGCTGGTCGGCGAATATGTCGTTCAGCTACCGCTCTTTCAGGACCAGACGACGGCGACGCCCAAGCTTTTGATCGCTGCGCAAAGCGCGCTTTTTGCGCTCAACAATCATCAGTTCCTTGTGCTCGCCAGAGACAGCGGCGCCGGCTTCACGGCGAGCAGCCCGGCCTCCGTCTATCGTAGCGTCGACCTCATCGACATAGCGGACGCCACCAATATTGCGGGGACCGCCTACGATCAGGCCGACACGCCAATCGCGCCCCTGGGCGTGCTAAATAGCGCGATCACGCCGGCGGCCTATCAGAAATTTCTCGACATCAACGACAACGCGCAGTTGAACCGATTTGGCCTGCACAATGGCCTGCCGAACGACCGCAATGATCTATACGAAAAATGGGAAAGCATAGCGGTGGCGCCGGTTGGCGACCACAAGGCTCCCAACGACTATTTCCTCTTCGTCGGCAGCGACAATGACTTCATCACCCAGCTCGGAAACATGGCCGGCCAACCCTATCAGGACGCATCGGGCGCCAATATCGATTCGCTCGTCCTTGCGTATCGCGTGACCCTGCCCACTTACGCTCCATCGAGCCGCTCCGGCAGATAAGATAACGCGCTCAGTCCTACGGCGCGGATCGCTGCGCCGTAGGACTGAGTCGGCCCCAACGGAGGAACGCGCCGATCAGGGCGCGATTGTCGGGCGGCCTCAGGGCAGCTGCATCAGCGGCTGACCCATGCGGATGGCGTCTCCCGCACGCACGCCTTCGCTGAGCTTGAAGCCCTTCGGCGCGAAGACGATGATGGTCGATCCATGCTGAAACCAGCCCATTTCTTCGCCCCTGCGGAACGCCGCGTCACAAGGAATGACGTTCGGCCCACGCCGGAGATCGAGCCGGGCGCCTAGGAAATTCAGCCGGATGCTGGCGACAAGAATGGCCGCGACCGGGACCAAAGTGACGACATGCCCGGTCGCCGCCAGCCGGGTTCGAATCACCGCGCGCTCATTCTTGCAGAAGAGCTTTTCGACTCGTTTGAGGGCGATCGGATTGACGTTCCACGTATCGCCTGAAATGTAGGTCACCTGCTCCACGCGGCAGTCGTGCGGCGCGTGGAAACGATGATACATGCTGGACGTGAGCCGCAGCGTGACGTACAACCCGTCGCGGTAGAGATCGACCAGCGCCTGATCGCGAAGCAAATCTTGCAACGTGTAGGGAAATCCCTTGATCTGCATCAGTTCGACGCCAACAATCGAACCGGATGCGCCAACGATTGCGTCGCACGGGCTGATTAGCGCCGCCGGATCCGGGTCGATGGGCCGCGCTCCGTCCTTCAGCTCCCTGACGAAACAATCGTGCATGCTTTTGAATTGGGTCTTCTTCGCTTCGCTCAGATCCAAATCGGAAAAAAGCCGCCAGACGCCAATTGACAGATCGCGCACGAATGGCTGCTCAATTTGGCTGAACCAACCCATGAATTGGGTCGCCAGACGGCGCGGAATCCGATTGGTCAGGAGAAAATTGAGATTCTCCTGCTGGCTGAGCGTGGCAATCAGGGAGCGAATGGTCATGATGCGGTTACTTTGCCTCAAAAGGGTTTGAACGGATGGAAGTCAGCTACACAACATTGGGCTTGTCCGCGCTTGGCGCAGCCGCATTGACGGTCGCCCTGACAAAATTGAAGACGCGGCTCGAGCTCTCAAAGGCAAAGCACCGGTCGTTGACGGGTCATTCTCGGATGGCGCGACGAGTCGCCTCGCTCATACCATTCTATGAGTATGACGAGGAGCGTTTCTTCCGCTCGGATGAGCCGCCGGAAGAAATCGCCGCTCGCCGCCGCGCCGGCTTCATGCGTCTCTCCAATCTCTATCAGGAGCGATTTAAGGAGACCAACAAGCTCACCGCGGAAATCAAGGAAAGCATCTCCGACCTGCAATTCACCGACGTCTATCGGGCGCCATTCCAGTACAGCCGCTTTGTGCGCCAACACCTCTCCGCCGGCGCCTTCGTCCAGGCGTCTTCCGGCGTGACCGTGACCGACCTCGATGGCAATCGATTCTATGATCTGACCGGTTCCTATGGGGTCAACCTGTTCGGATATGACTTCTACAAGGAGTGCATCGAGCGGGGCAGCCAGCGGGTGCGCGACCTCGGTCCCGTTCTTGGGAGCTACCATCCGGTGATCGCCTATAACGTCAGGCGGCTCAAGGAAATATCCGGGCTCGACGAAATATCGTTTCACATGTCCGGAACCGAGGCGGTCATGCAGGCGGTGCGGCTCGCCCGCTACCACACGCGCCGATCACATCTGGTGCGCTTTTGCGGCGCCTATCACGGGTGGTGGGGCGACGTCCAACCGGGACTTGGCAACCCGACTCCGACGCATGAAACCTACACGTTGAACGACATGTCCGAGGATGCCTTGCGGGTCCTGCGCAATCGCCGCGACATCGCCTGCGTGCTGATCAATCCGCTGCAGGCGCTGCATCCGAATGCTGGCGCGCCCGCGGATTCAAGCCTGATCGATAGCGCCCGAAGCGCGCATTTCGACAAGGAGGCCTATGCCGATTGGTTGAAGAAGCTGCGCGCTGTCTGCGCCGAGCGCGACATCGCGCTGATCTTCGACGAGGTCTTCGTCGGCTTTCGTCTCGCGCCCCGCGGGGCGCAGGAATATTTCGGCGTCCAAGCCGATATGGTCACCTATGGAAAGACGCTCGGCGGCGGCCTGCCGGTTGGAGCGCTCTGCGGTCGCAAGGATTTGATGAAGCGTTACCGCGACGACCGGCCTGTCGATATCTGCTTTGCCCGCGGGACCTTCAACTCGCATCCCTATGTCATGGGCGCCATGTGCGAGTTCTTGGAGCGGATCGAAACCCCGGCGTTCGGCGCGCTGTACCAGAATCTGGATCAGCTTTGGAATGATCGCGCGGAACGCCTCAATCAGCGGCTGCGCGAGGACGGCGCGCCTGTGCGGGTGGAAAATATGTCTTCGATTTGGACTGTCTGCTACACCCAGCCTTCGCGCTACAACTGGATGTTTCAATACTACCTGCGCGCCGAGGGATTGGCCCTGAGTTGGGTCGGAACCGGGCGGCTCATCTTCAGTTTGAACTATTCCGACTCAGACTTCGACGCTGTCGTGGATCGCTTCGCGGCCGCCGCCAAAGCGATGCTGCAAGACGGCTGGTGGTGGACGAATCCGGCGGCGACGAACAAATCCATCAAACGCCAAATCCTGCGAGAGATGATCGCGCGGCGCTTTACGCGAAATCGCTGACGGGCCGGCTTATATCAAGGGCGACGTGCTCAAATTCCTTGAATTTGAGCACGTCCACATTTCGATCGGAAGATTTCATTCGATCGAAAAACGCTCTAGGCCATTTTCCGATTCTCGAATCGGAAAATGGCCTAGGCTCTTTGCTTTATGGCATTTTCTCAGCGAGAACCGGACGGGCCTCTGCCGGCGTCGCTCAAAAAAATGCGCCCGTCTTACACATGCTGCTCAGGCGTCATCGTATCGAACAGCTCGCCACGCAGCAGGTAGAGCGGCGCCATGTGGTAGAGCTTGATGTCATGATAAGGATCGGTCAGGATTTTCGTCATCCACACTAGGCCGGTCTGGACGTCCTTGATGAAGAACAGCTGCACGGTCCGGTAGATGAGTCCGGCGGCGGCGAGGAAAAGCCAGACCATAGCGACGTGCCGCACGAATTCTTCCATATTGACCGGCGGCGTAAAGATCCCGAACAAGGTAGGATAGAAGTAGAGCGCGACCGGCGACAGCGCCCATATCGTCAGCAGGACGGCCTTGCGCTTCAGGTTATAGCCAACCTTGACTTCTTCCTTGTATTCGTTGGTCGCTTGATTCACCTCGTCGTAGCCATCCGGCTCGAAGAAGAAATGCCCGATTTGCCGGGTGGTCATCGCGGCCAGCCAACCAGCTAATGCGGCAGCCACCGGATCCGTGAACACCAGCACATAGGCGCACAGGAAGCTGATCGCGCTGACCAGATGCAGCGACTGGTTGATCCGGCTGTGGTGATAATAGCGATGATCGTCCCACCGCTGCGTTCTGAGAACCTCAAGAAATCCAGCCATTATCCTCCCCATTCTCTACTTATGGTCAACTCACTCAATGTGATCGTTCCGGAACGCTTGCCCAACCTCTGAAAGAGGGATGCGAAAGTCCCGCCCGCTGGCTATCAAGCGGTGGAAACAAGCGCTGTTGGGCAAAGTCCGAGCGGCGCATCGCTACGAAGCGCAGTCGGAATGCTGGGTTCAGCCTGCGACGGGCGCCTCCAAGCGATTCTCCTGCTTGGCGCTCGCCCCAACCTTGCCGAAGCGGATGAGCGAGAAGTGACCGAAGGGTGGCATGGCGCGCCGCTCGATCAGATGCACCCCGTGCGGTTTTGCCGCCCAGCGCTCATAGCGCGCCCAGGGGAATTCCAACCGCCAGCCGAGGAGCCGGGTGATCGGCGTCAGCCCTTGCTCGACAATATGGCGCAGCCCTTTATCGGCGCCGACGCGGCTGATCAACACGATCTCGCCCCCCGGCTTGAGCACGCGGGCGAGCTCATCGAGCGCGGCTTCCGGATCCGGACATGTGGTGATCACCAATTGCGCCACGATGACGTCAAATGATTCGTCCGGGAGCGCCAGCCGCTGGGCGTCCATGAGCGCCAGTCCCTCAACATTGGTGAGGCGCAATTCCTTGATCTTCGCCTGCGCCTTGCGCAGCATCGGCTCGGAGAGATCGACTCCGACGAGGCGCGTCGTCCGGGCATAGTCGGGAAGTGAAATGCCGGTGCCGACCCCGACTTCGAGGATGCGTCCGCCGACGCGCTCGGCCGCATCGATCGAAGCCCGACGCGCGCGCGCGAACAATGCGCCGAACACGAAATCATAGATCGGCGCCCAGCGCGCATAGGCCTTCTCGACCGCATCCTTATTGAATTCCGTCCCCATTTCCCCTCCCGCCCCATTGCGCCCGGGGCCAATTTCCTCTGCGCCAAAACCGGCGCTTTGCGCTCTATGCCGAGCGCGGCTTGCGCGCGTTGCCGATCAACAATTGCTTCATATGGCCGATAAATTGCTTGGCGCTATTTTCCCAAGAGCGGGTCAGCGCGAAGGCGCGACACGCTTCCCGCGAAATTTGAAGCGCGCCCATGCAAGCGGCGCGAAGATCGTTGTTCAGCACCCCGATCGGATTGTTCTGAACAACGTCCCTCGGGCCGGCCACCGGAAATGCCGCGATTGGAACGCCGCTGGCAAGGGCTTCGAGCTGCACGAGGCCGAACGTGTCCGTCCGACTGGGGAACACGAAGGCGTCCGCGGCGGCCATATGAGCGGCCAGGATTCGGTTTTCCATCAGGCCGAGAAATTTTGCGTCCGGAAAGCGGTGCCGCAATTCCGCCTCCTGAGGCCCCTGCCCGATCACAACCTTCGAGCCAGGCAGATCGAGCGAGAGAAAGGCTTCGAGGTTCTTCTCGACCGCGATTCGTCCCACGCTGATGAAGATCGGGCGCGGAAGATTGAGATCGATCGCATGCTCCGGGTTGAACACATCCGTGTCAACGCCGCGGGTCCACATGCCGAGGTTCTTGAAATTGCGCTGCGCGAGCTCCACCATCAGCGAAGGAGTGGACACCATCGTGACGGTGGCCGCCGAATGGAAGCGGCGCAGGACAGCGTAGGACCAGTTCTCCGGGATCGGAAGCCGCGCGGAGATATATTCGGGAAACCGCGTCGTGTAGCTTGTCGTGAAGGGCAGTTTGTTCTTGATGCAATAGGCGCGCACGGCATGGCCGATCGGCCCTTCGGTCGCGATATGGATCGCGTCCGGCCGAGCCTGCTCGATGCGCAGGGCAACCTCCCTGCGTCCGGGCAGAGCCAAGCGCAAACCGGGATCGGTCGGCAAAGGAACCGAAGGAAATCCCTCCGGCGACAGGAAATCGATCGTGACGCCAAGACTGCGCGCGCTGCGAGCGAGCGACGTCAAGGTGCGCACCACGCCATTGACCTGGGGATGCCAAGCATCGGTTGCGATAAGCACTCTCATTAGCGGGCGCGCGCCTCGTTCATCGATGCCCCAACGAAGTCAATTGCTCCCAGATCGCGGGAGCCAGGAAAGTCACGAACCTTGGCGCTGCGACACGCTCGGGAGCCGAGATGGATAATCGACTGAGTGGGAACGCCGGCCCCAAATCCGCGGCCGCCAAGCGTCTCCATCTCGTTGCCGAATGGCAGGCGGCAACAATCGCAACTTCATATTTCAACCGTATGACAATGCCGCGCTATTCTTATGTCCGGGTTTTGACGCGTGCGCTCAATCCATTGACTTGTTAAAATCAGCGATGTCGCCAGAGGCCGCGGCGATGCATCGGGGAGCAAAGGAGCAAAGGGGAGATGGACTTTTTCGATCGGATGTTGATCCGCAAGGGCTGGCCCTGAGCGCCAGTCGCCAATCCGGTCAGCGCCAGAATAAGCGCGTTCGTTTGAAAGATTTCCATGCTTTTCCTAAATTGGCGTCGCCGATGACGGCGCCTCGCCCGCACCACCCAAGAATGACGCCCGACGCTTTCGCAACCTGGGAACCGGCGGCCGCGTCGAGGTCTTGCAGGAGCTGCGCCGCGCTCGCCTCGTCATTATAGGCGCCAAGCCCATCCTGCAGTTGCGCCACCGCCCGGATGTAGGGGCGGGACTTTGCCCCACCGCCGAATAGAACGCTGAAGAATTCCGCCGCGTAGCGAAGATTTTTCAGCGCGATTCGGAGCTGATGGCGCTCCTCTGGCGGCATTTCCAGAAGCCCTCGGCCGCGTTTGAGCGCGCGCTTGTGAAGGCGCTCCAAGGTTTCGGCGGCGAAGCGCTTGGCCGGCTCGGTCAGGCGCGGCAGCTCGGCGCCGGAGAGGCCGCTGCGCCAGGCGCGCCGGGCCACGAAAGCGCGCAAGTTCAGAACGAATCGGGTCGTCGCGGGATCGGCGATCACGCCTTGCGCGATCGCATAGGCCGCCAGGCGCCGATCTTCCGCCGCCGTCAAGAGCGCCGTGAAACTCTCGTCCCGCGGGTGATGCGTGAGCGGCCCTTTTTCGACGAGATCCAGGAACGCGTCCCAGTTCCGGGCGGGGCCGAAGGCCGAAGCGATTCGCTTGGCCTCGCCCCGAAAGAGCTCGAATTCGGCGCAAGGAAGCGCGCGATTGAAGAAGGCCAGGGCGGAGCGCAAGCGGCGAAGGGCGACGCGCATCTGGTGGATCGATTCGGGGTCGCGCGTTTCCGTCAACGCAGGCCAATTGGCGGCAAATTGGCCAAGGGCGCTGGCGGTCACAATCTCGACGGCGTCGTCCAGCGTCGCCTCCTCGGGATAGCGCAAGGCCGCCGCGCGGACCGGCATCGGCCGGTCTCCCGCCGCAAGCATGAAACCGCGCTCGGCCTTGCTCATCATGTCGAGACGCAACGGCAAGGCCGCCGCGACCTGGAGCGCGAGCTCATAGAGCGGCCCTTCCTCGCCGCCCTTCAATTCCAGTTCGACTTCCGTCAGCGGCTGCTTACGGTCGCCCGCGATAATGAATCCGTCGTCGAAGGCGACCTCGACCTGCGCGCGTCCGAGATCGAGTTGACGGACCCGCCGCCTGATCCGCGTCTCGAATTTTTGCTCGAGCGGGCGCCCATCGATGATGCGGCTCACCTCGCCCGCGATTTCGGCGTCGAACAGGGCGATGTCGGGATCGAGCCCCGGCGCGCGAACCTCGATCTCGCCGCGGGAAAACGGCCCGTCTGCAAGAGGTCCGGCCCATTTCAAGCCAATCACATGCGAGGCGCGAATCGTTCGCACCCGCAGCACCATTCTCTGCTTGCGGAGATCCCCGGCAGGCGTGTCGAAATAGACTGACCGCAGGGTCCGGCTTGGCGCATCCGCCGCGCCGGTCGAAAGCAGCTCCGAGCGGAGCGCGAGCTTCAGGCCGGCCGCGTCGGTTTTGAATTTGATCTCCAACTCTCGGCCGGGCTCGGCGGCGAGCGAGGCCGTGGAAACGCCGGTTGCCGCCTCGCTGTCCGACGCGTTCATTTCAAGGCCATGTTGGAAGGTTTGCGCTGCAAATTGTGACAAGTCCATGACAGTCTTGTCAAGACTACTCGCCGGGTAAAGCCAGCGCGCGCGGTAGAGGCGTCATATCGGCATTGCCACGTAATTCGACGCAGGCCTTTGAGTCCGGCGCGAGTGCAGAAACCACGTTTCGCAGCGCTGAAATCAACCGGCGGCGCGCAGGTTCTTAAAAAATGATGACGCGCAGGAAGGCAAAACGCAAGGCCTTTGAAAGCTTTTCGAAAACGAAAACAGCAGCCTTCGCATCAAGCTCGCGCTTTTATTTCTTGCCGCGCCCTCCGCCGAAGGCGCTCGCCATTCGCTAAGCTACGGCCCATGGCGCGCGCGAAAAGCGATGGCCAAGGAAGTCCATCAAGACCTGCACGCGCGCCGGGCGCAGCCGGCCGGGCGGCGCGACGAGATGCAGCGCGATGGCGGGCGCGGCCCAATCCGTCATCGCCCGCTCCAGCCGGCCTTCGGCGAGATCGCGCCAGACCAGAAATTCCGGCTGCAGCGCGATCCCGAGGCCAGCCAACAGCGCGGGTCGCGCCGCATCGGCGTTGTTGACGCGCAAAGGTCCGCGCGCAACCAGGGCAAATTCCTCTCGGGTCTCGTTGACGAAGCGCCAGACGTCGCGGCCGCGCGCATAGGTATAGATGAGACAAGCGTGGGAGGAGAGATCCTTGGGATGGCGGGGGCGGCCGGCCCGCTCGAAATAGGCGGGCGCCCCGACCAGAACAATCCGGACGGAGCAAAGGCGTCGCGCCAACAAGGTGGAATCGGCAAGCGATGAGATCCTCAGCGCCAGATCGAAGCCTTCGCCAACGAGATCGACGAGCTGGTCGTCGAGGCTGAGTTCGATCGAGACTTCCGGATAGAGGGCGAAGAACTCCGGCAGCGCCGGCGCGAGATGAGCGACCCCGAAGGACATCGGCGCGGCGAGGCGAACGAGGCCCCTTGGCGTCCCAGCTTGCGCCATGGCCTCAGCCTCGGCCGCCTCGCCCTCGGCGAGAATCAGGGCGGCGCGCTCAAGGCAGGCGCGCCCGCTTTCGCTCAGCGACATGCGCCGGGACGTGCGGTGGAAGAGGCTCGCGCCCAGCCTGGCTTCGAGCCGCGCCACGGCTTTCGAGACGGTGGCTTTCGACACGCCGAGATCCATGGCCGCGCCGGCGAAAGAGCCAAGCTCGGCCGCCTTCGCGAAAATTGCCCATGCCTCAAAATCTGGAAGTCTGGTCATCGCTAAACTGGAAACGGTCCGTTTCCATCATTTCTATTTCAGATCGACGCGATGGATACAATATTTGTCTGCGCGGCGGACGCCTCGATCCTCCGCAACGGAGACCTACGATGATCGAACGCAGACCTTTCGAGCGCCTTGGCGGCGAGAATCATGGCTGGCTCGACGCCAAGCACCACTTCTCCTTCGCAGGCTACCATGACTCCAGCCGGATGGGCTGGGGCGCCCTGCGGGTTTGGAATGACGACACCATCGCCCCGGATAGCGGCTTCCCGCCGCATCCCCACGCCGACATGGAAATCATCACCTATGTCCGCGAAGGCGCGATCACGCATGAGGACAGCTTGGGCAACAAGGGCCGCACGCAGGCCGGCGACGTCCAGGTGATGAGCGCCGGGACCGGCATCCGCCACGCCGAATCCAATCAGGAGCGGGACGCGACCCGCCTGTTTCAGATCTGGATTCTCCCGAACCGGCGCGGCGGCAGTCCCTCCTGGGGCGCCAAGCCGTTTCCGAAGGGCGATCGCTCCGGCCGGTTCGTGGCCTTGGCGAGCGGCTTCGAGGACGACGCCGAGGCCCTTCCGATCCGGACCGACGCCCGCGTTCTCGGCGCGACCTTGAAAGCTGGGGAAACGGCGGACTATCCGCTTGGCGAAGACCGCCACGGCTATCTGGTGCCCGCCAAGGGCGCCATCGAAGTCAATGGGGTGAAACTGAACGCCCGCGACGGGGCGGCGGCTCATGGGGAGGCGGTTCTGCGGGTGCGCGCGCTCGAAGATGCTGAGATCGTTTTGGTCGACGCAGCCTGAATTTAGAGCATTTTCGAGCGAAGTGGATGCCGGTTCGCGTTAAGAAAATGCGACAAGACAAAGACCTAAAGCTGCTTTCTGATTCCGCCGAAACTGAAAGCGCGCTAGCGCTTTTTCCGCGGGCGTCGGGCATGGGTTCGCGGACCAGGCGCAGGAGCTTCCATGAAACGAAAAGGAGGCCCTTCGCCGGGCCTCCTGAAGGTCGGCTCAGCGTGAGGAGTCGAGCGCGCGAGTCAAGTCTCCAATCGGCTGTCCGGCCTGGCGAAACATGGCTCGGTCGCGGGCCAGCAGGCCAGGCAGAACCGGCAGATCAAAGCGTCTAGTGAGAAAGCGCAAGATCGAGGTCGTATCGTAGCGGGTGTGATCGACGTAGTTCTTCTTGCCAAATGGCGAGATGATCAAAGCCGGGATGCGGCTGCCCGGGCCCCAGCGATCCGCCTTGGGAGGCGCGACATGATCCCAAAATCCGCCGTTTTCGTCATAGGTGACGATGACCAGCATGTGGCCCCATTGCGGGCTTTTCTCCAGATGCGAGATGACGTCGGCGATATGTTGGTCGCCGGAGAGGGCGTCTGTATAGCCGGGATGCTCGTTCAGATTGCCCTGCGGCTTGTAGAAGCTGACCTGGGGCAGCGCGCCGGCGTCGATCGCCGCGATGAATTTAGCGCCGGCAACGCCGCCATCCAGCAGATGCTCGGCCCGCGCAGGCGTGCCGGGCGCGTAGGCCGCGAAATAATTGAACGGTTGGTGGTGATATTGGAAGTTCGGCGTCGGCGACGCATTGGCGCCATCGAGCGTAGTCTGCCACGCGCCCGCATACCAAGCCCAGGTGACGCCCTTGGCGCTGAGGAGTTCGCCGATGGTCTTGCTGGTCTGCGGCGGCAGCCTCGACGCGCTGGCCGGGTCGGCATAGGCCGGATCGCCCCCGGGCGCCGGCGGAATGGCGCTCGGCTGATAGGCCGGCTGCATCGTATTCACCGCATAGAAATCGGGGGTGAGGGCGCCGTCTTTGACAAACTTGGGCGTCCCATCGATCGCCGACGCGGGTGAATTCGCCGCCAAGGTCAGCGAGACGCCATCCGGGTTGACGACCGAGACCGAACCGCTCGCCGGGCTTTGATCGGCATGTGGATAGGTCGGAGCACATGAGCAAATCAGAAATTGATGGTTGAGAAACGAGCCGCCGAAAGCGCCCATGAAGAAATTATCGGCGAGCGTATATTTTTTGGCGACCGCCCAGAGCGGCAGTTTCGAGCCGTCGTAATACCCCATGACCAGAGCGCCGGAATCGCCATAGGCGGCGAAACGATCATTCTTGCCGCCATGGATCTGCATTTGGTTTTGATAGAAGCGATGCACAAGATCCCGAGTCGCGACGCTCAAAGGCTGGTTGAAGCCTTGCGGATCGTCGATCCCGAAGGGGGCATTGGGCAAATGTTCGGTCTGCGCCTGCGTCACTGGGGGAACCACGCCCGGGGCGGTGAGGCCGTTCCAGATCGGCGGCAATTCCTTCAGCACCGAGCCGTCGCGATCCTTCTGGCGGTTCAAGGTCATCTGCTGAAAAGCGGTCTTCAACCCGTTGGCGCCGGGAAAATTGCCATAGAGATTATCGAAGCTGCGATTTTCCGCGTAAATTACAACGACGGTGTTGATCTCACGAAGTCGACGGGAAACGATCGATTGCTCCGTGACGCTCTGACTGTTGGACTCGCTGACAAAGGCCAAGGACGTCAGCCCGGCGGCGGCGACCGCCAATATGCAAAGCCGTATCTTCATCGCGGTTTCCCCCAACGCAAGCCTGAACGATGCGTTGGACTTAGAAGCCGCGCATTACAGCATTTTGACAAAGCGCGAGGGATCGCGCCGTCATCGCGCTGTCATGCGGCGCGATCTATCGTCGGGTGAAACTGATCGTCGGACTTCGAAACAGGCGGCAATGAGAATGCCTTTCTGGCGCGCTTCGACGCCTGCCATCATGCTCGCCCTCATCTGTCTTGCGCCGATCCGCGGCGCGGGCGCGGGCGAGCGCCCGGATGCGAACGCCTCCAGCGGCCTGACGCGCACCGAAGTCTATCGGCAGGTCAAGGAGCTCGCCGACCTCGGACGGCGATTGTTTGCGGACCCGGCGCTTTCGGGCTCGGGCAAGATGTCATGCGCCGCCTGTCACGACCCCGCGCATGGTTTTGCGCCCGCCAATGCGCTTAGCGTCCAATTGGGCGGGAGGAACCTCGACCGATCCGGCATTCGCGCCGTTCCGACCCTCACCTACAAACAGGCGACGCCGCAGTTCACCGAGCATTTTCACGATTCGGACGACGAAGGCGACGAGAGCGTCGACGCCGGACCCACCGGCGGTCTGACCTGGGACGGACGCGTCGACCAATTGAGCAAGCAGGCTCTGATTCCGCTTTTCTCGCCAATCGAAATGGCGAACGATGATCGCGCCGCGCTTGTCGCAGCGCTGGAGGCGAACTACGGCGCGGCGCTGCGCGGCATTTTGGGCCAGAGAATGCCGCAGGGTCCCGAAGGCGCGCTTACGGCCGCCGCCAAGGCGCTCGAGGCCTATCAGCAGACCGCCGAAGAGTTCTTTCCCTATAGCAGCAAATATGATGCGTTCCTGAGAGGAAAAGCCGAGTTGAGCGCAGCCGAAAAACGCGGGCTCGCGCTCTTCGAGGATCCCGCAAAAGGCAATTGCGCGAGCTGCCACATCAGTGCGCCGAGAAAGCCCGGCACGCTTCCCCAATTCACCGACGACGGCTTGATCGCGTTAGGCGCGCCGCGCAATATAGACATCCCGGCCAATCAGGATCCGGACTTTTTCGATCTTGGCCTGTGTGGACCCGAGCGCGCCGATTTCCGTGACCGCGCTGATTATTGCGGCCTCTTTAAAACGCCAACCTTGCGCAATGTCGCCCTGCGCCAGGTGTTTTTTCACAATGGCGGCGCGCAAAGCCTTCGCGAAGCGATTGCCTTCTATGTCGAGCGCGACGTCAAGCCGGAAAAATGGTATCCGCGCCGCGCCGACGGCGCCATCGCCAAATTCGACGACCTGCCCGCGCAATATCATCAGAACATCAATAATGATCCGCCATTCGGCGGCAATCCGGGCGACGCCCCGGCGCTTTCGAAGGCGGAGATCGACGACATCGCCGCCTTCCTCGAAACCCTGACCGATGGATTTGCATCGCCGAGCCGCGAGGCCGCGGGCCGCTGACCGACAAGTCATGGCGATGGGATGCGCGGACGGCCATCGAGTGCGGAGAAAACCCCCATCCGCCGCCAATCCTGCGCGGCCAAGGTTCGGCCGCAAGAAGTGGAAGCCAAGGCTAAGGATGGGAAGCGGCCTGGAAGGCTTTTGCATAGATTAGAATTAGTCTAAAATATGCTTTTATCATTGTGCCCGCCGCGACAATAGTTTTATTATAGCCGGTCAAGAGGGGAAAGCGAGGGGCTTATGTTTGATTCCATGGACGAAGAGCGCCCGACGGCGTCAGAACCGGCGGTCCGTCGGAGTCGCTCCCTTTTTGAAAAGCATGGCCTTCGGGCAACGCGGCAGCGCATCGGACTCGCCAAGCTCCTTTTTAGCAAGGGGAACAGGCATGTGACGGCGGATGCCTTGGCCGTGGAGGCGCATGCCGCCCGCATGACGGCCTCACTCGCAACCGTATACAACGTGCTCAATCTGTTCGCCCAGGTCGGCTTGATTCGCAGTCTTGCGATCGAAGGCACGAAGACGATCTTCGACACCAATACCAGCGATCATGGCCACTTCTTCTTTGAGGATACCGGCGAAGTTTGCGATATAGCCACGGACGAAATTAAATTCGCGGGCGATCTCGAACCGCCCGAGGGTTATGAGATCGTCGCGGTCGATGTCGTTGTCCGCCTGCGTCCGAAATCCGGATCGGTCCCCTTTAGCGCCTGATCGCATTCGCTGATCGTTACAGCCGGCTCCACCGCCAGCCTTCCTGCTCGGCGGCGCACCGGATTTGATTGGCGGAGAGGCAATCGCAGCAAGACATGAGTTGAGGCATTATTTTCGAAAGGCGGGCGCCGGTTTTCGAAAATAATGGCGCGGCGACGCTAAACCGAGTTTCCCATTGCATCCGCCAGGGCTTTGACCAGCGGCTTCATGAAAAAGAGGCCGCCGGCAGGGACGATGGCGGCATGAAAGCCCGCCTTGGCGAGCTCCTCCTCCACCAAAGGCCCAACCGCGGCGATCGCCGCGCGCGTCAAACCCTCGCGAAGCTCCGTCTCCTTGAGGTGGGCGCGCGCAACCTCGACGAACCGACGGACTTGCCCGGCATTGGTGAAGGCGACCGCGTCGATCCGGCCCTGCGCCATCCCGGCGATGGCTTCGAGAATGCTGCCATCGCTTGCCTCCCTATCATAGGAATAGGGAAGCACCGGGTCCACGGCGCCGCCGCCGGCCGAGATCGCCGCGAAAAGCGCGCCGGGATCCTGCTCCGGATAGAGCTGAACGCCGACGCGCCGGCCCTTGAGAACGACGCCGGCGAGGAGTTCGATCACTCCGGCCGTGGTTGGCGTCGGGGCGATGGCGCCCGCTTCGAGCCCGATTTCGCGCAATGCGCGGACGGGCTTCGGACCGCGAACAAAGGTGCGGACGCGTCCAAGCGCGGCGATGAAAGCGTCCTTCGCCCCGGTTCGATCCGCCGCGCTCACCAGGCGCCGCAATCCCTCGCCGGTCAGAATGACCAGGTCGTCGCAGGGCGCGACGATAAAGCGGTTTAGCCAGTCCGCGACGGGCGCCGGATCGAGCGCGTCCCGTATCGCGAACATCGGGCAGGTGACGGCGATCGCGCCGCGCTCTTCCAGCATCCGCACGAACACGGCCTGCTCCCGGGATTCTGGAACGAGGACGCGCCGGCCAAGCAGTTCCTGCGTCATGGCCTGCCCTTAGCGAAAGAAATGATCTGCATGGCGGACGGCTGCTCCCGGAAAATTGATGCAATATCCTTACTATAGGCGAATTGCTCGGCGACAGAAGCAGGGAGCGCCGGGAAAAAGGATTAAAGGCAATGGCTCCGCGGCGGCGCCCATGAGGTCGCCGGCGCGCAAGGTGGCTGACCTTTCTTCGCAATCGGGATATTCATCAAAGGGAGCGTCGGAGACCTGCAAATCCTTCTCTCGCCATGACCCGCCGCCGCCCGTCCGGGCGCAACCCCCGAGGACTTCGTCCCGCAGGTTCAGGACAGGCCGACAAATCCGTCTTCGCCGTCGACCCTCTCAATCGAGGACCCCCGTGCAGCCGATCATTTCCGTTTCCGGTCTCACCAAGACCTACGCTTCTGGCTTCGAGGCCCTCAAGACGATCAATCTGGAGATTCGGCCGGGCGAGATTTTCGCCCTGCTGGGCCCAAATGGCGCCGGCAAGACGACGCTGATCAATATAATCTGCGGCATCGTCAATCCGAGCAGCGGCGTCATCAGGGCCGACGGCTGCGACATCGTCAAGGATTATCGCGCCGCCCGCGCCAAGATCGGACTGGTCCCGCAGGAATTGTCCACCAACGCGTTCGAAACGGTCTTCGCCGCCGTCAGCTTCAGCCGCGGCCTGTTCGGGCGGCCCGCGAACCCGGCCTATGTCGAGAAGGTGCTGCGCGACCTCTCGCTATGGGACAAGAAGGACAGCATGATCATGACGCTGTCCGGCGGCATGAAGCGCCGCGTGATGATCGCCAAGGCGCTCTCGCACGAGCCGAAAATACTGTTTCTTGACGAGCCTACGGCGGGCGTCGACGTCGAACTCCGGCGCGACATGTGGGAGATGGTGCGATCGCTGCGCGCGACCGGGGTCACCATCATCCTGACCACCCATTACATCGAGGAGGCCGAGGAAATGGCCGACCGGATCGGGGTGATCAACAAGGGCGAGATCATCCTCGTCGAGGATAAGGCCGCGCTGATGAACAAGCTCGGCAAGAAACAGCTGATCCTCCATTTGTTGGATCGGCTGGACGCCATTCCAGACGAACTCGCCGGCTATCGGCTGGAGCTTTCAGGAAACGGAAGCGAACTGGTCTACACCTACGACGCCAAAGGAGAGGGGACTGGAATCGCCCCGCTGATGCGGCGTTTGAGCGACCTCAAAATCGATTTTCAGGACCTCCAGACAAGCCAAAGCTCGCTGGAGGAAATTTTCGTCAGCCTGGTGAGGGCCAGCCCATGAACCTCCACGCCATCCGCGCGATCTATTTTTTCGAGATGGAGCGCACTTGGCGCACGCTGCTGCAAAGCATCGTCTCGCCGGTCATCTCGACCTCACTCTATTTCATCGTATTTGGCGCAGCCATCGGCTCGCGCATGACGGCGATCGACGGAATCGCCTATGGCGCCTTCATCGTGCCGGGACTGATCATGCTATCGCTTCTGACGCAAAGCCTCTCCAACGCCTCGTTTGGCATCTTCTTCCCGAAATTCTCAGGCACGATCTACGAGATCCTCTCGGCTCCGGTTTCCTATGTCGAGATCGTCGTCGGCTATGTCGGGGCGGCGGCCAGCAAGTCGATCCTGCTGGGATTGATCATCCTCGCCACCGCGCGATTATTCGTGGCGTTCGAGATCGCCCACCCGCTGTGGATGCTTGCCTTCCTCGTCCTCACCGCCGTCGCGTTCAGTCTGTTCGGCTTCATCATCGGCATTTGGGCCGACGGGTTCGAGAAGCTGCAGCTGGTGCCGATGATGATCATCACGCCGCTGACCTTCCTTGGCGGCAGTTTCTACTCCATCGACATGCTCCCGCCATTCTGGCGAACGGTTACGCTGGCCAATCCCGTCGTCTATCTGGTCAGCGGGTTCCGTTGGAGCTTTTATGAAAGCTCCGATGTCAGCGTCGCCATCAGCCTCGGCATGACCGCAGCTTTCCTCATCGCCTGCCTTACGATGGTATGGTGGATCTTCAAGACAGGTTACAAGCTCAGAGCCTGAGGGCCGCGCTTGCGATCGCCCTTGCCCTCGCGAGCCGAGACGCCGAAGGCGATCACGGCGCTCAAAATTCGACTTCGAGTTCCTCGACGTCGTCGGGTTCGCTCCTGGCCGCCTCGCTCCATTCGACCATCTCGGGCATGGCCATGATTTCCTTGCAATAGGCTCCGCAGATCGGGTCCACCGCGACGTGATAGGTGAGGAATCGCGTCACGACGGGCGCATACATCGCGTCGGCCATCGAGCGCTCGCCCAACAGGAAAGGCCCGCCATAGCGATCGAGACAGTCCCGCCAGATCGCGGCGATGCGATCGATATCGGCCTGCGCCCGCGTCCAGACCTTGAAGTTGGGAAAATCGCCGCGCAGATTCATCGGCAAAGCCGAGCGCATGGGGCCAAAGCCCGAATGCATCTCGCCGCTGATCGAACGGCAATAGGTGCGCCTGGCTCGGCCTTCCGGCAGCAAACGCGCCTCGGGCTTGATCTCGTTCAGATATTCGCCGATGGCCAGAGTGTCCCAAATGCTCATCCCATCATGGTTCAGACAAGGCACCAGAAAGGACGAGGACATCAGGAGGAGTTCGGCGCGCATCGCGGGATCGTCCGGCGAGATGATCCTCTCCGAGAAGGCGAGCCCCGAAAATTTGGTCAGCAGCCAGCCGCGCAGCGACCATGAGGAATAATTCTTGCTGCTGATCGTGAGGGTGGCGTCGTCCACTGCATGCCCCTTCGCCGCCGACTTGTGAACCGGACCAAACCTGCATAGCCTAAAGCATGTTCTTAAAAAAGTTGACCGACTTTTTCGATCAGATCATGCTCCAACCCTTTATGACTCTGAGCGATTCCCGATCAGATAATTCCACCTGATCGGGAATCGCTCCAACTGACGCAATATCACGCGTCGAGACGACAAACGAAACAACGAGGCGGAGCGTATGATTGATTCCGATTCAAGACATCGTGCTTGAATCGTCTCTGATTTTGGTGCGGCCGAAATGATTTATCAAGCTTATGGAGCGCAAGCGGACTTCCTCGATCTTGTGCGCCCGCTCGCCGCGGCTGCCGGAACCGCTCTGCGCTTGCCCTGGCCCCTGCTTGCGCCAGGTTGGCCGATCCGCAATCTCGCCGGCGCCTTGGACACCTTCGCCAATCTAACGGTGACCCATGCGCGGCTGCCCTTTGCGATCGATTCAGCCCGCGTTGGCGATCGTCTGGTCCCGGTGCGCGAAGAACCAGTCCATTCGACGCCCTTCGCCACGCTGCTCCATTTCAAGAAGGACCTCGAGACCGCGCAGCCACGGGTCCTGGTGGTTGCGCCCTTGTCAGGCCACTTCGCGACCTTATTGCGGGCGACGGTCAAGACAATGCTCGCGGACCATGATGTCTATATCACCGACTGGGGCAACATTCGCGATGCGCCTCTCGCCGAGGGCCGCTTCGATTTCAATTCCTTTGTCGATCACGTGATCGAATTCCTGCGGGTCATGGGCCCTGGCGCGCATGTCGTCGCGGTCTGCCAGCCCTGCGTCCCGGTTCTCGCCGCAGCCGCACTGATGGCGGAAGACCGCGACGAAGCCCAGCCCCGCAGCATGACCTTGATGGCCGGGCCGGTCGATACGCGCGTCAACCCGACGAAGGTCAATGAATTGGCCGCCAAACGGCCGATTTCCTGGTTCGAGCAGAATCTGACCGCCAAAGTGCCCCGGCGCTTCAAGGGCGCGGGTCGCCGCGTCTATCCAGGATTCATGCAACTCGCGGCCTTCATCTCAATGAATCTGGAGCGCCATCTTCGCTCCTTCAAGGATATGGCGGAGGCCCGCGCCGACGGCGACCTGACCAAGCTTCAAGTCCTGCAGACATTCTACGAGGAATATTTCGCGGTCATGGACTTGCCGGCGGAGTTCTATCTCGAAACGGTGAAGATGGTTTTTCAAGACCATGTCTTGCCGCTCGGCAAACTCGAAGTGCATGGCCGCAGGGTCGACCCGCGCGCCATTAAACGCACCGCGCTGCTGACTGTCGAGGGCGAGCGCGACGACATTTGCGGCCTTGGCCAAACCCTCGCCGCCCAGGAGCTTTGCTCGGGGCTGAGGCAATATATGAAGGCGCACCATGTGCAGACAGGAGTCGGCCATTACGGCGTCTTCAATGGCCGGCGCTGGAACACTGAAATCTACCCAAAACTACGCGACATGATTCAGATGACGAGCTGAAGGCTTAGAGCGGCGCCGGCGAGCGGATGTTCTTGACAGCTCTCTATCTTGTTGTTTCGAGGCATGATCTAATCCAAAAAGGTCTACACCCTTTTGGGATCATGCTCTGGAGAGGACATAATGACGCAACCTACATCGCGAGCGGTCTTATTGCGCGCGGCCTTGTTCGGCGGCATCTTATTCGCCGGCGTCTCGCCAATTGTTTCGGCTCCGCCCGCCCTGGGCGACGATGTGCTCTTCGCCGCGCCGCCCCCTTCCGGCGCGGGACTGTCGAGCGAGACCTATTTAACCAGCCTCGGCGATATTATGGCGAACGTTCAATGGCGGCATATCAAACTTTGGCACGCTATCAGGTCGAAGAATTGGGAGCTGCTGAATTATGAACTAAGCCAGCTCAAGGACAGTTTCGACAAGGCGGCCGTGCTCTACCGCAATCTGCCGGTGGAATATATTGGGTCGGTGGTGAAGCCGCTCCTCGCCCTGCAAGAGGCCGTCAAGGCAAACGATCTAGGCAAGGTCAAACGAGGCTTCACCGATCTCACAACAGCTTGCAATAGCTGCCACCAGGCGGCGGGAATCGGCTTTATCGCGATTCAGACCCCAACATCCTCTCCTTTCAGCGATCAAAAATTCGCGCCGGCGCAAAAATAGCGCGGCTCCGAATTCGCGATTTAGCGCCGCTCGCGGTTAAGATCCCGCGCCAAAAAACATCAGCCGGGCGGCGTGCGTGTAATCCGATTCGAATATCATGATCGCCACAAATACCAGCACCGCGCCCGGCGGGACCAGGATCGCGTAGACCAGCGCCAAGCGCTCCCAAGCCATATGCATGAAGACCGCGACGATCAGGCCTGCCTTCGCAAACATGAACAGCAGAATCAAGGACCATCTTGGATAGCCTTCGAAGCCAAAATAGTCGACGAGATAGGAGCATGTGCTCAGCACGAACAGCCATCCCCATACGATCAGAAAGAGCTTGATCGGAGGTTGATGCGCTTCGGCATGCGTCGTTTCCTGCGCCATGATGTTCTCCTCACCAAAGATAGAAAAGCGCGAAGATGAAGACCCACACGAGATCGACGAAATGCCAGTAGAGGCCCATGGTTTCGACGTTCTCGTAGCTCCCCTTTCGGCTGGTGAAAAAGCCGCGCCTTTCGTGATCGAAATCTCCGCGCCAAACCTTTCGCGCGATAATCAGCAGGAAAATGACGCCGATCGTCACATGGGTCCCATGGAAGCCGGTGATCAGAAAAAAGCTGGAGCCGAACTGAGGCGCGCCCCAGGGATTGCCCCAGGGGCGGACCCCTTCGGTGATCAGCTTGGTCCATTCGAAAGCCTGCATTCCGACGAATGAGGCTCCGAACGCCGCCGTCGCCAATATCAAAGCGGTGGTTTTGACGCGATCGCGCCGGTAGCCGTAATTGACCGCCATCGCCATGGTCCCGCTGCTGCTGATCAAGATGAAGGTCATGATGGCGATCAGGATGAGCGGGATTTCCTGACCGCCGATCGTCAAGGCGAAGACTTCGCTGGGGTTGGGCCAAGGCGCGGTCGTCGACATGCGCACCGTCATGTAGGAGATCAGAAAACAACTGAAGATGAAGGTGTCGCTGAGAAGAAAGATCCAAATCATGACCTTGCCCCAAGAGGCGCTCTTGAACGCCCGCTGGTCCGAGGTCCAGTCAGCGGAAAAGCCCGCCCAGCCGGTCGGCCGCGCGATGGATTCTCCCATGTTGGTCAACGCGGTTTTGGTCATGGGATCTTAGTCCTCTCCAACTGCAAATCTTCCAAAAGTCATGCGGCGAAACAGCCCTCAGAAAACGCGGCAAATCGCGGCGATAAGGCCACTCTCCGATCGAATTGGATCGGTCAGCAACAGCAGACCGAAAAAAACCAGCCAGACCAAGAGGAGGAAGTGCCAATAGATGGCGCATAGCTCGACGCTCAAGCGCATCTGGTCAAAGGCGACGCCATCCCACGCCTTGGCGAGGGTTGCGCCTAAGGCCGCCAGACCACCCAGCACATGCAGCCCATGCACGCCGGTGATCAGATAAAAGAAGGCGTTGGCCGGGTTCGAGGCCAGGAAGTAGCCCGCATCGACGAGGTTCCGCCACGCCAGCAGCTGGCCGGCGAGGAAGGCGAGAGACAGAACGCCTCCCGCGATCAGCCCCGCTTTAAGCGCCTCCATCTCCCTATGGCGGGCGGCGCCGCGCGCCCATTGCAGCGCGCCGCTGCTCAAGATCAGCACACCGGTGTTGAGCCACAACAGGCCTGGCAAAGGCGGCGCCTTCCAATCGGCGAGGTTCGTCTCCACCATGTGCATTCGCATTACATAAGCGCTGAAAAACAGCGCGAATAAAGCGCCGACGACAGCGAGAAAGACGCCTAAGCCGATCTTCGCGGCGGGTAGGCTCGATGCGCCTGCGTCATCGATCGCGCCGACCTCCAGCCAGGGCTTCGACGCCAGCCTTTGCCGCGACAACCACCACGCCGCGATGGTTCCTATGACGCCGAGGAAGACGAACATGATGCTCATCACGCGGCCGCCCGGCTGGCTGGCGCGGCGGGAGGCTGGTTTTGCGGCAGGAAGCCCCCATCGGCGCCCGGCGCGCTGTAGTCGTAAGCCCAACGATAGACCACGGGCAATTCCTTGCCCCAGTTGCCGTGGCCCGGCGGGGTTTGCGGCGTTTGCCACTCCAGCGTCGTGGCGCGCCACGGATTGCCGCCGGCCTCCCTGCCCTTGAAAAGACTCCAGATCAGATTGAATGCGAACGCCAGCTGGACGGCGCCGACAATCAGCGCGGCTATGGTGATGAAGATGTTGAGCGTCATCGCCGAGGCCGGCATGAAGGCCGTCTCGCCCATCTCATAATAGCGGCGCGGCGCGCCCATGAAACCCAGATAGTGCATCGGGAAGAAGATCGCGTAGGCCCCGAGAAAGGTGATCCAGAAATGGATTCTTCCGAGAGTCTCGTTCATCATCCGCCCAGTGATCTTCGGATACCAATGATAGATCGCCCCGAAGACGACGAGAATGGGCGCCACCCCCATCACCATATGGAAGTGGGCGACGACGAACATAGTGGCCGAAAGCGGTACGTCGACGATCACATTGCCGAGAAAGAGGCCAGTGATTCCTCCATTCACGAATGTGACGATGAAGCCAAGCGCGAACAGCATCGGGACGGTGAAGTGGATATCGCCGCGCCACAGCGTCAACACCCAATTATAGACCTTGATCGCGGTCGGGACGGCGATGATCAGCGTCGATGTGGCGAAGAAGAATCCGAACGGCGGGTTCATGCCGCTGATATACATGTGGTGTCCCCACACCACGAAGCTGAGGATCGCGATCGCCAGGATAGCCCAAACCATCATGCGATAGCCGAAGATGTTTTTTCTCGCATGCGTGCTGATCAGATCGGAGACGATTCCGAAAGCCGGCAGGGCGACGATATAGACCTCTGGATGGCCGAAGAACCAGAACAGGTGCTGGAACAATATCGGACTGCCGCCGCCATATTTCAAATGCTCCCCCGCCTGAACGATGGCCGGCATGAAGAAGCTGGTTCCAAGGAGCCTATCGAACAGCATCATGATGGCGCCGACCAACAGGGCCGGAAAGGCCAAAAGCGCCATTATGGCGGCGGTAAAAATTCCCCATATCGTCAATGGCATGCGCATCAAGGTCATGCCCCTCGTGCGCCCCTGCAACACCGTCACCACATAATTCAGGCCGCCCATGGTGAAGCCGATGATGAACAAGATCAAGGAAATGAGCATCAGAATAATGCCCCAATCCTGCCCCGGCGTCCCTTCGAGGATGGCCTGGGGCGGGTATAGGGTCCAGCCGGCGCCGGTCGGCCCGCCTGGCGTGAAAAAGGTCGCTATCAACACCAGCACCGCGAGCAAATAGATCCAGTAGCTCAGCATGTTCACATAAGGAAAAACCATATCCCGAGCGCCTAACATCAGCGGGATAAGGTAGTTGCCAAAGCCCCCGAGGAACAGCGCGGTGAGCAGGTAGATCACCATGATCATGCCATGCATGGTGATGAACTGGTAGTAGCTGCTGGGCGTGATGAAGGCGAAGCTGCCTGGAAACGCCAGTTGCAGCCGCATCAACCACGACAACACAAGTGCCACAAATCCGATCGCGAGGGCCGTGACCGAATATTGGATGGCGATGACCTTGGCGTCCTGGCAGAAGACGTATTTCGTTAGCCAGCTTTTGGGATGGTACAGCTCGACGTCGGCGGTTTCGGCGGGCGGGATCGCTTCGACTGAGCCAAGGTCGACCATCGGACTGCTCCCCTCTCTCGGTTCGGATGAGCCTCCTGTTGAGGCTCACCTTTCCATCCCATCCCCGCCGCGGACGGGCATGCTCTAACGCCTCGCCGCTGCTTTCGTTGTTTGCGGCGACGACTGCGCGAAGGTGTGCTGCTTGCGCAGCCACTCTTGAAATCCATCCTCTGATTCAACCACGACATTGGCGCGCATCTGCGGATGGCCGACGCCGCAAAACGCCGCGCAGAGACTCTCGAACGTTCCGGCGCGGGTGGGAATGAACCAGAAGTAACTGACGAGGCCAGGCACCGAATCCATCTTCGCGCGAAACTCCGGCACGTAGAAATCATGCACGACGTCGATCGAGCGAAGCAGGACCTTGACGGGTTTGCCAAGCGGCAAATGCAGGTCGGCGCCAACGATCACGACATCGTCCCGACCGTTGGGATCATCCGGGTTCAAACCTAGCGGATTGTCGGAGTCGACGAATTTTGTATCGGAGACGCCCAACTTGCCGTCACGCCCCGGAAGACGGAAGCTCCACTGCCATTGCTGACCAACAACCTCCACCTCGGCCGCGTCTTTCGGGACCGTGATGAATTGGCTCCATACAAGCAGCCCCGGCGCCAACAGGGCCACGACGCCCATCGCCGTCACCATGGCGAGCCAGATCTCCACGCCTCTGTTTTCCGGCTCATAGGCCGCCTGTCTTCCCTCCTTGTGACGGAAGCGGAAGAGGCAAAAGGCCATGAACAAGATGACGATGATAAAGCCGGCGCCGGTAATCCAAAAGGTGAGGACAATCGTGTCGTCGATGTAGCGCCAGTTGGAGGCGATCGGCGTCAACCACCACGGGCTCAGCAGGTGAAACGCCACCGAGCCGATCACGATGAGGACCAACGCCAGCGCCACCGCTATAGCCATGCCTTCACCCCTAAAGGCTACGGTACGAATCTGGCGCGTCGCCTTGGATCGCTCCTCCGCGCCGATCGAACTCCCAAGATAACGCCACACAGGCCGGAAAGTCTCACCATATGACTCAGAATATCTTCAAAGGGCGGTTTCATGCCAAATCTCGCCGCATTGCTTTCTCGCCTCGGCGTTCAGCCGTCCTCTGTGGGCGCGCTCGCGAGCCGTTGCCCCATCGATGGATCGGAACTTGGCCGCGCGGGCGAATATTCCCCGCCAGACGTCAGCGCCGCGATCGGGCGCGCGCATGAGGCGTTTCTGCGGTGGCGCTCCGTCCCCGGGCCTAGGCGCGGCCAGCTCATCCGCGGTTTCGGCGACGTTCTGCGCGCCCATAAGGAGGATCTGGGGCTTCTCGTAACCTGCGAAACCGGCAAGATCATCGAAGAAGGGCTCGGCGAAGTTCAAGAAATGATCGACATCTGCGACTATGCAGTTGGATTGTCGCGCCAGCTCTATGGCCTGACCATAGCCGCCGAACGTCCTGGCCACGCCATGCGCGAGACCTGGCACCCGTTGGGCGTCGTCGGCATCATCACGGCTTTCAACTTTCCCGTCGCCGTATGGGCCTGGAACGCCGTGATCGCCCTTGTTTGCGGCGACGCCTGCGTCTGGAAACCCTCCGAGAAAACGCCGCTTTGCGCCCTCGCCGCGCAAGCCTTGTTCGACAAGGCGGCCGATGCGCTTGATTTTGTTCCGCCAAATCTGAGCCAGCTCGTCACCGGCGGCCAGCGGACCGGCGAGGCTCTTGTCGGCGATCCGCGCGTCCCGCTTGTCTCGGCCACGGGTTCGACGCGAATGGGCCGCGAGATCGCGCCGCAACTCGCCAAGCGTTTCGCCCGCTGCATCCTCGAACTTGGCGGCAATAATGCGATGATCGTCGCGCCTTCGGCCGATCTTTCGCTTGCAACCCGCGCCATCGTATTCGCGGCGGTCGGAACCGCCGGCCAGCGCTGCACCAGCCTGCGCCGGCTTATCGTCCATGACAGTCTGCGCCCTGCCCTGATCGAGCGGCTGAAGCTTGCCTATGGGCAAGCGACGATCGGCGATCCGCGAGACCGGCGTCATCTGATCGGCCCATTGATCGACAAGGCCGCCTTTGACTCTATGCAACGCGCGCTCAAAGAGGCCGCCGCCGCGGGAGGGCGCGTTCACGGCGGCGAGCGCATCTTGATCGAACGCTGGCCCGACGCCTATTACGTCCGCCCCGCCTTGGTCGAAATGCCGGATCAGGCGCCCATTGTGCATCGGGAGACCTTCGCCCCAATTCTTTACGTCCTTGGCTATCGAGACTGGGACGAAGCAATCCGCCTCCACAATGGCGTGCCGCAAGGGCTGGCCTCATCCATCTTCACGACCGATCTTCGCGAAGCGGAACGCTTCCTGTCGGCGTCCGGTTCGGACTGCGGCATCGCCAATGTCAACATCGGTCCTTCGGGGGCGGAGATTGGCGGCGCCTTCGGCGGCGAGAAGGAGAGCGGGGGCGGCCGCGAGGCCGGTTCGGACAGTTGGAAGGCCTATATGCGCCGCGCGACCAACACGATCAACTACAGCACCGAACTGCCGCTTGCTCAGGGCATCCGCTTCGACATCGGGACGTGACTGCGTTCCGGTTCGAACCGCGGCGGCCGCCTCACCCGCCGTTGAAGCCGCCGCCTTTGAGATCGAGAAACAGGCGCGAGCCTTCAAGCCAATCGAACAACCGGTCGCTCGTCACGGCGAGCAGGCCCACTATGATGGCCCCTTGCAGAACATAGGCCGGGTTTGACGCCGAGAGCCCTTCGATGATCGGCGAACCCAGCGACAGGGCGCCGACGCTCGAGCCGATCGTCGCGGTGCCGATGTTGATGATCACCGCATTGCGCAAGCCCGCGACAATGAACGGCAGCGCGAGCGGCAGTTCGATCCGCCGCAACAGGTCGGAGCGCGCAAAGCCGATGCCGATGGCGGCGTCGCGGGCGCCGGCGGGAACGGCGTGAAGGCCCGTAATCGTCGCTTCCAGGATGGGAAGAATGGCGTAAACGGCGAGGGCGGCCAGCGTCGGGGCCGCGCCATAGCCGAGCGAGGGGATAGCCAGCGCCAGCACCGCGATCGGCGGAAAGGTCTGTCCGGCGGCGGCGATGGCGCTGACAATGGGCGCGAATTCGCGGCCGCTTTCGCGGGTGACGAAAATGCCGAGGCCGATCCCGACCGCCGCCGCGACGAAGCTGGAAATCGCGACGAGCTGGCAATGCGCGAGGGTCAGTTCGAGAAAACTCGCGCGCCCATAGATGGGATTGCGCAGGTCGGGAAAGAGGGCGTGAAAAAGCGGCCCCGCCGCCGGCACGAGGACAATGGCGGCGATCAACAAAGGCGCTGGCCACAGTCCGCGCCAGTGCGCGGAGTAGCGGACGAATTTTGTGAACAATGCCGCCAACTCAGCGCGCATCGTCGCCCGCGATAATGTCGGCGGCGTGGATTTCGCCGAGCCGCGCGCCGCTCTCGTCCTCGACGTCCAGATGGTCGCAGCCGCGCGCCAACATCAGCGTCAATGCAGCCTTGAGGCTGGCGCTCGCGGCTATGGTCTCTCCAGCTCCTGCGCCAACTCCCTGGCCAAATATCCGGCCAAGTTTTGAGCCGGATCGCAAACGGTCTTGGACCGGCGTGAACTCGAGAAGGCGGAGCGGCAAGTTATCGCCGCCCAGAAATGCGCGGACGAACTGGTCCGCCGGCCGCAGCATGATTTCCGCGGGAGCGCCGGTCTGAACCAGAGCGCCCTTGTTCATCACCGCCATATGCGTCGCCAGGCGCAAGGCCTCGTCCATGTCATGGGTGACGAACACGATCGTCTTGCAGCTTTGCGCATGGAGGCGGCGCAACTCCTCCTGCAGATCGGCGCGGCTGACCGGATCAAGCGCGGCGAAAGGCTCGTCCATCAAGATCACATCGGGATCGGCGGCGAGCGCGCGGGCGACTCCGATGCGCTGTTGCTGGCCCCCAGACAACTGACGCGGATAGCGTGGAAGGAGCGCCGGATCGATCCGCAGCATGGCGACGATTTCATCGAGGCGCTCGGCGCAACGCGCGTCGCTCCAGCCCAAAAGGCGCGGCACGGCGGCAATATTGTCTTTGATGGTCCAATGCGGGAAGAGGCCGCCCGATTGGATGACATAGCCGATGCCGCGCCGCAGCGTCACCGGGTCCAATTTGGCGATGTCCTGACCGCCAATCTCGATCTTTCCCCGGTCGCAGGAAATCATCGCATTGATCATGCGCAGCACCGTCGATTTGCCGCAACCAGATGGGCCGATCAGCACGAAAAAGGCGCCGCCTTCGATGCGCAGCGAAAGATTGTCGACGGCGAGAGCGCCGCCAAACGATTTGGAGACTTCGCGCAATTCAATCACATTCGTCTCCGCGCCGCCGCAAGCAGCATCTGGAAACTGAAATCAGCGGCCAGCGCCAGAAGGACGATCGGGATCGCGCCGACAAGGACGAGGTCCATGACATATTGGCCAATGCCTTGAAACACGAATGCGCCGAGCCCCCCGGCGCCGATCAAGGCGGCGACGGCGGCAAGGCCGACGGACTGGACCGTGACCACGCGCAAGGCCGAGACAAGCGCCGGCGCGGCGAGCGGAAACTCGACCGAAACGAAAATTTGGCGGGCGTTGAAGCCGATGCCGGCGGCGGCGTCCTTCACCTCCGCCGCGACTTCGGTAAAGCCGGTGTAGGAATTACGAACAAGCGGCAGCAGCGCGTAAAGCGTCAAGGCGATGATCGCCGGCGCCGCGCCGGTTCCGCCGATCCCGACATCGTGGAGGAAAGGCCACTGCGCGCTCAGGGCCGAGAGCGGAGCGATCAAGACGCCAAACAACGCCAAGGAGGGAATGGTCTGGAGAACCCCGAGGCTCGAAAAGATGGCGCAGCGCATGCTGGCCCGGCGCAAGGCGAGCGCGGTGAGGGGCGCGCCAATCATGAGCGCGAAAAACAGCGCCCCGGCGACAAGCCCGATATGGCGCCATAATTGGCTGAAGAAAATCGCGCGATGGCTTGAGAATTCCTTGGCGAGCGAAAGATCCGCAAATGTTCCGGCTTGCGCCATGAGGACAAAGCCGACGCCAAGCGCCAAGCCGAAACCAATGCGCAGGGGCAGAGGCGGTTTGGCCCTCTGCGCGGCGTCGACCATCGCGAGAAAGGCGATCGCAACCAGGGTCCAGAAGGCGAGGCCGAGCGAAGATCGCGCGGCCGGTAGATCGGCCCTTGCGAGCAGCGCGGCGAAATGGCCGGCCCCTGCGAGGCTTCCCCACAAGACGCCAGCCGCGGCCAGAACGGTCGCGATGGAACGTTGCTTGTCTTGGCGCATGAAAGCCAAGAGCGCGAGCAGCGATAGAAAGATTATGATCGCGGCGGCTTCGGGAAAGGGCGCCTGCCATAGAGGAAGCGCAAGCCCGCGCGCGAGCCGGTTCGGCGCAACCTCGAGGAAGCCGCCGAAGCCCACGCCAAGGGCACCGGCGCAGCAAAGCGCCAGCAGCACGCGATTATGAACGACCGGCATCGAGCTCTCCTCGCCGTCGCCTAAGGGGCGCCCTCAAAGCGGGTCCCAAGAGCTGTATCCGCAAGAGGCGCATCCGCACGGGCGCATCGCGAGAATGCGCCCCAAGCCCTAATCAAGCAATCCGCGCGCGCGCAGAAAATCCCCCGCGGCGACGCTGGGATCTTGTCCTTCGATAGCGACTTTCTCATTCAAATCGCGGAGGTTCGCAAGATCGAGGAGGGCGAAGACGGGCGCGAGAACCTCCTTGATCTGCGGATAGAGTTCGAGGATCGCCGCGCGCGCCACGGGAGCTGGCGCATAGACCGGCTCGGCATGGCGGGTATCTTCCAGGACGCGGAGATCGAGGGCCTTCAACGCGCCATCCGCGCCATAGGCCATGGCGGCATTGACGCCGGAAAGTCCATCGGCGGCGGCCTTCATCGTCGCCGAAGTTTCGCCCCCTGACAGAACCAGGAGCTGCGCGGCCGTGAGCTTGAAGCCATAGGCCGCCTCGAAAGCCGGGAGTCCCGCCGGGCTCTCCACGAATTCGGCGGAAGCGGCGAGTTTAACTCTGTTGCCGCCCCGCGCAAAGCGGGCGAAATCGTCGAGAGTTACGAGGTTCTGCGCGCGCGCCAGCCGGTTGGGAACCGCGATCGCCCAGGTATTGTCGGCCGGCGCTGGGGCAAGCCAAACCAGGCGATTTCGTTGATAATCGAGCGCCGCGGCGCGGGCGTAACCCGCCTCCGCGTCCCTCCAAACAGGATCGCCTTCCTGGTGGAAAAAGAAGGCGGCGTTGCCGGTATATTCCACGCAAAGGTCGATCGCGCCGGAGAGCAAGGCCTGGCGCAAAATCGCGGTCGATCCGATTTGCAGCCGGTTTTGCGTTGCAATGCCGGCCCGCCCGAGCGCAAGCAACATCAGATGGCCGAGCAGCCCACCCTCGAGATCGGCCTTTGAGCCGACCACGACTGGCGCGGCGCCCCAGCATTTACGTGCAAGAACAAGCCCCAGCGCTCCGGCCAGGCATCCGCGCCGCGTCAGCATTCATGCCTCCGATCGCATCTTCGTTAAGTCGATTCAAAGGGTTGTCGCAAACACCCGCCGCATTCGCGGATCCGACCGCGCCATCGATTTGATCTGCGACTCCCAAGAATTGATCAAGCGATTGCCGGACATGGAGCCCTTTCATTGTCACATTGCCCCTTTATTTTACCGGAAAGCGAAGCGGCGATGCGCGTGGAACCCTGAGCTTAATGCGCCGTTTCAATGGCTGCGATGACTTTTCCGGCTGGTTTGGAGTGCAAGATGACGCCGCCAATGGCTCAGCCCGTCCCAGACCGGCAACAGTGGACGAAGAACCTTGAGGAGAGACTGTTTCGCAGCCGTCGGCTGACGCTCTATCTGTGCGCGCCGCTTGGGATTGAGGACCAGGCGGCCCAGGCCAATGAAGACGCCAGCCCGACCAAATGGCATCTCGCCCATGTTACCTGGTTCTTCGAAACATTTGTGCTGCTGCCTTATCTGCCAGGCTATCGGGTTTTCGACGAGCGCTTCAATTACTGTTTCAACTCCTATTACGAGGCCCAAGGGGAGCGCCAACCGCGCCCGCTGCGCGGTCTTTTGACCCGGCCAACCCTTTTTGACGTGCGGACCTACCGGACCTATGTCGACGAAGCCTTGCAGAACTTGTTTTCGCGCGGGCTGGCCGCGAGCGACGAGGTCGGCCAGCGGATCGAAATCGGCGTCAATCACGAACAGCAACACCAGGAACTGTTGCTGACCGACATATTGAGCCTTTTCGCGCTCAGCCCGTTGCGGCCCGCCTATCGGGACGGCGCCCCGCTCCGGGCGCATCAGGAGACCGCGGAGCTGACCTGGACGCGTTTTGAGGGCGGCCGGCGCGCCGTCGGCCACAGCGGCCAAGGATTTGCTTACGACAATGAAACGCCTCGCCACGACGTCCTGGCGCGGCCGTTCAAACTCGCCGACCGTCTCGTCGCCAATGGCGAATGGCTGGCGTTCATGGCTGACGGCGGCTACCGCAATCCCGCCCTGTGGCTGGCCGATGGCTGGGCGAGGGTCAATCGCGATGGCTGGCGCGCGCCGCTCTACTGGGAGGAGCGCGACGGATGCTGGTTGCAGATGACGCTTTGGGGCCTGCAAATGGTCGATCCCGCCGCCCCGGTCTGCCATGTCAGCTATTACGAGGCCGACGCTTTCGCCCGCTGGGCCGGCAAGCGCCTGCCCACCGAATTCGAGTGGGAAATCGCCGCCGGCGCCTGTCCCGTGAGCGGCAATATGCTCGCTCAAGGGTCGCTGCGCCCCCTCCCCGCGCAGAAGGCCAAGGGCCTGCGCCAAATGTTTGGCGATGTGTGGGAATGGACGCAAAGCGCCTATGCGCCCTACCCAGGCTATCGCCCGGCCCCCGGCGCATTGGGCGAATATAATGGCAAGTTCATGTGCAGCCAGCAGGTCTTGCGCGGCGCCTCCTGCGTCACCCCGGAGGACCACGCCCGCGCGACCTACCGCAACTTTTTCTATCCCCACCAGCGCTGGCAGTTTTGCGGTCTGCGCCTTGCCGACGAGGCCTGATGACAAAGAGCGCCGAACAACCGACTCCGAGCGTCGACGCGACGCCGGATGTGGAACTCGCGCGCGCAGTCGTCGCGGGATTGTCGCAGCCGCAAAAGACCCTGCCCTGCGCGCTTCTTTATGATGCGCGGGGCAGCGCGCTTTTCGAACAGATCACCGCCTTGCCGGAATATTATCCGACGCGGACCGAAGCCGCGATCCTCGCCGGGGCCGCATCGGACATCGCCGCGCATACGCCGCCGGGAAGCCTCCTGGTCGAATTCGGCTCAGGCTCGAGCCGCAAGACCGAAATCCTGCTCGAAGCCTTGCCGAGCCTTGCCGCCTATGTGCCGATCGACGTCTCACAAACCGCGCTGGAGGATGCCCGCGCCCGGCTCGCCGGGCGCTTTCCGGCCTTGCGCATCATCCCAATCAGGGGCGATTTCACGCAGCAACTGGTCTTGCCGCAGACGCTCGCCAAGCGGCCGCGCCTCGGATTTTTTCCCGGCTCGACAATCGGCAATTTCGCTCCCTTGGAGGCCTGCGCCCTGCTGCGGCAAATGGGCCAAAGCCTCGGACCTTGCGGCCGGCTGCTGATTGGCGTCGACCTCCAGAAGGATTTGGCTCGGCTTATTTCTGCTTATGACGACGCGGCGGGCGTGACCGCGCTTTTCAACCTCAATCTCCTGCACCGGATCAACCGCGAGATGGGCGCCGACTTCGCAGTGGATCGTTTCGCCCATGTCGCGCTCTACAATGGGGCCGAAGGGCGGATCGAAATGCACCTCGAAAGCCTTACGGCGCAGACCGTCGCCCTCGGCGGGCGGCGTTTCGATTTCGCCGAAGGCGAGCGGATTCACACCGAGAATTCCTACAAATATACGGTCGCGCAATTCCACGAACTCGCGGCCGGCGCCGGATGGACGCCGCGTCGGCTCTGGACCGACGCCGAGGATCTCTTCAGCCTGCATGAATTGACCCCGCACGACGCGCATCCCTGAACGGATCGCGCAAGTCCGGGCGGCGCCGAAGCGAGACAAGATCAGAACGGCTTCGCGGCGCCGTCTGGCGGGCGAATCGCGAAGCCTTGATTGATGGCGGCGAACATCTGGTAGAAGCCCGACAAGACCACCAGTTCGACGAAGCCCTCCATGCCGAACCGCTGAATGCTCTGGTCTTGGACGGCTTGCGGAATATCCTTCCAGGCCAATGTCGCGGCCAGCACTTTTGCGGCGAGATCATAGGGCGCGGCGAACGCGCCAACCATGAGCCCATCCTTTTGCAGCGCGGCGATGACCGATGCGGGAACGCCGGCGGCCTCCGCATGTTCGACGTGATCGATCCATTCGAAGGCGGCCCCGGTGCTGCGGGCGACGCTCAAGACTGCGAATTGATAAATGTCTCGGGGGAGGCTGCCCTGAAACTTCAAATAGAAGCCCAGATCCTCCACCTTGCCGCAGAGGTGCGGATGATTCATCAGCGCGGAATAGGGACCGCCGAAGGGCGCTCCCTGCCCCCTTCGCCGTTCGATCATCGCTTGGTAACTAGCGAGATCGGTTGGCGAGAGCTTTGTCGGATCGAACGGCAATTGCGCCATAAGGGCCTCCGCTTCACTCGTGGTAGGAGAAGGCCGCGCAGGCCAAGGCCCAGTCGTGCACCGGCGTCGTAAAGGCCTTGTCGGTCTTGATGTCGATGAGGCATGGACCCGGTCCGGCCAACGCCCGTGCGAAGGCGCCGGCGAGGTCGGCGGGCTGGCGGACGGTTTCCCCACGGCAACCCAAAGCCGCGGCAAAAGCCGCCCAGTCGTGATCGGGCAAGCGCGTCAGCTCATCGGGAACCGGACCTTGCGCATGGGCCCGCAGCCAGACATTGCCAAGCGCCGCATTGTTCAACACGACAAAAATAACCGGGAGCCCATAACGCGCGGCTGTGGACACTTCGATGCCGTTCATGCGCATGCATCCATCGCCGGTAATGACGGCGACCCGCCGGCGCGGCTGCGCGCATTGAACCCCAGCGGCGGCGGCGATGGCCCAGCCCATGGGGCCGAGATTGGTGGCGGAGATGTATGTGCGCGGCTCGTAGGAGGCCCAATAATGGCCGGCGAACGCGCGATGGGCGCCGGAATCGACGAGCAAAATGCCATCGCGGGGAAGAGCGCGCCTCAATTCGGCGATGACGCGCGCCGGATGGATCGGGACGGCGTCGCTGGCGCAATTTTCAATCTCTTGAAAGCGGGGCTTGGCGCGGATGTCCGACGCCCAGGCGGCGCGCTCCGCGAGGGTCGCCTGCAAGGGGGATCGGAGTTCGTCGCCGCGGCTGAGCAAATAGGTCAGATAGGCGCCGCAATCGCCAATGACGCCGCCGCCTTGCGTATGCATGCCAATGCTGGCCGGCGTGAGATTGACGCAAATCGTGGCGCTGGGGTTGAGTTGCAGCGACCAATGCATGCTGTCGCGCTCGTTCAACCCCGATCCCAACACGATCAGCAGATCGGGCGGCGCATCGACCAGGGCCATGCGGGCGTGATGGGAGCCGGCGTAGCCGAACACGCCCAAGGACAAAAGATGATCCTCCGGGAAAACGCCTTTCGCCCTGAGCGTCGTGGCGACCGGAATGCCCCAGAGCTCGGCGAATTTCAACAGCGCCTGCGCCGCGTTGGCGTGCTCCGCTCCGGCTCCGGCGAGGATCGCGATTCGGGCCGGGGGCTTGGCGCCGGAAGATCCGAAAAAATGCTGCAGCGACGCCTCTGCGCCGCTCAGCGACAGCGCGGCGGGATCGGCGAGCGCCGGCTCGATTTTGGAATAGGCGGCGAAAATCTCCCCCACTTGGCAATCTTGCGGCAGGGAGAGATGCACCGGCCCGGAAGGCCGGGTCCGAAGCCGCAGCATCGCCTGCTTGAAGAGATGCGGCAAATTTCTGGGATTATCGATCGATGAAGAGTAGCGAACCACCGGTTTCAGAATCGCGACATCGTCGAGCGTCTGCGGACTGGCGTCCTGAAACATCCCCAGCCCCTCGACAAGCGTGCTGACTTCGCCGCTCATCAAGAAGACCGGCGAGCCGTCGGTCTCAGCGGCCGCGATCGCCGTCACGGCATTGGCGAGACCCGGCCCACCAATGCACAGAGCGACGCCGAATTTTCCGCTCGCCCGCGCATAGCCATCGGCCATATAGGCCGCCCCGCCCTCCTGCGCGGCGACAATCGGGGTCAACGCCTTCTGCCGCCCAAGCGCCGGCAAAAAAGGATCGACCAGCCCGCCGGGAACCATGAAGACATGATCGATTTCCTCCAACGCCAAGGCGTTGAGGATGAAATCCGCGCCGAGCTGCATCGCATGCTCCATTCAAAATGCCTGCCTTGCCCCACCGAGACGCGGCGGCTTTTGAAGGCGCGTCGCCACGAAGAGGCAAGAAGGTCATTTGCCCACGAATCGTTCTAAACAATAGAGATTAATGATCACCTGGAGGGCTCGCGACAAATTCGCGCGCCGACCACGTGAACCGATGAAAACATGCTCCAACTCTTTGAAATTGAGCGATTCCTTTTCGATTCCATCTGATCGGGAAGCGCTCTAGCCAAAAAAGGACCAAGTTTTCGTTAAATTCCAGCATCAAGACAAAGAGATAAACAAGTTCGATTCAGCTTAATGACAACTTGCTCTTGAGCAGATCGCAAGCGGCGATAACAGATTCTTTCGATGAACCCTTCCTTTCCCCTTGATCAGGAGTTGAGTTCTTGGCCGCCCGGGCGCGGCGAGCCGCGACCCCTTGCCGCTTTTCGCGGGGAGGGGGCAGGCCGTGAGAACGGGCGCCCGAATTTTGAAGAATGAATTATTCAAAAAATCCATCGTTTCTTTAAGAACTTGTCCGTGTGGAGATTAAAATTATGAGTTCCAAGTTCAAAGTCACGCGCACCGATGCCGAATGGCGGAGTCTGCTGTCCCCGGAACAGTATAAGGTGATGCGCGAGCGCGGAACCGAAGCGCCTGGAAGCTGCGCTTTGAACCTTGAGAGACGCCTCGGCAGGTTCGTTTGCGCGGGCTGCGATCAGCCTTTGTTCGAATCAAAGGTGAAATTCGAGAGCGGCACGCGGTGGCCCAGTTTCAACGAGCCGATCGAGGGCGCCACCGAGTCCGCGGAGGACCGGAGCCATGGAATAGTCCGCGTCGAAGTCCATTGCAGCCGCTGCGGCAGCCACCTCGGACATGTCTTCGACGACGGCCCTCCTCCGACCTATATGCGCTATTGCATCAATGGAATCGCCTTGAAGTTCGAGCCTTCTTGAAAAGCCTTCGGCAGGAACAGGCAATGTTCGCGCGCGCGGCCTTTTTTGCGTGCGCTGAATGGGGAATTATCCCTCCCGCCCCGCGGGCCGCAAAGCGCGCAAGGCGCGTGGAAGCCGCGCATCGATCCCGCGCCCGATCGCCGCATGATTTTGATGGAAGGCGATGCCAAGCCCGATCGTCAGCAAGCCGATCGCCGACAACGCGAATGAGAACAGCAAGGCGTCCTTGAAAATATCATCGGCGAGATGGCCGAGGTAAATCGCGATGCCGAGCGCGCCGAAGATCGCATAGATCCGGCGGCCGATGAACACGGCGAAAATGACCAGACCGATATTGATGAGGCAGTAGAGAGCGCCCTGCCATTCGCTGGCGCCCTTGCTGAAGCTCAAACCGCCCCAGAAGGCCGCGGCACCGGCAAGATGCAGCCAAAAGGCGAAATTGCCGCGCGTCCGCCATTTCAGATCGACGATCCAGCCGCTGGCCATGACCGCGAGGCCGAACCATAGGGAGACTTGCCGCCGCAGCTCGAAATCGCCGACATCGGCCCTGGCGAACCAAGCCGCGAGATCCATCGACATGAACCAAAGGGCGACCGCCGCGATCATCGTTATGAAGGGGAATGGATAAAAGCGAAGGGCGAGGATGGCGGCGACGATCGTCGCGAGCTCCATGTAGAGCCAGCTTGCATTGATATAAGGGAAGAAGCCGCGATATTCTCCCGGACTGCCAAGGGCCTCGCTCCAGAGGCCAAGCTGGTCCTGAACGCCATAAACCGCCATTGGCGTCATCGCCACCGCGATGGCGACGGCAAGCCCGCCCGGCGTCCGCAGCCCTTTCTTGCGCCAAAGATAATCGCCAAGCGCGATGAAAACGCCGGCGTAGACAATCGCAGTCGCGGTCAGCGCCTTGCCGCCCATGCGGTTGAAGGCCTCGTTCGTAAACAAGCCCATCGCCGTGATGACGATGAGCGCCCCGGCATACCAAAGGACATGGGTGAGATCGAACCGAACCGGAGCCGGCGGCGCAACGGCCGCCATTTCGGATTGAGGCAAGCCTTTCTTGCGCCCGCGCAGATAGGCGATCAGGGCCTTGCAATCATTCTCGTTCAAAATGCCGGCGTCGCGCGCGGCGATCAGATCATCGTCGGTGAACAAGGGTGCTGGTCCCGATCATGCGTAGGCCAAAGCGCGAACCCGCTTAAGCGCAGCCAAAATTTCACATTCATGGGACGAAGGCGAGCGGCTTCGATGTGCGCCATCGCATGGCCCGGACCTTCGGCGCTCGGGCCGCGCGTTTCAATCCAAGCTTAGGAGACCTGCGGGGCTTGGGAGACCTGCGGGCGCGTCGCGGAAAGTGATGACCGCGACGTCCCGATGCGCGAGGCGATTTTCATCCAGGGCGCGAATCGCCGTCACCCCGTGAAAAACCCGGTTGTCCTGCAGGAAGACGGCGTCCAGGGGATTGATAAGCGTGAAATCGCCCAGATGCGCGCGATCGAGACTATGGATCGAGGTCACCCCGCTTTCCACATTCTCCCGCTTGACCAGCACGACCAGCACGAAATCCACCCCATCGCGATGCAGCCCCTCAGGCGTGGGCTGGCCGATTTGTCCGGCGCGGGCTTCGATGCGGAACTGATGCATCTCGACATGCCAGGGGCGCCGCCTGTCCCGCTCCGGCGTCAAGGCGTCGAAGACATCGCGGCCAGCCTCGATGAGAGCCAGCGTCGTCGGATTTGCGGCGACTGCCTCGGTCACCGGCTCGAACCAGCGTTCGACGCCGCCATTCAGCGGATTATAATCCGGGCTCTGATAATGCGCCTGATGCGCCTTGCGAGCGACGCCTTCCGAGGAAACCGCGAAAGCCGCGAAGCGCCGGCGCCGATAGCGGCCGCCATCGGCCATATAGGCGTCAAAGCCAAGATTTTCCCAGCTCGCGGCAAAGGACGGCCAGCCAGCAATCGCGGCGGCCGGGAGGAGGGCGCGAAACTCATCTGCGGGAGCAAAGCTGAATCCGCCTCTGCGCACCTCCTCCGCGATCGCGGCGATGGGCCGGGTCAGGAAGCGGGCGGGCGGTTGGCTTGGTAAATGGCGCAAGGGCGTCCTGCAAAAATCGCGGGCCTGGAATTTTCCGCCGGAAGCGCCGGCCCGAGACCCCAGTTAGGTTTCCGATCCTGCTTTTACAAGGATTATGTCGTGATCTAAGACCGAGAGCGCCTCCCGATCAGATGGAATCATCTGATCGGGAAGGAATCGCGGCTTGATCGCGCCGAAATCACATTTTCTTCAACTCCGCGCAAAAGGTTTCGGTTGTCATCAAGAGTTCATTTTTGGATGGTCGGTCAAGACCGCCTCTTCCGGGGTCGCGGTCGGAATGTGAAAATCGCGCGGAAGGGATCTTCATTCCCCGCCGGCCAAGACGCTTAAGCCCGGAAACCAATATGCTCGATCAGCCTGTCGCTATCACGGTCCGCCCATCATCCGAGATGGACGTTCCGGCCATGCTCGCCATTTACACCTATTATGCTCAATTTGGCCTCGGCGATTATCAGGCCGAGCCGCTGCGTCCCGACGACATCAAGCGGCGGCGAAAGGCGATGCTCAATCGCCGCCTTCCGCACCTCGTCGCCGAGCAGGCCGGTTTGGTCGTCGGATATGCCTATGCCGTTCCATTTCTCAAGCGTCCCGCCTATCGCTACGCCGTCAAGCATTCGATCTATGTGCATAAGGATCATGTGCGTTCGGGCGTCGGCCGGCGGCTGCTGCCAGTCCTGATCGACGCTTGCGCGCAAGCGGGGTTCCGGCAGATGGTCTGCTACATCGACAGCGTCAACGCCGCATCGCTTCGCCTCCATGAATCGGTTGGGTTCGAACGCTCCGGCGTGTTGCGCTCGGTCGGCTTCAAGTTTGGTCATTGGACCGACACTGTGTTGATGCAACGCGCGCTTGGCCCCGGAGGCGCGACGCCGCCGAGCGATCCCGCGCCGGAGATCGAAAAAAGCTGATCGACCCCTCGGACATAGAGCCCTATTCGCGAACGACATAGGTGTGGAACCTGACCGTTCCATCCGGGTCGATCTCGCGATAGACGCCCTGAATTTCCGCCTCGAAGCCGGGAAAGAGATTGGCGCTGCGCTCGAACATTTTCAGATAGTCGAGCATCGGCTTGGCCCGCTCGTCGAGCCTCTCGCCAGGAACGATCGTCGCTATTCCGGGCGGATAGACAACGAAAAGCGTCGTCGCGATTCGGCCAAAGATCTTATCGATCGGCAGATAGTCGACCTTGTTGCGGACCATTTGGCGGACGGCCTCATGCGGCGCCATCGCCATTTGCGGAAGATGCTCAGGAGTGAATTGCGCCTTTTGCAATTTGCTGGTCGCGCAGTCGCGGTAGAAGGCATGCATCTGCCCGCAGAGATCGCGCAGCCGCAAGCCGGCGTAGCGGGCGGGCCGGGCGCGGACGAATTCGGGAAAGACATCGACGAGCCGGGCATTCTCGTCATGCAGCTTCTTGAAGGCGACCAGCGCGCTGAGCAATGTCCAGGCCTTGCTCGATTCTACCCCAGGCGTCAGCAGGAACAGGAGCGAATTAAGATCGTTCTTTTCCGGAACGATGCGGTTTTCGCGCAGATATTGCGCGACGACGGGGGCCGGAATCCCATGCGCCTCATAGGCGCCCGCGCGGCGATCAAATCCCGGCGTCAGCAAGGTCAGCTTCATCGGATCGGTGATCGCGAAACCCGGCTCGACATGGCCGAACCCGTGCCACGACGCGCCGGGCGCCATTTCCCAATAGCGGGCGTGGGAGACGAGCTCCTCCGTCGGGACGCTTTCCCAAGCTACGTCGCGCGGGGCCTCTCCCGGACGCGCGGCGGCGACGATTCGATCCGGGACGAAGGCGTCGAAAAACCAGCGCCGGTCGGGATCCTGCTCCTTTGCCTCGAACTCCCGTCTGACCGCGCGCAACTTTTTGCGCAATTCTATCCCAAGCTTGATGGTGTCGTCCCAAAGGACCTCGCCGGAGCGGCCTTTCATCATCTGCGCGCCAACGTCGAGCGAGGCGAACAGCGGATAGAAGGGCGAGGTCGAGGCGTGCAACAGAAAGAACTCGTTGAAGCGGCGATGCTCGACCCGCCGCTCCTGGCCGCGAATGTGATTGTCCTTCACATGGATCTGCGAGGCCTGTGAAAAGCTCGCGAGCTGCTTATGCGTCGATTGGGTGGCGATGATGCCGGGGTGGTTCGGGCCAAGCGCGCCAAGGCCCATGGCGAAGCGATCGGCGAACAAGGGGTGGAACTTCATGAACCCGGCCCATGCCTCGTCGAAGAGAACATAGTCGCAAAGATGCCCGATCCGATCGAGGATCATCCGCGCATTGTAGATCGTCCCGTCATAGGTGCATTGCTCGATGACCGCGACCCGGAACGGCCGTTCGCGCCGCCAAGCCTCCTTGTCCTTGACGAGGGGGTGATTGCGGATCTTTTCGCGAATGCGCGCCTCGTCGAGCGCTTCTGGATAGATCGGGCCGATCAGGCCATATTGATTGCGGTCGGTTTCAAGAAAAATTGGAATCCCGGCGCCAAGGAACAAGGCCCCGTGATGCGCCGCTTTATGATTGTTGCGGTCAAACAGCACGAGATCGTCCTCGGCGACCAAGGCGGAGAGTACGATCTTATTGGAGGAGGAGGTTCCGTTCAGGACGAAATAGGTCCGCTCGGCCCCAAAGATCGCCGCCGCCTCTTTCTGGGCGCGCAGCGCCGGCCCCTCATGGACCAGGAGATCGCCGAGTTCGAGCACGGAATTGTCGAGATCGTCGCGAAAGATCGCTTCGCCAAAATGTTCGACGAAGATCCGGCCGATTGGGCTGCGGCTGTAGAAAATGCCGCCATTATGGCCGGGGCAGGTCCATAATTGATTGCCCTCTTCCGCGTAATCGACGAGGGCGCCAAAGAAGGGAGTCTTCAAGGTCTCGGCATATTGCTTGAGCCGGCTGACGAGATTTTTGGCGATGAATTCCGGCGTCTCTTCGGCGAGAAAGACATAGCCGTCGATATAATCCAGCACCTCGACCGGGATATCCTCGAACTGCTTGCGGCGAACAAGCATCACGATCGGCATTTCAAGGCCGCGCCGACGCATGAGATTGATCAGCGCGGCGGTCTTTCCTTCGACGCCCTTCTTGCCCCAGTCGACCACCATGCAGCCGATCGCCGCGTCGGTCTGCACGGCGATTTCGGCGTCCTCGATCCGCCGCGCCCGCACGACGTCGATTCCAAGCTGCTGGATGGCGACGATGATCTGCTGGAGCCGCAGCCCCTCGAGGTCTTGTTCGTCGAATGCCGGGGCGCATACGAGAAAAGTGAAACGCCTGAAGAAGTCCATAACAAGCTCCGCTAAAGCGCTTCCCGATCTGATGGATTCATCTGATCGAAAAGGAAGCGCTCCGGTTCAGTGAGGTGGAGCATGTTCTAGGACCATGCTCGGGCGAGGCGCGTTGGCGGACGCGCACAAGCACAGAGGCGCCGCGCCGTGACGCTCGGATGACAGCGATGCGCCTTGACCTGGCGGCTGAGGCGAGTAGCTCTTGCGCTGGAGGTCTGCCGCATTATCCGAACAGGACGCAAGGCAGTACACAATATAGTTATATACAATTAAATTTTATCCTAATGATTTTGATCGCGCGCTATTGTTTATTGCGGCGGACGTCGCCCTTAAATGGAGGAGGACGCTATGTTCAAGATCGTTCCGATTCACTGGACTCCAAAATTTCTGGCGGCCTTGCGCATCGTCGCCGGGCTGCTTTTCCTGGCTCATGGCTCAGTCAAGGTGCTGGGCTTGCCAGCCGGGGCGGCGCCGGGTCCCCAACCGATCTTCACATTGCTCGGCATCGGCGGCCTGATCGAGCTGATCGGCGGCGCGTTGATCGTGCTGGGCCTCTTCACCCGGCCAACCGCCGTGCTTTTGGCGGGAGAAATGGCCGTCGCCTATTTCATGTTTCATGCGCCTAAAGGCTTCTTCCCGGTTCTCAATGGCGGCGAGGCGGCGGCGCTATATTGCTTCATCTTCCTCTATCTGGCGGCGGCGGGGCCTGGAGCCTGGAGTCTCGACGATCTACTCGAAAGCCGCGCGCGACGGGACGCGTAAGAACAGCCAGTCCGGCCGCGCCTCAACATTCAACGACATTGACGGCAAGGCCGCCAAGGCTCGTTTCCTTATACTTCGACTGCATGTCGAGCCCGGTCTGCCGCATCGTCTCTATGACCGCGTCGAGGGAGACATGATGGGCGCCATCGCCGTGCAAGGCGAGGCGGGCGGCGTTGATGGCCTTCACCGCGCCCATCGTGTTGCGCTCGATGCAAGGGATCTGGACAAGCCCGCCGATCGGATCGCAGGTCAGGCCGAGATTATGCTCCATGCCGATCTCCGCCGCATTCTCCACCTGAGCATTGGCGCCCCCAAGCGCGGCGGCGAGGCCGGCGGCGGCCATCGAACAGGCTACCCCGACCTCTCCCTGGCAGCCCATTTCCGCCGCCGATACCGACGCCCTCTTTTTGTACAGCGCGCCGATGGCGGCGGCGGTGAGGAGGAGCGTCCGCGATCCGTCGATGCTCGCGCCAGGGCAGAATGTCTCATAATATTTCAGCACGGCCGGAAGCACGCCCGCCGCGCCATTCGTCGGCGCCGTGACGACCCGGCCGCCGGCGGCGTTCTCCTCATTGACGGCCAGCGCATAAAGGCTGACCCAGTCGAAGATTCGCGACGGGTCGAGGCTGGCGGCAGTCTCGACGAGGTCTTCATACAGCGCTTTCGCGCGCCGCCGCACCTTGAGGCCGCCCGGCAGGACGCCGCCCTGCCCGCATCCGCGCTCGATGCAGGCAAACATCGCCGCGCGCACGCGATCGACGAATTCAAGGGTCTCGGATTGCTCTCGCCACGCCTGTTCATTTGCTAGGACGATTTCGTGAATGCGCAGGCCGTTCTCGCGGCCGATCGCAAGAAGCTCCGCCGCCGATGAAAACGGATGCCGCAGCCGGCAATTGGAGCCGCGATCGCAGGAGGCGTCCTCGCCATCGAGGACGATTGCCCCGCCGCCAACGGAGTAATATTGCTGCGCAATCAGCGGCCGGGCGCCCTGGTGGGCCTCGAAGCGCAGGCCATTGGGATGGGCCGGCAAAAACTCTCCGGTTCTAAACAGCAGGTCGCGCCTCTCGGCGAAATCAATGGGCTTGGAGCCGCCGAGCGCGAGGGCGCCGCCCCGCCGCACATCCTCGATGAGCGCCGCCACACTGGCGGGCTCGACCCGCTCCGGCTCCCAACCCGAAAGGCCGAGGATCACGGCGACATCGGTCGCGTGGCCTCGTCCAGTCAGCGCCAGGGAGCCGAAAAGCTCGACCCGAACATTCTCGACGCGCGGCTCGAGGCCCGCAGCCTGGAGGAATTGGACAAAGCGGAACGCAGCTCGCATCGGCCCGACCGTATGCGAACTCGACGGACCGATGCCGATCGTAAAAAGGTCGGCGATGCTGATGGAGGCTTCGGCGCGCTGGCGCCAAGCCGCGCCGTGGTCCGGGATGATGGTTTCGAGCATGCGCGACGCTTTCCCAACCGGGCGCATCGCCGGCCTTCGTGCGCCCCTTCCGCCATTTCGCCTGAGACTATGAGTCCCTCGGCGGGCGCGCCTCTCGATTTGTCGCACGCCCTTAATGCAAGCCAGTGACGGCTTCGCTTAGGCGGCGGACCGTGCCGGCGCATGGCGACGGAATGGATAGCGGCACAGGGGTCATAGGATGTCAAGCTGAGCGATGTCGAGCAAGGAAGGCGGCGGCAACGACCAGCCCTCGCATGACCCGTAAGGCGCCGACCAAGCCGCGCTTTTTCGAAATATCGCCGCCGGTTTCCGCTGGAAAAACCCGAAAAATCAGACAATCAACCCAAGATTGCTCAGGCCGCGCTCCGCCTTTCTCTTGCAATCGGCCCGAGGAACGTGAAGATGGGCGCCATCATTTTGCTGTGGGGAGCCAGGCACTTGATGCGCAGCGCAAAAACGCGCCGCGCTCCGCTCATGATTGGAGACTTTAGATGCCGACTGGCACTGTAAAATGGTTCAACAGCACCAAGGGTTACGGATTCATCACCCCGGATAACGGCGGCGCCGACGTCTTTGTGCATATTTCCGCCGTTGAACGCGCAGGGCTGAATGGCCTGCAGGACGGGCAAAAAGTCTCGTTCGAGGAAGAGCGCGACCCCAAAAAGGGAAAGACCTCCGCCATCAATCTCAAGGTCGTCTAGAGCGCTTTCCGATCGAATGGAGTCATTCGATCGATCAGAAATCGCTCCAGCACTAGAAAGTCTAAGCATATTCTTATCGAACAGATTGAATCAATCTGTTCGGAATATGCTCTCGCCCATTTTCGCGCGAAGCCGACGCCGCTTCGCCACAGGAAAATGCATTAACGCCAAAAGCTGGAGCTGCTTTCCGATTCCATGGAATCCGAAAGCGGCTCTAGGGCGGGATGCGAAAAAGTGGACGCCGGTTTTTCGCGTCAAATCCCGCTCTCTTCTCAACAATAGATCGCGCCGGCGCAAGGAAGGCCTCACTCCTTTGGACTCGCGGCGGCGGCGCCTGCAAAGCCGCGTTTGACCCTTTCCCGCAACGCCTGGAACTGAACATAGAGAGCCGGGATCGCAAAGATTCCGATGAAGGACGCCGCAATCATGCCGCCGAAAACCGGCGTGCTGACATTGCGCCGCGCCAGCATCGCGGCTCCGGTCCCAAACACCAGCGGCGCCAGACCGAGGATGAAGGCGAAGGAGGTCATCATCACCGGCCGGAAACGCAGCCGCGCGCCCTCTATCGCCGCCTCCAGCAAGGGCATGCCCTGCTCGCGCCGCTCTTTCGCGAATTCGACAATGAGAATGCCGTTTTTCGCGGCGAGGCCGATCAGCACGATCATCCCGATCTGGGCGTAGAGATCGAGCGTAAGGCCAGTGACAACCAGCGCGGCGAAGGCCCCCGCGATGCCGATCGCGACCGAGAGCAGCACCGGGACCGGGATCGTCCAGCTCTCATAGAGCGCGACCAGGAACAGGAACGCGAACAGCACGGCGAAGGCGAGAATGATCGCCGTCTTGCCTTCGGCGCGCTTTTCCTGGAACGAAATATCGGTCCATTCGCCGCGATATCCGGCGGGAAGCGCCTTGGCCGCGACGCTCTCCATCGCATTGAGCGCCTGACCGGAGGAAATGCCCGGCGCCGGGCTCCCCTGCACCGTCACGGCGAGGCGGTTATTATAGCGGATCAGCGCCTGCGGACCGACGACGATGCGCACTTCGACGAGGCTGCGCAACGCGATCATCTTGCCTTCCGCGCTGCGGACATTGATGCGGTTGATGTCGTCGATCGACTTGCGGTCATCGGCTTCGCCCTGGACCTGAACCTGCCAGGTCCGGCCGAACAGGTTGACGTCATTGACATAGACGCCCCCGAGCGACGTCTGCAGCGCCTGGAAAATATCGCTGATCTCGATGCCGAGGATCTTCGCCTTGTCGCGATCGATGTCGAGATAGATCGACGGATTGGTGGCGGAGAAGGTGCTGAACACGCGCGAGAGCTGCGGATCCTGATTGGCCGCGACCAGCAAGCCGCGCAGAACTTGCGCCAGCGCCTTGGGATCACTGCCGCCGAGCGCGCGAAGAACATAGCTGAACCCGCCTCCGGTGCCGAGGCCGATGATCGGCGGCGGCGCCAGCGGGATGGCCCTGGCGCCTCTGACGGCGCGCAGCTTTTCCCCCAATCGCGCGATGATCGCCGGCGCGCCATCCGCCGCCGCCGTCCGCTCGTCGAAAGGCTTCAGCGAAACGATGATGAAGGCGGCGTTGGGCTGCGAATAATTGTCGACGAAGTTCAGCCCGACGATGGAGGAATAGTCGGCGATCGCCGGTTCCTCCTTCAAGATCGCCTCCACCTGGCTAACGGCGTCGGTCGTCCGGCCGATCGAGGCGGCGTCCGGCAGCTGGACAACGACGAAGAAAGCGCCCTGGTCTTCCTCGGGCAGAAAGCCTGTCGGCGTCACTTTGCCAAAAGCAATGATCCCGACAATCGAGACGGCGACCATAACAAGGCCAATGATCGCGACGCGCACCAGCCGGGCCACCACAGCGCCATAGGCGTCGCGCACCCAGTCGATGCCGCGCATGATCGCCCCGATCGGTCCTCGGCGCGGCCCATGATGGGGCCGCAGCAACAGCGCGCAGAGCGCCGGGGAGAGCGTCAAGGCGTTGATCGCCGATAAGAACATCGAGACGGCGACGGTGACCGCGAACTGGCGGAACAATTCGCCGGAGATGCCGGGGATGAAAGCCACCGGCACGAAAACCGACAGCAGCACCAGCGTGATCGCGATGATCGGAGCGGTGATGCCCGCCATCGCCTTCTTGGTCGCCTCCGCTGGACTTAGTTCCGGATGTTGCTCCATCATGGCTTCGACCGCCTCGACCACCACGATGGCGTCGTCGACGACAATGCCGATCGCCAGAATGAGCGCGAGTAGCGATACGGTGTTGGCGGAATAGCCGATCGCGTTCAAGACGATGAATGTGCCGATCAGGCTGACCGGAACGGCGACGGTGGGGATCAGCGTCGCGCGGAGATTGCCGAGGAAGAGGAAGACCACGAGAACGACAAGCGCGAAGGCCTCGATCAGCGTATGTTCGACGACTTCGATCGTCGCCGAGACGAATGTGGTCGGATCATAGGTGATCTTCCAGGCGAGATCGTCGGGGAAGTCCTTCGCCGCCGCCGTCAGTCTTTGCTTGACGGCGGCCAGCGTCTGCAGCGCATTCGCTCCCGGCGACTGATAAATGCCGATGAGAGAGGCGGGCGCGCCGTTCAGCCGCGTCGTGCGGTCGAGATTGGCGGCGCCGAGCTCCAGCCGCGCGACGTCCGAAAGCCGCAAGATCGATCCGTCGGGATTGGTGCGGATAACGATATTCTCGAACTCCTCTACCGAGGACAAGCGGCCCTTGGTCTGGATGTTCAATTGCAACTGCGCATCGTCGGCGATCGGACGGGCGCCGATCCGGCCGACCGCGGCTTGGACATTCTGACTCTTGATCGCGTTGACGATATCGCCTGTGGTCAGGCCGAGGCCGGTCAGCCGGTCTGTCTGCACCCAGGTTCGAATCGCGTAGTCCTGCGGACCGAACAAGAGGGCGTCGCCGACGCCAGGCGTGCTCTTGACGTCGTCGACGAGGTTGATCGTCGCGTAATTGGAAATGAACAGCTCGTCATGGGTCCGCTTCGGCGAATAGACCGAGACCACTCCGAGCAGCGCTGAGGATTGCTTCTTGACCTTGACCCCTTGGCGCCGCACGTCTTCCGGCAATTTCGACAGCGCGACCTGAACGCGGTTGTTGACATTGACGGTGTTGATGTCGGGATTTGTGCCGAGCTCGAACGAGACCAGCAGCGAATAGCTGCCGTCATTGCCGCTGACGCTCTTCATGTAGATCATCTTGTCGACGCCGACGATCTGGCTTTCGAGCGGTTGGGCAATCGTCGCCTCCACCACAGCCGCCGAAGCGCCTGGGTAGGAGGTCGCGACGGATACCTGCGGCGGCACGATGTCGGGATATTGCGCGACGGGGATGGCCAGCAGCGAAACCAAGCCGGCGATGACCATGACGATCGCGATGACGACCGCAAGGCGCGGCCGATCGACAAAAACGGACGAAAGCATCGGATCAGCTCCGGCCAGGGGCAGGGGCCGCCGGGGCGGCGAGGACGGGCGCGCCGGGGCGTAAGCCCTCCAACCCTTCGACGATCACTTGTTCGCCGCCCTCGAGCCCTGATTCTACAACCGAATTGGAGCCGCTCTCGCCATTCAATTTGAGCCGCCGGACGACCGCCTTGCCATCCTCGACCACGAAGACATAGGGGCCTTGCTGATCGGCGATGAGCGCGGCCTGCGGGATGACGACTTTTTCTTTTGGCTTCTCGCCTTGCACGGTGACGCGGACCAACTGGCCGTCGATCAGCTTGCCGTCGGGATTAGGCATTGTGGCGCGCACGGTGACCGCATCGGTCGCCCGGTCCACCGACACATCGACAAAGTTGATCTTGCCTGGATAGGGATATTTCGATCCATCCGAAAAGCGGAGATTGACCTGCACCGACGCGCCGACCGAGCGCCGTTCGTCGGCCTGCAAACGGAGAAATTCGCGCTGGCTGACCGGCGCGACGACATACATCGGGTCCTGGCTGACGATGCTGGTCAGAACGCCGCTATCGGGTCCGACCACATTGCCCTTGGTGACGCTGGTGCGGCCGATCAAGCCGGAGATCGGCGCCATGATCTCGGTGTAATGCAGATTGATCTTCGCGGCGTCGAGATTGGCCTTGGCGACGACGACGTCGCCCTTCGCGGTCTGCTCCTCCGCCACCCTTTGGTCGCGGACGGCGGCCGAGCCCGATTGCGTTTTCAGAAGCGATTCCGCGCGTTCGCGTTGGGCTGTTGCGTTCCCGGCCTGTCCCTCCGCCTTCATGAGCGCGCCCTGCGTCTGCTGTACCGCGGCCTGGAAGGGCTCCTGCTCGAGCCGGTACAAAGGAGCGCCCTCCTTGACCTTATCGCCCTCCTTGAAGAGGACCGCTTCAAGAAAGCCGGTGACGCGGGCGCGGACATTGACCCGCTCCATCGCTTCGACGCGCCCAACAAACTCCTGCGCCTGAGTGACGGGCTCTTTGCTGGCGATGACCGCCCCAACGCGCGTCGCCGCCGGAGCCGCCTTTGGGGCGGCCGGAAGCGGGTCCTTGGCCAAAGCGCCGGCGGGAGCAAGAAGAAGGGCGAGGGAAAAAGCGCGGATCGAGAGACGCATCGTCGTGCTCCGATGGATCGACAGCAGGTTGGCTGCTACGCTTAACCGATCGGGCGACAATGTGCGACGGGGGCCAGGGATTTTCTGGTGGCGCGGGCGCGCGCCAATGAGGAAAGTGTTCGCCTTTTCACGCAGCGGTCAAGGCGCGCCCGCACAACCGCCTTCACGAAATGTCGCTTGCGGCCGATTTGGCGCAGAACTGGGCGTAGAAAAAGCAGCGGCCGCGCTGAGGACGCCGCTTTTCTCGGCCTGTTTTTCCCTCGAGATCCATGAATCCAGATTCATCGGATGGACCCATCCGATCGGAAAGCGCTCTAGACGTAGACGAATGGAAATTTCGCGATGTGCTGCCGGCGCTGCTCGTCCGTGAGGCCGGAGGCCACGCTTCTGCGATGATAAAGGAAGGCTTCGGCAACCGTCACCGTGGGGAATTGCGGCGCCTGAATATCGTTTCTAAGGAAAAACGCGTTCACGCCGGAGGATTCGCATCCGATCAACCGGTAACCCTTGGCCTTCGCAAGCTTGTCCAGCGCCGCGAGCGACGCGCCCTCGTAAAACCCATTCGAGGCTTCGATCGGAGCGTAGTTGGGATCGTATTTTATGGTGATCGGGAGATCCGGCCCAAGTCGATCATTATATTCCATGATGACCAGTCTTGGAGAAACGACCTCGATCGCCTGCCAAACCCAGTAATCATTGCTGTCAATATCAATGGATAGAATATCGATCTCGCCGGAAAACCCATTATCCCGGAAGAGTTTATTGACATTATCGACGGTAACGAATCCCGATAATGTCTTGATGCCGGGCCTGCCGAGAATCCGGAACGCCTGCTGCGCGACTTTCGGCGATAGGCTTGAGGCATCGATAAACAGCGTGTCCATCTTTTGGAACAGCACTTCATTCATGCAATTTGCTTGCGTGGGATGGAAGCCGAATTCAATGATTTTTTTGGTCTTCCGTCCAATGACTTGAAATATGCCGTCAATGATCCCGGCCTCTCCATATTCGGAAAGGACGCTGTGCTCGAGCGTCTTGAGAGCCAGCGGCTTTTGTCCATTGTCGCGCAGGATGGCCCTGTTGGCGTTTTGCAACGCCGCCGACGCCTGGAAAAATTTGGCCTTTGAGAGCAATTTTCCGGCGACGAAAAGAGCGGCCAGAGGAAGCGGCAGGTTCCGTTTCAACCAGGATCTTGCTGTAAGTCCAGGGACCGACGGACGGAGTGGTTCTGCAGTCACAGTTGTCATGTTGCACCCCTATTGCAAGAAGTCTCGCATAACTTAGAAGTTTTGCAGCGCTTACGATGGGGTTTATACAAGCTAAATAAGGAACCAAGAAGGCGCTGCGCTTGGCTTAGGGCGAAGCGCTCAAAAATTGTAGCTTTCTGGATAGGAACATACGCCGAAACAAAGAGATAGAGAGCTAATAAATCCTGCTATAGACATGACGCTTAAGAGCGCTTTCAAAGTCCGGGGGATCAAAAAGCCGTCCTTAAGTCTTGGTTTTGGCGTATTTTTTGGCAGGAACCAGTATCCACTTTGCTGGAACATGGTTTGGACTCTACCCTCTACGCTAGAGCATGTTCTTAAAGACGAGCCCAACTTTTTCGGTGCTCCGAGCCCTTGACTCCGAAGGGTTTCTTTTCGATCAAATGCTTCCAATGAAGCGGCGCTCTAACCGATCGCGTCGAGCAAACTCTGCTTATCGCGCACGGGCAGGGAGCAGACGCCGGCTGAGCAAATGAAGGCCGCCGCCTCGCCGGCGAGCTTCGCCTGTGCTTTGGCCGGATGCGAGGAGAGGATTTCCTCCGGCTGGTCGAGATCCATGACGATACGCTCGATAAAAGGAATGCTTAGCGCAGTTTCATAAAGCTCCCGGCGTTTCGGGCCCGCAGTGACGATGTCCTTGACCCGCAGGCGCAGGTCGAGCGCGTTCAAGATCCCCGCATGGCCAACAAAGCTCGTGCGCACCGAAGGCCCCACGGCCTTGAACAATTCGTCCGCCCGCTTCAGCCAGCGGTCGTCGCCGCTGAGACCAGCGAGGCGAATGAGCGCCGACAGGAAAACCGGATGGGCGTTGGGAATTGCATCGTCGGAGGTCGGCGACAGTCGCACCAGCACGTCGCTCGCATCCTTCGCCGCCATGCATAAAAGCCCACTCTTTTCATCGACATGATAGGTTTCCAGAGCCTGCGCCCAGCCAATCGCATCGGCGAGATAATCCCTGGTCAAGAACGATGACGCGCCCGGAAGATTGCGGACCTCATGGAGGGCGAGGGCGGCGCGGATCATGGCGGCATGGTCGAGCGCCATGCCCGGCGTGACCAGCACCCCGGCGCGCCAGCTATGAGCGAGGCGCGGATTGCCGTCCGCATCGATGAATTGCAGGGTCGAGGCGATGAAATGATAGGCCTTCGCCGCGAGTTCGATCCATTCCGGCTGATCCAGCAGCGTCGCCGCATTGACCAGGGAGGCGATCATCAATCCGTTCCAATCGGCCATGATCTTATCGTCAAGGCCGGGATGGACGCGGGTTTCTCGCGCCTCGAACAGCCTTTGCCGCAAGGGCGCAAGCCGGGCCTCTTCCTCAGGCGTCGGGCGCTTGGCCTCGAGACGATTGAGAATCGTCACCATCTTGCCGTTCGGCTCCTCGGCCCAATTGCCGATCCGCGAGGCGTTGTAGAATTTGCCGAGGAAGGCCGCATCCTCCTGGCCAAGGATCGCGACAAGCTCCTCCCAGGTCCAAATGTAGAATTTGCCTTCGACGCCCTCGCTGTCCGCATCGAGGCTCGCGCAGAAGGCACCCTCCGGAATCGTCATTTCGCGTTTGAGCCAGCCCACGGTTTCCCGCGCTCTGGCCAGGAACAGATTGTCGTGAAATTCATGATGGCAAAGCGCAAGCAGCTCGAGGATCTGCGCATTGTCGTAAAGCATTTTCTCGAAATGCGGCACGAGCCAACGCTCATCGGTGGAATAGCGCGCATAGCCGCCGCCAAGATGATCGTAAATGCCGCCTTCCGACATATGGGTCATGGTCAGCTTGACGAGATCGCGATAGGGGACCTTGCCAAGCCTTGCGCCGGCGCGCCAGAGCAGTTCGAAAATCGGGGTATTGGGAAATTTCGGAGCGCCGCGAAGACCTCCGTCGACCTGGTCGATGAAATTGACGACCTGCGGCGCCAGATTGTTCAATTGATCGAGGGTGAGCTCAAATCCCTCGCTTTGCGGCGCGGTTTTTGAAAATCCGTCGCGGACGATCTTGGCGTTATGAGCGATCCGCTCCGGCTCGGCGCGAAACGCCTGCGCGACCGTGCGCAACACCGTCACGAAGGCGGGCCGGCCATATTGCTCCACCTTTGGAAAATAGGTTCCGCCCCAGAACGGCTCGCCCTGCGGCGTCAGGAACATCGTCAGAGGCCAGCCGCCGCGCTCGCCAAAAGCCTGGAGCGAAGACATATATATATGATCTATATCGGGCCGCTCCTCGCGATCGACCTTGATATTCACGAAAAGCTCGTTCATCACCGCCGCGGTCTCGGGATCCTCGAAGCTTTCATGCGCCATCACATGGCACCAATGGCAGGCGGCATAGCCAACCGAAAGAAGAATCGGCTTATTGAGCGCCTGGGCTTCCTGCAACGCCTTCTGCGTCCACATCCGCCAATGCACCGGATTATGCGCATGTTGCAGCAGATAGGGGCTGGCGGCTTGACTGAGTTCGTTGGCTGACATGGACTGATTTCTCTTGGATAGGGGCCGCGCCAAGACCGTGGAAGGCAATGGACCGTGGGAGGCGATCGACGAATGGAACGCGGCCGGAGAGGAAACGAGACGATCTTCGCCATTGCCTCTGGCATGAGCCGTGCCGCGATCGCTGTCCTGCGCCTATCGGGGCCGGGAACCCCTTTCATTGTCACGAGCCTTATCGGGAGTCTTCCTGAACCGCGCATGGCGCAACTCGCAACTTTTGTCGACCCAGTGTCCGGCCAGGCGATTGATCGAGGTTTGGCGCTGTTTTTTCCGGCGCCGCGCAGCTTCACCGGCGAGGATTGCGCCGAGTTCCACGTCCACGGCGGGCGCGCGGTCGTCGCCGCCATGATCGGGGCCATTGGCGGCTTGCCGAGCGCGCGTCCCGCCGAGCCCGGCGAATTCACCCGGCGGGCGCTGCTGCATGGCAAGATGGACTTGGCGGAAGTCGAAGGACTGGCGGATCTGATCGACGCGGAAACCGAGTGGCAGCGCCGCCAAGCGCTCCGGCAGATGCAGGGGAGCCTCGGCCGACAGACCGCGCTCTGGCGTGGCGCGCTCATCGAGGCGGCCGCCTTGATCGAGGCCGAAATCGATTTTTCCGACGAGGGCGATGTGCCAGCCGCGACCAGCCGGCGCATTGGCGCGCTTCTGGCGCCGGTGCTCGCTGGGCTCAAGGCGGAATTGGCCGCCGGCCGGGCAGGCGAAAGGATACGCGAAGGGCTGACGATCGTGATCGCGGGGCCGCCCAATGCAGGAAAGTCGACGCTTTTGAATGCGCTCGCCCGCCGCGATGTCGCGATTGTTTCACCGCTTGCGGGGACAACCCGCGATAGTCTTGAAGTCCATCTCGACCTCGGCGGCTGCCCGGTTACCTTGATTGATACGGCCGGGTTGCGCGAAAGCGCGGATGCGCTTGAGCAAATTGGCGTCGCCCGCGCGCTGGAAAAGGCCAACGCCGCCGATCTGGTCCTTTGGCTGAGCGAGGCGCGCCGGCCGGTCGAACCAGCGGGAGAAGTGGCGGGAAAAGTCGTCCGGCGTATTTTTACAAAATCCGACCTCGCGGATCAATACCCCGCTGCAGCGGATGGACTGTGCATCAGCGCTGAGACTGGCGAAAATCTTGACGTCTTGACGCGGGATTTGACGGAGTTGGCGCAATCCCTGACCGGAAATGGCTATGCCGGCCTGATCACGCAGGAGCGTCACCGCAAAGTGTTCGAGGACGCGGCCGAGGATTTGGCGCGCATATTGACAAATCTCGACGCGCCGGTCGAACTGCTTGCGGAAGACTTGCGCAGCGCGCTCTTTTCGCTGCAAAGAATAACCGGCTTGGTCGATGTCGAAGACATCTTGGACGAGATTTTTTCTCGGTTTTGCATCGGCAAATAAATTCAGCGCGCAAGCAGGCCGGAACCTCCTGTTTCACGTGAAACAGGTCAAGTCAGTCGGAGGTCGAGTCAAATGGCGGGCGGGTTCGATGTGGTCGTGGTCGGCGGCGGGCACGCGGGATGCGAAGCCGCGGCCGCGGCGGCCCGCATGGGCGCGAAGACAGCGCTTCTCACCCATTCTTTCGCCACCATAGGGACTATGTCCTGCAATCCGGCGATTGGCGGCCTCGGCAAGGGCCATCTCGTCCGCGAAATCGACGCTCTCGACGGCCTGATGGGACGCGTCGCCGACGCCGCGGGGATACAATTTCGCGTCCTCAATCGCGCCAAGGGCCCCGCCGTGCGCGGGCCGAGGGCGCAGACCGACCGCCGCCTCTATGCCCGCGCCATGCAGAGCGCAATCGAGGCGACGGACAATCTGAGCGTCATCGAAGGCGAGGCCGCCGACTTCATGCTTCGCGCGGGTCGAATCACGGGGATCCTCACCGCCGAGGGGGAGGAGATCGCATGCGGCGCGCTCGTCCTGACCACCGGAACATTTCTTGGCGGGCTGATCCATATCGGCGGAAGGACATTTCCTGCCGGCCGAATGGGCGAGAAGCCCTCCATTCGTCTCGCCGACCGGCTGCGCCAACTTGGTTTCGCGACTGGCCGCTTGAAGACCGGCACCCCACCGCGCCTCCATGGCGACACCATCGATTGGGCGGCTCTCGAACGCCAGAGCGGCGACGTCGAGCCGGAACCCTTTTCTTTTCTGACCGCAACAATCGCCAATCCTCAGGTTGACTGCTTCATCACCCAAACGACCGCCGAGGGCCACGCGATCATATTGGACAATCTGGCCGCATCCCCGGTCTATTCGGGCGCCATTTCAGGGCGGGGGCCGCGCTATTGCCCCTCGATCGAAGACAAGATCGTTCGCTTCAAAGACCGCGAGACGCATCAGATCTTTCTCGAGCCCGAAGGGCTCGACGTCAAGACGATCTATCCAAACGGCATTTCCACCGCTCTCCCGGAGGAGACGCAGGCGCGCTTTCTGCGCACCATTCCCGGACTTGCCAAGGTCGCAGTGCTGCAGCCGGGCTATGCGATCGAATATGATTTCCTCGATCCGCGCGGATTGAAGCCCAGCCTGGAGTCCAAAAAGCTGGCGGGCCTTTTTCTCGCCGGGCAGATCAATGGGACCACCGGCTATGAGGAGGCAGCGGCCCAGGGTCTTGTCGCTGGGTTGAACGCGGCCCGCTCGGTGAGCGGCGGAAAGGCCATCGGATTCGACCGCTCGGAGGCCTATCTAGGAGTGATGATCGATGATCTCGTCAATCGCGGGGTGACCGAGCCCTATCGCATGTTCACCTCGCGCGCGGAATATAGGCTTTCGCTCCGCGCCGATAATGCCGATCAGCGCTTGACCGGGCGGGGCATTGAGATCGGCTGCATCGGCGCGGAGCGGCGCCAAGCTTTCGCTCAAAGGGCGGCGGCGCTCGCCAAAGCGCGCGCGCTCCTGGAAAGCCTCAGTTTCAGCCCGAACGAGGCGGCGCGGCATGGCCTGAAACTCAATCACGATGGGCAGCGTCGAACAGCGTTTGACATCCTCTCCTTGCCGGACGCATCAATCGCCAGACTGCGCGACATTTGGCCGGAGCTTGGCTCAATCGGTGAAAAGCACGCCAAGCAGATCGAGATTGACGCGAAATATGCGGTTTATCTTGAACGCCAGAGGCGAGATATCGAAGCTTTCCGGCGCGATGAGGCGCTCGCCATTCCCGAAAATCTCGATTATGCGGCTTTGCAAGGTCTCTCCAATGAGATCCGGGACCGGCTCCAACTGATTCAGCCGCGCACAATGGGGCAGGCTGGCCGCATCGAGGGGATGACGCCCGCCGCCATGACTCTTCTGGCTTCTAAACTGCGCCGGGCGGGCATGAAATCTTGAAAGGCCGAGAGCACCCGATCCTTGCGGATCTATCGCCTGAATGTCTGCGGCGCCTGTCGATTTATGCCGAGATTCTCAAGAAATGGCAGCCCATCATCAATCTCGTGGGCAACAGCAGCCTTGACGATCTCTGGACCCGGCATTTTGCCGATTCGCTCCAGGTCTCCAATGCGGCGCCTTTGGCCCGCCGCTGGCTGGATCTCGGCTCCGGCGGGGGGTTTCCCGGCCTCGTGACCGCGATCCGATACGCCGATGAGCCCGATGCGCGAATCCATCTGATCGATTCGGATCAGCGCAAATGCGCCTTTCTCCGCGAAGTTTCACGTGAAACAGGGGCGCAGGCCGTGATCCATTGCGGCAGGATCGAAAAAATCACGCCAGATTTCCACGAACCGATCGACGCCGTCAGCGCCCGCGCTCTCGCGCCCCTGCCGATCCTCCTCGGCTATGCCGGGAAATTCATTGAAAAAGGAGCGATCGGCGTCTTTTCCAAGGGACAACAGGCCGAAGCGGAATTGACCGACGAGAGCGCGGCACGTAAATATCTTCTCACGACCATCGCGAGCCAGACATCTCCGTCGGCTCGCCTCGTCCTTGTCAGACGACGCGAAGATCCAGTGTCGACGCCTTCATGAAACTAGGTAGATCCCCCAGGCCCGCCTGGAGCAACCTCTCTTCGAGGAGTTGAACGTGGCGCAATCCTCCACCCCGATGCGCGTTCTCGTGATCGCCAATCAAAAGGGAGGAGTCGGCAAGACCACGACCGCGATCAACCTCGGCACCGCGCTCGCCGCCATTGGCGAAAGAGTCTTGATCGTCGATCTCGATCCTCAAGGCAATGCCTCGACCGGGCTCGGGATCGATCGCCGCAACCGCCGCCTGTCGACTTATGATGTCTTGATCGGCGAGGAAACCTTGCAGGCCATCCTGCAAACAACCGCCGTGCCGCGCCTCACCCTGGCGCCTTCGACGCTCGATCTCCTTGGCGTCGAGCTCGAAATCGCCGGACGGAAAGATCGCGCCTATTGCCTCAAAGGCGCATTGCAGGCGCTGGAACAGGTCCAGCAAAGCAATCCCGAGGCCGAGCGTTTTTCGTATGTTCTTATCGATTGCCCGCCCTCCCTCAATCTTCTGACGATGAACGCGATGGCTGCCTCGCACGCCGTTCTCGTGCCGCTGCAATGCGAATTCTTCGCGCTCGAAGGATTGTCCCAGCTTCTCAGCACTGTGGATCAAGTTAAGAAAACCTTGAACGCCAGCTTGACGATCCATGGCATTGTTCTCACCATGTTCGACACGCGCAACAGTCTCGCCGCCCAGGTGGTGGCCGATGTCCGGAGCTTCATGGGCGATAAGGTCTACGACACCGTCATCCCGCGTAATGTTCGCGTGTCCGAGGCGCCCTCGCATGGCAAGCCGGTTCTTCTCTATGATCTGAAATGCAGCGGCAGTCAGGCCTATCTGAAGCTGGCGTCAGAGGTCATTCAACGCGAGCGGCGCTATCGAGCGGCCGACGCCGATCTTGAGCGAAACGAATTATGAAAGCTTCCAAAATCCCGGATGAATCGCGGCCGCGGCTGGGGCGCGGCCTCGCCGCCTTGATCGGCGATAGCGAAGAGCCTTCCGCCGGCTCGGTGCGGCTGCGCGGCCAGAAGAAAATCCCAATCGAGTTCCTCCGGCCCAATCCGCATAATCCGCGCAAGAGCTTCGACGATGCCGGGCTTGAGGATCTTGCCGCCTCAATCAAGGAAAAGGGCATTCTTCAGCCGATCCTCGCACGCGCGGCGCCGGGCCTCGCCGACGCCTATGAGATCATCGCCGGCGAGCGGCGCTGGCGCGCGGCGCAGCGCGCTGGATTGCACGAAGTTCCGATCATCGCCATCGAGGCGGACGATCGGCAGGCGCTGGAACTCGCGATCATCGAAAATGTGCAGCGCAGCGATCTCAACGCCCTGGAGGAAGCCGCAGGCTATGACCGCTTGAGCGCGGAATTTTCCTATTCCCAAACCGATCTCGCCAAAGCGATCGGCAAGAGCCGCAGTCATGTCGCCAATACGTTGCGGCTGCTGAAACTTCCCGAACGGACGAAGCGGCTGCTAGCCGAGGGTCAGATATCCGCTGGTCATGCGCGGGCGCTTCTCTCCCTCCAGGACCCTGACGCGCTCGCCGATCGAATCGTCGCGCAGGGCCTGAGCGTCAGAGATGTCGAGAGGATCGTTCAGGAGGAGGCTGAAAGAGAAGAGGCTCCGAAAGGGCAGGAAAGCCAGAAGCGCGCGGCCAAAACGAAGGACGCGGATACAAAAGCTCTCGAAAGCGCCCTGATGACGGCGCTGGGCCTGACCGTGACCATAGATCACAAGGGCGAGAGCGGGGAAGTTCGGGTGCGCTATAAAAGCCTCGAGCAGCTCGACTCGCTTTGTCGATTGTTGCGCGGCGATGGATAGATTATTTACCGATTAAGCAGACGCCACAAGTCTGCGATAGAATGGCCAAATAAAATGACCGCGTTGCGCCGGGTTAGTCGCGTTTTATGTAGGATAACCTCAATCGCGGCGGACCAGCCATTTCACGCTATGCATCAATGGAAGATGCGAGCGCGTTATTGATTGACTTATAGTGCAAGGTTTGCGGCCGCCATTGACTATAAGGCTGCTGATTCATTGAGACGCGCGTAGTGGAGCCAGGTGCTCTCTCCCGCCCGGACAAGCTCGAGCATTTTCGAGCAAAGTGGAAACCAGTCGTACGGTTGGAGCCAGATCTCGCCTCGCTTTTCAAGACAAGCCTCCACCGGATCGCGCCCCCGGTGGTTTCAAACGCGCCCGTTGTCGTTTATAGGTGCAGCAGATCGATCAGGTTTCAGGCGGCGCAATAAGCCAATCCAAGAGGAATTTCGTTCAATGGCAAAGACGCGTATATTCGTCAGCTTCAAGAAGAGCGACATGGATTCCATGAACATGCTGCTTGATTGGGATAAGAACCAGGAATTCGATTTTGTTTTCGAGGATGATATACCAAAAGTCGCGTTTCACAGCGCAGAGGCCAAGCAAGTCAAGAGCGAGTTGACCGAGAAAATCAAGTCAGGCACACATCTCCTTTGCATTATCGGCAAAGACACTGGCAATAATGACTGGATCAATTGGGAAGTTCAGACCGCCTCGGTCACTGGAAGGAAAGTGATCGCAGTAAGGCTAAACACAAAAAACAAAAGCCCGGCCGCCCTTCTCAACTTTGGATCAACTTTTGCGGCATCGTTCACCTTTGACGCCATCAAGGTAGCCGTCGACGCCGGCGAGTCGACCAGCGCGCTTATGCCGCCCCCGCCGGAAGGGGCAAGCAGATTCGACAATCTCTAAAGAGCTTTCGCTCGTTTCGCGATTGCAAGGCTTATGAGCAACTTCATTCTCCGCCGCTCACAAAAAGCTTTGCGGATCGATGTCCACCGCGACCCGGACTCCGCCGCGCTCCGGCGGCCCGGCGGCGAGCAGCGCATGCAAGAACCCTTGCAGATCGGCCGATCGCGGCGCCTTGACCAGCAGCCGAAACCGGTGGCGTCCCCGGATGACCGCAATCGGCGCCTCCGCTGGCCCGAGCAGCGTCATTTCATTCTCGTTCGGGAGGCCGCCGGCTGGGGCCAAGATCCAGGCCGGCGAGGGCCCAAGGGCGTAGGCGGCGCGCGCCAGGGACCGCGCGTGAGCCTCCGCTGAGGCCGCATCCTTGCCAGAGACGATCAGCGCCGCGAGGCGGCCGAAAGGCGGCAGTCCGGCGCGGCGGCGCTGTTCGGTTTCCTCCCTGTAGAAACGCTCCGAATCGCCCGAAAGCAACGCCCGCATGACCGGATGCTCCGGCTGCCAGGTTTGCACGAACGCCTGTCCGCTCGTCTCGAAACGTCCGGCGCGGCCGGTGACCTGTTGCAGCAATTGAAAGGTCCGCTCGGCGGCGCGCGGATCGCCCGAGGTCAGGCCGATGTCGGCGTCGATCACGCCGACCAGCGAGAGCAGAGGAAAATTATGCCCTTTCGCCACAAGCTGGGTGCCAATGACAATATCGCAGGAGCCCGCTGAGATAGCCTCGAACTCCTTGCGCAACCGCTCCGTCCCACCAGGAAAATCCGAGGAGAGAACCAGAATGCGGGCTTCTGGAAAGAGCTCCGCCGCTTCTTCCGCCAGTCTTTCGATGCCGGGGCCGCAGGCCATCAGCGAATCGACCGCCTCACAATTGGGGCATAGATTCGGCCGGCGTTCGATATGGCCGCAATGGTGGCAGACAAGGGCTTTGCGAAACCGATGTTCGACCAGCCATGCGGTGCAATTTGGACATTGGAAACGGTGGCCGCAGCTCCGGCACAAAGTCAGCGGCGCATAGCCGCGCCGGTTGAGAAACAGCAGCGCTTGTTCGCCCCGGCCGAGCGAGCCCGTCAGCGCCTCGACAAGCCGTGGCGCTATCCACTTGCCGCGCTGAGGCCCGGCCAAGCGGAGATCGACCGCGGCGATGTTCGGCATTGCCCGACCCCGGAACCGTCCCTCCAATCTAACATGGCGGTAGCGGCCCTGCTCGGCGTTGACGCGGGTCTCGATCGAGGGCGTCGCCGAGGCGAGGATGACCGAGGCCTTCTCGATCTGGCCGCGCACCACGGCCATGTCGCGGGCGTGATAGTTAACGCCATCCTCCTGCTTATAGGCGCCGTCGTGCTCCTCATCGACAATGAGAGCGGCAAGATTCTTGAAAGGCAGAAACAGGGCGGATCTCGCACCGACGACGACCTTGATCTCACCGGAGGCGACCGCACTCCAGACGCGGGCGCGTTTGCGGGCGCTGACGCCCGAATGCCATTCCGCCGGACGGGCGCCAAAGCGCGCGGCGAACCGATCTAGAAATTGCGTCGTCAACGCGATTTCCGGCATTAGCACCAGGGCTTGGCGTCCTGTCTCCAAGGCGGCGGCGATCGCCTCGAAATAGACTTCGGTCTTGCCCGAGCCCGTCACCCCCTCAAGCAAGGTCACGGAGAACTCATTGGCCCCGACCCGATCGATCAGCTGGGTCGCGGCCTTTGCCTGGCCGGCTTCAAGGCGCGGCCGAGCAAAATTCGGATCGCAGGCGAGCGCGACGGGGTCGGGGGGAAGCGCGATCGTCTCGAGCGCGCCGTCATCGATCAGGGCGTCGATGACCCCGGAAGAACAGGCGGCGGCCTCCGCCAGCGCCGATTTCAAAAACACAAGCCCGCCCTCGGCGGCGGCGAGGACCCGCGCGCGCGCCGCCGTCATGCGCCGCGGCGGCGGCCCTTTGAGGCGAACCCCGATGCGCATGGGCTCCGGACCCGCCAACCCCGGCGCCCGCGCGGCCATGCGCAAGACCATGCCGCGCGGGCTCATGGTCCAACGCGCCACCCAATCAATGAATTTCCGTAAACGGGCGTCGATCGGCGTTAAATCGAGCCTAGCTTCAATGCTCTTGAGATTTGACGGCCCAGGCGGCGACGGCCGCACCTCCCAGACGACGCCGACGGTCATGCGCGCGCCAAGCGGCGCCTCGACGAAATCGCCGGGCGCGAGCTCCATTCCAGGCGGAACAAGATAGGAAAACGCCAAATCGAGCGCGACGGGCGCCAGAACATCGGCGATTTGCCTGAAGACCTTAGCGTCGTCGCCCTTTATGCCCACGTTTGCGCGCGCTCCGCTTCTTGGGCGGCGTCGCCGATTCTGCCAGCTGGGGCGGAGCCGGCGGAGGCTGCAGCGCAGACGCCGGCGGATGAACCAAAGCGGCCGCTGCTTGCCGCCGGCTTCGCGCCAACATGTTCAAGCCTTCGACCGCGCCGGAGAACGCCATCGCCACGTAAATGTAGCCCTTGGGGAAATGGAAGCCAAATCCATCCGCGATAAGCGTCGTGCCGATCAGCAGCAGAAAGCCCAGCGCCAGCATTACAATCGTCGGGTTTTTATGAATGAATTTCGCGAGCGAATCAGCCGCGAGCAACATTGCGACGACGGCGACGATCACCGAGACGATCATGATCGGGACATGCTCGGTCATGCCGACGGCGGTGATGATCGAATCGATGGAGAACACAATGTCGAGGAGCACGATCTGGGCGACAACGGAGCGAAAACCCGAAGGTTTCTTAAAGTGCTCCGACGTCTTGTCCGAGATATCCATACTTTCATGGATCTCGGTCGTCGCCTTCCAAACGAGAAAGACCCCGCCGGCGATCAGAATCAGGTCGCGCCAGGAAAAATGATACTCAAGCACAGCAAACACAGGCTGGGTGAGCTTGACGATAAACCCAGCGGCCGCGAGGAGCAGAATGCGGAAAATAAGGGAAAGGCCAATGCCGATCCGGCGCGCCAGCGCATTTTGCGGATACGGCAGTTTATTGGAGAGAATCGCGACAAAAACGAGGTTGTCGACCCCGAGCACGATCTCCATCACGACAAGGGTGGCGAAGGCGAGCCAAGCCGCAGGATCGACGGCCAGCGCGACGAGATCACTTATCAACGAGGTTTTCCCGCATTAGAGCGCATTCAGTTTCGGCGGAATCAGAAAGCAGCTCTAGGTCTTTGTTTTGTTGCATTTTCTTAACGCGAACCGGCATCCACTTCGCTCGAAAATGCTCTAGGGAATTGAAGCTTGGAACGCAGACGCGATGACGCTGGTTCAAGTCCATCCGATCGGGACGCGCTCTGGGCCACACGTCTTAAGATCCTAAAATCTTGGCCATAGATCTTGGGCCGTCCGCCGCGAGATAGGACCGTCTTTCGCTTCGGCAAGAGACCGTCACGGCGGCTTTGGTGCCGCAACAAGCAGGCAAGGTCAAGTCGCGCGCCGCCTCTCAACCTCCCCAGCCAAGCAATAAAAGCCTTGTAGAGGCTTATGTGTTCATCGCCTCGAAGAACATGGCGTTGCCCTTTGGCGTCTCACGCAATTTGCCAAGCAGGAATTCGATCCCGTCGATGGTGCCCATCGGATTGAGGATGCGGCGCAGCACATACATCTTCTTCAAGATGTCGGGCGGGACTAGCAATTCCTCCTTGCGGGTTCCGGACCGCGTGATGTCGATGGCCGGGAAGGTTCGCTTATCCGCGACCTTGCGGTCGAGAATGATTTCCGAATTGCCGGTGCCTTTGAATTCCTCGAAAATCACTTCGTCCATGCGCGAGCCGGTGTCGATCAGCGCGGTGGCGATGATGGTCAGCGAACCGCCATTCTCGATATTCCGCGCCGCGCCGAAAAATCGCTTCGGCCTTTGCAGCGCATTGGCGTCGACGCCGCCGGTCAAGACCTTGCCGGAGGAGGGCACGACCGTATTATAGGCGCGCCCCAGCCGGGTGATCGAGTCGAGAAGGATCACGACGTCAAGGCCATGTTCGACGAGGCGCTTAGCCTTCTCGATGACCATCTCGGCGACTTGAACATGACGCACGGCGGGTTCGTCAAAGGTCGAAGACACGACTTCGCCTTGCACCGATCGCTGCATGTCGGTGACTTCCTCCGGCCGCTCATCGATCAAAAGCACGATCAGATAACATTCCGGATGATTGGCGGTGACCGATTGCGCGATATTCTGCAGCAGCACCGTCTTGCCGGTGCGTGGCGGCGCGACGATCAGCGCGCGCTGACCCTTGCCGATCGGCGCCACGATATCGATGACGCGGGCGGAAAGATCCTTCTTGGTTGGATCGTCGACCTCCAGCTTCAACCGTTCGTTCGGATAAAGCGGCGTCAGATTGTCGAAATGAACCTTGTGGCGAATCTTTTCCGGGTCTTCGAAATTGATCGTATTGACCTTGAGAAGCGCGAAGTAACGCTCGCCCTCCTTTGGACTGCGAATCAATCCTTCGACCGTGTCGCCCGTGCGCAAGCCAAAGCGTCGGATCTGCGAGGGCGAGACATAAATATCGTCCGGCCCGGCAAGATAATTGGCGTCGGGAGAGCGCAGGAAGCCGAAGCCATCCTGCAAGACCTCAATAACGCCCTCGCCGACGATTTCGACTTCGCGGCTGGCCAATTGCTTGAGAATGGCGAACATGAGCTCTTGCTTGCGCATGATCGACGCATTCTCGACTTCATGTTCCTCCGCGAAGGCGAGCAATTCAGTCGGCGACTTGAGCTTCAAGTCCTTAAGTTTAATTTCCCGCATCGGGATTAAGTCCTAGGAAGGGTGGCGGGTCTCATCGCGCAAGGATAGGAGAGCTATGACGCAACCAGGTCCTGAAGGACAGGTATGCGGATCCCGCAAAGCGGGTGTGAAGGTCTCGACTAGGCGCACCGGACGCGCCGAACCATAGCGAGAAACCTACGAGGTGGGAACCTATCAATAGAGCGATTTGGATGCATTGACAAGCAAAAGTAATCTAAAAGGGTTTCGTTGCGCCGTTCAAAAAGGTTTGATCACAACCAAAATGACGATCCCCACCATCAAAATCGTCGGAACTTCATTGATAATCCGATAAAAACGAGGGTCATGCCGATTTGCGTCTGCGGTGAAATCCTTCCGGATCCAGCCGAAATATCCATGCAGCGCGGTTAAAGCCACGACCAGCGCAAGTTTGCCATGCAACCAGCCAGCATGGAAGTAACCGGATTGATAGGCGAGAGAAAAGCCGCTGATCCAGGTCACGATCAGGGCGGGCGCCATGATGAAGCGCATCAGCCGCCGCTCCATCGTTGCGAAGGTCTGCGCCTGCTCCGAGCCTTTCGGCGCCTGCGCGTGATAGACGAAAAGCCGCGGCAGATAGAGCATCCCAGCCATCCAGGAGATGATCGCCACGATATGGAGAGCCTTGATCCAGAGATAGGCCTCGGTCATTCGTTAAGATCCCCGTCGGACAAGATCGAGCAGACGCTCGACATTGCGGATTGGCGTCTCTGGCAAGATGCCATGGCCAAGATTGAAAATATGCGGCCGATCCCTAAAAGCCCTAAGAATGCTTTTAACGGCTTCATCCAGGGCGGCTCCCCCGGCGACCAGAGCTAAGGGATCGAGATTCCCCTGTAAAACAAGCGTTTTACCAAAGCTCCGCGCGGCCCAGACTGGATCGATCGAACTGTCGAGCCCAAGGGCGTTGACCCCGGTTCGGCTTGCATATCCTTCAAGGCGGGGACCTATGCCCTTGGGAAAGCCGATCACCCGAGCATTTTCATGCTTCAGCCTTAGCCCGGCGACGATCGCCTGGACAGGTGCAAGGCACCATCGTTCGAACTCGGCGGCTGGGAGGACTCCGGCCCAGCTATCGAAAATCTGCACGGCTTCGACGCCCGCGTCGATTTGGCGCGCAAGATAGTCGATCGAGGCGGCGACGAGCCTATCGATGACGCGCTGGAACAGGTCCGGCTGACGATAGGCAAAGAGCCGCGCCGGAGCCTGGTCCGGCGTGCCGCGTCCGGCGATCATATAGCTGGCGACGGTCCAGGGCGCGCCGCAAAAGCCGATCAGCGCCGTTTCGGCTGGCAGGCTGGCCTTGACGCGCTCGATGGTCTCGAAGACCGGGCTAAGGCGCGCCAGATCGAGGGCATCGTTCAGCTTGGCGAAATCCTGATCGGACAGAATCGGCTCGAGTCTGGGCCCTGCATTGGTTTCAAAACTGACTTTCTGGCCGAGCGCATCGGGCACCACCAGGATGTCACTGAACAGGATAGCGGCGTCGAAGCCAAAACGGCGAATTGGCTGCAGGGTCGCTTCCGCCGCAAGCGCCGGCGCATAGCAGAATTCGAGAAAGGAAGGGACCTTGGCGCGGATCTCGCGATATTCGGGCAGATAGCGTCCCGCTTGCCGCATCAACCAGATGGGAGGCGGATTTTGGGTTTCTCCCTCCAAGACGCGAAGGAAGGGCTTAGCCCGCAAATCGGCTTGGAGATGGGCTCGGCCTTCCAATGCGAAAATTCCCTAATAATTTATGAATCTATTCTAGGACTTATTTTTCTTCAGATTAGGCGGTGGATTAGACTCGTACCCGCGTTTCCACAAGTTGATTGTAACGCTTATGCTTATCCACGTGATTCACAGGCTGGCTCTAATGGCGGAAAAACGAAATAATTATTTATAATTTTCAATTGGATAGCATTATTTTCGAAAATTTTTCCGACTAATTGAGCACAAATTGCCAGCATCCACAGAGTCCTGTCTAAGCCAATTCTCATCATGCGCGCCTGTGGACGGTTTCGCATGGGCCGTGCTGGGAAAATGCAGAATTCCGGCGGCCCGCGGCGAGACGGGATCCTTATCCACTGTTATCCTCAGCAATGCGCGAGTCAGCGAAAGCCCGGCGAGGCCCTTGTTGGGACGTCATTATTGCCATTTGCATCTGATTTCTGACGCGACGGGGGAGACCTTGATCACCGTTAGCCGCGCGGTCGCGGCGCAATATCAGGGGGTGTCCTCGCTCGAGCATGTCTATCCCCTGGTGCGCACGCAAGCGCTGCTCGATAAAGCGATCGCCGAGATCGCCGCCGCTCCAGGCATGGTGCTCTTTACCCTTGTCGATTTGGAGCTGGCCCGTCGCCTCGAAGAGGCGTGCCGGGAGATTGGCGCGCCTTGCCTTTCGGTGCTGCAGCCGATCCTGAACCTTTTCCAATCCTATCTCGGCACCGCCGCGACGCCGCGCGCGGGCGCGCAGCATTCGCTGAACGCCGATTATTTCAGGCGCATCGACGCTTTGAACTTCACCTTGATGCATGACGACGGACAGCAATCGGAAAATTATGAATCCGCCGATGTTCTGCTGATCGGCGTCAGCCGGACATCGAAGACGCCGACCAGCATCTACCTCGCCAATCGGGGCATCAAGACCGCGAATATTCCCCTCGTCCCGAATGTGCCTTTGCCGAAATCTGTTGAAACCCTGCGCAATCCGCTCATCGTCGGACTGCTGGCTTCGCCAGAATGCATCGTCCAGGTCCGCACCAACCGGTTGCTGTCCTTGAAGGTCAGTCAGGACTCGCCCTATGTCGATCGGTTTTTAGTCGCCGATGAAGTCGCGCAATCGCGCAAGCTTTTCGCCAAGCATGGCTGGCCGACGATTGATGTCACGCGCCGCTCGATCGAGGAGACCGCGGCGGCGATCATCGATCTTTACAAAATCCACCGGCTGAAGTTCATCTCCTCGTGATGAGCGAACTCTGGCGCGGCGCGGCTCCCCTTCTTCTAGCTTCCAAAAGCCAAACGCGGCGCGGCCTCCTCGCCGCCGCCGGCATTCCGTTTGAGATTCGGGACTCGGCGATCGATGAGCGGGGCGTCGAAGCGCCGTTGCTGGCCGAAGGCGCCGGCGCGGAGGAGATCGCTCGTCGTCTCGCCCGCGCCAAGGCTTTGGCGGTTGGCGCGCCAAATCCCGGTCGTCTGGTTCTTGGCGCGGACCAGACGCTTGGCCTTGAGGACCGCGTTTTCGCCAAACCAAGGGATCGGGCTGGCGCCGCCGCGCAGCTCGAAGCTTTATCCGGCCGGACGCATGAGCTTTATTCGGCGATCTGCGTCGTTCGCGGCAATAGGATCCTGTTCGAGGCGGCCCCCGCGGCGCGGCTGACGATGCGCCGCCTTTCCCGAGAATTCATCGAGACCTACGTTGGTTTGGCCGGCGACTCGGTCCTGGCGAGCGTCGGCGCCTATCAGCTGGAGGGGCTCGGAATTCATCTCTTTGAAAAAATCGAGGGCGATCACGCAACGGTCCTGGGGTTGCCATTGCTGCCCCTCCTCGCCTATCTGCGCGCGGAAGGCAGCCTGTTCGGATGAGTGCTGAAACCCAGACGAAACCCAAGGCTTGCATCATCGGCTGGCCGGCGTCCCATTCGCGCTCGCCGCTGATTCATGGGTTCTGGCTGGATCGCCTAAAGATCGCTGGTTCTTACGAGCGCGCCGCGATTCCGCCAGATCGCTTTGCGGATTTTGTCGGCGCGCTGGCCCGCAATGGGTTCGTCGGGGCGAATGTCACCTTGCCGCATAAGCAAATGGCTTTCGACCTCTGCCATGTCGCGACGCAGACGGCGGCCAGGCTCCAAGCGGTCAATACATTGTGGCTGGAGGGAGAAAGGCTCTGCGGCGACAATACCGATGTCGAAGGCTTTCTCGGCGCTTTGGATCAGGATGCGCCCGGCTGGGACAGTCAAATTGCCCAAGCTGTGGTCCTTGGCGCGGGCGGTGCGGCGCGGGCCATCGTCCACGGCCTCCTGCTGCGCGGCGCGGCGCGAATTCTGGTTGTGAACCGGACCAAGGCGCGGGCTCTCGAACTCGCGGCTCAGGCCGGCGCGCCCGTCGCGGCGGCGGATTGGGCCGATCTGCCCTGCGCGCTTCGAGAGGCCGATCTTCTGGTCAATACGACTTCGCTTGGGATGAGCGGGCAGCCGCCGCTCGAGATCGACCTTTCGCTCTTGCCGGCGCGCGCCGTCGTCAGCGACATTGTCTATGTTCCGCTTGAAACCGGGCTGCTCCGGCAGGCGAAGGCGCGCGGTCTGCGGGCGGTCTCCGGCATTGGCATGTTGCTGCATCAGGCGGCGCCCGGCTTCGCGCGCTGGTTTGGCGAGGAGCCTTGCGTCAGCGCAGAATTGCGGGCGCTCGTCGAGGCCGATGTGTTGAAGAGCATGTGATGTTCGTTTTGGGTCTCACCGGGTCGATCGGGATGGGGAAATCGACCACCGCCGCGATGTTTCGCGCGGAGGGGATCATGGTCCATGATTCCGATGCGGCGGTTCATGCGCTCTATAGCGGCGAGGCGGCGCCGGCGATCGAAGCGGCTTTTCCGGGGACGGCGCCGTCCGGCATTGTCGATCGCGGTCTCCTTGGTGCCCGCGTGATCGGGGATCCCGCCGCCTTCAAGCAGCTTGAGGCGATCGTCCATCCGCTGGTCGCCGCAAAGACGGAGGCCTTTGTCGCGCAAGCGGCGCAGGCCGGGGAAAAACTCATCGTTCTCGACGTGCCTTTGCTATTCGAGACCGGAGGCGACCGGAAGGTCGACGCGGTGGTTCTCGTCTCGGCGCCGGAAACAGTGCAAAAGGCCCGCGTCGCAGAGCGAAAGGGCATGACGCCGGAGCGGCTCGCCGTCATATTGGGCCGGCAGATGCCGGATGCCGAGAAACGCCTGCGGTCGCATTTCATCATCGATTCCAGCCGCGGCTTCCCCGCCGCCGAGCGCGAGGTGCGCGCGGTGTTGCGGGCGCTCGCGGGCGCCGCCGGCTGCGCTTGGCGCTGATGAAGAAGGAGAGAATTTCATTGCGGGAGATTGTCCTCGATACGGAAACGACCGGACTGGACCCGGCCCACGGGCATCGGATCGTCGAGATCGGCTGCGTCGAGCTTTTGAACGCGATTCCGACGGGCCAGAATTTCCATGTCTATCTCGATCCCCAGCGCGACATGCCCGATGAGGCCTTTCGCGTGCATGGGCTCTCATCGGAGTTTCTTGCCGGAAAGCCCTTGTTTTCGGCGGTCAGCGCGGAGTTCCTTGCGTTTATTGCGGATGGCAAGATCGTCGCTCACAATGCCGAATTCGATATGCGTTTCATCAATGCCGAGCTTGGCCTCCTCAAGGTCGCGCCGATCGGGTCTGATCGCGTCATCGATACGCTGGCGCTAGCCCGCCGCAAATATCCAGGGGCGGCCAATAGCCTTGACGCGCTCTGCGCCCGCTATGGCATCGACGTCTCGCGGCGGACGAAGCATGGCGCGCTGCTCGATGCTGAAATCCTTGCCGAAGTCTATGCGGAGCTGACCGGCGGGCGGCAGGCGGCGCTGGTGTTCGGCGCTGGAGTCAGAGCGGCTGGGACAGAGGCGGGGCTCTTGTTGACGGAAAGGCCGCAGCCTTGTCCCGCCGCGCTCACCGCCGAGGAGTTGGCCGCGCACCAAGCGTTCGTGGCCGGCCTCGGGGCAAATCCGGTCTGGGCCGCTTATGAGGCCGCAAGATCCGAGCTTGCGTGAGCGTCACGCCGCGCCCGCCAGATGCAGCAACAGCCCGCCCAGCGCGCAGAGGCCAAGCGTTGGAAGCATGTCGAGCTTGAACTTAAAGACCGCCAGCATTGCGCTGGCGGTCAGCGCCAGGGAGGCCAGGTTCAGCGTTTGCAGGACCGGGAGCTGAAGCCGCAGTCCCGCGACATCGAGCCGATCGATCTCACCAAATAAAGTATGGAGCGCGAACCAGATCGCCAGATTGAGGATGACCCCGACCACGGCCGCGGTGATCGCGATGAGGGCGCCGCCCAGAGCCTTGTTCGCGCGCAGCTTTTCGATGAAGGGCCCGCCGACGAAGATCCATAGAAAGCACGGCGCGAAGGTCACCCAGGTGGTCAGCGCTCCGGCGAAGGCGCCGGCCAGTAGCGGCGGCAAGGCGCCCGGATGACGGTATCCGCCCATGAAGCCGACGAACTGGACCACCATGATGAGAGGTCCCGGGGTCGTCTCGGCCATGCCGAGCCCGTCGAGCATTTCGCCCGGCCGGAGCCAGCCATAGGTCTCGACCGCCGCCTGCGCGACATAGGCGAGGACGGCATAGGCGCCGCCAAATCCGACGACCGCCATTTTGGAGAAAAAAACGCCGATCTGGCTGTAGATGTCGCCCCGTCCGCGCAACGCGACCAAGAGGGCGACCGGCGCTAGCCATAGAATCAGGCAAAGGCTTGCGGTCTTGAGGGACGATGTGAGGGACGGTTTGGCGTGGTCCGGCGTCGCCTCGCCCAGCGCCGATGGCGCTTCGGTTTGCGCCTGGCCCGCCCGAAAAGCGGCGACGTTCCGGCGGGCGCCCAGAAAGCCGATGAGGCCGGCGCCGAGGACGATCAGCGGAAACGGCAGGTCGAGAAAGAAAATGGCGACAAACGCCGCCGCCGCGATGGCGCGGGTCGGTGTATTTTTCAGTGTCCGTTGGCCAAGGCGCAGCACCGCCTGGAGGACAATCGCAAGAACCGCGGCCTTTAGTCCGAAAAACAGCCCCTGCACCGCGCCGACATGGCCGAACGACGCATAGATCAGGCTCAGCGCCATGATCGCGGCTGCGCCGGGAAGAATGAACAAGATCCCAGCAATAAGCCCGCCCCGCGTCTTGTGCAGCAGCCAGCCGAGATAGGTGGCGAGCTGCTGCGCTTCGGGACCAGGCAGCAGCATGCAATAGTTCAGCGCCTGCAGGAAACGGGTCTCGCCAACCCAGCGCTTCTCCTCGACAAGGACGCGATGCATCATGGCGATCTGGCCCGCCGGGCCGCCAAAGCTCGAGAGCGCGATGCGCGCCCAGACGGCTATGGCCTCGCGCAGGGGGACGCCCTGTCCGCTCGCCGGCGCGAGGGGCGATGGTTCGATGCCTTCCGATTTGGTCATAGTGCCGCTTTGCGTTGGACGGACTGAAGTCCCGCCGGCTTGGGTCCGCCATAGGCGTAGTCGAGGAGTTCGATTGTGTGCAGCACTGGGATCCTCGTCCCGCTCGCGATCTGGGCGATGCAGCCGATATTGCCGGTCGCGATGGCGTCTGGCGAGGTCATGACTATATTGGAGATCTTGCGGTCGCGGAGCGCCAGAGCCAGCTCCGACTGCAGAATATTATAGGTTCCGGCGGAGCCGCAACACAAATGCCCTTCGGGGATGTCGCGCACCCCGAATCCGGCCTTGGCCAGAAGTTGTTTCGGCAGGGCGTCGATCTTCTGGCCATGCTGCATCGAGCAGGCGGAATGATAGGCGATGGCGAGGTCTGTCGGGTTTTCCGGCTCCGGCAGGTTCAGCGTTTCGACAAATTCGGCGACATCCTTGGCGAGCGCGGAAACCCGCGCAGCCTTGGCGGCATAGGCCGGATCGTTCCGCAAGAGGAAGCCATAATCCTTGATCATCGTCCCGCAGCCCGATGCCGCGACGAGGATCGCCTCCAGGCCGAACCGGTCGAAGGCCTCGGTCCAGATATCGACATTATGCCGCGCCTGGGCCAGCGCCTGATCTTCCTCGCCCAAATGGTGGACCAGAGCGCCGCAACAGGCTTCGTCCTTCAAGAGCATCGTTTCGACGCCAAAGCGGGTCAACAGCCGGATCGCGGCGTCATTGATTTGCGGCGCCAGGACCTTTTGCGCGCAGCCGGCGAGCAGCGCGACCCGAGCCCTCGCCGGCTTTGCTTCGGCCGGCGCCCCGCCGCGCGGAAAGGTCGTGCGGGGAAGCGCCGCCTTGGGCGCGAGGCGGAGCATCGCTGCGAGGCGCCGGCCTGGCTCGCCGAGGCGGGCGAAAAGCGGCGCCAGAGGCGCGGCGAGCCGAGCCCCGCGCAGCGCCAGACGAAATCGCCCGGGATAGGGGAGAACCAAGGCGAGCAAGCCGCGGATCAGCCGATCCTCGAACGGCCGGCGATAGGTTTTCTCGATCCGGACCCGCGCCTCGTCGACGAGATGCATATAATGCACCCCGGAAGGACAGGTCGTCATGCAGGAAAGGCAGGAGAGGCAGCGGTCGATATGTTTGACTGTCTCGCCGTCCGCGAGCCGGTCGCTTTCCAGCATTTCCTTGATGAGGTAGATGCGCCCGCGCGGGCTGTCCAGCTCATCCCCGAGCAGCACGAAGGTCGGGCAGGTCGCGGTGCAAAAGCCGCAATGGACGCAGGCGCGCAAAATCTTCTCCGCCTCGGCGGTGGCGGGATTTCGGAGCTGCGCCAAAGTGAAATGCGTCTGCATGTCAGAGCTTAATGTAAGAGGTCGGGTGTCAGAGGTCGGCGGCGAGCCGTCCGGGCTCCAAAATCGCGAGCGGATCGAACTGCGCCTTGAGACGGCGGGACAAAGCGGCGAGCGCTTTTTCCTGCGGCTCGAACACCGGGACGCGCGATCGAACCTCGGTTTGAGCGCGCATCAAAGTCGCATGGCCGCCGCCATTTTCTAAAATCGCGCGCCGAATAGTGGCCGCGCCGGCGTCGGGGCTGGCCTGCGGATCGAGCGCCAGCCAGACAAGTCCGCCCGACCAATCGAACATAAATTGCCCCGGATGACTCTTGCCGATGGCGGCGGCGACGACCGGTCCGGCGGTCGGGGCTACCGAGATTTTCCAGATGATTGCATCATGCGGCTCGGCCAGCGGCGCGACGTCGCGGATCGCCCGCCACAAACGCTGGGACGCCTCCGGCCCCAGCCGCTCCGCCCCGCCGAAGGGTTTGAGGCGCAAAGCCAGCCGCTCGAACCGCTCCTCGATGGAAGGCGCGATGCCCTCGAGGCGCAAAGCGGTGATCGAGGTCGCGAACCCCTGGCAGCTGGCGGCGAAAGGGGGTAGATGCGCCGCGCCGGAAACGTCGACCGGAGCCCCCATGGCGGCGCAAAGGGCGCCCACTCCGGCGGCGGGCTCCAGGCCGGGCAAAACCAAAGTCGTGACGGTTTCCGCGCGGGGCGAGACCTTGAACGTGAGTTCGGTGGCGATTGCGAGGGTCCCGAAGGAGCCGGCGAGACCGCGGGACAGATCATAGCCGGTGACGTTCTTGACGACCTTGCCGCCGGCCTTGAAGGCCTCGCCGCGGCCGGAGACAGCTTTAAGACCAAGGATATGATCCCGCGCGGATCCCGCCTTGATCCGGCGCGGACCGGAAAGATTGGTCATGAGACAGCCGCCGATGGTTCCCGCCCCGGTCCCGTAAAGCGCGGCGAAAGACATGGGCTCGAAGGCGAGTTCTTGGTTGTTTTCGGCCAGAAGCGCGTCGATCATCTCGATCGGGGTGGCGGCCAGCGCGGTGAACACAAGCTCTTCGGGCTCGTAGAAGGAGACGCCGGACAAGGCCGAGAGGTCGAGCCGCCGGAGTGCCTTGGCCGGCCTGCCAAGCGCCGCCTTCGAGCCGAGGCCGGTGACCAGGAGCGGCGTTTTCGACGCCGCCGCGAGGGTCACGGCGGCCGCGACCTCGGCCGGATCGGCCGGGATGAAGGGGGACATCGAAAAACCTGTGCGCCGAACCTTATTCTAACACTCTATACCCGATTCAAGGCGGCTGGAACGGGTTGGAGAAGGCCATCGATGGGTTTGCTAGAGCGTTTTCAGTTTCCGTCGCATTTTCCTAACGCGAACCAGCATCCACTTCGCTCAAAAATGCTCCAAGCGTCAGTTTTCGCCGCTGTGGTCTTTGACGCCAAATCATAAATTCGGATTGGGCAGGTGAAGAATGAGTCCGTCGATTTCGGGCGTCACGAGAATCATGCAGGTCAGGCGGCTATTGTCCTGTTTCGTCATGGCCAAACTGTCGATCATCATCTGCTCCAGTTCGTGCGGAGGCTTCAGCCGTTCAAACCATGCCTCATCGACGTAAACATGGCATGAGCCGCAACTGCAGGTTCCGCCGCATTCCCCGCGAATGGTGGGGATCTCATTGTGCTGGCCAACGCGCATGAGGATCGCGCCATTTTCAGCTTCGACCGGATGCGGCGTGCCATCAAATTCGATAAACGTGATCTTGGTCATTTCGGCGCTGCTCTTTGGTTCGGGCTCGGATCGGATCTAAGCGAAACGAGAGTTTCGAGATCAGCAAGGAGCGCGCCAGGATTTCAAAGCTGGGCTTTAATGGCGGAGTCAATTCACGGGCGCATACGCCCCTATAACTTCCGCAATTCCACTTCCTCGATGCGGTGGCTTGGGCCTTTGGTCAAAACCAGATTGGCCCGAGCTCTGGTCGGCAGGATATTTTCGCGCAGGTTGCGGAGATTGATCCGGGTCCAGATGTCCCGCGCGGTGGCTTCCGCCGCGGGGTCGTCGAGGTCGGCGTATTTCTTGAAATAGGAGGACGGATCGCGAAACGAGGTCTCGCGCAGTCCGATGAAGCGCGAGATGAACCATTTTTCGAGATCGCTCTCCTCCGCATGGAGATAAATCGAAAAATCGAAGAAATCCGAAACGAAGGGCGTCGCCCTTCCGTCCTTGGCGGGGCGATTGGGCAAAAGCACGTTCAGACCCTCGACGATCAGAATGTCGGGACGGTCGACGACAATGCTCTCGCCGGGAAGCACGTCATAGGTGACATGCGAATAGACCGGCGCCCTGACCTCGCGTTCGCCGGCCTTCACTTCAGAGAGAAAGCGTAGCAGTCCGGCGCTGTCGTAGCTTTCCGGAAAGCCCTTTTTCGCCATCAGCCCTTCGCTTTCGAGCGTGGCGTTGGGATGCAAAAATCCGTCGGTGGTGACGAGCTCAACCTTGGGCGTATTCGGCCAGCGGGACAGCAGCGCCTGCATGACCCGCGACAAGGTCGATTTGCCGACCGAGACAGACCCAGCCACCCCGATGATATAAGGCGTCTTTCCGTCTTCATCGCCGAGAAAGCGCTGGGTCGCCTTATAGAGGCCCTGCGTCGCCGCGACATAAAGCGCGAGGAGGCGCGACAGCGGCAGATAGATCGCGATGACCTCTTCGAGCGAAATCGGATCGTTCAGCGATCGCAACCTCGCGAGGTCACCGCTGGTCAGCGTCAGCGGCGTATCGGCGCGCAGGTCCGCCCATTCGCTCCGGCTGAAGCGGTGATAGGGAGAAAGGGTCGCGGCGGCAGGAGGCGCCCGCTCGTCCATGAAGGATCCTTTGCTCAAATCCGGAGCTCCGCCGGATTTTGCCGCGCCGGAGCCCCCATCGGTCAAGGCAAATCACTCTTCCGCGCGGCTTTTTCTTGATGCCCGGACAAATTGGTCCGCCGCTCGAGTTCGGCCAGAACCTCGCTCAAGGCGACGCCGCCCTGCTGCAGCACAACCAGCAAATGGTATAGCAGATCGGCGCTTTCGCTGGCGATGGCCTTGCGGTCCCCTTCAACGGCGGCGATCACGAGTTCGACGGCCTCCTCGCCCAATTTCTTCGCCGCGCGGGCGGGACCGGCGTCAAGAAGCGATTTGGTGTAGGAGGCCTCGGCGGTCGATCCGCTGCGCGCGGCTATGATCGCGGCGAGATCGTCCAAGGTAAAGGCCGTCATCGAGCCGCCTTCGCGCCAATGGCCGCGTCTCTCTCATGGGCGCGCGCCGCTTCGGGGACGGCGTCGAGACGCATCGGCAATCCGAAACCGGCCATATAGCTTTTGGCTTCGGAGATGGTGAATTCGCCGAAATGGAAGATCGAGGCGGCCAATACGGCGGTGGCGCCGCCCTCGCGAATGCCCTCGACGAGATGGTCGAGCGTCCCGACGCCGCCCGAGGCGATGACCGGAACGCCGACGGCGTCGGTGACGGCGCGGGTGAGGGCGAGATCAAATCCGCTCTTGGCGCCGTCGCGGTCCATCGACGTCAACAGGATTTCGCCCGCCCCGAGCGCAACGACCTCGCGGGCATAGGCGACTGCGTCGAGGCCGGTGGCTTGCCGCCCGCCATGGGTGAAGATTTCCCATTTGGCGGAGCCGGTCTGCTTCGCGTCGATCGCCACGACGACGCATTGGCTGCCGAATTTCTCCGCCGCCTCGCGCACGAAATCGCGCTTCGCGACGGCGGCGGTCATGATCGAGACCTTGTCGGCGCCGGCGAGGAGAAGCTTGCGGATATCCTCCAGGGTGCGCACCCCGCCGCCGACGGTGAGCGGCATGAAGCAGGCCTCCGCCGTGCGCTGGACGACGTCGAGGATAATCCCGCGGTTCTCGTGGCTGGCGGTGATGTCGAGGAAACAGAGTTCGTCGGCGCCGGCGGCGTCATAGGCGATCGCGCAGGCGACCGGATCGCCGGCGTCGCGCAGATCGACGAAATTGACGCCCTTGACGACGCGGCCATCTTTGACGTCGAGGCAGGGGATGACGCGGGCTTTAAGCATGAGGCATGGCTCCGGCGACAGGGTTCATCTTCATGCCGCCGCCTTCGCCTGCGCGATCAGGCGCAGCGCCTGCGCTGGATCGAGCCGTCCGTCGTAAAGCGCCCGGCCGGTGATGGCTCCCGCAAGCTTGGCGCAATCTGGTTGCAGCAGGCGCTCTATGTCATCGAGCGAGGCGAGGCCGCCCGAGGCGATGACGGGAATGGCGAGCGCGTCGGCGAGCGCCAGGGTCGCCGCTATGTTCAACCCTTGCAGGACGCCGTCGCGGGCGATGTCGGTATAGATGATTGCCGCAACCCCGGCGTCCTCGAAGCGCTTGCCGAGTTCGACCGCGCCGAGCGCCGAGGTTTTGGCCCAGCCTTCGACCGCGACGGCGCCGTCCTTGGCGTCGATGCCGACCGCGATGGCGCCTGGATAGAGCTTCGCCGCCTGCCGGACGAGATCGGGATCGCGGACCGCCGCGGTCCCGATGATGACCCGGGCGACGCCTTTGCCGAGCCAAGCCTCGATGGTGGCAAGATCGCGGATCCCGCCGCCGAGCTGGACCGGCATTTTGACCTTGGCCAGGATCGCCTCGACGGCCTTGGCGTTCATCGGCCGGCCGGCGAAGGCGCCGTCGAGATCGACGACATGAAGATATTCGAAGCCCTGCCGCTCGAAGGCCTGCGCTTGCGCCGCCGGATCCTCGTTGAAGATCGTCGCCTTCGCCATGTCGCCCTGCTGGAGCCGGACGCAGCGGCCTTCCTTGAGGTCGATCGCTGGGAAAAGGATCATGGCCGCCACCGCAGGAAATTGGCGATCAGGGCAAGGCCGAGGGTCTGGCTCTTTTCCGGATGGAATTGCGTGCCGGCCATATTCTCGCGGCCGATCAGCGCGGTCACGGGCCCGCCGTAATCGGTCGCGGCGATGACGAATTCCTCGGCCTTTGGGCTGAACGCGTAGGAATGGACGAAATAGGCGTGCAGCCCTTCCGGCCCGGTTGGAATGCCCTCAAGCAGCGGATGGTCGACGCGCGGGTCGAGCGTGTTCCAGCCCATGTGCGGAATGCGCAACGGTTGGTCAAGGGACTGGCCATTCGGGTCGATGGCGGCGACGTCGCCCTCGATCCAATCGAGGCCGGCCGTGACCTCATGCTCCAAGCCCCGCGTCGCCATCAATTGCATGCCGACGCAAATCCCCAGAAAGGGCCGGCCCTTTTCGCGGACGGCCGCGGTCATGGCCTCGACCATGCCGGGCGCGGCGCCGAGGCCGCGGCGGCAATCGGCGAAGGCGCCGACGCCGGGCAAGACAATGTGATCGGCGCGCAAGACATCGTCCGGATCGCGCGTCACCTTGATCGCGCAGGAGAGGCCGGCTTCGCGCGCGGCGCGCTCGAAGGCCTTATGGGCGGAATGGAGATTGCCCGAACCGTAATCGATGATGGCGACGCTCACCGGCGTCCCCCAGGCTCAGGAAAATGGCCCAGCACGTCATGATGGGGTGCCGGGCTGCGAGCCCTTGGCCCCGGTTCCGGCGGCGCCGGCGCGTCCAGCGTTTCCAAGCGACGGTAAAAAGCCGCTTCCGCCTCGTCGCGGGCGGGCGCCGCGATTATTTCGACGAGCCGATAGCCGCGCCGCTCCAGCCGCGCCTCAAGCAGGCGATTGGCCTCGAGCCCGAGCAGGATCTCGAGGAGCAGGATAAGAGTCAGGCCCGCGCCGGGGGACAAAAATCCGAGCGAGACCAAGACGACCAGCAAGAGGAGCGACGCCGTCCAAAGCGCGGCGGCGAGCCAAAGCCGATGCCCAAGCAGCCAGAAGGGTCCGTTCAAGAAAGCGGCCCACTCGAATCCCGAGCGCGTGAAGGCGGCCTCGGTGAGGTCGGACGCGTCGTCTCCTTGCAGATGGACCGAATAGACGGCCATGGTCAGGCTCCTCTTTAGGCCAATGGGCTTGGCTTCAACGCATGATCTCAATCAGAACATGCTCTAGATCTGCTTTCCGATTCCATGGAATCGGAAAGCAGATCTAGTTCTTTGTTTTGTCGCATTTTCTTAACGCGAACCGGTATCCACTTCGCTCGAAAATGCTCTAGCCCGCGAGCGATCCCTTGGTCGAGGGAATCGCGCCGAGCTGGCGATGGTCCACGGCCACGGCGAGCCGCAGGGCGCGGGCGAGGCCCTTGAACGAGGATTCCGAAATATGATGCGAATTTTCACCATATAGGGTCTCGACGTGAACATTCATCCCGGCGTGCATGGTGAAGGCCTGGAAAAATTCGCGCACGAGTTCGGTGTCGAAATTGCCGATCTTGGCCCTTGCGAATTGCGTCCTGAACACCAGAAACGGCCGACCGGAAATATCGATCGCGACGCGGGTCAAGGTCTCGTCCATCGGCAGGAGCACATCGGCGAAGCGGGTGATGCCCGCCATGTCGCCAAGCGCGCGCCGGACCGCCTGTCCCAGCGCGATGCCAGTATCCTCGACCGTATGATGCTGATCGATATGGAGATCGCCCTTCGCCTTGATCTCCATATCGATCAGCGAATGGCGGGCGAGCTGCTCCAGCATGTGATCGAAAAAGCCGATTCCGGTCGAAATTTTGGCCAAGCCAGAGCCGTCGAGATGGACATGGACCTCGATCTCGGTCTCCTTGGTTTTGCGGGATACGGCGGCGGCGCGCATGAACGGGCTCGGAAACTGCGGCTTGGCGGTTGCTGAACTCTTTCAAGGAACCGGAGCCTGAATGGGATTTCGAGATGCTCTAGCAACTTGGCGGGCGCTTGGCTACCTTCGCGGTTTGCGGGCGTGGCTGGGTTGAGGTTTGAGCGGTGCGCGATGCGGTGATTGGGCGGGCATCAGTGATCCGATCCGACATCGCAATTCAACTGGGCGACCGAAGCCTCGCGTCGAAGCCTTAAAAACAATATTCAAATAACGGACATCCAACCGACCGTTGCCGGTCGCATGGGCGAATTAACCTTCTAAATGGTTCGCATGGACCTCTGGAGGGACCGATGAATTGGAAAAATAGAAAATTAGCTCCAAGCCATAAGATGAGATTGAGATTTACGGTCGCCGTTTGCGCGGTCGCGCTCACTTTGTCGCCCCTAGGCTTTGGCGCCGCGACCAACGCCGAAACTCTCGCGGGCAAGTCAGCTCATTCGCTTAGGACGGCGAGCCCGATCAAGCACGTCATCATCATCGTCGGAGAAAACCGCTCCTTCGATCATCTCTTCGCCACTTATGCGCCGAAGCGCCGCGACGAGAAAATATTGAACCTGTTGTCGCAGGGCATTGTGAAGGCCGATGGCGCGCCGGGGCCGCATTTTGCTAAAGCTAAACAATATAAGATCACTTCGGCGCCGAATGGAGACCGGTTCTTCATCAGCGCCGGCCACGAAAATAAGACGCTCTACACGACCTTGCCAGCGCCCGATATTGGCGGCGTGCCGGCGGCATCGCCGCTTGCGTTCATCTTGAACACGCCAGGCGGCGACCCAGGCATTCCGCAGAAGGATCAATATCTCTTCGGCACAGGCGGCACGGGTCTTCCCGTCACCCTTGGCCCCGATACGCGCATCGCCAATGTCACGACCTTGCCGCCGGGACCGTTCCAATTGACCGGGCCGGGGATGCCCTATGACGCTTTCACCGCCGACACGATCCATCAGTTCTTCCAGATGTATCAGCAAATGGATTGCGCTATCGACAAAGAGCATGCGTCGCGAGAAAATCCGACCGGTTGCCTGAAGGATTTGCAATCGGCGATTACCACGACATACAATACTCCGCTCGGCGGAACGCCGCATGACACCGGCCAGACCATGGCCTTTTTCAACATGCAGCAGGGCGACGCGGCGATCACCAAGCGCCTCGCCGACAAATACACGATCAGCGATAATTATCATCAGTCGGTGATGGGCGGAACGGGTCCCGACAGCATTCCGCTCGGCTTCGCCGACCAAATCTACTTCGGCGATTCAACCGGCAAGGCCGCGACGCCGATCGCGACCCGCATTTACAATCCCAATCCGCAACCCGGAACCCTCAATCTTTATACGTTGCGCGCGCAATGGTTCAATTGTTCGGATGAAAGCGCGCCCGGAGTGAAGCCAATAGCCGACTACCTGCGCGCCTTGCCTTATAAGGTCGATACGAAATGCGATCCCGGCCACTACTATCCGGCGGTCAATGTCGGTCCGGCCTTCACGCCGGCGGGGATTCCGACCGGCGCGCCCGACAATGCCAACCCAACCAATAATATCATTCCACCGGTCTATATCCGCAGCATCGGCGACGTGATGAACGACCACCACATTCCGTGGATCTACTATGGCGGCGGCTATAAGCTTTCGGTGGCCGGCGCCGCGGTCAACGGCTATTGCACCATTTGCAATCCCTTCGAGCATCAGGCGAACTATCCCTCGCTTCGGGCCGATCATATGCGCGACGTGACCGATCTCTTCACCGACCTCGCCAAAGGCACGTTGCCGGCGGTGTCCTACGTGAAGCCGGACGGCGCGCTCGACGGCCACCCGGCCTCGTCCAAATGGGGTCTCTTCGAAGCTTTCGTCGACAATATCATCACGCTCGCACAGAGCAACAAGGAGCAATGGGCCGAGACCGCGATCTTCGTGACGGCCGATGAAGGCGGCGGCTACTATGATTCGGGCTTCATCCAACCGGTCGACTTTTTCGGCACGGGGCCGCGCGTCCCGATGATTGCTGTGTCGCCGTTCTCGACCGGTGGCCATGTCAGCCATGTCTATAACGAGCATTCCTCGTTTGTGAAATTCATCGAACGGAACTGGAAGCTCAAGGAGACGCTGACCAAGCGCAGCCGCGACAACCTGCCCAATCCCAGGCAGAACGACCACAATGTCTATGTGCCGAGCAACATGCCGGCCATTGGCGATCTCTTCGATATGTTCGATTTCGACCGCCATGACGATTATGGACATGACAATCGCTCTTAACCGCGCGTTGGCGCGACGCTAACGCGCTAGAGCGCTTTCCGATCGAATGGAGTCATTCGATCGATCAGAAATCGCTCCAGTGTTAAAGAGGCTGAGCATATTCTCGTCGAACAGATTGAACCAATCTGTTCGGAATATGCTCTAGACGCGGGCGCCGGTGGGATTTCCCGCCGGCGTTCGAAGCGCGGCGGCGCCGCCGACCGAACAGATCTTCAAATGCCAGACCGAGAGGGCGCGGGGACCCGCCTTGCGGCGGTCCCTGGCCCCGCCCGGCTTGCAAGCTCCGGCGCGAGGCCATACATGAACATTGTCTGTCGAACCCTTCCTCCGCCGCGCCCGGGGGCCGGGCGTAATGTCATTTAGAGAGTTTTGATGCAAGATCATCCGCCCGGGGGCGAGGGCCGGCAATCCGGCTGGCATGGGACCACCATCATCATGGTGAAGAAGGACGGCCGCACCGTGATTGGCGGCGACGGCCAGGTTTCGATCGGCCAGACGATCGTCAAGGGCAACGCCAAGAAGGTCCGCCGGCTCGCCAAGGGCGAGGTGATCGGCGGGTTCGCCGGGGCCACCGCCGATGCCTTCACCTTGTTCGAGCGGCTCGAAAGCAAGCTCGAGCAATATCCCGGCCAGCTCATGCGCGCTTGCGTGGAGCTCGCCAAGGATTGGCGCACGGATCGCTATTTGCGCCGGCTCGAGGCGATGATGCTGGTCGCCGATAAAGAAGCCGCTCTGGTGCTCACCGGCACCGGCGACGTGCTGGAGCCGGAGGCCGCCGAGCGGGGCAGCGTGATGGGGATCGGATCGGGCGGCAATTATGCGCTGGCCGCCGGCCGCGCCCTGCTCGCCACCGATATGGACGCGGAGGCCATCGCCCGCCGCGCGCTCCAGATCGCCTCGGAAATCTGCGTCTACACCAACGCAAATCATGTGCTGGAATCGATAGCCTCGAAATGACCGCGCGGGGAAGCCTAACGCAATGACCGATTTTTCTCCGCGTGAGATCGTTTCCGAACTCGACCGTTTCATCGTCGGGCAAAACGACGCCAAACGCGCCGTGGCGATCGCCTTGCGCAATCGCTGGCGGCGCCTGCGCCTCGAGGGTTCGATGCGCGACGAGGTTCTGCCCAAGAATATCCTGATGATCGGACCGACCGGCTGCGGCAAGACCGAGATTTCGCGCCGGCTCGCGAAACTCGCCGGCGCGCCTTTCTTGAAGGTCGAGGCGACCAAATTCACCGAGGTCGGCTATGTCGGCCGGGACGTCGAGCAGATCATTCGCGATCTGGTCGAAACCGCGATCGCGATGAGCAAGGAAGAGCGGCGCAAGCTGGTGCATGCGCGGGCGGAGCTTGCCGCCGAAGAGCGGATTCTCGACGCTCTCGTCGGCGTCAACGCCTCGCCCGGAACCCGCGACGCCTTCCGCAAGAAGCTGCGCGCCGGCGACCTCGACGACAAGGAGATCGAGATCGAGATCGCCCAAGCCTCCTCGTCGATGCCGATGTTCGATTTGCCCAACATGCCCGGCGCCTCGATCGGCGCGATTTCGATCGGCGATATTTTCGGCAAGTCGCTCGGCAATCGCGCCAAGCCCCGCCGCACGACGGTCAAGGACGCGACGGCGCCCCTGATCCTTGAGGAAAGCGACAAGCTGATCGACCAGGATCAGATCATTCAGGACGCCATTCGCGACGTCGAAAATAATGGCATCGTGTTCCTTGACGAGATCGACAAGATTTGCGCGCGCGAGGGGCGCGGCGGCGGCGCCGACGTCTCGCGCGAAGGCGTCCAACGCGATCTTTTGCCGCTGATCGAAGGCACGACGGTCGCGACCAAACATGGGGCGGTCAAGACCGATCATATCCTCTTCATCGCCTCGGGCGCGTTTCATGTGTCGAAACCTTCCGACCTCCTGCCGGAATTGCAGGGGCGGCTGCCGATCCGGGTCGAGCTCGCGCCGCTGACCGAGGAGGACTTCCGCCGCATCCTCACCGAAACGGAAGTGAGCCTCATCAAGCAATATGAAGCCTTGCTCCTCACCGAAGGCGTCGAGCTCGTGTTTTTGCCAGCCGCCGTGAACGCGCTGGCGCGGATCGCGGCGCAGGTCAATTCCACGGTGGAGAATATTGGCGCGCGGCGGTTGCAGACCGTGATGGAGCGCGTCCTCGACGATGTGAGTTTCACCGCCTCCGACCGATCCGGCGAACGGATCGAGATCGACGCCGATTTCGTCGAGCGCAACATCGGCGACCTCGCCAAGAACGCCGACCTGAGCCGGTTCATTCTCTAAAGGCGCGGCCCATTCTTGGGCGGTCTTAAGGTTGGCCGGTCTCTAAGGAAGAAGTCGCGCCAATCTGCGGCGCGACTTCCGGCAGTTGATGATTGATCGAGAGAGGCTGTCGCCTTACCAGGCCCACGCCGGACGGCAATGCAGTCCTCCATACGGACCCCGCCAGCACGCGCCGCCGCGCCACGGGCCCCAGGGGCCGGGACCCCAATAATGACGCGGACCCCAACCCGGCCCGTACCACCAGTCGATGAACAGCGTCGCCTCCTGGCCGGCGGCGGGTGGAGCATCGCCCAGCACCTTGACCGTATAAGTCAGGGTGTCTCCCTTGATCTGAGGGTCGGTGAGCTCGATGACCGAGAGATGAGTCTTGCCGTCGACGTTCACCGAGAGCGTCGCATTTGGCGGATCTTTCTCGAAATCGCTTTTGCCGGAGGTCCAGAAGCTCACGAATTTTGCGGTTGGAGCGTCGCCCGTCAGCCGTTCCGGCCGGTCGCTGAACATGATGGTCTGGGGAGCTACGCCCTTGAGCGTTAGGGTCGCGCCCTTAAAGGTCATCGAGTCGGCGGTCTGGACAAACAGCCAATTGGCGGGCGGAATCGCCACTGTGTTTTCTTCGTTCGCAGGTTTTTGCTCGGCCCGAGCGCAAGCACCAGGATAGGTCGCAGCGGCGAGCGCCGCGACCGCAAATATGGCGGCTTTCATGTGTCCCCCCTAAAGCGATTCGACGCGTTTGCGCGTCGCCAAATAGCTACCACAAAATTGGTCGCTTGAGCGTCAAAAACGGCTGCAATAGCGCCCCTCCGCCGGCGCTCAACGCGGCCTTGTCGAGAAGCGCGCCATCTTGGCGGCCTATCGCGAAATCACGAATTCGCGCGGCGCTCCGTTCTTTGGCCCGTCGAAGAAAACGAGAATGCGCAGCGGGTCCGGGTCAAGGATCGTGACGGCCTCGGCCTTGGCGCGTTTGTCCTTTTTTTCGTACACATCTTCCAGCGTGGCGATCTGCTTTGCCTCGCCGCCGACGTTGGGCTCGACGATGAACAGGCTGTAGGGAATGTCCGCTTGCTCTTGGGTGGGACCGGCGAGAACCAGAAGCCGGCCATCAGGCAAGGCGGCGAGATCGCGAATGCCGACCTTGTGGCCCAATGCAAGAGGAACGACCTCGGGCGTTGCGTCCAGGGGATCATGGCCGGATGCGAAAAGTCGATCGATCGGCGCGCTGACCAGAAAAGCCTCTCCCTTGATCGAGGGCGCCCGCAGGCCGACGAACAGGCGGCTCCCGACGACCGCGAGGCCTTCAATGTTGAGGCCCTCGTCGTCGTTGAGATCCTTGCCGAAAAAGGGCCCGACCGTCGGCGCCGCCCGGAGCGCATCGGCCAGACGATAGGTCGTCTCCACGCTTGCGTCTTCCCCGGATCCCGAGGGGCTGACTTGGTCCGCGCGAATGCGCGCCAGAATGAAGGACGAGAGCAGGAAATCGCCGTCCTTGCGCGTGCAGCCGTGCGATCCGACGATGTAGAAATAGGGCGCCGCATAGGCCACCCCCTCGCCGTCTAAATCCTTAAAATCATCTTTTTCACCGGGGCAACTGTCGACGGCCGGCGCCGCCCCCAGCGTTGCGGCGCTGGGATTCTTGCCGATGATCTTGACCGGTTCTCCGGCCCTTATCCGCCCCTTGCGGTCGTCGCCGCTCTCTTTGTCGATGGTGAAAGGCTGGGCGAACCGGCTCTGGTCGTTGATGGCGAGACAAATGCCGGAAGGCGCGCATGCGGCGCCGCTCAGGTCCTCGGCGATTTTTTCATCGTCGTCATCCTTGTTCTTTTTCTCCAGAAACGGCGGCTTCACCGTAAAAACCTGCGTCGGATGAAGCGGTTCGGGCTGTTCGGCAAGGGCGTTCGCAGTAAGTCCGAAAGCCGCCGTGAGGCACATAACGATGGGCATGAATGCTTCGCGCATGTTTCCCTCCCTGGTTGGGCGATCCCAATGCAACGACATTACCTCAGGAAGGGTTTGACGTCGCCGGCGCCGGGACGATTTGCGCCCAGGGCGCGTCCCGATCCGAGACCAGGGCGCGCGATATGACTGGTTGTGCCAGGCCGGATCCACAACCGCGACAGCGCGTCTTTTGCCTTCGCGCGTTCGAGGAAGTAAGAGGGCTGCTCAGCCCGACATCTGGAGCCAGCATGGCAAAGTTTATCGAACGCGTTTTCTCCGGCGTGCAGCCAACCGGGAACCTGCACTTGGGCAATTATCTCGGCGCGATCGTCAAATTCGTCGAATTGCAGAGCACCCATGATTGCCTCTATTGCGTCGTCGATCTGCATGCGATCACCGTTCCGCAAAAGCCGGAGGAGCTAAGGGCGAATATCCGCGAAGTGACGGCGGCTTACGTCGCCGCCGGCATCGATCCGAAACAGCATATCGTCTTCAATCAGAGCCAAGTTGCCGAGCATGCAGAGCTCGCCTGGGTCTTCAATTGCGTCGCGCGCGTCGGCTGGCTGAGTCGGATGACGCAATTCAAGGAAAAGGCCGGCAAGGACAAAGAGAACGCCTCGGTTGGCCTTTACGCTTATCCCTGCCTGATGGCCGCGGATATTCTCCTTTATCGCGCGACCCATGTTCCGGTTGGCGAGGACCAGAAACAGCATCTCGAACTTGCGCGCGACATCGCGCAAAAATTCAATCTCGATTTTGCCGAGTCGATCGCCGCGCATGGTCACGGCGACGCGTTTTTTCCCTCTCCGGAGCCTTTGATTCAGGGGCCCGCCACGCGCGTCATGAGCCTTCGCGACGGCTCCAAGAAAATGTCGAAATCCGATCCGTCCGATTATTCGCGGATCAATCTGTCCGACGATGCGGACACGATCGCGCAGAAAATTCGCAAGGCGAAGACCGATCCGGAAGCGCTGCCCTCCGAACCGGCGGGCCTCGCGCATCGGCCGGAAGCGGACAATCTCGTCGGCATCTACGCCGCGCTCAATGGCGAGACGAAACCGGAGGTCCTCAGGGCGTTCGGGGGCGGCAATTTCTCGGCGTTCAAATCGGCTCTCGTCGACCTCTCTGTGGCCAAGCTCGGACCGATCGGGGCTGAAATGAAGCGATTGAAGGACGATGTCTCCTATATCGACGCGGTCCTGGCCGACGGCGCTTACCGAGCAAAAACCATCGCCCGCGAGAACATGGCCGCCGTGAAGGATATTTTAGGCTTTGTGCGCTAAGGCACATATCGGGGCGAATGGCTTACGATAAGCAACTCGCTTTTCGCGCGACGGATCCAGATTCGCGCAAGAGAAAAGCGGCAAGACAAAGGACTGGAGCCGATGAGGCTCCTTGCCTCATGCTGTGAACATCAATCCAGGCGCGGTTCGGCGGCGGCCGCAAATTGGCGCTCAAGCGGAGGAGATCAGATTGAAGAGACTCGTCCTTTTTCTGGCGTTGGCGCTGGCGCCGGCCCCAGCGGGCGCGGTGGACGGACACACGATTTTTAAGGGACCGGAGATCTCGATCGCCGACGCCGTCGGCGATGACTTTCCGCGCTATGATGTCGCAGCGCGCTGCAATGCGGCGTGGCCGGGAAATAGGGTCGCGGCGGAGGCTGCCCGCGCTGTCTGCATCGCGCGGCTGAACCGGATTGCCGGACTGGCGTCGCGCGAATGGCGGGATGTCCCGGCGGCGGCGAGGGTCAATTGCGTCAAGCGGTCGAACGCGGCGGGAATTGGTGGCTATAACGTCCTTTACGCCTGCGCGAGGGCCGCGGTTTTTACGGCGGGAACACGCGAAAAGGCGAGTCGAATCGCCAGCATAATTCGCGCCCAGAATGGGCTCGGCCCTCTCGACGAGATGGCCGTCGGAAGCATTCGATAGAACGCCTTCGAGCGAAGCGGCAACCGGTTTGCATTCACAAAAAAGCCGACGCGCGCCCAGCCGAGCGGGCGCGACCGTCCTACGCCTTTCCTTCCAAACCTTCGAGCTCGATGATCATTGCCTCGATCATTGAGAGCCCGATCTGCCAAAATGCCGGATCGCGGGCATCGAGGCCGAAGGGCGCGAGAAGCTCGGCATGATGTTTCGTGCCGCCAGCCGATAGCATGGCGAGATAGCGCTCCGCGAAACCCTCCTGCGCGCCCTGATAGACGCCATAGAGCGAATTGACGAGGCAATCCCCGAACGCATAGGCGTAGACATAAAAGGGCGAATGGACGAAATGCGGAATATAGGCCCAATAGGCCTCATAGTCCTGGCCGAGTTCGATCGAGGGCCCGAGGCTTTCCGACTGCTCGCGCATCCATAGCGCGCAGATCTGATCGGCCGTGAGTTCGCCATTGCGCCGTTCGAGGTGAACCGCGCGCTCGAAGGAATAGAAGGCGATCTGCCGCACCACCGTGTTGAGCATGTCCTCGACCTTGGCGGCGAGCATGGCGCGGCGCTCGCTAACGGCGCTGGTTTGCTCGAGCAGCGCGCGGAAGGTCAGCATTTCGCCAAAGACCGAGGCGGTTTCCGCCAGGGTCAGCGGCGTCGGCGCCATCAAGGCGCCATTGGGTCCCGCCAGGACCTGATGCACGCCGTGGCCGAGCTCATGGGCGAGGGTCATCACGTCGCGCGGCTTGCCCTGATAGTTCAGCAGCACATAGGGATGCGCGGAGGGCACGGTCGGATGCGCGAAGGCCCCCGGCGCCTTGCCCGGCCGCACCGGCGCATCGATCCAGCGCTCGTCGAAAAAGCGCTTGGCGATGCCGGCCATCTTCGGGGAAAAAGCGCCATAGGCGTCGAGCACCGTGTCCCGCGCCTCGCCCCAGCGATAGGTCTTGGCCGGGACGTTCGGCAGCGGCGCGTTGCGATCCCAATGTTTGAGCTTCGGTTTGCCGAACCATTTGGCCTTGAGCTTGTAATAGCGATGCGACAGGCGCGGATAGGCGGCGTGGACCGCCTCGACCAGCGCATCGACGACTTCCCGCTCGACCCGGTTGGCGAGATGCCTCGCGTCGGCGACATCCTTGAAGCCGCGCCAGCGGTCGGAAATCTCCTTATCCTTGGCCAGGGTGTTGGAGATTAGCGCGAAGGTCCGCAGATTTTCCTTCAAACCCGCGCCAAAGGCATTGGCCGCCTTTTCGCGAATCTCTTCCTTGTCGGACTGCATCAGGTTGAGCACGGGCTCGAGGCTCAGCTTTTCGCCATCGACGGAAAAGCGCAGCGCGGCGATGGTCTCGTCGAACAGCCGGTTCCAGGCGCCGAAGGCGGTGACGGATTTTTCATGAAACAATTGCTCGAGCCGGTCGTCGAGCTGGTAAGGCTTGCCCTTGCGGATGTCCTCGATCCAGGGCCGGTAATGGGCGAGCGGCCCCGCCGCCATCGGCTTGTCGAGCGCGCCGTCGGCGAGCCGGTTCAATTCAAGTTCGAAAAAGAGGAGATCGGATGAGGCGGAAGTGATTTTCTCCTGCGCGTCGCCATGGAATTTGCCGCGCAACGGATCGGAGGTGTCGCCGGCGTAAACGAGCCCGGCGTAGGACATGATGCGCCCTAACAATTCCTCCAGCGCTTCATAGCGCCGGACCGCCTCGAGAAGGCCGGCGCCCGATTCATCCCTGGCCAGCATCTCGAGCCGGCCCTTATAGGCCGTGTTGAAAGCCTTTGCCTCGGAGGCCGCCTGGGCGAGGTCGCGCGCGAAGGCGGGGTCCTCCATCGAGGCGTAAAGATCGCCAAGGTTCCACTCCGGCAGGGTCTCGGGCGCGGGCGCCGCTCCGCTCGCGGCGGCGGCCGGCGGGGCGGCGCGGAGAATGTCGGGAAGGCCGAAGGATCGCATGGGGAGCATGACCGGTCTTGAGAAAAGTCTTGGCGGGCGCTTGAGAGGGTTCATATCGGATCTCGCCCGACAAGATCAACCTTGGGGGGCGCCTTATCGTTCATCCGACATCCGCTGGTTGAGCAAGAAAGCCGCGCCGCTGATCAGCAGCGTCAGGCTCACCAGAATCAGCCCGAGGCCGAGCGCCAGCGCGAGATCGCCCCGGCTTGTTTCTAGTGCGATCGTCGTCGTCATGGTGCGGGTGAAGCCCCTGATATTGCCGCCGACGATCATGATCGCGCCGACCTCGGCGATCGCCCGGCCGAACGCCGCCAGAAACACGGTGACCAGCGCGCCGCGCGCCGCCGCGAGCAGGGTTGCGATGGCGCGCAGCCGGCCCGCGCCAAAAATCAGGAACGTATCGCGATACATCGCCCAATAATTTTCCGTCGCGCGATAGGTCAAGGCGGCGACGATGGGCAGCGTCAGAATCGTTTGGGCGAGGACCATCGCCCTTGGCGTGAAGAGCAGGCCCAAGGCCCCAAGAGGTCCCGAGCGCGACAGAAGCAGATAGACGACGAGGCCGACCACGACCGAAGGCAGGCCAAGCAGCGCATTGAGAAAGACAACCAGAACCGGCTGGACCCGGAACCTTTGGGTGACCAGAAAGGCGCCCGCCGGCGCGCCGAGCAGAAAAGCGGCGGCGGCGGCGCAGAGGCTGACGCCGAGCGAGAGCAAAACCGTCGCCAAGAGCTCCGGGTCGCCAGCGGCGATCAACTCCAACGCGATGACGAAGGCCTGACCTATATCCTCCATTGAACCGGCTTAGTCAGCCAGCGCCGGCTCAAGAAAAAACACCTGCTCGCCGTTGATTTTATAGGCCCCGATCGCCGCCCGGCCCGCTTCCGAGGTCAGCCATTCATGCCAGCGCCTGGCCGCTTGCGCCTTGACCTGCGGATGCAGGCCCGGGTTGACCAGAATGCTGCCGTAAGGGTTGAACAGGACGGGATCGCCCTCGCTCACAATCTCGAGGTTCTGGCGGTTCTTGAAATTGGCCCAGGTGGCGCGATCGGCCAGGACATAGGCGTCGAGACTCGCGGCGACATTAAGGGTCGGTCCCATGCCCGAACCCGTTTCCTTGCGCCATGCCGGGTTGCCGGCGAGATCGACGCCCGCCGCCTTCCAGAGCCGCAACTCCATCCGGTGGGTGCCGCTGTCATCGCCGCGCGAGGCGAAAGCGGCCTTGGCCGCGGCGATCTGGCGCAGAGCCTCCTTGGCGTCCTTCACGCCCTTGACGCCGGCGGGATCGGCCTTGGGGCCGATGAGGACGAAATCATTGAACATCACGTCGCGCCGGTCGATCCCATGCCCCTCGGCGATGAATTTATCCTCGCCGGCGCGGTCATGCACCAGAAGCGCGTCGGCGTCGCCCCGCGTCCCGACCGCAAGAGCCTGTCCAGTGCCGACCGCGACGACATGGACGTCGATGCCGCTTGCCTGTTTGAACAAGGGGATGATGAAGCCAAAGAGGCCCGATTGCTCGGTGGAGGTCGTCGAGGCGAGGGTGATGAAGGAATCGTCTGCCCGCGCTGGCGATGCGAGGAGAAGAAAGAGGGCGATGAGTTGGAAAACAAGATTTCGTCGCGACATGGCGTCACCGGCTTTGAGACGTCGGCAGGGTGGCCACCCTACGATGCAATGTCAACTTGGCGGCGGGCGGCGGAGATGGCGGCGTCGGTCGAGCTTCCATCGGTCTGATCGGCAGAACTTTGCCCGCCCGTTAACGCCACATTTACCCTAATCGGCCAGCATGCGGGAAGGGCGTTTGGACCCGATTTCCTGATTTGTGCGCCGGCTCGGCAACGCCCCAAGCGTCGAGGCCGGACCACTGGCGAGGCCTGATGTCCCCCAGAATTCTGATCGTCGACGATGATCCCGTGCAGCGCCGGTTGCTCGAAGCCTTGGTCCACCGCTTCGGCTATGGCGCCGAGGTTCTCGACGGCGGCGAAGCGGCGCTGAAGCGGTTGCAGGGTGTGGGGGATGCGCCAATCGATCTGTTGATCCTCGATCTGGTCATGCCCGATCTCGACGGCATGGCGGTGCTCGGCCGGATGCGCGAGCGGGGGCTCAAGATTCCAACCATCGTGCAGACCGCGAATGGATCGATCGAGGCGGTGATTTCTGCGATGCGCGCTGGCGCCCTCGATTTCGTGGTGAAGCCGGTTGGGGCTGAACGGCTCCAGGTCTCGATCAAGAACGCCTTGCGCGTCGATGCGCTGGAGGATGAAGTTCGGCGCTTGAGCCGTCAGGCTCTGGGCGCCTTGTCCTTCAAGGACATCGCCAGTAAGAGCCCGGACATGGAGCGCGTCGTCAAGCTCGGGGAGCGGGCGGCGAAATCGACCATTCCGGTGCTTCTTGAAGGCGAATCGGGCGTCGGCAAGGAAATTATCGCGCGGGCGATCCAGGGGGCCTCCGACCGGCGCGGGCGCGCCTTTGTCACGGTCAATTGCGGCGCCCTGCCGGAAAATCTCATCGAATCGATCCTGTTTGGGCATGAAAAGGGGGCCTTCACCGGGGCCAATGAAAAACATGCCGGCAAATTCGTCGAGGCGCATGGCGGCACGCTTTTTCTCGACGAGATCGGCGAATTGCCTTTGGACGCGCAAGTCAAGCTGCTGCGCGCGCTCCAGGAAGGCGAGGTCGATCCGGTCGGAGCCAAGCGCCCGGTCAAGGTCGACATCCGCCTGATCTCGGCGACCAATCAGAATTTGATCGAGCTCGTCAAAGGCGGCCGGTTCCGGGAGGATCTGTACTACCGGCTGAATGTCTTTCCGATCGGCGTGCCGCCGCTGCGCCAGCGCCGGGACGATATCGCCGATCTTTCCCGCAGATTCGCCGCGCGCTTTGCCGCCGAGGAGGGCAAGCGCCTGCGCGGAATCGGCGCCGAGGCGCTGGCCTTGCTTGGCGCCTATGATTGGCCGGGCAATGTCCGGCAATTGGAAAATGCGGTGTTCCGCGCCGTGGTCCTCGCCGATGGCGACGAATTGACCGTCGCCGAATTTCCGCAGATCGCCGCGCAGGTCCAGGGCTTCGACGTCCGGGTTCCGGCGGCGCCAGCGCCGGTCGCGCTCCAAGCCCCGCGCGAGAAGGAATTCGTCCGCGTTGAAGTGCGCGATCCGAATGTTCTGCCGCTTCTGAATGAAAATGGCGACATGCGCCGGCTCGATCAATTGGAGGCGGAAGCCATTCGCTTCGCGCTCGTCCAGCATCGCGGCCGGATGTCGGCGGTGGCGCGCAAGCTCGGAATCGGCCGCTCGACGCTCTATCGCAAGATGAAGGAATATGGCTTTGCGCCCGCCGCCGAGGACAGCGCCGTCGAGAACGGCGCCATGGAGGATTCGACGGAAATTTGCGCTAGCGGTCGCAATGGGGCCGCGGCTTAGAGCATGATCAAATGTGGCAAAAAATCGCCTTATCTACTCCGCCGCGCGGAGATGCAGAAAAAAATCCCCGGCGCCGTCATCGCCTTGGAACTGCTCCGCTGTGACGGCGTTGCAAGCTTGGGCGATTGCGCGCGGCGTGCTTCCGCGCACGTGAATTTCAACGTTGATTTCGTAAGAAACCTTTACCGACGATTCAGTCGAGATGTGACATAGCTTGGCTTGGCGAGGCCATTTCAACCCGCGCGCCGCGGGCGCCATGGCGGAAACGATCAGGGGACATAAAATGCGGGCGCCGGTTGGCAGGGCCATTTTCACAAGCGCATCGGCTCTGGCGCTTCTCATCAGCCTCGCGAACATGCCGGCCAGCGGCGCCGACGAGAAAGATGCGGCGCGCACGGTCGCGTCGCTTGCCGGAGCGCCGGCGTCCTCACTGATGTTGCGTGGCCATGCAGCGACAGTTCCAGCTGATCCCGAGGCGGCGGAGCCACCCGCCGCGGATGCGAATGGCGGCGAGGACAATTCCGCTCCCTCCAAGCAGACGCTGGCTCCGGCAAACCCCGATGGCGTCGGCCAAACCGCTGAGCAGCCCGCCCTGCCTTCGGTCAATATGGCGTTGAAGGCGGCGCTTGAGGCGCGTTGGAACGCCAAGGGCTCCCTCGCGCAGCGCAAGGAGCGCGAAGCGATCGCCGCTTTTTACGCGGCCCGCGATTTCGCGCCGCTGTGGTGGAGCGATGGCAAGGCCAATGCCGAGGTGAAGCCCGTGATGGCCCGGCTGGAGCGCGCCGGCGACGATGGGCTGGAGCTCAGGGCCCTTCCGTCGCGCTCGATGCGCGCCGGATCGGAGGAAGAAATCGCCGCCGCCGATATCGCGCTGACCGACGCGGTCGTCGCCTATGGCCGGCAGGCGAGCGGCTCCCGCATCGATCCACATGTGATTTCGCCCTTGATCGGGTCCAAGCCGGAAGTCGCCGACGCCGCGATCGTCCTGGCGATCGTCGCCGCCGCTGGGCCGGACGCCGGCGCCGAGCTGCAAAGATTCAACCCGCCGCAAAAAGCCTATGCGGCGCTGCGCGACAAGCTGGCGGAGTTGCGCCGCGCGCGCGCGCCCGCCGCGCGCGCGCCGATCATCCCCGCCGGACCCGTCTTGAGCGTGGGAATGCGCGATCCGCGCGTGCCCTTGATTCGAGCCCGCCTTAGCCTCGACGGGCAACGCTCCGGCGCGCCGGACGAGCTGATCTATGACACGCGGATCGCGACGGCAGTCGCCGACTTCCAGAAGGCCAATGGCCTGCCGGCCTCCGGCGTCTTGACCGCGCGGACGATTGCCGTCCTGTCCGGCGGACAGCCGTCGCGGCTGGAGGCCGAAATCCTCGCCAATATGGAGCGCTGGCGCTGGATGCCGCGCGACATGGGCGAGAGCCGCATCGAGGTCAATATTCCCAACTATGAAGCCGTCGTCATCGAAAATGGGCGCGTCGTGCAGCGCAATCGCGTCGTCGTCGGCAAAGAGCAGACGCCGACGCCGGTTTTCTCCAACACGATGCAGTTCCTGATCGTCAATCCCTATTGGAACGTGCCGCAATCGATCATCAGGAAGGAGATGCTGCCAAAGCTGGCCGCGGATTCGGGCTATCTGCGCCGCCTTGGCTATGAGGTCGGCTCCAGGGACGGCAGGCTCACCGTGCGCCAGCCGCCGGGCGAACGCAATGCGCTGGGGCGCATTAAGTTCATGTTCCCGAACGACTACGCGGTCTATCTGCACGATACGCCCTCCCGCGCGCTGTTTGCCGCCGACAAGCGGGCCTTCAGCCATGGCTGCGTTCGCGTTGACGATCCGTTCCGCTTCGCCGAAACCGTGCTGGGGAAGGGCTGGAGCGAGCAACGCGTCAAGGGCTTGATCGGCGGCAAGGAGCGCTACGTCCATTTGCCGAAACCTTTGCCGGTCCATCTGGAATATTTCACCACTTACGTCGATGAGGCAGGCCGCCTGCAATTGCGCGACGACATCTATGGCTATTCCCGACGCGTGAAAGCGGCTTTAGGGCTCGAAGGGTAGCGCTTCGCAAAGAGTGACGCGGCGGATTCCTCCCCGCGCTCGATTCGCGTCCTCAATAGAGTCGCTCTCGAAAGAGCCGCTGCCCAGCGCTTGGACTGAGCCGGCCGATCATCGGCGGCCCCGCCGTCGGCGGGAACCTTTCCTTCTCAGCTAGGTTCACTTGTTGCCGAGTAGAGCGCGGGTCGATGTCGTGTGTGGCCAGCTGAGTTTTTTGCTGCGTCGCTGTCGCCTCGTAACCGTTTGCCGCCGGGATGAGGAGGAACGCTGATGACGAATTTCCATGTGATCGCCGGACCGGATGCGACCCCGGCCGAGACCGTCGTGCGTAAGATTGGACCTGCGGACCTTAAAGACGCTCTGTCTAAGGGCCTTGATGATTTTCTGGCCATGCCGTCACATCTTGTATTCCTTGGCCTGATCTACCCGCTCATCGGCATTTTTCTCGCCCGCAGCGCGGTCTACTTGCTGTTTCCGCTCATGGCCGGGTTCGCTCTCGTGGGACCCTTCGCGGCGATCGGCCTGTATGAGATGAGCCGCCGACGCGAACTTGGCTTGGAGAGCTCCTGGACTCACGCCTTCGATGTGCGGCATTCGCCCTCGATCCCCGCGATCCTGGCGCTGGGTCTCGTGCTGCTGATCATCTTCATGTGCTGGCGGGCGAGCGCCGAGCAGCTTTACTTCTGGTTGTTCGGCGCGCGGCAGCCGGAGTCCTATGCGCAGTTTTTCCAGGACATCTTCACGACATCGCGCGGCTGGGCCCTGATCGTTCTGGGCAATGCTCTCGGCGCTCTCTTCGCCGTGTTAGTGCTGAGCATCAGCGTCGTCTCCTTTCCCTTGCTGCTTGACCGCGATGTCGGCCTTGCGGTGGCTGTCTCCACCTCAATCAGAGCGGTGCTGGCGAACCCGGCGACGATGGCGCTCTGGGGATTGATCATCGCCGCGGCCCTGGCGGTCGGCTTCGCGCTCCTCTTCGTTGGCCTTGCCGTCGTCGTGCCGATTTTGGCCCACGCTACTTGGCACCTCTATCGCAAAGTCGTGGAGCCGGCGGCTCCGTTCGCGCGCTGAAGGAGAACGACAGGGCGCATCGCCTTTTCGAAGGATGGTGCGCCCCGGTCGCTTTGAGCGCGAAAGGCGAGCGGAAGGATAGCGAAAAGCGGCGCGGGCGCAGCTCCCGCCGCTAGAGCATGATGCCGAAAAGTGGAAACCGGTTTTCGGACGACATCATGCTCTAACTCTTTGATTTTTCGATCACATGATTCGATGCGATCGGGACGCGCTCTATGCGCCTGAACGCGCAAGATAGGCGCGCGCTGCGTGCCAGACGCTGAGATGCGGCAAGATGGATATGGCGCCCTCCGCAAGAGCCGCGTCGACGTCATCGAAGCTCATCAAGCGCAGCTCCATGGTTTCCAGATCGCCGGAATCGGCTTTAGTCACCCATCGGCAGCCTTCGAGAAGAAAGAGATGGGCGAAGCCGCACTGTTGATTGCCGTTCATGGCGTAGCGGCCGAGGAAAACCACGCGCTCGGCCGTAAATCCGGTTTCCTCGAGCAGCTCCCGGCGCATCGCGGCTTCAGGCGCTTCGCCCGGCTCGATGTGACCGGCGGGGAAAGTCAATCCGTAGCGGCGGCTGCCATGCTTATATTGCCACAGCGTCAGGACGCGGCCGTCGGACGTCAGGGAGCAGGCGATGACGAAATCGGGCAGGATCACCTGATAGAAATCCGGAACGCGCCGGCCAGCGTCGGTGACGACGTCCTGGCGCAGCACGCGCAAAAAAGAGCCGCCTTCAAAGACCGTCTCTTCGCCCAGGACGCGCCACTCGTCGGCTTGGGACACGCTGTCTGCTCTTTCTATTTCCGCTGGTCAGGACGAATCGAACCCTACAGATGATTGCGACAATTAGCACATCGGATATATCCGATGTGCTCGAGAGGGTCAGGACGAATCGAACCCTAAAGATGTTGCGACGGCGGCGCTTGCAGCGTCAATTTCGCGTGATGGCCGGTGGACTGCGCCAACCTCGGCCGGAAGCGCAACCGGAGCACTCCTGAAAATTTGACTTTTTGCTCCGTCAAATTTCGATGCGGTCAAGCGCTACCATGTCGCCGGCCAATTTGACAACAGAGTCCAAGCTCAAGATCGCTGATCTTGCCGCCGATTGCATCTGATCAGCTTCATTCAAGGCGCCGGAAGCATGATCCTGGAAAGATGCCGCGTTCCGGGATAGGATCATTCATCAAAACAAATAGAATAGATCGGTTGCAGATCGATTCGGCCTGAAGACATCGCGCCCGAAAGGATCAAGAATGGTTACGCGAAATGCCAGGATCGCCGATTTCACGATCGACCAGAATCCGGCGTTGGGCCGCTCCGTGGAATTGCTGTGCGAGGATCATGTCGGCACTTACGTGCTCCCCTTTCCCTGCCGCTTCGAAGAGGGCGCCTGGCTTAACGCGGTAACGGAGGAGCCGCTCGGGATCGCCGTGCTTGGATGGCGTTATCTCTGATAGCGCATTTTCGGGCGAAGCAGCCCGCCGGTTCGCGTTTAGAGAATGCGACTGAACAAAAAGCAGCTCTAGCGCCGGTGCGGTGGAGGTTCGCGCGTTCGGCGCGGCCTTGTCCCCTTTGCCGCGCCGCCAGGGCGCGCCTTCGCCGCCCTCAGGCTTCAACTTTACGGCATTGAAGGTGAAAAACCAGACCGACTCTGCTTTAATCGGGCGATAGACGCATTTTCCAAGAAGGGTTCGACTTGCGCAAAGCCGCCAATTTCGCAGCATTCATCGGGGTGATCATCGGCATGGCCGCCGCTCTTCCGCCTTCCGTGGCCGCGGTCAATCGCGGCGCTTTGTGGGTCGTCGTCCACGACATTTGCCTGACGGCCTATCAAAGTATTGGCGTGGCGTTTCCTTGCGCCGAGGTCAATATCGCCAATGGTCTCGATCGGGGCTTCGCCGTGCTCCAGACGCCGTCGAGCGCCGCGCATGTCATCGTCGTCCCAACGATTCCCATTTCCGGGATCGAAAGCCCGACCTTGCTGAGCGAAGACGCGCCAAATTATTGGGCGGCGGCCTGGGACGCCCGCCGCTTCGTGGAGGAGGGCGTCCGCCGCCCGCTGCCGCGCGACAAGGTCGGAATGGCGATTAATTCCGCCGCCGGGCGCAGCCAGGACCAGTTGCATATTCATGTCGCCTGCATCGCCGCTCCAGTCGCCGATTTCCTGCGCCGCCACCAAGCCGAGATTCGCGCCGCCTGGACCCCCCTGAGTTCGCCGCTGCTTGGGCGAAGATATGCGGCGATGCGGGTCGAGGCGGATAGCCTGGCCCAGCTCAATCCGTTCAAGGCTCTGGCGCGCCGTCCGATTCCGGGCAAAGTGTCGATGGAGAGCCAAACATTGGCGGTGATCGGAGCGACCTTCGGCGACGGCAAGGCCGGATTTTATCTGCTGGCCGCCGATTCCCACGCCTCGCCTGAGGGCGCCGCAAGCGCGGAAAAGCTGCTCGACCTTAAATGCGCCGATTGACCGCGAGTTGCGGTGAAGACCGCCGCATGGCGCCGATACAGCTTTCCATGGTATATCTATTTAAGTTTGCTGGATGATTTACAATAGACTTAAGCGGCGTCCCGAGTCGATCCAATATTTCGAGCATTTTCATTTAAAGGCATTCTGCGATGGAATGGGACCCTGTGCTGTTGTCGCGCGTGCAGTTTGCCTTCGTCGTCAGCTTCCACATCATATTCCCTTCCTTCACCATCGGTCTCGCCGCCTGGCTGGCGACGTTGGAGGGCGCCTACCTTTCGAGCGGCAATCCGCTTTATCGACGCGTCTTCGAGTTCTGGCTTGGTGTGTTCACGCTGTCATTTGGCATGGGCGTCGTCAGCGGCGTGGTCATGGCCTTCCAGTTCGGCGCCAATTGGAGCGTGCTGGCTGAGCGCACCGGGTCGATCCAGGGACCGCTGCTTGGCTATGAGGGCTTCACCGCCTTTCTCTTGGAGGCGACCTTCTTCGGGGTCGTTCTGTTCGGTCGCGAGCGGGCGCCGCCCTGGTTCTATTTCCTGTCCTGCTGCATGGTCTCGCTTGGGACCATGATGTCGTCGTTCTGGATTCTCGGCAACAATAGCTGGATGCAGGTCCCGGTCGGTCACGCGATCGTCGACGGCAAGATTGTACCGGAAGACTGGTGGGCGATCACGACCGGACCCGTCATGCGGGTGCGCTGGCCGCACATGCTGCTGGCCGCTTTCCTGACCACCGGCATGAGCGTCATCGCCACAGGAGCCTGGTATGCGCTGCGCGGCGTCCACCGCGCCGAGGCCGCGATGATGCTGAATTGGGGGCTCGCCCTGGTGGCGCTTCTCGTTCCGCTGCAGCTCTTCGTCGGCCATCTCACTGGCGACTACGTTCACCATTACCAGCCGGCGAAATTCGCCGCGATCGAGGCGCGATGGCGCACTCAGCAGCCGGCGAGCGAGGTGCTGCTCGCCCTTCCCGATCCAGCGCGGGAGCGGAACTGGCTCTCCGTCGAAGTGCCTAAGCTCGGCAGCTTTATCGCCTCGGGCGACTGGGAGTCCCGCGAGGTCGGACTGGACGCTTTTCCGGAGGCGGACCGGCCGCCTGTGATCATTCCCTTCTTCACCTTTCGCATCATGGTCGGCATGGGGCTGATCATGCTGGCTATTTCCTGGCTGGGGCTTTTCTTGCGCTGGCGCGGCGCCCTGGAGCGGGCGCGCTGGTTTTTGTGGTGCGCCTTCCTGTCTTTCCCGAGCGGATTCGTCGCTGTGCTCGCGGGCTGGTTCACCGCCGAGGTCGGACGTCAGCCTTGGGTCGTCTATGGGCTGTTGCGGACAAAGGACGCGGCAACGCCGTCCTTGGCGAGCGGCGACGTGATCGCCTCGCTCCTGGCCTATGTCGCGGTCTATGCGGTGATCTACGCCTTCGGCTTCTTTTACATCTACCAGCTTTTGCGGGACGGACCGCCGCGCGCCGCGCCGCTTTCCGACGCGGTTACGCCGTCGCGGCCCATGGCTGTTGCGATGCGGCCGGAAGCAAGGAGCGAGAAATGGCCGTCGAAGTGACCGCGCTCGAGCCCTCGAGCCTCGCCCTTTTCTGGGCTGGCGTAATCGCCCTTTCGATCATGGTCTATGTGATCCTGGACGGTTTCGACCTTGGCGTCGGCATTCTGTTCGGCGCGGCTAAGGCGGGGCCGCTGCGGGAAGGGATGATAGCGGCGATCGCGCCCTTTTGGGACGGCAACGAGACTTGGCTGGTCGTCGTCGGCGCCTCGCTCTTCGCGGCCTTTCCTGTCGTCTATGCGGTGTTTCTGCCGGCCTTCTATCTTCCGGTGCTGCTGCTGCTGCTTGGGCTGATCTTCCGCGGCGTCGCCTTCGAGTTTCGCCATCGCGGCAGCGCCGGCGGGCTTTGGAACTGGGGATTTTTCCTCGGCTCGACTGTCGTCGCCTTCGTTCAGGGGGCCGCCGTCGGGGCGATGATCCGCGGCATTCATGTCGTCGACAACCAATATGCCGGCGGCTCGTTCGAATGGCTGAGGCCGTTTCCCGTGGTCTGCGGGATCGGCCTTGTGCTCGGCTACGCTCTGCTCGGCGCGGGCTGGCTGGTGCTGAAATCCGAGGGCGCCTTGCTGGACTGGGCGTGGCGGCGCATCCCCTGGCTCGCCGGCGCCGTTTTGCTGGTGCTTTGCGTCGCCTTCTTCGTCGCGCTTGGCGATAGGGACCGGATCGGCGGCATGCTGCACGGCCGGACCTGGGGCTTGATTTTCCCCTTGATTGGGCTGGTCGCGATGGAGGGCGTCTTCGCCAGCATCCCGCTGCGTCGCGAGGCTTGGCCTTTCGTCTGCACGGCGCTGTTCTTCGCAGCGGCTTTTGCGACGCTCGCGGTGATGTTCTGGCCCTATATGATCCCCTACGAGATCACGATCGGCGGCGCCGCCGCGCCGGAGGCCTCGCTGTCCTTCCTGTTCTGGGGCGCCGGGCTGTTCGCGATGCCGGTGATCGTGATCTACACGGTCGCCGTCTATTGGTTGTTCCGCGGCAAGCTGCGCCCGATGGAGCGCTATGAAAGCAGCGCCGAGGCGGGGCGCTCTGAGTTTTGATATTATCGCATTTTCTTAACGCGAACCGGGTGTCTGCTTCGCTTGAAAATGCTCTCAAGGAGATCGCCATGTCGGTTCAGGCCCCTAGCGAGATCGAAATCCGGTTGCGCGCGCTGCTCGAGCGCCAGCGCTCGGCCTTCTTGGCGGCGGGTCCGCCAAGCCTCAAGCAACGGCGCGGCGATTTGATGAGGCTCAAAGGAGCCCTGCTGGCGCATCGGGAGGATTTCGTCGCCGCGATCAACGCCGATTTTGGCCACAGGTCGCGCCAGGAGACCTCCCTGCTGGAGCTGTCGCCGGTGATAGAGGGCATCAAATATCTACACCGCAATCTCGCGTTGTGGATGCGGCCGGAGCGACGGAAGGTGTCTTTTCACTTTTTTCCGGGCTCAACGCGCGTGCTATATCAGCCCCTTGGCGTGGTCGGCGTCATATCGCCTTGGAATTATCCCGTTGCGCTGGCGCTGATGCCGCTCGCCACGGCCTTGGCGGCCGGCAATCGCGTCATGATCAAGCCATCCGAAATCACGCCCGCGACCTCGGCGCTCATGAGCGCCGTTCTTGGCGAGATTTTCTCGTTGGATCAAGCAGCGGTCGCGACCGGCGAAGCCGATGTCGGCATGGCCTTCGCGGCTTTGCCATTCGATCATCTGGTGTTCACCGGGAGCACGCCCGTCGGGCGCTCCGTCATGCGCGCGGCAAGCGACAATCTGGTCCCGGTCACGCTGGAGCTCGGCGGCAAATCGCCGGTTATCGTGGAGCGCGGCTCATGCCTCAAGACCACGGCGCGGCGCATCGCCTATGGCAAGCTGGCCAATGGCGGACAGACCTGCATCGCGCCCGACTATGTTCTGGCGGCCGCGCAAGAGATCAATGATTTTGTCGCCGCCTATGCCGCTGAGGTCGAAAAGCTCTATCCTGACATTGCCGCCAACCCCGACTACACATCCATCATCAACGACCACCACTATGCGCGGCTCGTGGGCTTGCTCGACGACGCGCGCGCGAAAGGCGCCCGCGTGATCGAGATTGGCGCTGCGCCCAAGGAAGGCGAACGCACCAACGCGCGGACGCTCGCGCCAGCAATTGTGCTTGGCGCGACGGATGGCATGAATGTGATGAAGGAGGAAATTTTCGGCCCCATCCTCCCCGTCATCCCCTATGCCAGGCTCGAAGAGGCCGTCGCCTATGTCAATGCGCGGCCGCGGCCGCTGGCGCTCTATTTCTTCGGTCCAGACGGTCCAGGGCGGCGGATGGTTCTTGCGCGCACGACGTCCGGAGGCGTCTCGATCAACGAGACCATTTTGCACTATGCCCAGGACGATATTCCTTTTGGCGGCGTCGGCGCGAGCGGGATGGGCGCCTACCACGGCCATGAAGGCTTCAAGACCCTCAGCCACTCCAGGGGCGTCTTCGAACAGGCGAAGGTGAATTTAACCGATGTCGTGCGCCCGCCGTTCGGCAAGCTGTTCGAGCGATTGGTCGACTTCCTGCTGCGCTAGCGCATGATGCCGAAAAGTGGAAACCGGTTTTCGGACGACATCATGCTCTAACTCTTTGATGAGAGGCGCTTTCAGTGCGGCGTAATCAGAAGGCAGCTCTAGACCTTTGTTTTATCGCATTTTCTCAAACGCGAACCGGCATCCACTTCGCTCGAAAATGCTCTAAACGAGGGCGCCGTTCCAGTAGACGGAAGGGCGCCCGATCCGGACGGCGGCGCTCAGTAAATTCGGCGGCGAACATAGACCCCGCGATGATACGGCCGGACGATTGGCCGGACGACAGGTCGGCGGGCGACGACGGCGCCGCGGGGGCCAACGCAACCGGCCCGATAAACGCCGCGGGCGCAAACAACGGCATTCGCCTCCTCGACCGCCGCCATCATGGAGCCAATCCCAATGAGCGCGGCGACGGAGACAATGATTGCAAGCTTCATAGGAAATCTCCGTGGATGGCGGCCCATATAGCCGCGCTGGGTTCGGGCTTCAAAGGATCCGCGCTTCGCGGCGACGAACGCCATCCTAACGTATTTTCGGACGAATTGGACGCCGGTTTGCGTTAAGAAAATGCGATTTTTCGGCGCCAAGACCATTTCGCAAGCGTTGACCTGCACAGCGTTAGGAGGAGGGGCCCATGCGGCCGCAGATCCAAGCGTTCTTTGACAAGCAGACCAAGACCATCAGTTATGTCTTGAAAGATCCCGAGTCCGCGGCCTGTGCGATCATTGATTCGGTTCTGGATTACGATGCCGCCGCCGGCCGCACGGCGACCAAGTCCGCCGACGCGATCATCGCCTATGTGCGCGAGCATCGCCTCGCTGTCGAATGGATCCTCGAAACGCATGTTCACGCGGACCATCTAACCGCCGCAGCCTACCTCAAGGAGCGCCTCGGCGGAACTATTGGGATCGGCGCCAAGGTCGGGATCGTGCAGAATTATTTCGGCGACGTGTTCAACGCCGGACCCGCATTCAAACGCGACGGCAGTCAATTCGACCGCCTATTCGGGGACGGCGCCGAGATCGAAGTCGGACGCCTCGCCGGACGCGCCATCGACATGCCGGGCCACACGCCGGGGTGCATGACCTATATTTTCGACGCCGCCGCCTTTATCGGAGATACTTTGTTCATGCCGGACTATGGAACGGCGCGCTGCGATTTCCCCGGCGGCGACGCGCGCCAGCTTTACCGCTCGATTCAGAGGATCTTCGCGCTGGCGCCGCAAACCCGGCTCTTCATGTGCCATGATTACCCCTTGCCGGAGCGAGCCGAATATCGCTGGGAGTCAACCGTCGCGGAAGAGAAAGCGCATAATGTGCAAGTTCATGATGGCGTCGCCGAAGCTGAATTCGTCGCCATGCGAATCCGACGCGACGCGGCTCTCGCCATGCCGCAGCTCATTATCCCATCGGTGCAAGTAAACATGCGCGCGGGCCAGCTGCCGCCGCCGGAAGAAAATGGCGTCCGTTACCTCAAGGTTCCGATCGACAAATTCTAAACTTTCGCGCGGCTAGAGCGCGTTCCGATTGGATGGAATCATCCAATCGATAAGAACTCGCTCCAGATCAATAAGTTGGAGCATGTTCTGATCGAAAAAGTCGATCAACTTTTTCGGAACATGCTCTAGAGCATTTTCGAGCGAAGTGGATACCGGTTCGCGTTAAGAAAATACGATAAAACAAAGACCTAGAGCTGCTTTCTAATTCCGCGGAAACTGAAAGCGCTCTAGGCGCGTCACCGTTTGTCTTCCGGCTCATGTCGCTGTTCGAGCCACATGGCGTTGATGATCGAGAAGGAGACCGCCAGGCCGACGCCGAGAATCCAGGAAAAATACCACATCGCGAGACTTTCTTTCCGTCAGTAGACGTTGGAGCTGTTTTTCTCGACGTAGGCCAAGCTGACGCGGCCGCGCAGGACGTGATAGGCGAAACTTGTGTAGGCCAGAACGATCGGCAGGAGGACGGCCGTAACGATGAGCATGATCAGCAAGGTCAAGCGGCTCGATGACGAATCCCACACCGTGAGGCTGACGCTGGGGTCGAGCGAGGAGGGCAAAAGGAATGGAAAGGCGCTGAGCCCCGCTGTCGCGATCACGCCGGCCACCGCGAGGCCGCTTGCGATAAAGGCGGAGCCATTCCATCGCGCCCACAGAAGGAGGACGGTCAGAATCGCGCAGAGAAAGACCAGCCCAGGCGCGATCAGCGCAAGCGGATAGAGCTTGTAATTCGACAGCCAGAGTCCGGCGCCGGTCTCGACGGTCTTGAACAAGGGGTTCGAGGGTCCACCGTGAACGAGGTCGCTCGTGATCTTGAAGCCATCGATCAGGAAGGCGATGCAAAGCCCACCTACGGCGAAAAGAATCAGCAGCGCCAATGCGGCGATCCGCGCCGCCGCCGCCGCCCGGTCGGCGACAAGTCGATCCGCCTTGAGGGCGAGATAGGCGCCGCCATGCATGACCAGCATCGCGCAACTGACCAAGCCGCAGAGAAGCGCGAAAGGACTGAGGAGGCCGAAAAGATTTCCCGTATAGGTGATGCGCAACATGTCGTCGAAGCGGAAGGGAACCCCAAGCAAGACATTGCCGAAGGCGACGCCGAAGATCAGCGCGGGCACCAGGCCGCCGACGAACAGAGCCCAATCCCAAAAGCTGTGCCAGCGCGGATTGTCGATCTTGGAGCGAAATTTGAAACTGACCGGCCGCAGGATTAGGGTGACCAGAACCAGGAACATGGCCAGATAAAAGCCCGAGAAAGCGACGGCGTAGAGCGTCGGCCAGGCGGCGAAGATCGCGCCGCCGCCGAGGATCAGCCAGACCTGATTGCCTTCCCAGAACGGACCGATCGTGTTGACGACGACGCGCCGTTCGTTTTCCGTCCGCGCGACGAAAGGCAGGAGCATCGCGGCGCCGAGATCGAAGCCGTCCATCACGGCGAAGCCGATCAGGAGAACGCCGAGCAGGACCCACCAGACGAGACGCAGAGTTTCATAGTCGAGCATGACGCGTTCCTTTTGGGGACTATTCGGCGGCGCTTGCGACGGCTAAGGGCGGAGCCGAGGCATCCGGCTCAAGTTCGCCTGGACCGTGACGGATCGCCTTGACCATCAGGTAGATGTCGACGACGAGCAGCGCCGAATAGAAGGCGATGAAGCCGATCAACGTTATCCATACGTCGCTGGCCGCAATGCTCGATACGGCGAGAAAGGTCGGCAGAACGCCCTCGATCACCCAAGGTTGCCGGCCGACCTCGGCGACGAACCAGCCGAGTTCGGCGGCGATCCAGGGAAGCGGCAAGGTGAAGACCATCACCCAAAGCAGGCCGCGCGCTTTCTCCAGCCGGCTTCTCGCCGCCAGATAGAAGGCGAAGCCAAACAGCAAGATGAAGAAAAATCCAAGCGCGACCATCACGCGGAAGCTCCAAAACAGCGGCGAGACGCGTGGAACCGTCGCCCAAGCGGCGCGCGAGATGTCTTCGTCGGTTGCCTGAGCGATATCGGGGCGAATTTTCTTGAGGAGGAGGGCGTAGCCCAGAGTGCCGCCATATTGGTCGAGTTGCGCCCGAGCGTCCTTGTCGGTGCGGTCGGCCCGCAGCTTTTCCAGCGCGTTGAAAGCGATGAGCCCGCTCCGGATGTGCTCTTGCGCATGCCCGACCAACTCTTGGATGCCGGGCACCTCCTGATCGATCGATCGCGTCGCAATCAGGCCGAGCAGCCAAGGAACCCGCACCGCAAATTCGGTTTGATGCGTTTCCTGATTGGGCAGCCCGAAGATCGTGAACGAGGCGGGCGCGGGTTCTGTCTCCCACATGGCCTCGATCGCGGCGATCTTCATCTTCTGATTTTCGCCGGCCGTATATCCGCTTTCGTCGCCAAGCACGACGACCGATAGCGCGGAGGCCAGCCCGAAACTCACCGCAACGGTCAAAGATCGCCGCGCGAGCTCCAGATGTTTGCCGCGCAAGAGGAAAAGCGAACTGACCGAGGCGACGAATATGGCGCCGGTGACATAGCCGGCGCTCACCGTGTGAACGAATTTCGCCTGTGCGACCGGGTTGAAAAGGATGGCCATGAAATCCGTGACTTCCATCCGCATCGTATCGGGATTGAAATGCGCTCCGACGGGATTTTGCATCCAGCCATTGGCGACGAGAATCCACAGCGCGGACAGATTGGAGCCAAGGGCGACGAGGCACGTGACGCACAGGTGCCCCACCTTCGACATGCGATCCCAGCCGAAGAAGAACAGGCCGATGAAGGTGGCCTCGAGAAAAAACGCCATCAATCCTTCAATGGCGAGAGGCGCGCCGAAGATGTCGCCGACGTAATGGCTGTAATAGGCCCAGTTCATCCCGAACTGGAACTCCATCGTAATGCCGGTTGCGACCCCCATGGCGAAGTTGATGCCAAAGAGCACGCCCCAGAATTTGGTCATCTGCCGGTAGACTTCCTTCCCGGTCATGACATAGACGCTCTCCATGATGGCGAGGAGAACCGCGAGGCCGAGCGTGAGCGGCACGAAGAGGAAATGATACATGGCGGTCAGGCCAAACTGCAGCCGCGAGAGCTGCACGACGTCCAAGGCGAGGCTCATGGAGAAATAGTCCTGGCTAGCGGGCTTTGGGAAAAGGGTTCGATCAAGCGCGCTTGCACGCCGCCGGCGTCGACCTTCGGCCGCTGCCCGGGTCCGAAGACGAAAAAGGCGGCGGCGATGATGATCGCCAGCTTGACGCAGAGGGCGAGGATGACTTCGCGGGCGAGCGGGTTCTTCGACATGCCTGTCTTTCTATGGCGCCGCGGCAAAGTAAAATTGATCTGGAACAAAGCGACCTCCCCTTTTGCCGCAGGCGACCGGCAGGCGCCCGATTATCTGGCCGCGCGTTCGATCAAGATCGTGGCAAATCGACTCAGATGGAGCGCGCAGGGGTTGGCGCAGGGGTTGGCGCAGGGCCGGGGCGGGACCGTCATCGCGGAAGGGTCTACGAGGCGGCGGTTTCCGCCGCGCATTCATAGCCGGCCTCGCCGATCGCCGCGATGACCGCGGCAATGTCGGGAACGCCGGAAAAGGTCACTTTGGCGCGATGGGTTGCAAGATCGACGGCGACCGAGGCGACGCCCGGCATGGCGGAAATCGCTTTTTCAACTCGTGAGACGCAGGAGTCGCAGGCCATTCCTTCGACGCGAAAGCTGAAGGATTCGGACTTCTTGGGATCGAGCGGAAGAGAGGACATCGGCGGTTTCCTTCTCGGACGGGGCCAAGGCAAGGCCTCCTTGGTCGTAAATCATGACGCTCCGGAGCGAAATCAAGCGACAACGGATCTGAATCCGCCTGTCAGGGCGCGGGCGGCTTGAGCAATATCAATCCTTCGCGCCAACAAGGGCGTATTTTGGCGCCATCAAGGAGCGGAGGCGAAGCGCCATGTACAAACATATTCTTATCCCCACCGATGGCTCCGATCTATCCAAGACCGCGGTCCAGCATGGCGTCCAGTTGGCGAAGGCGGTGAACGCTAAGGTTACTGGCGTCACGGTGACGGCGCCGTTCCACATCTTTGCGGTGGAGCCAATGATGGTTACAGATACGCCTGAAGTATATAACAAGCATGTGGCAAGCCGCGCGGCAAAATATCTCGGGGAGGTCAAAGCGGCCGCATTGGCGGAGGGCGTGAGTTGCGATGTTCTGACAATGGAGCGCGATCATCCCTATGAGGCGATCATCGAGGCGGCGACCGACCAGCATTGCGACTTGATCGTGATGGCCTCGCATGGACGGCGCGGAATTTCCGCCCTCGTGCTTGGCAGCGAAACCGTCAAGGTGCTCACCCACAGCGCGATTCCGGTCCTCGTCTACCGTTAGAACGCTCACCGTCCGCCGGAATCAGAAAGCCGCGCTAGCTTTTGGGTGCATTGTTTCAACGCGGCGCGGTCGCTGCTTCGCTCGAAATAACCTCGAAAAACTCCGCTGCATGCGACGTCGCCTGGCAGGAGCGAATCGTTTTGGCCGCCAAGCAAGTCACCTCGGCGGCAGACTCGCAAAATAAGCCGCAATGGCCTCCATCTCCGCCTCCGTCATGTGGCGGCTCATATAGCGCATCTCTTTGTGCAAACGCTTTCCCGCGTGAAACGCTCGCAGCTGATTGAGGAGATAGGGCGCGTTTTGGCCGGCGAGATTGGGCGTTTCGCCGAATTTCGCGATGCCGTCGGCGCCGTGGCAGGGAACGCAGCCGGAGATCAGGTCGCGATCCACCTGTTGCGCCCAGGCCGGAGCGGTCGAAACGAGGGCGGCGAGGAAAATGGCGCGCGTCATGCGGGGGCCTATTGAAAATACTGCTATTTCAGCTCCTTCTATCCATCTTGGACGGGCTGTTTTCGATTCCATTTTGATTGTCTTATCTCGCCCGTCGCAGCGGTCTTTTCCAAGCGCGTCAGCGATCCGCCGGAGAAAGAGAATGACCGCGCCGCCTTAGCTTTGATCCGGCGCCGCCCTGGCCTCACCTGCGTCAGAACTCTGAACCGCGCGAAAGTCTAGGCCTTTTGACGTGCGACCATGTTCTGGCCCGCGTCGCCAAATAGCTTCGCGCGGGCCAGAACAGTTTGGGATCAAGGCGTTTGCGCAAGACGCAGAGCCAGAGCCGCTTTGAAATCAGCTCGATCCGCGCTCCGGTCCGATCGAAAGGCGCGTCAACCCTCGAGCAGGCGCGCTTCCTCAGGCAGCATGATCGGGATGCCGTCGCGGATCGGATAGGCGAGCTTGGCGGCCCGCGAAATCAATTCCTGGCGGTCCGCGTCATATTCGAGCGTTGTCTTGGTCCGTGGACAGACCAGGATTTCGAGCAGCCTCGGGTCGATCCGCGACGATTCGGGCGCGGCGTCGGCGCTTGGCTTCTGATTCTTATCCGGCATTGGTCGGTCCCCTGTCAGTGTTGCGAAACGAAAGGTTTGGCCTATGGGCGTCAGGATGCCCCTTGGCGAAGCAGCCTATTGAAGATGCGGCGGCTCGTTTTTTCCGCGCGCGAGTTCGATTTCAGTGATCGCCACCAGGACATCCGCCCGGCCCTTGAGGTCGAGCGCTTCCAGAAGCGCCTGCTTTTCCTTAGGGCCGAAGGGACTCATCATCGAGAGGGCGTTGACCAGGGCTTCGTTCGGCGCTTCGTGGATGCTGTGCCAGTCGATCTGCAGATTGTTGGTTTCGGCGAAGTCGCGCAAGGTCCGCAAGACGCCATCGCGATCGACCTGATCCTCGCCCGCGCTCGGGCTGAAATCGACGAAAAACGGACCGAAATCGGCGCGGCACTGCCGGTAGGGCGTGACCGCGGCGATTTCCTCAACGAGCTTGAAGCGGGCGATGCCGGTCAGGGTGATCAGGTACCGTCCGTCCCCGGTTTCGGCGAGCTGGGTGATGCGTCCCGCGCAGCCGACCGGAAACAGGCTTGGCGCGAGGCGCGAACCGGGCGCCGCCGGGTCGGGCTGGATCATTCCGATGATCCGCGCGCCTTTCATGGCGTCGTCCACCATGGCGAGATAGCGTGGTTCGAAAATATTGAGGGGCAACTGGCCGCGCGGCAGCAAGAGCGCCTTGGCGAGCGGGAAAATCGGAAACACCGCCGGCAGGTCATCCGGACCCAGATAGGATTGGTTCGTGCTCATGTCCAATTCCTCGCCTCCCGAAACCCGCGCCTGTCCTTTTTCCCACAACCGCTAAAGTTGCGCCGGCCCAGGCCCATTCCGCCCGGGCCTGGAGGATGCCGAGCAAGGAAGGGACCGCACAAGAATTCACCCATAGCAAGAGACGAAAGCGAAATTTTGGCGGTCATGCTTCGAAGCAGAGGCCGCTTCGCTCGCGACTTCCCCTGCGGCGGCGCCTGACCAATCAGCGCCGGGCGCGTTCATATACCTCTTGCCGGCGTCGCGCCATGCCTTGCGGCCTAGGAAAATCAATTGCCGCTCTTTTTGGTCCTGGCAAGGGAAATCTGGGGGAGCTTGGGGCGCCGATAGAGCGCGCCGGCGCGGATCATATCTGCAAGAGCAGATGCGCGACCTCGTCGGGATTGGTGATCGGGGCGCCATGGGGCGCTGCGAGTTCGACCCAGTTCCAGCCCGGCGAGGAGCGCACGCGCCGCCGCGAGTCCTCGGTCAAGGGAAAGGAGGGCTTTATGCAATGCACATAGGTGCGGGGCAGGCCATTGCCGGCCGGCGCGCGCAGCGTGAGGGCTGTCGCATAGGCGCCGAGCGGATGCGGGGTCAGTCTGCGCCGGACCCAGGCGTAATCGGGGGTTCCTTCCGCGAGCCCGAGAACCGCGGGCAGGTTGTCCGGCGCCGGAACCGCAAGACCGGCATGGGTTTCTTGGGCGGCGGCGATGCGCGCTTGCGCTTCCCGCGCGGGGTATGTCGAGAAAGCATTCTTGCCGCTTTCAGGCACGACCGCATCAAGATAGACGAGATGGGCGATTTTTTCGGGGATGCGGTCCGCGACGCCGGTGATCGGAACGCCGCCGAAACTGTGGCCGACCAGCACGACGTCGGTCAGCTCTTCCGTCGCAATGAGCTGGACCAGATCCTCGACGAATGTTTCGATGGAAATGTCCTTGTTCAACAGATGGGCGCGTTCGCCCATTCCGGTAAAGCTCGGCGCGTGGACCGCGTGGCCAAGGCCGCGCAGCCGTTGCGCGACGCGGCTCCAGCACCATCCGCCATGCCACGAGCCATGCGCCAGCACGAAGGTCTTCGCGGTCACCTCATTCCCCTCGGGTCGCGCAGGCTTTGGCTCGGGCCGATCGTCGCCGGCCTTTAAGAAAACAGCAGCGACGACAGTTTTTTCCGCGCGCCGATCGTCGCCGGATCGATCGGCCCCCAGGCGTCGAAAAACTGCAGCAATTGCTTGCGGGCGCCGTCTTCGCTCCAGGCCCGGTCGCGTTTGATGATGTCGAGAAGGGCGGCCGCCGCCTCCTCCCGCCGGTTCTGCGCGTTGAGGGCGATCGCGTAATCGAATCGCGCCTGATGATCGGCGGGGTCGGCCTCGATCTTGCGGATCAGGTCCGAAAAATCGCCGAGGGCGGCGGCTTGCTCGGCAAGATCGAGCGCCGCCTTGGCGGCGACGATCGCCGGATCGCGCTCGCCGCTCGCCGGGACCGAGGCCAGAATGGTCTTGGCGCTTTCGATTTGGCCGGCGGCGGTGAAGATCTTTGCGAGCCCGGCGACGGCGGCGAATTCGTTCGGGTTTTCCTTGACGATTGCGGCGAAGATCTCCGCCGCCGAAGCGGGATCGCCGGCGGCGAGCAGCGCCTCGGCCTCGGCCAGAAGGTCCTCCTCCTCGCCCAAGGGGCCAGCGAGCCGCTCGATAAAGCCCCGGACTTCGGATTCCGCCAGGGCGCCGACGAAGCCGTCGACCGGCTGCGAGCGCTGAAAAGCGATTACCGCCGGGATCGAGCGCACCCCGAGCCTGCCGGCGATTTGCGGATGCTCGTCGATGTTCATCTTGACGAGCTTGACCTTTCCGCCGGCGGCATTCACCACTTTCTCAAGAATCGGGCCAAGCTGCTTGCAGGGCTCGCACCAGGGCGCCCAGAAATCGACCAGAACAGGCTGGCGCGCCGATTCCGCGATGACGTCGGCGCCGAAACTCTCGAAGGTCGCGTCCTTGACGAGAGGTCCCTCCGGCCCCTCGGCGGCGCCCCGCGGCTTGGCCTGGTCCGCGCCTTGGCCGAATATTCCCGCCATGTTCCGGCTCTCCTCTTGCAGCGGCTCGCGCGCTGGCAATATTGCGTCGCCAAAATGCGTCCTCGACCCGGAAATCGCAACCCCAATCAACCGGGTTATTTTATCGATAAGGAGCAATTGGAAACAAACTATTGGGAGCCGCCGCTCGGCGGTATAAGACTGCGGCTGGCGTTCAAAGTCGAAGGCTTTGGCCAGCTCGAACAGGGCCGCCAGGCGAGGAAGCCGAGATGCGAAACAAGATCGCTCCTGGGATTGGCTTGGCTTTAGCGCGCGGCTTGGCCTGCGGGTTTGCCTTGGCTCTCCTGGTGTCCGAGGCCCGCGCCCAGCCCGCTCCGGTTCTGGAATCGGTGACTTGGGTTGCCGAGGACATTGGCCGGCTCGGGGTGATCGATAATCTTCAATCTACGCTGCGCATCGAAGCGGGGCGGGCGTCGGGCAATGCCGGCTGCAACCGGTTTGGGGGAAGCGCGCAGATCGCCGAAAGCCAGTTGACCTTTGGTCGGCTTCTCTCGACCAAAATGGCCTGCCCGCCAGCGGTCATGGCTCAGGAAAACCGCTTCCTCGAGGCTCTTGGCGCGGCCCGGTCCTATTCGTTCGAAGGTTCGACGCTGCTGTTGCGCGATGCGTCCGGCATCGTCTTAATGCGCCTCTCGCCGATGCGGCGCGAGTGAGATGGCAAGTCGATCTTCCTCCCGCATAAGCGGCATTTTTTTGCGAAAGAGGGAGGTTGAAATAAAATAATCCACAGACAAATGATCTAAGCTCGCCGTTATCAGTTATTCGATCGAGAGGCCGCCGCGCAATGAGTTGGCGCGTAAGACCTTGCGCTTTTCCGCCCTGCGGAAATCGCTCCGAGAGGATTTCCAGCAGGAGCCCGCATGGCCAGCATTAAGGGATTGGCTCTGAAACACCGCGAAATCGTCGACCGGCTTGAGGGCCGCCTGGGAAGAGTGCATGCGCGCCAGCGGATCGGCATCGAGCAGGATCACGAGGCCCAAGCTTTCGGTCAGGGGTTGAATTTTTTCCATATCGAAAATTTTTTGTTGGCGCCCTCGGCCATTAAGGGCGCGCTTTGGCTCGCTGGCCTCTATCGGCGCGCGCGCAAAAACGCGAGCCAAGTCGAACTGCGCCATAATATTATCGCGTCGCCATGGCTCCCGCCGGCCTTCGACGGCTTTACCATCCTCCATCTCAGCGATTTGCACACGGATATGAGCCGGCCCGCGATGGACCGGCTCGTCGAACTCGTCGCGGGGCTCGATTATGATATTTGCGTGCTGACGGGCGACTATCGGGGCGAGACTTACGGCCCGTTCGAGGCGGCTCTCAAGGGCGTCTCCTTCGTGCATGCCCATCTCAAGGGGCCGGTCTATGGCGTTCTCGGCAATCACGACACGATCTTGATGCTTCCCGCGCTCGAGGACATGGGCATCAGGATGCTTCTGAACGAGGCCGAGACCATCGTCCGGCAGGGCCAGCAAATCTATCTCGCCGGGATCGACGACGCTCATTTCTTTCGGGTCGACAATATCGAGAAGGCCGCGGCCGGCATTCCTCCCGGCGCCTACTCGATCCTGCTGTCGCACACCCCGGAGATTTACCGCCAGGCCGCCCACGCCGGCTTCAGCGCGCTCCTTTCGGGCCACACGCATGGCGGACAGATCTGCCTCCCCGGCGCCATTCCGATCACCCTTGATTCGGCGCTGCCGAGGGCGTTCGGGTCGGGGGCCTGGAAATATAATGAGATGGCCGGCTATACGTCGGTCGGCGCTGGATCGAGCGTCGTCGCGGTCCGGCTGAACTGCGCGCCCGAGATCACCCTGCATCGGCTCGAGCGGAGCGCCCCGCCCATCGCGGTCTCATCCCGATAGGCCGCGCGTGTTCCCGTCAATAGGGCCGGTCGCGGATGTTCAGCGCGTAAAGCGCTCGGGACAGCGCCAATTCGCCGGCCCAGAATAAGGCGGTGGCGGCCAGGACATCGGTCGTGGCGAGGCCGAGGTCATTTTTGCATGCGAGTAGCGGAAGCAAGGATTCGGGCGCCTGGTCGAGTCCAAGGGCCATGCTTTCGGGCGCCAGCCCGAGCCGCCGCTTGATGAAGCTGGAGAGAAGATCGCCGGCCATCGCGGCGGCGCCTGCGAGCGCGCCGACCTGCCAGGGAAGGCCAAGAAGCGGCGCCGCGCCCGCGGTCGCGACGAGCGCGAGCAGCAAGCCGCGGATGGTCTTGGATGTTCCCAAAAGCGGGCGGCCATCGACAAAACGGGCGCCAAAGTCGAGCGGCCATGCGCCCCACGCGCCGAAAACTTTCTTCGCCAGGAGCGGGGTCCCATTCGCCACCATGACGAGCGTGAGCCCCTGAACAATGGGCCAAATCGGCATCCGACATTCCCCCCTCGACTGCCCCTCCGAGTATCCCGATCATGGATTTACGCGCGCCAATTGCCAATCATTATCTGTTGAACCCGGCGCTGTTTCAGCGAGTCACAAAAGATGTAGGCTCGAGGCGATAGGGTCTCCTATCTAGAGCGCTTTCAGTTTCGGCGGAATCAGAAAGCAGCTCTAGGTCTTTGTTTTGTCGCATTTTCTTAACGCGAACCGGCATCCACTTCGCTCGAAAATGCTCTAAGGGCGGCGTCCGCGCCGGCGCCCCCACATTCGGAGCGCATCCATGATCGATCTTTATTATTGGCCGACCCCGAACGGCAAGAAGGTGACGATTTTCCTCGAGGAGTCGGGCCTCGACTACACGATCGTTCCGGTCAATATCGGCCGGGGCGACCAGTTTTCCGACAGTTTCCTGCGCCTTAATCCCAATCATCGCATGCCGGTCATCGTCGATCATGACCCACTTGGCGGCGGCGCGCCGGTCAGCGTTTTCGAATCCGCCGCCATCCTGTTCTATCTGGCGGAAAAGACCGGCCTGTTTTGGCCGCAGGAGCTCCATCAGAAATATGAAGCAGCGCAATGGGTGATCTGGCAGGCCGCCAATCAGGGTCCAAAGCTCGGCGAATGCGGCCATTTCCGGCGGCTTGGCGACACGCAAGGGGATCAGTCCTATGCCGTGCGCCGTTACACCGACGAGGCGAACCGCCTTTATGGCGTGTTGAACAATCGGCTTTACGACCGGCCCTATTTGGCCGGCGCGGATTATACGATCGCCGACATGATCTCCTATCCCTGGTCCGCGCTTTGGGAGTCTCAAGGCCAGGACATCAACGAGTTTAAATATTTCAAGCGCTGGCTCGAGGCCGTGGCGGCGCGGCCGGCGGTTCAGCGCGGCATGGCGGTCGGGGCGGAGCTCGGCGCCGATAACGCCAATCTATCGCAGGAGGAACAGGAGCGCCGGGCCAAGATCCTCTACAATCAACGCGCCCGGCCGGCGCCGCCAGAGTAGCGGGGCGCTCGCCGCTTCGACAATGGGGTCGGCGAATGACGCATTGACAAAAAGACCCCGCCGCAGTGACAAGATCCGGACGAGGGCGAACGCGCCGCCGGATAGACCGGATAGAAAAGACTTATTGAGGAAGGATTCCGCCATGCTGTTCGTCGAATCAACGCTCAAGGGTTACGCCGTCGAGGCCAGCGACGGCGCGATAGGGACGGTCGGCGATTTCCTCTTTGACGATCAGAGCTGGAAGATCAGATGGCTGGTCCTCGAACCCGGCGAGTGGCTGCCGGGGCGGAAAATTTTGCTCCATCCCTCGGCGCTCGCGGAACCCGATCCGGTGCGGCAATCGATCGCCGTGAAGCTGACCAAGGCGGAAGTCGAGAAGAGCCCGGACTTCCTCGATCACCAGCCGGTGTCGCGTCAGATGGAAGCTCATCTTTACGATTACTATGGCTGGGATCCCGCCTGGGGCAGCAGCTATTTCGGCCTTGGCGCGATCGCCACGCCGTTTTCGCCGCCGCCGCTGGTGGGAGGCCTCCCGCCCGAGGAGGCGGCTGAGGCCGTCGCTCCTCCCGAAGACGCGGATCCGCATCTCCGCAGCACGACGGAGGTCACCGGCTATCATATCCACGCCACCGATGGCGAAATCGGCCATATCGAGAATTTCGTCTTCGATCACGCCAATTGGGACATCCGCTACCTTGGCGTCGACACTAGGAACTGGTGGCCGGGACAGCATGTCCTGATCGCGCCTTATGCGGTGCGCGAGATCGACTGGACGGATCGCCATATCGAGCTGAACATCACGCGCGATCAGGTCAAGGCGAGTCCGCCCTGGGACTCCGTCGAAATGGTCGATCACTCCTACGAACAGCAGCTGCACAGCCACTACGACTGGCCGGGCTACTGGTTCTACCGCGAATGAAAGCCTTGGTTTTTGGCGGCGGCGCGGCGCAGCCCGGACGATCTATGCCCGCTTGAGAGCGATGCCTTTTCGATCCGATGAGATCGGATCAGGACGCGCTGTGGTCACGCTCCGCCAAAGAGGCTGACAATCAGCGCGCCAAAGCTTAGCGAGAGGCTTGACACCGGATAGGACACGAGCATCCCCAGCCCAGAGCCCGCCAGGACGTCGCTGGGGTAATGATGCGCGGCGGCAAGGCGCGCCCATGCCATCGCCGCCCAAAGGACAAGGCAGATCGAAAGCGCTTCGGGAAACACCAGGACGATCGGCACCAGCCCGCCAGTCAGCGTCATCGCATGGCCGCTTGGGAACGAGTGCTCGTCGAGCGCGGCGAGCAAGGACTTGAGATCGGGAGCCTTCTGGAAGGGACGCGGCCGCGACATCCAACGCTTCAGCGGCGGATAGACGCAATGGAGGATCGTGGCGTTCAAGGCGCCAGCCCAGATCACGGCAAGCGCCCTCGGTCCTCCCAGCACCAGGCAGGAGCTGCCCAAGGCTGGGTAAATCCAGCCGTTTCCCATCCAGCTTATGGCGATGGCGGAAGCGCGGAAGAGTCTTGGCCGGGCAGAGCGCGCACACCAGCGCACGAGCAGGAGATCCGCTCTTTCACAGGCGGAAATCGATTGCCGTCCGAAAGCGGCCAATGTCATGGGCCCTCGTCTGGAAGCTGGAGCGCTTTCAGTTTCGGCGGAATCAGAAAGCAGCTCTAGGTCTTTGTTTTGTCGTATTTTCTTAACGCGAACCGGTATCCACTTCGCTCGAAAATGCTCCGGCAATAGGGAAATGCCCGAGCAATCTTGCCCGAATTTCTTTATTCTGCATCATGTTGTCTCAAAGACCTACGGCCTTTTTCGGACCTGACGCCGAGCGCGCGTCCTGATCGATCGGGACATGCTTCGGTTCGAGGCGTTGGAGCATGTCCCGAGTATTCTGCGGCTTGTCGCGAGCGGGATCGTGGCGGTCCCTTAAGGCTTCGGGCGCGCGGCGATGGCGGCGAGCAGGGCGGCGCGAACCTCCGGCGGTTGGCCTTCCAGAGCGCGAGTCAGGGCCTTGAGGGTCGCGCGCAGATCGTAAACCTGATCGATGAGGGAGAGGACCAGCGGCGCGGTATCCTCCGAAACGCCCATATCGCGCCGCAGGTCGAAGATGAGCTGGATGCGGGCGATGTCGATCTCTTGAAAGATCCAGTCTTCCGGCCCGGCCGGTTCGGGCCGGACCCAGCCGCGTTCGATCCAGGCGGCAAGCTCCACTACCTCGAGATCGGGAAAGCGGGTGACGATCGCCTCGAGCCGCATCATGCTTCCTCCAGCGTCGCGCGAGGATTGAAGGGATGGCGTGGTTTCCAATTCTCCAGGAAGGCGGCAAGTTCCGGCTCGTCGCCCGGAGGCAGAACGATCAGCAGTTCGACGAACTGATGGCCGCCGCCTATGCCGCGTCCCTTGAGCCTTAGCCGGGTTCCGCTGTTGGAGCCGGGGGGGATCGTCACGGCGACCGTCCCGCCGATCGTCGGCACATGCACCTTGGCGCCAAGCCGCGCCTCGGCGATCGACACCGGCAGTTCGACAATAATGTCATTGCCCTCGCGGCGGAAGAACCGATGCGGCGTCACCGTCACTTCGACAAAGGCGTCGCCCGGGGGGCCGCCGCCGATTCCCGGCATTCCTTTGCCGGCGAGCCGCAAAGTCTGGCCGTCCTTGAGGCCGGCCGGTATGGCGACGTCCAGAGTTCCGCCATCCGGCAGCGTGAGGCGGCGCTGGGCGCCTTTCGCCGCGTCGAGGAAATCGACGGCGAGGGTGTAATGCGCATCCTGGCCGCGCGCGGCAAAACCGCCATGGCCCCGTTGGCGGAAGGCCTGCCGCAACAGGCTTTCGAGATCGTCCTCGTCAAATCCGGTCTCGGGCCGATATTTGCCGCCGCCGGCCTCCTCGCCGAAGTCGCGATAGTATTGGCGCGGCGGCGGCCTTTCAGCGCCGTCGGCGTCGATTTCGCCGCGATCAAATCGCCCCCGCTTCTCCGTGTTCGAAAGCAGCGCGTAGGCCGCCGAGATTTCCTTGAAGCGGGCCTCGGCCTCGGGCTTGTCCGGGTTCACGTCCGGGTGGTGCTGTTTGGCGAGCTTGCGATAAGCCGCCTGGATGGCCTTCTCGCTGGCGGTGCGCTCAACGCCGAGTATCTGGTAGGGATCTTTCATCGCCGCTTGATCCAAGTGCCTGCAGTGCGCGCGGCGATCCCATGCCGCTTGGGTCCAAAAATGATTTTTATGCGGTCCCCGCCGACACAAGGCGTCCGTGCAAACCGGGCCGCGCCGCCGCCGGTCAACCCGCTGATCCGAGCGCGTCGACGCGCTGCATCGATGGGCTCGCCTTTGGCTCAACCACGCGGCGGATATGGCGGCGCCGGCGAAGGGAAGAGATTGTCATCTTACTCCCGTACACGAAAACTGCATAGGCCAGGGTTCTCAGACTTGAAGCTCCAGAACGATTCGGGCCTCCGCTCTCAGCCGCGCCGATGGAAAACAAAAATTGTCCTGCCACGCAACAGCCGCCAATGCTAAAAGTGATAAAAGTAAATGATTGCGCTCAAAACGAGCGCCAAACCGCGCCGCGCCTTCAGCCCACCCATAGGGATCCCGCCATGTCCGGTCAGCCTCATTTGCGGGAGAATACCCCCGCGCCGCGCGAGCGCCCGCCTTTCGAGCGCATCGCGCTTCTTCTGCAAGGCGGCGGCGCGCTTGGTTCCTATCAGGCCGGCGTATACGAAGCCTTGGCAGAAGCCAATCTCCATCCCGATTGGGTCGCGGGCATCTCGATTGGCGCGGTCAATTCGGCGCTGATCGCGGGCAATCCGCCGGAGCATCGCGTCGCCCGGCTGCGGGAGTTCTGGGAGACCGTCTGCCAGCCTCCCTTTGGCCTCTCCGCTCTCGCGTCGGCCGAAATTAAGGACGACTTCACCCACCGCCTTGTCAATCAGACCCGCGCTCTCGGCATTCTCCTTTTCGGCGCGCCTCAATTTTTCAAGCCGCGCATCCCGCCGCCATACCTCTATCCGCCAGGCAGTCCGGAAGCCCTCAGCTATTACGATGTCTCTCCGTTGAAGGCGCTTTTGGAGCGTTTGGTGGATTTCGACCTGATCAATTCCGGCGCGATGCGCTTTAGCGTCGGCGCGGTCAATGTTCGCAGCGGCAATTTCGTCTACTTCGACAATGATGTCGATCAGATCGGCCCGGACCATGTGATGGCGAGCGGCGCCTTGCCGCCTGGATTCCCGGCCACCGAAATCGACGGCGAGCAATATTGGGACGGCGGACTCGTCTCAAATACCCCGCTGCAATGGGTGCTGGACAGCCGCCCGCGGCAGGATACGCTCGCCTTTCAGGTCGATCTTTGGAACGCGCGGGGCGAATTGCCGCGCAATCTGATCGAGACGGAGCTGCGGCAAAAAGAAATCCGCTACTCCAGCCGCACCCGCGCCGGGACCGATCAATTCCGCAAGATGCAGACGCTTCGGCGGGCCTTCGCGCATTTGATGAAGCAACTTCCCGAGGAGCTGCTTCAGACTCCGGAGGTGGAGTTGCTTGCCGCGGAGGCCGATGAGAAGGTCTACAATCTCGTCCAGCTCATCTATCACGCCCAGAATTACGAAGGCAGCTCCAAGGATTTTGAGTTCTCGCGCCGGACGATGCTGGAGCATTGGAAGGCGGGATATAATGACGCGGTCCACACCTTGCGTTATCCGGAGGTGCTGAAGCGGCCGGAGGGCCCGGACGGGGTCTTCACCTTTGACCGCGCCAACTTGCGGCGGGACTAGATCACGATGCTTTTAGATGGAAACATCCAAAAGCGTGAAACGTGATCTATTGTTGAGAAGAGAGCGGGATTTGAGGCGAAAAAGCCGGATTTCCACCTTTTCGCACCCCGCTCTAGGGCATGTTCCGAAAAAGTTCGGAATGCAGCAATCTGAGCAAGATTTTTGTTGCCAATCAGGAGACCGACCGATGAAGCTCGCCGAGGTCCGCAAGAAAGCCTTCGCCATGCCGCTGAACGACCCGGCCTATCCGCGGGGTCCCTACAAATTCTACAATCGCGAATTCGTGGTGATCAGCTATCGCACCGACCCCGAGGCCTTGCGCGCGGTCGTGCCCGAGCCGCTCGAGGTCATCGGCGACACCGTCAATTATGAGTTTATCCGCATGCCGGACTCGACCGGCTTCGGAGATTACACCGAAACCGGCCAGGTCATCCCGGTGCGGTTTACGGGCAAGGATGGCGTCGCGCAAGAAGGCGGCTATGTGCACGCCATGTATCTCGATGACAACTCGCCGATCGCCGGCGGACGCGAGATCTGGGGCTTTCCGAAGAAACTCGCAACGCCCAAGATCACCCATGAGAGCGAGACGCTGGTCTGCACGTTACACTACGGCTCCGTGCTCTGCGTCTCCGCCACGATGGGCTATAAGCATCGCGAGCTCGATCCAGCGCCCTTGTTGCAAAGCTTGGCCCGGCCCAATTTCATGATCAAGATCATCCCGCATGTGGATTGCACCCCGCGAATCTGCGAGCTGGTGCGCTATTATTGCGAGGACGTCACGCTGAAAGGCGCGTGGTCGGGGCCCGCCGCCATCCAGCTGTTCGAGCATGCGATGTGCGATGTCGCCCGCCTGCCGGTGCGCGGCGTCGTCTCCGCCAGCCATTTCGTCACCGATCTGACGCTCGGGCTAGGCGAAGTCGTGTTCGATTATTTGAAGGACGCCTGAGCCGCGCCTCGATTGCCCAAGCGCGCTTCCTACGGCAAACTGTCTGCAACCTCTCGGGATGCGCTCCTCTTGAATATTGATCTCCGCAGGCTCCCTTCGGCCAGACTTCGACTTGGGGATCATGCGACGCTTTTGAAGGAAACCATCCGATGCAGCGGGTCACCATCACTCTCGACGATGAACTCATCGCGGAACTGGACCGCTTCATGAAGGGACGCGGTTATCAGAACCGGTCGGAGGCCATTCGCGATCTCGCCCGCGCCGGCATGCAGCAGGCGCGGGTTGAGACAAGCGACAGCGGCGATTGCGTCGCCGCGCTGGTCTATGTCTATGACCACACCGTGCGCGAACTCGCCAAGCGTCTCGCCGACGCGCATCACCACCATCACGATCTGTCGGTCGCCGCCATGCAGGTTCATCTCGACCACGCCAGCTGCATGGAGGTTGCGCTGCTGCGCGGAGCGACGCAGGAAGTGCATCATTTCGCCGAACATGTCATCGCCGAGCGGGGCGTCCGGCATGGCCGGCTCGTCGCTGTCCCGGTCGAAGTCAAGCAGGAAACCCACGCCCACGGCAAGGATCAAGCGAAGCGGCATCCGCATATCCACGTCCGCCACGCTGGATAACGGCGCCGCGCGCTGGTCTTAGAACATGCTCAGACCCTTTGAATCTGATCGGCGAGCGCTCTAGCGGGCTGTTGAAAAGGCCTTTGGCCAGAAGTAAATCCTGCGGGGCGGTGACGAGCGGTCTGGATCGCTTTTCGCGCTATGTCGATCTTGAGTCTCGGGTTGGGCAAGTCAACTTTCAGCTCCGAGTGGACTCAACGAGTTGAATGGAGCGGCGGGCGATTTTCCGAACATCGGGATCGATGTCCCCAGCTGCCGTCTCAAGAAAAGGCAAGGCATCCGGATGACCGATGTCGCCGAGGGCCGCCGCGACATCCTTGCGAAGATTGCTGATCGGAAAGCCAATGAGATTGCCGAGCGCCGGGATCGCCGCGACAGCTTTGAGTGTGCCAAGCGCGAGAGCAGCCTTGCCTCGAACCTGCCAGAACTCGTCGGAGAGGCTATTGATCAGTCCGGCGATGGCGCCCTCCGCCTTGACCCTCCCGGCGAGCACGACGGCCGCCTCGCGCACCAACCAATGGGGGTCCGAAAGGCAGGTGAGAACCGAGCCGAGCGACGCCTCGGCAGGCGCGAAGGCGAGCGCCGAGATCGCCGCCCGCCGCACCTCGACATTTTCATCGGACGCAGCTTTCACGAGAGCGGGGAGCGCTTTCGTGGCCTTGAGATAAGCGAGAATGCCAACTGCTTCGCGCCGAACGCGCGCATCGGCATCGCCCAACGCTTCGAGCCCTGGCTGGAAAGCCGCTTCTAAGCGCAGATTGCGCAGACCGCGGCAGACCGCAATACGCACTTCGGCCCGGGGATGCTTGATAAGAGCAAGGAGTGGCGGCGCGGCTTCAGGAGATTTCAATTCCGCGAGACTTGCGGCGGCGGCCTCGGCCACCGCCGCGTTCTCGTCCAGCAGGGCCTGCGCGAGCGCTTCAGCCGGCGCCAATCCGTCGAACTGCTCCAGACCGAGCGCCGCCTCCCTGCGAACGGCGGCGTCAGAATCGGCGATGGCGTGGATGAGCAGCCTTTCGGCCTCGGGTCCGGGGGTCTCGGCGACCTCCCTCGCCGCGACGCTGCGCTCAGCGGCGTCAAAGCTCGCCAGCCGTCGCTCAAGATCGACGAAGTCGACCTGCGGCTCATCGAAGAAACCGGACTGTTTCATCATCAGCGCAACAGATAGGGGATGGCGACAGTGACCGCTTTGGTCGGACAATCGATGGCGCATGGCAGGCAATACCAGCATTCGTCATAACGCATATGCGCCTTGCCATTCGCCGGATTTATCCGCAAGACATCGAGCGGACAGACATCGATGCAGACGGTGCAGCCTTTGTCCGCGATGCATTTTTCCGCGTCGATTTTGACCGGCATTTCAGATGGATTGTTTGCTATCGGCATTGATTGACCTCAGGCGTGCGCGGGAATGCGGAGGCGATGATAGGCGTCCTTCTCCGTCGCATCGATCGGCACGATGTAAGGTTCGATCGGGCGCTTGCGGCAGGCCATCCGGCTGTTCTCGTCCTTGAAGAGCTGCAGGTGACAAAACCAGTCGGCATCGTTCGGCTCGGGATAATCCATCCGATAGTGATAGAGGCCCCAGCGGCTTTCGGTGCGAAAGAGCGATGCGGCGGCCGCCATGTCGGCGCAGTCGAGGATTGAATAAACCTCGAGCGCGCGCATTAATTCGTGCGGATCGCGCGCCATCATTCTTGGCAGATCGGCCCGAATTTCCGCAAAGCGCTGTTGCGCGATTTCATATTTTCGCGTCACTTTCGGCGGCTGCAGGTAGTCGTTCACGAACCGCCGGATCTTGTATTCGACCTGGTTGGGCGGCAGCCCATCGTCATTGCTCAGCGGAGCGCGCACGCGCAGCCTCTCGGCCTCGACCTGGCCGGCGTCATATTCGGCGAGCGGCGCGGAGGCCGCGAATCTGGCTGCGTCCTCCCCTGCGATCGCGCCGTTCACAAAGGCGCCGAGCATGTAATTATGAGGGACGCTCGCCATATCGCCAGCTGCGTAAAGGCCCTCGACGGTGGTGCGCGCATGTTCGTCGACAAAGACGCCGGAGGCGCTGTGGCCGGCGCAAAAGCCGATCTCCGAAATATGCATTTCGACCATGTCTCGGCGGTAGTCAGCGCCGCGGCCGGCATGGAAGAGGCCACGCGACGGCCGTTCGACATGATGCAGGATGTTCTCGATCTCGGCGACGGTTTCCGAGGCGAGATGATTGAACTTGAGGAAGACGGGCCCTTTGCCGCCGTGGAGCTCCCGATAGAATTCCATCATCATCTGGCCGGACCAATAATCGCATTCGATGAAGCGCGCGCCCTCGCTGTTGGCCGTATAGGCTCCGAACGGGCCGCCGACATAAGCGCAAGCCGGACCGTTATAGTCCTTGATCAGCGGGTTGATCTGATAGCATTCAAGGTTCGAGAGTTCGGCGCCGGCATGATAGGCCATGGCGTAGCCATCGCCGCAATTCGTCGGATTCTCGTAGCCGCCCCAAAGATATCCCGATGCAGGCAAGCCCAATCGGCCCGCCGCCCCCATGGCGAGAATGACCGCCTTGGCGCGGATGACAAGGATCTCCGCCGTGCGGCTGTTGACGGCGATCGCGCCAGCGATCCGTCCGTCCGCGCCTCTCAGAAGACGCGTCGCCATGAAGCGGTTGGAGATAAGCGTCTGGGCTTGCCGCAGCCGGCGGTAGAGGATTTTTTTGACATTGGCGCCGTTCGGCATGGGAAGGACATAGGCGCCCAGATGATGCACCTTCTTGACGTCGTAATCGCCGTTTTCGTCCTTGAGGAACTTGACGCCCCAATCGTCCAGTTCCCGGATCATGTCGAAGGAGCGCTCGGCATAGGCGAGGATGGGCTTCTGATCGACGATGCCGTCATTAGCGATGGTGATTTCACGGACATATTGCTCCGGCGTCGCGAAGCCCGGAACGACGGCATTGTTCAAGCCGTCCATGCCGATGGCGATGGCGCCGGAGCGTTTGACGTTGGCTTTTTCAAGCAGGAGGACATTCAGCGCCGGATTGGCGGTTTTTGCCTTGTAAGCCGCCAGCGGGCCCGCGGTGCCGCCACCTATGACAAGCACATCTGTTTCGAACAGGTTGTCTGGCTCGGCCATCTGCATCTTTCGACTCTCCATCCCGCATTTTCGCGTCGAGTCGGAGCTTTGTCTGGCAAGTAATTGCTCTTCGCCACCCGCACAATCGCTTTACTCTATAAATCTAATGAGGTATTTCTTTATCGTTCCGCGCTGGGCCTGCGGGCCTTCTCCAAGCGAAATGAGCGTTTTCTTGCGAAGGATGTCATGACAGCACGCGCATGGCGTCGCCCCGATGAAGTGAGCCGCGGTCGGGTGGCCATTCATGACCTCTGCGTGCGGTTTGGCGCCCAGATCGCCGTTGAAGGATTCCGGCTCGACATTGCGCCCGGAGAGTTTATTTGCCTCCTCGGCGCATCCGGATGCGGCAAATCGACCGTCCTGAACGCCGTCGCGGGCTTCGTTGCGCCCGCGGCTGGCCATATTCTGGTGGATGACGCCCCGGTTCGCGGCCCCGGCGCGGACCGGGGAATGGTTTTTCAGCAATATTCGCTGTTCCCCTGGAAGACCGTGCTGGAAAATGTCGCCTTCGGGCCGCGGATGCAGGGCGCCTCGCGGGTCGAAGCCCGTCGGCAGGCGCGCGAATATATTGAATTGGTTGGGCTCGCTGGTTGCGCGGACAAATATCCGGCGACCCTTTCCGGCGGCATGCAGCAGCGCGTGGGAATCGCGCGCGCCCTCGTCAATCGGCCGAGCGTCCTTTTGATGGATGAGCCATTTGGCGCGCTGGACGCGCAGACGCGCTGCCTGATGCAGGAAAATCTGTTGCGGCTATGCGCGCAAGTCGGCGCAACCGTCCTCTTCGTCACGCATGATGTCGACGAAGCCTTGTTTCTCGCCGATCGCGTCGTGGTCATGAGCGCCGCGCCTGGCCGCGTTTTGTTCGACCTAGCCATAGACCTGCCCCGACCGCGGCCGCAGGATGTTTTCGCGCTGCCCGCCTTTGCCGACGCCAAGCGTGAATGTCTAAAGTTCATCCGGCAGGAGAGCCAACGCGCATTCGACGGCCAAGGAGCAGCACGATGAACCTCCCGATGCCGGCGGGCGCGCGCAACCCTTCGCTTTATTTGTGCGAGAGCGACCATCGCGACGCGGGAGGGCCGAACCTTCTCCTCAGCCTAACCGCTGAGGAAAATCGGCGCCTGCGCGACGTCTCCTCCGTGCGGCGATTCCAGGCTGGGCAAGACGTGTTCAGACAAGGCGAGCGGCACGAAGGAATGTTCGTCATCCTTTCGGGCGAAGTGCGCACCTATTATACTGGGCCATCGGGACGCGAATTGACGCTCGCCTATTGGACGCCTGGAAACTTCGTCGGCGGCCCGGAGATTTTCGGCGGGGGCCAGCATATGTGGTCTGGCCGGGCGATGCGGCTGACTCAGGTTCTCCACGTCAGGGGCGGCGAATTGCGTCGTCTGATGAGCGAAACGCCCAATCTCGCGATAGCGATGGTCGAGGCTTTGGAGCACAAGGGAAAGTGCTACTCGGCCATGATCCACATGCTCGGCACCCGATCGGCGTCGGAGCGTTTGGCGCAACTGCTCGTGTTGATGGCGGACCGGGACGGACGGCGTTGCAAGGAAGGCGTCGTTATATCTCGCACGCTGACACATGAAGATCTCGCAAAAATGGTCGGCGCGACCCGCCAATGGGTGACGATGACGCTCGAGCGCTTGGTCGCGCAAGGCATGATCGACATCAGGCGAACGCAGATCGTCATTCTCGACGAACAAAGGCTGCGGCGTTTCGCCGGTTGCGCCGTCGAAGACGCCTCGCCGCGCGGGAGCGAACCCCAACCCTTGTCGCTGTAGACGCACGCAGGCAAATGCAACGCCGACGGCCTCGGAGTCTCGCGACGTCGAGGCAATTAGTTGACGAAGCCACTTGCCGCGCAGGGATAACATGGTTGCATCCTGGTCTTGCCTAAGAGCCTGGATCGTCCACTCTGTTTCATCGAAGGCGCCATGGTCGATATTTCCACCAATGCTCCGGCCCAAAGGAAAAAAGGCGGCGCGTCGATGCGGACGCGTTTGCCGCCGCCGCGACGTCTGCTCCTTCGGCTCGCATCCGTCGCCGGCCTGGTTCTTTTATGGCAAGCGGCTTCGACCTATCGGCTGAGCTTGGGGCTTGTCACCTTCGCCAATACCCCGCCGCCCAGCGAAGTCTTCGAAGCGGCTCTCGCGCTCGCCCACTCCTCCAAGCTCCTGCCACACCTCGGCAGCAGCTTGATGCGGGTCTTCGGCGGCTATCTCGTCGCGTGCGGGCTCGGAATTCTCCTTGGCCTTGCCATTGGGCGCACGAAATGGGCCGAAGACGTCCTGCTGCCGCCATTGGAGTTGATCCGCCCGATTCCGGCGGTGGCCTGGATTCCCCTTGCGATCCTGATGTTTCCCTCGGCGGAAGCTTCGATGATATTCATCACTTTCACCGGGGCTGTGTTTCCGATTCTTCTCAATACGATTCATGGCGTCGAGGGGATCGACCACAGGCTTATCGCGTCGGCCCGCAGCCTTGGGGCCGGGCGCGGCGCGATTTTGCGGGAGGTCATCGTTCCAGGCGCATTGCCCTCGATCGTCACCGGACTCGCCATCGGCATGGGCACCGCGTGGTTCTGCCTCGTCACCGCCGAGATGATCTCCGGACAATTCGGCATCGGCTATTACACCTGGGAGGCCTACACGTTGCAGAACTATGCCGATATCGTCGTCGGCATGTTGATCATCGGCGCTCTCGGGATGGCGAGCAGCGCCTTAGTCCGAAAGATCGGCGCTTGGGCGATGCCTTGGCATGCCGTCAAAGGCCGCGTGTGAAGATGAGCATCTTCTGGTTCGCGGACGCAGGAAATTAATTGCTTCTCTCTACCCATCCGAAGCTCACACTACACGTATGGATTGGCGTCGCGCCTTTCACACATGAGTCCTATGCATAAACGAGTGCGGGAGTCTCACCGCGTTCGCCGCCACCCACGCGGATCGGTCTTGATCCGTCTTTCGTCATTTCCCGCTTACGAGGATCGTCATGCGCCTACCTCATCTTCTCTTCAGCTTGTCGGTCGGTTTGAGCATGATCGGCGCGGCGCAAGCCGAGACGATCCGCGTTGCGGTCGGCACGCAGGACACGACCATCAATTGCGCGACGGGCGGGCTCCTCATTCGCGAACTCGATCTCTTGAAAAAATATCTGCCGCGGAAAGGCAAGTACAAGGACGCTGTCTACGACATTCAATGGAAAAACTTCACCAGCGGCGCCCCGCTCACCAATGAGATGGTGGCCGGCAAACTGGACTTTGGCGCCATGGCCGATTTCCCGGGTTCGCTAAATGGCGTCGCCTTCAAAAAAGCGGGCAAGCGCAGCCTGTTCATCAGCGTGCTTTCGGGCAGCGTCAAAGGCAGCGGGAACGGGATCGTTGTGCCGACGGAGTCGAGCGCGCAGTCGCTCGCCGACTTGAAGGGCAAGACGATCTCCGTGCCTTTCGCCTCGACCGCCCACGGAATGCTCTTGCGCGCGGTCAAGGCGCAGGGGTGGGATCCGGAAAAAGATGTCCAAATAATCAGCCAGGCGCCGGAAGTCGCGGGCTCCGCCCTGCAAAGCAACAAGGTCGATGCGCACGCCGATTTTGTTCCCTTCGCTGAACTTTTCCCCGCCCGCGGGTTCGCGCGCAAGATCTTCGACGGTTCGCAAGCCGACACGCCGACCTTCCATGGCCTTCTGGTCGATGCGGATTATGCCGAAAAATACCCTGAAATCGTGGTCGCCTATTTGAAGGCGGCGATCGAGGCCAATCGGCTTGTCGCTGCCGAACCTGAGAAATACAGCGAGCTCATCGCCAAAGTTTCCGGCATCGAAGCGCCGGTCATTTATCTGTTCCATGGTCCGCTCGGCTTGCAGACCAGGGATTTTTCGTGGAAGCCAGAATATCGCAAGGACGTCGCCACTTCGGTCGAAACGCTGAAACTCTTGAAGCGCGCGGATACGGATCTCGACCTCGATGCCTTCATCGTCGATAAATATATCCGTCAGGCCTTCGCCGAGTCAGGCCTCGACTACAGCGCGCAACTGGCCAATTATTCTCCGTCTCCGCTCAAGGCGAAGGACGCAACGACCGGCGCGCCAATTTCGGATTTGAAGCGCGTCGCTCAGATCTGGCTGAAAGGGGAGCCATTGGTCCGTCACTACGCGTCGCCGGAGGCAGCCCTGAAGGCTCTCCTGAGCTTTGAGAAAGCGGGCAAGTCGACTGGCGCCGTCTACGCACAAGACCGCAACACTGGAATTAAACTTCTCGCCGACCAAGCATGGTTCGTCGCCAATGGACCAGAAGAACTCAACGCCTTCCTCCTGAAGAGCGACGCCGAGGCCTGGGCGCAAAGCCATGGCGGCGAAGTCAAGGATTTCGCCGGCGCAAAAGCCGCCCTGCAGTCAGCGCGGGCCGCCAATCGTTGATGCGATGAATGCGGCGCGCGCCTTGGCCAAGTTTAGGGCGCGCGCCATGCGGGCGACATCGCGCGGCCTTGCGCTTTCGACCAATTGGCCGCGTCAGGGTAATTGCGCCGTCGCATTTATCAGGGCCGCAAGATCGTGGCCTCAAAGCGCGAGCTTGCCGCGAACGAAACCATTGCGCGCCAGCTAGCTTAATTGGATAGGTTTCGAGCGGCGCGATCCATTCACGCGGCGACGGACTCGTCAACGCGGGCATAGTAGGGCGATGCTATGCCCCGGCTGGCCTCTTCAACCACATCTCCGTCAAAGAGCTTCACCGAAAGACTGCCGCCCAACTGCTTGGCGGCCCCAGCAAGATAGCCCTCGGCATAGGCCCTGGCATTTTCAACGGAGTCGAATTCGTAGAATCCGCCGATCGTATTGGCGCCTATGCCGCTCAGCCATGTCTTGCTCTTCAAGCCCTTTTCTTTGCTCATGGCGATATTGATCGCGGGCCAATCCACTGCGTTGAAGGGCACGGAAACTTGGATCTCCGCATATAGAAAAACTTTGCTCACGCTCATTACAGCTCTTCCTTTCATGAGAATGCCGCCTGTGGCGGCTTGCGTTCCTATGCACAGGTTCGACGGGAGGTCGCGGCTGCGCGTCGATCCCATGTCGACGCCTGTATCCCAACCCTTGCGCAAACGCACATCGCAACGGATCCTTGGCCAAGGCTAGCTGACGATCCCGACCCTCCAATGGCCTAAACCAACGCCGTCCCCGGCGGAGCAAAAAGCCGCCGCGCATCCGATCAAAATTTCTTTATTGCTAAAATCTATAGACTTTGATCAAATATGTCCAGAGCCGAGGCCCGCAGGAGTTTTTCCCCATATGCAGGGGAGCTGCGGCCAATCGTCCCGCGATAAGGATGCAGATCGTGGCTAATCTTTATTATTCGCAGGAAAGCCATGGGCCGTTCGAAACCTACGATCTCGGCGATTTCGACCTGGAGGACGGCGGCCGCATCAGAGGCTTGAAACTAGCCTACGCCACCTTTGGCGCGCTTGCCCCTAACAAGGACAATGCGATTTTATTTCCAACCTGGTATTCGGGAACGAGCAAGAGTCTGGAGCGCGCCTATGTCGGTCCGGGTCGCGCGCTTGATCCGGACAAATATTTCATCATTCTCGTCAACCAGATTGGCAATGGCCTTTCCAGTTCGCCACACAACGCACCCGTCCCTTTCAATGGTCCGCGGTTTCCCCGCGTTCGCATCGCCGACGACGTGCGGGCGCAGCATCGGCTGATCACCGAGAAATTCGGCATCGAGAAACTTGAGTTGGTTCTCGGCGGGTCGATGGGCGCCCAGCAGACCTATGAATGGGCCGTCCGCTTTCCTGATGTCGTCAAGCGAGCGGCGCCTATCGCCGGCGCAGCCAAGACCGCGCCGCATAATCGATTGCTGGTCGAAACCTTCATCGAGGCGATCGCCAGCGATCCGGCTTTGGATGGCGGTTGGTACGCCGACCCGCACGCCGCGCATCGGGGCCTGCGACGGCATGCAAAATTATTCGCAACCTCCGGCTTCACGCACAACCTCTTCAATGCCGCCGGATGGCGAGCGCTCGGCTTTTCGTCCGTCGACGACTTCGTGATCGGCTTCGTCGAAAATCATTTCATTCAGCAAGATCCCAACAACCTGATCCTGCAGGCTTCGAAATGGCAGGAGAATGATGTCAGCCGGATCGCTTCGGGCGACTTAACGAAGGCGCTGTCCCGCATCACCGCGAAAACCTTCGTCATCGCAATCGAGGAGGATGGCTTTTTTCCCCTCAAGGATATCGCCTTCGAACAAGCATTCACGCCAAACAGCAAATTGAAGCGCGTGTCGTCACAATGGGGGCACCTGGCTCTGTTCGGCGTCGACCCTGGGTACAACGCGCAGATCGACTCTCATTTGAGAGAGCTCTTGCAAAGTTGACGTCCTGAAATGCCGGCGCGTCGGCGGCAGTCGCCCGCATGAGGCGACCGACGTCGCATTCGGCGTCGGTTTTGGCTCATGAAGAAACAAGGAGAAACCATGTCTGTTATCGATCTCGTCGACAGGCCAGCGATCGACCCCTATCCGCTCAGCCCCTATGTCGCATGGGCCGGCAACCGGAACCGCGATCCGATCCTTTCGGTTTTCAAGGAGCTTTTCCCAAAGACCGGCGACGTCCTGGAGCTCGCCAGCGGCAGCGGCATGCATATCAATTATTTCGCGCCCCATTTCCCGCAATTGCGGTTTCAGCCATCCGATTATGATGCTGATGTTTTCGAGAGCATCAAGGCGAAGCGGGCCGAGGCCGGCGACGCCAATGTCGCGGACCCGGTGCGCATCGATTTGACGAATCCGGAAACATGGCCCGACCCGAAGGATCGGCTTTATGACGTCATCTTCGTCATCAACCTGTTCCAGGTGGCGCCCGTGTCCATCATTGATGGAATAGCGCAAGTGGCTGCGCGGGTTCTCAAGGACGACGGCTTCCTCGCCATTTACGGTCCGTTTAAGGTGGACGCCAAATACACCACCCAATCCAACGAGGATTTCGACAAGGAGATCCTCGCTGCGAAGGTTCCCGAATGGGGACTCAAGGACGTGCGGGATTTGGAAAGGGCGGCGAATGCGCACGGGATTGTCTTGAAGCAGCAGTTAGGCCTGCCGGCGAACAATTTCATCCTTCTCTTCGGCAAGCCCTAAAGTGCGCTGAACTTCCCGGGGCGGGGGCCGGAAGCGCGGCCGGCTGAGCAGCTGGCCGGAGTGGCGGGCGGGCGTTCGCTTTGCTGTCGAAGCGGGCGCCCGTTTCGCTATTGAAACTGGCGAGGCCGCCAGCAATACTGCAAAGTTGCGGCCACAAAGGGATGAAAATTGAATTCTGGCTCGGCAGTTGTTCTAGGGGTTGGAGCCACGGCGGGCCTCGGCGCCGCCTTGGCTCGCCGATTCGCGCGTGAAGGGATGCGCGTGATCGTGTCCGGCCGAACGCCGGAACGGCTGGAGGCGGTCGCAACGGCCATTCGGCGCTCTGGAGGCGCGGCGGAAACGCTGGTCGCGGACGCGACGCGAGAGGCGGACGTCATCGCGCTCTTCGACCGCGCCGCCGCTGGGGGCGATCTTGAGCTGGTCGTCTATAATGTCGGCAACAATGCCATGGCCCCCTTGCTACAGACCGACGCGGACTTGTTTGAGAGCCTGTGGCGGCAGAATGCATTCGGAGGCTTTTTGGCGGGCCGGGAATCGATCCGGCGCATGCTCCCGCAGCAGAAAGGCACTTTGATCTTCACCGGCGCCACGGCCTCGCTCCGCGCCCGCCCCCCTTTTACAGCCTTTGCCGCGGCCAAAGCAGCGTTGCGCGCGCTCGCGCAGGGGTTGGCGAGAGAATTCGGACCGTCGGGCATACATGTGGCCCATGTCGTGATCGACGGCGTAATCCGGGGAGATTTCGCCCGAAGCCGGTTTCCCGATTTCTTTGACTCGAAGGGCGAGGACGGACTCCTCGAACCCGATGCGATCGCCGATGTCTACTGGGCCTTGCATCGTCAGACAAAGAGCGCCTGGACGCATGAACTTGATCTGCGTCCTTTCAAGGAGCCCTTTTGAGCGCCTCGGAGCGAAGCCACCGCTCAGGCCGCCTCGGCGCAGCGCCTATGGCGAATATCCGGGAGCGTGGCTGATCCACAACCGATAGCCGCTCCGACGAAAGCTAGAGCATTTTCGAGCGAAGTGGATACCGGTTCGCGTTAAGAAAATACGACAAAACAAAGACCTAGAGCTGCTTTCCGATTCCGCCGAAACTGAAAGCGCTCTAGAGCCGGATGACTTTGGACGGAATCGCAACGCGATCTCGTCCAAAGTCTTAAATCCGCCTCTCATCAAAGAGTTAGAGCATGATGTCGGCCGAAAACCGGTTTCCACTTTTCGGCATCATGCTCTAGCTTGCTCATCAGGTCACGCTCGGCGCAACGGCGCGGGCGGCAAAGCGGGTCGAACGGCGCGTCGATGAGAGGCGGCCGTACATTGACGCGCCCTCAGCTAGAGAGCTCGACGCAAAACTCCGGTCACGCGATCGCTTAAGCAACCGGCCCTACCGGTTGGAAAATCCCGGCTGTATCGCATGCGCCAATTGCCTGCCCCTCGATCTGAACGGATGCAGAAAGACCCGGATTAGGTCAGGTTTTAGCCCAGCTCTTGGCTCGGTCGTCTTGACGGATGCAATTGCATTATGCTTTATTCTACTAGTTTAGTAGACTTTTAGCCATAAAGAAGGGGTTCTCATGCAGAGAGCGATAATTCCAATTCGCGGCCTGACGCTGGCCATGACCATGGCCGTGTGCTCAGCGCACGCAGCCTCCTTGCAGGAAGCGGCGAGCGCACTTGGCGTCGCCGGCGTAAAATCCATCGAATTCTCTGGTTCCGGACTCTGGTTCCAGTTTGGCCAGGCGCCAAATCCGAACCTTCCCTGGCCGCGGTTCGATGTTAGCAGTTACGTCGCCAGCATCGATTATGGCGTTCCCAGCGCGCGAGTGCAGATCGTGCGCAAACAGGCCATCGAGCCTGGCCGCCAGCGGCCCGCGCCGGTGGAGCAGAAGCCTGACCTTTATGTGAGCGGCGCCCAGGCCTGGAACCTTGCGCCGCCGCCCAACTCTCCACCGGGAACGGCTCCGGTCGCCACCGCCCAACCCGCCGCCGTGGAAGAGCGCATCGCGGAAATTTGGTCGACCCCGCAAGGCTTCCTGAAGGCCGCGCTGGCGAACAACGCCAAGGCGGAGCCCAGTGGAGCAAAGGTGGAGGTATCCTTCACGGCCGAAGGAAAATACCGATATGTCGGCACAATCAACGAGCGCAACCAGATCGAACGGGTGCGCACCTGGATCGACAATCCGATCCTCGGCGACACGTTGGTGGAGACAAGCTTCGCCGACTACAAGGACTTCGGCGGCGTCCAATTCCCCGCCCATATCGCGCGAATTCAGGGCGGCCATCCGGTGCTCGATCTGACTATCGCCGCAGTCAAGCTGAACCCTGCCGTGGACATCGCCATCCCGCAGAATGTGGCGAGCTCCCAGCCGACGCCGCCTACGGTCGCGGTTAACAAGCTGGCAGACGGCGTCTATTATCTCACCGGCGGGACGCACCACAGCGTGGCCATTGAGCAGCGCGATCACGTCGTGCTGGTGGAAGCCCCTCTCAACGAGGAGCGCTCACTCGCTCTTATCGACAAGGTCAAAGAGACAATTCCCAACAAGCCGATCAAATATCTCGTCAACAGCCACGTCCATTTCGACCATTCGGGCGGCCTGCGCACCTTCGTCGACGCGGATGCCGTCATCGTGACCCACGAACTCGACAAGCCCTATTTCGAAAAGGCATGGGCCGCGCCGCGGGCGCTGCATCCGGACCGGCTGTCGACGTCGCAGAAGGCCGCGAAGTTCGAGACCTACGCCGACAAGCATGTGCTGACCGATGGTTCGCGCACGATCGAAATCCATCGGATCGCCGGCAATGGCCACAGCGACGAATTGGCTCTGGTTTACCTGCCAACCGAGAAAATCCTGATCGAGGCCGACGCCTATACGCCGCCCGCCCCCAATGCGACGCCGCCTGCGGCGCCGAACCCCTATTCGGTGAATCTTTACGAGAACATTCAGAAGCTCAAGCTGGACGTGTCTCAGATCGCAGCGCTGCATGGCCCTCGCGTCGTAACCCTCGCCGACCTCCGCGCGGCGATCGGTCAAGCCACGAACTAGAACGCTTCCCGATCAGATGGAACCATCTGATCGGGAAGGAATCGCTTAAGATCAGATGGTTGGAGCATGCTCTTATGGGACATCTGATATATCCGATGTCCCAATATCGAAAAAGTCGATCGACTTTTTTAAGAACATGCTCTTACCCCCCTTGCTGGGTCTTTTTGGCTATGATCCATTCGCGCCATTGGTCGAGGCCTGCTCCGGATTGGGCGGAGAGGTGGATTGCGCGGATGCCTGGATTGACTTCGCGGGCCATTTCCTCGCAGCGGGCGATGTCGAAATCGACGTAAGGGGCGAGGTCGATCTTGCTGATGATCATCAGCTCGGCGGCGCGGAACATATGCGGATATTTGAGCGGCTTGTCGTCGCCTTCGGTCACCGACAACACGACGACCTTGGCGCGTTCGCCGAGATCGAACAGGGCCGGACAAACAAGGTTGCCGACATTCTCGATGAACACGAGCGATCCGAACCCCGGCCGCAGGACGTCGAGGCCGCGGCGGACCATGTCGGCGTCGAGATG